>NZ_BAAGXE010000011.1:0-692 GCF_054779995.1 Microbacterium shaanxiense | reverse complement strand
CGAGAGCTTCGTGGAGACGCTTGTTGTTCCACCAGTCGACCCAGTTCATCGTCTGGAACTCGACCTCGGTCACGGAGGGCCAGGCTGGGCGGGCGTGGATGAGTTCGGCCTTGTAGAGCCCGTTCACGGCCTCGGCGAGGGCGTTGTCATAGCTGTCGCCGACTGTGCCGACCGAGCCAGTGATCCGGGCTTCAGCGAGCCGCTCGGAGTAGCGGATGGACACGTATTGGCTTCCGCGGTCCGAGTGGTGGACCAGCCCATCGATGGCCTGGTCTTTCGCAGACACAAGGGCGTGCTCGAGCGCTTCCAATGGAAGATCTTCTGTGCGCATCGTCGACCGGGTCGCCCAGCCGACGATCCTCCTCGAGAATACGTCGGTGACGAACGCGGTGTAACAGAATCCTGCCGTGGTGCGGACGTAGGTGATATCGGCGACCCAGAGCCGGTTCGGCCTGTCCGCGACGAAACGCCGCTCGACGAGATCCGGGCGATCATCCGGGACTCGTGAGGGGATCGTGGTGCGTGGTGCGCGCCCACGAATCACGCCGGCAAGACCAGTCTTGCGCATGAGGCGAGCGACCTGATCGCGTCCGATGACCCAGCCCTCCCGACGCATCGCATGCCAAATCTTCCTCGCCCCGTAAACGCCGTAGTTCTCCGCATGGATCCGCTCGATCACAGGGATCAGTGCG
>NZ_BAAGXE010000010.1:0-5594 GCF_054779995.1 Microbacterium shaanxiense | reverse complement strand
GGGTAAGATTGAGAAGTTGCCCTTCGGGCCTGGTTGTGATGACTGGGTCGGGGGAGCGTCCGATCCTTGAGAACTCAACAGCGTGCACTTGTCAAATGCCAAATTATCCTCGTCGGTCTTCGGACTGGTGAGAATTCCTTTGGATCAAAGACCAATCCTTTTTCGGAGGGGTTGGCATTTTAAATGAAGTCAGTTTGATTCATTTCTTTGGTCAGTTCAAACTCGCTGCGTCGACCTTATTCCGGTTGATGTGGTTTTTTTCTTTTACGGAGAGTTTGATCCTGGCTCAGGATGAACGCTGGCGGCGTGCTTAACACATGCAAGTCGAACGATGAAGCCCAGCTTGCTGGGTGGATTAGTGGCGAACGGGTGAGTAACACGTGAGCAACCTGCCCCTGACTCTGGGATAAGCGCTGGAAACGGCGTCTAATACTGGATACGAACAAGAATCGCATGGTTACTTGTTGGAAAGATTTTTCGGTTGGGGATGGGCTCGCGGCCTATCAGCTTGTTGGTGAGGTAATGGCTCACCAAGGCGTCGACGGGTAGCCGGCCTGAGAGGGTGACCGGCCACACTGGGACTGAGACACGGCCCAGACTCCTACGGGAGGCAGCAGTGGGGAATATTGCACAATGGGCGCAAGCCTGATGCAGCAACGCCGCGTGAGGGATGACGGCCTTCGGGTTGTAAACCTCTTTTAGCAGGGAAGAAGCGAGAGTGACGGTACCTGCAGAAAAAGCACCGGCTAACTACGTGCCAGCAGCCGCGGTAATACGTAGGGTGCAAGCGTTATCCGGAATTATTGGGCGTAAAGAGCTCGTAGGCGGTTTGTCGCGTCTGCTGTGAAATCTGGGGGCTCAACCCCCAGCCTGCAGTGGGTACGGGCAGACTAGAGTGCGGTAGGGGAGATTGGAATTCCTGGTGTAGCGGTGGAATGCGCAGATATCAGGAGGAACACCGATGGCGAAGGCAGATCTCTGGGCCGTAACTGACGCTGAGGAGCGAAAGGGTGGGGAGCAAACAGGCTTAGATACCCTGGTAGTCCACCCCGTAAACGTTGGGAACTAGTTGTGGGGTCCATTCCACGGATTCCGTGACGCAGCTAACGCATTAAGTTCCCCGCCTGGGGAGTACGGCCGCAAGGCTAAAACTCAAAGGAATTGACGGGGACCCGCACAAGCGGCGGAGCATGCGGATTAATTCGATGCAACGCGAAGAACCTTACCAAGGCTTGACATATACGAGAACGGGCCAGAAATGGTCAACTCTTTGGACACTCGTAAACAGGTGGTGCATGGTTGTCGTCAGCTCGTGTCGTGAGATGTTGGGTTAAGTCCCGCAACGAGCGCAACCCTCGTTCTATGTTGCCAGCACGTAATGGTGGGAACTCATGGGATACTGCCGGGGTCAACTCGGAGGAAGGTGGGGATGACGTCAAATCATCATGCCCCTTATGTCTTGGGCTTCACGCATGCTACAATGGCCGGTACAATGGGCTGCAATACCGTGAGGTGGAGCGAATCCCAAAAAGCCGGTCCCAGTTCGGATTGAGGTCTGCAACTCGACCTCATGAAGTCGGAGTCGCTAGTAATCGCAGATCAGCAACGCTGCGGTGAATACGTTCCCGGGTCTTGTACACACCGCCCGTCAAGTCATGAAAGTCGGTAACACCTGAAGCCGGTGGCCTAACCCCTTGTGGGAGGGAGCTGTCGAAGGTGGGATCGGTAATTAGGACTAAGTCGTAACAAGGTAGCCGTACCGGAAGGTGCGGCTGGATCACCTCCTTTCTAAGGAGCAACTGGCAGCCATTGGTTGTCCAGACCCCAGATCGAAGGCGTATGTTCTTCGCTGGGAGCTCATGGGTGGAACATTAGACAAGGTGTCGGAGGAAGATTTCCTCTCTTAGTACATCGCCTTCGGGTGGTCGGAACGGGGTGGGGGTCGGGTGTCGGCACATGCACGCTGTTGGGTCCTGAGGGACCGGAACCGATCGTTTGGTCGGGACTGTACCTCTGGACCTTTTCCTGTTTCCGGTTTTGGCTGGTTGTGGGGAGGGGTACCGCCCGTACTTTGAGAACTACACAGTGGACGCGAGCATCTTGCAACAGCCTTCGGGTTGTTGCACAAGATGATCTTAAAGATCATTAGTCAATTTCAGACACACACCTTCGGGTGTGGGTCGAGTTTTGATTCAATCTCATGTGATTTCAAGTCTTTAAGAGCAAACGGTGGATGCCTTGGCATCTGGAGCCGAAGAAGGACGTAGCAATCTGCGATAAGCCTCGGGGAACTGATAAGCAAGTTTTGATCCGAGGGTGTCCGAATGGGGAAACCCCGCTGGGCGGCGTGCCGACCTAGTGACTCCCGCCTGAATATATAGGGCGGGTAGAGGGAACGTGGGGAAGTGAAACATCTCAGTACCCACAGGAAGAGAAAGCAACCGCGATTCCGTTAGTAGTGGCGAGCGAAACCGGATCAGGCTAAACCGAGTGTGTGTGATATCCGGCAGGAGTTGCATATTCGGGGTTGTGGGACTCACCTGTCATCTCTGCCGAGGTGGCGACGTTACAGAAGCGTATAGACGAACGGTCTTGAAAGGCCGGTCATAGAGGGTGCCAACCCCGTAGTCGAAATGCGTGTTCTGGCGTGGAGAGTATCCCAAGTAGCACGGGGCCCGAGAAATCCCGTGTGAATCTGTCAGGACCACCTGATAAGCCTAAATACTTCCAGATGACCGATAGCGGACAAGTACCGTGAGGGAAAGGTGAAAAGTACCCCGGGAGGGGAGTGAAATAGTACCTGAAACCGTTTGCTTACAAACCGTTGGAGCCTCCTTAGTAGGGGTGACAGCGTGCCTTTTGAAGAATGAGCCTGCGAGTTAGCGATATGTGGCGAGGTTAACCCGTGTGGGGTAGCCGTAGCGAAAGCGAGTCTGAATAGGGCGATTCAGTCGCATGTCCTAGACCCGAAGCGAAGTGATCTATCCATGGCCAGGTTGAAGCGTGTGTAAGAGCACGTGGAGGACCGAACCCACTTAGGTTGAAAACTGAGGGGATGAGCTGTGGATAGGGGTGAAAGGCCAATCAAACTTCGTGATAGCTGGTTCTCTCCGAAATGCATTTAGGTGCAGCGTTGCGTGTTTCTTGCCGGAGGTAGAGCTACTGGATGGCCGATGGGCCCTACAAGGTTACTGACGTCAGCCAAACTCCGAATGCCGGTAAGTGAGAGCGCAGCAGTGAGACTGTGGGGGATAAGCTTCATAGTCGAGAGGGAAACAACCCAGACCACCAACTAAGGTCCCTAAGCGCGTGCTAAGTGGGAAAGGATGTGGAGTTGCTGTGACAACCAGGAGGTTGGCTTAGAAGCAGCCACCCTTGAAAGAGTGCGTAATAGCTCACTGGTCAAGTGATTCCGCGCCGACAATGTAACGGGGCTCAAGCACGCCACCGAAGTTGTGGCATTGACATTATTGGTAGGCCTTCGTGGTCCAGCCGTGTTGATGGGTAGGAGAGCGTCGTGTGGCCAGCGAAGCGGCGGAGTGATCCAGCCGTGGAGGCTACACGAGTGAGAATGCAGGCATGAGTAGCGAAAGACGTGTGAGAAACACGTCCTCCGAAAGACCAAGGGTTCCAGGGTCAAGCTAATCTTCCCTGGGTAAGTCGGGACCTAAGGCGAGGCCGACAGGCGTAGTCGATGGACAACGGGTTGATATTCCCGTACCGGCGAAGAACCGCCCAAGCTAATCCAGTGGTGCTAAGTATCTGAATCCTCATGACCGGATCCCTTCGGGGTGATGGGGTGAGGCCTAGCGTACGACCCCATGCTGGTGCGGTTAGCGTATTAACAGGTGTGACGCAGGAAGGTAGTCCATGCCAGGCGATGGTAGTCCTGGTGCAAGTGTGTAGGCCGAGTCGTAGGCAAATCCGCGACTCACATAGGCTGAGACATGATGCGGATAAAAAGTGGATGATCCTATGCTGCCAAGAAAAGCATCGACGCGAGGTTCTAGCCGCCCGTACCCCAAACCGACTCAGGTGGTCAGGTAGAGAATACCAAGGAGATCGAGAGAATCGTGGTTAAGGAACTCGGCAAAATGCCCCCGTAACTTCGGGAGAAGGGGGGCCATCCACTTATACGGACTTGCTCCGAAAAGGGTGTGGTGGCCGCAGAGACTAGTGGGTAGCGACTGTTTACTAAAAACACAGGTCCGTGCCAAGTCGCAAGACGATGTATACGGACTGACGCCTGCCCGGTGCTGGAAGGTTAAGAGGACCGGTTAGCCGCAAGGCGAAGCTGAGAATTTAAGCCCCAGTAAACGGCGGTGGTAACTATAACCATCCTAAGGTAGCGAAATTCCTTGTCGGGTAAGTTCCGACCTGCACGAATGGCGTAACGACTTCCCAACTGTCTCAACCGCGAACTCGGCGAAATTGCATTACGAGTAAAGATGCTCGTTACGCGCAGCAGGACGGAAAGACCCCGTGACCTTTACTACAGCTTTGTATTGGTGTTCGGTGTGGCTTGTGTAGGATAGGTGGGAGACTGTGAAGCCATGACGCCAGTTATGGTGGAGTCATTGTTGAAATACCACTCTGGTCACTCTGGATATCTAACTTCGAACCGTGATCCGGTTCAGGGACAGTGCATGGTGGGTAGTTTAACTGGGGCGGTTGCCTCCCAAAAAGTAACGGAGGCGCCCAAAGGTTCCCTCAACCTGGTTGGTAATCAGGTGGCGAGTGTAAGTGCACAAGGGAGCTTGACTGTGAGACTGACAGGTCGAGCAGGGACGAAAGTCGGGACTAGTGATCCGGCAGTGGCTTGTGGAAGCGCTGTCGCTCAACGGATAAAAGGTACCTCGGGGATAACAGGCTGATCTTGCCCAAGAGTCCATATCGACGGCATGGTTTGGCACCTCGATGTCGGCTCGTCGCATCCTGGGGCTGGAGTAGGTCCCAAGGGTTGGGCTGTTCGCCCATTAAAGCGGTACGCGAGCTGGGTTTAGAACGTCGTGAGACAGTTCGGTCCCTATCCGCTGCGCGCGTAGGAAGTTTGAGAGGATCTGACCCTAGTACGAGAGGACCGGGTTGGACGAACCTCTGGTGTGTCAGTTGTTCCGCCAGGAGCACCGCTGATTAGCTACGTTCGGGATGGATAACCGCTGAAAGCATCTAAGCGGGAAGCCGGCCTCAAGATGAGACTTCCATACCTTCGGGTGAGAGGCTCCCAGCCAGACTACTGGGTTGATAGGCCAGATGTGGAAGCGCAGCAATGCGTGCAGCTGACTGGTACTAATAAGCCGATGACTTGATAACACACCGATTTTGTTGGTGCTACGCGTCCACTGAGTGGTTCTCGATGTACGGTCGAGAACCCTAACAAGCACGTTCACGCGTGTCTTTTAGGTTTTTGAAACATCAATAGTGTTTCGGCGGCCATAGCGTGAGGGAAACGCCCGGTCACATTCCGAACCCGGAAGCTAAGCCTCACAGCGCCGATGGTACTGCAGGGGGGACCCTGTGGGAGAGTAGGACACCGCCGAACTTCTTCTAAACAAAATGGCCACCCAACGCAGGGTGGCCATTTTGCGTTAACC
>NZ_BAAGXE010000009.1:0-19124 GCF_054779995.1 Microbacterium shaanxiense | reverse complement strand
ACAACGCCGAACCGGCGCTCACATAGACAACGGAACTGAACCCAGGGCGGTTCAGAACCCAGGGCGGTTCAGTCCAAGTCATCACACCCACCGGACACCAGAGCACGCCACCACCGACCTCTTCCACGATCGCCCCACCGTTCTGAACTGCGCTGAGCACGCTGGCGGGTTCACTCGCGTGTCCCTCGACGTCGCTCCTCATGGCCAGCCAGGATGAGAACATGGCTTCCGAATCGGTATCCACCTGGCTGCGTGCGCAGCCGACGTTGACAGGCACGCCGCTTCCCGTCGTTCTCGATGACCTGCCCGCCGATCCGGCCGTGCTGTTCAGGACGTGGATCGGCGAAGCCGTGGCTCACGGCGTCCCCGAACCTCACGCGGCGACCCTCGCGACGGTCGGCGCGGACGCACGCACCCTGATCCTGAAGGACGTCAGCAGCCGCGGCTGGGCGTTCGCGGGGCATCGGGGGTCGCAGAAGGCCGAGCAGCTGCTCGCACACCCGGCAGCGGCGCTGAACTTCTGGTGGCAGCCGATCGTCCGAGCCGTGCGAGTGCGAGGCGTTGTACTGGAGGCGACCCCTGCGGAGAGTGCCGCGGACCTCGCCGCGCGCTCGGCCTCTGCTCGCGAGGGCATCACGCCCGGGGAATGGGTGCTGTGGCGCCTCGTCCCGACCAGGATCGAGTTCTGGAACGGGGCAGTCGACCGTCGACACACCCGGATCGTGTACTTTCGCGAGGGCGAGGGCGAGGGCGAGGACTGGTCGCACACGGTGACCGGCGGCGAGGCGGACGGAGAGACACAGGCATGAGCGACTACCAGGTGACGCAGATCGGTGCACCGGACGAATGGCGCGAGCACTTCGGCGGCTTCGACGAGTCCCGCTCGCGTGACGGCCGGCGCGTCGTCGATCACGAACTGACGATGCAGTACATCGGCATGACGGCGAATGCCCTCGAGCCCGGCGAGGAAGCCGGCTACTGGCATACGCATTCCCGCGTCGAGGAACTCTACGTCTTCCTCGGAGGCACCGGCCAGATGGGGCTCGACGACGATCTCGTCGAAGTCGGTCCTGGCACGGTCGTCAGGATCGGGCAGAACGTCTGGCGCACGTGGCGTGCCCGTCCGGACAGCTCCGAACAGCTGCGCTGGCTCTGCATCCGTGCCGGGGGTGAGCAGCTGCCGCATCTTCCGAACGACGGAACGCGTGCACCAGAGCGGCCCATGCCGTGGCCGGCAGCGTGAGCGCGTAGGTACGTACCCATCCCGCAACTCTCGGACTTGCCGCGCTGATCGACCCGCACCGTCGCTAGACTTCGAGCAGTGACACGGGGTGCCGCGTGAAGCGGCTGAGAACACACCCGTCGAACCTGATCTAGTTCGTACTAGCGAAGGGATGTCGCCCATGAGCGATCTTCTGTGCCCACCGTCCGCCCTCCCCGTCGTCGCCGACGCGATGCGACTGCTCGAGCTGGTGCGCGAGGCGCCGCCGCTCACGCACTGCATCACCAATGCCGTCGTCACGGGTTTCACCGCGAACGTCCTGCTCGCCGCCGGAGCGGCGCCGGCGATGGTCGACATCGTCGGCGAATCCGAGCTGTTCGCCGGAGTCGCGAGCGGTGTGCTGATCAATCTCGGCACGCCCACACCCGAGCAACGTGCAGCAGGACTCGAAGCGGCCGCAGGCGCAGCTGTCGCGGGCACGCCGTGGGTGCTCGATCCGGTGGCGATAGGTGCGCTGCCGGTGCGCACCGCCCATGCGCAGCACCTCGTCGCGCAGCATCCGACGGCCATCAGGGGGAACGCGTCGGAGATCCTCGCGCTTGCGGGGCTGAGCGCCGGTGGCCGCGGCGTGGACGCCACCGATACGCCGGATGCCGCGGCCGACGCCGCACGGCTGCTCGCGAACCGCCACGGCAGCGTCGTGGCTGTGTCGGGGCCCGTCGACCTCATCACCGACGGGCAGGACGTCTTCCGTGTCGCCAACGGCCATGAGCTGCTCACCCGCGTCACCGGTGGCGGGTGCGCACTCGGCGCCGTGATGGCGGCGTTCCTGGGCGCCGCGCGCGCGACTCGGCTCTCGCCGCTCACCGCCGTCACGGCGGCGACCCTGTTCTACACGGTCGCCGCAGAGCGCGCCGCCGCGCGCTCGTCAGGTCCTGGCAGTTTCGCGGTCGCGTTCCTGGACGAGCTCGCGGCGACCACAGCCGCCGACGTCGGTGCCGCTGCGCGCGTCGAGTACCTCGCCACGTCGATCGCCGAGGTCGCCTCATGACCGACCTGTCGCTGTACCTCGTGACGGATCCGGTGCTCTGCGGCGAGCGAGGTGTCGCAGAGGTGGTTCGCGAAGCGGTCGCTGGTGGCGTGGGCATCGTGCAACTTCGCGACAAGACCGCGACCGACGCGCAGATCGTCGAGCAGCTCATCGAGCTGTCCGACGTGATCCGCGGGCGGGCGGCGCTCGTCGTCAACGACCGGCTCGACGCCGCGCTCGAAGCCCGCGCGCGGGGCGCCCGCGTCGACGGCGTGCACCTCGGGCAGACCGATGCATCGGTCGAGCGGGCGAGGGAACTGCTCGGACCCGACGCGATCATCGGGCTCACCGCGAACACGGCGGCGCACCTCGACGCCGTGCGCGCGCTGCCGCCGGGAACGATCGACCATCTCGGGGTGGGAGTGATCCGGCCGACCAGCACCAAGCCCGATCACCCGGAGCCTCTGGGGATCGAGGGCTTCCGTGCATTCGCAGAGCGCAGCGAGTTCCCGTGCGTCGCCATCGGGGGCGTCGGGATCGACGATGTCGAGGCGCTCCGCGACGCCGGAGCGGCCGGTGTCGCCGTGGTGTCCGCGCTCTGCGCCGCGGACGATCCTCAGGCGACGGCGCGTGCGTTCCGCTGCCGCTGGCGGGGCGCCGCCGCCATGCCCCGCGTCCTGAGCATCGCGGGAAGCGATCCCTCCGGCGGTGCGGGAATCCAGGCCGACCTGAAGTCCATCGGCGCGAACGGCGGATACGGGATGGCCGCGATCACAGCCCTGACCGTGCAGAACACGCAGGGTGTCCGCTCGGTGCACGTCCCACCCGCCGACTTCCTCCGTGCGCAACTGGATGCGCTGTCGGATGACATCGACATCGACGCCGTGAAGATCGGGATGCTCGCCGATGCCGAGATCATCCGCACCGTCATCGCATGGCTCGACGACGCACGCCCGCCGATCGTCGTCGTCGATCCGGTGATGGTCGCGACGAGCGGAGACCGCCTGCTCGAGGCGGACGCGGAGTCGGCCTTGCGGGATCTGCTGCGACGCGCCGACCTGGTCACCCCGAATCTCCTCGAACTCGCGGTGCTGGCGGATGCCGCGGTCGCGGACAGCTGGTCCGGTGCGATCGCGGATGCCGAGCGGCTGTCGGCGGACATCGGCTCCGCTGTGCTCGTCAAAGGCGGACATCTCGGCGGTGCGGAATCGCCCGATGCGTTCGTCGACGCGGTGACGGCCACCGTTCAGGAGTTCCCCGGTACACGGATCGAGACCGAGGCCACGCACGGCACGGGGTGTTCGCTGTCGTCGGCCATCGCCACGCAGCGCGCACGGGGCAAGGCCTGGCCGGAGGCCGTTGCGGCAGCACGCGAATGGCTTCGCGAATCGATGCGCGGTGGGGCGGACCTGCAGGTCGGACGCGGCCACGGGCCGATCGACCACTTCGTCGGACTCCGCGCGCGAGGCGGCCTCGACACGTCTCCCACGAGCGATGAGGTCGTGACGCGGTGGTGGGAGCACATCGCCCCGACACGTACCGGCATCGACGAGCTGCCGTTCATACGCGCGCTCGCCGACGGCACGCTCGACAGAGGTGCGTTCAGCCACTATCTCGCGCAGGACGCCCTGTATCTCAGCGGCTACGCGCGCGTTCTCGCCGACGCGGCGCGGCTCGCCCCGACAGCGGCCGAGCAGGCGTTCTGGGCGAACTCCGCGCACGGGTCGAACGTCGGCGAACTCGAACTGCATGCGCAGTGGCTCACACCGCGCGACGGCGTGAGCGACGCCACGTTCTCCGCGACGCCGTCCGCCGTCACGACCGCGTACCTCGATCACCTCCGATCCGCCGCTTACGGCGGCGACTATGCACAGCTGATCGCCGCGCTGCTGCCGTGCTTCTGGCTCTACACCGATCTCGGAAGGCGACTGGGCGACGGCCGGTTCGGCGAGTACGCCCGGTCGGCGGATCATCCGTACGCGTCGTGGCTGCGCACGTACGCCGATGAATCGTTCGCCGAGGCCACGCAGCAGGCGATCGAGTACGTCGCGTCAGCGGCGACGGCATCCGATGCGGAGGGCCGGAAGCGGATGCTGCGCGCATTCGAGGCCTCCGCGCGGCACGAGCTCGCGTTCTTCGCGGAACCGCTCGCGCACGATCTCCAGAGCACCTCACACGCCCCATCCGCTCTGAGCAGAACGTCGTCCGTCCGGGAGCCGAAGGTGGTGTGATGGGCACATGACGAACGTGCTCATCCTCGGCGGAACGGCGTGGCTGTCCGGCCGTGTCGCCCGAAGGTGGATCGACAGCGGCGCAACGGTGACGTGTCTCGCCCGCGGCGCGCGCGCCGTGCCGGAAGGCGCTGCGTTCGTCCGCGCGGATCGCGATGCCTCCGAGCCGTACCGCGATCTGCACGGCGAGTGGGATGAGATCGTCGATGTCTCGCGTCATGCACATCACGCCCGCGGTGCGGTCGAAGCGCTGGGCGCGCGCACCGCACGCTGGACTTACATCTCATCGGTGTCGGTCTACGCAGACGACGCCACACCGGGCACCGACGAGTCGGCAGACACGGTGGCCCCTGCTCACGACGGCGACGAGTACGCGTACGGCGCGCAGAAGCTGGCATCGGAGGAGTCCGTCCGCACGCTCGGGGAGAGGGCTCGCATCGTGCGCCCTGGCCTCATCGTCGGACCGGGCGATCCCAGCGATCGCTTCGGCTACTGGGCGGCGGCGTTCGACCGTGCCGCGGACGGCCCGGTGCTCGTCCCTCGCGTCGAGGGCCGTGCGGCGCAGGTGATCGACATCGACGATCTGGTGTCCTTCGTCGTCGAGGGCGAGTCGTCCGCGCCGGTGAACGCGATCGGCGACGTGCACGAACTCGGACACGTGCTGAATGCTGTGCGCGCGGCGACCACGCACACTGGCGAGACCGTCACCGCCGAGGACGAATGGCTCGAGGCGCACGGCGTCGAGTTCTGGGCGGGGGAACGGTCGCTGCCACTGTGGCTGCCCATGGACATGGGCGGCTTCATGACTCGTTCGAACGCCACCTACCTCGCGGCGGGCGGAACACTGACACCGCTCTCGGAGACGATCGCGCTGATCGTCGAAGATGAACGGAGCAGGGGAGTGCACCGCGAGCGACGTGCCGGGCTCTCGCGCGACCAGGAACTCGCGCTGCTCGGCGCCCTGTAGCGGGCCGATTTGCGCACCGCGCGCCCGCAGCGCTACTGTCGCCACATGCCTTCGGCCGTATCCGCCTCACCGACACTCGTCCCGAGTGTCATCGTGGTGCGCCGACGCCGCAGCCGTCTGGGCGGCCGCCGACTCTAGGCGACCCCGTGCTCCCCGAACGTCGAACGCCGACGAGAGGGTCGAGCACCGGTGTCGCCGCCATCGGCCCCTCATCCCAGACCGTTAAGGTAGGAACATGACGTATTCCGTCGCCGTCTCCGGCGCATCCGGCTATGCGGGAGGCGAGATCCTGCGCCTGCTCGCCGGCCACCCGGACATCGAGATCCGCACCGTCACCGCGCACTCCAACGCCGGGCAGCCGCTGATCCAGCATCAGCCCCACCTGCGCTCGCTCGCGCACCTCACTCTGCAGGACACCACCCCCGAGATCCTCGCCGGCCACGACATCGTCTTCCTCGCGCTCCCGCACGGCCAGTCCGGCCAGTACACGGATGCTCTGGGAGACGTGCCGCTCGTGATCGACGCCGGCGCAGACCATCGGCTCACCTCCCGCGAGTCGTGGGACGCGTTCTACGGCGGCGACTTCCACGAGCCCTGGGCGTACGGAGTGCCGGAGCTTCCGGCCGACGGCACCAGCAAGCAGCGCGAGGTGCTCCGCGGAGCGACGCGCATCGCCGCTCCGGGGTGCAACGCCTCGACCGTGAGCCTCAGCCTCGCCCCCGGCGTCGCTGCAGGAGTGATCGATCCGAGCGGCATCGTCGCCGTGCTGGCGGTCGGCCCCTCGGGTGCGGGCAAGAGCCTCAAGACGAACCTGCTGGCGAGCGAGATCCTCGGCAGCGCCAACCCGTACGCCGTGGGCGGCACTCATCGGCACATCCCGGAGATCCAGCAGGCGCTGTACGCCGCAGGCGCTGCGGATGTGCGCATCTCCTTCACCCCCGTCCTCGTGCCGATGGCGCGCGGCATCCTCGCCACCTCGACGGCGCCGATCGTCGACGGCGTCACGGATGCCGAGATCCGCACGGCGTGGGAAGACGGCTACGCGGGCGAGACGTTCGTGCAGCTCCTGCCGGAGGGGCAGTTCCCTCGCACCGCCGACGTCATCGGCGCGAACACCGCACTGATCGGGCTCGCGATCGATCGTGCCGCAGGTCGCGTCACGGTCGTCACCGCCGTCGACAATCTCGTCAAGGGTACGGCGGGCGCCGCCATCCAGTCCATGAACCTCGCGCTCGGACTCCCCGAGGATCGGGCGCTGTCACTGAACGGAGTCGCGCCATGAGCGTCACCGCACCGCAGGGATTCGAGGCGGCAGGCGTCGCAGCGGGCCTCAAGTCCACGGGTAAGCCCGATGTCGCCGTCGTCGTCAACCGCGGCCCGCGCAAGATCGGCGCCGCCGTCTTCACCAGCAACCGCGCGAAGGCCAACCCCATCATCTGGTCGCAGCAGGTCATCCTCGACCGCACCGTCGAGGCGGTCGTGCTGAACTCGGGCGGTGCGAACTGCTTCACGGGATCCTTCGGGTTCCAGACCACGCATCAGACCGCCGAGAAGGCCGCGGAGCTGCTCGATGTCAGCGCCGGCGATGTACTGGTGTGCTCCACCGGGCTGATCGGCACGGGAGACGAGGCGTTCCGCGCCAAGGTGCTGGCCGGCACCGCGCAGGCGATCGCGCAACTGAGCGCCGACGGCGGAGATGACGCCGCGCACGCCATCATGACGACCGACACGGTCATGAAGACCGCGGTCGTCTCCCGCGACGGCTGGACGATCGGCGGCATGGCCAAGGGCGCAGGGATGCTGGCACCGGGCCTCGCCACGATGCTCGTGGTGATCACGACCGATGCCGACCTCGACGCGCTCGAGGCCGACACCGCGCTGCGCCGCGCTACCGGGCGGACTTTCGACCGGCTCGACTCCGACGGGTGCATGTCGACCAACGACCAGGTGACACTCCTCGCCAACGGCGCCAGCGGCATCCGCCCCGACCTCGACGAGTTCACGGCCGCGCTGACCGAACTCAGCGATCAGCTCGCGCTCAAGCTGCAGGGCGACGCGGAGGGCGCGAGCCACGACATCACGATCCGCGTCACGAACGCGGCATCCGAGCAGGAGGCCGTCGAGGTCGGCCGCTCAGTCGCCCGCAACAACCTCTTCAAGGCCGCGATCTTCGGCAACGACCCGAACTGGGGCCGCGTGCTGGCGGCGATCGGAACCACGAGCGCGCAGTTCGATCCGTACAACGTCGACGTCTGGATGAACGGCGTCCGCGTGTGCTCCGAGGGCGGCCCCGACCGGCCGAGGGAAGAGGTCGACCTCACCCCGCGCGCCACGGATCTGCTCATCGACCTCCAGGTGGGCGAGGCCGAGGCGACCATCCGCACGAACGACCTCACGCACGACTACGTGCACGAGAACAGCGCGTACGCCTCATGACCGACATCCAGGACACCCCTGCCGAGATCGCAGCGGTCAAGGCGACGACGCTGATCGAGTCGCTGCCGTGGCTGAAGAAGTTCCGCGACCAGATCGTCGTGGTCAAGTACGGCGGCAACGCCATGGTCTCGGACGAGCTGCAGGAGGCGTTCGCACAGGACATCGCCTACCTCCGCTACGTCGGTGTGCAACCGGTCGTCGTGCACGGCGGAGGCCCGCAGATCTCCAACATGCTCGATCGGCTCGCGATCCCCAGCGAGTTCAAGGGCGGCTACCGCGTCACCAACACCGAGGCGATCAGCGTCGTGCGCATGGTGCTCACCGGTCAGGTCAACCCGCAGCTGGTCGCGAAGATCAACTCGCACGGTCCGATCGCGACGGGCCTGAGCGGTGAGGACGCCGGCCTGTTCGGCGGCCGCCGCCGCGGCGTCGTGATCGACGGGGAGAACATCGACCTCGGACGCGTCGGCGACGTCGTCGAGGTCGACCCCACGGCCGTGCTCGATCACCTGGCAGCCGGACGCATCCCGGTGATCTCCAGCATCGCGCCAGACCTGGATCACCCAGGTCAGTCGCTCAACGTGAACGCGGATGCCGCGGCATCCGCCCTCGCCGTCGCGCTGAACGCCCGCAAACTCGTCGTCCTCACCGACGTGCCAGGGCTCTACGCCGACTGGCCCAACCGCGAGTCGCTCGTGTCGCACCTCACCTCGGCGCAGCTCACCGAGATGCTGCCGTCGCTGGAATCGGGGATGATCCCGAAGATGCGCGCGTGCCTCGACGCGGTCGAGGGCGGGGTGGATGCCGCGGCCATCATCGACGGACGCGTGCCGCATTCGGTACTCGTCGAACTGTTCACCAGCAAGGGAATCGGAACTGAAGTGGTACTCGGAGAATCAGGGGTGACGGCATGACCGTCTGGCAGGAAGACGCAGCACGGGATCTGGTACTCAACGCGGGGGAGCGCTTCGCGCTGCTCACCCGTGGTGAGGGCTCGTACCTCTGGGACGACCAGGGTGCCCGCCACCTCGATTTCCTCGCCGGCATCGCCGTGACGTCGCTGGGCCACGCGCATCCCGTGTTCGTCGACGCCATCTCGAAGCAGGCTGCGACGCTCGCACACGTGTCGAACTACTTCGCCACGCCTCCGCAGCTCGAACTGGCGGCACGTCTGAAGCGCCTGGCCGGCGCCGGCATCGACGGCCGCGTGTACTTCTCCAACTCGGGAGCCGAGGCCAATGAAGCCGCCTTCAAGCTCGCCCGCCTGCATGGTGGTGCGGAGCGGCCGCGCATCATCGCGCTGGAGAACGCGTTCCACGGCCGGACCATGGGCTCCCTCGCCATCACGGCGAAGGCCGCGATGCGCGCACCCTTCGAGCCGATGCCCGGCGGCGTCGAGCACATCCCCGCCACCATCGAGGCGCTCGAGGCGGCGCTGGACGACCGTGTGGCCGCGGTCTTCGTCGAGCCCATCCAGGGTGAGGCGGGCGTCGTCGAGCTTCCGGAGGGCTACCTCGCGGCGGCGCGCTCGCTCACGCTGAAGCACGGCGCGCTCCTGATCGTCGATGAGATCCAGACCGGCGCGGGGCGCACCGGGGCGTGGTTCGGTTTCAACCACGAGGGCATCACCCCGGATGCGATCACTCTCGCCAAGGGCATCGGCGGAGGCTTCCCGATCGGCGCGCTCGTCACGTTCGGTGCGGCGAGCTCACTGTTCACCCCCGGGTCGCACGGTTCGACGTTCGGCGGCAACCCGCTGGGCACCGCCGTCGCGAACGCCGTGCTCGGCGAGATCGAGAGTGCAGGCCTGGTGGACAACGCGGCCGCTCGCGGTGTGCAGTTGCGCACGGTGATCGAAGGCATCGGGTCGCCGCTCGTCAGCAGCGTCCGCGGACGCGGGCTGCTCATCGGCGTCGCTCTGACAGCTCCGGTCGCGGGCAAGGTCGTCGCCGCCGCGCAGAAGCGCGGTCTCATCGTGAACGCCGCGAACCCCGAGACGGTGCGCATCGCGCCCGCCCTCACCATCGGTGACATCGAGATCGAAGAATTCCAGACGCTGTTCGCCACCGCGCTCGCCGACGTGCGTGCCGAGCTCGCAGCATCCGAAACCGGGAAGGTAACCGCATGACCCGCCACCTGCTGCGCGACGACGATCTCACTCCGGCCGAACAGGCCGAGATCCTCGACCTCGCCGTCGAGTTGAAGAAGGACCGCTGGGCCGACAAGTCGCTCGCGGGCCCCCAGACCGTCGCGGTGATCTTCGACAAGTCATCCACCCGCACCCGGGTCTCGTTCGCCGTGGGAATCGCGGATCTCGGCGGCTCGCCGCTGATCATCTCGACCGCGAACAGCCAGCTCGGCGGCAAGGAGACGCCTTCCGACACCGCGCGTGTGCTCGAGCGCCAGGTCGCCGCGATCGTCTGGCGCACGTACGCGCAGTCCGGTCTCGAGGAGATGGCCAGGGGCACCCGCGTGCCGGTGGTCAACGCGCTGTCGGATGATTTCCACCCGTGCCAGCTGCTCGCCGACCTGCTCACGATCCGTGAGCACAAGGGCGAGCTGAAGGGGCTCACGCTGACGTTCCTCGGCGACGCGCAGAGCAACATGGCGCACTCGTACGCTCTCGCGGGAGTAACCGCGGGCATGCACGTGCGCATGGCCTCACCGGAATCGTATTCACCCCGCGCCGATGTCGTCGAAGCGGCCGACCGCCGTGCTGCGGAGACCGGTGGGTCGATCACGCTCTACACCGACCCGGTGGAAGCAGCGGCCGGCGCCGACGTCGTCGTCACGGACACCTGGGTGTCGATGGGCAAGGAAGAGGAGAAGATCGCGCGCATCCGCGACCTCGGCGGGTACAAGGTCACCGGCGAGACGATGAGCCTCGCGGACCCCGAAGCGATCTTCATCCACTGCCTGCCCGCCGACCGCGGGTACGAGGTCGACCCCGAGGTCATCGACGGGCCGCAGAGCGTCGTCTGGGACGAGGCGGAGAACCGTCTGCACGCCCAGAAGGCGCTTCTGGTCTGGCTGCTCCGCCAGAACTGACGCCATGTCGAGCAGGCGCACGCGTTCCCCGATCCGTTGGAAGGAACGCGTGCGCGGCAACTGGCGCCGTCTGAACGGGCCCTCACGCATCGCGGGCGTCGACCTCGCGCGCGGTCTCGCGGTGATCGGCATGTTCGCCGCGCACCTGCTGCTGACGGCTGATCGCTTCATCTGGACGGACCCGTCCACCTGGACGGCCGTCGTCGACGGACGATCGTCGATCCTGTTCGCCACCCTGGCCGGTGTATCGATCGGGCTCGTCACCGGCGGTCGCACACCGTTCCCGGGCGCACGGATGACGTGGGCGCTGTGGCGGCTGGTGCTGCGCGCGCTGATGCTGCTGGTGCTCGGCATTCTCCTGATCCTCACCGGGGTCCCTGTCTTCGTGATCCTGCCCGCGTACGCCATCCTGTTCCTGCTCGCGCTGCCGTTCACACGGCTCAGCGCACGGGTCGTGTTGTGGACGGCGGCGGCCATCGCCGTGATCATGCCGTTCGTGCAGCCCGCACTCGATGCGCTGCCGATCTGGGATGAGCCGTTCCGTGACGAGCTCGACGCCATGATCGGCTGGCACTACCCGTTCACAGTGTGGCTGGCCTTCGTGCTCGCGGGACTCGGCATCGCGCGGGCGGGGGTGACGAGAACGGCGGTTCAGGTGCGGATGCTGGTCGGCGGAGCAGCGCTCGCAGCGGGGGGATACGGACTCGCCGAGCTCACCGCGCCCGCGGGTGGTGCGTACTGGGACGACGTCTGGACGGCGGAACCGCATTCATCCGGTGTGCTCGAGGTCGTCGGGTCCGGAGGGTTCGCGATCGCCGTGCTGGCAGCATGCCTCCTGCTGTGCCGTATCGATGCGGTGCGGATGCTGACCCTGCCGGTGCGTGCCACCGGGGCGATGCCGCTCACCGCCTACACCGCACAGCTGCTGGTCTGGGCGGGTGTCATGCTGATCGCCTTCGGCGACACCACCGACTACTTCGGCTTCATCATGCTCGAGCCGTTCTGGCCCATGACGATCGGCACGCTCATCGGGTGCACGGCGTGGGCGCTGGTCCTCGGCCGCGGCCCGCTCGAATGGCTGCTCGAACGCGCGACGAGATCGGTCGGACAGGATGCCGCTGCGCGCTGAACGTCGCTCGCCAGACGGCTGTCGGCCGCTGGGCCCACTGGCGCGCGCCGCTAGGCTGGAACCATGAGCGACGCGAAGCACGACGGCACGAACGAGGGCGCACTCTGGGGCGCACGATTCGCAAGCGGACCTTCGCCCGAGCTCGCTGAACTCAGCCGATCCACGCACTTCGACTGGATCCTCGCGCCCTACGACATCGCCGGATCCCACGCGCACGCCAATGCGCTCGCCGCTGCCGGTTACCTCGAGGCCGACGAGGAGCAGCAGATGCACGCCGGCCTCGACGCGATCGCACAGCGGGTCGCCGACGGGACTCTGCTCCCTGCACCAGGGGACGAGGACGTGCACGGCGCGCTCGAGCAGGCGCTGATCGCCGAACTCGGCCCCGAGCTCGGAGGGCGTCTGCGCGCCGGCCGCAGCCGCAACGACCAGATCGCGACGCTGGTGCGCATGTACCTGATCGACCACGCCAAGGTCATCGCCCGCGACATCCTGCGCGTGATCGACGCGCTCGTGGCACAGGCCGAAGCGCACCCTGAGGCCATCCTTCCCGGGCGCACCCACCTGCAGCACGCGCAGCCCGTCCTGCTCGCGCACCACCTCCAGGCGCACGCCTGGCCGCTCGTCCGCGAACTCGAGCGCCTCGTCGACTGGCGCGTGCGTGCTGGCGTCTCGCCGTACGGCGGGGGAGCGCTCGCCGGATCCACGCTCGGCCTCGACCCCGAACTGGTCGCGCGCGAACTGGGGCTCGATCGTCCGGCGGAGAACTCCCTCGACGGCACCGCTGCGCGCGACGTCGTGGCCGAGTTCGCATTCATCACCGCGATGACCGGTGTGGACGTATCGCGCTTCGCGGAAGAGATCATCCTCTGGAACACGCGCGAGTTCGGCTTCGTCACGCTTCACGACAGCTGGTCGACCGGCTCGAGCATCATGCCGCAGAAGAAGAACCCCGACATCGCCGAGCTCGCTCGGGGCAAGTCCGGCCGCCTGATCGGCAACCTGTCGGGGCTGTTGGCCACGCTCAAGGGCCTCCCGATCGCGTACAACCGTGACCTGCAGGAGGACAAGGAGCCGGTCTTCGATTCGGTGAACACCCTCGAGGTGCTGCTGCCGGCCTTCGCAGGGATGGTCGCGACCCTCACCTTCGACACCGCGCGAATGGCCGAGCTCGCGCCGCAGGGATTCTCGCTCGCGACCGACGTCGCCGAGTGGCTCGTCAAGCGGCGTGTGCCGTTCCGCGACGCGCATGAGATCTCCGGCGCTCTCGTGAAGGCATGCGAAGCGGAGGGGATCGGACTCGAGGACGCATCGGACGAACTGCTCGCGCAGGTCTCACCGCACCTCACGCCAGAGGTGCGCGAGGTCCTGAGCATCGAGGGCTCCGTCGCGTCCCGCACCGGTGCCGGCGGCACCGCCCCCGTCCGCGTCGCCGAGCAGCGGGCCGAACTGATCGCCCGCGCGCAGGGCGCCGCACACGCGCTCGGCCTCTGAGGCGGGCACCGACTGCGCGTACCGACGCGTCCGCCTAGTGCAGGGCCTCGTCCGCGGCGCTGCGCTCCCAGCGGGTGAACCTCACGACCAGGCTCGCGCTCGTCGGTGCGGCGAGGAACGGACCGGCTGAAGCGACGGCATCCCCGTCGAACGGTGCGACGCGCACCAGGCGCCATGCGCCGTCGTCGGCGCGCGCACGCACGATCAAGGCGTCAGCCCAGCGGCTCACACGCACCGTGATCTCCGAACCGTGCCAGTCGTCGACATACCCGACCGACCAGTCGGAGCGGATGTCGGTGACGACGGCGCCGAGGCCGAGATGACCGTCGGCGTACTCGAGGCCGGCCTTCATCCAGTGCTCGTCGTCGGACTGAACGTACAGACCGGCCTGGTCGAACTGTCCTTCCCACGGTGCGCGGAACGAGACCTCCATCGCCTCACCGACCGCGAGCGGTGCCAGCAGGGCGTGCGCGTTCTCGTGCACGAATTCGTAGGCCGTGTGACGCCACGCGTCGCTGCCCTCCCGTGCGGTCACGTCGAGATGGCGATCAGAGTCACCGCTCTCGGATACGCTGCTGTCGGCAGGCGGAGTGGTCCACGTTCCCTCGGTCCAGTCGATCATGGTCGCCACGATATCGGTCGTTGACTGCACGCAGATACCACGAGATACTTGGCGCGAAGTATCTCTGAGTATCCCGCTCCGACGGAGGTCCGATGCAACCGAGTCCGTACACCCCTGGCGAGATCGCCCGCGCCGTCCCCGGACGAGGCGAGCTGATCGACGAGTTCACCGAGCGGCTGTCGTTGCTGGTCGACCTGCAGCGGCTGATCGGGCGCATCCATGTCGCATTCGGTGAGCGGGGCATCGGCAAGACGTCGCTGCTGCGCGCGTACCAGCGCCTCGCCGAGGAGCGTGACGTGCTCTGCATATGGGTGACGGCGGGGGAGCAGAGCGGACTGATCGCGCAGATCGTCGAAGGCATCCGCGAGGCGACGAACTCCTGGCCCCAGGCGACGGCCGCGTCGATCCGCGAGAACCTCGATGCGCTGACCGTCACGGTGGGAGTGCCGGGGATCGCATCAGTCAGCGCGAAGACCAAGACGCCGCCTCCTGAGACGGTCGGGGCACGAGCGCTCGAGAAGCTCGTCAGGGCGACCACCGATGATCGGCGGCGGGTGAAGGCGCTGATCCTGTTCATCGACGAGGTGCAATCGGCGGATGCCGACGGCATCCGCACGCTCGCATACGCATGGCAGCATCTGCAGGCCGAGGCATCCGACATCCCCGCCGCCGTCTATGCGGCCGGCCTCCCCAACGCACCGGAGCAGATCGCGGACGCCGTCACCTTCAGCGAGCGCTTCGCATACCGCCCGCTCGAGATGCTGTCGGTCGGCGCGCAGGTGGCGGCCCTGCGCGATCCGGCGTTCGAGCTGGACGTGACGTGGGAGCCGGACGCTCTCGAACTCGCGGCAGAGCTGGCCGCCGGCTACCCGTATGCGGTGCAGCTGTACGGAGACGCGGCGTGGGTCGCCGCAGGGCGACCGGATGCCGGTGGCACGATCACGCAGCGTCATGTGAAGACCGCGCGCGCCAGCGTCGACAGGGACCTCCGCAACCTGTTCGCCGCACGCTGGGCGAACACCACGGCGAACCAGCGACGCTTCCTCGTCGCCGTCGCCTGGTTGCAGGAGAACGGCGACGCCGCAGATCGAGGCGATCTCGCCGACGTGCTCGACGTGTCCTCTCGCAGCCTGTCCTCGGTGCGCGCCCGCCTGATCGCGAAGGGTCTCATCCGCTCGGAAGGGCACGGGCGCGTCACGATACCGGTCCCCGGCTTCGCCGGTTACATCCGCGAGCTCGAGGACGATCCCCGCTGACGAGGCGGGCGCTGCCGCGCTGATAGCCTGGAGCGCGTGTCGAATCCTGCTCTGACGACTGCTGAACCCGCGATCGACCGCACGTTCGAGAACGTGTGGGACGAACTCGTGTGGCGCGGCCTCGTCCACGTGTCCACCGACCAGGAGGCGCTGCGCGCCCTTCTCGCCGGAGACCCGATCACGTATTACTGCGGATTCGACCCGACCGCTCCGAGTCTGCACCTCGGAAACCTCGTGCAGCTGCTCACGATGCGACGGATCCAGCTCGCCGGGCACAAGCCGCTCGGTCTGGTCGGCGGCTCCACCGGACTCATCGGTGACCCCCGACCCACGGCCGAGCGCACGCTGAACACGCCCGAGACCGTCGCCGAATGGGTCGGCCGTCTGCGTGCGCAGGTCGAGCGCTACCTGAGCTTCGAGGGCGACAACGCCGCGCGCATGGTGAACAACCTCGACTGGACCGCGCCGATGTCGGCGATCGACTTCCTCCGCGAGATCGGCAAGCACTACCGCGTGGGCACGATGCTGAAGAAGGACGCCGTCGCCGCACGCCTGAACTCCGACGCCGGCATCAGCTACACCGAGTTCAGCTACCAGATCCTGCAGGGCATGGACTACCTCGAGCTCTACCGCCAGTACGACTGCGTGCTGCAGACCGGTGGAAGCGATCAGTGGGGCAACCTCACCAGCGGCACCGACCTCATCCATCGCGTCGAAGGCAAGTCGGCGCACGCGATCGGAACCCCGCTGATCACGAACAGCGACGGCACGAAGTTCGGCAAGAGCGAGGGCAACGCGATCTGGCTCGATGCCGAGATGTGCAGCCCGTACCGGATGTACCAGTTCTGGCTCGGCACGGCCGATGCCGACGTGATCGAGCGACTGAAGGTGTTCACGTTCCTCACGCGCGCCGAGATCGAGGAGTACGCGCAGCTGGTGGAGACCGAGCCGTTCCGTCGCGCCGCGCAGAAGCGCCTGGCGCTCGAAGTCGTCGCGACCGTGCACGGGATCGAGGCGACGGCAGCGGTCATCGCGGCGTCCGAGGCACTCTTCGGCCAGGGCGATCTGACGGGGCTCGATGCGGCGACGCTGCGGTCCGCACTCGAGGAGCTCCCGAACGCGACGGTCGCGGCCGGTGCGCCGGTCGTCGACGCGCTCGTGGAGACCGGACTCGTCGCGAGTCTCTCCGAGGCGCGAAGGGCGATCGGGCAGGGCGGTGTCTCGCTCGACGGAGTACGCGTCGAGGACGACACCGCGGTCATCGAGGGAAGTCTGCCCGGAGGGGTGTCGGTGCTGCGTCGCGGCAAGAAGACACTCGCCGGCGTCTTCATCGGCTGATGCCGTTCACGCCGAGTCACGCAGTACTCGCGCTGCCGTTCATCCGCACGCCGCTGGTCCCTGCGGCGATCGCGATCGGCGCGATGACACCCGACCTGCCGCTGTTCCTGCGCGGATTCGGCGTGAGCTACGCGTTCACGCACACCTACGCGAACGTTCTCTGGACGATGGTGCTCGCCTTCGGGCTGTTCCTCATCTGGCGCGTGGTGCTGCGCCCCGCGGCATCCGAGCTGTCGCCGTCGTGGCTGGCGCGCCGACTCCCTAGCGACTGGAGCACCCCCGCCGCCGATGCCGCGAGCTCCGCTGTCGGGATCGGTCAGCGGAGGTCGTACATCCCGCTGCTCATCCTGTCGCTGCTGCTCGGCGTCGTCTCGCACATCGTGTGGGACGCCTTCACTCATGACGGCCGGATCGGGCTCGAGGTCATCCCCGCGCTGGGCGAGAAGTGGGGACCCCTGCCCGGGTTCAAGTGGCTGCAGCACGGCTCGAGCATCATCGGATTGGTCATCATCGGCATCTGGGCTCTGCTCCGGCTGCGGCGCAGCGTCGTGCACGATGCGCATGATCGACTGCTGCCGACGTGGATCCGCATCGTGTGGTGGCTCTCGCTGCCGGTGATCCTCGTCGGCGCGTGGACGATCGGCTACCTGATCCACGGACCGTTCGCGCCCGGGTTCTCGGTGCAGCAGCTCGCCTACCTCGTGCTGCCTCCGGCGTGCGGGATCTGGGCGATGCTCACGCTCGGGCTGTGCGTGGTCATCGCCATCGTGGGCGGTCGGCGCCCCATGCGCGTGGTGCCGCGAAGCTGAACCCCGGCAGCGCGGGTGCCGCCGTCGCTATCGTGTGCCCGTCGACGGTGAACTCCTGGCTGTGCATGCTCAGATCGATCTCCTTCTCCGGCAGCGGTCGATCTCGGCGCGGCATTCCCAGCAGCTCGGCCGCGACGCGTCGAAGCGAGGTCGAGAGATGCCAGGTTCCGCCATCCCGTGCACGTCTTGCGAGTACCTCGCAGATCGCGGCGGCGAGCAAGTAGCCGGCGCTGTGGTCCAGAGCCTGGGCGGGAAGCACTCCTGGACGCTCGCCGTCGGGGGATTCGATCATCGCGATCCCCGATTCCGCCTGCACGAGCGAGTCGAATCCCGCGCGGTCAGGGTGATCGAGGCCCCAAGCGCTCAGTTGCGCGATGACGAGGCCGGGATATCGTTCGGCGAGAGTGACGGGGGAGAGGCCGAGGCGTTCGACCGCGGCGGGCCGGTAGCCCAGCACGACGACGTCCGCCTCCGCCAGGAGTGCAGACATCTCGGGCGAGCGCGCATCCAGCACCGTGCTGCGCTTGCCGTGCCCGGTGTCGAAATGCTGCCACTCCGGCTCGGGAAGGCCGGGCGGATCGATGCGCAGTACGTCGGCCCCGAGGAGGGCGAGCGTGCGAGTGCAGACCGGGCCCGCTATCACCCGTGTCAGATCGAGCACGCGGACGCCGTGCAGCGGGGCGGCCGGGTCGAGCAATGCGGGCGCGCTCGCCGTGGAGCCCTCGCCGATGCGGGTGATCTCGACGAGCGGTCGCCTGCGCAAGCTCGTGTCCTCCGCGGGATCTTCACGACGCACCGCGACGGCGAGACCTCCCGCACCCGTGATGCGGGAGACGGACTCTCGGACGGATGCCGCGGCGATCACCGCGCGCAGGTCGTCCGTGCTCACGTCCGACGGAACGTCGAGCGCACCACAGAGTGCGCGTGCATGGTGGGGGTAATTGCCGTGCGTGCGCAGCCAGCCGTCGGTGGCACGCCAGAAACCGGAGTAGGGCGACCACACCTGGGGCACCTCGCCGTCCACGCGCAGTACCCGATCGCTGCGGTAGGCGATCGCGATCCTGTCGGTATCCGGCTCCCGGTCGAGGCCGATGCTGCGCAGCACGGCCCTGATACTCGACATGGCGAGAATGTCGGTCGCGAGTCGGGAGGGGAGCGGCGATGAGGCGTTCATATGGTCGCGATCGTACGCCCGAGCGGGGTGGATCGACCAGAAACCAGAGGTGACCAGGACTGATGTTCAGAAGCGGCCTCAGCGACACGCCCGGGATGGCGCCGAGATTTGCCGGGTCCCCGGATCCCACGTAAGTTATTACCTGTTCGCCCCACAGGGTTGAGCAAGGGCCAAGGCCCAGCTCCCCTCAAGCGGTTGAACACCTCCCCAACACAGAAGATCACCTCGGTGAGATGCTGTGCGGGGATGCTCTGTGGTTCCGCAGATCGCACCGAGTTCGCTCGGATCGCCGATTTGACAAACGGATGCCACGGGGTAAGATTGAGAAGTTGCCCTTCGGGCCTGGTTGTGATGACTGGGTCGGGGGA
>NZ_BAAGXE010000008.1:0-42359 GCF_054779995.1 Microbacterium shaanxiense | reverse complement strand
AACTTCTTCTAAACAAAATGGCCACCCAACGCAGGGTGGCCATTTTGCGTTAACCAGGAAGTTGAGAGAATCAGATCATGCCGAACGAGGACGAGCGTCGACCGCGACGCGACGACGACTCCAGCGCCCGACGAAACGATCGTCAGGGCCGTCCTCCGCGCACTGATCGCTCGGCTTCCTCCGGCGGTGCCGGCGCACCGCGTCGGGACAGCTCGGGTGCCCCTCGCCGTGAAGGCGGATACCAGAAGCGCGATGGTGCAGCACCACGTCGCGACGGTGGAGCTCCCCGTCGTGACGGTGGAGCACCACGTCGTGAGGGCGGCTACCAAGGCCGCGACGGTGCTCCGCGCCGTGACGGTGTGGGTGCTCCGCGCCGTGATGGCGCCGCTCCCCGCCGTGAAGGCGGTTACGTCAAGCGTGACGGTGCTGCCCCTCGTCGTGATGGCGCAGGTGCTCCCCGTCGCGATGGAGCGCCGCCGCGCCGTGATGGAGCAGCTCCCCGTCGTGAGGGCGGTTACGTCAGGCGTGACGGTGCTGCCCCTCGTCGTGACGGCGACCGCCGTGAAGGCGGCTACCAGAAGCGCGAAGGCGGCTACCAGGGTCGCGACAGTGCACCTCGTCGGGATGACCGCAGCTCCGGCGGACGTGGATTCCCGCAGCGTGGTGGCACCGGTCGCGACCGACCGGATCGCCAGAGCGATGACCGTCCGCGCCACGATGATCCCGCGATCCCTGAAGACATCACGCCCGCCGACTTGCACTCGTCGGCGCGCAACGAGCTGAAGACACTCAGCAAGGAGAACGCCGACGAGGTCGCGCGACATCTCGCGATGGCCGCCAAGCTCATCGACGAAGATCCGGCCCTCGCTCATCAGCACGCCCTCGCGGCATCCCGCCGGGCCGGTCGCATCGCGATCGTCAGGGAGTCGCTCGGCATCACCGCCTACGCGACCGGCGACTTCGCCCTCGCGCTGCGCGAGCTGCGCACATACCGGCGCATCTCCGGCAAGGACGACCAGATCGCGCTCATGGTGGACAGTGAACGTGGGATCGGCCGACCGGATCGAGCCCTCGAGACCGGTCGCGCTGCAGATCGTGCGAAGCTTCCCACTCCGGTGCGCGTCGCTCTCGCCATCGCCATGTCCGGTGCGCGCCTGGATCTCGGAGACACAGAACTCGCCCTCGGCGAGCTGCAGATCCCCGAACTCGATCCCGACCGCGCCTTCGAATGGAGCCCCGCTCTGTTCGCCGCGCACGCTGCGGTGCTGGAAGACCTCGGCCGCGACGAAGAAGCGGCGTTCTGGGCGGAACGGGCCGACGTCGCCGCCGACGCACTCGGTATGGGCGATGCCGACGAGGATGAGATCTTCGTGGAAGACGGACTGATCGAGGGCGAGCTGCCGGAAGAGGAGTCCTGAGTGGGACTGTTCTCCCGATCGCGCCGGAGCCCGCTCGACGGCGTCGACGTCGTCCTCGCTGACCTCGACGGCGTCGTCTACGCCGGACCCGGCGCGCTGCCGCACGCCGTCGACAGCCTCAATCGGGTCGCCGAGACCCGTCGTGTGGGCTACATCACCAACAACGCCTCTCGCACGGACGCCTCCGTCGCCGAGCACCTCACATCGCTCGGCCTGACCGTCGAGGCGAACGAGGTCGTCACCAGTCCCCAAGCGGCCATGCGGCTGCTCGCGTCCATGGTCCCGGCACCCGCCACACTGCTCATCGTGGGGGGCGAAGGGCTCGTCGTCGAGGCGGAGAAGGCCGGCTACACGGTCACCCGCAGCGCCGAGGACGCTCCGGACGCCGTCGTGCAGGGCTTCTCGCCCGAGGTCGCCTGGACCGACCTCGCCGAGGCCGCCTTCGCGCTGAAGATGCCGGAGGAAGAGGGCGGCATCCCGTGGATCGCCACCAACAGCGACTGGACCATCCCGCGCGAGCGCGGCGTCGCGCCGGGAAACGGCACTCTCGTCTCGGCAGTGCACACCGCAGTGGGACGTCTGGCCACCGTGGCCGGCAAGCCGGAGGTGCCGATCTTCGAAGAGGCCATCGCACGGTTCGGCGGCTCCAAGACGCTGTTCATCGGTGACCGTCTGGACACCGACATCATGGGCGCAGTGCGTGTCGGCATCGATTCGGTACTCGTGCTCACGGGAATCGATCGGCCCAAGCACGTGCTGGCGGCACCCGAGGGATCCAGGCCGACGTACATCCTCGGTGACCTCCGCGAGTTGCACGAGGCGTACCCGCAGACCGAGCGCAAGGACGGAGCCGTCACCGTGAACGGTGCATCCGTGCGAGTGGTCGGCGGAGACGTCGAGATCCTCTCCGAGGGCTCGCGGCAGATCGATCTCGTCCGTGCCGGGGCCACGGCGATCTGGGAATCCGGCACGCCCATCTTCGTGCTCCGCGTCCCCGAGAAGCTCTACGAGGACCCGTTCCACCGTCCGTGAGTGCTTCCCCGCCGTGCCTCACCAGGTGCGTCGGAGCCGCGCCGTAGAGTGGAGTCGTGAGCGATGAGACGACTGCGACGCCGACCGACGGTCTGTGGAGCCGACTGCGCCTGATCGAGGGGCAGCCGCTGGCCGACCGTGCCGATGCGTACTCGACCCTGCACGATGAGCTCTTCCGCCGCCTCGAGAGCGGCACCAAGCTCGACACCCGCGACAAGTCCGCCGACAGGGCGCCGTCGGGAGACCGGTGACGCGCCTCGACGCCGCTCTCGCAGCCAGAGGACTCGCGCGCTCGCGTTCGCACGCGGCCACGCTGATCGCGGCGGGTGTCGTCAGTGTCGACGGGCGCCCTGTGATCAAGGCGTCGACCTCGGTGAACGACGACGCCGACATCACCCTCGCCGAGAGCGACCACTACGTCAGCAGGGGCGCGCAGAAGCTCCTCGCGGCTCTGGACGCGTTCCAGGTGCCGATCGACGGGCGCCTCGCGCTCGACATGGGCGCGTCGACCGGTGGCTTCACCCAGGTGCTTCGTGAGCGCGGAGCCCGCAAGGTGCTCGCCGTCGACGTCGGACACGATCAGCTCGCTGCATCCATCGCGGCAGATCCTGCGGTGGTCGGCGTCGAGGGGTTCAACGTGCGGCACATGACCCGCGAGAGCCTCGGCGAGGCCACCGGCGAGAAGGATGCACCGGATGTGATCGTGGCCGACCTCTCGTTCATCTCGCTCGAACTCGTCCTCCCCGCAGTCGCCGCTGTCGCGGCATCCGACGCCGACATCGTCCTGCTCGTCAAACCGCAGTTCGAGGTCGGACGCACCGCCGTCCGCGGGGGACTGGTCACCGATCCCGCCACACGAGCGGATGCCGTCGCCCGCGTGGTCTGGAACGGATGGGACGCCGGATTCGGCATGCTCGGGATCGTGGCGTCACCGATCCTCGGCACGCACGGCAACGCGGAATTCCTGGTCCACATGGCGCCCGGTCGTGGGAGCAATCCGACACAATGGAGACAGCAGATCGACGAACTGGCTGGAGGACGATGAACGAGCGCAACATCCTGGTCGTCGCCCACGCCGGCCGGGACGACACCGTCGCCGCCGCCCGTCGCGTCATCGATCTTCTGCGCAATGCCGGCGCGCGGCCGGTGCTCTCGCCCGACGACCGCGCTGAGCTGTCCGCCGTCGACGGAGACTTCAGCGACGTCGACGCCCTGGGCGATGATGTCGCGGTCGACGACCTCGAGCTCGCCATCGTGCTCGGCGGCGATGGCACGATCCTTCGCGCGGCCGAACTCGTGCGCGGCACGAACAGCGCACCAGTGCTCGGCATCAACATGGGGCACGTCGGCTTCCTCGCCGAGATCGAGCGCGATGCGATGGACGACGCGGTGCAGCGCGTCATCGAGCGAGACTATGCGGTCGAGGAGCGCCTGGCTCTCGCCGTGCGCGTCAAGGATGCCGAGGGGAACGTCGTCTTCGAGACGTGGGCCCTGAACGAGGCGACCGTCGAGAAGGCCAGCCGAGAGCGCATGATCGAGGTCGTCGTCGAGATCGACGGCCGCCCGCTGTCGAGCTTCGGCTGCGACGGCATGGTCATCTCCACACCCACCGGTTCCACCGCCTACAACTTCTCCGCGGGCGGGCCGGTGATCTGGCCCAGCGTCGAGGCGATCGCGGTGATCCCGCTGTCGGCGCACGCGCTGTTCGCACGGCCATTGGTCGTCAGCCCTGATGCGTCGGTGGCGATCGAGATGCTCGAGCGCACCTCCGGCACCGGCATCCTGTGGTGCGACGGGCGTCGTTCGCATGACCTCCCACCCGGGGCGCGTGTGGTCGCACGGCGCTCATCGCGTCCCGTGCGTCTCGCCCGGCTGCACCCGACCGCCTTCACCGAGAGACTGGTGCGCAAGTTCCAGCTGCCGGTGGCCGGCTGGCGCGGACAGGACGGAGGGGTGCCGCTGTGATCGAGGAGATGCGGATGCAGGGACTCGGTGTCATCGCTGACGCCGTGCTGCCGCTCGGTCCCGGCTTCACGGCGATAACGGGCGAGACCGGAGCGGGCAAGACCATGGTCGTCACAGGCCTGGGGTTGCTGCTCGGTCAGCGCGCGGACTCCGGTGCTGTGCGCGCCGGCGCCGCGCAGGCCTCTGTCGCAGGCGTCTGGATCGTGCCGGAGTCGGGTGCGGTGGCCGAGATCGTCTCGGATGCCGGCGGCGACCTCGAGCCGCTCGACGACGGCCGCGGCGAGCTGTACGTGTCTCGCACGCTGAGCGCAGAGGGGCGCAGTCGTGCCAGCGTCGGCGGACGCGCGGCACCCGCCGGAGTGCTGTCCGCCCTCGCAGACGAACTCGTCGTCGTGCACGGACAGTCCGAACAGCTGCGACTTCGCTCGACAGCGGCCCAGCGCGACGCCCTGGACCGTTTCGGCGGGGCGCCGATCGCCGACGCTCTGCAGGCGTACAGTGCGGCGTTCACCCGCTGGCGCGAGCTGGATGCCGAGATCGCCGAGATCGCCGAGAATCGCGATCTTCGGGCCGACGAGGCGCAGCGGCTGCGTGAAGCGCTCGCGCTGATCGATGCGACCGCCCCCGAGCCGGGGGAGGACGTCGCACTCGCGGAGCGGTCGGAGCGGCTCTCCAACGCCGAAGACCTCCGGCTCGCGGCATCCCTCGCGCACAACGCGCTCTCCAGCGAGGAGGGCGACGCGGACGCGTCGGCACTCATCGCCGACGCACGGCGCAACCTCGAGCGGGCGACGGATCCCGCGCTCGTCGCGATCTCCGAAGGGATCGCCGACGTCGGCTACCGCATCGCGGACCTCGCGGGGCAGCTCTCCGCATACCTCGCCGACCTCGACGAGACAGGACCGCATGAGCTCGCCGCTGTCGAGGAGCGGCGAGCGGCGCTGACCGCACTGATCCGTTCGCACGGATCGCTGGATGAAGCGCTCGAACTGTGGCAGACGGGATCCGCGAGGCTCGCAGAGCTCGACGATGACGATGATCGCCTGGAGCGGTTGCAGGCCGAGCGCGACGCCGCACGGAAGGCGCTCGACGACGCCGCCGCTGCGCTCACCGCCGCACGCACCGAGGCCGCAGCGCGCCTCGGCGCCGCAGTGACCGACGAACTGCATGCACTGGCCATGCCGGACGCCCGCCTCGAGGTCGCGGTCCGCGAGGGCGCCGAGAGCACGCACGGACGTGACGACGTCGCGATCCTGCTGGCACCGCACCCCGGGGCCGAACCCCGCTCCGTCGCGAAGAGCGCGTCGGGCGGAGAGCTCTCACGCGTGATGCTCGCGATCGAGGTCGTCATCGCCGGTACCGACCCGGTTCCGACGTTCGTCTTCGACGAGGTGGATGCCGGAATCGGCGGCGCCGCGGCCATCGAAGTGGGACGGCGACTCGCCCGGCTTGCAGAGACATCCCAAGTCATCGCGGTCACGCACCTGGCCCAGGTCGCAGCTTTCGCCTCCAACCACCTTTCCGTCGTGAAGGCCAATGACGGCGCGGTCACCGCGTCCAGCGTGCGGCGTCTGGAGGGGGAGGATCGGGAAGCGGAGATGGCGCGGCTGCTGTCGGGACTCACCGATTCGGATGCCGCGATCACCCATGCCCGAGAACTTCTCAGCCTTGCGGTCTGAGCGAACTGTTAGGATCGAAGCCCGTGATGAACTCTTCTGACGCGGGGCCCAAGAACGACACGACCAAGCACATCTTCGTGACCGGTGGTGTCGTTTCGTCTTTGGGCAAGGGGCTCACAGCCGCCAGCCTGGGAAACCTGCTCACCGCACGCGGATTGCGCGTCGTCATGCAGAAGCTCGACCCGTATCTGAACGTCGATCCCGGCACCATGAACCCGTTCCAGCACGGTGAGGTGTTCGTCACCGACGACGGCGCTGAGACCGACCTCGACATCGGTCACTACGAGCGCTTCCTCGACATCAACCTGTCGCAGGCCGCCAACGTGACGACCGGCCAGATCTACTCGCAGGTGATCGCGCGCGAGCGCCGCGGCGAGTACCTCGGAGACACCGTGCAGGTCATCCCGCACATCACAGACGAGATCAAGCGCCGCATGCGTCTGCAGGCGACCGAGGAGCCGCGTCCCGACGTCATCATCACCGAGGTCGGCGGCACGGTCGGCGACATCGAGTCGCAGCCCTTCCTGGAATCGGCACGCCAGCTGCGCCATGAGCTCGGCCGCGACAGCGTGTTCTTCGTGCACGTCTCGCTCGTTCCCTTCATGGGGGCCTCCGGCGAGCAGAAGACCAAGCCGACGCAGCACTCCGTCGCGGCCCTCCGCCAGGTCGGCATCCAGCCCGACGCGCTGGTGCTGCGCAGCGATCGTCCGGTGAGCGAGAGCAACCGCAACAAGATCGCGCTGATGTGCGACGTCGACGTCGAAGGCGTCATCAACACCGTCGACCTGCCCAGCATCTACGACATCCCGTCGACGCTGAACGACCAGGGCCTCGACTCCTACATCGTGCGCAGGCTCGGACTCGACACCAAGGCCGCACCGGAGGTCGACTGGTCGCGCTGGCAGAAGGTCCTGCAGGCCGTGCACAATCCGAAGCACGAGGTCACGATCGGCCTGGTCGGCAAGTACATCGACCTGCCGGACGCCTACCTCTCGGTCACCGAGGCGCTGCGCGCCGGCGGGTTCGCCCACGAGGCGCACGTCAGCATCCGCTGGATCCCGTCCGACTCCTGCGAGACGCCGGAGGGTGCGGCCAAGGCGCTGTCCGACGTCGACGGCATCTGCGTGCCAGGTGGATTCGGCATCCGCGGCATCGAGGGCAAGCTCGGCGCGTTGAAGTTCGCCCGCGAGCAGGGCATCCCGACGCTCGGCCTCTGCCTCGGACTGCAGTGCATGGTCATCGAGTACGGCCGCAACGTCGCAGGCATCGCCGGTGCCTCCTCGAGCGAGTTCGACCCCGAGACCTCGGAGCCCGTCATCGCGACGATGGCCGAGCAGGTCGAGATCCTCGACGGCGGCGACCTCGGCGGCACCATGCGCCTCGGGCTCTACGAGGCGGAGCTGGGCGAAGGAACGCTCGCGCGCGAGCTGTACGGCACCGCGCAGGCATCCGAGCGTCACCGCCACCGCTACGAGGTCAACAACACGTACCGCGACCGCCTGTCCGATGCGGGGCTCGTCTTCTCCGGCCTGAACCCCGCCCTCGACCTCGTGGAGTACGTCGAGCTTCCCCGCGACGTTCACCCCTACTACATCGCCACGCAGGCGCACCCCGAGCTGCGCTCTCGTCCGACCGCACCGCACCCGCTGTTCCGCGGGCTGATCGGGGCCGCGATCGAGCGGCACCGTTCCAGCGAGCTCTTCGACGTTTCGGCCGATGACTGAGAACCAGGGCGGCACGTCCGCGCTGCGCGATGAGCTCTTCGAGCCGGAGGTCGTCAGCAGCGACGTCGTCTACAAGGGCTGGGTCTGGGACGTGCGCTCCGATCATGTCGCGTACGGCGACGGCGAGATCATCCGCGAGTACGTGGATCACACCGGCGCTGTCGCCGTGCTCGCTCTCGACGACGCGGGCAGGGTGCTGCTGATCCAGCAGTACCGGCATCCGATCCGTCACCGCGATTGGGAGCTTCCTGCCGGACTGCTCGACATCGAGGGTGAGGATCCTCTCGTCGCCGCGCAGCGCGAACTGGCGGAGGAAGCCGACCTCGCCGCACGCGACTGGGAACTGCTGGTGTCCACCTGGACGACCCCTGGCGGCAACAACGAACTGATCCGCATCTATCTCGCGACCGGGATCGAAGACGCGTCCGCCGTCTACGCCCGCGAGGACGAGGAAGCCGACATCCGCGTCGAGTGGGTTCCGCTCTCCGATGCGGTCGATGCCGTGCTCGAGGGGAGACTGCGCAACGGCATCCTCTCGCTCGGCGTGCTCGCAGCCGAGCGGAGATTGCGCGACTGACCGTGCGGCTGGATCGTGCGATCGACGCGTACCTCAGGCACGTCACGATCGAGCGCGGTCTCTCGGAGCACACGGTCGGGGCGTACCGTCGGGATCTCGACGTCTACCTCGGATGGCTGACCGAGGCGGGCATCGACGACACGACCGCCGTGACGGGCGCGATCATCAGCCGTTTCATCTCCGACCGTTCGAGCATGGTGCCTCCGCCGGCGGCGACGAGCCTGGCCCGTCTGCAGTCGTCGGTGCGCGGTCTGCATCGCTATCTGGTGCGTGAGGGGATCGAGACGGAGGATCCGACCGGCAGACTCCGGCCGCCCAAGATGCCGCAACGGCTGCCGAAGGCGCTGACGATCGATCAGGTCGAGCGGCTGCTGGCCGCACCGTCCGCCGAGGAGCCCATCGGCATCCGAGACCGCGCACTGCTCGAGCTGCTCTACGCGACCGGCGCGCGCGTGTCGGAGGCTGTGGGCCTCGACGTCGACGACCTCGCGCACGGCGATGTGCTGCGCCTGCGCGGCAAGGGCTCGAAGGAGCGCATCGTGCCGATCGGCTCGTTCGCGCGGGATGCCGTCGACGCGTACCTCACCCGTGTGAGGCCGGCCCTCGCCGCCAAGGGCAAGGCGTCCGCCCGGCTCTTCCTCGGGGCGCGCGGTGCTCCGCTGTCGCGTCAGAGCGCCTGGCTGGTGATCCGTGCGGCCGCCGACGCCGCGCACGTCACGTCAGAGGTCTCACCGCACACGCTGCGCCACTCGTTCGCGACCCACCTGCTCCAGGGCGGTGCGGACGTGCGCGTGGTGCAGGAACTGCTCGGTCACGCGTCGGTCGCGACCACTCAGATCTACACGCACGTGTCGGTCGACACGCTGCGCGACATCTACGCGACCTCGCACCCGCGCGCGCGCTGAGGGCGCGATTACGCGGGATCGCCGGGGCCGCACCGGGCGTACTCATGCGTAAATCGCTACAATCGACCAAGCACGACGGAAGCAGGAGAATCGGTGGCTCAGAAAGTGGCGAAGTCCAAGGGCAAGACGTCGAACATCGGCGACACCCCGATGGGACCCACTGGGCGTCCGTATCACGGCTTCCCGACCCCGGCCCCACTCGGCTCGCACGGGCCTGCACGCATCATCGCGCTGTGCAACCAGAAGGGCGGCGTCGGCAAGACGACCACGTCGATCAACCTCGCCGCGGCCCTCGCAGAGTACGGCCGCAAGGTGCTCGCCGTCGACTTCGACCCGCAGGGCGCGCTGTCCGCCGGACTCGGCATCCAGACCCACGACGTGCCCACGATCTACGATCTGCTGCTCGACACCAAGCGCGACGTGCACGACGTGATCGTGCCCAGCGGCGTCGACGGTCTTGACGTCCTGCCCGCGAACATCGACCTGTCGGCCGCCGAGGTGCACCTGGTCAACGAGGTCGCCCGCGAGACGATCCTCGCGCGCGTGCTGCGACAGGTCGCGGGGGAGTACGACGTCATCCTCATCGACTGCCAGCCTTCCCTCGGCCTTCTCACCGTCAATGCACTGACGGCCAGCCATGGCGTGCTCATCCCGCTGGAGTGCGAGTTCTTCGCCCTCAGAGGCGTGGCGCTGCTCATCGAGACGATCGAGAAGGTGCGCGACCGCCTCAACCCCGACATCAAGCTCGACGGGCTGCTCGCGACGATGTACGACGCGCGCACGCTGCACTCGCGTGAGGTGCTCGAGCGCGTGGTGGAAGCCTTCGGAGACGACGTGCTGGAGACCGTGATCGGTCGTACCGTGAAGTTCCCCGACGCGTCGGTGTCAGGGGTGCCCATCACCGAGTTCGCGCCGGAGCATGCCGCCGCACAGGCGTACCTGCGACTGGCGCGGGAGCTGGTCGCCCGTGGCGCCGTCGCGTGAGATCGAGCCCGCTGAGCCTGTAGAGCCTGAAACCGGGTTCCGCGTCTCGCTGACGAACTTCGACGGCCCGTTCGACCTGCTGCTGAATCTCATCTCGAAGCACGAGATGGACATCACCGAGGTGTCTCTGAGCGCGGTCACGAACGAGTTCATCGCCTATCTGAAGGAGATCGACGGCGACGATCAGGAGCTCGACCAGGCATCCGAGTTCCTCGTCGTCGCAGCGACTCTGCTCGACATGAAGGTCGCCGGTCTCCTGCCCCAGGGCGAGCTCGTCGACGCCGAGGCCGTCGCGCTGCTCGAGGCACGCGACCTGCTGTTCGCGCGTCTTCTGCAGTACCGCGCGTTCAAGGAGGTCTCGACGTGGTTCGCGCGCTGCCTGCAGCGCGAGGATCGACGCCACGTGCGGGCGGTCCGCCTGGACGAGAAGCACCGCGCGCAGACGCCGGAGCTGGTGTGGACCCTGAGCGTGGACGACTTCGCCGCCATCGCGCTGCTGGCGTTCGCGCCCAAGGAGATCCCCAACGTCGGCCTCGATCATCTGCACGCGCCGCTGGTCAGCATCCGGGAACAGGCGGCGATCGTGGTGACGCTGCTGCGCAGCGCCGAGTCGCTGACCTTCCGTGAGCTGATCGCCGGGTCCTCGGAACCGGGCATCGTGGTGGCGCGGTTCATCTCGGTGCTCGAGCTCTACCGGCACGCCGCGCTGTCTTTCGAACAACTGGAACCGCTCGGCGAGCTGACGCTGCGCTGGGCCGCCGACTCCTGGTCGGACGAGACACTCGCGAGCCTGGGGGCCGACTATGACCGATGAGACGACCGCGGACACCGTCACCGAGACGCCGCTGACCGAGAAGCTCGAGGCCATCCTGCTGATCATCGACGAACCGCTCGGTCTCGTCGCCCTGGCCGCAGCGGTCGGAGCGCCGGTTCCCGCCGTCCGCCAGGCGATCGAGACGCTCGTCGATGACTACGACGGCAACGGGCACGGGCCACGTCGCGGTTTCGAACTGCGTGAGGTCGGCGGCGGCTGGCGGCTGTACGTGCGCGACGACCACGACGGTCTGGTCGCGGAGTTCGTCGGCGGTCAGGCTCCCGCACGGCTGTCGCAGGCCGCGCTCGAGACGCTCGCGGTGATCGCGTACAAGCAGCCGGTCACGCGCAGCCAGGTGGCGTCGATCCGCGCCGTGAACGTCGATTCGGTCGTGCGCACGCTGCTCGCACGCGGACTCATCACCGAGCTGTTCGCCGACTCCGAGACCGGCGCCATCAACTACGGCACGACAGACGCGCTGCTGCAGAACCTCGGCATCAACTCGCTCGACGAGCTGCCCCCGATCTCTCCGCTGCTCGACGACGGTGCAGACGGATTCGACGAAGGAACCATCCGATGAACGATTCCACACCCACCCCCGGTGCAGCCCCTGAAGGCGTCCGGCTCCAGAAGGTGCTCGCCGCCGCAGGGGTCGCATCCCGACGCGTCGTCGAGCAGTACATCGTGGAAGGCCGCATCCGCGTCAACGGCGAGGTCGTCGAAGAGCTCGGGCGGCGCATCGATCCGGAGACCGACCTGGTCGACGTCGACGGCACGGCGATCCAGCTCGACGTCTCCAAGCGCTACGTCATGCTGAACAAGCCCACCGGCGTCGTGAGCACCATGAAGGATGAGAACGGACGACCCGACCTCCGCCGCTTCACGAACGACTACGAGGAACGGCTGTACAACGTCGGTCGCCTTGACGCCGAGACGAGTGGTCTGCTGATCCTCACCAACGACGGCGAGCTCGCGCATGTGCTCGCGCATCCGTCGTTCGGGGTAACCAAGGTCTACATCGCGAAGGTCGAGGGCATCGTCACCGCGCAGACGATCGCGAAGCTGACGAAGGGTTTCGACCTGGAAGACGGCCCGATCAAGGCCGACAAGGCACGCCTGCTCGACACGTCGAAGGTCGGCACGGAATCGAGCCTCGTCGAGCTCACCCTGCACTCCGGGCGCAACCGGATCGTGCGCCGGATGATGGCCGCGGTCGGCCACCCGGTCACTGAACTCGTGCGCCGCCAGTTCGGCCCGCTCCACCTGGGAACGCTCCCTGCGGGGAAGACGCGAGAACTGAGTAAAATCGAACGTGGTGCGCTGTTGACTCTCGCGCGCCACGATTCCCCTGCGGACGCTACGCCGGGAGACGCCCAGGAGACCGAGTGAGCGACACGGCCAGAACCATTGGCAGCGGCATCGCGCCGCGGCTCTCGGGGACGGTCCGCATCGTCGGCGCAGGCCTTCTCGGCGCGAGCATCGGACTCGCCCTGCGCGCCAAGGGCGTCGACGTCGTGCTGTCCGACACGTCGCCGGCACAGCTGCGCCTGGCGATCGACTACGGCGCGGGACGCGCCGCGCAGGACGACGATGCGCCGGCGCTCATCGTCGTGTCCGTGCCGCCGGACGTCACCGCCGACGTGATCGCCGCAGAGCTCGCGCACTTCCCGGGTGCGGTCGTCACCGACGTCGCGAGCGTCAAGCTCGAGCCGTTCCGTGCGCTGAAGGAACGCGGAGTCGACATCGCCCGCTACATCGGCTCGCACCCGCTCGCGGGCCGCGAGCGCGGGGGAGCGATCTCGGCACGTGCAGACCTCTTCATCGGCCGGCCATGGGTCGTCTGCCGCGATGAGGAGACCCGCGCGGTCGACCTCGCACTCGTGGAGGCGCTCGCACTGGATGTCGGAGCAATGCCGCTGGAGATGACGCCGGAAGAGCACGACAGCTCCGTCGCTCTCACCTCGCACGTGCCGCAGGTCGTGGCCAGTCTGCTCGCCGGACGTTTCGCGACGGCCGACGAGGGGGCGCTGCGCCTGGCAGGACAGGGCGTGCGCGACACGACCCGCATCGCGGCATCCGCTCCGGAACTGTGGGTGCAGATCCTCGGCGCCAACGCGCAGCCCGTCGTCGAGATCCTCGATGCCCTCGCCGACGACCTGCGTGAGGTGTCTGACGCGTTGCGCGCACCCGCTGAACCCGGCGCGAGACGCGTCGTCGCCGAGGCGATCCGCCAGGGCAACGACGGCGTGGAGCGGCTGCCGGGCAAGCACGGCCAGAACCGCAGATTCGAGCAGCTCGTCGTCATGGTCGACGACACGGCCGGTCAGCTCGGCCGCCTGTTCGGCGAACTCGGCGAGCTCGGAGTGAACGTGGAAGACCTGCGCCTGGAGCATTCGCCTGGCGCACAGTTCGGACTCGCGGAGATCAGCGTGGCCCCTGCCGCGCTGCGCGGTGCGATCGACGGACTGCAGGAGCGCGGATGGCGGATTGCAGGAGCGACCAATGAGTGAGTTCATCGCGATCGACGGACCCGCTGGGTCGGGAAAGTCGAGCGTGTCGAAGGAAGTGGCCCGTTCACGCGGCTACGGCTACCTCGACACCGGAGCCGCGTACCGGGCGCTGGCCTGGCATGTCCTCGACCGCGGCGCCGACACCGATGACGCCGATGCGGTGCTCGCCGCGGCATCCGATTTCGATCTCCGCCTGGGGCTCGACCCCGACGACCGCACCGTCGCCGTCGGCGACACCGACATCACCGCGACGATCCGCGAGCCGCGCGTGTCCGAGGCGGTCAGCGGTGTCGCTCGCGTGCCCGCCGTGCGCGAGCAGGTCAACATCTTCTTCCGCTCGCTGGTGGCGTCGGCTGCGTATCCCGCTGTCGTCGTCGAAGGGCGCGACATCACCACGGTGGTCGCCCCCGATGCCCCGGTGCGCATCCTCCTCACTGCCGCCCCCGAGGTGCGGGCAGCCAGACGCGCCGGCGAACTCGCCGGTGAGAACGCCGCCGTCGTGGCAGAGGCGCTGCACAAGCGCGATGCCTCGGACAGCGCCGTCGTCGATTTCCTCAACGCCGCGGAAGGCGTGGAGGTCGTCGATTCGACGCACCTCGATTTCCCACAGACCATCGATGCCGTACTCGCGGTGATCGAACGAAAGCAAGGAGCGGAACATGGCCGCTGAAGAAGAATACGAGGGCGGTCCCGACCGCCTCGCCGAGAAGATGGACGAACTCGACGAGCAGCTCGCCGAACAGCGCGCTGAGGCCCTGCGCGCGGGGCTCGCCGACTACGACCTGGATGAGGACGATGCCGCGCTGCTGGCCGGCATCACCCAGGGTGAGGGCGGGATCGAGTTCCTGCCCGCCCTGCCGGTGATCGCGATCGTCGGGCGTCCGAACGTGGGCAAGTCCGCGCTCGTGAACCGCATCCTCGGCCGCCGCGAGGCCGTCGTGGAGGACACTCCCGGCGTCACGCGCGACCGCGTGACGTACAAGGGCGAATGGAACGATCGTCGATTCTCGCTGGTCGACACCGGCGGGTGGGAGCCGGATGCCAAGGGCATCGATCGTTCGGTGGCGGCACAGGCGGAGGTCGCGATCGACCTGTCCGACCTGGTGCTGTTCGTCGTCGACGCGATGGTCGGTGCGACGTCGACCGACGAGCACGTCGTGAAGCTGCTGCGCAAGAGCGGCAAGACGGTGTTCCTCGTCGCGAACAAGATCGACGACGCCCGTCAGGAGCCGGAGATCGCCTCCCTGTGGAGCCTCGGTCTCGGCCAGCCGTACCCGACCTCGGCCGTGCACGGCCGCGGTGTCGCCGACCTGCTGGATGCCGTGCTCGAGAAGCTGCCGTCGATCTCGTCGGTCGCGAAGTACGAGATCGGCGGACCTCGCCGCGTCGCGATCCTCGGTCGTCCGAACGTCGGCAAGTCGTCGCTGCTGAACAAGGCGGCGGGCGAAGAGCGCGTCGTCGTGAACGAGCTGGCAGGAACGACCCGCGATCCCGTCGATGAGGTCGTCGAACTCGGCGGCAAGCTGTGGCGCCTGGTCGACACCGCCGGCATCCGCCGCCGTGTGCACCTGTCGCAGGGCGCCGACTTCTACGCCTCGCTGCGCACCTCCGCCGCGCTCGAGCGTGCGGAGGTCGCCGTGGTCGTGCTCGACGTCTCGGAGACGATCAGCGAGCAGGACGTGCGCATCATCGACCTCGTGCTGGAATCGGGCCGAGCCCTCGTGCTGGCGTTCAACAAGTGGGATCGCCTGAACGACCTCGATCTGGAGAACGCCGACCGCCGCCGCTACCTCGAGCGCGAGATCGAGCAGGACCTCGCGCACGTCTCGTGGGCGCCCCGCGTGAACATCTCGGCCAAGACCGGGCGTCACTTCGACAAGCTGGTCCCTGCGCTCGAGACGGCACTGGAGAACTGGGATCGCCGTATCCCGACCGGCAAGTTCAACGCCTTCATCTCCGAGCTCGTCGCCGAGCATCCGCACCCGCTGCGTGGTGGCAAGCAGCCGCGCATCCTGTTCGGTACGCAGGCCTCGACGCGTCCTCCGACGTTCGTGCTGTTCACGACCGGCTTCCTGGACCCCGGCTACCGCCGCTTCATCCAGCGCCGCCTGCGCGAGCTGTACGAATTCGAGGGTACGCCGATCGTGATCAACATGCGCGTGCGGGAGAAGCGCCAGCGCTGATCTCGTTTCGATGGTGGACAGGACGGTAACCAATCGGTTACCGTTCTGACATGGACGTATTCGGAGCGATCGCCGACCCCATCCGTCGCGACCTGCTCCGACGACTCTCCGGAGGCCCGGCGCGCGTCGTCGACCTCGCGGCCGATCATGCCGTCTCCCGTCCGGCCATCAGCAAGCATCTGCGGATCCTCGTCGATGCCGGGCTGGTGCACGCCGAGGCCAGTGGGCGCGAACGGCACTATGTGATCGACGTCGAGCCGTTGGGAGAGGTGAGAGACCTGCTCGGCGCGCTCACCGCCCGCCGCGCCCCGATCTCCACGCAGCATCTCGATGCCCTCGACACCGAGGTGCATCGTGCCGCGCGCGATCGGCGGCGCGGTGCGTCCGCATCCACTCATTCGAAGGAGGACATCGCATGACCCTGACAGGAAGATTCGATGGCGCTCAGCAGACGTTGGTGCTGACGCGGCAGTTCCGCACGTCGATCGACGACGTGTGGGCGAGCATCGCGGAATCCGATCGCCTGAGCCGCTGGTTCGGCACCTGGACCGGTGATCCGTCCACCGGGACGGTCTCGGTGACCATGAACGCGGAAGCCGAGCCCATGCCGGCGGTGCCGTACGAGATCCGCCGGTGCGAGCCGCCGAGGGCACTCTCGGTGCGCGTGAGCGACGAGTACGGTACCTGGACCCTCACGGCCGAACTCGCAGCGGTCGACGGCACGACCACGCTGATCCTCACGCAGGAGGACGTCGATCCCGAGACGCTCGAACAGACCGGCCCCGGCTGGGAGTGGTATCTCGACAGACTCGTGGCCGCTGTGCACGCCGAACGGATGCCGTCGCTGGACGATTTCGAGAAGATCTACATGCCCATGACGCAGGAGTACGCGGCGCTCGCGCACCCGGCCGCATGACGGTTGCCTCCGAGGCGCACTTGGTGGTGCAATGGATGTGGAAGCCGTAATCAGACGGCGTCCGTACCCGTGCCCACAAGGCCCGCCGAAAGAGGATGCGATGACGCACACCCTGCCCCTGCCCGATTTCAGCCACGAACGCGTGGAGGTGATCACAGGTCGGCGCAGCGGCCTGTTCATCGCCGTGGCTCTGCACTCGTCAGTGCTCGGCTCCGCACTCGGCGGTGCACGACTGTGGACGTACCCGCATTGGAGCGATGCTCTCGGCGATGCGCTGCGGCTCTCCGCCGCGATGACGCTGAAGAATGCGACTGCCGGCCTGGACGCCGGTGGAGGCAAGGCTGTCATCGGACTGGAGCCGGGTACCGTGCTCGACGCGGAACGACGTCGTGCCGCATTCCTCGACCTCGGTGACGCCGTGGAGTCGTTCGACGGGCTGTACCGCACGGCGGAGGATGTCGGATCGACCATGGACGACATGGCGGTCGTCGGCGAGCGCACGACGCATGTCGTCGGGCTCCCGGATGCCGCCGGCGGCTCTGGTGAGCCGGCCGGACCCACGAGTCTCGGTGTGTACGAGTCGCTGCGCGCGGTGCTGGAGCGCACGACCGGATCTGCGGATGTCGCGGGTCGACGCATCACGATCTCCGGGCTCGGTCAGGTGGGTGGACGCCTCGCCGTGCGGCTCTCCACCGAGGGGGCACTGCTGACCGTGACCGACGTCAACCCCGAACGCCGCCACCTCGCCGGCGAGCTCGGCGCCACGTGGGCGGAGCCGGGAACCGAGCACCTCGTCGCGTCCGACGTGTTCGTGCCTGCCGGCATCGGCGGGCTGCTCACGGACGAGGTCATCGATGCGCTCGACACCTCGGCGGTATGCGGCCCGGCGAACAACCCGCTCGCATCGCACAGCGGCGCCGACCGCCTGGCCGCGCGCGGCATCCTGTACGCCCCCGACTTCGTCGTGAACGCCGGTGGCGTCATCTACCTCGATCACGAGGCCAAGAAGCTCGGCTCGCGCGCCGAGATCATGGACCGCGTGACGCACATCGGCGACACCGTGCGGCGCATCCTCGCCGACTCGGAGGAGCGCGGGATCACGCCGCTCGCCGCCGCGGAGGAGCTCGCTGCGGCGCGGCTGCGTGCCGGGGCCGAGGTGGGCGTCAGCTAGACGCCGAACTCGTCACGGACGCGATCGCGCAGCTGGTGGCTGCAGGCGGTGACGGCCTCGTTCCAGGTGGTGTTCGCATCGTCCTGGGCGCGGTCGGACACCGCCTTCCAGATGCGGATCGGCACGCCGAACTGTGTCGCGACCCAGGCGTACGCGTAGGACTCCATGTCGACGAGCTGACCGCCGAGTTCGCGGATGGCGACGACAGCATCCGCATCGTCGATGAAGCTGTCGCCGGTCGCGATGGTCATCGTGCCCTTGCCGAGGATCATGCGCGGCGGCATGGAGACATGCTGCCCGGCGACACCCTCCTCATCGCGCACGTCGTGCTGGAACGCGACGTCGATCTCGTAGACCCCGGCATCGAGGTCGGGGTCGAGCGCGCCGGCCGTACCGACGACGAGGATCTCCTCGTAGGTACCGGCATCGAGCGCACGGGTCAGACCGTACGTGGCCTTGAGCTTGCCCGGTCCGGTCACGAGACGGTCGAAGCCGTCCAGCGGCTCGGAGAAGGCGACGAGTTCGGATTCGAGGGCGGCGACGAGAAGCTTCACCGCTTCATTGTCCCAGACACGGGTTACGTCTCGCGTCGTCAGCGGCGCACGAACCCGGATGCTGTGAAAAGCTGAAGGGGTGACGATCATTCCTCCCGTACCCGGCGAACCGCGACGCCCCGACGGGCCGCGCGACCCGGGCGACGCGTGGGTCGTGGCCGAGACGGGGGAGAAGTACTGGGGCCGCTTCGGCGCCGCAGGGCTTCTCGCCGTGGACGCCGCGCGCGGCATCCTGCTGCAGCACCGCGTCAGCTGGAGCCACTTCGGCGGTACGTGGGGGCTGCCCGGCGGGGCGCTGCACGAGGGGGAGTCTGCGATCGACGGTGCCCTCCGCGAGGCGACCGAGGAGGCCGGAATACCCGACGGCGCCGTGCAGGTGCGGTTCACGAGTGTGCTGGATCTGAAGATCTGGTCGTACACCACGGTCGTCGCCGACGTCGTCGAACCGTTCACGCCGGTGATCAGCGATCCGGAGAGCGTCGCGCTCGAGTGGGTGCCTGTCGATGAGGTCACGGATCGGCCGTTGCATCCGGGATTCGCCGCTGCTTGGCCGAGCCTGCGAGACGAACTCGGCTGAGCTGCCGTGCTCGCGCGTCAGTGGTCGTCGCGTCCGCGCAGCTTGTCGATGTCGCGCCGTTCGCGCTTCGTCGGTCGTCCTGCGCCGCGATCGCGCATGCCCATGATCGCCTGCGGCTCGCGCGGGGGCGTGCGCTCGTCATAGGCGAGGGCAGCAACCGGCGCTCCGACGCGTTTCACGAGTGTCTGCCGCACGACGAGGATGCGGTCGAAGCCGCTGATGCGCACTCGCAGCTCGTCGCCCGGTTTCACCGTCTGCGCTGCCTTCACCTTGTCGCCGTTCACACGTACATGCCCCGCTCGGCATGCAGTGGTGGCCGCCGAGCGCGTCTTGTACACGCGGATGGCCCACAGCCAGCTGTCCACACGCACCGGGCTGGTCATCATCGGATTCTGTGCGGTCATCGGATGCTGCGCTTTCGGAGTGCGACGAGGGCTCCTGCCACGATGAGCCCCTGCCCGAGCGTGTATGTGAGCATCACGAGCGGGCTGGTCCACTGCGGCATGGTGTCGGCGAGGAAGAGTCGGAAGGCGAGCACGGTGTCGCTGAGCAGGAAGAACACTCCGCCCGTGGCGATGAGCGGGCTGCAGCGTGCGGCGAAGGCGGCGGTACCGCCGAGGACGAGGCCGTAGCCGGCGACTGCCGGGAGCAGGGTGCCCGTGTGCGGGCCCAGCGTGATGATCATGGCGATCCACCATGCGGCGTACACGAGCGCCCACCACGGCATCCGCCGCACGCTGAGCACACGGATGAAAGCCACGATGTATGCGACGTGGGCGAGGCCGAAGAACAGGAGCATGAGCGGCAGCTCCGGTCCGGCTGGGAAGAACGCGCCGGCGCCGTCGCCGAGCCACGAGAAGACGATGGCGGTGAGCAGCAGGGCGATCGCGAGAGGGGGTCGCAGGCGGAGCGAGACGATGACAGGCACGGCGAGGAGCGGCATCAACCAAAGTTTGGTGGGCGACGCGATGCCGCTCTGCAGAGCGAGGGCCACGACGTGCACGATCGACATCGCGATGTAGGGGAGGAACGCCCAGGGGAGGAGCGTTCTCGTCAGGGCGCCGCGGTGCATCCCTCCATCGTAGAGCGGGCGGGTCAGGCGACTTGGAGGGTGACGATCGGACGTTCGGGTTTCGGCCCTGGTACCTCGGTGAACCCGGCGGCGAGGAAGGTGGAGAGAGCGCCGTGGAACAGGTCGTTCACACGAACGTCGGTCTTGGCCGTGTCGATCGGGTAGGCCTCGATCACACGGGCGCCCGAGGTTCGTGCGAAGTCGATCGCGGCGTCGAGGAGGGCGGCGTTGAGGCCCTGGCCGCGGTGCTCCTTGCGGACGACGAAGCAGCTGACCGCCCACACGCTCTCGTCGTCGAGCGCCTCGCGGGTCGTGGCGACGATGTTGCGCGTGCGTGCGAGGCGGCGCTGCGCCGGCCGCCGGCCGACGCGGACCCAGCCTGCGGCATCGCCGTCGACATAGGCGACGATTCCCGGCGGGCGATCGGATGCCACCTCCTGCTGGAACAGCGTCGTGCGCTGGTCGAGGTCAGTGGTCTCCCACTCCTTGTTGGTGAGCACCGGCCACACGCACTGGCAACTGCGGCCGTCACCACCACCGCTGAGCGCGTCCTGGATGTCGCCCCATACGTCAGGGCTCGCGAGCGCCGTCGTGATCTTTGACATGTCGGGCAGGCTACGCCGTGGGCACGACACGGGGCAAGAGTCGTGGTTCGCGATGGCGCCTTGGTGCGGCTAAGATAGTGGAGTTGCCTGCGCGTGAGCGAAGACAACGGGCTGTGGCGCAGCTTGGTAGCGCACTTGACTGGGGGTCAAGGGGTCGCAGGTTCAAATCCTGTCAGCCCGACCATTTAGGCCCGGAAACTCGCAAGAGTCTCCGGGCCTTCTGCATACATTGTGGAGCTCTCGGCGAGTCAGTGCTGACTGTCGGCGAGGCTTCTTCGGCGGGTTCGGGTCGAGATCCCCACAGCTATGGCCGTGGCGACGGCAAAGGCGACGAGCATCACGACGATGTACATGTTCACTCCGGATGCCGACGGTGTCGAACTGTCCGGGATCGCCGTGGCGCTCAGGATGCTGCCTCCGACGATGTTCATCACGACGGCACCGACGCCGAGCATCACCTGTACGAGTGAGGCGACGACGCCCTGCCTCTCCTCCGGAACGAGAGTCGTCGCGAAGTTGAAGCCGGAGGTGACCAGCGCTCCGGCCGTCAGTCCGAGAAGGCCTGCACAGATGGCCGCGGGCAGGAAGGTACTGGTGGATAGGAGGAGCCCGAGACCCGCTGCGAGGCCGATGAAGGCGCCTCCGGCGAGCGTGCGGGCGGGGCCGATGCGAGCGCCGAGCCAGCCGGCGAAGATCCCTCCGATCGCGGCGCCCAGGGCGGGGAGCGCGAACATGAGGCCGAGTGAGCTCGATTCTCCGGCAAGACCATAACCCAGGCCCGCCTCGGGCGGTGTCTGCCCGATGATGCTCAAGAGTTGCAGGAGCGCCTGGTAGGCGCCGGTGCCGAGCACGACGACCAGCAGGGTCGCGACCAGGGGTCGCGTCAGTCGGCGCAGATCGACCACGGGCTGCGGCGTGCGCAGCGCCGAGAACACCCATGTCGTCAGAAGGGCGATGCCCAGCAGCAGCATCACGACCAGCCCGGCGCTCGTCCACCCCGCCGTGGGCGCCAGGCTGATGTACGCGAGCACGCCCGCGAGACCGAACCCCAGCAGGAGTGCCCCGAGCACATCGAGTCGACTGCGGGCGTGAACAGGGGACTCGGGCAGGAAGGCGCGCACGGCGATCGCGGCGATGAATGCGAGGGCGGCGGACACAACGAACACCGCGCGGAAGTCGAACGCCGCGACGACCGCTTCGAAGAGGAACGGTGACGCGATTCCGAGGATCGCAGAACCGGAGGTGACGATACCGACGGACGTCATCCCGACACGGGCGGGGAACATCTGTCGGATGTAGACGACGGTGATGAAGACCGAGCCCACCGCGGTCCCCTGGATGACGCGGCCGAGCAGGAAGATTCCGATGCTGGGAGCGACGAGGCAGATGAGTGCACCGACGCCACCGGCGAGCAGTGCGAGGACGAGGATGCGGCGTTTGCCGTAGATGTCCGCGCTCTTGCCCAGCAGCGGTGCCCACATCGCCCCAGCTAGGACGGCACTGGCGTTGAGCCAGGCGCTCTGGTCCGTGCCGAAGAACTCGGCCATCTGCGGCAGCACGAGCAAGGGGGCGACGATGACGGTGTCGACGAGGGTGTTCGCGACGATGAGAATCGCCACCCACCAGACGAGGCGTCCGCTCCATCCGTCGTGTTCTCGTTCGGTGAGGCGGGTCGAGCGAGAGGGGGTCTGTGTCATGGCTCACTCCAGAGATCGGTGCGACGTGGTGTCGCGAATGTTCTGGACATTGTGAGAGCGCGGTACTGCCGCTCGTCGAGGACGCAGGAAACGGGCGCATTCGAGCCCCTCATCGAAGGAAAAGTCGTGCGGAGAGTCGAGGGTGAATGAAACGGCTAACATCGGCTGAGGTTGCTCAGCTGCTGCGGTTCGCGGTTGCGCCGAAGCGTGTCGGAAGAGAGGGTTGCCCCATGACGGTTGATGACTCGCGCGCGCGTCGCCCCGGCGGGCGGACGCGTCTGGTCACGGAGCGGCTGCGGATGGCGGCACTGGAGATCGTTGCCGAGAGCGGGATCGACGGCCTGCAGTACGAGGAGCTCGCTTCCCGCGCGCAGGTGGGCCGCGCGACGGTCTATCGGCGGTGGCCGAACCGCGATGATCTCTTCCGTGACGTGCTGACGCATTTCGCCGAGACGGCGGTGCAGATCGAGGATACCGGCGACATCGTGCGTGATCTGACGTACTTCCTGCATTCGTTCGCCGAGGCGTCTGTGACCTCCGCCGGCCGCGCGGTGCTCCAGATTCTCTTGCGCCGTGCCGACGGTAGGGATGGGTTGCATCGCGTGGGAGTGGAGCTGCTGGATCGCCGCACCGGCGAGCTGCAACGACGCCTTGATCGGGCGACGGAGGCCGGGCAGTTGCCTCCTGCGGAGGCCACCTTCGTCAACATGATGCTCGTGGGGCCGGTGCAGTGGTTCGTTCTGCGTCGGGAGCGTCCCTTTGAGCTCAGCGATGCTCAGGCGATTGTCGAGCTTGTCGTGGCCGGAATGTGGCGTGAGCAGGCTGGTTGAGTACCTGAATCTTCGCAGGTCTTGGTGCGGGAGCGCGTTCCCGGCGATTCTCTGCGCGGACGGGGTGAGTGAGAGCTTATCGAGATATTGTGTCTCATTAACGGGCGGGGTTGGCTCGCTCCGACGAAGGGACTCACCATGGTTGATACCTCGAGCTTCGGTTGGGACGGTCACGTCGCGCCCACGCCGTTGGAGGAGTACTCGAAGCGCTACGCCGACTTCTTCGAGATGCGTCGAGAAGACGGCATCCTCGAGCTGCGCCTGCACACCGACGGCGGCCCGTACGTGCACAACTGGGCGGCGCACAACGCATGGAATCGGGTGTGGCAGGACGTCGGCAACGACTCCGAGAACCACGTCCTGATCATCACGGGAACCGGTGACACCTGGTTCAGGGGCGACCCCCGCCAGACCTGGCCCAAGCCGCTCGTGGACGAGACCCCGGACTACATCTTCCAGCAGACGATCGACGCCTGGAAGCTGATAGAGAACTTCGTGAACAACATCGACATCCCCACCATCGCTGCGGTGAACGGGCCGGGGATCCATACGGAGTTCGCCCTGATGTGCGATGTGACACTCGCCGCCGAGGACGCGGACTTCATGGACCCGCATTTCATGGTCGGAACCTCCCCAGGCGACGGACTCGCTCTGGCCCTGCAGCACCTGATGGGTACCAAGCGCGCCGCTTATGCCGTCTACGGTGGAACGAGCCTCCCCGCCCGCAAGGCTCTGGAGTACGGTCTCGTCAGCGACGTGCTGCCTCGCGAAGAACTGCTCCCCAAGGCCTGGCAACTCGCCCGCGACATCATGAAGCGGCCACGGTTCGCGCGGTGGTCGACGCACAACATCCTCAACCGGCCGTGGCGCAAGCTCGTGACCGAGGACTTCGGATTCCACTTCTCGCAGCAATCGCTGGCCACCGTCGCCTCCAAGACGCTCATCCCGGTTCCCGAGCTGGTCGCGGACGCGCGCGAACGCAAGGTCTGGTGATCCGGATGGCGGGGGCTGCGGCGACCATCCGCACCGGCGCGGGAGTCACCTCGTTCCGTGCTGACGGTGCCGGGCCCCCGCTGTTCCTTCTCCACGGGCTCCAGGTCGGGCAGGAACTGTTCGACGGGCTTCGTGCGCACCTGACGTCATCGTTCACGGTCATCACCTATGACCAGCGCGATCGCGGCGAGACCGTGTTCGAACCTTCGCCCTACACGACCGATGATCTGGCCGACGATCTCGCCTCACTCATCCAGGCGCTCGGGTATGCTCGCGTACACGTTCTGGGAACGTCGTTCGGGGGGATGGTGGCTCAGGCCTTCGCCCTCCGTCACGCCGACCTCCTCGGAGGGCTCGTGCTCGGCGCGACCTCGCAGGCCCCGTTTCGCGCCGAGCGCACCGCCGGCCCTGTCGCGGACCTCCTCGTCGCGCTCGCGCGTGGCGATGAGCCGCGCGCCAGGGCGACCCTCGCACACCTTGTGCCGTCGGCGACCTCTGCGTCGCCGACCGAGGGAGCGTCGACGCGCACGGACCGTGGCAACGGGTTGATGCGACGTTTCGATGCGACTCGCGGTTTCGATACGCGCGGTCGCCTCGGGGAGATCGCCGCTCGGACGCTGGTTATCCACGGGCGTGAGGACGCCGCTGTGCCCGTAGACGACGCCCTGTCGATGGTCGACGAGATCCGCCGGGCGGATGCACTGCTACTCGCGGGCTGCGGGCATGCGTGGGAGAACGAGCACCCCGCTCGCGCCGCGTCGGCCATCACTGCATTCCTCAGCGACCCGTGCCAGTCGCTGACGACCCCAGTGCGGTGCGACGTCTGAGCTCACCGCACGCGTCGACCGCCGAGAATGACGGATCGGATGCGCGTGCGCAGCCCGCGGAGATCGTCGACCTCGCCGTCCACGACGACGAGGTCGGCGATCTTCCCGGGCGCGAGCACGCCGAGGTCGTCCTTCCGCAGCAGAGCTGCGGAATTCGCCGTCGCTGCGCGCCACGCGTCCGCCGGCGTCATCGAGGACGCCTGGGTCATCAATAGCAGTTCGTCGAGGTTGCTCGCAGAGGGGTGGCCGTACGGCGGGGAATCGGTACCCATGGCGATTTTGACACCGGCGTCGACGGCTCGCGCGAAGCTCGCCCGGTGGGCGTCGAGAGCCTCCCGGGCGAGGGCCTGGCTCTCGGCCGGTATCGGCACCCCGCGGTCGGCGGCATCCACGATCGCCTGAGTTGCTGACAGGGTCGGCACGAGCCACGCATCCGTGCGGAGCAGGAGGTCGATCGCCTCGTCGTCGAGGTGGTACCCATGTTCGATCGAGCGGGCGCCGTGCCGCAACGCCGCTTTGATCCCTTCCGTGCCCTGCGCATGCGCAAAGAAATAGGTCCCCGCTGCGGCTACCTCTGCCGCGATCACTGCGAGTTCGTCGTCACGGAAATGCGCGTGCCGCGGGTCGTCTCCCGTCGACATGACTCCGCCGGTGGTCGCGACCTTGATCGCGTCGGCCCCGGCTCGCAGGATCTCCCGCACACCGCGGCGCACGTCGTCCACTCCATCGCGGACCCCTCGCGGGCGGCCCGGGTGAGGCATCATCATCGCCATCGAGCGGCTGCCTCCTGACGGAAGATGCAGATCGCCGTGACCACCGGTCTGGGAGAGCATGACGAGCGCGGTCTGCAGACGCGGTCCCTCGATGAGGTTCTTTTCGATCGCGCGCTTGACGCCGGCATCGGCTCCGGCCGCATCGCGTGCCGAGGTGATGCCCTGATCGAGGAGGAGTGAGAGGTTGCGCAGAGCCTCGTAGTAGGGGAGCGAGAAGGGCTCCTGCTCGCTGCGCGCGACGTCGAGGTCGCGCACCATGACGTGGACGTGGCAGTCGAAGAGACCGGGGGCGATGAACGCTCCCGTGCAGTCGACGGCCTCATCGCCGTCCAGCCCTGCTCCGACATCGACGATGCGGTTCCCGACGATGGCCACGTCGGCTTCCGATGTGGTGACGCCGTCGAAGACGCGCCCGCCGGTGAAAACCGTGCGTGTATGCATGCGTGGTGTTCCTCTCAACACTCGACGACGTTGACGGCGAGTCCGCCCTGGGCCGTCTCTTTGTACTTGTCGCTCATGTCCGCGCCGGTGTCGCGCATCGTCGCGATCACCTGGTCGAGGGAGACGCGGTGCTCCCCGTCGCCCCACAGCGCCATTCGCGCGGCATTGATCGCTTTCGACGCCGCGATCGCGTTGCGTTCGATACAGGGGACCTGCACCAGCCCGCCGATCGGGTCGCAGGTGAGGCCGAGGTTGTGCTCCATGGCGATTTCGGCAGCGTTCTCCACCTGACGTGGCGTGCCGCCGAGGATCTCGGCTAAGCCTGCTGCGGCCATCGACGATGCCGACCCGACCTCGCCCTGGCAGCCGACCTCGGCGCCGGAGATCGAGGCGTTCGCCTTGTAGAGCGAGCCGACGGCGGCCGCAGTGAGCAGGAATCTCTCGATGATGTCCTCGCGCGCTCCTTCGCGGCCGGACGTGGCCGCGGGGGTGTAGTGCAAGGCGTAGTACAGCACCGCCGGAACGATGCCGGCCGCGCCGTTGGTCGGTGCCGTCACCACGCGTCCACCGCTCGCGTTCTCCTCGTTGACGGCGAGTGCGATGAGGTTCACGCGCTGCTGCCAGTGTTCGTGACCGTGGTCGGGATCCTCCGCGGCCAGACGCGCCGCCCACGCGCCCGCCCGGCGCCGCACCTTCAGGCCGCCGGGGAGCACGCCGTCGCGCCGGACCGATGAGCGCACGCTCGACTCCATCACGTCCCAGATGTGCCGCAGGCCCGCATGGATCTCGTCGCCAGACCGCCGAGCGCGTTCGTTCTCGCGCATCACCTCGCTCACGGCGAGTCCTGTCTCCTCGCACCTGGACAGGAGCTCGGCCCCTGAGGAGAACGGCAACGGGGGATCGCACCGTGTGGTCGGGGCCGAGGCCGCGTCCTCGTCCGCGTCCTCGTCCTCGCGGACGATGAACCCGCCGCCGACCGAGAAGTAGGTCTGTGTGGCGAGCTCGTCGCCGGCCGCATCGACGGCGGTGAACGACAGTGCGTTGGGGTGGCGGGGGTGAATGGTCAGCGGGCGCAGGATGAAGTCCTCGACCGCGCAGGGGATGGGATGCCGTCCGCCGAGCTCGACGGTTCCGGTACGGGTGATCTCGTCAAGCCGCGCCGTGACCTCGTCGGGGGTGATCTCGTCGGAGCGCGCTCCCGTCAGTCCCAGCAGTACAGCGGTGAAGGTGCCATGCCCCGCCCCGGTTGCAGCGAGGGAGCCGAAGATCTCGACGCGCACGGTCGACACACGCGGGAGCGCGTCCCGTGCCTCGAGCGACGCGGCGAAGTCCGCGGCGGCCTTCATCGGGCCGACGGTGTGAGAGCTCGAGGGACCGATCCCGACCGTGAAGAGGTCGAAGACTCCGACAATCGGCTGCGCATGCGTCATGGAACGTACGCTAGGCAGCGAGGACGTCAGGCGCGTCCAGTTGATGATTCCTTGCCGAACGAGCAGTCGTCGCGCAGTATCTAGGTCAGCATGGGAACCATGGTGTCGGTTGCGAGCCCCCCGGTCCGAAGGTATCGTCCCTCCTTCTTCAGGCTCTGCAACACCACCGATCGGTCGGCGATCGAGACGCCGGGAACCCCTTCCTCGATCGCTACCTCGAGTCGCTGCACGTCGGCGAGTGCCCGCATCCATACCGACAGCACGAGGTTGTACGGGCCGATCGTCGACGCCGCCATGCGGACTTCGCTGAGCCGCGTCATGGCGGAGCCCACACGCTCGGCCACGGTCGCCGGAACGCGAAGGAAGTACCACGCGTGCACGGGCCAGCCCGAATGAGCGCGCGCAACCTCGGTGCGAACGACGAGGCGTCCCTGAGCGCTGAGTGTGGCGAGCGCCTCGCGGATGCGGCGTTGCCCCACCCCCAGCTCTCTGGCAATGCTCGTCACGGTGGCGCGCCCATCCTGCCCGAGCGTGTGCAGCAGCGCGTGCTCAAGCTGCGGTTCGACCCTGCCACGAGCCGCGGTCGGCGCATCGAGGGTGCGCTCGACTGCGGACGTCTCATCGGTCGACAAGGAGCGCAGGCGCCACTGCCCGGCGTCTGTGAACGGTGAGGACAGAAGGAGAGTACGCGTCGCACGCACGCCCGGGAGTCGACGCATTCTCCCCATGATGTATTCGCTCAGCGCGTCCAGATCGCTCGCACCCACGATGGCCAGCAGGTCTCGTCCTCCCGCGGTGTGATCGATCGTGAACGCCTCGGGGTCGGCGGCGAGAGTCTGCGCGATCTCCAGAGTCGCGCCGGGCTCGGCTTCGATCTCGAGGATCGCCGATGGCCCCCGCGCACCGGCCCCGGGGTGCCCGGCCACCCACGCGAGTCCGTGATCGGACAACCGTTCCCACCGGCGGGCCAGCGTGACCGAGTCGACGCCGATGATCGGCGCGAGGGAGGCCCACCGGGCGCGCGGGTTGATCTGAAGCGCTTGAATCAGTCTCTTGTCCGTCTCATCAAGGCTCGCTAACTGCGCAGCAACGTCAGTCTTGTTCATAAAACTGCATTCTAGGTGCCCTCTTCGCGCTCGCGGGTGAACATGTCCCATCGCATTGGAATCGACGGAGGAGCACGTCATGTCGCAGAGACTCTCCCGGGGGCGCTCGGCAATCGGTGTCGTCGGCTTTCTGGTCGTCATGGAGTTCGGCAGTGGTGCGCTGCAGGGCTGGTTCTCGCCGTTGCTCGCCGCGATCGGTCAGCAGTTCGGTGTCGGCGCCGGCGCGCTGAACTGGGTGAGCGCGATGTACATGCTCATGACCGTCGCCTGCGTCCCCATCCTGGCGAAGCTCGGCGACATGTTCGGGCACAAGCGGCTCCTGGTCGTGGCGACCGCACTCGTCGCCGCGGGATCGCTGGTCGTCGCCTTCGCACCGACATTCGAGCTGTTCCTCCTCGGACGGGCGCTGCAGGCACCGCTCGCGGCGTTCCTGCCGTTGGAGTTCGCGATCGTCCGCGCCCGAGACGAGCGATCGGCGAGCCGAAGCATCGGAGTGCTCGTCGGCGCACTGACCCTCGGCGCCGCGGTCGGCTCCCTTCTGTCCGGGCTGCTCTTCGGCGCGACCGGCGATCTCACGATCGTCCTGTTGATCCCCGCGGTGTTCATCGCGTTGTGCGTGCCCGTCGTCGTGCTCCTCATACCCGAGACCGCTGTGCGAAAGCGAGGCCGTGTCGACATCGTCGGAGCGGTCCTGCTGACGATCGGCCTGCTCGCGATACTGACAGGTGTGTCGAACGCCGGCACATGGGGATGGGGAGATCCGCGCACCCTCGCCCTGGCCCTGGGTGGAGCGGCGGTGCTGGCGCTGTGGGTGATTGTGGAGCGCAGAATCGCCGATCCACTGGTCGACCTCACGATGCTCACTCGCGGGGGGATCGGGCTGCCGATCGTCGCCTCGCTGCTTTTCGGCGCTCAGACCTACGGCGGTCAGACGGCGAGCTTCCTCTGGCTCCTCGGAGATAACTCACGAGACGGATACGGTCTCGGGATTCCACCCGCAGCCGCCGGCGCGATCATCGTGCTGTATGCGCTCGCGGCCTTCCTCGGCACGCTCCTCGGGGATCGCCTCGCACGCCGGATCTCACCCCACCGAGCGATCGCGCTCGCCGGTGTGACAGCCGCCGCGAGCTTCGCTCTCATGATCGTCTCCGCCGGGGTGGCCGCGCTGTTCATCGCATCCATGGCGCTCGGCGGCATCTCTGCAGGAGTCCTGCTGGCGGTTCTTCCCGCGGTCGTGGTCCGCAATGCGCCAGCGGACTCGGTCGGTATCGCGTCAGCGCTCTTCAACACCGCTCGCACGGCGGCAGGAGCGGCCGCCGGGGCGGTATTCGCTCTCGTCATGACTCTGTTCGTCACCACGAGCGGCGACGGCGGCGCAACTGGGCCCCGCTCCACTCCCTCGTCTTTCGTCGCTGTCTGGGCGATCTGCCTGGCGATATCGCTGGTACTCGCCGTCGTCGGACTGCGCGTGCGGGTCGCCGCCGCGGCACCGCTCCGCGAGACCTCAAATCCACCTGCCGCCGAACCAATCGAGGAACGATGACAACCGCCCCACCATCCCCGTCCCACGCCGTCGCCGCCGGAGTCCGCGACGCGGTGATCGCCTCCCGCGCGAGCTGGGAAGCAGAGGTGCTGGCGTTGAGCGTGGAGATCCACCAGCATCCGGAGCTCGCTTTCGCAGAACATCACGCGTCCTCACAGGTGGCCACAACGCTGCGCAATGCCGGATTCGTCGCGCGCACAGGGGCGTTCGGGCTCGACACCGCAGTGGAAGCCACGTTCGGCGACGGGGACATCACCGTCGCGATCTGCGCAGAGTATGACGCGCTTCCCGGCCTCGGTCACGCCTGCGGACACAACATCATCGCGGCAGCCGGAGTCGGTGCGGCAATTGCACTGTCACGGGTCGCTGACGGCCTCGGGATCCGCGTGAAACTCCTCGGAACCCCGGCGGAGGAACACGGTGGGGGAAAGATCCTCATGTTGGAAGCAGGCGCGTGGGACGACGTCGACTTCTCCCTCATGGTGCACGGAGGCCCTGGAGACGATCTGCACTGCGGCGATGTGCGCACACAGGCCGTGGCCCGATTCGACATATCCTTCCAGGGCCACCCCGGCCATGCCGGTGCTCCGAGTCCTGACGGAGTGAACGCGGCGAACGCGGCGACGATCGGACTCGTAGCCATGGGACTCCTTCGACAGCACCTCCCGGATGGCGTGCGAGCCAACGCCTTCATTGCGCACGGCGGCGAGGCGACGAACATCATCCCGTCCTCGACACGAGTACGCGCCGAAGTGCGCGCTGACACGCTGGAGGCGGTGGAGAGTGTACAGCGCCGTATCCTCGCCTGCTTTGAGGCCGGTGCGACCGCGACCGGCTGTTCCTGGACGTGGGAGCACGCCGAACCCACATATGCCGATGTCGTCCAGAATCCGGTGCTCGCCCGTGCATGGGACCGCAACCTCGCCACTCTCGGGCGCTCGCCGCGCCCCCACACAGGGGCGCCTGGCGGGTCGACCGACATGGGCAATGTGTCTCATGCCATTCCCTCGATTCATCCGCTCATCGCAATCGAGGGATGCTCTTCGGACCCGCACACACGCGAGTTCGCGGACGATGCGATCGGACCCGCTGCCGGAGCAGCGGTTGTCGACGGGGCCCTCGCGATGGCGCTCACCGCTGTCGATGCGGTGACGCACCTGCGCGATGGGCAGAGGCTCGTCGACCCGGACACGGACGATGAAGAGAGGTACCACGGGCGGTAGTGGGGAGTACCGCAGGCAGATGTCCTGACGGCCGGCGAAAACTCAGCATTGAAGACATGATCACCAGTCAGAACCTCACGAAACGATACGGCGAGAAGACCGTCGTCGACGACCTCACCTTCACCGTGCGCCCGGGCGTCGTCACCGGATTCCTCGGACCGAACGGCGCAGGCAAGTCCACGACCATGCGCATGCTCGTCGGCCTCGACCGGCCCACCAGCGGCGACATCACGATCGGCGGGCGCCGATATCACGACCTCCCCGATCCGGTTCGTCATCTCGGCGTCATGCTCGACGCGCGATCCGTGAACCCCGGCCGGACCGCTCTCAACCATCTTCTCGTCGTCGCCGACACTCACGGCATCTCCCGTGCCCGAGCGACTGAAGTGCTCGAGATGGTGGGACTGGGAGCCGTCGCAGACAAGCGGGCGGGCGGCTTCTCGCTCGGCATGAGCCAACGGCTCGGTATCGCGACCGCGCTCCTGGGCGACCCGACCGCGCTCGTGCTCGACGAACCCGTCAACGGACTCGACCCGGACGGGGTGCTGTGGCTTCGACACCTTCTCGTGCGGCTCGCCGCCGAAGGACGGACCGTGTTCCTCTCCTCTCACCTCATGAGCGAGCTGTCCTTGATCGCGGAAGACCTCGTCGTCATCGGGCAAGGCCGTCTGCTCGCGGCGGGCAGCGTGGACGACGTCATCGAGTCGGTAGCCCCGCAGACCACCCGCGTCGTGACGCCAGAGGCCCCACGCCTCGCCGACGCGATCCAGAACTCCGGCGTCGAGGTGCGCCGGGCGGATGACGGCACGCTGTTCGTCAGCGAGCTCAGCGCTCGTGAGGTGGGGATCATCGCCGCGGACCAGGGAGTCACGCTCTACGAACTCGCCACCGAACGTGCATCACTCGAGGAAGCGTTCATGCACATCACCCGCAACGCTGTCGAGTACACGTTTCACGAGGAGGCCGTCGCATGACCACCGCACCTGCTGTCCCGGTCCTGACCGCACCGCGAGGTCGGGAACGCATCACCGGTGCCGGTCTCGTTCGCTCGGAGTGGCGCAAGCTCTGGACGATCCGCTCGCTGTGGATGACGTTGAGCGCCGCGTTCGCGCTCACGATCGGCCTCTGCGCCTACATGATCATCGACGGCACCACACTGGGCGGCGGCGACGCCGGCCACATACCGTTTGGTTGGACCGCCATCTATCCGGTCGGCATGCTGGTGCTCGTCGTCTTCGGCGTGCTGAGCGTGAGCACCGAATACGCCAGCGGCTCGATCCGCACCAGCCTCACCGTGGCGCCTCGTCGTACGGGTGTGATGCTCGCGAAGGCGACGGTCGTCACGGGCGTCTCCGCAGTTCTCGCGGCTGTGACGACCGTTCTGCTGTACCTGCTGCTTCAGGCGACGGGTACGGTTCCGTCCGCGGCCGGAATGTCCCTATTCGCCCCCGACATGTTCTGGGGAGCGCTCGGCGGCACGCTCATGATGCCTTACGGCGCACTCTTCGGCGTACTGCTGGGGTGGCTGCTTCGCAACGCGGCCGGCGCGATCTGCCTGTACTTCGGCCTGTTCCAGATGGGGCCGCAGATCCTCCCGACGTTCCTCCCCGAATCTCTCGCCGGGGTGACGGACTACATGCCACTCGCGGCAATCAACATCATGCGATCGGGTGGGCTGAGCACCGAACCGTACGGCGCCGTCACTGCCGGCATCATTTTGATGGCGTGGTTGGCCGTGCTTGGTAGCTTGGCGTGGTGGCGGTTGAAGAAGTTCGACGGCTGAAGCGGGGTGGCGGGCATGACACGACGACGAGACTGGGTGAGGGCGTTCGACGCCGCCCACCCCCTCGTATGGGATGTCGTGCTCGCCCTCGTCGTCTTCCTCGCCTGCACCAGCGCTTCGGCCGGCCTCCGGACGGTCGGAATGCCGGTCCTCCTGGTCACGTGCGGCATGGTCGTACTGCGCCGCCGGACTCCTCTGCTCGCGCTCGTCATCGCGACCGTCGCGCTCAGCGCCGGCGTGGTGACGAGCGCGCTGGCCGGGGAAGACCCGCCGTGGGGATACCTCCCGATATGGATACTGCTGTTCCATGTGGGACTGCGCCGGAAGAGGGCGTTCGCGATCGCCGCTGCACTCGCCGGCGTCGTGGCACTCGCAGCATTTGCCGGCGCAGGCAGGCTCGGCACGCTTGCGCTCGAAGATCGCGCGGCAGTGCTCCTTCCGGTCACAGCCATGAGCGCAGCGGCGCTCCTCGCCGGAGCACAGTTGCGAGCATCTCGCGACGCACAGCGGCAACAGCGCGACGAAGCGGCACGGGCAGCGGCAGTCGCTGAACGGTCACGGATCTCTCGCGAGATGCATGACCTGATCGGACATGACCTCTCCGTCATCGCCTCGCTGTCCGCTGGCGGTCAGAACGTGGCGCACTCCTCGCCCGAGGACGCTGAACGCGCTTTCGCCGCGATAGGAGAAGTGAGCCGGGCGTCGGTCGGTCAGCTGCGGCAGGTGCTCCGTCTGCTCCGCTCCGCCGATGACGACGACGTCCTTCCACTCGCGCCGCAACCCGATCTGTCGCAGCTGGGTGATCTGATCCACGCGGTACGCGGTGCAGGACTCCGCATCGACGATCAGCGTCACGGCGACCTTCGTGAGCTGCCGCCGGCCCACCAGCTCACGGTGTACAGGATCGTCCAAGAAGCTCTCACCAACACGCTGCGTCATAGCAGGGTCGGGACCGCGGTCACGGTACGTGTCGTCGCGGATGTGCGTGACGTGATCGTCTCTGTGGCGGACCGCGGCTCCGTTTCCGGGGTGGAGCCGCCAGCGCCGTGGACGGAGGGACACGGCATCATCGGCATGCGAGAGCGCGTCGCAGCGCTCGGCGGTACCCTCGAAGTCGGTCCGACCGCTGCCGGGTGGCTCGTCAGGGCAGTGATTCCAAGGCAAGGCGGTGCGTCCGATGAAAGTTCTCCTCGTCGATGATCAGGCCTTGCACCGGATGGGCATGCGCATGTTCCTGGCCGGACAGAACGGGATCGAAGTCGTGGGCGAGGCCGCGGACGGCGCCGAGGCCATCCAGCACTCGCTTCGCCTACGACCGGACGTCGTCGTCATGGATGTGCGGATGCCGGGGATCGACGGCATCGAGGCCACGCGGAGGATCGTTGCGGAGGCTCCGAGCGTCAGGGTGCTGCTGCTGACGACCTTCGATCTCGATGAGTACGTGATCGACGGCCTCGAAGCGGGAGCAAGTGGATTCCTCACAAAAGACGCCGAACCCAGCGACATCCTCTCCGCCATTCGCGCCATCGCCGCCGGGGACGCCGTCATCGCGCCCAGCGCGACACGGCGTCTCCTCTCACGCTTGACCGCCCGGATACCGAACCAGACCTCGTCGAGTTCGTCGGCACGGACCTCCGTCGCCCAGCTCAGCCCCCGCGAGTACGAGATCTTCCTAGAGATCGCACGCGGGGCGACGAACGCCGAGATCGCTGCGACGCTGCATCTTGCGGAGTCGACCGTCAAGAACAACGTCGGGCGGATCTTCGCGAAGGTCGGCGCGCGTGATCGCGTACATGCGGTGATCATCGCGCATCAGGCGGGAGTGTTGTCGGGCCTCACCGGAGACTAGCTCTAAGCCTCACCGGCGGTATTGCTCGGCAGTGTGAAAGGAAGGACGTGTCCATGTCATCCCACTCCGGCGACGCCCGGAAGCCTCGTCGACCCCTTGGGCGCGGTCGCCGCCACCCATCACCAGACATGCCCGTGGGAAAGGTGCGGGAATGGTTGTCGTCTTACGTCTACGGAAACATCACGGTCCTGAGCGCGGCGATCGCGGTGACGCCCGACCAGATCCACCATGGTGCGGCGGTGTGGACGGTACTCGCCACGGGTCTCCTGACGTTCCTCGCCCACGTACTCGCACACGTGGTCGCGCACGGGTTCGGTCAGACCGCCGACGAGAAGAAACCCACTGCGCACCGTGCGGCTCTGCGCGAGGTGCTCAGCACAGCCCGCCCTATCGCCACGTCGGCACTGATACCGGCAGCGCTCTTCGCAGTGGCGTGGTTCGGTTGGCTTCCGTCGGTATGGGGACAGGCCGCCGCGGTCATCGTCCTCGCCGTGCGCATCGGCTTCGTCGGGGTGTTCACGCAGCGGTTCAGCGGAAAGGCTCTGACGCTGAGGGCGCTCTGGAGCGGTGTGGTGCTCGCCTTGGTGGCGTTCGGGATCGGGATCGCGAAAGTGCTGCTCACCCACTAGTCGAGAGTTGCGAGCCGGGCGCGGGGAATCCGTCGACCGCCGATTCGTACCGGCTAGCCCGGTCCTTCGCTCGTCGCGGCGAGGAGCGTCGTGACGATGTCGCCGATCGGTGTCGGAATGCCGTGGACTCGGCCGAGGCGGGAGACGACCCCGTTGCGGACGTCCCATTCCAGCGGGCGCCCTGCCTCGCGGTCGGTCAGGATTGACGTGCTCAGGTCGGCGGGGAATGACTGGAATCGCGCCAGGACCTCATCCGGGACGGCGTCGCTGAGCCGCGCGCCTTCGGCACGGGCGACGCGCAGACTCTCCTGCAGGTACGCGAGGGTCAAGGCGGCGACGTCGTCGCGCGCGAACATACCCGAGCGCCTCCCGGTGAGTGCCATCAGGCCGGCTGCCGCGTTTTGGAGGAGCTTGCGCCACGCGACGGCCAGGAAGTCGGGGGAGAGGTCGACGGCGCACCTCGTGCCACGAAGAACCTTGGCGATCCGGAGGCTCCCACGCGCGTCGGGCAGCGTGAGCCGCGCTTCGCCGCGCAGACGCACCGAGCCGTCGGTCTGCGCCTGCGCGGGGAACCAGACCACGGACGGGAGGATCCTCGCCTCTGGCGGGAGATGTGGGGAGACCATCGCGGTCTGCTCGACGCCGTTCTGGAGGACGCAGACCACGGTGTCCGGCCCACACAGCGCGGCGAGCCACGGCGCGGCACCGTCGATTTGGGTCGCCTTGACCGCGAGGAATACGACATCGGCAGGGTGTGGCGCCTGATCCGGATCTGTATGTACCGGGCCGGGCACACTGATGCGCTTGTCTCCTGTGAGGAGTTGGAGTCCTGGGCGCGGCGTGCGGCCGTAGAGGGTCGGTGTGCGTCCGGCCTCGTGTAGCGCCGCGGCGATCGTGGTCCCGATCGCTCCTGGCCCGACCACGGCGACCTCGCGCGTCGCGACATCGACGGTCGGGGCGGCGGTCTCGCGTTCGATCACGCGCAACACCGTACCGTGTCCTGGTTGCGAGAAGCTCGCACGGCCTCACGCTTCCCGGCTGAGCGTGACTCGAGGTCGCGTGCGCGTCAGCGACCTCGTCGAGTCCTCGGGGACCCGGCGACGCACCTGGATGCCTACCGCGCCTCGCTCGCCGACACCCACGGAGATGTTCCCTGACCGAGAAGGTGCTCTCCTGCAGTCGAAGGTTCGCGTCATCGATTCCGGACATGGCCTCTGCACTACTACTACTACTACTACTACTACGGAGGCCCTTCACCGCTTGTATGCCTGGTCGCTGAATGGTCCGTCAAAGGCGTCGGGGCGTCGGTTACGTGTCGTCGCACCGGGCAGATCGCGTCGTATTCTCGTCGGACTCCGATGCCATTGACGTTGCCGTCGCCTTGTGGGTTCGAGAGCGGGCACGATTGCGGGAGTGGGAGAATACGGTCTCCCTTTCACGCGGTTCCCAGCCGGAAGACGGGCACGAAGTCGGGGTCGACGATCGCCGGTCGCGTCAGGCTGAACGACGAGATGTCGTGCTCCGTGCGGCCGACCGTGAGCAGGTCGGCGAGAATCCGCCCGACCAGGCTCGCGAATTTTCCCGCATGGCCGGCGCCGTTGAACACGGCGACGTGGGGATGGTCGGGGATGGTGTCGAGCACGAAGTCCCGGTCGGCGGGCATGTCGTACACGCACGTCTTGCTCATCAGCAACGGGCCGTCGGCGCCCGGCAGGTGCGCACGGAGGAAGGCGCGGAGGACCTCCGGCTCGTCGTCGTCTGGGACGAAGGAACGCTCCGAGGGGGAGATGAAGTGGCCGCGCATGTCGCGTGCGAGCCTGACGGCCGCTTCGCCGTAGACGGGGAATCCGTAGTGCACTTCGTTGCTGTGGTGGATCCAGATCGGGAATCTGTCCGGAGTGAAGTCGGAGAGATTCTGCGAGGAGAAGTACCCCACCTGTTCCTGGCTCAGCGTGAGAGCGAACGTCAGTCCGAGGTCGGGCATCAGGTCTCCGAGCCAGGATCCTGCGGCGACGACGAGATGGTCTCCGTCGAACGATCCCTCCGACGTCGAGACGGTCACCCCGTCGGCGTCGACCCGCACGCCCGTGACGACGACACCAGAGCGGAACTCCACCCCGGCGGCCATGGCGAGCGACACGTGGGCCGACACGGAGCGGCGGATGTCGAGGATGCCGGCATCCGCCTGATGGATCCCGATCGTGTCGTCCGTCACGTTCCACTGCGGGTACCGGCCGCGGATGTCGTCGATCGTCAGCTCATCGTAGCGGATGCCGGCCGCGTCCATCGCCCGTCGGTACTCGTCGATCTCCGCCGCGCCCGGGCTGTCCGCCAGCGCGAGGTCGATGCCTCCGGTCTGCGTGTAGACCTTCAGTCCGGAGCGCTCCTCGACGTGCGCCCACGCGGCGAACATCGCGTCGGTGAGCTTCGTGTAGTCGTCGCGGTGGTACGCCCGACGGATGATCCTCGAGTGGTCGCCGGACGAGCCGAGGGCGTGGCCGAGCTCGAACTGCTCCAACACGAGAACGCGCTCTGCGCCAGCCTGCGACAGCCAGTAGGCGGCCGCGGATCCGATGGCTCCGGCGCCGATGACGATGTGGGAGTAGCCCCGGGTCATGGTGTCGGCTCCTTCGCGAACGATGCGATGAAACGCTCTGCGGCAGCATCGACCTCCGCGGACGGGCTGAGCAGCCGCTGCAGTAGCAGCCCGCGCATGCCGGCGACGGCGACGAAGCTCGACTGTGCGGCATCCGTCGCCGTGAATCCATCGCGACGGGCAGCTGCTTCGAGGAGGTGCGTCAGATCGTCGAGGTCGGCGATGAACTCGTCGTAGGCACCGCGCTCGTACACGGCCAGTCCGATCAGGTGGAAGAAGGCACGGGTCCGCTCCTCCTGCGCCGCGCTCGAGTAGAAGTCCCAGATTGCCCGGAAAAGCTCGAGGAACCCAAGGCCCTCGCTCGTCGCCGCGATCATGAGGTTGTCGCGGCGGCGTGCTTCGGAGAGCACCGCGCTGAGCAGGCCCGGTCGTGAACTGAAGTGGTAGGTCAGTAGCGTGTGGTGCACACTGAGCCGCTCCGCCACCTGCCGCATCGAGAGGTTCGGGCTGGGGCCGTTCTCGCCGAACTCGTCGAACAGCGCCTGTAGGAGACGTGCCTTTCCTTCGCCCACCGGTGCTCGCATGTTGCCTCCGTTGATTTCTTCACCACTGTTGAGTACGTTAGCGCACAACCAATTCACCACTGTTGAGGACGCGGTCGATCTCGGAAGAGGACTCGATGACAAAGACCTGGTTCGCAGGCGGGATCCTCGCCGACGGCTCTGGTGCCGAGCCCTCGCCCGCAGACGTGTGCGTGGAAGACGGCATCATCACCCGAATCGGAGATGCTCCGGCGAACGCGACCACCGTCGACCTCGACGGCATGCTGCTGACGCCCGGTCTGATCGACGCCCACGTGCACTTCGGACTCTCGAGCCCGATCCGCGCGCAGTTCGGCTTCCAGCTCTCGGCCGCGGAGATCGCGGCCGACATCTTCGTCACAGCCGGCCGCACCCTCGACGCCGGCTTCACCACGGTGCGCGACACCGGAGGCATCGACGGGGGAGTCGTCAACGTCATCGCGAAGGGCAAAGTGCGTGGTCCTCGAGTGCTCTCGTGCGGCCCCGTGCAGTGTCAGACCGGCGGACACGGCTACTACGGCGCCGCGTGGGAGCCGACCGAGCTGTGGGAGACGCACCACGTCCCCGGCCTCGCCGCGCTGTCGCTCATGTCGGGCAACGCCGACGAACTGCGCCGCAACGTCCGCGAGTCGTTCCGCCGCGGCGCGACCTTCCTCAAGCTGTGCGTCACCGGTGGCGTCGTCGGATCCCACGACAGCCTCGACGACACGCAGTTCACCATGGCGGAGATCGCGGTCGCGGTCGAGGAGGCAGCGGCACGCGGCACCTACGTGACGGTGCACGCCCACAACAACGCCGGCATCCGCAACGCCGTGCAGGCCGGGGTCCGCTGCGTGGAGCACGGCACCGACATCGACGAGCCGACTGTGAACCTGATGCGCGAGCATGACGTGGCGCTCGTCCCCACCTTCGCGGTGGTCGATCAGGTCATGGACCCGGAGAGCCTGGACCTCGACCCCTCGGCGCGTGACCGTGTCGCAGGAGCCCGTCGGCGCATGGTCACCGCCCTCGGGATCGCTCGCGAAGCGGGCGTGCGGGTCGGGCTCGGCTCCGACCTCCTCGGCCCCGAGCAGTACCGCCGCGGCGAGGAGCTGCGGCTGCGCGCCGAGCTGGAGTCGCCCATGCAGGCACTCGTCTCGGCGACCCGCGTGAACGCCGACATCCTCGGCATCGGCGACACCGTCGGCATGATCCGCGTGGGGATGACGGCCGACATGGTCGCCTGGGCGCGCAACCCGCTCGACGACGCCCGCGTCTTCGCGGATCCGGACATGGCCGCCTTCGTCGTGAAGGCCGGCCGCATCATGAAGGGAGACACCCAGTGAGCGCGATGCTGAACGGCTGCTTGGTCGACACGGAGTACTTCGAGATCACGGCCCGGTCAGGGCGCCGCTACGGCGTCTGGGTGACGACGCCCCCGGGCTATGCCGAGTCCACCGAACCGCTGCCCCTGATCTATGTGGTGGACGGCAACTGGGCCGTCGGGTTCACCGCTCCGCTCATCGTCACCCAGGCGGACCCTTACCTCACCGTCGCCCCCTACATCCAGGTCAGCGTCGGCTACGCCGGCGACGAGGCCGCGCAGTGGGCACAGCTCCGCAACCGCGACCTCGTGCCGCCGGGAGAACCCGTCGGCGACGAGATGCGGAGGACGCTCGCGGCCGCCCGCGACTCCGGGGCGATGAGTCCGGAGCACGTGGACGCCTATCTCGCCCAGCTGGCCGACACCCATGCCGATGTGTTCCTCGCGTTCCTGACCGAGGAGCTGCACCCGCTTCTGCAGTCGAAAGTCCGGGTCAGCGAGAGCGGGCATGGCCTCTTCGGATACTCCTATGGGGGCCTCTTCGCCCTGTACGCCTGGTTGCGTGAGACCTATCCGTTCGCGACGTTCGGCGCCGGCAGCCCGGGCGTCGCGGCCACGGACAGCCAGGTGTTCCCCTTGATCGCGGCCCTGCCGGAGCGCGAGCCCGCCTCGTCGGCCCGACGGCTGCACGTCACGCTGAACGAAGCCGAGCTGTTCGGGGACATCCCGATCTATCGCGAGATCGGACGCAACCTGCTCACCGTCCTGGAGGAACTGCATGCCCGGGGACGTTCGGAGCGGATCACGAGGGCTATGCTGCACGAAACGCACCTCACGGGGCTGCAGGCATCCTTCCTCAGCTACCTCAAGACCTGCCACACGCGCGCGGACTCCGCCCCACGATGACGACGGCGAGTGGGTCAGCGCTCCTCGCTGATCTCGCCGCCGTTCTCCCGCCCGACCGTCTCACGACAGACCCGGATGTGCTGGAGAGCTAGGCGCACGATGATGCCGAGTGGGCGGAGTGAGTGGTCGCTGCCCGTCTGTCTCGTGCGCCCGCGCACGCCCGAAGAGGTGCAGCTCGTGGCCCAGGCGTGCCTGCGCCACGACGCGGCGGTCGTCGCCCGCGGGGCGTCAACAGGGCTTATGCCGAGACTGCGTTTAGGCGCAGTCATCGTGCGGAGCCCGGCTGTGCGGGTGCCGGAATCGGCGAGGACGGCCGTGTCACGGTGCCACTGGTGCAGCGCACGCGAGGACACTATCTGCTGGATCCACTTGTTGGCGCTGGTCGGATTATGTCGGTTGTGCGCTCCTCGCATCTTGAACGTTGCGGACTCCCAGTAACTCACGAATGCGTCGGGCGCAAGTTCGATGTTCGTTGCCAGGCATGCACGCTGTCATCGCCGAGTGCAAGCGGGCAGCGGATTGCCGCGCAACTCGTCGGGTCAGATCTCGGCTGCCGACTCGTCGTAACTCATGGGTTGTACTTCTCATGCCATGGGTTGTACTTCTCATGCTGTGACACGGCATTCAGCGGTCGACGGTAGGGGCGTCAGCAGACGGCATCTCAGATGCCGTACGTGCGGGGCTGCCGGTCAGATGTTTGGGAGAAATGATGGAGCTGACGGACTACGTCCGCATCGTGCGCACGCATTGGATCGTGATCTTGGTCGCTACGGTTCTTAGTGTCGGCGCGGCGTTCGGATGGAATTCGCTGCAACCGCGCGTCTATTCCGCCGACACCACTGGCATTGTCACGGCCGTAGGCGGAAACAGCACCAGCGGAGCCGCACTCGTCGGAACGCAACTCGCGCAGAGTCGGGTCAAGTCGTATCTCGAACTCGGTTCGTGGCGGGCTGTGGCGGAACACGCAATCGCAGAACTTGGTCTCGGGTCATCGCCGGAGGGACTGGTCGCTCGTGTGCGTGTGACCAACCCGCAGGACACTACGTCTCTTATGGTTACCGCCACTGGCCCGACACCCGAGGAAGCAAAAGAGCTGGCTCAGGCTTGGTGAACCGCCCTGGGTTTCGTTCCGTTCCTTTATCGAGAGGATGGGAACATGCCCG
>NZ_BAAGXE010000007.1:0-86388 GCF_054779995.1 Microbacterium shaanxiense | reverse complement strand
CACAACGCCGAACCGGCGCTCACATAGACAACGGAACTGAACCCAGGGCGGTTCATGGAACACGTGGTGATCCGTGGAGGTTGGAACCGTCATGCTGCACACCACCGACATAGACGTCGTCGTGTTCGATGTACTGGGCACGCTCGTCGACGAGCCGACGGGGTTGCGTTCGGCCGTCCATAAGACGATGCCCGACGCTGACGCTGAGCAGGTGCGATCTCTGACCGAGCGCTGGCAACGCTTCGTCGCTGATCAGCAGCATGAGATCGCGATCGGCACCCGAGCCTACGTCGACTCGGAGGTGCTCGACGCAGAAGCTGCGCGGAACGCTCTCGACGCAGCCGCCGACATGCGGATTGCAACAGCATCCGACGCCATCACTCACCTCGCCACCGCGAGCCGACGCCTCCCGCCCTGGCCCGATTCCGCCGCCGAGCTCGACCGCATCGCGAACCGTCTCCCCGTCCTGGCACTGTCGAATGCCGCACCGACGACCCTTCTCCACCTCGCGGCCCGCACCGGGATGCGCTGGCACCACGCCGTCACCGCCCACGACGTCGCCGCATACAAGCCGTCACCATCGCTCTACCGGCGTGCGGTGCACGTCTCGGGCCGCCCACCAGAGCGGATCCTCATGGTCGCCGCGCACGCCTGGGATCTGCGCGCGGCGCAGGATGCCGGCATGCGCACGTGCTACGTCGATCGTCCGGTCGGCGACCCGCCGACGGCATCCGATCGCTTCGACCTGACCGTCGCCGGACTGAACGAACTCCTCCTCGACCTCGGGTAAAGTTCCCGATGAACACACATGTGCTCCGGGGTCGGTGAAATTCCGAACCGGCGGTCAAAGTCCGCGACCCGCAGTTCTTCGGAGCTTCGGTTGAACCGGTGGAACTCCGGTACCGACAGTCAAAGTCTGGATGGGAGAAGCACAGCGTGAGCCATGCGCGGCGACGCGCGCGGCAGAGCGCCCAGCATCCTCCTCGGCAGCATCGATGCCGAACGGAGAACGATGGAAATCCTGCGCTGGCTGGTCGACGCATTCAACTCGCAGTGGATGCTGCCCGGCGGGCAGAGCCTGCTCATCCGCGAAGTCGTCGGCAACGTCTTCGGCCTCGCCAGCGCGCTCGGCGGCATGCGTCGCAAGATCTGGGCGTGGCCGGTCGGCATCATCGGCAACCTGCTGCTGCTGACAGTTTTCCTCGGCTCCATCCTCAACCCCGCCCACTCCCTCCCGAACCTTCTCGGCCAAGCAGGGCGCCAGATCATGTTCATCGCGGTCGCGATCTACGGCTGGATCCGCTGGCGCCAGGCATCCGCAGACGGCGGCAAGCTGACCCCTCGCTGGGCGCCGAGAAGTGCACGCATCTCACTCGTGCTCGTCATGGTCGTCGGCACGATCGCCCTCACTCCCCTGTTCCGCCTGCTCGGCTCATGGGAACCGGTGTGGGCCGACGCCTGGACTTTCGTCGGTTCCCTGCTCGCGACGTACGGCATGGCGAAGGGCTGGACCGAGTTCTGGCTGATCTGGATCGCCGTCGACGTCGTCGGCGTTCCGCTGCTCTTCAGCTCCGGCTACTACGCGACCGGGTTCATGTACGTCTTCTACGGCGTCTTCACCGCCGTCGGCTTCGTCGTCTGGTGGCGTGCCCACGCGAACGCCAAGCCGACGATCGAAACGATCCTGCCGGATCCACGGGTGGTGAAGACCGGCGAGAATGGAGAGTGATGTTCGACAGCCCGCTCTCCGCCTCGGCCTACGAGGTGCTCGGCGTCGACCCCACCGCCACCGCTGACGAGATCAAGCGCGCGTTCCGCCTGCGCCTGCGTGAGACGCATCCGGATGCCGGCGGCGATGCCGCGGCGTTCATCCAGGTGCAGCGGGCATGGGAACTGATCGGCACCGTCGACGCACGCGCCTCCTACGACCGCGGCCACGGCTTCACCGAGGAAGAAGTGACCTGGAACGGCTGGCAGGCACCGCCCGCCCGCACCGACACCCGCCCGAAGGCGCGCTCCTACGGCCACCCCGGCGGGTGGCATCGGGAGCGCTACCTGTCGCTGATCCGCGAGTGGGCCGGCCACGGCGTCGACGTGCCAGACCCCTACGACCCCGCACTCGTGCGCTCGGCACCGCATGAGCTGCGGCGCATGCTCGCTGACGCCCTCGCCGAAGAGGAGACCGCGCGCACCGTCTCAGAACTCGGCATGGGCTTCACCGTCTGGCACGACGTCGCGACGGGCCAGCGCGCCGACGACAAGCTCGATCACGTCATCCTCAGCCCGTCCGGCCTCTACGGCGTGCTGTCGGAGGACTTCGGCGAGACCGTGCGCTTCCGCCGCGGCGAGATCATCGGCCCCGCCGTCGACGGCGCCGCTCCCATCGCCGCGCTCCTCGCACGCATGCGCGTGATCGCCCGCGCGGCCCGCGTGCGTTTCGGCGGCGCGATCGTCGTGCTCCCCGACGACGACCTCGAGCAGGCGATCACCCCGCTCGGCAAGGTGCGCGGCGTCCCGGTGGTCGTCGTGCGCCGCAGCGCCCTGCACACCGTGCTGCGTCAGGGCGTGCCCGGCGCGCGCGACATCGGCGGCAACGAGCTGTTCGATGTGCGCACGCGCCTGCAGCACACCGTGCGATTCGTCTGAACGCCGGCACCGGCGCTCAGCAGAAGGTGCCTGCGGCCTCCCACGCGGCGGGCACTTCGGCCTGACCTTCCCGCGTCACGGCCGCCTCGATGAGCCCGTATGAGCGGTCGGACGCGAAGAACACCTCGTTCGGGTTGTCGAGACCGTACGGGTCGAGATCGACCACGAAGTGATGCTTGTTGGGCATCGAGAAGCGGATCTCCGCGATCTCGGGATGCGCCTCGAGCACCGCACGGCCCATGTCGAACAGCGTCGCCTGCAGCGCCGCCGAGTACCGACGCGTGAACTCCTCCAGCAGGATGCGCTTCACATCCGCGTAGATCCCGTTGAAGTCCAGCTCCCTGGATCCGGCATCCGGCGCATAGCGCCACCGCGCCGAGACGTCGGTCGCGAGGATGCGGTCGGTGGTCTCCTTGAGCGACGTGTAGCGGTCCTTCGGATATCCGACGAACCCGGACTGGGTGGTCTTGAGCACCGTCAGCCCCTTGAGCCCTGCGAGGATGTGCCGCTCGTCGCCGTCTGCGACGACGGCGGCGGTGCGCGTCTCCTGGCCGGTGCGCACGAACGAGTGGTCGTGCCCCTCGCCGTCGACCTGGATCCGGTCCCACGCGTAGCTCTCGGCGAGCCAGCGACCGCCCTCGACCCAGTCGAACGAGTTCGTGAAGTGGTCGGAGAGCCGCAGCAGGAACGCCTCGGGCGATCCGATGCCCTCCCGCGCGAAGCAGAACACGGTGTTCTTCTGGGTGTCGGTCGCGACGACGTGACCGTTGTCGCCGTCGAGGTGCGCGGCCTGGAAGTCGCCGCGCAACTGCGACGTGACATTGAGGTCCTCGATCGAGTGCCGGTCGCCGTCTCTGGTGACCTTGACGACGCGGACCTCGGCCTTGCCGTACTGATTGGGGCCGAGGATGATGCCGCCGTTGGGCGCCTCGGTCTCGGTCTGGGTGCGGGTCATGATGTCGGTCATCGTTCTAACTTCCTCGGTAGGTCGAATATGCGAAGGGGCTCAGCAGCAGCGGCACGTGATAGTGACGCCGCTCGTCGTCGACGACGAACGTGAGCACGGCTTCGGGGTAGAAGGTGGGGGTGTCGGTGCGGGCGAAGTACCCGCCGGTGTCGAAGTGGAGCCGGTAGGTGCCGGCGGGCACGGCTTCCGGTCCGAGCTGCTTCGCCCGGCCGTCGGCATCCGTGACGCCCTCGGCGATCAGCATCCACTCGCCGTCCCTGAGAGCGGAGAGCACCACCGTGATGCCCGGCGCCGGCAGCCCCTGGACGGCATCGAGCACGTGGGTCGTGATGTGCGAGACAGCAGTCATGCGGTGATGGTTCCTCTCAGTCGGAGCAGCGCGATCTCCCGCAGCTGCCCGGCGATGATCCGCTCTTCCGAGGCAGGATCGTGCTGCAGGCGTTCTCGCAGACTCGACAGGATCTCGCCCGCCGATCGCCCGGCCGCGCGGATCAGGAAGACCCGGCCGAAGCGTTCCTCGTACGCGAGGTTGCCGTCGCGAAGCGCCTGCTGCACGTCGGCATCGGACGGGTCGACCCCAGACTGCTCGGAGCGCGACATCGTCGCCTCCCTGCTGTCCCCTCCCGCACGTTCACCGATCCGAGGATGGTGGGCGAGAGCCGAATCGATCTCCTCGGTCGTGAACGGATCGGCGGCCTGCGCCGCCTCCGCCACGAGGGAGTCGACCGAATCGAACGGACGGCGATCGACGATGTCTTCACACCATCGCGTCACATCGATGCACGGCCGGAGCGCGGTGACAGCGTCGCCCCGCTCCGCCAGATTGAATTGCTCAAGCAACATCGCTTGATCTCTTTCTCTTGCGTGCTGGCATCCACGGCGTAAGGAATACAAGAGAGTTTCTCTCGTATCGTGGAACTGTTATTTCAGCATACGACAATCATAATCATGAGCCACGGCGGGGACAACCCCCGAGGCCCAGTTCAGCGGGTCATTTCAGCAGTTCGTCCCTGAGACGGGCGACGTGGCCCTCAGGGTTCACGTTGTACTCGACCGACGAGACGACGCCTTCGGAATCGACCACCACGGTGGTGCGGATCAGGCCGTCGAACGTTCGTCCGTTGACGGTCTTCTGCCCCCAGGCGCCCCATTCCTTCGCGACAGCGGAATCCTCGTCGGACAGCAGCGGGAAGCTCAGCTGCTCGGCATCCGCGAACTCGCGGAGCCTCGACACCGGATCGGGCGAGATACCGAGAACCTCGTAACCGGCGCCCTGGAACGATCCGAGGTTGTCGCGGAAATCACATGCCTCGGTCGTGCAGCCAGGTGTGAACGCGGCCGGGTAGAAGTACACGATCACGGGCGTGCCGCGCAGCTCGGACAGTGCGCGCCGGCCTCCGGATGCGTCGGTGAGCGTGAAGTCCGGAGCCTTCTGGCCGACCTCGAGCTCTTCAGATGAGTTGATCATGCGGGTTCTCCATTCTCGACAAGTTCAGCGGAACGACGGGCATCGCTTCCTCGGCGCAGCAGTCGGCCACGGGGCGCGTCACTCGCGACGGGCGCTCCGGCGAGGTAGGTGGTTCGCACGATACCCGTGAGCTGCTGCCCGTCATAGGGGGTGATCGGATGCCGATGAGCGAGGCGTCTCGCGTCGACGGTGAACGTCTCCTTCGGGGCGAAGACGGCGAAGTCCGCCGCACCGCCCTCGAAGATGCGGCCCTTGTCGACCAGACCGACTCTGGCCGCTGGTTTCTCGGCCATGAGGGACACGACGTGCTCGAGCGAGAAGCCGCGCTCACGCGCATGCGTCCACACGAGCGAGAGCCCCAACTGCAGCGAAGCGATGCCGCCCCACGCCAGCGAGAAGTCGCCGTCGCCCGCGAACTTCATCTCGGGCGTGGACGGCGAATGATCCGAGACGATGAAGTCGATCGTCCCCTCAGCCAGCCCCCGCCACAGCTCGTCGCGGTTCCCGTCCTCGCGGATGGGAGGGCAGCACTTGAACGCCGTGCTCCCCTCCGGGATATCCTCGGCGGCCAGCGTCAGGTAGTGCGGGCACGTCTCGACCGTGAGATCGACCCCGTCGGCACGCGCCGCGGCGATGCGGCCGAGCGAATCACCGTTCGACAGATGCAGGACATGCGCGCGCACGCCGGTGTCGGCCGCGCCCTGGATCACCTCGGCGATCGCCGCATCCTCCGCTGAACGCGGGCGCGAGGCGAGGAACGGGGCGTACTCGCGGCTGCCCGGCTGCACGGACTCCTCGATGATGTGCGCATCCTCGGCGTGCACGACCAGCAGCGAATCCAGGCCGGCGAGCACATCCATCGCCTCGCGCATCTCGGTCACAGAGACATCGGGGAACTCGTCCACGCCGGAGGGCAGCAGGAAGCACTTGAACCCGTACACACCCGCGTCGTGCAGCGGTACGAGTTCGTCGATGTTGCCGGGGATCACCCCGCCCCAGAATCCGACGTCGACGAAGACGCGCCCCTCGGCCACGGCGCGCTTCTTATCGAGCGCAGCGACCGAGACGGTGGGAGGGATGCTGTTGAGCGGCATGTCCACGATGGTCGTGACCCCACCGGCTGCGGCCGCCCTCGTGGCGGATTCGAAACCCTCCCACTCGGTACGACCGGGCTCGTTGACGTGCACGTGCGTGTCGACCAGGCCGGGCAGGAGCACCTCGTCGGCCGCGAGTTCGACGATCGTGTCGGCGACGAGACCGGTTCCGGCGGCAACGATCTCGGCGACGCGACCGTCCTGCACACCGATCTCGGATGCGACGAAGGCACCGTCGATCAGGGCGCGCCCGCGGAGCACGAGGTCGTAGCGCTGCGCCGGGGCAGGCGAGCTGGGGCCGACCGCGTCGACGATGTCGCGCACCAGGCGCTCGGCGAGCTCTTCGAGCAACGGCCCGGCCTCGGCCATGCTGCGCTCGGCGTCGGGTTCCAGTTCGGACAGCGCCACGGCTCCGGCGAACCCGGCGTCGGCGATCGCCTCGGCCGACAGCGTCGTCCGTCCGCACACCGCGTACACCGGCACCCCGGCGGCGGCCGCAGCGCGAGCGACGCCCACCGGGGTCTTGCCCATCAGGCTCTGCTCGTCGAGGCTGCCCTCTCCGGTGATCACGGCATCCGCGCCTTGCAGGTGCTCGGCGAGACCGGTCTCCTCGAGCACCACGTCGACCCCCGGGCGCCTGGTCGCACCGAGCGCGATCGCGGCGAAGCCGACGCCTCCCGCCGCGCCCGCGCCCTGTCGCGACGATGCGTCGGCGGCCGGGACAGGGAGCCCGCCCGCGGCATCCAGCACGTCGACCAACCGCGTGAGCCCGGCCTCGAGCGTCGCGACGTCGGCGGCAGTCGCGCCCTTCTGCGGCCCGAACACCTCCGCGGCGCCGGTGGGTCCGGTGAGCGGATTGCCCACGTCGCTCGCCAGGACGATCTCGGCATGTGTCAGACGGGCATCCAGTGCGCTGAGGTCCACGGATGCGAGATGCACCAGAGCACCACCGCCCGGCGGCAGTTCTCCACCCGCCTCATCCAGGAACCGCGCGCCGAGCGCCTGCAGCAGACCGGCGCCACCGTCGGTGCAGGCGCTGCCGCCGATCCCGAGTACGACGCGACAGCATCCGGCATCCAGAGCCGCCCGGATGAGCTGACCAGTGCCGAGACTCGTCGCCCCGAGTGCGTCCTTGCGTCCTTCCGGCAGCAGGTCGAGGCCGGAGGCGCGCGCCATCTCGACGACCGCCTCTTCACCGCGCACCGCGAACTCCGCCTCGATCCGCACCCCGGTGGGCCCGGTGACCAGAGCAGTTCGGGACGAGAATCCTGCGGCGAGCACGGCATCCAGAGTGCCTTCGCCGCCGTCGGCGACGGGAACGGTCACGACCTCGATCATCGGGTCGACGCGCCGCGCTCCCGAGGCGACCTTTTCAGCCACCTCGGGAGCCGTCAGCGACCCTTTGAACTTGTCGGGGGCGATGACCAGACGCATCTCAGACCTTCGCGAGCGAACGGATAGCGGTCGGAGCATCCTCGGGCGTCACGGCGAGCTCGCCGAACTCGTTGACGTTGTCGAGTTCGGTGCCCATCGGGATGTTCGTCACGCGCTCGAGGATCGCTTCGACCACGACGGGAACCCGGTACTGATCGATGAGCAACTGCGCCTCGGCGAATGCCGCGGCGAGGTCTTCGGGGCGCTCGACGCGGATCGCGCGGCATCCGAGTCCCTCTGCGACCTTGACATGGTCCACACCATAGCCGTTCGCCGTGCTGCCCTCCACGTGCGGGGAGTTGATGTTCTCGAACGCCAGCGACACCTCGAAGTCCATCTCGAAGCCGCGCTGGGCCTGGCGGATCAGACCGAGATAGCTGTTGTTCACGACGACGTGGATGTACGGCAGCTTGTGCTGCGCGCCCACCGCGAGCTCCTCGATCATGAACTGGAAGTCGTAGTCGCCCGACAGCGCGACCACGGTCTCGCCGGGCTTGCCGCGCACGACGCCGAGGGCGGCGGGCCCCGTCCACCCGAGCGGCCCTGCCTGCGCGGCGTTGATCCACTTGCGCGGTCCGAACACATGCAGCAGCTGCGCTCCGGCGATCTGCGACAGCCCGATCGTCGTGACGTAGGTGGTGTCCTTGCCGAAGGCGCGGTTCATCTCCTCGTACACGCGCTGCGGTTTCATCGGCACGTCGTCGTAGTGCGTCTTGCGCTGCAGCGTCGCCCTGCGTTCGCGGTTCTCGTCAGCCCAGGCGGAGTAATCCGGCAGCGTGCCCGACATGCTGCGCTCGCGTGCGACCTCGAGGAACGCGTCGAGGGCGGCACCGGCATCCGACACGATCCCGAGGTCCGGCGCGAAGACGCGGCCGATCTGCGTCGGCTCGATGTCGACGTGCACGAACGTGCGTCCCTCGGTGTACTTGTCGACGCTGCCGGTGTGGCGGTTCGCCCACCGGTTGCCGATGCCGAGCACGAAGTCCGACGCCAGCAGCGTCGCGTTGCCGTAGCGGTGCGAGGTCTGAAGACCCGCCATCCCGGCGTTCAACTCGTGGTCGTCGGGGATGGTTCCCCAACCCATCAGGGTCGGGATGACCGGGATGCCGAGCACCTCTGCGAACTCGACGAGCTGAGCCGAGGCACCGGCGTTGATGATCCCGCCGCCTGCCACGATGACCGGACGCGCACTCGCGGTGAGCATGTCGATCGCCTTCTCGGCCTGGCGGCGCGAGGTGACGGGCTTGGCGATCGGCAGCGGCTCGTAGGCGTCGATGTCGAACTCGATCTCGGTCTGCTGCACGTCGATGGGCAGGTCGATGAGCACCGGACCCGGCCGGCCCTCGCGCATCAGCTGGAACGCCTTCTGGAAGGCACCGGGAACCTGCGCGCCCTCCATCACGGTCATCGCCATCTTCGTGAGCGGCTTCGCGATGGTCTCGATGTCGACCGCCTGGAAGTCCTCCTTGTGCAGCTTCGCCACCGGCGCCTGGCCGGTGATGCAGAGGATCGGCAGCGAATCGGCCCAGGCCGCATACAACCCGGTGATCATGTCGGTTCCGGCAGGGCCGGAGGTGCCGATGCAGATTCCGATGTTGCCGTCGGCGGCGCGGGTGTAGCCGTCGGCCATGTGGGCTGCGCCCTCGACGTGGCGGGCGAGGGTGTGCCGGATGCCGCCGTTGGCGCGCATCGCGGAATAGAAGGGGTTGATGGCGGCCCCTGGCAGGCCGAACGCCTCGATGGCGCCCTCCTTCACCAGGATGGCCACGGCGGCATCTGCCGCGCGCATGCGGGTCATGACTTGTCCTTAGAAGTGGTGTCAGGCGCGACCGGCGAAGGCCGCGGTCAGCTTGAACAGTCCGGAGTGATCGAGGCCGGCGTCGCCCTGCTGCACGGCGGAGCCGACGAGCTGGGCCACGTGGGCGCCGAGCGGAATGGTGATGCCTGCCTGTCGTGCGGCGGCGGTGATGATGCCCATGTCCTTGTTGTGGAGGGCGAGGCGGAAGCCGGGCGCGAAGTCGCGATCGAGCATCTTCTGGCCCTTCTGGTCGAGCACCTTGGATCCGGCGAGTCCGCCGCCGAGCACCTTGAGCGCGGCATCCGTGTCGACGCCGAAGGCCTCGAGGAAGATGATCGCCTCGGCCAGCGCCTGGATGTTCACGGCGACGATCAGCTGGTTGGCCGCCTTGACTGTCTGCCCGGCGCCTGCGGGACCGACGTGCACGATGGTCTTGCCGACCGACTCGAGCACCTTCAGGGCGTCGGCGAAGTCCTCTTCGGTGCCGCCGACCATGATCGACAGCACGGCGTCGATCGCACCCTGCTCGCCACCCGAGACGGGGGCGTCGACGGCGCGGAGGCCGGCGGCGATCGCCTCGTCGGCGAGCTCCTTGGCGACGTCGGGGCGGATGCTGGATGCGTCGATCCACAGCGCCCCCTTCTCGGCGTGCGCGAAGATGCCCTCGTCGCCACGGACGGCGGCGGCGACATCAGGGGAATCCGGGACCATCGTGATGATGACGTCGGCGCCCTTCACTGCGTCGGCGATACCGCTCGCGCCCTGGCCGCCCGCGGCGACGAGTTCGTCGATGCGGTCCTGGCTGAGGTTGTAGCCGGTGACGGAATGCCCGGCGGCGAGGAGGTTCTTCGCCATGGGAAGACCCATGATGCCGAGGCCGATGACTGCGATGTTGCTCATGATCATTCCTTCGTGTGATGCGGCGTCGATGCCGCAGAAGCGGGTGTGTTCAGTGCGCCTGGGCGGCGGATTCGGTCGCCCAGGCGAAGGCGGTCTCGATGGGCGCCTTGTACTCGAGCCCGATGTAGCCGGAGTAGCCGAGCTCGCGACTGCGTGCGATCCAGGTGTCGATGGGCAGGGACCCCGTTCCGGGGGCGCCGCGGCCGGGCGCATCCGCGATCTGGATGTGACCGAACGATGCGGCGTGCTCTTCGATGACCTGGGGCACATCGTCGCCGTTCACGGCGAGGTGGTAGAAGTCGGCGAGCAGGGCGAGGTTGCGTGCACCGGTCGAGGTGCGCACGTGGTCGATGACGTCCAGCGCATCAGCCGCGGTGCGCAGCGGGTAGCGCTCCGCACCGCTGACCGGCTCGACGAGCACGGTGCCGCCGATGTCAGCGACGGCGTCTGCTGCTGCCGCGAGGTTCTCGATCGCCACGGCGTCCTGCGCGGCGGGATCGACACCGTCAATGCGGTTGCCGTACAGCGCGTTGAAGCCCTTGGTGCCGAGTTCGCGGCCGATGCCGACCACGACGGCCAGGTTGTCGCGGAACTCCTTGCCGCGTGCGGGCCAGGAGACCAGCCCGCGGTCGCCGTTGGGCATGTCGCCGGCGTTGAAGTTGAGGCCGGTCAGCTGCACGCCGGCATCACGGATGGCGGCGATGAACGCGTCGACCTCGTGGTCGAGCGGAACGGAGGTGGAGAACGGCCACCAGAACTCGACCGCGTCGAATCCGGCGGCCTTCGCTGCGGCGGGGCGCCTGAGCAGCGGGAGCTCGGTGAGAAGGATCGAGCAGTTCACCGTGTACGTCATTTCGACTCCTTCGTCGTTTCTGTTGGTTCGTTGGTTTCCGTATTATGGAAGATAACTTCTGCTAGATGAAAGTCTAGGATGAGTCGGGCGAGGTGTCAACGGTGGGATCCTTCAGGCGGGGGTGATTGCGCGGATGGCGCGCCCCGAGTGCATTTGCCGGAACACTTTCGCGGGTTCGTGGCGTCTCGAACCCGCGAAAACCTTCTGATACCACCACGGGCGGGATGCAGAAGACTCTTCCTGCACGCGGTGAACAGAGGCGGAGGTTGCTCACATCCTCGGAGAACTCGGGATACCGCGTCGCGCAGCTCCGTCAATATCGACGGATGCCACACCGGGTCAGACTCCCCCGCCGACTGGGCGACAGGTTCTCAGTGCGCACTGCAGAAGCCGTCGGCCTCCGCCCCGGCCGATACAGCACTCCCGATCTGCACCGGCCGCTCAACGGCATCCGCTCGGTCGAGGCGCCGACGACGTTCCATGGCTTCGTCGCCTGTTACGTGCCACGGCTGAAGCCGGCCCAACGATTCGGGGGGATGACGGCAGCCCGCGACTGGGGCCTGCCGATGCCGACGAAATGGACCTCGAAGGAACCGCTCGACATCTTCGTACCATGGTCAGGAGCTCCGCCGAAGACACCGGGAGTCCGTGGTCGGCGCATGCGCCAGGACCGCGCTGAGACCCGCATCCTCCGCGGACACCCTGTCATCGATCCAGTCGCCGCGCTCTTCACCTGCGCTGCGACCCTGACCGTGACGCAGGCGGTCGTCGTGCTCGACGCACTGCTGACGACGGCATCCAACTATCCCGAACTCGGGCCGGGGAGGCCGCTCAGCACGCGCTCCGAGATCAGCCGTCGGCTCGAGGAATGGGAGAGGTTCCGCGGGCGCGCGACGATCCGCGCCGCCCTGCCGCTCGCACGCGAGAGGGTCGAGTCGCCGAAGGAGACCGAGACCCGATTGCTGCTCATCGACAGCGGTCTGCCCGAACCGGTCGTGCAGCACGAGGTGTGGGCCGACGGACAGTTCCTCGGACGCACCGACCTCGCGTATCCGGAGTGGAAGATCGCCTTCGAGTACGAGGGAGACGGCCACCGCACGGTCAAGGAGCAATGGCGCAAGGACATCCAACGGCAGCGATACCTCGAACGGGAGGGCTGGATCGTCATCCGCCTCACCCAGGCCGACCTCGACAAGCCGGAGATGCTCATCGCCGGCATCCGCCGTGCGATCGCTCTACGCCAGGGATGAGCACGCAATCAGCGGGCTGCCGGAAGGAAATCACGGGCCATCACGATGCTGAACCCGGGAAATGCTTCCGAGATCCACGCCGGTGCGGTCGCCCGGCGCGGCGTCACCCCCAGGGGCGCGGATCCGCACCGCGGGTCAGCATGACCTGGCGATTGACGTCCTTGTACAACAGGTAGCGGAACGGCCCTGGTCCGCCGGCGTAACAGGCCTGCGGGCAGAAGGCGCGCAGCCACATGAAGTCGCCGGCCTCGACCTCGACCCAGTCGTCATTGAGCCGGTAGACGGCCTTGCCCTCGAGCACGAAGAGGCCGTGCTCCATGACGTGCGTCTCGGCGAACGGGATCGATCCTCCGGGCTGGAACGTCACGATGTTGACGTGCATGTCGTGCGACAGATCATCGGGATCGGCGAAGCGGGTCGTGGCCCATGCCCCGTCGGTGTCGGGCATCTCGCGCGGCGCGACGTCCTGATCCCGCGTCACGAACGACGTCGGCAGATCGATGCCCTCCGCGCGCTCGTAGGCCTTGCGGATCCAGTGGAACGACGTCAGCTCCGCACCCTCGTTGGCCAGCGACCACTTCTCCCCCGGCGCGAGGAAGGCATAGCCCCCCTCGGCGAGGACATGCTGCGCGCCCGCGAGTGTCAGAGTCAGCTCGCCTGCGGTCACGAAGACGACGCCCTCGACGCCCGCCTCCGGCTCAGGGCGGGACGCCCCTCCGCCCGGCTGGATCTCGACGATCAGCTGCGAGAACGTCGTGGCGAATCCGGCGATCGGACGCGCGATGATCCACGAGCGCGTCTTCGTGAAACCCGGCAGGTTGCTCGTGACGATGTCGCGGAAGACGCCCTTGGGGATGACCGTGTACGCCTCTTTGACGATGGCACGGTCCGTGAGCAGCGTCGTCTGGTCCGGCAGGCCGCCGGCCGGTGTGTAGTAGCTCATGATTCTCCTTCGAATTCTGGGGGGCGTCAGGCGTCCGCGAGCGCGTGCTCTGAGAGCCTGGGATGAGCGAGCGCGGTGAGCGCATCGACTCGGATGCCGATGTCCGCAGCCACCTCGTCGGCGTCGATGGCTCCGCACTGCACTCCGCGGAGCACGAACCACGCCAGCGCCCGCGCCGTGGCCGGCTCGTCCATGACGGCGCCCTCCTCGTGCGCGAGGTACGTGCGCAGCCGCGCCGCGGCATCGGCATAGCCGTGCCGGTAGAAGGCATAGGTCGCGAGATAGCGCGTCGCCAGCTGATGCGGGTGCAGATCCCAGCCCTGGTAGTAGCCGCGTTCGAGCGAACGCCGCACGAGTCGCGCATGCAGCGCCCACGCCTCGGCCGCGCGCTCGCCCACCGGGAGGATGTTGGTCGAGCCGTCGGAGAGGCGGATGCCGGTACCGGCGACCGCGAGCTGCATGATCTCCTTCGCGAGATCGGCGACCGGATGCTCCATCGACTGGTACCCCGCCGCGATCCCGAGTGAGGCGCTGTAGTCGTAGGTGCCGTAGTGCAGGCCGGAGATGCGACCAGGAGCGACCACCGGCAGCTGTGCGAGCGGCGAGCGCCCGTCGGCGCCGAGCACGAGCTGCGGCGTCTCGACCTGCACCTCGAAGCGCAGGCGACCGGCATCCAGTCCGTGCACGCGCTCGAGCGCCTGTACCGCCATGACCATCGCTTCGACCTGCGCGGTCGTCGTCACCTTCGGCAGCGTGAGCACGAGTCCGTCGGGCAGCCCACCGGCATCGAGCAGTCCCCCGATGAACAGGTCGAGGGTGCGGAGGCCGCGAGCGCGCGTCGGCTTCTCGAAGCACTTGAAGCGGATGCCGATGAAGGGCGAAGCCGATCCGGATGCCACGGCATCCGACACCTTCGACACCGCGTCCGCGACATCCGCGTCCTCGACGTCGCCGCGGTCGCCGTAACCGTCCTCGAAGTCGAGCCGCAGATCCTCGATCGGCTCCGTGGCGAGCTTGCGCGCCACGCGACCGGCGACTTCGCCGATGAGGCCGGGCTCGATTCCGACCTGCGCGGCGAGGCTCTCCATCCCGCCGGCCGCCTCGACGGCGGCGAGCGCCTGCGCACCCCAATGCGCGGCGAGGTCAGGCGTGAACCGGTCCGCCGGGACGTAGACCGTGTGCACGGGCTGACGCGCGCCGCTGTCGCCGGGGTAGACGGTCTCGAGAAGCTCGTCGGTCGAGGCAAGGTGCTGATCGATCCTCGACAGGTCGGCGTCGCTGATGCCGCTGCTCATGCGTCCACCCTTGCCGCGGCATCCGTGAGCAACTCGTATGCCGGCAGGGTCAGGAAGTCGACGTACTCGTCATCGAGGCAGATCTGCGAGATCAGGCGGGCCGCAGGCTGGTAGAACCGCTCGAAGTCCTCGTCGCCCACCGTGGCCGCGAGCTTCGCGACCTCTTCGGCCAGCACACGCTCGACGAATTCGGCCGTCACCTGCGCTCCGGTGTCGGCGAGCACGGTGCCGTTGCGCAGCTGCTGCCAGATCTGCGAACGCGAGATCTCTGCGGTCGCGGCATCCTCCATGAGGTTGTTGATCGCGACGGCGCCGTTGCCGGAGAGCCACACCGCGGTGTACGTGACGGCCACGGCGAGGTTGGTGCGCAGGCCCGCTTCGGTCGCGCTTCCGGATGCCGATGCGACGTCGAGCAGTTCGTCAGCGGTCACAGCCACCTCCGGCCGCTGTCGGTCGAGCTGGTTCGGACGCTCGCCGAGCACGGCGTCGAACACCTCCCGGCAGATCGGGACGAGGTCGGGATGCGCGACCCATGAGCCGTCGAAGCCGTCGCCGGCCTCACGGGTCTTGTCGGCGCGGACCTTGTCGAAGGCGGCCTTCGTCGCCTCCACGTCGTTGCGGTTCGGCACGAATGCCGCCATCCCGCCCATCGCGACGGCACCGCGCCGGTGGCAGGTCTTCACGAGCAGTTCGGTGTAGGCGCGCATGAAGGGCGCGGTCATCGCGACATCCGCGCGATCGGGCAGGGCGAAGGCCTCGCCCTGATCGCGGAACACCTTGATCAGGCTGAACAGGTAGTCCCAGCGTCCGGCATTGAGACCCGAGGCGTGCTCGCGCAGCTCGTAGAGGATCTCATCCATCTCGAAGGCCGCGGGGATCGTCTCGATCAGCACCGTGGCGCGGATCGTCCCCTGGGGGATGCCGAGAGCATCCTGAGCATGCACGAACACATCGTTCCACAGACGCGCTTCGCGGTGGCTCTCGAGTTTGGGCAGGTAGTAGTACGGGCCGTGCCCGTTGGCGATGAGCTGGCGGGCGGTGTGGAAGAAGTGCAGCCCGAAGTCGACGAGCGACGCGCTCGCACGTTCGCCGTCGATCAGTACATGGCTCTCCGAGAGGTGCCACCCGCGAGGGCGGGCGACGACGGTGGGGCGGTGCACATCCGTGCGCAAGGCGTACGGTTTGCCTGCGGGGGATGTGTAGGCGAGCGTGCCACGGGCGGCGTCGCGGAGGTTCCGCACGCCCTCGACGACGTTCTCCCAGGTCGGGCTCGAGGCGTCTTCCAGGTCGGCCAGCCAGACGCGCGCCTCGGAGTTCAGGGCGTTGATCGCCATCTTCGCGGGAGAGGCGGGGCCGGTGATCTCGACGCGGCGGTCCTGCAGGGCGGCCGGTGCGGGAGCGACCTGCCAGTCCCCTTCACGGATGTGCGCGGTCTCGGGGAGGAAGTCGAGCCGCCCGGTGCGCGCGACCTGCTCACGACGGAGCTGGCGTGCCAGCAGCAGCTCCCGCCGTCTGTTGTCGAATTCACGGTGCAGGTCTTCCACGAAACGGAGGGCCTCGGCGCTGAGGATGTCGTCCGCCGCGTCGATGCGGGGCTGACGTGCGATCTGGATGGTCATGCGACCCCTTCTGTCATGTGGATAATAACCTCCACAATACGGAAGTTTCAAGAGCGCGAGCGATTCGTGGATGGGATAGCCTGATCGGGAAGTTGTTTCCACCATGTGGATAAGTGTCGGCCCGCCCCGTGGCCGAGAGCGCACAGACGAGAGGTTGAGCAGTGGCCGCAGCAGCATCCGACGGAGTGAAGTCCGTCACCCGGGTCTTCGATCTGCTCGAGCTCATCGCCGACGCCGGCGGCGATGTGACGCTCAGTGAGCTGTCGGCATCCGCCGAACTGCCGCTGCCCACGATCCATCGCCTGCTGCGCACCCTCGTCTCACTCGGGTACGCCCGACAGCTCGCGAATCGGCGCTACGCGCTCGGCCCGCGGCTCGTGCGTCTCGGCGAGGCCGCGAACCGCAAGTTCGGTCGGATCGCGATGCCGCAGCTCAAGGACCTCGTCGAGCGCCTGGGCGAGACGTCCAACCTCGCCACGATCGACGGTGACCGCGTGATCTACGTGTCGCAGGCGCCGTCTCCGCACGCGATGCGCATGTTCACCGAGGTGGGCCGCCGCTCCTACCTGCACTCGACGGGCGTCGGCAAGGCGATCCTCGCGCAGATGAGCGATGACGCCGTCCGCGACATCGTCTCCCGCACCGGACTGCCGCGCGACACCGAGCACTCGCTCGGGACGATCGACGCGCTACTGGCCGATCTCGCCCTGACCCGTGAGCGCGGCTACGCGATCGACGACGGGGAGCAGGAGATCGGCGTGCGCTGCTACGCCATGGCGGTTCCCGACATGCCCACCCTCACCGCGGTCTCGGTCTCCGGTCCGGTCGCCCGCGTCGACGAGGGCTTCGCCGAGCGTGCCATCCCCGTGCTGCGCGAGGTCGTCGGAGAGATCTCCGCGCTCTCCAGCGCGTCCTGACGGATCGGCCCTTCACCCGAACTGACCCACTGCGCCGGGCTCAGGCCGCGGGCGCCGCCGTGGAGGCTCGCACGATCAGCTGCGAGCCGAGCGTGATGTCGTCTATCGCCGTTCCGACGATCGCCTGCAGCAGCAGGTCGACCGCGAGGGCGCCGCTTCGGGCGATCGGCATCCGCACGGTGGTGAGCCCCGGCGTGACCGCGCCTGCGAGATCGATGTCGTCGATGCCGACGATGCTGATGTCGGCGGGGCACTTCTTGCCCAGTTCCAGCAGTCCCGATTCGAGGCCGAGAGCGACGAGATCGTTGTAGGCGACGACGGCGGTCGCACCGCTCGCCGCGGCCGGCGCCGCAGCGGCGCGGCCGCCCTGGATCGACGCCGCCTGATGGTTGAGCGGGGTGAGGCGGATGCCGTGGCGCTCGCACGCCCGTGCGATCGTGTCCGCCCGGCGGATGTCGGCCCACGATCCACGGGGACCGGCCGCATAGGCGATGTGCGTGTGGCCGAGCGCGGCGAGATGCTCGATCGCCTGCGCCGGACCGTGCTCGGCATCCATCAGCACGCAGGGGGCACCGTCGATCTGGCGGTTCACGACGACGTACGGGGTGTCGCCGACCAGCGCGAGCACCTCGGCGTCGGGCAGACGCGGAGAGCACAGCAGCATGCCGTCGAGCCGACGGGCCTGCTCGATCTGCTCGCGCTCCCTGCGCAGGTCCTCGTCGGCGTCGAACAGCACGATGCGATGGCGTCCGTGCCAGGCCTGACCCTGGATCGCCTTGAGCAGGGTGGCGTACACGGGATTGGAGACATCGGGCACGACGACCCCGAAGGTACGGGTGGCCGTGGCCGACTGCGGCGTCTCGTAACCCAGGTCGCTCGCCGCTTGGAGCACGCGCCCCAGCGTGTTCGGCGCCAGACGGTCGGGCTCGCCGAAGGCACGGGAGGCGGTCGCGATGGACACGCCTGCATGCCGTGCCACGTCAGTCAGCGTCGCTGCCATCTCGATCTCCCACCCTCGCGACAATCCTACGATCCTCGATCGCGATGCAAATCGGCTTGACGTGTTTGTACAACTCATACATACTAGTTGCACGACGATCACCGCCGATCACCCTCACCGGTGCGCGGCCCAAGCGAAGGAGCCACCGCGTGAGCCTCGAAGCCCCGGTCCTGAGCCGTGCCACACCGGCCACGGCAGCACCGCTGGTCGCCCCCACCGGCTCGGGCATCCTGCACCTCGGCCTCGGCAGCTTCCACCGGGCGCACCAGGCCGTCTACACCGCCGCAGCGCTCCAGTCCGCAGGCGGCGATTGGGGAATCGTCGGCGTCGCCTCGCGTTCCCGCTCGATCGTCGACGCCCTGCACGCCCAGGATCTTCTCTACTCGGTCGCAACCATCGCCCCCGGCAGCACGACGCTGACCATCCCGGGCGTGCACACCGACGCCTTCGTCGGCGCCGAGCAGCCCGAGCGCGTCGTCGCCCAGATCGCCGACCCCGGCATCCGGATCGTGACACTGACCGTCACCGAGAACGGCTACAGCTACTCCCCCGCGACGCAGCACCTCGACCTCGACGACGACACCGTGAGATCCGACCTGCGGGGCGGCGCCGCCCGCTCGACGATCGGTCAGCTCGCCCGCGGCCTCCAGGCCCGCGCCGCGGCCGGCGGCGAGCCGATCTCGATCCTCAGCTGCGACAACCTCGCATCCAACGGCACCCATACCGAAAAGCTCGTCCGCGAGTTCCTGCACGAGCTCCCCGGGTCCGACGGGGCAGAGGCGCTCGCGTTCCTCGACCGCGGGGTGTCGTTCCCCTCGAGCATGGTCGACCGCATCGTGCCGGCGACCACCGCGGAGCTTCGCACCAGGGTGACCACCCTGCTCGGCGCTCGCGACGACATCCCCGTGCCGGCCGAGCCGTTCACGATGTGGGCGATCGAAGACCGCTTCGCCGGTGGTCGCCCGGCATGGGAGGCCGGCGGCGCCGTGTTCACCGACGAGGTCGGACGCTACGAGCAGATGAAGGTGCGGCTCCTCAATGGCACGCACTCCCTCATCGCCTACCTCGGCGCGCTGAGCGATGTCGCAACGATCCCCGAGGCAATCGGACTCGACGGCATCGAACGCGCCGCCCGCGCCGTGCTGCGCGACGAGTACGAGCCCTCGATCGAGGTGCCATCGGGACTCGACATCCGCGCGTACGAGAGCGAGCTCTTCGACCGCTGGGCCAACAGTGCCCTCGGCCACCGCACCAGCCAGGTCGGAACCGACGGCTCGGTGAAGCTGCGCCAGCGCATCCCCGAGCCGGCTCTGCGCGCGCTGCGTGCGGGCGAGATGCCGCACCTGATCGCACTGACCGTCGCCGGGTACCTGTCGTGCATCGCGCCGCTGCCCGGCTTCGATCCCGGACGTCACGCCGCCGCCATGACCGACGGCGCCCGCGGGCGCCTGGCCGGATACGCGGCGCGTGCCAGGGACGGTCGCGAGCTGGCACAGCGCGTGATCGGCGAACTCCAGTTGTTCGGTGATGGACTCGGATCCCAGGATGCGTTCATCGAGCGCGTCGGCGACCTGATCGACATCGTCCAGCGGCGCGGCGTCGACGCCGCGATCGCCGATGCCACCTCGGCATCCGAGACCACCACGAAGGAGATGCAGCCATGAAGGCTCTCGCCATCCACGGCAAGGAAGACATCCGCTGGGAGGACCGCGAGGTTCCGACCCCGGGCGACGGCGAGGTGCGCCTGCGCGTGAACTACGTGGGCATCTGCGGCTCCGACCTGCATTACTACTTCCACGGCGCCAACGGCGAGTACACGATCCGCGAGCCCCTGACCCCTGGACACGAGCTCTCCGGCGTCGTCGACCTCGACCCGTCCGGTCGCCTGGCGCCCGGCACCCCTGTGACGGTGCACCCCGCGCGATACGGCGCCCCCGTACCTGGCCTCGAGGAGCATCCGCATCTGCGTCCGGGCGGCGACTACTTCGGCAGCGCCGCCGCGGACCCGCACCGTCAGGGCGGAGCAGCCGAGCTGCTCATCGTCGAGGACCACATGGTCCGCGTGCTCCCCGCCGCGCTGCCGCTCGAGCGCGCCGCCCTCGCCGAGCCTCTCGCCGTCGCGATCCACGCCGTGCGCCTCGCCGGCGACATCCGCGGCGCGCGCGTGCTCGTGATCGGCGCCGGCCCCATCGGCCTGCTCGTCGTCGCGGCCGCTGTGCACGCGGGGGCCGCCGTCGTCGGGGCCAGTGACGTGCGCCCCGAACCGCTCGAGCGCGCGCAGTCGCTCGGCGCGTCCGAGTTCGCCCTCGTCGGCCGCGACACGATCGACAGCGAATCGTACGACGTGGTCTTCGAGTGCTCCGGCGTCGGCGCCGCCCTCACCCAGGCCGTCAGCGCCGCCCGCCGCGCGGGATGCATCGTGCAGGTCGGGATGCTGCCGAACGCCGCGATCGGCGTGAACCTGGCTCCCCTGCTCGCGAAGGAGCTCACGATCCGCGGAGCCTTCCGCTTCTCCAGCGAGATCGACGACGCGGTCGCGCTGCTGGCCGAGTCCGCCGCACTCGATCCCGTCATCTCGCACGTGCTCCCGGCATCCGATGCCGTCACGGCGTTCGAGCTCGCCCGCGACTCGTCCGCCTCGGCCAAGGTCCTCCTGGCCCTCTAGCTCGTCACCTCCACCCGGCGGCCCCGCCGCACCGACACACCCCATCCTGTTTCCCGGTCCGAAGGAGTACCTCCCATGTCAGAACCGCAGACGACGGCTCAGGCTGTCGATCCCGCCGCGAAGAGGTCGGTGCGCGACCTCGTCCGCGCCGCCATCTCCGGATGGCTGGGCACCGCCCTCGAGTTCATGGACTACCAGCTCTATTCTCTGGCCGCGGCGCTCGTCTTCGCCGATCTCTTCTTCTCCTCGGAGAACCCCGCGATCGCCGTCGTCGCCGCGATGGCCACGTACGGTGTCGGTTACGTCGCACGTCCGGTCGGCGCGTTCTTCTTCGCCCGGCTCGGCGACAAGACCGGTCGCACGAAGGTGCTGTTCTACACGATCCTCCTGATGGGACTCGCGACCACCCTCATCGGCTTCCTGCCGACCTACTCGCAGGTGGGCATCCTCGCGCCGATCCTTCTCGTGCTGCTGCGCATCGCGCAGGGCTTCGGCGCCGGAGCGGAGATCTCCGGTGCCGGCGTCATGCTCGCCGAGTACGCGCCGGCCAAGCGCCGTGGCATCATCGCCTCCCTGGTCGCCCTCGGCACGAACTGCGGCACGCTGCTCGCCTCGGGCATCTGGGCCATCCTGCTCTTCGCGTACAGCGAGGACGAGGTCATCGCATGGGCGTGGCGCATCCCCTTCATCGCCAGCGCCGTCATCATGCTGTTCGCGATCTGGGTCCGCTTCAACCTCAAGGAGACCCCGGTCTTCGAGGAGCGCGACGACGTCGTCGATGGCAAGGCGCTCTCGCGCGACGAGGCCGTGAAGCTCGCCACCGAGACCAACGACATCCGCACGCTCGAGGCCATGCAGCGCAAGCCGTGGAAGGCGTTCTCGATCGCGCTGCTGCTGCGCTTCGGTCAGGCCGGCAACTCGGGCATGATCCAGACGTACCTCATCAGCTACATCACCGTGGTGCTTCTGCTGGACCGCTCGATCGGCGTGAACGCCGTGATCGTCTCGTCGCTGGTCGCCTTCATCACCGTGCCGCTGTCCGGTTGGCTCGGCGACCGCTTCGGCCGCAAGCGGATGTACATGATCTGGTCGATCATCGCGCTCATCGTCATCATCCCGACGATGCTCATGATCAGCAGCAAGGACACCACGCAGGTCTTCATCGGCTACGTCGTGCTGCACAACCTCGCCGTGATGAGCTTCGCCTCGCTCGAGAACCTGACGCTGCCCGAGCTGTTCGGCTCCCGCAACCGCTACACCTTCACGGCCATGGCGCGTGAGATCGCCGCCATCGTCGCGACCGGCGCGGGCCCCGTCATCGCCGCCGCCTGGGTCTCGGCCGTCACGGGCTCGTTCATCCCGATCATCATCATGCTCATGGTCTTCACGCTGTGCGCACTGTTCGCCTCGATCTGGATGCCGGAGGTCGCCGGCCGCGATCTGACGGACCCGCGCGACGCGATCTGAACGAACCGCTCACCGCGACCTGGGGTGCGGACGTCCGAACGTCCGCACCCCGCATCCCGACCCGCACTTCCAGGAGAACGACATGACCATCGAGATCGCCGACGTCATCATCACCAGCCCAGGGCGCAACTTCGTCACCCTCAAAATCACGACCTCCGACGGCATCGTCGGCCTCGGTGACGCGACGCTCAACGGACGCGAACTCGCCGTCGCCTCGTATCTCTCCGATCACGTCGCGTCGATGCTCGTCGGCCGCGACGAGGACCGCATCGAGGACACCTGGCAGTACCTGTACCGCGGACCGTACTGGCGCCGCGGCCCGGTGACGATGGCCGCGATCGCGGCGGTCGACATGGCCCTGTGGGACATCAAGGCCAAGAAGGCCGGGATGCCCCTGTACCAGCTGCTCGGCGGCGCGAGCCGTGAGGGCGTCCGCGTGTACGCGCACGCCTCCGGCACCGACTACGCCGCCCTCAAGAACGCCATCGCCGGCTACGAGGAGCTCGGATTCACCGCGGTGCGCGTGCAGACCGGCGTGCCCGGCCTGGGCCAGATCTACGGAGTCTCGGCCGCCGGCCCCGGCGTGCGCTACGACTACGAGCCCGCCAAGCGCTCCGGCGACCGCCCGAGCGAGGAGACCTGGGACACCCGCAACTACCTCTCCCACATGCCGGGGATCTTCTCGCAGATCCGCGAGGACTTCGGCACTGACCTTCGCATCCTCCACGACGGGCACCACCGCATGTCGCCGATCGAGGCCGCGCGCTTCGCGAAGGACATCGAGCCGTACGACCTCTTCTGGCTCGAGGACTGCACACCCGGTGAAGACCAGACCGCGCTGCGCCTGGTGCGTCAGCACTCGACGACGCCGCTCGCCATCGGCGAGGTGTTCAACTCGGTCTTCGACTATCAGACCCTCATCACCGAGCGCCTCATCGACTACGTCCGTTCGGCCGTCACCCACACCGGCGGCATCACGGCCATGAAGAAGCTGCTCGACTTCGCCGCGATCTACGGCATCAAGTCCGGCATCCACGGGCCGACCGACATCTCGCCGGTCGGCATGGCCGCCGCCCTGCACCTCGACCTCGCGATCCACAACTTCGGCATCCAGGAGTACATGCCGCACAACGAGCAGACCCTCGAGGTGTTCCAGACCTCGTTCACGTTCGATCGGGGCTTCCTGCACCCCGGCGAGCAGCCAGGTCTCGGCGTCGACCTCGACGAGGACGCCGCGGCCGGCCACGAGTACACCAAGGCCTATCTGCCGGTGAACCGCCTGCTCGACGGGACTGTGCACGACTGGTGAGCGGCGGCGATCTCCTCACGGGGGCATAGGCCATACTGGCGTGCACTTGACCACGCTCGGCGTCCGGCCTATTCTTTCCATGGAACAGAATAGTGTTTCCGAATACTGGAAACAGGACAATCTGTTCGGCCCCCACCCGGCAGCGTCGGGCGCATAGACTCGCATCATCGGATCCGGATCGGCGCACCCTCCCGCAGCACCGCCGGATCTGAGGAGATCCACCTATGAATGACATCGCCGTCAACGTCAACGGGAACAGCCGCCCCCTCGCGGGCGCTCCTGCGCACACCACCGCCCTGGACTGGCTGCGCGGTGCCGGGCTCTCCGGCGCGAAGGAAGGTTGCGCCGAAGGAGAATGCGGTGCCTGCGCCGTCATGCTCGCCACCCCGACGCCCGAAGGCGGCACCGCCTGGACCGCCGTGAACTCCTGCCTCGTGCCGGTGTATGCACTCAACGGTCAGGAGATCGTCACCGCCGAAGGCCTCGGCAGCCCCGATGCGCTGCACCCGGTGCAGGAGAAGCTCGCCGAAGCCGGCGGGTCGCAGTGCGGCTACTGCACCCCGGGCTTCGTCTGCAGCATGGCCGGCGAGTACTACCGCGACGGCCGCGAGGCCGTGGCCGAGAGCACCGACAAGGACTGCCCCGTCCACGACGCCGAGCACGGTCCGAACGGATTCGACCTGCATGCGCTCAGCGGCAACCTCTGCCGGTGCACGGGCTACCGCCCGATCCGCGACGCCGCGTACGCGCTGGGCTCGCCAGCGGGCGACGACCCGCTGCGGCAGCGCCTCGCCGACCCGGCGCCTGCCGCCGTCGCGACGGCGGCCACGGTCGACGGCTCCCGCTTCATCCGCCCCGCATCCTTCGACGAGACCCTGCGTCTGATCCGCGATGAGCCAGATGCTCTGCTCGTCGCAGGGTCAACGGACTGGGGCGTCGAGGTGAACATCCGCGGCTCGCGCGCTCCTCTCGTCGTCGCGATCGAGCACCACGAGGAACTGCGCACGCTCGCCGTCACGGATGACGAGATCGAGATCGGCGCCGGCCTGCCGCTCTCGGAGGTCGAGTCGCGCCTCGGCGGCACGGTGCCGCTGCTCGCACAGTTGTTCCCGCAGTTCGCCTCCCGGTTGATCCGCAACCGCGGAACCATCGGCGGCAACCTCGGCACCGGATCACCGATCGGCGACACTCCCCCCGCGCTGCTGGCCCTGGGCGCACGCGTGGTGCTGGCGTCGGCAGACGGCGAGCGCGAGGTCGACCTGGCCGAGTACTTCACCGGCTACCGCCAGTCGGTCCGCCGTGTGGACGAACTCATCCGCGCCGTGCGCATCCCCCTGCCCCTCGCGAAGGTGACCTCGTTCCAGAAGATCGCCAAGCGCCGCTTCGACGACATCTCCAGCGTCGCGGTGGCGTTCGCCCTCGACATCGAAGGCGGCTCCGTCACGTCGGCGAAGATCGGTCTCGGCGGTGTGGCCGCGACTCCGTTGCGCGCCCGCGCGACCGAGGAGGCACTCGTCGGGCAGCCGTGGAGCGTCGCCACCGTCCGCGCAGCATCCGAGGTCCTCGGCAGCGAGGGCACGCCGATGTCGGATCACCGCGCGAGTTCGGAGTACCGCGCGCTCATGCTCAACACCGCGCTGCTCAAGCTCTACAGCACGACAGTGATCAACGACAAGGAGGTGTCGGCATGAGTGCTCTCGCCGACCGTCCGGCCGACCCCGTCGTCGGAATCCGCGCCCCGCACGAGAGCGCCGCACTGCATGTGACAGGCGCCGCCATGTACACCGACGACCTCGCCGCCCACACCGCCGGCGTGCTCACGGCATGGCCAGTGCAGTCCACGAACGCGCACGCCAAGGTCACGATCGACGTCTCCGGCGCCTACGAGGTGCCGGGCGTCGTCCGTGTGCTCACGGCCGACGACGTGCCCGGCGTGAACGACGCGGGCATCAAGCACGACGAGCCGCTGTTCCCCAGCGAGGCGATGTTCTACGGCCACGCCCTGGTGTGGGTGCTCGGCGAGACGCAGGAGGCCGCCCGCCTCGGCGCCGCAGCCGTCGCGGTCGAGTACGAGCCGCTTCCGTCGCTGATCACGATCCAGGATGCCGTCGACGCCGGCTCCTTCCAGGGCATCGCCCGCACGGTCGAGCGCGGCGACGCGGCATCCGCCCTCGCATCGTCTGCGCACGTCTTCGAAGGCGAGACGGAGTTCGGCGGCCAGGAGCACTTCTACCTGGAGACGCAGGCGTCGTTCGCGACGATCGACTCCGAGGGTCAGTACTTCGTGCAGTGCTCCACGCAGCATCCGTCGGAGACGCAGGAGATCATCGCGCACGTGCTCGACCTCTCCTCGAACCAGGTCACCGTGCAGTCGCTGCGCATGGGCGGCGGTTTCGGCGGCAAGGAGATGCAGTCGCACGGGTTCGCGGCGATCGCCGCGCTCGGCGCCAAGCTCACCGGACGGCCCGTGCGGCTGCGCCTGAACCGCACGCAGGACATCACGATGACCGGCAAGCGGCATCCGTTCCACATCTCGTGGAAGGTCGGCTTCGACGCCGACGGTCTGCTGCAGGGTCTGGATGCCGTGCTCACCTGCGACGGAGGCTGGAGCCTCGACCTTTCAGAGCCCGTGCTCGGCCGCGCGCTGTGCCACCTCGACAACGCGTACTGGATCCCCAACGTGCACGCGCTCGGCCGGATCGTGAAGACCCACAAGGCGTCGAACACGGCGTTCCGCGGATTCGGCGGCCCGCAGGGGGTCTTCCTCATCGAGGACATCCTGGGCAGGGTCGCGCCCGCACTCGGCATCGACGCGCTCGCACTGCGCGAGAAGAACTTCTACCAGCCGGGTCAGAGCACGCCGTACGGGCAGCTCGTGAAGGATGCCGATCGCCTCGGCACCATCTGGAACGAGCTGCGGGACGAGGCCGACGTCGATGCGCGCCGTGCCGAGATCGCGGAGTTCAACGCCGGCAGCCCCCACGTCAAGCGCGCGCTCGCGATGACGCCGATCAAGTTCGGCATCTCGTTCAACTTCGCGGCCTTCAACCAGGCCGGCGCTCTCGTGCACGTGTACAAGGACGGCTCTGTACTGATCAACCACGGCGGCACCGAGATGGGTCAGGGTCTGCACACCAAGATGCTGCAGGTCGCCGCGACCGCACTGGGCCTCGAGATGCATCAGGTGCGCTTGGCGCCGACCCGCACCGACAAGGTGCCCAACACCTCGGCCACGGCGGCATCGTCCGGCGCCGACCTCAACGGCGGTGCTGTCAAGATCGCGTGCGAGCAGATCAGGGAGCGGATGGCCGCGGTCGCCGGGCGACTGTTGAACGTCGACGAACGCGATGTGCGCTTCTCCAGCGGCCTGATCACCGGCCTCGGCAACACGTCGCAGACCCTCACCTTCGCCGAGGTGGCCGAGGCCGCATACCTGCAGCGCGTACAGCTGTTCGCCGCCGGCTACTACCGCACCGAGGGCCTGCACTGGAATCCCGAGATCATGCAGGGCTCGCCGTTCAAGTACTTCGCCTACGGGTGCGCTGCGACCGAGGTCGAGGTGGACGAGTTCACCGGCGCGTACACGGTGCGCCGCGTCGACATCGTGCACGACGTGGGCGACTCGCTCTCGCCGATGCTCGACATCGGGCAGGTCGAGGGCGCGTACGTGCAGGGCGTCGGCTGGCTGACGCTGGAGGAACTGCGCTGGGACACCGGCGACGGCCCGAACCGCGGTCGCCTGCAGACGCAGTCCGCATCGACGTACAAGCTGCCCAGCTTCTCGGAGATGCCGTCGGAGTTCAACGTCCGCCTGTTCGAGAATGCGCGCGAGGACGGCGCGGTCTACGGTTCCAAGGCCGTCGGAGAGCCGCCGTTCATGCTCGCGTTCAGCGCACGCGAGGCGCTGCGTGAAGCCGTCGGCGCTTTCGGGCCGGAGGGTCACAGGGTCGAGCTCGGTTCACCCGCGACGCCGGAGGCCGTCTTCTGGGCGGTGCGCGCCGTGCAGCAGGCCTCGGCTGACGCGGCTCCCGCTCGCGCGGGCGCCCACGAGCTCGCCGCCGTTCGCTGATCGGACGCGGGATGGACTGGCTCGACGCCCTGCAGGATTTGCGCACGCGGCGCGTTCCCGCCGTCGTCGTGACCATGGCGCTCGTGCGCGGTCATGCGCCCCGCAACGGCGGCGCGAAGATGGTGGTCTCACCCGACGACGTGTTCGGCACGGTCGGGGGCGGAAACCTCGAGGCGACCGCGATCGATCGCGCCCGCTCCATGCTCGCGTCCGGTTCGGCCGAGCCCGAGCTGCTCACGCTCACGCTGAGCGACAAGGCGACCACGGAGTACGGTGTGCAGTGCTGCGGAGGAGAGGTCACGATGATGCTCGAACCGATGCGGGTCGTGCCCGTCGTCGCCATCTTCGGCCTGGGCCATGTCGGATTGGAGCTCGCGCGCATCCTCGCCCGGCACGAGATCGACCTGCACCTGATCGACTCCCGTACCGAGATGCTCGCCCCCGAGCGCGTGGGCGAGCCGGGTCGCATCGGCGTCTTCGCGGATGCCGCCGCCAGGGTGCACGTCACGCACTCCCCTGTTCCCGAGGCGGCGCTCACGACGCTGCCGGCCGACGCCCACGTGCTGGTGATGACGCACGACCATGTCGAGGACCTCGCCGTGGTCGATCAGTCGCTACGCACGGCCGGCATCCGCTCGATCGGTCTGATCGGCTCGTCATCGAAATGGGCGCGATTCCGCAAGAAGCTCACCGAGCTCGGACACGGTGACGCCGACCTCGCCCGCGTCACCACGCCGATCGGTGTGCCGGAGGTGTCGGGGAAGCAGCCGGCCGTCATCGCGGTCAGCGTCGCGGCCCGCATCCTGCAGCTCATCGACGAGGCGGCACCGGTCGCCGTCGCGGGTGACGACCGGTGACGGGCACCCCACACGCCTCGGTCATCGTCACCGGCGCGGGAAGCGGCATCGGCCGCGCGATCGCCGGTGCGCTGCTCACCGCGGGCTTCGGCGTGACCCTGGCGGGCCGGCGCGGAGCGCCGCTGCACGAGACCGCCGCCGGCGATCCGCACGCACTCGTCGCCGAGACCGACATCACCGACGCGGCGCAGGTCGAACGACTGATCGCTCTTCACGTGGAGCGCTTCGGCCGTCTCGACGTGCTGGTGAACAATGCCGGGGTGTTCGGACCGAGCGCCGACATCGGCGAGCTCACCTCCGCGGACTGGGAGTCGACGCTCGCCGTGAACCTCACGGGCGCGATGCACTGCGCAGGAGCGGCGTTCCGCCAGATGATGACGCAGTCGCCGGCCGGCGGCCGCATCATCAACAACGGTTCGATCTCAGCCCAGACGCCGCGCCCGCGTTCGGTCGCCTACACGACCACGAAGCACGCGATCGCCGGGCTGACGAAGTCCATCGAGCTCGACGGACGCCCGCACCGCATCACGGCGACCCAGCTCGACATCGGCAACGCCCGCACCGAGCTGATCGGCCGGCTGGTCGACGACGGGGCGCTGCAGGCGGACGGCTCACGTCGACCGGAGCCGACGATGGATGCCGCGCACGTCGCCGATCTCGTGGTCCAGCTCGCCCGCACGCCGCTCGAGGTCAGCGTCCCGCAGCTCACGGTCACCGCGGCCGGCATGCCGTACATCGGCCGCGGCTGACCGTCGAAAGAAGACTTTCGGGGGTTCCGGCACGCTCGGAGCCGCGAAACTCTTCTCCCCGCATGCGAATCGCCGGGACGCGCGACCCGGCTGCCGCACGTGACGGTGCCCGATGCCGCGTGAGCAGCACCGGGCATCGTCCACGCGTCTCAGCCTCCGAGGAGCGTCTCGATCGGCCCGCGCACGAAGTACAGCGTGAACCCGGCGGCGACGATCCACATCAGCCAGTGCACCTTCCTGGCGCGGCCGGAGAGGGCGTTCACCAGCGTCCACGAGATGAAGCCGACGCCGATGCCGTTGGCGATCGAGTAGGTCAGCGGCATCGTCACGATGGTGAGGAACACCGGCAGTGCGACCGCGAACTTCGTGAACTTGATCTCCTTGACCTGCGCCATCATCATCGCTCCCACCACGACCAGCGCCGCGGATCCGACTTCGATCGGCACCACGAGCGTGAGCGGGGTGAAGAACATCGACAGCAGGAAGAGCACGCCGACGACCACCGAGGAGAGTCCGGTGCGCGCCCCCTCACCGATGCCGGACGCGCTGTCGACGAACACGGTGTTCGACGACGTCGAGGTCGCGCCGCCTGCCACGGCGCCCAGACCCTCGACGACGAAGGCGGAACGCAGACGCGGGAAAGTGCCGTCCTTGTAGGCCAGGCCCGAGTTCTTGGCGAGGCCGGTCATGGTGCCCATCGCGTCGAAGAAGTTCGAGAACACGAGTGTGAAGACCAGCATCGTCGCGGCGAGAGCGCCGATGCGCCCGAACGAGCCGAAGAGGTCGAACTGCCCGACCAGCCCGAAGTCGGGGATGGTCACGAACGACGTCGGAAGTTCCGGGATGGTCATGTGCCACCCGCCGGGTGCCTCGGCGCTCGTTCCGAGCTTGAGGAACGACTGCGCGACGATCGCGATGACGGTCGACGCCACGATGCCGATCAGGATGCCGCCCGGTACCTTGCGAGCCACGAGCACGCCGATCAGGATCAGCCCGATCAGGAAGATGAACGTCGGCACCGAGGTGATCGAGCCGCCGTCGCCCAGCTGCACGGGCGGGCCACCGGGAGTGCGATTGACGAAGCCCGAGTCCACGAATCCGATGAACGCGATGAACAGCCCGATGCCGACCGTGATGGCCGCCTTGAGCGCGTGGGGCACGGCGTTGAAGATCGCGGTGCGGATGCCGGTGGCTCCGAACAGGACGATGAGGAGGCCGTTGATCACGACGAGGCCCATGGCCTCCGGCCACGTCACCTGACCGACGACGGCCACCGCGAGGAAGGAGTTGATGCCGAGCCCCGCGGCGAGCGCGAACGGAAGGCGCGCGATCACGCCGAACAGGATCGTCATGACGCCGGCGGTGAGGCCGGTCGCTGCGCCGATCTGCGCGCTCTGCAGTGCGTTGCCGGCGACGTCCTCGACGCCGCCGAGGATGAGCGGGTTCAGGATGACGATGTACGCCATGGTCACGAAGGTGACGACGCCTCCGCGGATCTCACGGGCGAACGTGGACCCTCGCTGGGTGATCTCGAAGAAACGGTCGAGGGCGTTCTTGGGTTTCGCGTCGACGGTGGTGGTCGCTCCGGTGGGGAGCGGCGGATGCTCGGGCGGAAGCGGTTCCGCTTCGCCCGAGTCGTCGCGTGTGGAAGTTGGTGAAGACATCATTGGCTCCAGTCGATGGATCGAGTCGGCAGTGCGGGATCAGTACTCGGTACGGGTGGCCGTGCCGGTCCACTCGGTGAATGCGGCGATGCGCTGGGCCGGCGGGAGGGGTTCCTGCGCGACCGGCATGATCGCGCGGTCCTCCGGACCCCCCTCGAAGTAGCGGTAGAAGACGGCATCGTCGAAGCCGGCGTCGGCGGCGTCGTTGCGGTCGGCGGCGAAGTACACCTTCTCGACCCGCGCCCAGAGCGACGTGGCGAGGCACATCGGGCACGGCTCGCAGCTGGTGTAGAGCACGGCTCCGGAGAGGTCGAAGGTGCCCAGCGCCTGACAGGCGTTGCGGATGGCGGTGACCTCGGCGTGGGCCGAGGGGTCGAGGTTGGCCGTCACGCGGTTGACGCCTTCGAACACCTGGCCGTCGGAGGAGACGATGAGGGCACCGAACGGCCCGCCTTCGTTGCGGACGTTCTCTGTCGCGAGATCCACGGCGCGGGCCAGGTACTCGGCCGGGGTCGGGGTGCCGTCGGTCGACGACGGTGCAGTGGACGGGTTGATACCGATCGTGTCCATGTGGGAGTGGTTCCTTGCGTCGGACGCTGATGCGACGAGGTTGCGACGGGTGTCATGCGCGGTCCTCGTCGATCCGCTGGCTTCTGGGTACCTGCGTGCCCGGGTGTTCGCGGGTCGCAGGGCTTTATGACCCTAACAGCGAAACAGCCGATCGTCCATCTTTTTCGGAATCTGTTTTCCGCTATGCGATATCTATCATTGCACCTCCGCAGATGCGAGAGTACAGTGCATCTCATGACGCATTTTCGGATCAGTGAGGCCGCCGCGCTCCTCGGCGTCAGCGACGACACCGTTCGGAGGTGGTGCGCCGACGGCATCCTCTCGGTCTCTCACGACGGCGCCGGCCGACAGGTCGTCGACGGCGCCGAGCTCGCCGCGCACGCCAAAGTGCTGGCGACGGAGGTCTCCGACGTCGGAGACGTCAAGCGCAGCGCACGCAATCGGTTCACGGGTCTGGTGACGAAGGTCGAGATCGACGGACTCATGGCCCAGGTCGAACTGCAGTGCGGGCCCAACCGCGTCGTGTCTCTGATGTCGTCCGAGGCCGCGCGCGAGCTGCGGCTCGACGTCGGCTCCAAGGCCGTCGCGGTGGTCAAGGCGACCATGGTCATCCTCGAGACCGACGGCGACGCCCGATGATCTCCCGATCCGCGCATCGACGCGCGGCAGCGACCGGTGTGCTCGCCGCCGCGTTCGTCTTCACCGGGTGCACCGGTGGAACCGCAGAGGTCGGGGACGGTGAGGGCGGCCCGAGCGGGGAGCTCACGATCTTCGCGGCGGCTTCGCTGTCCGGAGCGTTCGACGAGCTCGCGGCGCAGTTCGAGGCGCAGCATCCGGACGTCGACGTCCTGCCGATCAGTTACGACGGCTCGTCCGTGCTGGCGACCCAGCTGATCGAGGGCGCCACCGCCGACGTGTTCGCCTCTGCCGATGAGCGGAACATGACGAAGGTGACCGACGCAGGGCTCGCCGCAGGCGCGGAGGCGTTCGCGACGAACACCATGCAGCTCGCGGTGGCACCGGGCAATCCCGACCGGATCGACGGGCTGCCCGCTCTCGCCGACGACGACCTGATCGTCGTGATGTGCGCCGCCGAGGTGCCGTGCGGTGCCACCGCCCGCGCGTTGCTGGATGCCGCCGGCGTCGAGGTGACGCCGGCCAGCGAGGAGCAGAACGTGACAGCGGTGCTGGCGAAGGTGAAATCCGGCGAGGCCGATGCCGGGCTCGTCTATCGCACCGACATCGCGGCGGCCGGCGATGCAGTGGAGGCCGTCGACATCGAGGGCGCCGCCACCGCGACGAACATCTACCCGCTCTCGACGCTGACGGACGCTGCGAACCCGGGCGCTGCGGAGGCGTTCGTCGACTTCGTGCTCTCGGACGACGGGCAGGCGGTCCTGTACGACTTCGGATTCGGTGCGCCGTGAGCGCCGCGCAGACCCCGGCGCACCCCGGGGCGGCCGGCTCCTCCGTCCTCGGGCGTATCCCGCCCTGGCTCGCGGTACCGGCCGCCCTCGGGGCGCTCGTGCTCGTGCTGCCGTTCATCGCACTGCTCGCGCGTCTGGAATGGGCGGGAGTGCCCGCCGCGATCACGTCTCCCGCGGCGCTGCAAGCGCTGTCGCTGTCGCTGTCGACGGCATCGATCGCGACGGTGGTGTGCGTGATCCTCGGCGTGCCGCTGGCGCTGGTGATCGCCCGCAGCCCGCAGTGGCTCGCCGCGATCCTGCGCACGCTGACGACCTTGCCCCTCGTACTGCCGCCGTTGGTGGGCGGCATCGCACTGCTCTCGCTTCTCGGCCGCGGGGGCATGTTCGGCGGCGCCCTCTCCGCTGCCGGGATCCAGATCCCCTTCACGACGGTCGCGGTCGTGATCGCCCAGGTCTTCGTCGCACTCCCGTTCCTCGTGATCTCCGCCGAGGGGGCCCTGCGCACGGCCGGCACAGGGCACGAGCTGGTCGCCGCCTCGCTCGGCGCGGGGAGGTTCACCGTGTTCCGCCGGGTGACCTTGCCCCTGGTGGCGCCCGGGCTGGTGGCCGGAACCGTCCTCTGCTTCGCACGGGCGCTGGGAGAGTTCGGTGCCACCGCGCTCTTCGCCGGCAACGCGCCGGGTGTCACCCGAACGATGCCGCTCGCGATCTACACCGCGTTCAACGGGGCAGGCGTGCAGGAGGACACCGCGATCGCGCTGTCGCTGCTACTCATCATGGTCGCCGTCGCGGTGCTGCTGCTGATGCGCGGCTGGCGAGCGGATGCGGTCCGATGAGCCTCGACGTCGACATCCGCGCCCGCGTCGGCACGTTCACGCTCGAGGCGGCGATAGCGGCCGCCCCCGGCGAAGTGCTCGCCGTCCTCGGACCCAACGGATCGGGGAAGTCGACGCTGCTCGGTGCGATCGCCGGTCATCTCGACCACGTCGGGCGGCATGCGGAGGTGTCCGGCCGGATCGCGCTGGGCGATCGGATGCTGGACCGATCGGTGCCGCCGGAGCGCCGACGCGTCGGCCTGCTCGGTCAGCACACCACGCTCTTCCCGCATCTGACCGCCCTCGACAACGTCGCGTTCGGCCCGCGCGCGCAGGGAACGCCCCGGAGCGAGGCCGCGGCGATCGCGCGCAGACACCTCGGCGACGTCGGTCTCGGCGACCTCGCTGATCGACGACCCGCGCAGCTGTCCGGAGGGCAGCGCCAGCGCGTCGCGCTGGCCCGTGCACTCGCTGCGGCGCCCGAAGCGCTGCTGCTCGACGAGCCGTTCGCCGCCCTCGACGTGCAGACCTCCGCCCAGGCCAGGCGCCTGGTCTCGGAGCTCCGAGATCGGGTGAGCGTTCCGATGGTGCTGGTCACGCACGATCCGATGGATGCCGTCATGCTGGCTGCACGGACCGTGGTGCTCCAGGAGGGGCGGGTCGTGCAGGAGGGCTTCACCAGGGACGTGCTCGGCCACCCGGACTCCGCCTTCGTGGCGGCGATCGCTGGTGTCAATCTCGTCGCGGGGGTGGCGGAGCGAGAGGGCGTCCTGCACGCGGCCGCCCCGACGGCGTCATCGCTGTCCACGACGTGGATCGGTCGCGGAGATCGGCTGCAGCGCGGCGAGTCGGGCACTGCGGTCTTCTCCCCCGGCGCGGTGCGGGTCCACGCGGGTCCGATCGCGGCGTCAGAGGGCGTCGACGCTGCGCCGAACACCTGGAGCGGCACGGTCGCTCACCTCGAGCCGATCCCCGGTGGCGTGCGACTGTTCACCGTCGAGCATCCGGACATCGCGGTCGACAGCTCGTCGATGGCGGCCGTCGACGCCGGCATCCGCCCCGAGGCCGTTCTCACCTTCTCGGTGCCGGAGGACGACGTCTCTGTGCGCCGCTCGCGCTGAGCGGTGCTACCGTTGCCCACACGAAAGGGACGGCGATGGCGAGCATTCCGATTCCCGCACCAGAGCGGGCGACAGGGGCGTCGCGCCTGCCCTCGACCGGCGGTCTGGTCGACAGGTTCGCGCGGCCGATGCGCGATCTGCGGATCTCGGTGACGGACCGGTGCAACTTCCGCTGCGTCTACTGCATGCCGCGCGCGGTATTCGGTCGTGACTACGCATTCCTCGATCGTGATGAACTGCTCAGCTTCGAGGAGATCGAGCGCATCGCACGCGTCGCAGCCGCCCACGGCGTGCGCAAACTGCGCCTGACCGGAGGTGAGCCGCTGCTGCGCCGCGGCATCGAAGAGCTCATCTCGCGTCTCGCCGCGCTGCGCACACCCGAGGGCGAGAAGCTCGAGATCGCCCTCACGACGAACGGCTCGGCACTGACCGTGAAGGCGCAGGCCCTCAAGGATGCCGGGCTCGGCCGCCTCACCGTCTCGATCGACTCGCTCGACGACGACCTCTTCCAGCAGATGAACGACGTGCGGTTCCCGGTCTCGCGTGTACTCGACGGCCTCGATGCCGCCCACGCCGCGGGGCTGGGGCCGATCAAGCTGAACATGGTCGTCAAGCGCGGGCTGAACGACGGCGAGATCGAGGCGATGGCGTCGCATTTCAAGGGGACCCCCTACACGCTGCGTTTCATCGAGTACATGGATGTCGGCACGTCCAACGGCTGGTCGCTCGACGAAGTGGTGCCCTCGGCGGAGATCGTCGAGCGGATCAGCGCGCTGCATCCGCTCGAGCCTGTCGGCCCCACGGTGACGGGAGAGACAGCCCAGCGCTGGCGGTACACGGACGGCTCAGGTGAGATCGGTGTGATCTCGTCGGTGACGAACACGTTCTGCGGCACGTGCAACCGTGCCCGCATCTCCACCGAAGGCAAGCTCTTCACCTGCCTCTTCGCCACCGAGGGGCATGACCTGCGCGCGCTACTGCGCGAAGGGGCCGACGACGCACAGCTCGCCACCGCCATGGCATCGATCTGGGGAGCGCGTGAGGACCGGTACTCCGAGATCCGCTCCAGCCTCACACCCGAACTCCGTGCATCACGCCAGCGCATCGAGATGAGCTACATCGGCGGCTGAGCACCGCTCGGCGCAGAGGTCAGAGGCCGACCCACTCCGAGACGCCGTCGTCGTAGTGCTGCCTCTTCCAGATCGGCACACCGCGTTTGATCTCCTCGACCACCAGTTCGCAGGCGCGGAACGTCTCCGCACGATGGCCGCCGGATGCCGCCGCGTACAGGGCGATGTCACCGATGCGCAGATCTCCGACGCGATGGGCGGCGGCGACCAGCAGACCGGTCTCGGCCCCGACGCGTTCGACGATCTCGGCGAGGAACCGCGCGGCATCCGGATGCGCGCGATAGTCGAGCGAGCGCACCGATCGACCACCGTCGTGATCGCGGACGACCCCGCAGAAGGTGACGACGGCGCCGTGCGCGTCGGAACCGACGGCGGCGCGCACCGCGGCCTCGTCGATCGGATCCTCCGATATCAGCGCGAAGGTGGTCATGAGTTCACGGACTCCTTCCGTGCCGGATCGTCGATCGCAGCATCCTGCACAGTGTCGCCGACCACGTGTCCGCCGACGGCCGTGAACGCCTGAACACCGCCGGCGAGGTACGTCACCGGGAATCCGCGTTCGGCGAGCGCGCGGGCGGCGCGGCGGGAGCGCGGGTCGCGTTCGCAGTAGATGACGATCGGATCGCCGCTGTCGACCGCAGGGTTCTCCCCGGCGTCGAGGGTGCCCAGCGGTAGAAGCTGCCCGCCCGGGATGCGCCGCGCGCGCGCTTCGTGCGGCTCGCGCACGTCGACCAGCTGCACCGGTCGGCGCTCCCTCATCCACTGCAGCAGTTCGGCGGCCGAGGTCGCGGCCGGATCGCCCTCGGTCGAGTCGCTCTGCACGCCGCAGAACAGCTCGTAATCGATGAGTCCGGCGACCGGCGCGCGCTCCTCGTCGGCGGCGTACGAGATCTCGCGGGTGCGGGCATTGAGCGCATCGTAGAAGAGCACCCGCCCGAGCAACGGCTCCCCGATGCCGACCACGAGCTTGACGACTTCCGTCGCCATGAGCGATCCGATCGCGGTGCACAGGCTCGGCAGCACCCCGCCCAGCTCGCAGGACAGCGTCTCGTCCGCCGGCGGCGGCGCGGGGAACAGATCGCGGAAGGTCGGCCCGTGCCCGCGCCACGCCACCCCGACCTGGCCGTGGAAGCGCAGGATGCTGCCCCAGACAAGGGGCTTTCCCGCGAGTTCTGCGGCGTCGTTCGAGAGATAACGCGTCGGGAAGTTGTCGCTGCCGTCGACGATGAGGTCGTACTGCTCGAGGATCGCCGGCAGGTTGTCGGACGTCAGTCGCTCGCGGTGGATGATCAGCTCGCGCTGCGGGTCGATCGCCCGCACGGTGTCGGCGAGCGAGTCGACCTTCGCCCGGCCGATGTCGCCCGTGCCGTGGCTGAGCTGGCGGTGAAGGTTCGACAGTTCGACAACGTCGTCATCGGCCACGCCGATCGTGCCGACGCCGGATCCTGCGAGGACCGGGACGATCGCGCTGCCGAGACCCCCGGCGCCGATCACGAGCACGCGCGCCGCGCCGAGGCGCCGTTGCGCATCCTCGCCGAAGCCGGGCAGCATGAGCTGACGGCTGTAACGGGTGATGCGCTCGGGCTCCAGCGCGGGGCCCGGCTCGACCAGCGGGATCATGGTGCAATAGTACGCGTCGAACTTCACCGTGGGGCGAGGTGTTTCCACGATACGAAGTTCGAATTCCATCCCTTGAACTAGAATGGACAGCATGGCAATCGTGACGGTGCGATACTTCGCCGCCGCCTCCGAGGCAGCCGGTCGCGAGCAGGAAGACCTGGATCTCGGTGGGGCGACGACCCTCGGCGGGCTGCGCGAGGTGCTCGAGCGCACCTATGGCGAACCGATGTCGCGCGTGCTCCGCTCGGGCTCTTTCCTCGTCGACGGAGTCGTGCGTCGCGACCCTGCGCACGCGATCGGTGCGAAGGTCGACATCCTGCCGCCCTTCGCCGGAGGATGATCGGATCATGACCTCGAGCCCCGCCGCCCCGGCCGACCACGCCGCAGCCGTATCCGCACTGCTCGCACCCGTGCTCACACGATTGACAGACGATGCGAACGCCGAGCTGGTCGCACTGACGCCTGGTGCTGCGTCAGGGCGGGTGCTGTCCGCTGACGTGCACAGCCTGATCCAGGTGCCGCCGTTCACGAACTCGCAGATGGACGGCTACGCCGTGCTCGCCTCTGATCTGGCCTCCGCGTCGGAATCCGCGCCGGCGCGGCTCGGCATCGGCGTGACCAGCGCCGCGGGCGACGCCGTGCACGAGCACGCTCCAGGGACGGCATCGCCGGTGATGACCGGTGCGCCGATCCCGTCGGGGGCGGATGCCGTCGTGCCGATCGAGCTCGCCGACCCGCCACGTTTCGTCGGACTCGGCGGTGGGGACGAGAGCGCGGCGGGAACGACCGTCGGCTTCCAGGCGCCGGTCGAGGTCGGTGCGTTCGTCCGCAGCGCCGGCGCCGATCTCGCGGTCGGAGCGACCATCCTTCCCGCCGGAGCACGGTTGGGTCCGGCGCAGCTGGGCTCACTGGCCTCCGCCGGGGTCACCGAGGTTCGGGTGCGCCCGCGACCGGTCGTGCTGCTGCTCTCCACCGGGCACGAGCTGCGTGCGCCCGGCGACGAGCTGACCCCCGGACAGATCTACGATGCCAACACCGCGTCGCTCACCGCGGCCCTCGAGCAGTGCGGGGCGACCGTCCGCACCGCTTTCGCGCCGGACGACGCCCCTGCCGTGCTGGACGCGATCTCGCAGCATCCGGATGCCGACGTGGTGGTGACCACCGGCGGAGTCAGCGCCGGCGCATTCGAGGTGGTGCGCGATGCTCTCGAACCGGCCGGCGTGCGATTCGGGAAGGTCGCGATGCAGCCGGGTGGCCCGCAGGGACTCGGCGAGGCACGAGTGCGGATCGGCGAGCACGACCGCACGGTGCCGGTGATCGCCTTCCCCGGAAACCCCGTGTCCGCACTGCTGTCGTTCGAGATGTTCCTGCGGCCCGTCCTGCGTGCCGCGTCCGGCCTCGATCCGGCCCGTCCGGTGCAGCGTGCACTGCTGGCCGATGCTCTCCGGTCTCCGCGGGACAAGCACCAGATCCGTCGCGGACGGCTGCGGGCGGACGGTAGCGTCGAGGTGGGAGCTCCCGGTTCGCACCTGCTGCACGATTACGCGCGGGCGACGGTCCTGGTGCACGTTCCGATCGGCGTCGACGCACTCCCTGCGGGCGCCGAGGTCGAGGTATGGAGAATCGATGAGTGACCTGACGCACCTGCGTTCCGACGGCTCCGCCCACATGGTCGACGTCACCGACAAAGCGGTCACGCGGCGCGAAGCGCGCGCGCAGGCCGTACTCGTGACGACGGAAGAGGTCGTGGCGAAGATCGCCGACGGCTCCCTGCCCAAGGGTGAGGCGCTGGGAACGGCGCGGCTGGCGGGCATCATGGGGGCCAAGCAGACGTCGAACCTGATCCCGCTGTGCCATCCGCTTCCACTCACCAAGCTCTCGGTCGACCTCGAACCGCAGGGCGACCGCGTGCGGATCGTCGCGACCGCTGTGACGAACGGCGTCACCGGCGTCGAGATGGAGGCGCTGACAGCCGCGAACATCGCCGCGCTGACGCTCTACGACATGATCAAGGCCGTCGACAACCGCGCCGTGATCACCGATGTGCTGGTCCTCGCGAAGTCGGGCGGCAAGAGCGGCGACTGGTCGCGCGAATGACCAGGCGCGCCGCGGTTCTCGTCGCGTCGACCCGCGCGGCGGCGGGGACGTACGAGGACCGCACCGGACCGGTGATCGCCGACTGGCTGCGCGCCCGCGGCTTCGATTCCGCCGATCCCGTCATCGTGGCGGATACTGCGATCGCCGATGCTCTCGCAGAACTGCTGGCACAGCATCCGGATGTGATCCTCACCACCGGCGGGACCGGCGTGTCGCCCGATGATCGCACGCCGGAGGCGACCAGGGCGCTGCTGGACATGGAGCTGCCGGGGATCGCCGAGGAGGTGCGCCGGCGCGGTGCGGAGGTCACACCGACGGCCATCCTCAGCCGCGCCACCGCCGGCGTCGCCGGTGGCACGCTCGTGATGAATCTGCCCGGTTCCACGGGAGGCGTGCGCGACGGCCTCGCCGTGCTCGGCCAGGTTCTCGACCATCTGCTCGACCAGATCGCCGGCGGAGATCACCCGGCGCACTGATCTGCGCGACGCGCGATATCCGCTCCTCCGAAAGGATGAGCAGGTCAGGGATGACCGTGACCGATGTCATGCCGATTCAGGACTGTTGTGCACTTCTTCGCGCGGCGAGCCGCTTGTAACGTCGGTCGGACGGACGCGGAACGGAGATGACGAATGGTGCGCAGAGCCAAGCCGGGGGATGACCATCCTCTGCAGCGCTACCGCTGGTGGCAGATGTTCTCGCGGTCGCTGTTCCATCTGCGTCTCGACGGCGTCGCCGGCGCGCCGGAAGTCTGGTCAGTCGACGTTCGCCATGGTGGCGACTCCAATGGAGAGGTATGGGCCCAGCTCTATCTCGACGGACGCAACCAAGCGCGCTCCAGACTTCCCGCGGCGTTCCGCATCCCCGGAGGCACTATCGAAGTGGCCACGAGCAGCTACGGGCTCAAGCGCTGTCACTACGTCACCGACGACGGGACAGCCCGGATGCTCGTTCCCGATCCCGCATCCGCTGAGGGGCGCCGCGCACGCCTGGATCAGACGCGTCCGACGCTGAGCCGCGGGATCGGAGTCGTGTCGGTGGTGGTGCTCGTCATCGCGCTCGTGCTCGGCGTGCCGCAGATCATCGAGGACATCACCCGGATTCCTCCCATCGCCGATGCCATCGGAACGTTCGACAGCCCGATCCACCTTCCGGCGTTGGCGAACATCTCACTGGTCGTCGGTGGGCTCGTGGCGAGCACCGAGCGGGCACTGCGCATGCGGTACAACTGGATCCTCGACGGCGGCCTGTTCGAAGGTGATGATTGAACCCTGACCGCGATCACCAACGGATGCGCAGGAACTGTGCGCGCAGCTTCTCACCCCGCTCGGGATTCAGGCTCTCGACCCACGAGATACGACCCAACAGATGGGCGCGGAAGTCATCGAGACCGCGGTGATTCTGCGTATGCGGCCCGTGCACGACGCAATTGTGGATCGTCGCCTTGAGTCGGTCGTAGTCGGCTCGTGAAACGTTGAGATGCTGGTTGACGACGATTCCGGTCACGCTCTGCCTGACGCCCTGGCGCCTGACCCTCGTCTTGTGGGCGTTGGCCGTGTGCCCCTCGTCTTCGATGATCCGCCGCACGCCGCGGATGAAAGCGTCCGGGCGTCGCGCGAGTGCGCCGTCGCCGCTGAACGCGAGGTCATCGGCGTAGCGCGTGTACGTCGCGCCGACGGCATCCGCCCAGCCCGTCAGTCGCGAGTCGAGACGCCGGATGGCGAGGTTCGCCAGCATCGGCGAGGAGGGTGCGCCCTGCGGCAGATGGCTCGTCGCCAGAGCTCGGCGCAGGGCGAACCGCTCGTCGGGGGATCCGCCGGGCGGCATGGCCGCGAGCACGCGCGAGGGGACGGCGTTGGTGCACAGGCCGGTGATGACGTGCGCGACGGCCTCGGCGTAACCCGCTTGCCGAAGCGTTCCGTAGATGCGACCGGCCGTCACGCGAGCGAAGAAGGTCGTGAGATCGAGCGAGATGACGATGTCGGATGCGGCGTGGAGGGCTGCACCGGTGCGCGCGCTGCGACCGGGTATGAAGCCGTGGGCGGCGTCGTTCGCGGGGATGAGCGCCAGCACACGGGTCAGAAGCCTTCGCTGGGCGCGGCGGATCCGGTCTTCGGGGATCTCCAGCAGGCGCGGGATGCGTCCCGGTCGAGTGCGCCACTCGTAGCGGTAGTGGTGCAGCGGCCCAGGACGAGCGCGGCGGTTCCAGTGCTTGGTGTCGGCGAGCCACTGCAGCCGGCCGATGTCGAGGTCGAGCACGGATGCGAGATCCGGGATGCTGTCGATGCGGGGCAGGCCGCCTGCAGGCGGACGCGATGCCGTTGGGCCGACCACGTGGTGGTGGATGCGCAGCGGCGCGCGGCGTTCGTCGGCCTTGCGCATCGCTTCTGCGAGATCGGGAGAGCGGAGGATCACCGACGTCAGCAGACGCGGTGCATCGACAGGCGGGCGGACGAAGGCGCTCAGCACATCGCCCACGAGCGGTGAGAGCCAACGACGCCGCGCTCCCATGACATGAGCGCCGGCATCGATGAGCGGCTTCTTCGCCCAGACCTCTGACGCGAGGAACGCATCGGCCAGAGCCGCGGCGACGGCGGAGGGCTGCTCGCGCGGAGTACGGGCGAGCACGCGCGCCGCGGTCGTTGCCACCATCAGGAGATGACCGTCGGCGTGCGATGGCCTGCGTACGACTCGTCCATCAGTGCGGGCACCGGTCTGCGCGAAGCGCAGTGAGGCGCCTGCGGCGTTCGTTCCAGGTCAGACTGCGTACCCCGGGGTGACCCCGGAGAGAGCGGAACACATCGTGAACCACTCGCCTCGTCCGCAAGCCATCGCACGGCGCCACGATAGCAAGGAACACCGACGTCCGGCCGGCATCGACCGCATCCTCGCCCGCTCGGACGGTTAGCATTCAGGAATGACGAACGCTGACAAGATCGACGACGTGCCCATCGGGGGCGAGGTCATCCGCCTCGGACAGTTCCTCAAGTTCTCGGGCCTGCTCGACTCGGGCGGCAACGCCAAGGAGGTCATCATCGACGGCTACGTGAGCGTCAACGGCGAGGAGGAGCGTCGGCGCGGACGGCAGCTGCACGACGGCGATCTCGTCACATTCGAGGGACGGACCGTCCGCGTCCGTCCGTGAACTCCACCTCGCGAAACGGTCACTCGGCGGGCCTCTGCCAGAGCACCAGATAGCGCCACATCGCCAGCCGAGTCCAGCTGCTTCCCTGGAGCACCCTGGCCGCACTGCGCTTCACGTCGGCATACGTGTGGGGAGGCGGCCACACTGTCGGCGCCGTGTGCTCCCAGATGCCGTGTCGACGCATGTGTCCGGCCTGCGCGACGAGGCCGGCGAGATCGTAGAGGAAATCGATCGGCTCAGACGACTTCGCCAGCCCCACCACGGCCAGCACCCCGCCCGGCGCGGTGAGCTCAGCCAAGCGGGCGAGTGTCTTGTCGAGGTCTGGCAGATGATGAACCGTGGCCACTGAGGCGACCACATCGAACGACGCGGTCGGAAACGGATGGCTCATCACATCGCCCTGGATCCAGCGCACGCCCGGATCCTCGGCGCGCGCAGATTCCAGCGCTGCGGCGTCGACGTCGATTCCGGTCACGTCGGATATGCGCGCACGCAGATCGGCGGCGAGCAGGCCGTTCCCGGTACCGACATCCAGAGCAGTTCGCGCCCCCGACGGCACCGCGTCGAGGATGCGGCGGTGATAGTGGATGTTGTTGTTCCAACGCACCGACCCCTCGCCTGTCATCCGTCCACTCTTGCATGCGGTCGGGCGTCACACCGTCAGCGGTTCCAGTGCCGCAGCTTCTCAGGGTTGCAGACGACCCAGATGCTCGACAGCATCCCTGACCGCGTCTCGGCGGTGATCACGCCGGCGACCGCACCGTCTCGAGTGAGGATGACGCCCGGCTCGCCGTTGATCGACGCCACGGTGACTGACGTCTCCGGTGTCACCAGCGCGAACAGTGCGGATGCCGCGGCCACACGGCCGTCCAGGATCGTCGATGCGCCCGGCAGGAGGCCGCCGCTGTCGATGGTGAGCAGAACCTCTCGGCGCACACCAGCGCGCACGCCTTCGCCGTCGCCAGACGTCATCGATCTCGCGAGCGCGCTCATGGTTGCCTCGTCCGGGGCACCACTGCGGCTCCGGCGCCTCCACGCCGGGGGCTGCCTTCCGTTCATGCCCCGACCGGGGTCACGTGCTGGAGCTTGGGCGGGCTCATCACCCAGAGGAGCTGATGGATGCCGTCGCGCGAGGCGTCCATCGTCACCATGGTGGTGACGACTCCGTCTTCGATGAGCGTCGCCGCAGGCTGACCGTTCACCTGCACCCATCCGATCGTCTTGCCCGTCCAGAAATGATGCGCGAACGCGGCGACGAACTTCGCGACCCTGCTGCGCCCGATCATCGGGATGCGGGCCGCGAGCTTGACCCCGTTGCCGTCGGTGTAGCTCACGACGTCGGCGGCGAAGAGACTCTCGAGCGCGTGGGCGTCACCCTTCTGCGCGGCGGTGAGGAACGCCTCCAGCAGGCGGCGCTGGGCGGACGGCTCCACCGTCGCTCGTCGACTCGATTCGAGGTGCGCGCGCGCTCTGCTGACCAGCTGCCTGGCACTGACGACGCTCACCGAGATCACCTCGGCGATGCGCGGGTACGGGTAGTCGAACGCCTCCCGCAGGATGTATGCGGCGCGCTCGGTCGGAGTCAGCTTCTCGAGTGTCAGCAGGATGGCGAACTGCAGCGCCTCGGCCCGCTCCGCTCCCAGGGCAGGGTCGTCGTCGGTGTTCACCGGCTCGGGCAGCCAGGGGCCGATGTACGTCTCGCGCCTGGCGTGCGCGGACTGCAGCACGTTGATCGAGAGCCTCGTCGTGATCGTCGCCAGGAACGCGGCGGGCTCGAGGATGTCCGCACGATCGGCGTTCTGCCATCTGATCCAGGTCTCCTGGACGATGTCCTCCGCATCGGCCACGGTGCCCAGCATCCGGTAGGCGATCCCGAACAGGCGTCGTCGATGCGCGGTGAAGACCTCCGTCGCGTCGTCGAGTTCTCCGACGTCGTCATCCTTCGACTGCACCCGTCCGCCTCCTGTCTCTCATGATCCACCCGCGCAATGCCTCGCGACAGCTACGACAGCGCAGCGCCGTGATCTGTGACAGATCTGTCACACCGCGAGGGGCTGCGCTGTCTATGGGTCAAGGGCACCTGTCCTTGACCCATAGACACTCGGAGGAGCGACATGAGAATCACAGTCATCGGCGGAACCGGCCTGATCGGCACCAGGCTGGTGCGAATCCTGCGATCGACCGGCCATGACGTCGTCGTCGCGGCGCGCTCGACGGGCGTCAACTCGTACACCGGCGAAGGGCTGGCGGATGCCTTGGCTGGAGCCGACGTGCTGATCGACGTCTCCAACTCGTCGTACACCGACGAAGAAGCCGCACGAGAGTTCTTCTACACCTCGACCATGAACCTGCTCAGTTACGGCGAGGCGGCTGGAGTCGGCCACCACGTCGCGCTGTCAGTGGTCGGCACCGATCGCCTCGCCCGCGCCGAGGGCGGGTACTTCATCGCGAAAGAGCAGCAGGAGCGCCTTATCGCGACATCTCAGCGACCGTTCTCCCTGGTGCACGCGACGCAGTTCTTCGAGTTCATCCGCAACATCACCGACCACGCCGTGCGCAGCGGCGCTGTGCGCGTCGCGGACGTGCTCATCCAGCCCATGGCGGCCGACGACGTCGCAGCCGCCGTCGCGCAGACCGCCCTCGGCGAGCCGGTCTACGGCACCGTCGAGTTCGGAGGACCGGAGGTGTTCACGCTCGATGAGATCGCCGTGCAGGACCTGCGCTACCGCCAGGACGAACGCGAGGTCGTGCCCGATCCGCTCGGCACATACTTCGGCGCGCGCCTCGCCCGTCGTGATCTGCTGCCGGAGGCGACGGCCACGATCGCGCCGACTCGCTACCACGACTGGCGTGTTCAGTCCCCGAGCGCTGTCACATCTGAGGGTGCGCCCCTGTCATAGCTGGTGGATGCCGGTTCGGCACCTCCCCAATGGAAAGGCATGGAAATGGCAAAGATCGTCGTCATCGGAGGCACCGGCCTCATCGGCTCGAAGGTCGTCGCGAAGCTCACCGAGCACGGCCATGAGGCGGTGGCCGCGTCGCCCAACACCGGAGTCAACTCCCTCACCGGCGAGGGCCTCACCGAGGTGCTCACCGGCGCGAACACCGTCGTCGACGTGTCGAACTCGCCGTCCTTCGCTCCGGACGATGTGCTCGAGTTCTTCACGACGTCGACCCGCAACCTGCTCGAGGCCGAGGCGGCGGCAGGCGTCACCCACCACGTCGCGCTCACGATCGTCGGCACGAACCGACCGCAGAACATCCCTTACTTCGCCGCGAAGGTCGCGCAGGAGAAGCTCATCCGCGAGTCCGGCGTCGCCTACTCGCTGGTGCACGCCACGCAGTTCTTCGAGTTCGTCGGCAGCATCGCCGACATCTCGACCGAGGGCGACACGGTGCGGCTGCCCGGCGCGCTCATCCAGCCGATCGCAGCGGAGGATGTCGCCACCGCCGTGGCGCGCGCCGCAGCCGGGGATCCGCTCGGTGATGTCGAGATCGCGGGACCCGAGGCGTTCGGGATGGACGAGTTCGTGCGCCGCGGCCTGGCCTTCCGCGGCGACGCCCGCACCGTGGTCCGCGACAACGACGCACCGTACTACGGCGCGAAGATCGAGGAGCGCACCCTCGTCCCGGTCGACGACGCCCAGATCTTCGAGACGACCCTCGAGGAGTGGCTGCCGCTGAACCCGCCCCGCCAGTAGCGAGTTCAGTGCTCGTGCGCCTCGTTCTCCTCTTCCAGCAGCATCCCGACCGAGGTCGCGCACGCATCTCCGCGCCAGGCTTCCAAGCCCTCGCGCACGGCGAAGGCCGCGATGACGAGGCCCGCGATCGCATCCGCCCACCACCAGCCGAGGAGGCTGTTGAGCACGAGGCCGACGAGGACAGCGGCGGAGAGATAGGTGCACAGGAGAGTCTGCTTGGAGTCTGCGATCGCGGTCGCAGACCCGAGCTCCTTCCCGGCACGGCGCTCTGCGAAGGAGAGGAAGGGCATGATCACGACGCTGAGCGCAGTGATCGCGATCCCGACCGGAGAGGGCTCGACATCGACTCGCATCAGCAGAGCGAGCACCGAGTTGACCGTCACGTAGATCGCCAGCGCGAAGAACGCCACGGCGATCACTCTCAGCGTGCTCTTCTCCCATCGCTCAGGGTCGCGGCGGGTGAATTGCCAGGCGACCGCCGCCGCCGACAGCACTTCGATCGTCGAGTCCAGCCCGAACGCGATCAGAGCCGTCGAGGACGCGACCGACCCGGCAGTTATCGCGACGACCGCCTCTATGAGGTTGTAGACGATCGTGGCCGTGACGATCCAACGGATGCGGCGCTGCAGAATGTGCCGGCGGCTGTCGGCGGTGACGCTCGAGGACATCATGCGCACGTGCACCTCTCGCCGGTGCAGCATTCCGGTTCGACGTGGAGCACGACGCCGAGGAGTTCGTTGAGCGCGGGCGCCAGATGCGGGTCGGCGAGGCGATACGACGTGCGCCGCCCTTCTGGAACAGCCTCGACGAGGCCGCACCCGCGCAGGCACGCGAGCTGATTGGACATGACCTGCCGGGAGACTCCCAGCGCCTCGGCGAGATCGGACGGATACGCCGGAGCTTCGCGGAGCGCGAGGAGGACACTCGCGCGGGTCTGGTCGGACAGAGCGTGGCCGAGCCGTGCGAGCGCAGCGGTGTGCGTCACAGTGGCCGTCATCGTCATCATGTGGTCGACGATACAGGTTTTGCTGAATAATCACGTCCGGCACCCGCGCGTCATGTGACAGATTGGAGTCGATGAACTCGCTCCCCGATCCGCTCCCCGCACGGCCGGCCCGCACTCTCCTCGTCGGCTTCGGCAAGCTCGGTCGGCGCCTCGCGCCGCGACTGCTCGCCGACGGCGGAGAGGTCATCGCGCTGCGGCGCAGTGACGATCCGCTGCCCCAGGGCGTCGACGGCATCCGCGCAGATCTGGCGTCTCCCATCGAAGCGGATCTGCCAGCGGTCGATGCGATGGTCGTCACACTCCCGCCACCCGGTGGCGTCGACGGCTATCGCACGGCGCTGGGCCACCTCGCGGAGGCGCTTCCCCACGCCCCCGCTCGTACGGTCTTCGTCTCGTCGACCGGGGTCTTCGACGGCACGGCATCCGCGCACCCCATCACCGAGCGCGACGAGCCGGCGCCGGCAAGCGAACGCGCGCGCGGACTGCGCGACGGCGAGCGCGCAGCGATCGAGATGTTCGGTGCGGTGATCGTGCGACCGGCGGGGATCTACGGCCCCGGCCGGGGCTTCCTCCTTCGACAGGTGGATCAGCACGCGATCGTGAACCATCGGCGGCGCACGAACCGCATCCACGAGGTCGATCTCGTGCGCGCACTCGACCTGCTGCTGCGGATGCCGGACCCGCCGCCACTCGTGCATGCCGTGGATGCGGCATCCGCCCCGCTGGGTGAGGTCGTCGAGCACATCGCCCGCACGCTCGGCGTCGACCCACCGCCCGACGACTCGTCGGCCGGACCGACGGGATTCGTGCACGACGGGTCGCTGCTGCGATCGCTCCTCGGCCATCTGGAGTACCCGACGTACGTCGAGGGGTACTCCGCGATGATCGCGGAGTCCGCACGCCGCATCGCACGACCCGAGTAGTCGGGCGCGAGGTCACACCGTGGGTGCGGGCGGGCCGTCCGTACCGAGATGACGCTGGAGCGCAGCGGAGATGTCGTCGAGGTGCGCGAGCTGCTGCGGGGTGAGAGCGTCGATGAACAGCTCGCGCACCGCGCGCAGGTGCGGCACCGACCCGGCCCGGAACGACTCGCGGCCGGTGTCGGTGGCTGTGACATCCACTCCGTGCGGATCGTCGACGCACGGGACGCGCCTGATCAGGTGACGCTTCTCCATCCGGCCCAGATGATGCGAGAGCCGGCTGCGCTCCCATCCGATCAGAGCGGCCAGCTCCGCCGATCGGAGCGTGTACTGCGGCGCCTCCGTGAGCGCGAGAAGCACCTGGTAGTCGCCGCTCGACAGCGACGACTCGCTCAGCAGGCGACTGCCCAACCGCGTGCGCAGCACCTGCGCCGTCTCGATGTAGTCGCGCCAGATACGCAGTTGCTCCCGCGTCGGCATCGTGCGGTGGTGCTGAGTCATCTGGTCTCCTCGGAATAGACACGTCAATACCCATGTTGCAGCATTGACACGTCAATTCGGATGCTCCGGTGACGGGAAGGATGCTGATCATGGCGATTCGAATCGGTGACGTCGAGTTCGGGCTGAACTCGTTCGGCGACGTCGCCACTGACGGCGGACGAGTGATGTCGGATGCCGAATCGCTGCGGCTGCTCGTCGAGGAGGCCCAACTGGCCGAATCGGTCGGGCTCGACGTGTTCAGCATCGGCGAGCACTACCGCGAGGGAATGGTCGACGCCGCCACTCCCGTCATCCTCGCCGCCGCCGCGCAGGCGACATCGACCATACGGCTCGGCACCTCTGTCACCGTGCTCTCTACCCAGGATCCGGTGCGGCTCTATCAGCAGTTCGCCACCGTCGACGGCCTGTCAGGCGGTCGGGCGCATCTGGTACTCGGGCGCGCATCGGCGATCGAATCGTTCCCGCTTTTCGGCTACGACATCGCCGAGTACGAGCAGATCTTCGAGGAGAAGCTCGAGTTGTTCCTGCGTCTGATGCGCGAGGACCGGGTGACGTGGACCGGTCGGTACCGCGCGCCGCTGGAGAACGTACGTCTTCACCCCCGGATGCCCGATGGCGGGATCCCGACCTGGATCGGCATCGGTGGAAGCCCCGACTCGGTCGTGCGCGCAGCCAGGAACGGCCTGCCGCTGATGATGGCGATCATCGGCGGACGCCCCGAACGGTTCGCCGGGCACGCCGAGCTGTATCTTCGTGCGCTCTCGCAGTTCGGCCGGCCCGAGCTGCCCATCGGTCAGCACTCCCTCGGGTTCATCGCCGACACCGACGAGGACGCGAAGGACACGCACTGGAAGCACTGGCAGCCGGTCGTCACCGCGATGAGCGAGGAGCGCGGCTTCTACGCTCCCACCCACGAGCGGTACGAGACCGAGGTCGACACCGGTGCGCTGTTCGTCGGATCTCCGGAGACCGTGGCACAGAAGATCGCGGGCATCGTCCGTGCCAACCACCTGTCGCGCTTCGATCTGAAGTACGACGTGCTGCATCTGCCGCGCGACGCCCGAGAGCACAGCATCCGCCTGTTCGGTGAACGCGTCGCACCCCGGGTGCGCGAGTTGCTCGACGAGGACCCGGGCGAGTGGCATCTCACCGGCCGTGCACCCGCAGAGATCGTCAAGGGCGGCAAAGCCGCCCACGCATGAATCCACCAGAGCTGAGAACCACGAGAAGAAAGAGATCATGAGCGACTTCACCGACCTCGAATTCGGCATCGACACCTTCGGAGACCTTCCACGCGACGACCGGGGTGCCGTCGTCTCCTACGCCGCGGCCATCCGCGCCACGGTGGCTGAAGCAGTGCTCGCCGACGACCTGGGTATCGAGGCGGTGGCGATCGGCGAGCATCACCGCCCCGAGTTCGCGATCTCCTCCCCCGAGACCGTACTGGCGGGAATCGCGACGGCGACCGAGCGCATCCGTCTCGGCTCCGGTGTCACCGTGTTGTCGTCGGACGACCCGGTACGGGTGTTCCAACGCTTCGCCACGCTCGACGCCCTCTCCGACGGACGCGCCGAGATCATCCTGGGGCGGGGCTCCTTCACCGAATCGTTCCCGCTGTTCGGCTATGACCTTACCGACTACGAGCTGCTCTTCGACGAGAAGATCGACCTGTTCCACGCCCTGCTGGATGAGAAGCCCGTCACCTGGGAGGGAACGACCCGCGCCGCGCTGCACGAGGCGGACGTCTTCCCGAAGACTGATTCCGGGCGGCTGCGCACGTGGGTGGGCGTCGGCGGATCGCCGCAGTCCGTGCTTCGCACCGCGCACTACGGATTCCGGCTCATGCTCGCCATCATCGGAGGCGCGCCTGCCCGTTTCGCACCGTATGTCGATCTGTACCGGCGGGCGACCGAGCAGCTGGGCACCACCGCCTACCCGGTGGGCATGCACTCCCCCGGATTCATCGCCGAGACCGATGAAGAGGCGATGGAGGCGTTCTACCCCGGGTACAAGGTGATCCGCGACCGCATCGGAGCGCTGCGCGGCTGGCCGCCGCTGCGTCGCTCCGAGTTCGAAGCGGACGTCGAGAGCGGATCGCTGTACGTCGGCTCGCCGGAGACGGTGGCGAGGAAGACGGCGGCAGCCATCCGCACGTTGGATGTCGGTCGGTTCGACCTCATCTACACCGCCGGCGGGGCCATGGCGGCGAGCGCGCGGCTTCGTGCCGTCGAGCTGTACGGCACGAAGGTGATCCCGATGGTGCGCGAACTGCTGGCGGAAGCGCCCGCGCAGTCCGCCGTCACCGGAGAGGCGTTCCGGCGATGATCGAGACGAACGGTGGCAGGCCGACCGTCGGCATCCTGGGAGCGGGCAAGGTCGGGACCGTACTGGCGCGCCTCGCGATCGCCGCGGGCTACCGCGTGCTCATCGCCGGATCCGGCGACCCAGAGCGGATCGCGCTCACGATCGATGTGCTCGCACCGGGCGCGATCCCCGTCGGTCCGGAAGATGCGGCCCGCGATGCAGACATCGTCGTGCTCGCGCTGCCGCTCGGCAAGTATCGCCATCTGCCGGCCGCGGAGCTCGAGGGCACGCTCGTGGTGGATGCCATGAACTACTGGTGGGAGACCGACGGAATACGAGACGACCTCAACGACCCTCGCACCTCGACGAGCGAGATCGTGCAGGAGTTCCTGCCGCAGTCGCGCGTCGTGAAGGCCCTGAACCACATGGGCTATCACGACCTCGAAGAGGAGGCTCGACCGGCAGGGGCGGACGGGCGCAAGGCCATCGCGATCGCGGGTGACCGGGAGGCCGACGTCGCGCGCGTCTCCGGGTTCGTCGACGCGCTGGGCTTCGATCCCCTCGTCGCGGGGCCGCTCGCCGCCGGTGTTCTGCTCGAGCCGGGTAAGCCCACTTTCGGCGCCGATCTCCCCGTCGACGAGCTGCGTGCGCTCATCGAGGTGGCCGCCGCGGAGCATTCACCCACGCGCGCTGCGAACTGATATCCAATTCGACGCCATCACGGCAGGGCGGGACTGCCCTCGTAATCGGCAAGGGGCGCCGCACCTGCCGTCGCGTACTCGAGCACGAGCAATCCGCTCTCGGTGGCGTCGTGCCTCACGAGGCGAAGCCCGGCATCCGCCGACGGATGCGAAAGCAGCCGACGCCCTTGCCCGATGATGACGGGCGCCACGGCCAGACGCAGGGTATCCACGAGGCCGGCGGCGAGCAGCGCGGAGGCGAGGCGAGAGCTGCCATGGATCTGGAGCTCGCCGCCGGGCAGACTCCTGAGCGACGTCACTGATTCGATGGGGTCGCCGCCGATAACCGTGGTCGGGTTCCACGAACCGCTGCGGAGTGTGTTGCTCACGACGTACTTCGGGAGGGCGTTCATGCGGGCGGTGAACGGGTCGGGTTCCGGAATGTGCGGCCAGTCCCGCGCGAACGCATCATAGGTGCGGCGTCCCAGGAGCAGACCGTCGGCGAGGTCCAGCCAATCGGATGCCGTCTTCACGAAGGCTTCGTCGAGGTAGGGCACGAACCACCCGCCGCGCGTGAAACCGTCGCTGGTGTCCTCCTCAGCCGATCCCGGCCCCTGGCTGACACCGTCGAGAGTGACGAACTGAGTGATGCTGATCCTCACTCTGCCGCGCCCCGCTCGACCAGGTCGGCGAGTGCTGCGGTGACCGATCCCCACCCGTCGAAGAAGCCCAACTCCTGGTGATGCGCACGAGCTGCAGGATCCCCGTGTCGCACGACGACCCGGTAGTCGGTGCCAACCGGATGCTCGTCGAGAACAATCTCCGCTGTCATCGCGACGGGTTCGGGCGAGGCCGGTCGCCAGGCACTGGTCACGGCGTTGGTGAACACCAGCCGCCGTTCGTTCTCGACGACGAGGAACACGGCGTCGGTATGGGGCACGAACTTCTCCCCGTCCTCGCTCATGCGGGTGACGAACCCTCCGCCCGGGCTGACGTCGAGCGCGTCGACGCGGGTGATCATCGGGGCTGGAATCCACCACTGTGCGAGCTGCGAGGGGTCGGTCCAGGCTCGCCAGATGTCAGCGGCGGATGCGCGGATGACGCGCTGCAGGGTGAGGTCGTAGTCGGGACCGATCTCGTTGACGGTCACGGTGTCTCCTTCGGGTTCGTGAGGAATTGCTCGAGGCGATCGGTGCGGCCCTCCCAGACGAGCCGCTGCTCGGCGAGCCACTCGTCGAGCAGTGCGAGTCGCTCACGGTTGAGCGTGCAGGTACGCACCCGCCCGGACTTCGCCGTGCGGATCAGTCCGCTGGACTCCAGCGTCCGCACATGCTTCAGGAAGGACGGCAGCGTGATCGCGAAAGGGCGCGCCAACTCTCCGACGCTCACCGGCCCGTGCCCCAGACGGCGGATGACCTCGCGCCTGGTGGGGTCGGCCAGTGCGATGAACACCTCGTCCAACGGTTGCGAATGGTTAGCCATGTGGAACAGTATTGCAAACACTTTGCCGTGAGGCAAACTATTCAGCCCAGGCCTTCGTAACCTTTCCGTGATCATTTACCTCGAGGACACGGTGACGTCACGCGCGGACGAAACCGTGGAGGTGTCCAGTGCTAACCACCTCCTAAGGAGATCAACCAATGCGCACTCGCACACTCACGCTGGCCGCCGCGGCCGGTATCGTCGGGCTCTCGCTCGTCGCCACCCCTGCCATCGCCGCCCAGCCGGAGAAGGTCTCAGTCATCACCACGGCGCACCGCGGCGCGATGGCCTACGCGCCGGAGAACACGCTCGCCGCATTCGAGGTCGGTATCGAGCAGAAGGCCACCTGGATCGAGTCGGACGTCCAGCTCAGCAAGGACGGGGTCGCCGTGCTCATGCACGACACCACGCTGACGCGCACCACGAACGTCGAAGAGGTCTTCCCGGACCGCGCGCCGTGGAAGGTCGCCGACTTCACGCTCGAGGAGATCAAGCAGCTCGATGCCGGATCGTGGTTCGGCGAGGAGTTCGCCGGCGAGCAGGTTCCCACGCTCGCGGAGATGGTGTCGCAGGTGCGGTCGAGCCGTTCGGGCATCATCATGGAGCTCAAGTCGCCCGAGCTGTATCCGGGTGTCGAGCAGGAGGTCATCGACGTCTTCGACTCGTTCCCCGGCTACGTCAACTCGGCTCTCGCCAGCGAGCGCCTCGCGGTTCAGAGCTTCAACTGGGAGTCGATGGCGACCTACGCCGAACTGCAGCCCCAGGTTCCGGTGGGTCTGCTCGGCACGGTTCCCGTCGCCGACCTCGCTGCGTACGGCGAGTGGGCCGACCAGGTCAACCCGAACTACGGCGCCGTGACGGCCGACTACGTCGACGCCGTGCACGACGCCGGCATGGTCATCAACACCTACACGGTCAACGAGGTCGCCGACATGGCGCGTCTGCTCGACTACGGCGTCGACGGGATCATCACCAACCGTCCCGACGTGCTCGAGAACCTGCTCGCTCAGCGCAACATCGAGAAGCGCTGACCGATCCTCACCAAGCGGCCCGCTCGATCTTCGGATCGGGCGGGCCGCCTCTCATGGTGCGGCGTCTTCACTTGCGCTGACGTGCTTGAGCACGCTGTCGATGATTGAGTGGTAGCAATAGACGACAAAGCGCTGGGAGGAACCAAGATCGAGATCGACGAGCCCCTGGTGGCCGAACTCATTTCGAAGCAGTTTCCACGCTGGAGCACGCTGCGCATTCGTGCGGTTCCGCAGCAGGGGTGGGACAACCGGACGTTTCGCCTGGGAGATGGCCTCTCCGTGCGGTTGCCCAGTGGAGAGGCCTATGCCGCGGCTGTCGAGAAAGAGCAGCGCGCGCTCGATTTCCTCGACGGGAAGCTTCCGATTCTTGTCCCCGGTGTCATGGCAGTCGGAGCGCCGACCCAGGAGTACCCGCTTCCCTGGTCGGTACGTCGATGGTTGCCCGGTGACACGATCGACGAGAATCCGCTCATCGATCGGGTCTCCTTGGCCGACGATCTGGGATCCGTGTTGCGCACACTGAGATCCCTCCCGACGGGTGCGGGCGCCCCAGCGGGACGACATTCCTTCTACCGTGGCTGTCACCCGAGCGTGTACAGCGATCAAGTGCAGATCGCCCTCGAACGTCTGGGAGACGACGTCGACGCGGAGCGGTGCCGAGAGATCTGGCTCGCTGCGACGACGTCTGCGTGGGAATCCGAGCCGGTCTGGTTTCACGGAGACGTTGCCACCGGCAACCTTCTTACAGACGAGGGGAGACTCTCGGCAGTCATCGATCTCGGCACATGCGGGATCGGCGACCCCGCATGTGATCTCGTCATCGCGTGGACCTACTTTGATGGCGAGGCGCGTGCGGCGTTTCGCGAGTCGGTCGCCCTCGATGATGCAACATGGCGACGCGCGCGAGGATGGGCCCTGTGGAAAGCACTTGCGACGATGTCGAACCAGTCCAGCTCAGACGCCGGGAGAACTCAGCAGCGTGTGCTGGCCGAAGTCCTCTCCACAGCGCCCTAGGTCGCCGGGTTCACCCGGAACCCTGGCTCAGTGTAGGTTCCGGACCTAGATGGCGAGGATCCGGCGGTTTCCGCGCTAGTTGGCATCGATCTTGAGCGCTGGATTCCACGCGAGATGGCGAAATCCTACATTCGCAAAAGCAGGCCGCTTCCAGCCACATCCGCGTCTGAGTTTCGCCGACCGAGACGAGGAGTTGTACGTAGAGCCGCACGCGGGCCGATAACAGATCTTGTGTCAGTACTCATTTGAGCCTCTCGGCAACGAGGGACGCGTGCCTCCTCAGAAGGTGCCATCGGGCAGTGCAGGGCTGGTCGCTCTCTCTGTGCGCGGTGCCCGTGGCCACCAATAGTCAAGTACTCGGCATTCACTGCCCTGAGGGACAATGCAGCTATGCGTCGTCTGAGGCCCCGAAGAACAAGCGCCCGATGGGGCAGAACGGCCCCCCATCGGGCGTCACCCATAGCGCGTCGCCGTAAGCGAGCGCGGGCTTGAGCACTCCGATCGCCGGGAGATCAGGCCAGCACCTTCCGCCTTCAGCCTCGCTGCGCTGGACGTGTTCCACCGTTGCGACCACAAGCTCTGCCGCCGTGGTCATTGGCAGGGCATAGCTGTCCGCGCCGATGGCGACAACGGCTTTCTGCTCCTGGACTCCGACGAGCCGCACGGGTGCTGCGGGGCGTCCTACCCACTCGAAATCTCGCAGTGCCAGGCGGACAGCGGCTTCCGCACGCACTAGCCGTCGAGTCGGCATGAAAGAGTCGACCGCAATTCGCGTCATAGTGTGCTCTGACGGGTGCATCGCCACCGATTCCTTCGTTGTGGACGGGGAGTTGCGATCGCCACTTGCAGGCGCTCGCCGGAGGCCAAGGCGTTGGGCGGCGCCGAAGGCCCGACACCGCCCAACGACCCATGCTGCTAGATCCGCGCCCGCCGACGTATTGCGAGCAGCCCGCCCAGCGCAAGAAGGATCACCGAGGAACCAATCAACAGGAACGGTGCGGCACCACCAGTCGACGCGAGACCAGTGTGGCCTCCCGGCGTGATCGGGGCACCGGGTGTTACCGGCGGCACCTCGGTGACGGTCACTGTCTGCTCCGTCGAGTCGATATCCTCATGCGTGGCCACCAGCGTGCCCTCCGCATCGTATAGACGCTCGAACACGACAAGAGTGGAACCGGCGTGACCCGCCGGAACCGTGAACAGGACCTCGACGGTGCCGTTCGCAGTGGCCGGGGTGAAGGTCATCTCACCGGTGATGCCGGTGCCCTCGCCCGTGGTCTTGTCCATCAGCTCACCACGCACCGTGTACTCGGTACCGGGGATCAGATTCTCGAACGAGACGACATCGATGATCGTGCCGCCCGCAGCGGGCAGCACCTTGTCACCATCAGCCTGATCCGTCGCGCTCGTACCCAGCACCGGAACAAGCGGCACCTCGGTGACGGTCACTGTCTGCTCCGTCGAGTCGATATCCTCATGCGTGGCCACCAGCGTGCCCTCCGCATCGTATAGACGCTCGAACACGACAAGAGTGGAACCGGCGTGACCCGCCGGAACCGTGAACAGGACCTCGACGGTGCCGTTCGCAGTGGCCGGGGTGAAGGTCATCTCACCGGTGATGCCGGTGCCCTCGCCCGTGGTCTTGTCCATCAGCTCACCACGCACCGTGTACTCGGTACCGGGGATCAGATTCTCGAACGAGACGACATCGATGATCGTGCCGCCCGCAGCGGGCAGCACCTTGTCACCATCAGCCTGATCCGTCGCGCTCGTACCCAGCACCGGAACAAGCGGCACCTCCGCGGCGAGAGAGATGGTGTCGCTGATCGGCGTGTTGTCAACGAGGACCATGTTCTGCGGGCGGCTCGCCGACGACCAAGTGATTGGCTCGCGCATCATCACCGTGGCGGCAGGCGCGCTCAGCGACACTTCCAACTCGGCGCTGGTGTTCATGATCGTGCCGGGGATGGAGAATCGCCCGTCCACGTCAGTCGTCACCGTCATGGCGGGGACGTCCAGCCCCTCGAAGTGCGACACGTCCACCACGCGCGCGGGAATCGGGGTGCCGTTGATCGTGCGCAGGGCCCCGGTGATTTCGACCGCATCACCGACGTGAAGCCCCGAAGGCGCAGGATCGAAATCGATGACCCACTCGCCACCATACAGACCGGCCTCAGTGAGCATCTGGTCGTAGATCCCGTGGACTGCCTCGGTCTGCTGTCCCGTCCCATTCGGGTCAGCGTTCGCATCGAAGAAGCCCAGCGGCCAGCTCGGATCATACTCACTCGGAATCGCATTGGTCATGTCATGGATGACGACCGAGGCAGCAGCGGCATGATCGTCGGCGTTCTTTCCGATCTGGTTGATGACGACGTCGCTCGCGGTTGAAACGACGTAGGCAAGCGTCTGCATATCAGCGGCGGAGAGCGGCGTGCCGTCCTCCTTGGTGAGCGGCACGGGTTGACCATACCCGTCAGCGAAGATGGGCTCAGGTTCCCAGATGGATGCGCACCATGCCTCGACGCCGTCAGGCATCCGGTAGGTACCCTCCCAGTTCGGTGTTCCGTTGGTGCCGGGCCACAGGTAGCCGCGCACCTCGCCGTTCGCGCCGTCCGCCGCTGCCGGTAGGGCAGCTCCCATGGCGGCTCCGGCGCCGGCCAAAGTGGCGGCCAGAACCGCGGCGGTCACTTTCTTTCGTGCCATTCTCATTGTCGTCCCCTTCGTCGTTTTGAATGCGCTTCAGCGCCGCGGGACCAGAGACATCGGGCGGTCTCCACTGGTCCCAGACGTTCGGCCGCGTGTGATGGTTCGCACATCGCACAGCAAGCTCCCTGTCTGCATGGACGAGGGGCTCGCCCACATCTGACAGCGAGCCCAGCTCGCACCGCGGCAGATCGTGCTCAGTCGCTCGTCATTCGTTTGAGCCTCAGTGAACAAGCTCACTGTTGTGGGACGAGGAGCAGCATGCAGAACAACGGAACGGATCAGGAGAACCGGGCACACCATGTGGCGGCGCTGGCAGCCGGGGTCCTTTCGCTGGCAGCGGTCTTCACTATCCGAGGTGGCGTTGGCGAGTATCTCGCACTCGTCGCCATCGGGGTGACTGCCGCTGTGCTCGGACACCGTGCGGTTCTCCGGCGGGGCGCGTTGCGCGGGCTCGCGATCGTCGGCCTCGTCATCTCCTACGTCGAGCTTCTTGCAGCACTCGGACTGCTCCTGCTTCGCGCGACCGGGTGGTCTCAAGCAGGGTCTGCATGACGCTGTGATGCGAGTTCGATGAGCGTGTCGCCGGCGCCACACCGGAGAACATAACGTTGGGCTGCTAGATCGCCGCAATGGTTCCGACGTACGTCAGCGTGCCCGCACCGAAAATCACGGCGCCGGTGGCTACAGCGGCGAGAGACCAGGATAGGACGTAGGGGCAACTGATCGGCGCGGAACTATCCGCCGGGGTGAGCTCGATTGTCACGGTCGCAGTGAGATGCGTCGGCCGCTGGAGGCTCGCCGCAGCGGTGTAGGTACCGTTCGGAAACCTGATATCTCGGAAAGTGCCAGCCGGCAGATCCGCGACTGTCCCAATCGTGATCGGCAGCGACTCTTCCCCGACCGCCATGTGAGTCGTGCCGCTGCTCATGGTCAACGTGTAGGTGACCGAGATCATCGCTGCGGCGCCAAAGTCCATGGGCACGAGAGCGGTCGTATCAACGCGGACCGTACCGGCGCTCAGACGGATTTCCCCGATGGTCCCGATAACAGGCAGTGACGTGCTCACCTGCGGGATCGCTTGCACTGCTGGCCGCACTCCCACGGGACACGCCAGGGGGATGCTCGACGCTGCGGCCACGGGGACGGCGACGGCAGCCGCGATGACAGACGGTGCCCAAGCGGCTCCGATCACGACTTTCCGACGCGTAGGCCAGTCGCGCCCAGGCGCCCGCCTTACCTCGCTCTCAGCGACCACAGGTGTCTCCCCTCGCAGCCGCCGGACAGCCGCGACATAGAGACGACCGAGTGCTCGCTTTCTGGCCTCCACGTCAGGGCGCCGAAGCGAAGCGCGCATAAGCGATCCACGTGCGCGACTGGACCGGCCGCGGTGGCGTCGGAAGCCGTCACCGCGCTGTCATCGGCAAAATGGCCGCAGCACGTCTTCTGCTGCAGGTGCCCTTTTGCTCATGAGGACTCATACTGACGCCCGTGACCAGTCGAACACTTTGCCGGAACCGGTCTGGGGGATTCGCTCCCCCAGACCGACCTTCACCGTAGAAGTTGGTGAATGCTCGCAGCGGGACCGACCCGCCACAGTTCCTCCGCGCTTACCGTCGAACGGAGGAAGCCCGAGACTCGCGCCATGCAGAGCGCGTTAGGAATGACGATGACTCGACCGAAATCTCGCGCCCGGACCCCCAGCAACCGTGAGAACAGACGAGCGGCATTCGTGGCGAAGACGCTGCGGGAGCGCGTGTGACGAATCGTCTTGGCCGCACTCTGCCCGATCGCCAAGATTGCTCACTCGCTGCCGGACGCTCCTTCCGGGTGGCTATGAAGGATCGTCGGACCTGAGGTCCGTACTGCAATCGGGCACCGTTTCGGGCCTCGCGTCGGAGTTCTCTCCCGGTGCGCGAGCATCCGGTGCGCGGGCATCGTCGAGTTGCGTTCCGCTGAGGAGACCTGGGATGCCCCGGCCGCCCTTGGTCGTGAAAACAAGCACGATGGCAACAACCAGGAACGCTCCCGCCGCGAGCGACCACGGTCGGGGAAGTGATGCGAGAAGAGGGTACGCGCTGATTCCCCCCACCCAACGAAGGCCCCTTCTCAGCGTGACCGGCAGTGGGCCGCCGGAGTAACGCAGCTGAACGGCCAGATCACCGACCGATCGGCCCGTCGAGATGATGATGACCAACCACAAGGCGGCGGGGACCACTGGCGTGGTCAGTACGATCAGGCCGCTGTCGAGCGCATTGGATGAGCCCTCGGCAACGTAGCTCATCGACACGTGCGTGCCGATAGCCACCACGGCCGAGGCGAACGCGAAGATCAGGGCGTCACACAGCATGGCGAGCAGACGACGCCCTTTCGTGACGGGGCGCGGCACACCGGCATCCACGAGCTGCGCCATGCCGCGGTAGCGGTCGGGCACGATGAGAGATAGCAGCGCTCCGATGGCAGCTCCGGTCGTGTTCGTCATCACATCATCGACGTCGAACACTCGATAGGCGCACGGGTACATCCCCCACACGCCCGTGAGCTGAGTGGTTTCGATGAAGAACGAGACGCCGAGCCCGATGAGCAATGCCGTTACAACACCCCGGCCACCTAGGACGCGTACGAAGAAACCCAGCGGCATGAACAGCAGAACGTTGAGGCCCAGCTGAAGAACCGCAGGATCGGTCAGCGTGTTACCGGGGCGGGCGATCGCGCTGCGGATGTCATTGACGAATTCGAACAGGTTCAAGTTTGAGTTCGCGCAGGTGAGGTCAGCGACAGATGGGAGCGGCAGCAGTGTGTAGGTCCAGATCGCGAGGAAGTACACCAGAGCCGCGGCCCACAGCACGAAACGACCAAGGCTCAGCCCGCCACGCCTGCGAAAGCTGATCGTGACGAACGGAACGAAAAGCGCGAGACCGATGACCACGCCTAGTACGACCGCTGTGCCCCCGAGGATGATCGGTTCTCTCATAGCGTCATCTTCTCTCTGACGGGGACTACGGACAGACGCGGCACCAGATGACGGGACCGCTCGAGATCCTTCGCAACGGCGTCCAGCAGCGGAGCGCCACCAACAGGACGATGCCTGAAATGCGGTCCCCGCAAGCGCTACTCCGCGCGGGACCACACCGCCGATCGCCGACGAGGAAGCTCGGTCACATACGTGGTAACTCGTATATGCGCGCTCAGTGAATACGGAGATCGGGCTCGGACAGGACGGCGGCGCTTCCGAGCCCGGCTAGCCTCGGTCCGCGCGCAACGTCGGTGTGGCGCCCGGAGGTTTCCATGCCTGTGAGGTCTCCGCCCTTCGACCACGGGACGGGAAAAGATGACGTGCCACCCTAGCGAAACGCTCCAGCCTCGACGCTGGACCGACTCCGACAGAGCGAAGCCTGCGGCCCGAACTCTCTGCGCCCGATGAGGAGCAGTGCAGCGCCGATGAGGCTTGCCGTCGTCACGCGGATCTATCGCCCGGAGCCTGCGGCAGCCTCCATCTTCCTCGGTGCGGTGGTGGATTCCGCGCTGGGCAGGGGCATGCTCGTCGACGTCTACACGGCGTCACCGCCTCGGGGGACGCCGTCGCAGACACGGGGTGAGCGCGTGCGGAGCTGGCCCGTCCTGCGCGACTCGACGGGATACGTGCGCGGCTACACGGGCTACGTGAGTTTCGACGTTCCCCTGTTCTTCCGGCTGCTCTTCGGTCCTCGGCCGGATGCTGTCCTCGTCGAGCCGCCGCCGACATCCGGGGCTGTCGTGCGAGCGGTATGCGCATTGCGCCGCATCCCCTATGTCTACGATGCGGCGGACATCTGGTCCGACGCCGTTCAGCTCGAGCCGGTGCCCGGGGTGGTGGTTCGTGTGCTGCGGGCGGTCGAGCAGTTCGCACTTCGCGGCGCGGCGCACATCGTGACGGTCTCGCAGGGTGTCGTCGGCAGAATCCGTGCGCTCGGTTCCGGTGCTCCCGCCACGGTGACCGGCTTCGGGGCGGATGCCACTCAGTTCACCTATCTCGAGATGCCGGCCGAGAAGCTCTTCGTGTACGCGGGCAGCTACTCGCCGTATCACGGAGCCGACATCCTCGTCGACGGTTTCGCACGCGTCTCGGAGCAGCACCCCGGCTACGTGCTGAGGTTCATCGGCAACGGCGCCTCGCGTGACGCCGTGGAGGAGCGGGCACGCGAGCTCGGCGTGTTCTCACAGGTCGAATTCCTCCAGCCCGTGACGCCCTCCGCCCTTCTGCCTCACCTGAACGCGGCAGTTGCGAGTCTCGCCACCATCAAGCCGGAGACGGTGTACGAGTACTCGTATGCGTCCAAGGCGTTCTCCTCCTTCATGACCGGCTGTCCGGTCATCTTCGCGGGGTCCGGCCCGACCATCGATCTCATCGACGAGGCGAAAGCCGCAGGGGTTCGCGCCGGCGCTGCATGCGCCTATGACGCCGAGGCCATCGCCGCCCAGCTGGTCGAGTCGGTCGAGTCGCTGACCTCCGCGGAGGAGCGTCGAGACCTCGCCCGGTGGGCGTCGCGGAATCACTCGCTGCAGGCCGTCGCGGATCGTGTCGTCGACGTCATCTCGGCCACCGCTTCCGGGGTCGGAACGTGAGCGGCCCCCTCGACTTCTCCCTGCGGTCCTACGCGGAGACGCTGGACGCCTACGTCGCCGAAGGATATGCGGTCTCGAGCTTCGAGAACTATCTCGACGCTCCACGCGAGCGACATCTCATCCTTCGCCACGACATCGACAACAGCATCGAGCTGGCGGTCCGAGTGGCGCGGATCGATTCACGACACGGGTGCACGTCGAGTTTCTTCATCCGTGTGCATGCGCACGGCTACAACCCGTTGAGCCTTCCCTCGCTGCTGGCGATACGCGAGATCGAGGAACTCGGACATGAAGTGCAGCTCCACCTCGAAGGCGGCCTGCGAGAGTGGCTCGGGTCGAGCAACCTCGACTGGGCCCACCGGCAGCGAACGATCTTCGAGGCTGCGGTCGGGCGCCCGATCGGTGGCCTGAGCCTTCATGAGCCGGCACGGATGGGGGGCTCCTCCTTCGCGGACGAACTGGTGCGCGAGTGGGGCCTCCGCTACCACGCCTATGAGGAGCGGTTCATGAACCCCTCCATGAAGTACCTCAGCGATTCGAGCGGACGATGGCGTGAGGGTCACTTCGGGTCGTGGGTCGGCAGGGAGCCTCTCATGCATGTGCTCACGCACCCCTTCTGGTGGTACGAGAGAGTTCCCGCCGAGAACTACTAGACCGGCACACGAGCGAACGGCAGGACCATGAGGCGAGATCACGACAGAGCCAGCGAGCAGCCCCGCGACCCCAAAACGCACTCGCGCCGCGACTTCTTCAAAGCGGGCGGGATCGCAGCCATCGCCGGAGGCCTGGGAGCCGCGGGCGGCGCGGCTGCCGGCGCAGCCATCGGCTATCGCGACGGATTCGCCGCGGGCGCCGATGACTTCGTGGGGCTCCAGCCCCGGTCTGCGCCGGGCTTCGACCACATGGTCGTGGTGATGGGTGAGAACCGAGCATTCGACAACCTGCTCGGCTGGCTGTATACGCCGGAGACTCTCCCGACCGGCGCCCAGTTCGACGGGCTGGCGTTCGGCGACTACTCGAACACCGCTCCGGACGGGACCGTCATCCCCGCTCATGTCTACAACGGCGACACCGACAAGGTGATGGGGTACCCCAACCCCGACCCCGGGGAGGAGTTCCCGCACGTCAACACACAGCTGTTCGACCATGTCGAGCCACAGGGCAACGAACACCTGTGGGTCGAAGAGATGACCCATCCCTTCAATCGGCCGGGTTCCACCGAAACTCCGACGAATTCGGGTTTCGTGCACGACTACTTCATCAACTACCGGCGACTGAAGAAAGGCGTCGAGCCGCAAACCGACGACCTTCGACACATCATGGGCGGCTTCTCTCCCGAGATGCTGCCGGTGCTCTCGACGCTCGCCCGCGAGTTCGCCGTGTTCGATCATTGGTTCTGCGCTGTGCCGTCGCAGACGTTTTGCAACCGGTCCTTCTTCCACGCATCCACGTCGCACGGCTTCGTGACCAACAAACACGGCGGCGGCTACGGCAAGTGGATCGACGCTCCGGAGGCGCCCACGATCTTCAACCGGCTCGAGGACGCGGGGCTGAGTTGGCGGATCTACTTCGATGAGCTCCAGCTCGTCTCCTTCACCGGGGTGCTGCACGCTCCCGTCCTGGAGAAGTACTGGAAGAGCGACCACTTCGCGACGATGGACCAGTTCTACAAGGATGTGGCGAACGGCGATCTCCCGGCGTACGCCTTCATCGAGCCACGGATGGCGTACAACCACAACGACTTCCACCCGCCGTTCGGGGTCCTTCGGGAGAGTGAGGTCGACGGGGTGCAGGTGGTCGACAGCGCTGTCTCCGATGTGCGCGCCGGCGAGGCCCTGATCCATGACATCTACATGTCGATCAAGAACTCCGCGTCGGCGACAGGATCCAACGCCGTGAACACCATGCTCTTGATCACGTTCGATGAGCACGGCGGCACCTACGACCATGTCCCCCCGCCCGCGGGCGAACCTCCCCACGCGGACGCCGAAGCGGGTGAGATGGACTTCTCCTTCGATCGTCTCGGATGCCGCGTGCCCGCGATCGCCGTGTCCGCCTACACGCGTCGCGGCACGGTCATCAACGATGAGATGCATCATGGTTCGGTCATAAAGACGCTCAGCACGCTGCATGGGCTGGAGCCGTTGACCCGACGCGACGCCGGCGCGAACGACCTGTTGTCGATCGTGAACCTCGACGCTCCGCGCCATCCGGACGATTGGCCGACGACGGTGCCGCAGTGGACCCCCGCCAACCCGCAGGAAGCCCCGCCGCACCCCGGACACGCTCACAAGGACAAGCCGCTGAGCCCGCCTGCCCGCGGCCTGATCGGGCTCCTGCAGGCGCGGTTCGGACATCACGATGCGCCCGAGCCTCAGACCTACGCCGACGCGTACGAGCAGCTGCACAAGCACGGCTCGAATCTCATGGGCGCGTAAGACCCCGACGACCGGGGGCTCTCCCTCCCCAGCATCCCTTTCCCCGCCAGCCCGCACACACCTACCGTCGCAGCCGGGTAACTCGAGAGCAGAGATCGCGTCGCCCCGCCTCAATCCGCCCGCCACCGGACCCCCGCAGTCCCCAACCGATGCGGAAGGCTCGGTGTTCGTGAATTCCAAACACGGGCAGATTGGTAGCCCTGAATCGTCTATCGAATGAGCCCGGCATCCATGGGCTCACTCCGGACGCCCTTCGTGTTCGGAGGCCGGGCCCGACACTCCTTCGCTCCCTGGACGGCCCGTGGGGGAGGCGGTCGTGGGGACCCCCTCCCCCAACTACATTCCTCGATGCGAGGCGCGGACGAACCTTCAAAGAAGCAAAACTGCCCTCTTGCTCGCTCTACGGATGCGCTGGTCTTCGTCGGTGTAGCAGGAGCGGTCCTCGCGCCCGCGAGCGCGCCGACCGCGGCCGCCTCGTTCACCGTGTCTGAGACTTCGACCGTTGGAAGGATCGCGACCGCAGTGTCCCTCTGTGAGAAGAAGTAAGGCGTGGACAGGTGGGACGCTTCACGAACGACGTCAGGGGGAATCCAGAACGGTGGCCAACTCTCGCCGGAGTCAACGAATCCCCCGGACCGTGAGCGGCCGGGGGATTCGTCTCGCGATCAGCAGCTGAAGGCGAAGACGTTCGTGATCTGACCGACGTGGTCGGGCGCGGCATCGGTCCAGTTGCCAACTGCGGTGAGTTGAAGGTCCGGGCTGATCGAGCCGACTGCGGTGTTCCACGCGCTGACGATCAGCGGTCCAGCGACCGGGATGACCCCGAGGCCCTGGATGAACGTGTTGAGGGCTGCGTATCCGGGTACACCCGTCACATTCGGCGGGACGAGGGCCCCGAAGTAGCCCCAGTACGTCTGGTCGCCTGGCACGAGGCCGGTGAGCGTCAGATCACGTTGGATGTCCCAGGTGCAGCTCAGGGTGACGGTCTGGTTGAGTCCCGAGCCAGAGTAGGTGCGTGTGAACGTGGGCGGAGAAAGGTAGTCGAGAAGGTTCGACGGCGTCACCCAAAGATCGCCACCGACCTTCGGCCCATTGGCGGCGAGCGCCGCGGGAACGAGAACCGCCGCAACGATCGCGCTCGCATACGCCAGCGAGAATCCGCCGAACGCAAGGTCGGCACCGGGGACAAGCGTCGGGTCAACCGTCCCGACCAGCGGAACGCTCGGCGCGGGGAGCGTCATGCTCCACGTGCCGGTCGCGGTCTCCGTGATCGTCAGCACAGCAGGGATCGGTTCGGTCGGCGAGTCTGCGACGACCCGGAAGCCCGGCGCGAGAAGGCCTGTACCACCGGCATCGAGCACGCAATCGCCAGAGATGCGCACGTTCCACGGATCCAGAACGCTTGCTGCTGCGAGCGGTGTCGCGACGGCCGCGGCGATGACCGGAACGGACCAGGCAGCGGCCTTGACGACGGTACGACGTTTGAAACTACGCCCCTCGCTCTGAGGCCCTTCGGCCTGGATGTCTTGATTACTCATACTTCTCCCCTATCGCCGGATCTGAGATCCGGCCTCTCCGGGTTGCCCGGAAGCAACATTTCGTCAGCGGCAATCACCACCGCCTCGCCGAGCAGGATGCGAAGCGTTCGCGCACACACGACAACGCCTCACAATGGAGATGTTTCTGCTCGATCCTGCGATGTTCTGGCGCGAAATGACGCCGCCGCTACCGAACAAGCCGCGTGGCACTTCGCGTTGGGGTTGTTCATTTCGAAGAGGACAACGGCCATCCTCGAGCTGTCACCGTCGGGCGCTGCGCTTCTCGGGCTGGCAGGACAGAGCCGGGAGCGACGAGAGCGCGGTCGTCCGTCATCTATAGAATGCGGCGATGATGGCCCTACGAACCAATATCCGAAGCGGTTTCGCCGTCTCTGCGGTCGGGGTGGGCGGCCTCGCCCTCATCGTCGCTGTGGGGACAGTTGCGCTTTTCGCCGTTCCCGAAATGGGAATGGCAATCTTGAGCACGACACTCCTTGGCGGAATCACCACGGCAGTGCTGGTGGTCACCGGGGCCGTTCTGACGGTGATCGCGTTCCTACGTCATGAACCCCGCGGGTTAGCCATCACCGCGGCGGTTCTGGCGGTCCTCGCTGCCGTCACCGCACTCGGAGGCGTCACCACAGTATTCGGCTTCGGCGGGCTCTCCTGATATCTTCGCCCTGACGTGTCGCCTGCATTTCTTATCTGGTTAACTAAGTCAACTTCGTCCGACACTCTCGGACCGCAGTACGAGAGAGAACAACTCAGCTCTCGTGCGGACATTCAGCTTCTTGAACCCGTTCCTCAGGTGCACCTCGACCGTACGTTCGGAGATCACGAGTCGCGACGCGATCGCGAGGTTGCTACGTCCCTCAAGGACCAAGTCAATAGTCTCGCGTTCCCGCGGCGTGAGCTGATTTAGCAGGCGTGTCAGATCACTGCGAGATGCAGTGGGGGGCTCGAACTCGGTCCGTGCCGCTGCGGCCGCCCGTCGGCCCGAGTCCGGACCATAGATTTCGTACTGGATCGGGTTCGCGGGCCCCAGAGCCGTCAACGCTTGATGCAGATGTGAGAGCTCTTCGGGCCCTTGCTGCGGCAGGAGGCGGAGCGCAGCTGGCATGACACCTCCAGCCGCGTGAGTGGCGGGCAGCCGGGTGATGACGTCGGTGAGCACAGCGACGGCACCGCTCAGGTCACCGGCTTGCATCTGGAAGCCAGCGTTCTGCACGCGCATCACCGCCTCAAAGAGTGGGGAGAGCGACGCAGGCTCGAATACCCATGGCCATGGCTGTCTCGCACTGACGCTGGTGAGAAACGACGCCGCCTGAATCGCGTCAGCTTCATCGGGATCGATCCACCACGTTCCGGAGATCTCAGATATAGCGGACATGACCTTCCTGTCGGCCGTGGTCGCGATCGCAGGGACGAGGCGACGTGCTTGCTCCACGAACCGTCGACGAGGATCCGTGTCCTCGGCCGGGCCGTCGACGAGCGAATCGACCGCCGCGACCAGCACCGCTGCTCTGTCTCGCTGGGCGGGCGTACCGAGATGCGACGCGGCTCCGAGGAACTCGCGCGCGTCCTGCAGGCATCCCATCAGCAACGCCGCTTGCCCCCGCAAGAGCAGGGCGGAAGCGTGTTGCTGTTGATCGCCGTGCTCGATCACCCACCCCGCCGTCACGAATGCGGCATGCGGACTACCTCCAGAGAGAGCCGAACCGGATAGGGCGAGAATCTCTCGAGCGATTCGGGGTTCTCCGCCCTGCTGGGCGAGAGCAGCATGCCAGGCGCGCTGGCCGGGAAGTCCGTTATCGCGGAGTGCTTTCGCGAGTGCCCTGTGCAGTCCTGCGCTATCCGCAGGAGAAGAGAAGGACCTGAGCCGTTCGTCTGTGAACCTGAATCGTCCCCGGTTGACATGTAGGTAGGTCGGCGTCAAGGCAAGCAATTCAGCGACGTCAACGCCGGCAGCGGAGAGGACCACGTCGACGCGATCACTCGTCGACATAGCTGCAACTTGTAGCAGGCGCTTCCTCGCTGGCGAGAGCGCCGCAGCCTCCTCGAACCGCGCCCCGTATCCGAGCGCGGGGAAGGGAAACGGCAGCACCGACATGCCGGCGATTTGGTGCTGTGTCAGCTGGAGGGCCAACCTCCCTGCCTCGGTGTTGTCGCCGCGCGCCGCCGTCCACAGCCCCGACGCGACATGGGGGGCGGCGAGCATTCCGGTGATGCTCCGGATCTCTTTGAGGACAGAGTCCAGCATCGTGAGTGAGATCGCTTCGCGCGGATAGGTCTCACGTTCCACCACAACCCACATGTTAGGGGGAGGTGGGTAACCCGTCATCTTCCACACGGACTGTGCCTAGGTTCCGGTTCTGCTCCGAACGGGTTGCAATGAGGCGGGCGACGATGAACACGCCGATGGCAGCCGCATACACAAGCAGCCATGGAACGGTCGAGAGGAGGTTGTCCCATGCCCAGTGCAAGCTGATCGTCACAGGCAGTGCGACTACGACCGCCAGCCAGGCGCGCCCCCCACGGCGCAGAGCCCCGACCAGAGCGCATCCGCTGACGGCAGTAAGCATGTTGTGGAGTCCGAACCCGACAAAGGTCCGTACCGACAGCGAAGCGAACGCGTTACCTTCACCGCCTTGAATGAGCGCATTCAGCCCGTAGATGACATCCTCGATGATTTCAAACCCAAACCCGACGAAGAAGCCCAGAACGAGTCCTTGCAGCGGGCCGGGGTCGTTCCTCCACCCAACCCAAACAACAAGACCGACGACGCCAAGCTTCAGCACCTCCTCGGCAAAGGGGGCCACCACCGAGGACCCCTGATTCACGATGATTCCTGCGGCGAGAGCGATCAATCCACCGCCGAGTGCAGCCAATGTTCGAAGGCTCGCGCTTGTTCGGCTCCGAGGCAAAGCGAGGAACGAGATCCCGAACAGGAGTCCGGACTGAATGGCACCTCCCACCCACACAAGCCACGCGCCCGTCGTTCCGACCGTGCCATCCACCAGCTGGGGGACGACGATGATCCCCCCGCCGGCCAGCAGCGCCACATAGAGGCCCACGGCCCACCAGTGAGTGGATTGATTGCGTGGTTTCACCGGACCCATCCCCCCACCCAATCAGAAGCTGATCAGGTCGCACATCCAACGTTGCTCAGATCGACGCTTCCTATCGACCAGGTAAGTGGTGCCACGTATACGCGGCGTTGCGGCGCTCCCCACCGAAGTGGAACGATGCCGGCCGTTTCCGAACGCAGAAGTGAGCTCGGCGGACTCGTCTTACCGTGCACACGTCGCCACTACGCTGAGCCGTATCCGGCCGCACCGCTCAGCAGCCGCTCACCAGAAAGCGTCGAAGGAGGACGAGTTGCGCGAGAACCAGGCGTTCGCTGAGGCACTTCGTCTCGCGATGACAGACCGCGGTGTCACGCTTTCTCAACTCCGCGACCGCCTCATGGACCACGGCAATCCTGTATCGGTCTCCGCGCTCGGGTACTGGCGCGCAGGCAAACGCACGCCGGAAGGTGCCAAGTCCTTGGCGGCGGTCGCCGGGATGGAGGAGATTCTTCACCTCGGATCAGGCGCCCTGAGTGCGCTGCTCCCCCCGAGCGCACGCGTCGGGGCCCCGTCACCGATACGTATCCCCGAAGTGATCGGTTCGGTTACCGATTCCATCGACGAGATCGGTCAGTTGCTCCTGTCGCAGTCCCTTGACAACGTCCGTCCCGTTAGCGTGCAGATCGTCGCAGACGTTGATGCCCGGGGGGTCGTCGTGCGCCAGCGTCAACGCATCCGCATCCAAGCCGTGCGAACACCCATGACCGAGTTCGCGCGGGTCGAGATGACTTACGTTCCCAGCGCCGTGGCACCGGTCTTCAGTGCGCGGTACGGCTGCCGCGTCGCGCGCACCATCTCGCGTGCGTCGGCCGACGCCTTCGGGTGCCTTTTCGCATTGGATCGGGCAGTACCGGTCGGGCGGTCCACCATCCTCGAGTTCCAGATGGACTACCCCGAGGGGTATCCGGAGGAAAGAGAGTGCGGTTACGCCTCCGGACGGCGAACACACGAGGTCGTTCTCTGGGTCCAATTCGCTGAAGGCGCAACGCCGACATGGATCGAGGAAACAGAAGTCATCGACGGAGTGGAGACACGACGCCGACGCCAACTCGACGCAGGCGCGGTACATGCTGAGCGCATCGATTTTCCCGTAGGCGTACTGGCCCTGCGCTGGGGATAGACGAAGCCACCCGATCATCGGTGCTGAACGACGCACAAACGGCCGTGCGACGTTCCCGCCTCGTCTCACGCGATAGGCCGACGACCTCGCGCGCGTTCACGGTGAAGTCCGCGCCTTCGAGCTCACTGCACTTCCGCCATCGAGGTACCGAGCGGGTGACTCGTGGTGTAGTCCACGGATGATCTTTTGCCATAACTCAGATCAGACCGCCTGTTCTGCCGTCTCCTAGCTACAGGTTCTCCCATGGGCGGGAGAACGGGGCAGGGGGCCAGCATGAACGCGACCACGGGCGCAGTCACAGAGGACACACCGGGATGGGCAGGGGTCGATGACGATCAACTACTCATCCAGCGAGCGAGCAAAGGCGAGCGGCAAGCCGCTGACCTCTATCTTCGGCGGCATTGGCATCGTCTGCAGCGCTCCGCTCGGTACATCGCCGGTTGGCGGGGTGACCCCGACGAGCTTCTCGCCTCTGCTGTGACCTCGACCTGGTCGAAGTGGACGAGCGGTACCGGACCCGATCGAAACGTCACCGGCTACATTGCTCAGTCGATGCGGAACCGCCTCCTCGACGACATCAAGTCGCCAAGGTCCAAGGACGTGAGTCTGGATGACGAACAGGTCACTCGTGCCGGCGTGTCAGACACGTACGACATCGAGCTACAGATGGACCGTGATGTCGTCGCCGCCGCGTTGGGAACGCTGTCGGATGATCATCGAACACTGTTGATCCGAGTCTTGATCGACGGAACGCCCGCGCGCGAACTCACCGGCAACTTCCAGCAGTCAGCTGCCTGGATTCACACAACGTTGTACCGGGCGAAAAAGAAGTTGCGCAGCGCCTTGCTAAGCGCTTCGCTTCGTCAAGCGTGCACTTCGACGGGGTGCCGCGCACGCCAAGACCGTTTCAGCACAACGAGCGGCGGCATGATCGCGGGGCAGGAAGACAGCGAGCTGCTCGCCGCACTGTGGAGGTGCAGTGACTGCAGCAAGGGCCTGCGGGACTTCGAAGCGCTGATGTCTCACGAGTAGTCATGAAACGCAGCCACCGCAGCTGACGCCGAAACTGTGGGGGGAGGCTTGGGGCCCTCCCCCCACATCGCGGTCGCTGGGGTCCCGAGCCGCGTTGGCAGGCCAGAAGGCGCCGCCGGGTGAGGCAGGGTTAGTGCCTCTGGAGGACTGGGGATGCCTCCGTTGATATCGACGAAGGGTCGACGGAATTCTGACACCAAGGCGTCTCGTATCCCTCCGCGCCAGGAACCGTGTCAGATTCCACATTCCATGCCCCTGAGCCTGTGGATGGCGTACAGATAGCTTGATTCTGTTGTGATTGGCCGGGACCAATCTCGACGGAAAGCGACGCTGACCGGCGGTCGCCGCACACTTGGGGAGGGGTCATGCGACGAGCAGTCGACCCTATGACGCTCCCCGCGGCAATCACTCCGATTGCACACTCCGATGGCCCGCCGATCGTGGCGAACATCTTGGTTGACGACTACCTGAGACTCACTCGTGAGCATCCACATGCTGTGCCCGAAGCCATCCGCAGACTGTCCCTAGCGATCCCGGCTCCCTCAAGAGCGACTGAGCGGCCAGGAAGGGCGTCACCCACGGCAGCGCCGCACGTTGGTGTGGCAATCAACGCCGAGCCAGACTCGTTGTTGCATCGTATTCGTTCACAGATGTGCCAGTCACTGGCGGCGGGGGCACCAGCTGAGGCGCACGAGTTTGCCCGACGACTCCGCGTGCGTGTCTTCGCCCTCTTGTCTGAACCCGTCGCCAATGTCGACGCCGAACTCGGTGAGCTGCTTTTGGAGACGGGGACGGTCGCGGCGATCTGTCAACGCCCCTTTCAAGCCCTCGCCGACTACGCTCGAGCCCTGCGGCTCTCGGCTTCGCGCCCTGAATTGCGCACTGCCATCGCGGTACGCGCCGCGGTGATCAATGCTGCCTACGGGCGACTCCACGAAGCCGCGCGTCTGCTCGAGTTGGCGACGTCGCCGTTGCCGAACGCCACAGCCGAGGAGCCCCTCGCACTGCTGGCGAGGGCGCTGATCGCCGTCGAACGCCTCGATGGCGAGGCCGCCGGACTGCTTGATCGCTTGGCAGGTGCCGATCTGGGCAAGTTCTGGCCGTTCGAAGTCTTGGGTCGGACTCGCTGGCAGCTCGCTCAAGGGTTCTACACGGCCGTGCTCAATCTGGTCGCTCTCGCCGAAGCTGAGCACGGTATCGTCCCTGCAACGATGTCTGAATCGGTCCTCGCTTTCGCGCGCTCCGCCGCTCTCACGCACCTCGGGCATTCCGGAGCGGCGCTCGAAGTCCTCGACTCCATCGCCGTGGAAACACCGGAAATCCGGTTGTCGAGGGGACGGGTCCGCCTTCAGCTTGGTGACGATGAGGGTGCAGATGAGATGGTGAATATCGTCCTCAGGGATGAGGGTGCAGGCCCCGTCGTCAGTGCCGAAGCCGGTTTGCTGAAGCTGTGGATCTTGGATCGCCGTCGGTCCGACGCATCCAGCTGGTCCGCCTCACTGGCGAACAGGGCCGTCTCGTCGGAGGGCTTGGTGCGTGCTCTGACCTCGGTTCCGGCCCGGATATCATCGATGGTCTCCTCTGGCGGCGCGCCGCCGGTTGACATCCCCGAACCGCGCTCCGCTGTTCGGTTGCGTAGCAGTCAGTTGGCAGTACTTCGGGAGTTGCGAGTCGGCGGCTCACTGAGCGAGATCGCGGGCAGGTTGCAACTTTCTGTGAACACGGTCAGGACCCACACAAAAGCGATCTACAGACGCTTAGATGTGCACACGCGAGAAGATGCCGTTGCACTGGCACGCTCCACCGGGTTGCTCAGCTGACGGGGTCCACCTGTCCCTCGACCGCGACCGTCACGAGTCCGTCGATGAGCACGCCGACACTGTCGAACTCGGACGCTACGGGAACCGCCATCTCCCCGTCCCGAGTGACAAGGGCTGCTGCTGGCCGCCGCGCACCGACGCCGAGGCGGTGGCCCAGCGAGCCTGCGATGTCCACAGCCACAAACATTCCCAAACCATCACCAGCATCAGGTAGCTCTTCGATGTTGCCGGATGAAGCCGTATATATGAGGTGCACGTCGACGATCGGCGCGATCGTGTGAATATGTGCGCCCACAAGTTCGCGCGCAGCGATACAAGGACGGCATCCTGCACGGAGAAAGACGAGCAGTCGCGGCCGCGCGCTTGGGCGGGTGAGATCGACGATCTCACCGCTATCCGGCAGTAGCACTGCACCTGACGGTTCGTCTGACCCCTCTCTGTTGACCTGGGCCATGGCGTCACGAGGCACGTCCCATGCTCGGATCACGGTTGCGACTACGACCGCAGTAAACACGCATGCTGCGAGCGACCAGTGGATCGGGCTGGCAAGTTCGCTGGCGAACACGACATGAAGAACGTCCACGCGTACTCCCGCCAGGGGCTGCGGCTGTGCTCAAAATGCCGAGGGCAATCGCAGAGACAGCGATCGCGACGTTGCGCGCGATGAGGGGCGCCCCGATCCGTGAGGGAAGCCAGTCGCCGAAGCACCCGCATTCCTCCGCGGACCCACTGCGATAGGCACGGACGACCACCGCGAGGAGCGCGACAGCCAACACTGTGGCGCTCCAGGCGACGAAAGCAAGAGGCCAGCCTGATGCCACGATCAGCCCGACCGCGACCAGCGCCTCCACGGTGATGATCCCGAGCGCTGCGTACCGCGGTTGGAGAACGGGAATACGCAACGCAGCGAATGTTCGTTGCCCACGATCCGGGGCAACGAGCTTTCCGCCGGCGCTCAGCAAAAAAAGCAGCGCGAGAAGCGAAGACAGCGTGACAACAAGCACGGTCATGCGGTTCTCCATTCTTGGTCAACCATGCCCCGAGTTCGTCGACCGAACTCCGGGACCGACTGCCTCGGCACGCTGCCGAGCTGCCCTAGGAGGTGAGCATCACACTCTCGAGAGCACGGACATCGGGCCGGGCGCGGTGCCCACCCGGTCGAGCCTGCCTCACGGCGCGGTCGCACAGGCGATCTCGTCGCGCTCTCGCGAGCTTTTCCGACGCAGGGCGCGAGGTTCTCGTCGAGATTGACCGCACGCCGTCGTCTTTAGCGATAGAGGTTCGTCGCCGTCGTCGAAGGGGTGCGCGGGAATGTCAGTCCGTCAGAGTCGTGAAGCGACTCTCATCCAAGCTCTAGGGGCGATGGCGACCCTCGGTCACCATCTGATCAGCTCGGATCGCCCTGCTTCGACCATCATCGCGGTGGCGTGAAATGCCATCCGCACGATCTCACCGCCGTACAACGCGACTCGAGAATGACGGATTCGTGACAGTCGAGGCAGTGCGGTCGATCGGGTGGGACGTAGCACTCCCTTTTCCACGAGTCGCTTTCGACTCCCGAGGAGGCGAGGGCTGGCGGGCGACACGGCTGTGGTCTTCCGCGGGCACATTCACAGGCACACCTCTTCGGCAAGGGATGGTACGCGCGTTCGTGGGTGTGGATGGCGATGGGACGGTCCAAACAGCGGCCGGCTGCGCGACCGTCCCGCCCCATACGATCGTTGCTGTCCACGGCGACTGGCCTGTCGTGACCACCCAAGATGCCCCATGGGCAAGGATGATCTGGGAAGTGGACTATCCAGCGCTTCAACTCGCGCGCTTCGGCGCATCGTTCATGAGAGTACTCAGCGTCGAGGGACAACTGTGGAACCTCATCGCCGCAATCACCAACGTTCTCGCCCCGTCTGGCGACCGGCCAGCGAGTAGTGAGGATCCCTTCCTCGCAGATGCTCTGGGCGCTGCACTCGCTGCGGTGCTAGCGAGTGCAGCTCCCTCGTCTGCCTCGTCCCGCTCCTCTCTGTATTCCGAGGCTTTGCGGATCATCGAGGAGCAGCACCGAGACCCTGCGCTTAACGTGACCAGCCTCGCGCAGCGACTGTCCATCTCCACACCTCATCTGCATCGCCTCTTCGCCCAGGAAGGCAGGAGCCCTCGCGACGTTGTCGAAGAACGCCGCGTCTCCGCGGTGCGAACACTTCGACAGCGATCTGACGGACACCTCTCTGAACCGGACTTGGCCACACGTTCAGGATTCACCAGTGTCCGACGCATGCGGGACGCAATCAGACGACAGAGCGAACAGAATTAGCTGCGTCCCACTGAACGTCGACTTCTCACCCGTGTTGACGCCGGCGTGACGGACGCGTCCGGTACACCATCTGCATCCTCAGCAAAAGCACGGCGAGCATCGGGGCCGCCAGCTCTGAAAGCACCATCAGCTTCCTGGACGGGCGACTCATAGTAGTCGCGACCGGAGTAGGCGGAGGCAGGTCCCTTGCGGGGGACGCGGTTCAGGACGACGCCGAGCACACGGCCCGTCGTGCGGGTGATGTTCTCGATGGCGCGCTGCAGCATGTCGAAAGTGGTCTTCCCCGACGAGACGACGATCAGCACGCCGTCCGCGCCGGCGGCGAGCACAGCGGCATCCGTCACCGGCAGCACCGGAGGGGAGTCGAGGATCACGATCGCGGACTTGCTGATCTCCGCCAGGAAGTCGCGCATGCGGTGCGAGCCGAGGAGCTCGCTCGGGTTCGGCGGGATGCGCCCAGCCCCCACGACGGCCAGCGGCACATCGCGCGACGGGCGGTGAGCGACATCCTGCAGGTCGGCGCGCCCAGCAAGAACGTCGGTGAGGCCGACGTCCTTGGACATCCCGAAGATGTCGGCGATGACCGGGCGACGCAGATCGCAGTCGATGAAGATCGCCCACTGGCCCGCGGCGGCGAGGCTCGAGGCGAGGTTGACCGACACAGTCGACTTGCCGTCGCCCGGCACCGAGCTGGTGACGACGATCACGCGCGGCGGGTTGTCGACGTCGATGAACTGCAGATTCGTGCGCAGCTCGCGCATCGATTCGATCGTGTGGTGCGAGACGCCGTGCTGCGACTCCAGCGAGAAGTCGATCACCTGGCGCTCGTCAGACATCGACTTCTCGAGCGGGATGACACCGATCACCGAGACGCCGGTCTCGCGCTCAACGTCTCGCGGATGGCGAACCCGCCGATCGACGGCACGTCTGACAAACGCGTACGCGAGCCCCAGCGCCAGCCCAGCCGCCGCCCCTACGCCCACATTCAGGCGGGTGTTCGGTGAACTAGGCGAAGAGGGGATCCGCGCAGAATCGCCAACCACGAGTTCGACCGCAGCCGGGGTCGCAGCTGTGCCACGCTCAAGGTTCTGGATCTCGGTTGCCATCGCGCGCAGCCATGCCTCTGCCAGTTCCTGCGCCTCCTGAGGAGTAGGGCCGGTCGCAGTGACCACGAGTGATGTAGTCTCGGCCGGGTTCGACACACGAACGCGGCCGACAAGCGCTTCGGGCTCAGACTCCAAACCAAGCTCATCAATCGCATGCTCCGCGACCGCCCGCCAGGAACCGAGCTCAAGATATGACTTCACGCGACTCTGCGCGAGCTGGGTCCCGACAAGAGCCGCCCCGCTCGTGCCGTTCCCTCCGACGGACGTGACGATACCCGTCGTATCGGCGGAGAACACCCGCGGTTGCACCGCGCTCCACCCGAACAGTGCGCCAGCACCAAGCATCGTCGCCAAGAGGATCACGACCCAATGCATGCGCACGACTCGGACGTAGTCGCTCAGTTCCATCGGACTCCCTATGCGATCAATGGGCGGCATCACGGGTTCGACTCTGGTACGCGACCATGAACGTGGCGGCCGCAACGACTCCACCGAGAATGACGAGTGGAGGGGTGAAGTCTGACTTAAACCCTTGGCTGAGCAGCTCAGGACCACGGCTCTCGGCGCTCCTGGTTGCGTTTACGGGGGCGAGCTCTGACCAAGGCTTCGTTTCAGACCAGAAATCCCCAGAGCCGTCGTCTTCTTCTTGGGAGGCCCATCTCCTCGTCCTCACCCTGACACCCGTTACTCATGCGGGTGGAGGACCGAGGGAGAAGCGCAGGGGTGCGCTTCTCCCTCGTCTATTGCGAGGAACGTGCGACGCCCGCCGCCATTGCCGAGCTCGGAGGCAATGCGCTCCTGTCCTGGCTCGAGCCGAGAGCGCGCGAGGCCTCGAGTCGAACTCCCGTGTCGGTCGGCCGCTACCTCGGTGCAGATATCATCCAGTGGAACGCTCGCCCGTCTGAGATTAAGCGTTCTGCGCACCAATCTTCGCCTGCGATCGGGCCCCTGCCTCGACGGCGATCACCGCGACGAGCGCTCCGGCAGCGACGAGTGCGACCGCCCAGAGACCGTCCGTCAGGATTCCCCCGAATACGACGAGCACGCCCACGAGGAACGCGGTGCTGGTCGCCGCGCTGAGTGTGCGGCGAAGCGTCAACCACCACACTGCGAGAAAGAACAGACCCACAGGGACGCTCAGCATTGCGGCTGCCGCCTCGTGGCCGAGCTCAGTGTGCCCTCCCACCCGGTCGATAGCGACCTCGATGCCAGCGGAGAACGCGCCTGCCGCGGCGAAGATCAGGTAATGGAAATAACCAAAGGTGAGCGAGGAACGCAGCCCGTTGATGTGCTCGTGATGTTCTCGCGAAAAATAGACCCACCACATGCCTGCGGCGACGACCAGCCCCGAGCTGGCGATGATGAGCAGATCGCTGATGTGATGGCCGGACTCAATAGCGTCGACCACAGCGTTCGCAGACGCCAGAATCGACTCCCCCAAAAGGATGAGGGTGAACAACCCGTATCGTTCGGTGATGTGGCTCGGATTCCAGGGCGCCGGCTTACGCGATTCCGCCCAAATGGGGATTGCGACTTCAGCAGCGACGAGAACGAAAAAGCCGATGAAGCCGGCGGTCTCCGGGAGGAACAACCGTCCCACCCACAGCGCCTGAACGACGACGATTGCGGCGGCGTACCGCAGCGCGGTCGAACGGAGCGCTGAGGCGCTGGCCGCCGCCCGCAACCACTGTCCGACAAGCGCGAGCCGCATGACGACATAGCCCGCAGTGACGAGCGTGAAGTCATGGTCTGCCATCGCGGATTCGGCTCCGGTCGCGAGAACCAGAACACCCGCCATCTGCACGATGGTCAATGTCCGGTAAAGCCAGTCGTCGGTGGCGAACGAGGTCCCGAACCACGTGAAGTTCATCCACGCCCACCAGATGGCGAAGAAGATCATCAGATACCCCAGGATGCCGGCGCCGGGATGACCGCCGGCTTCCATATGGTGCAACTGCGCTGACGAGAAGGACACCGCCACCACGAAGACCAGGTCGAAGAACAGCTCTAGAGAACTCGCTGCTCGGTGCGGTTCATTCGGATCTCGCGGACGCATGATCGTCAACCCGAAACGAGCACGGGATTCAGCGGTGGACTGTGTGTTGTCTCTAGACATGAACCGTTCGATTCGTTCAGTTGCCCGTCAGCGCTGCCCGGCCGGAGTCCTGCTGCGCGGCGGTCCGGTCAGTCTTCGCGGATAGTCATCGAAGCGATCTTGTCCCCTTCGAGGCCGAAGCGGAACGACGACGGCCCGTTTGCGAAGGAGCTGCGCCAGTCCCCGACCACGGCGACGACGTTCCCTTCTTGGCTGGAGCTCTCCACCGTGAACGTTCCCTTCGCGCCGAGCAATTCGCGGTCACTCCACGCCTGAATGGCTTGCAGCCCGTCGTACCTCGTGCCCCAGTCGTCGACAAACGGACTTGTGTTGAACGCACCGATGAACGCCGCATGGTCCTGCGAGTTGATTGCCGCGATGAACGAGGCGATGGGTTGTGGAACATGGCTGGCGGTCATGGCGGTCCTTTCTGTTCAACTGCTTCACACGGCTCCGATGGAGCGCGTTTCCTGCTCTGCGCCGTTCACCATCTAAGACGGTGATCTCCGCCATTTCTGGCCTCAGATCCGGATCGTCCACCGGATACCCGCTACCTGGCTGACTCGATCAGCCCTTGCCGTGCTGCTGTGGTAATCGCTGCCGCCCTCGTGGACACACCGAGTTTGCGGAGTATCGACGACACGTGAGTCTTCACCGTGTGTGGTGAGAGCTGCAGAATGGCCGCGACTTCTGTGTTGGATCGTCCCTCCGCCAACTCCCGCAGCACGCGCAACTCTCCGCGTGTGAGACGGGCAGCGATCTCAGATGATCGTGACGCTGGCCCGTCTGAGATAAGGGAAGGCGCGTTCGTGTCGAGAGTGGCCGCCAGGGCGGCGATCACGTCGCGGGGTACCACTGAAAGAAGTCTCCGACCGCCCTGCGCTGCATACCCTGCGAGCTGAGCCGCGGTATTCGCGCTCACCTGTTCTCCGGCCAGATGGTCTGCCCACGCCAGCAGCGTAAGAACTTCGGTGTGCACTCCCACAGAGAGTGCCGGAAGCGCGACAATCGCCGCAGCCGCGCGCCCTGCCATCTGACGGTCGCCGGACATGACGTGCATTCGAAGCACCGCGACTTGTGTCAAGATTCCCCGGGTTCCTTCTCGTCGATCAACGAAGCGCCGAGCTTCGCCCATGAGCCCTGACTCGAGGAGCGCTTCGATGCGCAATGCGGGTATGACATCAGCCGCGAGCGAGCCGGGGGCCACGCGTTGTGTCGCCTGGGCGAGTGCCACCAACTCGATCGCTTCCACGGCACGGTGACGCATCAGTGCGTGCCTGACTCGAGCGAGGAGCTTGAACACCCACGTTTCGTCCGGCATTTCAATCGGCGAGAGTGCTGCCACCAGTGCGTCCGCGTCCGAGCCACCGGTCTCGATGCTCACGATGGCTCGCGCTGCCGCCTCTGCGGACGCCACGCCGATCTCATAGAGCTCCGGGGCAAGGATCGGACGTGCGACTGCGTCTTCTAAGGCGACACGCGCCTCCGCGACGGCACCCCTCATCGAATGGCTCAGCGAGCTGAGAATGTAGGCATGACGCGCTCCGTCATGCAGCTGCGAACGAAGGGCGAGGCTGTTCGCGATCCCTAGATGTCGGAGCGCACCACGAAGGTCGCCTCGGAGCATTGACGTGTAACCGACCTGGATGAAGCACAACGGCACAGGTCCGTCAGCCGCGTCCCGTTGGGTGCGGGCCTGCGAGCCCGCCCAATGCTCGAGTTGATCTGAGAAGTAGCTGAGGCTCTCGCTGTCGCCCACGACACGAGCGGTGAGAAGGCGCGCAAGGTGGAACATGGCCAGGTCATTCCCCTTAAGCTTCTCCGCCCCTACCGGGGAGGGTCCGCTCGGCCCACGGAATACGACTCCCGCGAGGGGATGATAAAGCTCCAGCGGGTAGTGGCGGCGCACGACGCTCGCAGGAAGGCTCTCCAGAGCTTCTGTGAACTGCTGAAAGTGGCGGTTGAGCAACGGCCACGCGTCGGATGCAAGCGCGTTGGCCAGGACATCATCGTCACCGGAGTCGATCGCGCGGGTCAGCCTGGCGAACGCGGACGCCGCCCTATATCGACCCAATGCCTACCCCCGCACCCGGGTTCAATCCGAAAACAGCGACACCGGTCATCTGCAAACGCTCTCCTCTGCCACCTGAGAATGTTCGTCCCCAGCTAGTAGTCCTAGCGCCCATGCGTGTCCGCACTCGGGACTGGCAACACCGCGAGGGAGACGGGAGTCTTTTGCCACTGATGCGCGAACGCGACGCACTGGCGCAGGTTCACGCCCGCCGACCACACGGACGCCGCGAGCCCCCCGGTCGTCGGGGCGTCGATGATCACGAAGGCGATCGCTGCGAAAACCGCGCTGGCACATGCGACGACGACGACTCCGACGAGGCCGAGCGGGATGAGCGCATCAGCAAGATCGAGCAGCAGCGACATGGATCGTTCATTCCTCTGTGCGATGTGGTGGTTGAGCCGTCGCGCATCAAGGACAGCCATGCTGCAGGCGCGCCGTTCCCGCAATGACGCGGGACAACCTGCACTTCGAACGACGAGAGTGACTCCGAATTCTCACATCGTCGCGCGCAAAGCGCTTCCCCACAGGCAAGGTCGAAAGCGGTAAAGCGGGGACTCTCCGCGAGCGTGTCCCCGGTCGTACCCCCACGCGAACTCGGCGGCTATCCAACAAGCTGCAGCAACAGCTCTCGATCCCGACAGAGTGGACGTCTTGACCGCGCAACGAGCTACGCTCCTCGCGATCTACACGATACGGCTACGCCTCACCCGGACACTGTGCAGCAGAACGCTTCCGACGACCAACACGATCATCGTATAGAACACGAGATTGGCTTCATCCTCCCTCAAAGTGTTGAAGGCGAGGAGCCCGAAGATCACGGAGACGACACCTCGCGGGGCGAAGAGGCCGACCTGGAGTCTCTCATGCGTCGAAAGATCGGTGCCTACAAGCGCCAGCATCACGGGACCGGCACGAAGGACCGTGAGGGCGAGAGCAACCAACGCCACGACCGGCCACTGTATCCCCGTCTCAAGAGCAAGTACAGTCGTTGCACCGAACAGGAACCAGACCAGCAACGACGCGATACGGCTCACGTCATCGACCAATGACGTCTCCTCGGACGACAGCCCATCATCGACTCCTGCGCGCGTGGCTCGGTACGTCACACCTGCCGCGAACGCACTCACGAACCCGTTGCCGTGAGTTCCTTCGGCGGCGGCATAGGCGATGACGGGTGCCAGCATCAGGACAGCGCGCACCGCGGTTGAAGACATCAACGCGTGTGAGGTCGACCATCGCACGGCGAGGCCCACGGCCGCACCCAGACCGAGGCCGACCAGGAGCGATACCACGAGCTCTGGGAGAGCGGCCCAGAGAACCTCCCCTGGTGATCCGGTAACCTTACCGGCCGCCTCCGCAGCAGCGAAGGCGAACAGGAGAATCGGTGCCACAATCCCGTCCTTGTACCCGCATTCGACGTTCAGAATCCCTGAAACACGCGGATTCGTTCGTCTGGCGATTCCGGCGGTTGGCGCGAAGTCTGTGGGCATGAGGACACACGCGAGAACCAGAGCGACCGGCCAACTAATGTTCCCCAAGAGCACGAGGGCGACTCCGGCTGCGGCCGCCAGCGAAAGCGGGAGCGCTATCAAGACAAGCCTCAGGACGGCGGACTTCTCGCCGCCCAGAAGACCGCCTCGAACCTCTGTCGCATCACTGAAGAGGATGAGCGCGAGGATGATCTCAAGCAAATGCTCCGCGGCGACCGTGTCGAGGAGGGAACCCAAATCCGGGTCGACCACGCCACCAAGCAGCGCCCCCGCGACGATTAGAACGATGGGTGCGCCGACCCCCCAGCTTTGTACGCGGCGTGCGACGAGCATCCACAGCAGGACGACGACCAGGCCCGCGAAGACAAGTGCCTCCATGCTTGCAGAATAGTGGCCGCGCGCGGGGGCAGACGCCCACGGCCCCTTCTACCTGCGGCCGGGTGCCTCCTCGGCCGGGTCGAGCAGCCTCAATCGATCTAGACGCGCTCGCTTCAGTGACCGTGCAAAGCGCAGCATCATGAGGTATGCAAGACACCATGAACGCAACACTGAGGTGGACTCTCTCCGGCGTGCTTCTCCTGGTCGCGGCAGGCGTCGCGTCGTTTCTCGTTGGCTGGTTTGCGCCGCTGGCACTGACCGTCACGGGCGTGACCTGCCTCGTGGTCGGCGCCACCGTTGGCGTGCGCAGCCGCGCACGCCAATCGCGGAGCGACTGACCGTCCCGGCAAGACTGTGAGTTCGGCTCACACGTTGCGCATCAGGTGACCGTGCTCTTATCCCTCTGGACACTCCGCGCGCGCGATCAGACGTCGAGATGCCTGTCGTCAGGTCCGGGGCAGAGAGAGGAAGTGGGCATTGGAGGACTTCGTCCAGAGCAAGAGGATGATCAGTAAGGACGCAAGTGAACCAAGTACTCCTACCGCGGTGACGTCGACAAAGAAGGAGAGCACCGACAGCACCTCAAGGACGGTGATGACGATTCGGGCCCAGTTTCGGCCACCGCGCAACTTCACGAGCACGAAGACCTCAAGGGCGATCAAAACAATCATGAACGCTGCCACAGTGAGGAGGAGCGCTCCGTCTTCCGGCCTACCCGGGATGGGAGCCGCAGTGCCATCCAGGACATCAATGGCTCGCAGCAGCCTGAAGACGGCGACGGCCGCGTCAATTGTGAGACCGAAGGCAATGATCCAGATGACGATCTGGACGGTTGTGGGGACGCGTCGAGCTGCGATTTCGTCACGCATGGAGCTCCGTTCGTTGAGCTGGTCGGCTTTGCGAGCCGGATCGATGGGGTGCATCAGTCTCTGCCTGCTGAGGCCAGCGGATCGCAGCTCTCGCGCAGTTAGTTGATCACCCTGCAGTTGCTTCGCTTCAGGCGGCGGGTGGTGCCGTGCGGGGATGCGGAGTGCGCGCATTTCTGGATCGCATCAGGAGAATGGCGGCTGTGATGGAACACGCGAGAGTCACCAGTATGCCGATGCTGCTGAGCAGGTAAGGCAACGGGTCCGTAGGATTCTCTGCAAGCACGCCTACGAAGGAATTGAAGGCAGGCACCCCCGCCATTCCGAGAACGACGGCGATCACGACGGCCATGATCGGCGCCGCCCGGTTGCCGCGAATCGCCAGAGCTGCGGCCGTGGCGGCGGTGCCGCCGACGATGAGGGCTAAGACACCGAACAGAATGAGCATGACGCCCATCACCCCACCCAAGCTGCCGAAGCGCGTGGTGTAGCTACCGCCAATGATGAGGTAGACACTGGCCCCTATCGACACCAACGCCGCCGTCGATAAGAGGACGGCGGGTACGACGCGGTGTGCCCGCGGGGTGCTCGTCATGGAAAGTCCCCTCTTGAGAACCGACTACTGGCCACGGTCTCACTAGCTGCCGCAAGGAGAGCGCTGCCGCAAGGAGAGCGGCTTGTTGGCCAGCATAGGAACTCATCGCGCAGCGGGGCACGCAGGTACGGGAAAACACCTATCGACGACAGTCGATTCGGACGTTGGGGGTGGTCTCTAGGTGGTGCACGGATGAAGTCTCTACGAACGTAGGCCCGTGCCGCGTGCGATACGCGTCAGCACTGCCCCTGTGAGAGGCCGTATCCGGAGACCCGCACCACGCGAATCGCTTCCTTCCGTTCCGCGCCCGTAAAGACAGCGCACGAACCGCATCAACCCCGACAGCCGCGCTGCCTGCCCGACACCATGCCCGAGCACTCCCCTGGCCCCGAGTCCTGACTAGGGGTCTCGATGTAGTGCAGACGGGGGCCGCTACTCTCGGGGAAATGTACGCGAAAGTCCTCAATAACGGCGGTCCGCTCCCTGTCCCCATGCTCCTGATGACGGCCAGCGAGGGGAACCCGCTTATCGACCAGTTGCATGCTCGCGGGTGGGCGCCGTACGCGGGGCATATCCGTGAAGACGATGGCGCTGAGATCCGCATCATGCCGGACCATCTCAGCGTTGTGATCGAGGAGCAAGTCCTGTTCCATGATGCCGGCGGGAACCCGAAGTCGCCTCCCGGATGGTGGGAAGCGGCCAGCGCATTCGGTGACCGGGTCCTCGTCGTCATTCTCCCCGACGGTTTCCCCCTGACAACCGATGACATGGGCGCAGCCTTGGGAAACCTCGTTGGTTCCCCCATCACCGCCCAGTGCTTCGTCACGGTTGTCCACACCTGACACGGGTTGCTCCGGCGCCCACCTGGCGCGCACCGCCCTCATCCACTCGCCCGCACGATGTCAGAAAACCGAAACGCCGTCGTCAAAAAGAGGCGGTCTAGATGGCTGCAGAGGCGGAGGATTTCTGTGGTCACTGGAGGCAACGGTTCACCTGAGGGCGCACGTCGCACCGAGGGCCCCACGCGCCGTGGCGTAGTCAAGGGAGCCGTCTGGTCTCTTCCCGTCGTCGCCGTCGCCGTGGCGACGCCGCTGGCCGCGGCTTCGACGACACCGCTGGCATGCCCGTTGGGGGTCCTGCCGGCGGTCGTCAACGCACAGTTGGACCCTTCCGACTGGCATGTCTTCAACGCGCGTTCGTGGTGGACCATCGGCAGTCAGTACTTCGGAATCGACACGTCCCTTGTCGACCCCGCGGTCTACGGCACCACGTATCAGTTCACCATGCTCGGTGGCACCCAGATCACGATGAGCAACGGTGGCGGCGGCACCGCCCCGTGGTACGGGGCGGGTAGCGTCTTCACGGGCACCGTCGGCACGATCACGCCCCTTCCTGCCGTGGACCACACAATCGGGAACATCAACGTCCTTGTCGTCCCCGACGTATACGACCCGAACAGCAACGTCGACGTCTCTTTCGACGCCGCCGACGCGCATGCACCCCAGACCGTTCTGAACCGCCCTGGGTTCTGTTCCGGTGTTTATGTGAGCGCCGGTTCGGCGTTGTG
>NZ_BAAGXE010000006.1:0-189847 GCF_054779995.1 Microbacterium shaanxiense | reverse complement strand
AAGAACGCCGCATCACGCGGCCGATCATCCACATCATCGAACCAAGGTTCCATGAGTCCAGTTTAGTTTGTATCTTCGATACTGACAAGCGCTTCTCGTATGTTTATTCGAAGAAACAATCCAGACCCAGAATGCAGAACGCCGGCATCCCCGAAGAGACACCGGCGTTCACATACAGTCGGACGCTACTCGCGCAACGTCGCCCCGAACCGCTCAGCGGCGACAGCGACACCGGCGAGCTTCGCCTCGGTCGCCTCGGCAGCCGTCAACGTCCGGTCATCGGCACGGAACCGCAGCGCGAACGTCAAACTCTTGGATGATTCGGGCACACCCTCGCCGCGATAGTCATCGACCAGTCGCAGCGACTCGAGCAGCTCACCCGCCCCCTCGAGGAGCGCGGCACGCACCTCGCTCGCTGTCACTGACGAGGGAACGACCAGCGACACGTCCTGCGTCGCTGCCGGGTACGTCGACAGCGATGCGGCGACGACGCGTGCTCCGGCCATGGACAGGATGCCGTCGAGATCGACTTCGAGCACGACAGCGCGACCGGGCAGATCAGCGTCAGCCGCGACATTCGGGTGCAGCTCTCCGACATAGCCGACCTCGGTGCCGTCGACGCGCAGCACGCCGGTGCGCCCGGGGTGCAGCGCCGCCCGCTCGCCCTGGACGACGTCGATCTCGACTCCGGACGCGACGGCGATCACACGCACGGCATCCAGCGCATCGGAGAGCCCGGCGGCCTCGGCGGAGCGTCCAGGCTGACGAGCAGTGACGTTTCCGGTGAACAGCGCGGCGACATGACGGCGCTGCGGCGGGATCGAGGCGTTGAGCTCTGCGAGCTTCTCCTCCGACGGTCGCTGGCCCAGTGGCGGCACATCGTCCGTGCCGTAGACGACGCCGGGCTCCGAAAGGAAGACGACGCCCGTCTCGAAGATCGCGAGGTCAGTCAGTCCACGCGCGATGTTGCGGTGTGCGATCTGCAACAGCCCGGGGATCAGCGATCGCCGCAGGAAGGGGGCCTGCCCATCGAGCGGGTTCGCGAGCTTGATACTCGGCAGGTGCGCGCCGGACGCCGAGCCGTGCAGGTCGTTGTGCGCCTCGGTGGTGAACGGGAACGCCGGCGTCTCGACGAGTCCGGCGGCTGCCAGAGCATTCGAGACGCGGCGGCGGCCCTGCTGCAGCGCAGTGAGTCCTCGCCCGGACGGGGGCGTCGGCAGCACGGCAGGGATGCGGTCGAGACCGTGCAGACGCGCGACCTCCTCAGCCAGGGTCCACTTGTCGGTCAGGTCGGGCCGCCAGCTGGGCGGGATGACCTGCCAGCCGTCAACGGTCTCCGCGACCTCTGCACCGATCGTCTCGAGCGCGTCGACGATCTCCTCATCGGTGTAGTCGACGCCGATGAGATCGGGCACGAACTCGGCGGGCAGTTCGATGCCTTCGATGGAGACGTCGCTGAACAACGCCCCGCCGATCTCGTCGATGCGACCGCCGGCGAGTTCGACCATGAGGTCTGCCACCCGACGCGCAGCGACGAAGGGCACCAGAGGATCGACTCCGCGTTCGAAGCGCTTGGACGCCTCGCTGGGCAGCTTGTGCCGGCGCGCACTGCGGGCGATCGAGATCGGATCGAAGATCGCAGCCTCGATCAGCACGTTGTGCGTCTCGCCGCTCATCTCGGTGGTGCCGCCGCCCATCACGCCGGCCAGGCCGATCGGCCCCGAATCGTCGGTGATGAGCAGATCCTCGACGTGGAGCGTGCGCTCCTGGCCGTCGAGAGTCTTCATCTTCTCGCCATGCTGCGCGCGACGCACCGTGATGCCGCCGGAGAGCTTGTCGAGGTCGTAACCGTGGATCGGATTTCCGAGCTCGAGCATCACATAGTTGGTGATGTCGATCAGCACACCCAGCGAGCGGATGCCGGCGAGCGAGAGCCGTGCGATCATCCACGGCGGCGTCGGCCGGGACGGGTCGACATCGCGCACGACGCGCACGACGAACTCCTGAACGGCCGCGGCGTCTCGAAGAGGCTCGGCGTCGACGGCGATCGCGAATCCGGTGCCCGGTTCGACCTCCGACCATTCGTGCTCTGCGGGGTCGCGGAAGTCCGCGCCGGTCGCATGCGCATACTCGCGGGCGACGCCGCGGATCGAGAACGCGTAGCCGCGGTCGGGAGTGACGTTGATCTCGACGGCGACGTCGTCCAGACCGAGCAGCTCGATCGCGTCGGTGCCGACGGGCGCGTCGATGCCGAGCGAGGACAGCACCAGGATGCCGTCGTGCTCATCTCCCAGTCCGAGCTCGCGTGCTGACGCGATCATGCCGTCGGAGACGTGACCGTAGGTCTTGCGCGCAGCGATCGGGAACGGGCCGGGCAGCACAGCACCGGGCAGCGTCACCACGACCTTGTCTCCGACGGCGAAGTTGCTCGCGCCGCAGACGATTCCTCGAGGCTCGGCCTCGCCGACATCCACCTGGCACCAACGGATCGTCTTGCCGTTGGACTGCGGTTCGGCCTCGAATGACAGCACCTGCCCGACGACGACAGGACCGGAGATCTCGAAGCGGTGGATCTCCTCCTCTTCGAAACCGACGGTCACCAACGACTCGAGGATGTCCTCTGCCGTGGCATCCGGCGCCACATCGACGTACTCACGCAACCACGAAAGCGGGACGCGCATCATACCACCATCCCGAACTGCTCGCTGAAGCGCACATCGCCCTCTGCCATGTCGCGCATGTCCTGCACATCGCTGCGGAACATCAGCCCGCGCTCGATCCCCATCCCGAAGGCGAATCCGCTGTACACGTCCGGATCGATGCCGGCCGCACGCAGCACGTTCGGGTTGATCATGCCGCAGCCACCCCACTCGATCCAGCGCGCGCCGCCCTTGAAGGTCGGGTGCCACAGATCGAGTTCGGCGGACGGCTCCGTGAACGGGAAGTAGTTCGTGCGGAAGCGGGTCTTGGCCTCAGAGCCGAAGAGCTGCTTCGCGAAGTGGTCGAGGGTGCCCTTGAGGTGCGCCATCGTGATGCCCTTGTCCACGACGAGACCCTCGAACTGCGTGAACACCGGCAGGTGCGTCGCGTCGAACTCGTCGGTGCGGTACACGCGTCCGGGGCAGAGCACGTAGAGCGGCAGTTCGCGGTCGAGCATCGACCGCACCTGCACGGGGCTCGTGTGCGTGCGCATGACGAGATGACGATCGACGGGGTCCACGAAGAACGTGTCCTGCATCTGACGCGCGGGGTGATCGACGTCGAAGTTCAGTGCATCGAAGTTGAACCACTCGTGCTCGAGCTCGGGTCCTTCCGCGATCTCCCACCCCATGCCGACGAAGACGTCGCAGACGTCGTCCTGCAACTGAGACAGCGGATGCCGCGCGCCGACGCGCGTGCGAGAGGACACCGCGGTGATGTCGACGCGCTCGGCCTCGAGCCGCGCTGCGGTCTCGGCCTCGGCGAGTTCGGCCTCACGGGCGGCGAGCGCCTTGGTGACCTGGCCTCTCCCCTGCCCCACGAGCTTGCCGAACGTGGCCTTGTGCTCGGGCGCCACCTGACGCATGGAGGCGTTCAGGACAGCCAGGGGCGATCCTTCGGCGACATGCGCTGTGCGCGCGGCCTTCAACTCGGCGGTGTCGGCAGCGGCGCCGATCGCCTCGAGTGCTGCAGCGACGGCGGATTCCACCGCCTCGGGCGTGATTTCTGGAGCGTCTGACACGAGACACGAGTCTACCGGCGCGTGGTGTTCGCGCTGAACGTCAGCGAGTGCCGCCCAGCCCGGATCCGCCCTGGTCGAAGTCTCGTGGACCCCTCTGCGCTGCAATGAGTTCGGTGTCCGTGCCATCGTGCATCACTGCGGCGTTGTCGGCGGCGAGCGCCTTCAGCTTCGGTGAACGGCGCGTCTTGATCTCCGCCCACTTCGCGATTCCGGAGAGGATCAGACACATCACGATGTAGATGCCGCCGATGACGAGCGCCGCCTGCAGCGCGGGACGCCCCTGCTGCGAACTGAGGAGCTTGGCGTAGTACAGAAGCTCCTGATAGGTGATGATGAACCCGAGCGCGGTGTCCTTCATCGTCACCACGAGCTGCGCGATGATGACGGGAAGCATCGCACGGACCGCCTGTGGCAGCAGGATCAGCGCCATCACGCCGCTCTTTCGTAGACCGATCGCGTAGCCGGCCTCGCCCTGGCCGCGTGGCAGGGACTCGATCCCGGCGCGCAGCGCCTCAGCGAGCACGGAGCCGTTGTACACCATCAGCGCGATGACCACGGCCCAGAACGGTTCCACTTTCACGCCGAGAGTCGGAAGGCCGTAATACAGGATCATCATCATCACGAGCACTGGCACGGCTCGGAACAACTCGGTGATCACGGTGACAGGGACACGCACCCATGCATGGTCGGACAGCCGTCCGATGGCGAGCACGAAGGCGAGTGCAAGACTCAGCACGGCTGCCAGAGCGAAGGCGCGGAGGGTGTTCAGCAGCATCTCGCCGATAGTCGTCCACACCAGGGAGTAGGTGAACACGTTCCACTTCGCCGCGCTGAACTGGTTCGTCAGTGAAAGGCGCCAGAAGAGGAACGCGATCACGGCGACGACCAGAACGACCGTGACGACCGCGAGGATCATGTTGCGACGACGGGCGCGGGGGCCCGGAACGTCGAAGAGGACGGACGTCATCGTGCGATCCTCCACCGATTCTCGAGAGTTCGCTGCAGCCAAGTCAGCAGCATGACCAGGGCGACGAAGATGGCGGCGACCCAGAGCAGGATCTCCATGGGCGTACCAGGGCGCGTGTGCGAGTTGGAGATCGTGGACTGCAGCTGGGGAAGAACCGCGATCGAGAAGCCGGCTGCGACCGTCGTGTTTTTCAGCAATGCGATGAAGACGCTCATCATCGGCGGTACGACCGATCGGAAGGCCTGAGGCAGCACGACCTGTGTCATCACTTGGCCGAACGGCAACCCGATGGCGCGGGCGGCCTCGGCCTGACCGACTGGCACGGTGTTGATGCCGGCGCGCAGAGTCTCGGCGACGTACGTCGCGGTGTACACGCCGATCGCGAGGATGCCGAGCACCGTGTTCGACAACGTCGGCAGTGCGAGCGCGCTGTACCCGAAGACGAAGAAGAAGAAGACAAGCGTGAGCGGGGTGTTCCGCACGAGGGTGACGTACGCCGTGCCCACAGCTCGCGCGATCGGTACGGGAGACACTCGCATTGCTCCGACGACTATGCCGAGTACGAGCGCGATGATGCCGCCGAAGAAGAACACCAGCAGCGTGTAGCTGATGCCCTCACCCCATAGATCGAGGTTGCCGAAGATGGCCTCCACAGACGCTCCTTCTCTGAATTGGCGGCAGGGGACGCGCTCGCGCCCATCCCCCGCCAGTGCGAATTAACCGACCGGGTCGACCGCGGGCTGTTCGACCTCGATACCGGACTGACCGAGCGTCGAGTCGAAGATCGCCTGCCAGGTGTCGCCACCCTCGGTGAACAGCGTGTTGATGTGCTCCACCAGCGCGGTGTCACCCTTCGGGATGCCCACGCCGTAGCGCTCTTCCGTGAACAGGCCGTCGAGCACCTTCAGGTTGTCTGGGTCCTGCGCCGCGTAGCCGATGAGGATTGCCGCATCAGTGGTGACCGCGTCGACCTTGCCGTTGAGCAGATCATCGACGCACTGGGAGTAGATGTCGTACTCCTCCGTGTTGATCTCGGGGTAGTTCTCCTTGATGTTCGAGATCGGCGTGGAGCCCGTCGCCGAGCAGACCGTCATGCCGTTGAAGTCGGAGACGTCCTTCACTTCGGTCATCTCACTGTCAGCGGAGACGAGGAAGCCCTGGCCGGTGACGAAATACGGGCCAGCGAACTCGATCTGCTCCTTGCGGGAATCCGTGATCGAGTACGTGCCGACGTAGTAGTCGATGTCGCCGTTCACGAGCGCCTGCTCACGGTTGGCCGATGCGATCGGCTCGTACGTGATGTCGCTCTCCTCAAAACCGAGGGATGCCGCGATCCAACGTGCGATCTCGATGTCGAATCCGCTGCGCTCTCCGGTCGTCACGTCGAGGTAGCCGAGGTTGGGCTGGTCTTCCTTGACTCCGATGACGGGGCCGCCGCGTTCCACCATCGCGTCATAGGCGGGGCTTCCCTCGAGTGTGACGCTCTCAGCGACCTCGTACAGCGGCTTGTCGCCTTCTTCTCCTCCACCGTCGCCGGCGCCGGGATCCGTGGGGCTTCCGCTGTTGCAGGCGGTCAGGGCGAGCAGCGCGACCGTCGCGATCCCGATCCCTGCAAGTGTCCGTGTGCGTCGCATTTTCGTCTCCTTGTGTGCTGTGTGTACAGAAAAGGTCAGTGTGTGAGGAGCTTCGAGAGGAAGTCCTTGGCGCGATCACTCTTCGGGTTCGTGAAGAATTCCTCGGGCGTCGCCTCTTCGACGATCTTCCCGTCCGCCATGAAGACGACGCGGTTCGCCGCCTTGCGTGCGAAGCCCATCTCGTGCGTCACGACGATCATCGTCATGCCGTCCTTCGCCAGGCCGACCATGACGTCGAGCACCTCGTTGATCATCTCGGGGTCCAGGGCGCTGGTCGGCTCGTCGAAGAGCATCACCTTCGGACGCATAGCGAGAGCACGGGCGATCGCGACGCGCTGCTGCTGGCCTCCGGAGAGCTGGGCGGGAAGCTTGGATGCCTGCTGGGCGACTCCGACGCGTTCGAGAAGGGCCATGCCCTCCTTGTCGGTATCCGCCTTCTTGAGGCCGCGGACCTTGATCGGCCCGAGGGTCACGTTCTCGAGGATCGTGAGATGGGCGAAGAGATTGAAGGACTGGAAGACCATTCCGACGTCGGCGCGGAGCTTCGCGAGCCCCTTGCCCTCGGCGGGGAGCGGCTCGCCGTCGATCGAGATCTTGCCGCTCGTGATCGTCTCCAGACGATTGATCGTTCGGCACAGCGTCGACTTGCCGGACCCGGACGGCCCGATCACAACGACCACCTCGCCCTTGTTCACGGTGAGGTCGATATCGGTCAGCGCCTGGAAGTCGCCGTAGTGCTTCTGAACGTTCTCCACCACGACGAGGGGTGCACCAGTCTCGGTCATGTCCCCACACTAGTGAGTGCATGAGCACAGGAACCAGCATCCACGTCGGCGGGTTATCGAGTTGTAACCGATCGGAAACAGACGATCGACGCGGAGAACGGAGGTCAGCGACCGTCAGCGGCCCGCTGCGTGAAGGCGCTCTCGTACAGGCACACGCTTGCGGCCGTGGCGAGGTTCAGGGACTCGGCACGGCCGAAGATCGGAAGCTTGAGCACGTGATCGGCGAGCGCCAGAGCAGACTCCTCGAGTCCGCGTGCCTCGTTGCCGAACAACCAGGCCGTCGGCTGCGCGAGCACGCCCTCCGCGCGGGCCTGCAGAAGATCGTCGCCCTTGACGTCCGCGGCGAGCACGGTGACCCCGGCGGCATGAGCACGTTCGACCACGTCTTCGAGGTTCCCGCCGACCGACACCGGCAGGTGGAAGAGCGATCCCGTCGTCGCGCGCACGACCTTGGGGTTGTGAGGATCGACCGTGCGGCCTGTGAGGATCACCGCATCGGCACCCGCGGCATCCGCAGCACGGATGATGGTGCCGAGATTGCCTGGGTCGCGAACTTCTTCGCAGATCGCGATCAGCCGAGGGGATGCTGCGAAGATGTCGCGCGCCGACGTCGGCGCCTGTCGGACGACGGCGATCACGCCCTGGGGAGTGACCGTGTCGGCCATGGCGTTGAGCACATACTCGGTGACGTACTCGACCTTCACCGAGTGCGCCGCGCTCGCGGAGCGCAGGTCAGGATGCCTCTCCCATCCGGTCGGGGTCGCGAACAGTTCGACGATCCCTTCCGGGCGATATGCAAGCGCCTCCCGAACAGCCTGAGGACCTTCCAGGAGGAAGAGCCCCGTCTCCGTTCGCGCGCTGCGCTTCGTCAGCTTCGCGACGGCTCGGACACGCGGGGACCGGGGATTCTCCAGCACCATCCCAGTCTAGGGACACCAGACCCGGCCCGGAACACATCCAGGCGTCGAGCCTGCGCGCAGGTTGAGTTCGTACTGTGCACATGTGACCGATCGCACCACACGCTCCACCGCCCGGCGCAGGACCGCGCTCGTGGCGCTGGCGGTCGCCGTGCTCGTCGCCGGTCTGCTGGTGCACCGGTTCGGTTCCGGCGACATCGGCGACATCGCGGGTGACGCCCTGTACGCGGTGCTCGTCTACCTGCTGTTCGCGATCGTGCTGACGCGAAGCGCGCGGTCGTTGCCGGCGGCACTCGCGATCATCTTCTGTACCGCCGTGGAGTTCTTGCAGCTCACGGAGCTGCCGCGCACGTGGGCTCTCGCGTTCCCGCCCTCCGCGCTCGTGCTCGGCTCGGGCTTCGCGCAGCGCGACCTGCTCGTGTACCCCGCATCCGTGCTGCTCGCGATGATCGTCGACGTCGCAGTGTCGCGGCGAGCGCGGCGACGCCGGCGCTGACATACGAAGACGGGCGCCTCCCCGAGGGGAAGCGCCCGTCTTCGTGAGGGATGCTTACGCAGCCGACTTCGGAGCGTTGACGTCGGAAGGCAGGGCCTTCTTGGCCGTCTCGACCAGCGAGACGAACGTCGCGGGCTCGTTCACCGCGAGCTCGGCGAGCATGCGGCGGTCGACCTGGACGCCGGCAAGGCCGAGGCCCTGGATGAAGCGGTTGTACGTGATGCCGTTCTGGCGTGCAGCGGCGTTGATGCGCTGGATCCAGAGGCGACGGAAGTCGCCCTTGCGCTTGCGACGGTCACGGTACGCGTAGACCAGGGAGTGGGTGACCTGCTCCTTGGCCTTACGGTAGAGGCGCGAACGCTGGCCCCGGTAACCGGAGGCGCGCTCGAGGATGACGCGACGCTTCTTGTGGGCGTTTACCGCCCGCTTTACTCTTGCCATTTTCCTGAGTTCCTATTCCTGCGTTCGGGCGTTCAGCGACCGAGAAGCTTCTTCGCGACCTTGGCGTCGCCCTTGGCGAGCACCTGGTCCTGGTTCAGACGGCGGGTGCGACGGCTCGACTTGTGCTCGAGGTTGTGGCGCATCCCGGCCTGCTGCTTCTTCAGCTTGCCGCTGCCGGTGATCTTGAAGCGCTTCTTAGCACCCGAGTGGGTCTTCTGCTTCGGCATCTTCTCTTCCTTCGTATGGCGCCTTCTCAGGCGACGGTTCAACCCGCGTTGCGGGAGTCTGGGGAGCGGGTGTTACTCCGCGGCGGATTCCTTGGTGGTATCCGCTGTCTCACGCGTCGCATGCGACGCCTGCTTGTTGGCCGCACGCTGCGCGTCGCGCTGGGCGTTCTGCTCGGCCTTCGCGTCCGACTTGTTCTTCAGCGGCGCCACGACCATCACCATGTTGCGACCGTCGATCGTCGGGTTCGACTCGACGGTACCGAGCTCGGCGACGTCCTCAGCGAACTTGCGCAGCAGACGGACACCCTGCTCGGGGCGCGACTGCTCACGACCACGGAACAGGATCATGGCCTTGACCTTGTCACCGGCCTTGAGGAAGCCCTCGGCGCGCTTGAGCTTCGTCGTGTAGTCGTGTGCTTCGATCTTCAGACGGAAGCGCACCTCTTTGAGGATCGTGTTCGCCTGGTTGCGACGAGCTTCCTTCGCCTTCTGCGCGGCCTCGTACTTGAACTTGCCGTAGTCCATGATCTTGACCACGGGCGGCTTCGAGTTTGGGGCGACCTCGACGAGGTCTAGGTCGGCTTCCTGCGCAAGGCGCAACGCTGCCTCGATGCGGACGACGCCGATCTGCTCACCCGCGGGGCCGACGAGGCGGACCTCGGGGACGCGGATGCGCTCATTGGTGCGGGGATCGCTGATGCGGAACTCCTTTTAGACGATGGATTAAGCCACCGTGACGCTGACTGCGACACGGGCGAAATCGGAATCGTCCCCCACCCACCGGCATTCAGACGCCGGCTTCGCACCCTGAACATCGGACTGCGTCCGATCTGCCGACGTGAGCCGGTGGAGTGCAAGACCCGGTAGCCTTGAACGGCAAGCGCGGGTGGGAAGTGAATCCTCTTTCGTTCCGGAGCAGTTACGCTCCGAAGCCCGACAAAGTCTAACAGAAGGCAAGGCATAGTGACGATTCCGGTTCAGGATGACGGCCACGACGAGCGCCACGAGCGCTGGCAGCAACAAGAGGATGCGGCATCCGCAGCCACCCGCGATATCGCGGACGTGCCGGCGGTCGAGGTGATCACCACCGCCGCCGTCCATCTCATGAGCGCCGCAGCGGTCAAGACCGGCCTCGCGGACAACCCTGACGCCGAACTCGACCTCGATGAGGCCCGCAAGCTCATCAACGCCCTCGCCGGACTCATCACGGCCGGTGCCCCCGAGATCAGCGACATGCACGCGCGCTCACTGCGCGACGGGCTGCGCTCGCTCCAGCTCGCCTTCCGCGAAGCATCCGCCATTCCCGACCCGATCGGCAAGGGGCCCGGCGAGAAGTGGACCGGGCCGGTCAACTGACTTCTGGCGTTCCGCAGCTGCGGCGGAGGAACCTCAGCGGGTCAGGGTGATCGTCTCGGCGACGCTGGGGCCGCCGCAGACTCCCGTGGAGTGCGTCCAGGCGATGTCGTGCTCGGACTCGTGCAGGAGTGCGCCGACGGAATCGTGGACGCGAACGGTCGCCTCCTCAGGGGTGGTCATGCCCAGGCTGAACACGCCGACCTCGTTCTGCACAGGCATACCCATGTCCGATGACGGCGACGCCTCTTCGCCCGGCGCCGCTGAGCATCCGGCATCCACGCAGAGCTGGACGAGCGCTGTCTCGCCGAACGCCGAAGCATCGACGCGCACAGTGTTGTTCCAGCCGATCGCCGGGCACACGACGTCCGATGAGCATCCGGTAGATCCGAGCGCGAGTACGAGGCCCAGCATCCCGACCGCCAGCATTCTGCGCATGAGGCGAGAATATGCCAGAGTCAGGCCGAGCGGCGGAGCTTCACGGTCAGGGAATCGGCCAGGACGGCGATGCGGTCATCGGCCGCCCAGCGCTGCGCCAGGCGCCCGAGTACGGCATCCAGCACATCGCGCTCCAGACCGTCGACGAGTTCGAGGATGACGACAAGCTCGGGGCCGCTCAGGCGCGCATCCGGATCGCCCGCCTCGACGGCGACGTCGATCACCGCGAGCTCGCGCGCGACGCTCTCCTGAAGAGCCGTGAAGACCTCCGGAGAGTGGAAGCTGGGCTCCCACTTCTGGCCCTGAGCGATCGCCCAGACTGCGGGGCGACGGATCACGAACTCGGTCTCGGATGTCGGATCCAGCACGATCAGGTCGGTCTGCTCAGACGATGCGGCCAGCGCCGCGCGCACGGCCTCCACCGGGATCGGCCGAGCCGTGGCATCCCACTTCTGCATCGCAGTGACCGATGAGAACACCGGCTGCACCGTACGACCGTCCGGAGCGGCGACCGTCACGATCGACAGCTCCTGGGTCTTGTCGACGGTGAGGCCGCTGGGCGCCACGCCCTCCTCGCCCTTCTCAGCGACGAGAGGGATCAGCACGCGAGCTGAGCGGAACGCATCGATGACCTCGACCTGGCTGCCCTCCCCCGCGCGGAAACGCATCAGCGCGGCGAGCAGTTCGGGGTCGGCGGCGCCGTCATCCCCCGAGTGAGCGTTCGACTCGAAACTGCGACCCTCCCAGGGGACGCCTGCGGAATCGCCGGCGCCGTCAGTCCCCCGCGACATCCAGCGCCTCAGCCAGCGTGAACGCACCGGCGTAGAGCGCCTTGCCCACGATCGCGCCCTCGACCCCGAGATGCACGAGCTCGCGCAGCGCGGCGATGTCATCGAGGCTGGAGATTCCGCCGGATGCGACGACCGGCTTCGGTGTGCGGGAGGTCACTTCGCGCAGCAGTTCGAGGTTGGGGCCGCGCAGCGTGCCGTCCTTGGTGACGTCCGTGACGACGTAGCGGCTGCATCCGGCATCCTCGAGACGAGCGAGCACCTCCCAGAGGTCGCCACCCTCCTTGGTCCAGCCGCGAGCGGCGAGAGTCGTTCCGCGCACGTCCAAGCCGACAGCGACGGCCTCGCCGTAGCGGCCGATGACGTCAGCAGCCCACTCCGGGTTCTCCAGCGCAGCGGTGCCGAGGTTGATGCGGGAAGCGCCGGTCTCGAGTGCGGCTTCGAGGCTCGCGTCATCGCGGATGCCACCGGAGAGCTCCACATTCACATTGCGGAACTGCTTGATGACCTTCCGGAGCATCGGCGCGTTGGATCCGCGACCGAACGCGGCATCAAGATCGACCAGATGGATCCACTCGGCACCCTGATCGACCCACTCGGCCGCGGCGTCGAGCGGGTCGCCGTAACTGGTCTCGCTGCCTGCCTCACCCTGGGTCAGGCGGACCGCCTTGCCCCCGGCGACATCGACAGCCGGGAGAAGAGTGAGCTTGGGCGTTGACGCGAAGTCGTTCATCTCGTCCTCTGTAAGGGGTGGAGTGCTCCGATGGGAGGGCACGAGAACTGAGAGTACCTCCGAGGTCGGTCAGCCTCAAATGCCATTAGGCTCTACGTGATGTCTGGAGCAACCGAGGAACCCACGCCTTCGGCCGATGTGCCGGCCATGAGCGGTGACCACGCGCAGCCGATCATCAGCAGGATACCGCCGATGGCGCAGGCCATCCCACCGGTTCCGCCGCTCCCGTCGACATCTGCTGAAGCCGTCGATGCATCGCGGGACGAGTACCTCGAGCAGACATACGCGGCGGCGCCCGCGACTCCGGCCGATCCGCCGCAGTATCGACGCAGCAGCTTCACAGCGCAGATCGATGATGCACCTGCCGCCGGCGCGGACCTGCCCTCTCGACGGCAGCAGCGCGAGCAGCAAGAACGCAAGTCATTCCTGCAGACGGAACGTCCGGAAGAGCCCGCCAGCGAAGGCGCGCGCGGTGCTCTGAACCGTATGGGCTTCAAGCTCGCACCGAATGCGGCGGAGCAGTCGGCGCGCAACGACGAGCTCGCGGTGAGTCAGCACTGGCCCGGTCCCAGGACGATCGCCGTCGTCAACGGCAAGGGCGGCGCGGGAAAGACACCGACGACGATCCTGCTCTCCGCGGTCTTCGCCCGCTACGGCGGTGCAGGTGTTCTCGCATGGGACAACAACCAGACGCGTGGCACGCTGGGGTGGCGCACCGAAGCAGGTGCGCACGATCGCACGCTGCTGGAGATGATCCCCGAGGCGGAGCGGCTGCTCGGCACCGGTGCGCAGTCGGCAGATCTCGCGCACTTCGTCCATCACCAGCCCCGCGAGAAGTACGACGTGCTGCGCTCGAAGCCCATCAGGCTCGCGCACGAGAACCGTCTGCGCCCTGAGGATGTCGATGCCATCCATGCCGTCGCGACGAAGTTCTACCGGCTGATCATCATCGACTCGGGCAATGACGAGTCCGATCCCATGTGGCTGCGCATGATCGATCGTGCCGACCAGATCGTCGTCGCGACCACGACTCGCGCCGACCACGCCGAGGCGGGCGCGCTGCTTCTCGAAGCCCTCGAGGAGCGCGACGATCGTTCCGCACAGCTCGCCCGGCAGTCCGTCGTCGTGGTCTCGCAGGCCGATCCGAAGGCTTCGGCAGCCGACATCGAACACGTCGTCGGCGGATACCGGGCCCTCGCGAGGGAGGTGGTCAGCATCCCGTTCGATCACGAGATGGTCGACGGTCACCTCCGGTACGGCGCGCTCGCGAAGCGCACTCAGCGAGCCTGGCTCTCCGCTGCCGCCTCGGTCGCCCGCGGGCTCTGACTCGCCGGGGTGGAGTGGGCTGGACCGCTCCGGTTCACAGACGGCTGTCCGTGTACGCATCGAACAGCGCCGAACCTGCGGCCTCGACTTCGTCGGTGTGAGCCGCGAAGGCGGCAGCAGCGTCATCGACATTCGCAGCCACGGCGTCCAGGTAGCCCCGCCACGTCTCCAGGTCGTCTTCGAGGCCATCGGGGACGGACTCGATGCGATCGACGAGTTCTGCTCGGCCTGCGAGATCGACATCGCCGTTCATATCAGGAATCATGACCACGAAAACGGCATGGTCCCGAGCCTAGAGCGCACGCAGGATCGTGATACCGCCGTTCAGGACGCCGCAGGTAACCCGAGCTGAGCCATCTCGAGCGGATCCTCACCCTTGTCCAACGCCTCGATCTGCTCTGGGTACAACGTCACACCCTGCGGGAAAGCCTCCGCCTCACGCCACGCCCTGTATATGAGTTGCCCTGGATCGGTGACGCCGAAGACGTCCCGCAACGCCACCACACACCGCTCCGCCAACGCCGAATACTCCGACGTCAACGCCGGCAACGGCAACACGAACGACCAATTCGGCTGACCAGAAGTTGGTCTCTCCCAGCCGAGCGATTCCAGCCGCGTCGCATCAGCGTCCGGCACAAACTCTGGCCCCGCCGCCTCCGCGTACAGAGCATCCGCACGACCCGCGAACTGCACATACAGCCGCGAGTTCTCCCGCGACGACACGATCAGAAACACACGATCAGAAACTACTCGAAACGCCGCAACCAACCGCCCGGCCAAATCCGACCACACAACAGAATCAGACACCATACAACGCCGCCTTCCGATCAGACTCCACACACTGCGGCGTACTGAACGACGCTGACACGGATCGTTTTGACAAGCTGAACCGGACCTGTCCACCACCAGAGACATCCCAGGACGCGCGCGACGCATGCTTACTACGACCCATGATCTGCTGACCCCACCGTGACGTGCCTTCCCGCACAAGTAGAGCGAACTGATCGCCCAGAAACGCCGTTGATTCTGACGTCGGAGGCGGCGTCGAATCCGTCACCCAGAAGTCCATGGAGTAGACACGCCCCTCTACGTCAGGGGTTCTCACATCAGGGTGATTCAAGCCGGTGACGGAGTTGACAAGGTAACTCACGCCGTTCTCGACTTCAATAGTCCAACCCAACCGCTCCGATGCGATCTTCTGGGCTTCACCTCGCGATAATGGCCACTCCAACGCGATGAAGAAGTCCATCACGTCGCACACTTCCACCGGAGGCATAACTTTCCACGTCACCGTTTCACCTCATCTTCGCGAACGACCGACGGGATCGCCGCTGTTCCAGGTCACCATCCGGATTGCGATCATCCAGTATCCCTCGAGGGAGCTCACCACGACTCGCGCGCGCAGGCTCACCAAGAATCGCTTCGAACTGATGCCGCCGCCTTCAGATCAGACTCCACACCCTGCGGCGTACTGAACGATGCAGAAACCGACCGTTCCGCCAGGTTGAACCTCACCCGTGCGGCACCGGGCACGTCCCATGACGCACTCGTACGAGCGTCGCCGTCACTCATCTCCGGCCTCCCCCACCTGGACGTGCCCTCACGCACCAGCAGAGCGAACTGATCGCCCAGGAAAGCCGTCGATTCCGGCGTCGGCGGCGGTGTTGCATCCGTCACTCGAAAACGGAGCACGTACATCGCTCCCCGCGGATCGATCGTGGTGACATCCGGGATGCTGAGCCCGGTCACCGTATTCATCAGGTAGTCCTGTCCGTCCTCGGTCTCGATCGTCCAACCGAACCTTTCCGAAGCCAGTGACTGCACCTTGGCCTCCGGCAACGGCCACTCCAATGCGATCAGGAAATCCATCACGTCACACACCTCGGCGGGAGGCATCACTTTCATTGGATGCAACATCCGATCAGACTTGAGATGTTCATTTGCCGGGCAGCTCGGCGTGCGCCAATTCCTCCCACTGACCCCACTCGGGAACCGGGAGATACAACGGTGCAGGATCAAACCGACGATCTGCGGTCGTCTCCACCGGATTGCCCTTCTCCCGCATCGACAAACGCCCCGTCCCATCCTCATTGTTGAACACCGTCGCATGCACCAATGCCAAACCCTGGGACCGGTACAGCATCTCCTCCGCCGGAGGATACGACCAGATGTCAGCCTGATCACCGAACAGGCGACCATCGCCAAGGTTCTTCCACCACGTCTTCGACAAGGGCACTCCCGGCAACTGCTGATGCGTCACCGTGAACGACGGAAACTCCCCCGTCGTAACGGCGATGTACCACGGCACGATCCCCGTCGCCTCATCCACCGGTGCCACCACCGTCAACCGCTTCGACGGATCGTGATACCGCCGACGCGCCTCGTCCTCATCAATCCACGACAGATCTGGATCCGGATACGCGTTCTGGGATTTATAGACGAACCGACCGCAATACCGCCACTCCACCACGACTACCCACTCTCCACTAACGACGGATGCAGCACCGTCGTGCCGTCGACTCGAATCTCTACCACGCTAGTGCCGTCGGCCGACACCATCCACTCCGTGCCCTTCACGTCCTTGACCTCGATGCCGCGTTCCATCGCCGCTTTCAGGAACGAAGCAGGCGGGGGAGAATTCTGCGGTGGAACTTCAAGAACTTGATCACCGGCGAGCGGCCGCCCGATGATGTTGTCCGGGTCGAACCCGGCCGCAGCGAGGTCGCGCCTGTTTGTCGGCGTGTCCGCGACGACCACGTCTCGAAGGTCGGGATCGTATTTGTTCTTCAACTCGTTCAGGTAGCTCTGCGCCGTCTGCGGTCGAACCTCTGCTAGTTGAGTGTTCTTGCGGGACACGATCTGTTCACCGGGAACCACGGAATCCACCCGGTTGTACGACGGCTGATGAGCATCCGGCACCCCGCTGCCGCCAAGTGCACTCCCCGGCTTCGTCACATGCAACTCATTCAGCGGATACCGGTGATGGTTCTCGATGTTGAAGATCTCGCCCCGCCAGAACCCTCGCACGTGCTCGTCATACCGCCACGATCCATCCGGCAGCTTCGCGTCGATGAGCGTCTCGAACCGCTCGATCCGCTGCAGGTCCTGCGTCGTGGGCCCTGCACCACGATCGGTCCGCCCATCACCGTCGACGCCATGGCCAGACGCTCCGGGGTCATCCCCCGCTCGCGGTGGCACGTCCCCGGGATCCACTGCCTGCGATGGGCCTTCGACGCCGAGGTCCGGTCGTTCCGGTGCCACATCCACCGCACCGGGCCGCGCACCGTCCACGCCCGGCGTCTCAGAGCGAGGAGGCGGCGCATCCAGACCCAGCGACTCCGATACCGGAGCGCGCGGCGGCAGAACCGGAACATCCGTCGCCGCGTTCGCCACGCCAGGGAGCGGCGACGGACGCATTGGCGCCGTGCCGATGCCCTCCACAAGACCACGCCATCCGCCCCTGAGGCCGTTCGCGCTCAGATCGATGATCCGCACCGTCCCCGCGACGATGTGAGACCCGCCAGGGACCGCGAATTCCGCCACGTGGGTGCCGACACGCACCACGAACGACCCGGCCTTGGTGCCCGACAGGACCACCTTCGCCCCACCGCCGGCCCACCCGGCCACTGGGATGAAGAACGTGCCGATATTCGCGACCGTCTCAGTGCCCGTCGCGACGGCGTCTTCCTCCCACTTGTGCCAGCCGTTCTCACCAGCCAGAGCCGCCTGATGATCCCAACCGATCAGGCTCCCCCACCCCGTCGCCGCGACATTCACACGATCACGAACGAAATCGCCCGACGGTCCCGGCAAGAATCCCGCCGCCAGCATCGGCGGCGACGTAACGATGACCGTCGACAACAGGAAATCACCCACGCCCAACCACGATCGCCCCGCGACGCCCCAGCTCTGTTCCCCCGTCGCGGCGTCATAACCTCCGAGGGCCTGAACACCGGTCACGATTCCCGTACCGAAGTTCGAGAATCCGTGGCCGACCGACTCCGTGCAGTTGCGATCCTCCTCTACCGCCGAACCCCACGTGGAGACCTCCGGTGTGTTCGCCAACGCTTCGGCCGTGATCACTGTCGGCGGTGCGACGCACACCATCGTCAGCTCGCTCTGGATCGCGGTGGCGCAGGTCACCGCAGCAGCGGAAATCCGCTCGATGATCGCGTTGTACTGGTCGAAGTACCCCTGATTCTCCTCCACGGCAGGACCGTGTTCGCGCCACGAGATGGTTGTCGTCTCGTTCGCGTCGTCCACGGGCACTGGATTGCCATCCGGTCCTGTGGTGAAGTTGCCGAGGAAGCCCCTGGCTTCCCAGTTGCTCACCTCGTAGCCGGCGAGCGCTTCCAATCGAAACTCTGCCGCATCCTCTTCCAGTTTCACGAGGTCGGGCCTGATCAGTTCCAGTTCGGCAGCGTAGGTCTCGATTGCAGTTGCGATACGCGAGGTCACGCCGTCCATCGTCGTCGCGCCCTCGACCGCCGGATCCATCAAGGCGTACACGGCGTCCTGATCAGGGGTCTCGAAAACTCCTGGTGCGGACAACCCCGCCCATGCCGTCGACGCATCTTCTGCGCCGGAGAGCACCTTCGTACCGATCGCGGCGACGTTCGTCGCGGCGCCGCTGATGATCTCCGTGTCAAGATCCTCCGATTTGCACACGAAAAGCGACGGTGTGATCAGATCAGCCATAGTTCCTACTCTGATTTGTAGCCGTGCTGTTCGAAGTACGAGAAGTCGCCGTCTTCGGCGGTGGCGTACATCTCGGTCTGAAAGGTCTGAGCCATGTCCTCATTACCCTCTTGGAGAGCACGCGCCGAGTTGCCGACGCCGGATATGCCAGCCGCGACATGATTGGCGATGTTCTCGAGGTTCACGTTCTGCTGTTCCGTAAGGACCTCGTTCAGTGCCTGGGGAACGCACTGCGTGACCCAGCTACCCCAGGTGAGGGCGCTGAAGATCGTCGCAATCGACTCTTCTGTCACCGCGCCCGCCAACGTCTCGTACGCCGTCGTCGTATCGGTCAGCGCCGTCGTAACCGGCACCGGATCCATCTTCCATTCAGACACTTCCCACACCTCTCCGGTCTCGCATCACAGCTTCTCCCTCACAACTCCTCGCACAGACCTCGCCAGCGCCTCCGCGAGCGGCCGTGCAGCCGCGCTCGCCTCGAACGGGACTGTCATCTCCGTCCACAGCGCGAACGAGAGCGGTGGATCCTTCAGCATCGCCCGCGCCTCATCCGGCACATGCACCGCCACCGGATCGAAGATCGTCAGGACCTGCGCCCCGGTCGCGTCGACGAACTGGGTCACCTCGCCGTCGCGGTACTCGATCCCCACGCCGTCCGGAATCACCTGCGCCGCCGTCGCCGCCATCAGGTCGGCGGTGAGCGGCACGTCGCTCAACAGCACGAGTTCGCGCGCCATCAGGACAGCCCTCCGAGTTCCATCGCGAGCACAGCCCCCAGCCGCTCCTGGTCGAGGTCGTAGGCGAAGGCCCACAATTGCGACCAGAGCTCGTCCCGCCCCGTCATCCGCACCAGCGCACTGGGCACCCGTCCAGGGCCGAGCGTGGTCACGTCGTGACGTTCGGCAAGCTTCGTGAAGTCGAGACGAAGGTCCCTGACCGCGCGCGGACCGATCAGCACTGCCAACGGCGCATCCACCGGCTGAGCCCCCACCCTGAATCCGAAGTCCGCAGCGTTGTGCCTCAGCATCCCGGCCGAAACCATCGCCACCCGCGGACGGAACTCGTCGACCAGCCCGGACAGCATGCGTGTCGCGGTCGGCATGACCCGATCGCGCAGTTCTTCGACCGGCGTCGAGCTCAGGCTCGGCAGCGGCACGCCCCCGTGCACGCGCTGGATCAGTCCGTCGCGCGTGCGCGCCACCGTGAGCGAGCACCATGCGCCCAGATCGGATGCAGCGAGGATCACCTCGCTCGCCGGCATCTGACCCTGCACCTGCGTGGTCAGCGCGCGATGATCCCACTGCGATGTCAACGGCTCATCGCGGCCGTAGCGTGTCAGCGAACCGCCGCCCAGCGTCGCCACTGCGTGATCAGCCAGCGGGCCGACGAGCGTCGAATCCACTGCTCGTTCCGTCGCGTAGATGTCGAAGAGCACGACAGGTACAGGCAGCCCCTCGAACACCACGTCGGTGTGGCGCTCAGAAGCATCCGTTCCGGTCCACAGCTCTGAGATGCTCCGTATACGCAGTCCGGATCGCGCGTCGAACACTCCCCGGGCATTGCAAAAGGCCCAGAGCGCGCCGCTCTCAGTCATCGCGGTGTAGAGGTGGGGACTGATGAGCGCCCCCTCCCCGGTGAGGAGGACCGGTCGCAGACCGTCCGCGCGGCAGTGAGCGAGGAAATGCCGCAGCGGCCGTGAGTAGGCGACCCGGTCGTGCTCGACCGAGAACAGTGCGTAGTCATCCGTCCACTCATCCGCGAACGGATGGACGGCGTCGACCATCAGATCGGCAGCGCCGCCCGCGCACGCTGCAACGCACGTATGGCGACATCATCGTTCTGCTCGAGCGAACCACGGATCGCAGCGATCACACCGCGCACCTGGACGCCCGCATCGTTCCACTGCTTCTCCAGGGCGGCGTACTCGTCCGAGACGCCATCGGCCTGGTAATCGGCCATCGCGGCCTTGACATCCTGATCCCGGCGCTCGAGAGCCGCCTCAAGGCGACCCGCGACGGTCTCGAAGTTCGACTGCGTCGACTGGGATGCACCGACGTTGTAGTCGTTGCGATCTGCTTGGTTCTCAAGTGGCATGACATACCCTCCGTGATGTGTCTGAGTCTTGACAGGTCAGGCGCTGGACTGACCCGAGATGCGAGCGAGTGTCGCCTCGCTGCTGAAATCGGCGGACGACTGCCCGGCGTCGTGCGCGGCGGCCCCGTCTTCACCGGCAGTGTTGAACGCGATGTTCTGCCCCGAGATCGCACCGACGATACCCGCGAGAGCACCGTTGAGGCCGTTCGCGATCGCGTCGGTGTTCAGCTTGAAGTTGTCGAATCGTGCACGTGCGGGACCGTTGAAGACCCCTTGAAGCGGCTCAGCGGCCTCGACGAGCGAGCGGACGAGCGTGCCGAGATCTTCGGACTCGGTCGCCGAACGCTGGCCGAGACGGACCAGCGTCTCCGCCTCCATAGCGAATTTCATGTTCATACCGCACTCCTTCCGAGAGACGTGTTCAATGCTAGGGAAACTGCTGCGGAAGTCCATGGGTAATACTCCCCATGCCCCAAGGTCACAGGCGAACATCAGGTGAACCGGTGCGCTGTGTACGATGGCCGACGTGTCCTCTGATCCTGCCGTGCCATCCCGTGCAGCAGTCCTCACCTCCGTGGGGATGGATGTGCTGACGGTGATCCTGGCGGGTGCGGTCGGCTTTGCGATCGCCCCGTCGGCGCCCCTCGTCTGGGCGCTTTCGGTGGGCGCGGCGGCGGTCGTGGCACTCGTGATCTGGCGCGGGATGCTGGGCGGCAGCATCGGGCATTCTTTGCTGCGACTGCGCAGCATGGACCAGCTTTCGGGGCTTCCCTCATTCCGCTTCCGCTCTTCGCGCATTGCCCGACGCGGCAGCGAGGACGACCCGTTCGCACTACGTCCGCAGCGATCCTCCATCGCGACACCGCCGCGGCCCGACTCTCGCCCCGAACCGCCGCGCTCGCACCTCCGTCTGGTCGTGGATGACGGCACGACCCATACGGTGCAGCATTCGGCACTCATCGGCCGCGACCCGACCGTTCCGCTCGATCCCCGACACTCACTCGTCGCGATCCCCGATCTCACCCGCACGATCTCGAAGGTGCACATGCTCGTCCAGATCGGCACGGACGGATTGTCCGTCACCGACCTGGGCTCATCGAATGGGACATACGTAGAGGGTGCGGATGCGCCCTTGATCCCGCACCTCGCGACCGTCGTGCCGTGGGGAGCCGCGCTCCTTCTCGGCGATCGTCGGGTCACCCTGGAACAGCGACGACGCTCGACGGAGGTCTCGTGATCGACTACGACCAGACCCTGCTGGAGTCGACGCGCACGCACCGCGATCGACTCACCGCGGCCTTCGTGCACGGCGCGCAGCGCGACCGGCGCAAGGTCAACAACAACCTCAGGCGTCTGACCGGATCCATCATCCTGGGCGCTGTGATCTGCGCAGGCTGCCTGGGTACCGGCTTCGTGCTGAACATCATCGAGACGCAGCGCGAGGACAAGGCGATCGCCGCATTCCGCTCGGCGATCGCCTCCAGTCCGCTGCAAGCCGGTGACGGGCTTATCGAGGATGAGGAGACCGGTTATCTGATCGACACCGCGACCTCTGAACTCATCGATCCGCGCACGGGATTCATCGTGGACCCGACGACCGGATGGGCCACCGACCCGCAGGGACGCACGATCGATCCGCGCACGGGCTGGTACATCGATCCCGAGACCGGCTATTACACCGACCCGGAGACCGACGTCACCATCGATCCCGAGACGCTCGAGGTCATCGAATCGATCGAAGATCAGAAGGAATGATGGAATACACGCGCGTCACAGTCATCGGCAGCCGCCGCAAGGCGGACCTCGTGCTGCCGGACGACCACCCCGTCGACGAGTTGCTCCCGGAGATCATCGACCTGCTCGAGGAACCCGTCGCAGCAGGCTCCCCGCTCGTGCTTTCCACGCTGCTGGGTCAGCCGGTCGACGGACGCGCGGCGCTGTCCGATCAGGGCATCGACCACGGTGCGCTGCTCCGCCTCCTCCCCGCCGATGACGCACCGCGTCCGCCCGACGTCGCAGAGGTCACCGAGGCGGTCGCCGATGCGTCGGTCGGTCGCCCTGATCGTTGGAACAGCCGGCTCACGGCGATCGTGGTCGCATCGACGATCGCCGTGGTCACCACGACGGCCGGTCTGCTGCTTCCGCAGCCGGCGACGGCCGCGATCATCCTTCTGTCCTCCGTCTTCCTGCTCGCCGCCGTCGGTGGCGTCGTGCTCTCCCGGCGCGACAACATCTCAGGACAGCACGGCCTGCTCGGACTGTGCATCGGTGCCGCCCTGCCGCTCGGACTCCACACGGCCGTCTCCTTGCCTGCGCAGGGTGCCGCGGTGATCCCGGTCGCACTCGCGATCACCTGGGCACTGATCTGGGCCGCGGTGGCCGTCGTGGTCGGTATCGGCGGCCGGCATCCCGGAGTACTGACGGGCGCAGCGCTGGCCCTCCTGAGCAGCGCCGTCGTGCTTGTGGCGACGCTGAGCGCGGCGTCGATCCCGCTCGTGGCGGCGTTCTCGGGTATCGCGGCGGCTGTCGTCCTCGCACTCGCACCGTCGTTCGCCCTCAGCAGCGCGGGTGTGACCAGGCTGGACGACAGCGCCATGGACGGCGACACGGTCAAACGCACCGACATCGACTCGGCATTGGCCACGGCGTTCGCCTCGCAGACCGCTCTCGTACTCGCACTGACGCCCCCGATCGCATCGACGGCCATGATCCTCGGCGCCGGTGACACCTGGCAGGCCGGCCTCGCCGCAGCCCTCGTCATCCTTGTGCTGGTGCGCAGCAGACTCTTCCCCTTCGCGACCGCCCGCATCGCCCTGCTCGCGGCGACCGTGCTTCCGGCCGCCCACTGGTTGTGGACCACTGACATGCTGCCCCAGCCGTGGCCCGTCCTCATCAGCGGGGTTGTCGTCCTCCTTCTCGTGCTGGTCGCCGTCATGCGACCGTCTGCGGCAGCGCAGGCGCGTTTGCGGCGCTTCCTCGGCGTCCTCGAATCGTTGTCCGCGATCGCACTGATCCCACTCCTGCTCGGCATCCTCGGCATATTCGACGATCTTCTCGGAGCGTTCTCGTGAGCAGGTGGGGAGGGCTGCTCCAGGTCTGGTCGACAGCACGGCACGAGCAGGCGATCTCCGCCGAACGCGACCTGCGCGCGCCCCTCCCGGTGGTGCGTCGGATCGGATTCGCATCGCTTCGGGGCGGAACCGGATGCTCCACCGCAGCGCGTGGCGTCGCATCGACGCTCGACGGGCGCAGAAGCGGTGGTGTCCTGCTCCTCGACGCGGCCGACGCCAGCCCCACCCGGTCCCCTCTTTCGGACTCGGGCACAGGGCGCGCCCCCGAACTCACGCTCACCGACTGGGGCTCCATCGACGCCGCACGGCTCTCCACGATCTCGGCGTCATCTCACGTGCTGTGCTTGACGTCGACGACCGAACGGCCGGCGGTGCAACAGGCCCTGGACGCGGCATCCTCCGTGATCGCATCGGGAACGCCGACGGTACTGGTGGCGTCGTCCGTGCGCGGGAGGGCGACGCCCGCGGCGCGACGGATGCTCGCATCGTCGCCGGTCCCCGTGTTCCTCCTGCCCTTCGACCGCACCGTTCGCCTCGGTGAGCCCGGCGCCCGCAGCAATGCGAGCGCCTTCGCCCTCGCGACGCTGAGCGCAGAGGTCGTGCGCCTCGGCGGACGCTCCTCGACGGAGGTGCTGGTCGCATGACCCGGACGTTGTTCCACCGCCCCACACGGGTGACGGCGCCTCCGACTCCACCGGAGCCCGAACTCATCCCGCCGCCCCCGGCGCTCACCGATCAGGGCGGCGGCATGCCGCTGCAGTTCATGCTTCCGCTGATCGGGGCGTTGTCGTCCGTCATCATGATGGTCGTGCTGCGCAACGGACAGCCGTTGTTCCTCGTTCTGGCCGCCGTGATCTTCGTCGTCGCCATCGTCGGCGGACTCGGTTTCGCCCTGTCCGCACGCGGTCGGGCGGCACGCAAGGCCCGCACTCAGCGCGAGTTGTATCTCGACTACCTCGAGCGCTACCGGTCCGAGTTGCGTGAGCGCGGCGCCAACGACCGAGCCGCTGCGATCGCCGTGCATCCCGCCCCGGAAGCGCTCGTCGGCATCATGCGCGATCCGGCTCGCCGATGGGAACGCCGCCGCTCCGATGACGACTACCTCTCCGCACGGCTCGGCGTAGCATCCCGCCCGTGGTTCTCGCTCACCGTCGCCCGGAGCGACTCACCGCTCGAGCCCGCGGACCCCATCCTGCTGCGCGAGGCGGAGATCGTCGCACGCAGCCTCGACGCCGTACCCGAGATGCCGGCGACGGCAGATCTGAAGGACGCATGGGTCGTGTCCGTGGTCGGCGACCGTGACCGCGGCATGTCGGTGATCCGCTCACTGATCGCCCAACTGGCCACCGCGCACACTCCGGACGATCTGACCCTGGCCGCCGCCTACGCACCGCAGCACGCCGATCAGTGGAACGGATTCGATCTCCTGCCCCATGTGCAGGATCCCGGTCTCTTCGACGGCCCTGTCCCTGCACGCCGGATCGCTCCCGACATCCGTTCCCTCGCTGATGTCCTCGCGGGCGACCTCGGCAAGCGTGCCGGTTCCGCCGCAGGCGTGCAGCGCCACGGCCGAGGCGAGAATCCGCACGGACGCCTCCTCGTCTTCCTCGATGACCACGGGCGGGCCGCGTCGCGTCTGAACAGCCCGGATCCGCACCTGCGCATTCGTGACCTCAACATCACCGTCGTCCATCTGCTCGCAGACCGTCTGGATGAGCCGGACGACGTCGACATCCGCGTCACCGTCGACGACGACGGTGCGGTGATCACCTCACAGGCGTCTTCGGCCGCTCCCGCGCATGTCGCCTTCACGCCGGATCGGACACACGACGGGACGGTGACGACGCTGGCTCGCTCGATGGCCGCGTTCCGCACGGTGCACGCGTCTCGGCCGCAGAGCGGCACGACCGAGGCCTTCGACATCACCCAGCTTCTCGGGATCACGGATGCGTCCGCGATAGACCCGGATGAGCTGTGGACTCCCCGCTCGCCCAGCGCCTTCCTGCGCGTGCCGTTCGCGCTCGACGACAATGACCGCCCCGTCTTCCTCGATCTGAAGGAGAGCGCGCAGGAGGGCATGGGCCCACACGGCATCTGCGTCGGCGCCACAGGTTCGGGCAAGTCCGAGATGCTGCGCACCCTGTTGCTGGCCCTCGCCCTGGCGCATCCGCCTGAGGACCTGAGCTTCATCCTCGTCGACTACAAGGGCGGCGCGGCCTTCTCGCCTTTCCAGAAGCTGCCGCACGTCGCCGGTCTCATCGACAACCTCGCCGACGACCCTCAGCTCACCACTCGCGCACGCGCCTCGCTCCAGGGCGAGGTGGTCAGGCGACAGCAGCTGCTCAAGGATGCTGATGCGTCGCCCTCCATCACGCATTACCGGGAGCTCCGCAAGACTCGGCCCGATCTGCCGCCGATGCCGCATCTGTTCATGGTGATCGACGAGTTCGGCGAACTGCTCACCGCCGAGCCGGAGTTCATCGACCTGTTCCTGCAGATCGGCCGGATCGGCCGCTCCATCGGCATCCATCTGCTCCTTTCCAGCCAACGCATCGAGGCGGGCAAGCTGCGCGGACTCGACACGTATCTGTCCTATCGGCTCGGATTGCGGACGTTCAGCGAGAGTGAGTCGCAGGTCGTGCTCGGGACGACGGACGCCTATCGACTTCCGGCCTTGCCCGGTTACGGCATCCTCAAGGTCGACACGTCGCTGTATCAGCGATTTCGTGCGGGCTATGTGTCCGGTCCGGTGCCGGTCCGGTCCGCGCCTGCACCCAGCGAGGGTGAGCTCACACGCGTCTTCCGCGTGCCGACGTACAACGGCATCAGCCGGGACGACGACGATGACGGGCCATCGGCGAGTCCGGCGTTCACCACGCCAGAGGTCGGGCAGCTGCTCGTGGACGAGGCCGTTCTGCGACTTCGCGCCGACGATCGCACCGTCTCGTCGGCGTGGTTGCCTCCGCTGCCGGAGACCCTCGCTCTCGGGCAGATCCTGGGAGAGCGGGAGCGGACGGTCGCCCCGGAGACGCCGATCGGGCTGATCGACGATCCGGCGCACCAGAATCAGCAGCCGTGGATGCTCGATCTCACGCGCGGCGGCGGCCATCTCGCCATCGTCGGAAGCCCCCAGTCAGGGCGCACCACGCTGCTTCGGACCATAGCCGTGTCCCTCGCGCTCGGTCGCACCCCGGCCGAAGTCGCGGTGTACGGGATGGATCTCGCCGGCGGGGGACTTCGCCGACTCGAGCCGTTCCCGCATGTCGGCGGCGTCGCCACTCGATCGGATCCCGCGCGAGTGCGCCGGCTGATCGAAGAACTCGAGGCGATGCTCGCCACGCGTGAGCGCGTGTTCAAGGACTCCGGCATCGATTCGGTCTCGCAGTTGCGTGCACGGCACGCCGCCGGACAAGTGCCGCAGCTGTCGTCCGCAGACGTGGTCGTGCTCGTCAACGGATACGGCGCCCTCAGACAGGAGTTCGACGATCTCGATGCCGCGTTCACCGCTGTGATGCTGCGTGCGTCGAACTACGGCGTGCACATCGTGCTCGGACTCTCCCGGTGGAGCGAGTTGCGCATCGCCCACCAGTCGCTGTTCGGGACGAAGATCGAACTGCGACTGAACGACCCGACCGAATCGACGATCGACCGCTCTCTCGCCAAGACGATCAGCACGTCGACGCCGGGGCGGGCCCTCGCCGACAGCGGACTCCTGGGCCATGTCGCGCTGCCCGTTCTCGAGACGAGCAGCGACGAGGAACTGGGCGACCAGATCGAGGAACTCGGACGGCGGGTGGCGGCGTCGTGGGCCGGCCCGTCTGCCGCCCCCATCCGGTTGCTCCCGCAGGAGTTGGATCCGGAACAGCTGCCGGAGGCTGTCGACGAACCGGATGCCGTACCGTTCGGCCTGCGCCAGGACACGATGGCCAGCGCGTTCTGGGAGTTCCAGCAGGCGGATCAGCATCTGCTCGTGCTCGGCGATGCGCGCAGCGGGAAGTCGGCGACGCTGCGCATGATCGCCGCAGGTCTCATCGAGAGATTCACGCCGGAGGAGCTCGCTATCGCCGTGGTGGATTCCCGCGGCCACGTCGCAGAGGTCATCCCCGACGAATACCTCGCCGCACACGCCAGGACGGCGACGCAGGCGTCGGGCCTGGCGTCGTCGATCGCGACGGAACTCGCCCGCAGACCGCAGATGTCCGCGAAGGAACTCAGGAGCGTTCCCCGAGTGGTGCTGCTCGTCGACGACCACGACATCATCAGCGCGGGCGGCATGGAGCACCTGTCGGCGCTGGCGCCGCATCTGCCCACCGCACGCGACAGCAAGTTCCACATCGTGCTCGCGCGTCCCGTCGCCGGGTCGGTGCGTGCGATGTACGGCGCCTTCCTGCAGGGCATCCGCGACACCGGGGCAGCGCTGCTGATCCTGTCCGGCGATCGGAGCGAAGGGCAGATCATGCCCCGTCTGTACGCGGAGAGATTCCCGCCGGGGCGCGGACGCTATGCACGGCGCGGAGAGAGCCCGTTCGTCGTGCAGGTCGCGCATCTGCCCGACAGTGCGGAGGCGAGACCATGACCTCGTTGACGTTCCTCGGCACGAGTGGAGGCACCGGCACGACGACCCTCGCTGCTCTGAGCGTGCTGCTTCTGGTCGAGCAGGGCTCGCGGATCCCGACCGTCGTCGCGGAGGATGCGCAGTCGTTCGACCTCCGCCTCGGCACCCTCTCGTCGCCGGTGCGCGGGAGCGGGCACGAGCTGGTCGACGGCGGACGATATCAGGCCGGAAAGGCCGCGGCGGCGATCGAGCAGGGCCGCCTGGTCCTGGTGGGCGCATCCACTCCCCAGGGCGTCGCCGCGCTCGAGAGCAGTCTCTCGGACGTGGCGCAGCGCTTCGGCGCCCCCGGTCTCGAACGCACCCTCCCGGTGCTCTGCTCGGCGTTCGGGAGATCCCCGGCCGTCGCCGGCCGCGTGTCCATCCCCTTCGACGCGCGTCTCGCCGTCGGCGCGCCGCTCACGAAGACGCTTCCGTCCCTGCGCGCACGGACGAAGACCGCACTGAACATGCAGTGGCTGCCCGTCGTGCGGGAGACCTACGGTATCCGGTGACCTGTGCGTCACCGGCGCGGCTCCTCGTCGGAGCGGTTCTTCAGAGACTCTGAACCCAGTTGCGCAGCAACTGGATGCCGGCGTCTCCCGACTTCTCAGGGTGGAACTGCGTCGCTGAGAGCGGGCCGTTCTCGACCGCGGCGAGGAACGGCGTGCCGTACGTCGTCCATGTGAGCGCGGGCTGCGGGAACGGGGGGATCACGTCGAGCTCCCAGCTCTGCGCGGCATAGGAGTGCACGAAGTAGAACCGCTCGTCCTCGATACCGCGGAACAGTATGCTGCCCTCGTCTGGCGTGACGGTGTTCCATCCCATGTGCGGCAGAACGGGCGCGTCCAGTTGCGTCACGGTTCCCGGCCATTCGCCGAGGCCTTCGACGTCCTGCCCGCGTTCCACACCGTGCGAGAAGAGCACCTGCATGCCGACGCACACTCCGAGCACCGGCCGGCCACCGGCGAGTCTGCGCTCGATGATCTCGTCGCCGCCCTTGGCGTGCAGCGCCTCGCGCACCGCAGCGAACGCGCCGACGCCGGGCACGAACAATCCATCGGCCTCCAGCGCGGCCGTGCGATCACCCGTGAGCGTCGCATCGGCTCCCGCCGCGATCAGCGCCTTGACCGCGGAGTGGACGTTGCCTGATCCGTAGTCGTAGACCGCGACGGTGGGCCTGCGTGTCACAGTGCGCCCTTGGTGGAGGGGATGCCGACCACCTGAGGGTCGAGCGCCTTGGCCTGGCGGAATGCGCGTGCGAACGCCTTGAACTCCGCCTCGGCGATGTGGTGCGGGTCTCGGCCGCCCAGCACTCGCACGTGCACTGTCAGCCCCGCACCGAACGTGATCGCCTCGAAGACGTGCCGCACGAGCGAACCGGTGAAGTGGCCGCCGATGAGGTGGTGCTCGAATCCTGCAGGCTCGCCTGAGTGGACGAGGTAGGGACGGCCGCTGATGTCGACGACCGCCTGCGCGAGAGCCTCGTCGAGCGGCACGAGTGCGTCGCCGTATCGGGAGATGCCGGATTTGTCGCCCAGTGCCTCGCGGATCGCCTGGCCGAGCACGATCGAGATGTCTTCCACCGTGTGGTGAGCGTCGATGTCGGTGTCGCCCGACGCGCGCACGGTCAGGTCGGTGAGCGAGTGCTTCGCGAACGCCGTGAGCATGTGGTCGAAGAACGGCACAGACGTGTCGATGTGACTCTGCCCTGTGCCGTCGAGGTTGAGCTCGAGCTCGACGGTCGACTCGGACGTGCTGCGGGTGCGGGTCGCGGTGCGGGAAACGCTCATGACGCCGATCCTATCGAGGCCAGCGCGTCCAGGAACGCCGTCGTCTCGGCCTCGGTGCCGGCGGTGACCCGCAGGTGGTTCGCGATGCCCACGTCGCGCACCAGCACGCCGCGCTCGTAGAGTGCCTGGAACGTCGCCTGCGGATCTGCCACTCCCCCGAACAGCACGAAGTTCGACCATGACTCGTGGGGCTCATAGCCGAGCGCTTCCAGGGTCGCGGTGATCCGGTCGCGCTGCTCGACGATCTCGTCGACCATGCCGAGCATCGTCGGCGCATTGCGCAGCGCAGCCACGGCGGCCGCCTGGGTGAGGGCGCTGAGGTGGTACGGAAGCCTGACGAGCCGGAGAGCGTCGATGAACGCCGGGTCGGCGGCGAGATACCCGACCCGTGCGCCGGCGAACGCGAACGCCTTGCTCATCGTGCGCGAGACGGCGAGACGGGGGCGACCTTCGAGAAGCGTGAGAGCGGATGCCGACTCTCGGGGCGCGAACTCCTGATACGCCTCATCCACCACGACGACCCCGCTGGACGCCTCGTAGACGGCCTCGATCACGTCAAGGCCAAGCGGGGTGCCCGTGGGGTTGTTGGGCGTGCAGAGCATGATCACGTCGGGGTCTGCGTCGATGACTTGAGCCACCGCGTCCTCCACGGTGATCGTGTAATCGGGCTGACGCTCCCCCGCGACCCAGCGCCCCCCAGTGCCCTGGGTGAGAAGGGGGTACATCGAGTACGTGGGAGCGAAGCCGAAGACCGTGCGCCCCGGCCCTGCGAAGGCCTGCAGAATGTGCTGCAGCACCTCGTTCGAACCGTTGCCCGCCCAGATCTGCGACGCGTCGAGGCCGTGTCCGAGGTATTCGGCGAATCCTTCGCGCAGGGCCGTGAACTCCCGATCCGGGTAGCGGTTCACGTCGCGCAGGGCGACGGCGATGTCGTCGAGGATGTCGCTCGCGACATCATCCGGAATCGGATGCGTGTTCTCGTTGACGTTCAGCGCGACGGCCAGCGGGGCCTGGGGTGCGCCGTAGGGGGTGAGACCGCGAAGATCGTCACGGAGGGGTAAGTCGCTGAGTGAAACAGTCACCCTCCCCATGTTAACGGTGAGATCAGCCGGCGTACTCCGCCGGGATCGCGAGCTGCTGCCCGACCTGCAAGGAGCCAGCGTTCAGAGCGTTGAGCTTCTGGATCTCACTGATGACCGTGCGAGGGTCTTCGGCGGGGGCGACATCTTCGGCGATCGCCCAGAGCGTGTCGCCCGGCATGACGGTCACAGTGTCGAAGACGGTCGCCTCAGCGGCGTCGCCCGAAGCGAGCGCCGAACCGCCGCTGATCGCGGCGAACCCGATGCCGGCCGCCAGAGGGAGAGCTGCAAGAGCGAGCAGAAGTCGACGCCCGCGCGCCGTCAGCCGGAGTCGCGTCGGTGCGCTGGAAGCGGCACGAACGGGAAGAGCTGCTGGGGCGCTGATGCTGATGGTGCTCATGTGATTTCTCCTCTGCCTCTTGGCTGCCTCGGGACTTGCGCCCTTTGGCGTAGCGTTCGCATTCGCCGCTCGGCCGGGAGCGGGGAATGCGAAGCTACGTACCGAATGTATCTTCGAATTCGAACATCTGTCAAGACTTATTCGAAACCCATCCACCGAATTCACCGACACGCTCGAACAGATCTTCCGTTTCGGTGCGATTCTCGGATACGGTTTCGATACGAACACCACACCACGGGCCACCGACATTCGAAGATGAACGCCGGTGGACACGAACGCCAGCACCGTGAAAGCGCACGAAGGAGCACCCATGAGCGACATCTCCGTCCCCGGCCCTGAGGCTCCGCGCACCCGTCGGCGCAAGAACCTCAGCGCAAAGCAGCTGGCGATCCTCGAGGTCATCCAGACCTCGATCGCGCGGCACGGATATCCGCCGAGCATGCGAGAGATCGGCGACGCCGTCGGGCTGAAGTCGCTCTCCAGCGTCACCCACCAGCTCGGGCAGCTCGAGCTGAGCGGCTACCTGCGACGCGACCCTGGCAAGACGCGTGCCATGGAAGTGCTCATCGACCTGCCGGGCACGAGCGGCGAGAATCCGGCGGACTCCGCCACCCCCGTCGGCGACGCGGCGATGGTGCCGCTGGTCGGTCAGATCGCGGCCGGCATCCCGATCACCGCCGAGCAGCAGGTCGAAGAGATCTTCCCGCTGCCCCGCCAGCTCGTCGGCAAAGGCGATCTGTTCATGCTCAAGGTCTCCGGCGAGTCGATGATCGACGCCGCCATCTGCGACGGCGACTGGGTCGTCGTGCGCACGCAGAACACGGCGGAGAACGGCGAGATCGTCGCGGCCATGCTCGAAGGTGAGGCGACGGTGAAGACGTTCCGTCAGCGCGATGGCCACACCTGGCTGCTCCCCCGCAACTCCTCGTTCGAGCCCATCCTCGGCGACGACGCCGTGGTGCTGGGCAAAGTCGTCGCGGTGCTGCGCGCGGTCTGACCGCATCAACAGGTCTTCCGCTCGCCGTCGCCGAGCGCGCAACCAGCGTGACGCGGCGTGTCAGGCGGACGGCGAATAGGCTCGAGGCATGCAGCCGTACGGAACCTGGCCCTCCCCCTTCCACGCCGCCGACATCGCATCATCCGCGCCGCGCATCGACGGCGCCAGGTTCGTCGGCGATGAGATCTGGTGGGGCGAGTCCGTGCCGGCCGAGGGCGGCCGCGTCACGGTGCGCAGCTCGAACGGCACGGTGCTCCTCCCCGAGCCGTGGAGTGCCCGATCGCGCGTGCACGAGTACGGCGGTGGGGCATGGACGGCGGATGCGGACGGCACGCTGTTCTTCGTCGATTCCGGTGATCAGCGCGTGTACCGGATGCCGCGTGGCGGGACGCCGGAACCGCTGACACCGACCGGCACGGACGGAACCTGCCCGAACCATGGCGGGCTGCGTCTGCAGCAGGGGCGGCTGCTGGCCGTGCGTGAGGATCTCTCGGTGGAGCCGCACCGGCGGGCGATCGTTGAGATCCCGACCGACGCGTCCGCCGCCTCGGACGAGACCGCGATTCGTGTGCACCTCCAGGGCAGTGCCTTCTTCGCACACCCCGCGCTCTCACCGGACGGCACGCGTATCGCGTGGGTCGAGTGGAGCGGGCGACGGATGCCGTGGCAGGAGGCCATGCTCTGCGTCACGGAGCTCGGCGGGGATGTCTTCGCCGACACGCGCGCACGCGCGGCGCTGCAGCCCGAGTGGATCAGCGACACAGAACTCGTATACGCGGACGACCCCACCGGACGCTGGAATCTCTATCGACGGGAGATGAATGGGCTCGATGCGGGCGCTCCGGAGCCGATCGCGCCGGCGGACGCCGACACCGGCTACGGCCTCTGGGTGCTCGGGAACCGCTGGTACCAGCCGCTGGCCGACGGCCGCATCGTCGCCGTGCGCACGAACGGCTCGGACGAGGTCGTGCTCATCGGGCACGACGGGTCGGAGGATCGCATCGAGGTGCCGGCCACGGCCCATGTGAGCGTCGATGACGCGTCCGGCTCGCGCGTGCTCCTCTCCGGCGGCGGCGCCGGTGTGAGCGCGGGCCTGTGGTGCGTCGACGTCGACTCCGGCGCCGTCGAACGGGTGCGCGGCGGACGACCGGTCGACGAGGACTGGATGCCCCCGGCGACCCGCATCACATTCGACGGTGCGAACGGGCCCGTCCACGCGTTCGACTACGCACCCTCCAACCCCGACGCCACCGCGGCCGAGAGCGAGCTCCCGCCGTACATCGTGCTCGTGCACGGCGGACCGACCGCGCACGTCGCGGGCGCGGCATCCGCCGCCATCGCGTTCTACACGACCCGCGGGATCGGCGTGCTCGATGTGAACTACGGCGGGTCCACCGGGTACGGCCGCGCGTACCGCGAGCGACTGGACGGCCGGTGGGGCGTCGCCGACGTGGACGACGTACTGGCCGCCGCACACGGACTGGCCGATTCCGGTCGTGCGGACCCGCACCGCATCGCGATCCGCGGCGGGTCGGCGGGAGGGTGGACGGTGCTCGCGTCACTTGTGCGCGGAGGGGTGTTCTCGGCGGGCATCAGCCGCTACGGCGTGACGGATCTGCGCGCGCTCGCGGAGGACACGCACGACTTCGAGAAGTACTACCTGGACGGCCTCGTGGGTCCGTTGCCCGCGGCCGAACAGGTCTACATCGATCGCTCCCCGCTCACGCACGCGGAGCGGATCGACGTACCGGTGCTGCTGCTACAGGGCGCTGACGACCGGGTCGTGCCGCCGTCGCAGTCGGAGTCGATCCGCGACGCCCTTGCGGCGCGCGGCATCCCGCACGAGTTCGTCGTCTACCCCGGTGAGGGGCACGGCTTCCGTCGTGCAGAGACGATCATCGACGCCCTGGAGCGTGAACTGCGCTTCCTCGGCGAGGTGTTCGGCTTCGAACCAGAGCTGTAGGTCGGCTACTCGCCCACGCGGTTGCGCATGCGCATGGCGCGCTGGGCCTCGCGGGTGTCCTGGCGTTCGCGCAGCGTCTGACGCTTGTCGAACTCGCGCTTGCCCTTCGCGAGGGCGATCTCGACCTTCGCCCTGCCGTCGGAGAAGTAGAGCTTGAGCGGGATGAGCGTGTAGCCGCCGGCGGACACCGCGTGCTGCAGCTTCTCGATCTCCTCGCGGTGCAGCAGCAGCTTGCGGATGCGCTTGGACGAGTGGTTCGTCCAGTGCCCCTGCGAGTACTCCGGGATGTGCACGGAGTCGAGGAACACCTCGTTGCCCTTGACGAACGCGTACCCGTCGCTGAGGTTCGCGCGGCCCTGCCGCAATGACTTCACTTCGGTGCCGGTGAGCACCATCCCCGCCTCGTACGACTTCTCGATGTTGTAGTCGTGACGTGCGCGACGATTGGTCGCGACGACCTTCTCCCCGCGTTCCCTGGGCATGATGCTCTCCTGATCCGTGCCGCGCCGAACGCACGACAGCCCATCAGTCTACAACGGCGAAGGCCGCTGCCGGGACGCGCGGCCGGATGCTACGTGCGCAGCCACCGGCGGATCGCGAACCCTGCCGACAACGCGGCCAGGATCACGCCTATGCCGATGAGCACCGGCACGACGAACGCAGCATCCTGCATCGTCACCCAGGTGGTGATGAACGGCACCCTGCCCTTCAGATAGCCGTTGACACCGAAATGCACGCCGGCGATGACGGCCCCGCTGGCGAGCACGGAGCCGATGAACGCCGCGAACACGCCCTCGAGCACGAACGGCGTCTGGATGAACCGGTTCGAGGCGCCCACCAGGCGCATGATGCCGATCTCCTTGCGTCTGGCGTACGCGGACAGTCGGATCGTGGTGGCGATCAGCAGGATGGCGGCGATGAGCATGAGCACGGCGATGCCGACCGCGATGTAGGTCGCGACGGTGAGCGCGGAGAAGAGCGGATCGAGGTACTGCAGCTGGTCGCGCACCTCCTCCACGCCGCTGATGCCGGCGAACGCCTCGACGATCACCTGGGACTGGCCTGGGTCCTTGAGGGTGACGTAGAACGTCTCCGACATCTGCTCCTCGGTGAGCACGCTGGCCTGTTCCTCACCCAGAAGTTCGGTGATGTTGGCGTAGGCCTCCGCCTTGGTCTCGAACCGGAGGTCGCCGATCAGTGACGCCAGCGGATCCGCTTCGAGCTCGGCTCGCACCTGATCGACCTGCTCGGGTGTGGCGGCGCCGTCGATGCAGCTCTCACCGGTCGAGACCGTCGAGCACATGGAGACCGACACCTGCGCGCGCTCGGTCCAGTAGTCGCGCATGGTGCTGATCTGGCCCTGCATGAGTATCGCCGCGCCGACGAACGTCAGCGACACGAACGTCACCAGCACGACGGAGATCACCATCGAGATGTTGCGCCGAAGGCCCCCGAGTGCCTCGGTGAGGATCAGACCCACCCTCACGATGTCGGCCCCACTTCCTCGTCGTCCTTGCCGTCGGAGAGTCCGAGGCGATCGGCGACACCGAGCTCGGCGACATCGACATCCGGCAGCACGATCGGATGCGTGCCAGGGCCGACGTTCGTCGGAGCCTGCTCGGCCGCCGGAGCCTGCGCGGATGCCGTCGCATCTGCGACCGGTGCCGCGGGAGCGTCAGCGCTGCGCGCCGCCTTCATCTGCGAGATCATCTCGGCGGTGAGGGGCTCGAGCGACTCGGTCTGACGCTGCACCTCCTGCACGGCGGTGAGGGCAGCGGTCGCAGCGGCGCCGCGTTCCTGCTCAGGGACGAGCTGCGGGATCATCGAGCGGTCGCCGTAGCCGCCGTGCACCTCGTCGCGCACCATCTCGCCGTCGCGCAGCTCGATCACGCGGCGCTGCATCTGGTCGACGAACGCGGCTTCGTGCGTGGCCATCAGCACCGTCGTGCCGCCCGCGTTGATGCGTGCGAGCAGCTGCATGATGTCGACCGAGGTCGCAGGGTCGAGGTTTCCGGTCGGCTCGTCCGCGAGCAGCACCTGAGGGCGGTTGACGAGCGCGCGGGCGATCGCGACGCGCTGCTGCTCTCCGCCGGAGAGCTCATGCGGCATCCGCTTCTCCTTGCCTTCGAGCCCGACCAGCGCCAGCGCCTCCGGCACTGCCTGCTGCACGAACCCTCGCGAAGAGCCGGTCACCTGGAGAGTGAAGGCCACGTTCTGGAACACGGTCTTGGTGGAGAGCAGACGGAAGTCCTGGAACACCGAGCCGATGTGACGGCGGAAGTACGGCACCTTGCGGTTCGCGAGCGAGCGCAGGTCTCTCCCGAGCACCGCGACACGTCCGGCGGACGGCACCTCCTCGCGGAGAATGAGCTGGAGACAGGTGGACTTCCCCGACCCGGAGGCTCCGACGAGGAAGACGAATTCGCCCCGTTGGACTTCGAAGTCGACCCCCGAGAGGGCCGGTCGCTTCGTCCCGCGGTAGCGCTTGGTGACGTTCTCGAACCGAATCATGGCGTTATGAGCCTAAGCGCGCGCCTGTCGCTCGACGCGAGCGACACCCCATCGAGACGGAGAGAGCTCAGTCGTCATCCCTGCGCTTGCGCCAGCGAATGCCTGCCGAGATGAAGTCGTCCAGATCGCCGTCGAACACGGCGGCGGGGTTGCCGGATTCCTGGCCGGTGCGCAGGTCTTTCACCAGCTGCTGGCCGTAGAGGAAGTACGAGCGCATCTGATCGCCCCAGCTCGCCGTGATGTTGCCGGCGAGCTCCTTCTTCGTCGCCGCTTCCTTCTCCTTCTGCAGCAGCAGCAGGCGGGTCTGCAGCACGCGCATGGCGGCGGCCCGGTTCTGGATCTGCGACTTCTCGTTCTGCATCGAGACGACGATTCCGGTGGGGAGGTGCGTCAGGCGCACTGCCGAGTCGGTCGTGTTGACCGACTGCCCACCAGGGCCGGAGGAGCGGAAGACGTCGACGCGGATGTCGCCCTCGGGGATCTCGACCTCGGTGGCCTCCTCCATGAGCGGGATGACCTCGACAGCGGCGAAGCTCGTCTGACGCTTGTCGGCGGAGCCGAACGGGCTGATGCGCGCGAGGCGGTGCGTACCGGCTTCGACGGACAGCGTGCCGAACGCGTACGGAGCGTCGATCTCGAAGGTCGCGGACTTGATGCCCGCGCCCTCCGCGTACGAGGTGTCCATGACCTTGGTCGGGTACTTGTGCTTCTCAGCCCAGCGCAGGTACATGCGCATGAGCATCTCGGCGAAGTCGGTGGCATCGTCGCCACCCGCACCCGAGCGGATCGTGATGATCGCCGAGCGGTCGTCGTACTCGCCGTCGAGCAGCGTCTGCACCTCGAGCTGGTTGATGACGTCGGTCAGCGCGGCGAGTTCGCCCCGTGCCTCCTGGCCCGAGTCCTCATCACCCATCTCGTTGGCGAGTTCCACGAGCACCTCGAGATCGTCGAGGCGCTGCGCGATGCCGGTGATTCGGGCGAGCTCGGACTGGCGGTGGCTGAGGGCGCTGGTGACCTTCTGAGCGCGCTCGGTGTCGTCCCAGAGGTCGGGTGCGCCCGCTTCCTCACTGAGCCGGGCGATGTCCTCGCGAAGTCGGGAAACATCGACGACCTCGCTGATATCGCCGAAGGTGTGCCTGAGCGCCTGGATTTCGGCGGAGAGATCTAGTTCGAGCATGACACCCCAGCCTATCCTGCCGCGGTTAGTCTGAGGTGTGCGTATCCGCGTGAGCCGATCTGTCGCCGTCGCGGCCGCCGCCGCGAGCATGCTCGCCCTCACCGCGTGCACGGCGTCAGGGCCCGCCGCAGACCCCATCGACCTCGCGGTTCTGCCCCACGACCCGGTGTTCGATTACCAGCTCGGCGGAGGATACCCGCCCGCCGACGATGTCACGGTCGTCGTGCGCGATCGCACTGATGCGCCGGAGAGCGGCCTGTACTCCATCTGCTACATCAACGCCTTTCAGACGCAGCCGGGCGAGCTCGACGACTGGCCGTCGGATGCGGTGCTCGTCGACGACTCCGGACTGCCCGTGCGCGACCCGCACTGGCCGGACGAAGCGCTGCTGGACATCTCCTCCCCCGCGGGGAAGGAGATCGTCGTCGCCACCGTCGGCGATTGGATCCGGGGATGCGCGGCGGACGGATTCGACGCGGTCGAGTTCGACAACCTCGATTCCTTCACCAGGGCCGACGGACGGATCGCGATCGACGACGGCGTCGAAGTGGCGGCGAGACTGGTGACCGTCGCGCATTCCGCAGGCCTCAGCGCCGGCCAGAAGAACGCCGCCGAGTTCGCCGCCATGCTCCGCGAGGAAGCGCACTTCGACTTCGCCGTCAGCGAGGAGTGCGCTGCGTACGACGAGTGCTCCGCGTATGTCGAGACCTACGGAACGGGCGTGCTGAACATCGAGTACACCGACAATCTGGCCCGCCCGTTCACGGAGGTGTGCGCCGATGCGGACACGCCTCCGTCGACGATCCTGCGCGACCGCGACCTGGCGACGCCTGCCGAGCCCGCGCACCGCAGGGAGGTGTGCTGAGCGCGGAGTAGCGTGGTCGTGTGAGCAGCGCGTCGTCGGTCCTGAGAGAGTTCGGGCCGATGGTGTACCTGCCGACGATCCTGTTCGCCCTCGGCGAGGGCGCCGTCATCCCGCTGATCCCGGTGATCGCGGCGAACATGGGCGCCGATGTCGCCTCCGCCGCACTGGTCGCCTCCGCCCTCGTGATCGGGCAGCTGTGCGGAAATCTTCCGGCCGGGTGGGCGGTGGCGCGCATCGGCGAGCGCTTCACGATGGTGATCGCCGGGGTCGTCTCGATCGGCGCGGTCGTGGGGATGGTGTTCGCCCCCGTGCTGGCCGCGTTCGCGGCATCCGTCTTCCTGCTCGGATTCTGCGCGGCCGCCTTCGGCCTCGCCAGGCACGCCTTCATGACGACGCGCGTGCCGGTGGCGTTCCGCGCCCGTGCGCTGTCGTTACTGGGTGGCAGTTTCCGGCTGGGTGTGTTCGTGGGGCCGTTCGTGACGGCCGTCCTGCTGCAGGTCTTCGGCGACGAGCATGCTGCGATCTGGTTCTTCCTCGCGTGCCTGGTCGTCATGGTGGTGCTGGTGCTGTTCGGACCCGATCCGGAGAAGACCACACCGCCGGTCGCGCTGAGCTCCGCCTTCGCCGAGGACTCCGGTGAGGTGGTGACGGGGTCCATCCCGACCGTCGAGCGCGTGGGGATATTCCGCACGATGTGGCAGCACAGGAGCGTGCTCGGGAAGCTGGGACTCGCAGCCGCGTGCCTGTCGGGAGTGCGATCGGCACGGCAGGTCGTGCTGCCGTTGTGGGGCGTCTCGCTGGGGCTGGACGCGCAGACCATCGCCCTGGTCGTCGGCGTCTCGGGTGCCATCGACTTCGCCCTGTTCTACGCCAGCGGCCAGGTGATGGACCGATTCGGTCGCCTGTGGGCGGCGATGCCGGCCATGGTGCTGATGGGGATCGGGTTCCTCGCACTCTCCTTCACGCACGACGGGGACGCCGCGGTGCTGTGGTTCGGGATGCTGGCGGCGGTGCTCGGCGTCGGCAACGGCCTCTCCAGCGGTATCCTGCTGACTCTCGGTGCCGACACCGCGCCGAAGCAGGAGCCGGCGGCGTTCCTCGGCTCATGGCGGACGCTCACCGACGCCGGCGGAGCGATCGCCCCGCTGATCGTGTCCGGCGTGACCGCGATCGCGTCGCTGTCGGTGGCTTCAGGCGTGATCGGCGTCGTCGGCCTGCTCGGCGCGCTCGGGTTCATCCGCTGGATCCCCCGGTTCAGCCCTCGCCCTGACCGCTAGGTCGCTCGTCTCAGCGCAACGCCGTACGGCTCGTCGCCGTGGCTTCCAGCGGCACACCGCCAGGAACGAACGGCGAGAGCAGCGGTGGATGCCAGGCAGCTGCGACCGTGACGCGGGCTGTCACACCGTCGGGGGCGGATGCCGACACGAGAGCCGCATCGGTCGTCACGGCACCCACGATCGCGACCGCCTGCTCGTGCACTCCGGCGTCCGTCAGCTCCGCCCGTACCGATTCGCCGTCGACCACGAGGGTGAAGCCGTCCGCGCCGGCGAGCGCCGCGGCATCCGCGAGGGAATCGAGTCGCTTCTGCGCGATGTACAGGTCGGTCGCGCAGGTGCAGACGAAGATCACGGCGACCGCGAGCACGACGTATCCCAGCAGGAGCGGCAGGACGCTGCCGTCCTCGGCATCCCGCTCCTCCGCCTCTGTCGCGAGCCTCGAGAGAGAGGGACGGCGCATCATCCCGTGCCCCACAGACGCGAGACCTTCTGCGCGGCGGCGGCCTCGAGCGGGATGCTCGCCGCCCTGTCCAGCCCGAAGATCGGCGGCACGAACGGCAGCGAGACGCGGGTGGTGACGGTGACGATGACCGTCGCACCGGCCGATGGACACGCCGTGACTGCCGGGGTGCAGGTCATCGACACGTCGACGCTCCCCTGGTCGATCCCGTATTCCTCCAGCACGCTCGCGAGCACGGCGTCGCTGTTCGCCGCTGCGGAGTCGACGTCATCCGCCTGGCCGATCACCCGCGCTGTGTGCCGTGCGGCGGCCTCGACGCCGAGAAGGCTCTCCTGCACGGCGCCGAGCGTGATCACGAGGTATGCGAGCGGGACGAGCAGGATGACGCCGACCGTGATGAACTCCAGCGCCGCTGATCCGTCGTCATTCTTCGCCCAGAGTCTCCAGCGGGGCATCCGCGTTCACCTCCATTGCGTACGGGATGCCGAGCAGACCGATGATGGGCAACGTGGTGCGCACCGTCACGACCGCCGTCGGGTGTCCGAGCCGGTCGCTCTCCGCGACGGCGACGTCCTCGGCGTAGGCCGCACCGACCGCTCTGGTGATCGACATGCGTGTGCGGTCGGCGCCCTCCTCCAGCGCGGTGTCGGCGAGGGCCGCGTAGTGCGCTCCCTCCACGGCCGCATCGTGCACGACGTTGCGCACATACACCGCGAAGCCCAGTTGCAGCACGGCGAGGGTGAGGACGGTGAGCAGCGAGCCGACGAGCACGAACTCGACCGGGCTCGACCCGCGGTCGTCCGTCGCCGCCTCGCGCCAGCGCACGTCAGAGCCCGGACACTCGCGAGATCGCCTGCTCGAACAGTCCGGTCAGAGCCGGGCCGGCCACCGCCCAGATGAGCACGACGAGCCCGGCCGTCATCAACGTCACCAGAACCCAGCCGGGCACGTCGCCGGATTCGTCTTCGGCGAGCGCCCTGGTGTCGGCGGTGAGCGCTGCCCACCAGCCTTGGATTGCTCTCATCATCTGTCCTCTCATGGATGGGGTGGTTCAGGTCGTCGTCTCAGCCGAGTCCGAGTCGCAGGATGAACAGTCCGGGGAACACTGCGAACAGCACGCTCAGCGGGAGGATCAGGAACACCAGTGGCAGCATCATGTAGATCTCGCGCCGGCCGGCCTGTTCGATGAGCACCCGCTTGGCGTCCTCCCGGGCATCCGCCGCCTGCGAATGCAGCACGCCGGCCAGCGGTGCCCCGTGCTCGAGCGCCGCGATCACCTGATCGACCGCTCGCGACAACCCAGGCAGCCGCAGCCGTGCGGACATCTCAGAGAGGGCATCCGCCAGCGGCGACCCCGTGCCGACGGCGAGCACCACCTGTCGAAGCTCGTGGGTGAGCTCGCCCGAACCTATCGAGGCGACGCGGCGCAGCGCGTCCAGGAACCCCTCGCCCGCCGACAGGCAGAGCGCGAGGAACTCCAACGTGGTCGGCAGCTCGTCGCTGAGCCGCGACAGCCGCGCCTTGACTCTCGCGTTGAGCATCAGATCGACGGCCACCGCACCCGCGGCACCGACCAGCACCGGCAGCACTGCGGCGGGCGGCGTCATCCGTCCGGTCAGCGCGAGGATCACGACGAGCACGCATCCGGCGCCGAATCCGGTGACCGCCCACCCGAGTTGGCGGGCGCGGAAGGACGCGGGCGTGTCGTCGGTGCCCGCCTGTGCGAGGCGGAGCGCCAGTGCGTCACTGCCGCCGAGGCCGCGCGCGAACATGCGCTTGAGGCGCTCCCAGCCGTTTCCGCCGTGGAGGGGAAGGACTCCCGCTCGGGGAAGGATGCCGGTCGGCAGCGCTGCATCGTCGACGGCATCCCGCACGTAGGGAGCGATGCGGACCGTCAGGGACGCGGCACCCCAGCGCGGGGCGGCGGCGAGGATGCACAGCATCCCCGCCGCAAGCAGTCCGCCGAGGAGGAGCGCCATGGCGGCATCCGTGACACCGCTCATGCGAACCACCGTCTGGGCTCTGGAAGACGGCCGATGCGCACCATGATGCGGAATGCCACGACAGACACGGCCGCACCGGCGATGATCACGAGCACTCCCTCTGGGCTCGTGTACGCCTGCGCGCCCTCCGGTCGCAGGGCCAGGAGCCCGAGGATGACCCACGGTGCGATCACGCCGAGGACCGCCGCACCGCGGATCCAGGACTGCCGCGCTTCGACCTCGCCGCGCAGCGCGGCGTCCGCGCGCACGGACGATGACAATGAACGCAGCACGCCGGTGAGCTCGGTCCCGCCCACCTGGCGCGCCATCTTCAGAGTCTCGATGATCCGATCGGCGATGGGATCGGCCAGCGAGCTCTTCAGCCTCTCGATGCTGGTCTCGAAGCGTCCGGTCGAGTGCAGATCCCTCGCGAACACGACGAACGCCGGACGCACCATCGCAGGCGCCGACTCCGCCAGGGAGGCGACCGCATCCGGCAATGACAGCCCGACGCGGATCGAGGCGATCAGGAGATCGCAGACGTCCGGCCAGAGCTGTCTCCGCGCCTTGAGCAGCCGCAGTCGACGCGCCCGCAGGAACGCTATCGGAGCGGCCGCTCCCCCGATGGCTGCCAGCACCGCCAGCGTCGGGATGCCGGTGACCAGCCACGTGGCCGCGGCCGCAGCCGCCGCGACGGCGATGATGACGACCACGGCGGTGCGCTGCGGCACGGAGGCGTACCCTGCTTCATCCATCAGACGGACGAGCCGCCCGCGGCTGCTCGTCTCCCGCTGCTCCTTGTCGCGTCGCGGCCACAGCCATGGCGATGCGCACAGCAGGAGTCCGGCCGCGAGGATCGCGCCGATGAGCAGCGTCATACCGGTGGCTCCGCCCGGTAGATGGTTCGCGTGATGATGCGCCCCTCCACGACCTCTCCGGTCGGCGCGATCACCTCGGTGACGCGCCGGGCGCCCGCGGCGTCACGCGTGCAGTGCACGACCATCGAGACCGAGGCTGCGAGTGCCGGTGCGATGAAGGAGCGATCGATGTTGCGGCCGGCGAGCAGGGGCAGGATCGTCAACTTCTCGAGCGCCTCGACCGCCGAGTTCGCGTGCACGGTGCCCGCACCCGGTACCCCGGTGTTCAGCGCGAGCACGAGATCGAGCGCCTCCGCGTCGCGGACCTCGCCGACGACGAGGCGATCGGGCCGCATGCGCAGGGCCTCCTTCACGAGACGGCGCAACGTGATCTCGCCACTGCCCTCCAGACTCGCCTGACGCCCCTGCAGCGCGACGAGATCGGGACCCTGCACGGCCAGTTCGAAGGTCTCCTCCACTGTGATGATGCGCTGGTTGTCCGCGCACGAGGCGAGCAGAGCGCCGAGGAGGGTGGTCTTGCCCGCGTGGGTCGCGCCCGAGACGATCACGCTGAGCCCGTCGCGCATCGCCGTGCGCAGCATGTCGGCGACCTCCGCCGGCAGCATTCCCAGCTCGACCAGCGCATCGAGCGTGCGATACCGGGGCAGGAACTTCCTGATGTTCACAGCCCAGGAGCCGCGGACGACATCCGCGATGGCGACGTGCAGTCGGGAACCGTCCGGCAGCGAGGCATCGACGAACGGTTGGCTGATGTCGACGCGGCGGCCGGTCGCCTGCAGCATCCGCTCCACGAGGTCACGGATCATCGCGTCGGTCAGACGCAGCCCGATCCGCTCCGAGACGCCCTCGCGCGCGACGAAGACGCGGTCGGGCCCGTTCAACCAGATCTCCTCGATGTCGGGATCATCGAGGAGCGGCTGAAGGGGCCCGAAACCGCTGACCGAGGCGAGCACGTCGCGTACGCAGGCGATCTCGTCGTCGATCGTCTCTTCGCCACGCGACAGCGCGAGGTCGTTGTGCCTGCGGACCTCCGCCTGCGCGACGCGTCGCGCCTCTTCCGGCGCGAGCGAGGGATCGGTGCGCTCCGCACGCAGACGCCGGCGCACGCGCTCGGCGACGACGAGGGTGCTCTGGCTCACACGGGCATCCTCGCAAGAATCGACGCCCGACCTCGGAAGTTATCCACAAGGGACTGCTCAGAACCGTATCCCGCCGACGACGGCGGCGAGGTTCACCCAGCCTCGCGCTCCGGCCGGAGCATCGAGTCGGGACGGAACTGCGCGAACGTCCCCGTCCCCCGATCGAGGTCGCTCTCAGCCGCGACCTGATCTGCACGGGCGTTCAGAGCAGTCGTCATGGCGACGTTCGCCCAACGGCCGGTGTCGAGCCTGTCCTGCAACGCGCCGACGACGGCGGCGAGCTCGGCATCCGAGTAGGCGCAGTGCCCCGGACGATCGACGAACACCTGCCGGAGCTGCGCGTTGGCGCCGGCGTGACGGACTCGTTCGGCGTACGTCTGCGCCTGGGCGACGGTCGGCGCGGTGTCTCCGGTCTCATGCAGCGTCAGGACCGGCCCCGAGATCTGGCCGGTCGGCGTCGCATTGCGCTGCATGTACTCGACGGCTGCCGTATCGGCAGAGATGCGATCCGCACTCTCGAGGAGATCCAGGTCCTCTCTCAGGTCGAGACCGGCTTCGGCGTACAGCGCGCGAACGAGCTGCGCATTGTCTGATCCGTTCAGGGACTTCGAATAGTCGACTCCGGTGTTCCAGGAGAAGTTGCCCCCGGCGCGGGCCTCCAGCGGTTCTCGCGGAGAGATCACGCCGAACATGAACGCGCGGTACAGCTGCTCCTGCTGCGTCGCGATGTCTGCGCGTCCCGGCTCGACGGTGCCCTGCTGAGTCCACGGCGGTATCTGAGCGAGACTCGCGGCCAACGCGATGCGGGCGCGCCCCTGCGGGGTCTTCTGAGCCTCGTCCAGCACCTCGCGGAAGGCCGCCTGCCGCTGCGGCTCGTCCTGCACGTCCACGAGTTCCAGGCGATCGTCGTACGGCGCCAGCAACATCCGCAGCGCGAACGCGCCGTCCAGCGCCTGATTGAGCATCGGGATCGTGCCGGCGACCGACCCGCACAGCGGCAATGCCGCGTCGAAGACCGAGGGATGGTTCTCGAGCAGCGCGACCGAGGTGAGCCCACCCATCGACGACCCCCACGCGACCACGTGTTCGGGTTCGCCCAGCGAGGCGCCGGCGACGTCGGCGAGCTGCGGCTGGTCGACGAGCAGGTCCTGCACGCTCCATCCGGAGGTCGAAGGCTTCGAGCCGGCGAGTGCGTACCCCTCGTCGAGCAGCCAGGTGATGACGTCGGCATCCGGTCCGGCGACGGCCTCGCCTCCGGCGCTGCCCGAGTAACCGGGGCTCCAGACGAGCAGCGTGCCGTTCCAATCCGCGGGCGTCAGCAGCACGTACCGGCTGCCGCTGGCCAGGCTGCCGCGGGTCTCGCCGTGCTGCTCCGAGCCGGCGGTGGACGAGGCAGGAATCGCGCTCGAGGTCGACGTGGCCCCAGCGGTGAGGGGCGTGAGGACGAGCGCGCCGACGGCGATCAGGCAGGCGGCCGCGCGCGGGAAGAACGTTGAAGGCATGGTGATGTCCTTTGCCGGGCGTGCGAGCGCCCGAGGTGATGAGGGTTCAGCCCTCTGTCAGCAGCGACGTCGCTGCTGCGAAAGTGTGGTGGGTGACGTGTCCGGCGAGATCGTCACGGTACGGCCGAAGGATGCGCCGGACTGCCGACTCGGCCGCGGGGCCGAGTGCGTCGTAAACGGTTGCGCACACCGCGACGGCGGGATGCAGCGGATAGTCCGCTCCGAGCAGCTCGTCAGGCAGCTGCGGGTCGCTGCGACGCAGCATCCGCCAATCCGCCATGATCGACGTCCGGATACGGAGGGCCTCGTCGGCCGGACGCTCCGCAGAGTCCGACATCGCATCCAGCACAACCGTCGGACCATCGCTCTCGAGGCGTCGGGCGACGGGCGCCCAGCGATCGAGGAACCGCTGATAACCGGCGGCGCGCTCCTGGAGCTGGAACGCTCCCACGATCGCCTCCCGATCGGTCCCCCGGGGAAGACGTGCGGCGGTGAACACCGTCAACTGCTCGGGGCCGAGCTCGACAGGCATGCTCGAGAGCATTCCGGCGATCGATTCGGACGCGTCTCCCGGTCGAAGCCACAGGGCGTCGTACAGCGGGGCGAAACGCAAGAGCCGGAGCCGATCGCGCAGCGCACGTCGCGTCCCAGCGGCGTCCTCCGGTACGGAGTACGCCACGACCGTCCAGGTTCCATCCCACTCCGGTATGCGGTGGCTCAAGAAGAGCACGCGCACATGCGAGTCGATGATCTCGCGCGTCATGGGCGCCACGGCGTACTCCGTGTGACGTCCGGACCTGGCGCCCACGAGGAATCCCCGCTGGGCGAGTCTCTGGATCGCGCCCCTCGCACCGGCCGCACTCACATCGAAGAGCCCGAGAAGGTCCACGAGCGCTGCCGAAGGCAGAGATTCGGCCTGCGCGAACCAGTAGTCGCCGAGCAGCACCGACAGCAGCTGCTGAGAGTGCGCACCGCGCTGAGAGCGCGGCAGAACTGTCTCGGAAGGCGACGGCATGGGGCGATTCTGTCACGTGTCCACTCCGCACCGGTTCAGCGGGTCGGGTGCAGCGTCAGCGGTGCGCAACGCGGTCCGTATTCGAGCCAGTTCATCATCGTCACCTCACCGGCGAGCTCGAATCCTTCGGTGCGCTCGAGGATCGTCTGCAGCGCCACGAGGAGTTCCAGTCGCCCCATGGTCGCCGCCGGACATCTGTGGGCGCCACGGCCGAACGCGAGATGGGAGTTGCCAGGGCGGCGGAGGATGAAGTCGTCCGGAGCGTCGAACACCTCCGCGTCCCTGTTCGCCGACGGGAACAGCAACGCGATCGGCTCCCCCTCGCGCACGAGGCGCCCGCGTAAAGTCGTGTCGCGCACCGCGGTGCGCGCGAACACCCGGTACGGGGCGTGCAGACGCAGGAACTCCTCTATGGCGGCAGGAAGGTCGTCGGGGTGCCGCCGTAGATGCCGCTGCAGGTCCTGATCCTGCGCGAGGTGCACAAGGCAGCTGCCGAGTGCCGCCTGCGGTGCCCCCATCCCCGCGACGATCATCTGCCTCACCGTGGCGACGGCGGTCTTTCTCGTGATGTGGTTCGCCGGATCCTGCGCGGCCGCGTCGAGGCTCGCGACGAGATCTAGGTCAGGATCCGGATGCTGTGACAGCCGGTCCTCGTAGACGCCTTCGGCGATCTCGTAGAGCTGCGCGCTGCATTCCGCGATGACGGCGTCATCCATGTCCTGGATCGCGAAGGAGTAGCGCACGCCCACCTCGCGGATGCGTCGCGTCAGTGGTGCGGGGACACTCAGGAACGCGGCGAAGCAGTCCATGACGTACGGCGCCGCGAAGTCGCTGACCGCATCGGGGGCGCCGCTGCGCAGCATCTTCGCGACGAGATCCTCTGCGCTCGTGCGGAACGCCGCCTCGTGCGCTCTCACGACGCTGCGGCGCAGCACCGGATCGATCGCATCCCGATACGCGGTGTGCTCCGGCGGGTCGAAGTGCAGCGGGGGGCGCCGCGAGCTCCGCGGGACGTGAGGCACGACGTTCTGCACTGACGTGATGAACAGCTCGTCGTCCTGGGCGATGCGCACGACGTCGTCGTACGTGGTGGCAGCCCAGAACCCTCCGAACTCCTCACTCCACGGGAACGCGTTGCCGGCGCGCAGCGCCGCATAGTCGGCGTGCGCGCTGCCGAACTCCTCCTCCAGAGCCGGCGCCCACTCCGAGCCGCGCTCCTCGCGCGTTCGAGCATCCGGCTTCGCGGCGACGGTGTCGTCGGAACCGTACCCGAATGGACATGTCGCCACGTCAGATCACCTTCTTCCGCGCCCAGCGCGCGACGGACTCGAGCGCCACGACCACAGCCACCAGGCAGATGAGGATGCCCGCCGTCTTCTGATAGTCCAGGGAGGCGACCGATTCGTCGAGGAGGAAGCCGATACCGCCGGCCCCGACGATGCCCAGCACTGCGGACTCGCGCAGCGCGAGGTCGGACGTGAACAGGCTGTTCCCGATGAAGCTCGGCACGAACTGCGGCCACACGCCGCTGACGAACACCTGCAGCCGATTCGCCCCGGTGGCCTCGAGCGCGCGAAGCGGCGCCGGATCGACCTTCTGCAGCGCGTCCGTGAAGAACTTGGCGGCAAGGGCCGTGCACGAGATCGCCAGGGCGAGGAACCCTGCGAACGGCCCCAGCCCCAGCGCTGCCACGAACACGAGCGCATAGATGATGTCGGGAACGCCTCGAACGAGCACGATGATTCCCCGCAGAAGCAGCGACAGCGGCGCGAACCGGATGACCAGGTTCGTCGAGAGCACTGCGATGACGAGGCCGAGCACCACCCCGAAGGTGGTGGCGGTGAGGGCCATGATGACGCTCTCGAACACGCCGCCGAGGACGTCCATCGTAATGATGGGCGGCACGAACCCGGAGAGCAGCGCGAGAGCGTTCTCCCCCGCTCGCTCGAGTCGCGCGGGATTGAAGCCCAGCTGCATGAGCGAGAACGCGAACAGCGCGACGGCGACGAACGCACCGGCGGTGCGCAGTGTTCGCCCGCGGCTCCAACCGGTGACGACCGGATCGGTTCTGCGTCCGTAGAGCTCGGTCGCCGTGCCGGTGTCGGCATGCTCGGCCACCGCGCGTTGAACGGCGTACGACACGACCTCGAGCACGAGCAGCATCCCGATGATGACGAGGATGATGCCTGCCGCGCGGGGATAGTTCAAGGATCCGATGGCGGTCTGCAGCGCGACACCTATGCCGCCGGCACCCACGACGCCGAGCACAGCGGACGCGCGGATGTTGATGTCCAGTCGGTACAGCACGAGCGACGTCATCGCCGGCAGCGCGCGGCTGAAGGTCGTCGCGACGAAGTTCTGAAGTCGTCCCGCCCCCACGGCGGCGACGGCGTCCTTCGGCGACGGATCCTGCTCCTCGAACACATCGGCCATCATCTTGCCGATCATCCCGACCGAGTGCACTGCGATGGCCATGCCGCCGGCGAGCGGTCCGAGCCCGAAGATCCTCACGAAGATGAGCGCGAACACGAGAGAGGGCACAGCGCGCGTCACGACGATGATGAGCTGTGCGATCCATCGCACGACGCGCGGACCGGTGAACGTGCTCGCCGCGGCGGCCGCGAGGAAAACGGACAGCAGCGCGGCGATGCCGGTGCCCGCGATCGCGATCCACAGCGTCTCGAGCGCACTGGAGAGCAGGCTGGGAACGCTGCCGGTCGCTGGTGGCAGCATCCGTTCGAGCAGCCGGGCGATGTCGCCGAAGCCGGCGGCGAGCGCCTCCGGGCGGATGTCGATCCACCACACACCGAACGCGGTGACTGCGAGATAGGCGAGCGGGATCGCCCACGTGGTCGCACGCCGGACCGGGCGCGTGTCGTCGCCCGCCCGCCGTCCGACGCGGGGAGGATCTTCGAGTGTCTGCGTCATGCGCCGGATGCCTCGGCGGTGCGATAGACCGCCCTGAGCTGGTCCTCGGTCGTGTCGCTCGTCGCGGCGTCGAGGACGATCCCGCCGTCGCGCACGGCGACGATGCGATCACTCACCTGCAGAGCGAGGTCGACCTGGTGGAGCGAGCAGATCACGGTGAACCCGTCCTCGGCACTGAGCCTGCGCAACATGGCCAGCACCGACACGCTCGCGGTCGGATCGAGCGAGGCGACCGGCTCGTCTGCGAGGACGATCTCCGCGTCCTGCAGCAGGCTGCGAGCGATCGCCACGCGCTGCTGCTGGCCCCCAGAGAGCGTGTCGCAGCGTTGGAAGCGCTGATCGACGAGTCCGACGCGCTCGAGCTGCACGGTCGCGCGCTCGCGCAGCGCCCGTGGATAGCTCGCCACTCCGTAGCGCGGCATCCGCAGCGCCCCCAGTGAACCCATCAGCACGTTCTCGACCGCCGAGAGGCGCCCGACGAGACCGAACTGCTGGAAGACGAAGCCGACGCGGGCGCGAAGTCGCTGCAACTCACGGCGACTGCACGTCGCCGGGTCGATCCCGAGCACCTCAACGGATCCGCCCGTCGGTCGATGACTGCCGTTGATCAGGCGCAGCAGCGTCGACTTGCCGGCCCCCGACGGACCCACCAGGGCGACGAACTGCCCAGGCGAGACCTCCAGATCGATGCCCCGCAGCACCGACTTGGCGCCGAAGCTCTTGTCGAGGTCGCGTATGACCAGGCTGCGGGCGGCGGTGTCTGTTGTCGTCATCTGCTTCTCGGATTCAATCGTGAGCATGCTCGCTTGCACCTTCGGTCAGTCCTGGCGGCAGACTTCTGCCTGAGTGGATTCGCAGATGTCGCGAATGGTGTCGTAATCCCCGTCGGTCGCCGGTTCGAACGCGAACGCACCGGTGCCGCCCCACTCGCACGCCATGGCGCCGACGTACTCGTCGCCCCACGGTGCGGGAGCCTCGCGCTGGGCGTCGTCGCACAGACCGGCCTCGGCTGCCGTGACCGCGTCGTGCTCGAGGACCGCGTCGACGATCTTCTGCTTCAGGTCCGCGCTCAGCCAGTCTCCGACGACCAGCGGCGTGCCGGGGATGTCCGGTGACGTCCACACCGTCTCGGTGTCCCCTTCAGCGATCAGGCCCCGCGCGGGCAGGATGTCGGTGATGAAGGTGCTGGCCACGAAGGCGACCTCGCAGTCGCCGGCGAGCATCTGCGTGACCGCCACATCGTGCTTGCCCGCGAACACGGGCGTGATGTCTGTTTCGGGGTCGATACCCGCATCGAGCAGTCCCGCCGCTGCCGCGAGGTAGCCGGTCGTCGATGCCGGATCCGTGAAGCACACGGTGCGGCCGGCGACATCCTCGATCGAGGTGATGTCCGACCCCGCGGCGACGACCCCGACTGAGTTCACGGCCCCCGAGCCCGGTTCCGGGGTGAGCTGATCCATCGCGACCGGAGTGACGTCGGCGACGTCCTTGGCCAGGTAGTACGAGAATGCGCCGTACACGGCGATGTCGACGCGTTCGGCGGCCTGCGCCTCGATGACGCCGGCGTTGCTGCTGACCGCCTCGATGCGGGTGGTGATGCCGGTGCCCTCCTCGATCGCGGCCACCAGAGGCTCGAACGACGCCTCGAGTGCCTTGCTGTCATCTGTGGGAACGACGGCGAAGACCAGTTCGGTCGGCGTCTCGGCCGTGTCATCGGCCGGGCGAGCGTTGGGGCTTCCGCCGCAGCCGGCCAAGGCGAGGCTGAGGATCGCCAAGGACGCGAGGTAGGGGGTCTTGCGCATCATCGGGCTCTTTCTGTCGTCGGTCACGGCGGATCCGAATCCGTCATACGGCACTTCTATGTACTGTCGATCTAGAAACTGTGGCCTATTGCTCATCGCTGAACCAGGGCCGAATTTCGGGTTAAGCAGATTCCAGCATCAATTGTTGAATGTGTCAATCATTTCCGGCGATGCCCTTTCGGGGTTCCCCTCATCCGATGCGAGGGTTCACCCGCCTTTTCCGCACCGAACTGCGCCCCTAGACTGAAAGCACAGCGCGGGAGTGGTGAAATTGGTAGACACGCAGGATTTAGGTTCCTGTGCCTCAGGGCGTGTGGGTTCAAGTCCCACCTTCCGCACAGCACGTATCGATTGACCGCCGCACGACCTGCTCGATGGGACACCATGCATCAGATCGCCCTCATCCCCTGGCTCGACCCTGAGCTCATCATCGGCGCGGCCGGACCATGGGCACTGCTGGTGGTCTGCTTCATCGTGTTCGCGGAGACCGGTCTTCTGGTCGGGTTCCTGCTTCCGGGCGACACCCTGCTCGTGATCGCCGGGCTTCTCACCCACACGAACAACGTGTTCGGTCTGAACATCTGGTTCGTCGCGCTGCTGATCGCCCTCGCCGCGTTCGTCGGCGGTGAGGTCGGGTATCTCATCGGCCACAAGGGCGGCCCCGCCGTGTTCGAGCGCAAGGAGTCCGGACTCTTCAGCCGCAAGAACGTCGAGCGGACGAATGCGTTCTTCGAGCGGTACGGCGGACTGACCGTGATCCTCGCCCGATTCGTGCCGATCGTGCGCACCTTCGCACCCGTCGCAGCGGGCGTGGGGCATATGCCGTGGCGCAAATACAGCCTCTACAACCTCATCGGCGCCCTCCTGTGGGGCTTCGGTCTGACGATGCTCGGCTACCTCATCGCCTACATCCCGTGGATCGCGCACCTCGTCACCGAGTACATCGACATCATCCTGCTCGTCGCCGTCGGCGGCACTGCGGTGATCACGCTGTGGCACTACTTCTCGGAGCGCTACAAGGTCAAGAAGGAACTCGCCGCCGGCGGCGACGCGACGGTCGACGCGGCTGAGGCCGAGCACCTCACGCTCGACCCTGAGGTCTTCGACCGCGCTCCCGACCTGGACGGCGACGGCAAGCACTGACTCTCAGCGAACGGCGCTCACCCGGCATCCTTCTTCTTCGCCCGCGAGCGCTCGACACTCGCCTTGAGAGCCTCCATGAGGTCGATGACCTCACCGCCCTTCTCGTCCTCGCCCTCCTCGGCGAAGGTCTCCTTGACGTCGAACGTCTCGCCCGCCTCGATCTTCGCGTCGATCAGGGTGCGAAGCTCCTTCTGATACTCGTCGACGAACGACTCGGGATCGAAGTCACTGGAGTAGCTGTCGACGAGACTCGATGAGAGCTCGAGCTCCTTCTTCGAGATCTTCACGTCCTCGTCGAGTGACGCGAACTCGGCCGCGCGCACCTCGTCGGCCCACAGCAGCGTCTGCAGCACGAGCACATCCCCGCGCACCCGCAGTGCGGCGAGCCGCGTCTTCTGACGGAGCGTGAAACGCACGATCGCCGTTCTGTCGGTCTGCTCGAGGGTCTTTCGCAGCAGCACGTACGCCTTGGGCGACTTGGAATCCGGTTCCAGGTAGTACGCCTTGTCGAGCGTCAGCAGATCGACCTGCTCGCTCGGAACGAACTCGACCACATCGATCTCACGGCTGCGCTCGGCCGGCAGCGCGTCGAGGTCCTCCTTGGTGAGGACGACCATCTGGCCGTCGTCCTCGTAGGCCCTGTCGATGTTCTGGTAGGCGACGACCTCGCCGCACACCTCGCACGTGCGCTTGTAGCGGATGCGCCCGCCGTCCTCATCGTGCACCTGGTGCAGGGAGACATCGTGATCCTCGGTGGCGGAGTACACCTTCACCGGCACATTCACGAGCCCGAACGTCAGGGCTCCCTTCCAGATCGACCTCATGAGACCAGTACACACCGCGGGAGCAGTCGAATGCCAGAGGGTTGCGGTTACTCTTTCGTCATGGCAACAGGCTGGCAGGTCGTCGAAGTCGACGGACGTCGTGTGCGCCTGACCAACCTCGACAAAGTGCTCTACCCGGAGACGGGGACCACCAAGGGCGAGATGATCGCCTACTACACCGCGGTCGCCCCTCGGATGCTTCCGCTCCTGGCCGGGCGGCCGATCACGAGAAAGCGCTGGGTGGAGGGCGTCGGAACCGCGGATGCCCCGGCGGATGCGTTCTTCGCGAAGCAGTTGGATGCCGGGGCGCCGAGCTGGGTGCACCGGATGCCGATCGAGCACTCCGGCGGCCCGAAGGAGTATCCGATCGCGGATGACCTGCCCACGCTGGTGTGGCTGGCCCAGGTCGCGAGCATCGAGCTGCATGTTCCGCAGTGGCGGTTCAGCGCATCGGGCGAACGACGCAATCCCGATCGTCTCGTGCTGGACCTCGACCCCGGCCCCGGTGCCGACCTTCCGCTGTGCGCGCATGTCGCCGGGCTCGCCAGAGACATCCTGCGCGACATCGGCCTGGAGCCGCTACCCGTGACGAGCGGCAGCAAGGGCATCCACCTCTACAGTCATCTGGACGGCACGCAGACGAGCGACCAGGCCTCCGCGATCGCCCGCGAACTCGCCCGCGCCATCGAGGCCGACCACCCCGACATCGCCACCAGCACCATGTCGAAAGCGGTCCGCGGTGGCAGGGTGTTCCTCGACTGGAGCCAGAACAACGGCAAGAAGACGACCATCTCCCCGTATTCACTGCGCGGGCGCGCGCATCCGACGGTGGCGGCTCCCCGCACCTGGGACGAACTCGATGACCCCGACCTGCGCCAGTTGCGATTCGACGAGGTCATGGAGCGTGTCCGCGAGGGGATCGACCCTCTCGCGAGCCTGGTCGCGGCAGCGAGTTCAGATCTTCTCGAGCCGTATCGTGAGAAGCGCGACGCGAAGAAGACTCCGGAGCCCATGCCGCAGGCGCCTCCGGCACCGGATGCCGGCAGGCTCCCCCGCTTCGTGATCCAGGAGCATCACGCCAGGCGCACGCATTTCGACCTGCGCATCGAACGCGAGGGGGTCCTGGTCAGCTGGGCGGTGCCGAAGGGCGTCCCCGAGACGCCGGAAGGCAACCACCTCGCCGTGATGACGGAGCCGCATCCGCTCGAGTACTTGACCTTCCACGGCGAGATCCCGAAGGGCGAATACGGTGCGGGGACGATGACGGTATGGGACACCGGCACCGTCGAGCTGGAGAAATGGCGCGACGACGAGGTGATCGGCACGTTCACCGGTGCGGGTCCGCTCGGCCGTGCGCGACTCGCCCTGATCCGCACCGACGGGTCGGGCGAGAAGTCGTCCTGGCTGCTGCATCGCATGAAGGAGCAGAAGGATGCTGCGCGCCGCCCCGCCGCGTCGAAACGCCGCCGTGCGCCTTCCGTCGACGATGCACCGTCCGACACGACCCCCGTCGGGACTCCCCCGCGCCCGATGCTCGCCGAGTCGGGGACGGTCGGGCTGGTCCGTTCGTTGCGCGATCCATGGATCGAGATCAAATGGGACGGCATCCGTGCCATCGGCACCTGGGCGGAAGGGCGGATGAGCCTGCACGCGCGCAGCGGCACCGACATCACGGCGCGATATCCCGAGCTCACCGCTGACGGCGCTCCCCACCTCGCCGTCGAGGATGCCGTCATCGACGGCGAGATCGTCGCTCTCGACGCCTCCGGCCGCCCGAGCTTCAGCAGACTGCAGAGCCGCATGCATCTGACGAAGGCGCGCGAGATCGAGCGAGAAGTGGTCCGCACACCCGTCCGGTACCACGCGTTCGACCTTCTCCGGCTCGACGGTCATGACCTCACCGGCCTGCCGCTGCGCGATCGGCGCGCCCTGCTGGAGACGCTCGTGGACGGCATGGATGCGCCGATCCTCGTGCCACCGGTCTTCGACGACCTGGATGCGGCGCTGGAGACCAGCGCGGCATTCGATCTCGAGGGGGTCGTGGCGAAGGACTCCGGATCCACATACCGACCAGGCATCCGGTCCGGTTCGTGGCTGAAGATCAAGCACACCCGCACACAGGAGGTCGCGATCGCCGGCATCCGACCGGGTAAGGGCGACCGCGAAGGCCGCATCGGCTCGCTGCTGCTCGGGATCCCGGATGCCGAGGCAAGAGCCCTGCGGTACGTCGGACGGGTCGGCAGCGGCTTCACGGAGCGGATGCTCGGTGATCTCGCAGCCCAGCTGGAGCCGCTTCGCACGAAGAGCGCCGAGATCACCGGTGTTCCGGCTCCGGACGCGCGCGATGCGCTGTGGGTGCGCCCGATTCTGGTCGGCGAGGTCGAGTTCGCGAACTGGACGCCGGACGGCATCCTCCGTCATGCCCGCTGGCGCGGGCTTCGTCCGGACAAGTCCGTGGACGAGATCGTCGTCGAATCCTGATCCGCCCGTCAGGCGTGGGCCTCTTCGCACTCCCCCGCTTCGGCGGATTCGATCTGGAACGTCGAGTGCGCGACATCGAAGTGGTCGGTGAGGCAGCCCTGCAGCTCTTCGAGCAGCAGATCGGAGCGTCCGGTCGCGAGCAGCGCGGGATCGACCTTGACGTGGGCAGTGAACACGGGTGCGCCGCGCGTGAGCTGCCACACGTGCACATCGTGCACGCTGCGCACACCGTCGAAGGCGAGCAGGTGGTCGCGGATCTCGCTGACGTGCGTGTTCTTCGGGGCCGACTCGGCGAGAACCGAGAACACCTCGCGCAGCAGCGCGATCGCGCGCGGGATGATCATGACCGCGATCAGCAACGACGCGATCGCATCCGCCGGCATCCATCCGGTCGTGACGATGACGATCGCCGCGACGATCACGGCCGCCGAGCCGATCATGTCGCCGAGAACCTCGAGGTACGCGCCGCGCACGTTGATGCTCGTCTTCTGCGCGGCGCTGAGCAGCCACATCGCCACCGCGTTGGCGATCAGGCCGATCACCGCGACGACGAGCATGAGCGGACCGGCCACCTCGGTCTCGGCCGGCTCCAGCAGACGCTTCACGCCTTCGATGCCGACGAGCACCGAGAGCACGATGAGGATGATGGCGTTGATCAGCGCGCCGAACACCTCGGCCCGCTGATAACCGAACGTGCGTCGGTCATCCGCGGGACGCGCAGCGACAGCCGTCGCGATCAGCGCGACCACGAGTGCCGAGGCATCCGTGAACATGTGGGCCGCGTCGGCCAGCAGGGCGAGCGAGCCGGTGAGGATCGCGCCGACGACCTGCACCAGCATCACCGTCGCGGTCAGGCACAGCGAGATCGTCAGCAACCGGCGGTTGCTGAAACCGCGGATCCCTGTCCCGTGTGCGTGATCGTGCATGCATCCAGGCTACGGCCGGAACAGCGTAGGAGAGCGCCTATCCGCCTAGTCGGGAAGGGTAACGATTCTCAGTTGCCGAGGCGCGCGGCAGTCGCGGTCAGAGCGTCTGTAGCAGCGGGATGAGTGCCTGGAAGGCACGAGCCCTGTGCGACTGCGACTGCTTCTCCTGGTCGGAGAACTCCCCGACCGACCGCTCTGGGGCCTCCTGCCCGTCGGGGATGAAGATCGGGTCGTAGCCGAAGCCGCCCGAACCCGATGCCTCACGTGCCAGACGTCCCGGCCACACACCGGCGACGGTGTGCTCGGCTCCGTCGGGGATGACGAGCGCGATGGTCGAGACGAACTGCGCAGCACGGTGCGGATCGGCGATGTCGGCGAGCTGATCGAGCAGCAGCTCGAGGTTCGCCGCGGCGTCCTTCTTCTGCCCTGCCCAGTACGCGGAGAAGATGCCGGGCGACCCACCGAGCACATCGACGCAGATGCCCGAATCATCGGCCATCGCCGCGAGGCCGGTGTGCGCAGCGGCGGCGCGAGCCTTGAGCAGGGCGTTCTCGGCGAACGTCACGCCGTCCTCCACCGGCTCAGGACCGTCGTAGCCGACGACCTCCAGGTCGGGCCTTGTCATCGCGAGGATCTGCTGGAACTCCGCGACCTTGTGCGGGTTGTGCGTGGCGAGGACGATCCTCATCGTCACTCGCCTGCCAGCGCCTTCAGCTGATGCCCTTTCAGCGTCTCACAGCCCGCGAGGCCGAGCTCGAGCAGAGCGTCGAGTTCGCGCTTGTCGAACGGCGCCCCCTCGGCCGTGCCCTGCACCTCGACGAACAGTCCACGACCGGTCACGACGATGTTCATGTCGGTCTCAGCGCGCACATCCTCGACATATGGCAGATCGAGCATGGGTGTGCCGTCGATGATCCCGACCGAGATCGCCGAGACGGAGTCGAGCAGCGGCTTCGCGTTCTTGCCGATGAACTTCTTCTCGCGTCCCCACTCGATCGCGTCGGCGAGAGCGACGTATGCCCCGGTGATCGCAGCGGTGCGGGTGCCGCCGTCGGCCTGCAGCACGTCGCAGTCGATCACGATCGTGTTCTCGCCGAGCGCCTTGGTGTCGACGACCGCGCGCAGCGCGCGTCCGATGAGACGGGAGATCTCATGGGTGCGCCCTCCGATGCGGCCCTTGACGCTCTCGCGATCGTTGCGGCTGTTCGTCGCGCGCGGCAGCATCGCGTATTCGGCGGTCACCCACCCCTTGCCCTTGCCGGTGAGCCAGCGCGGCACCCCGTTCGTGAAGGATGCCGTGCACAGCACCTTCGTGCCGCCGAAGCTGATCAGCGCGGAGCCCTCGGCGTTCGCGCTCCAGCCGCGCTCGATCGTGATCTCGCGGAGCTGGTCGGTGGAACGGCCGTCGGCGCGGACGATGTCGGTCATGAGGTTCCTTCTGGGTTGGAGATACCGGCCTCAGCCAGTTCGGAGAGGTCGGGAAGCGTGATCACACCGGTCTGCACGTGCTGCACGTCGCGCACCTCGCGGCCCATGAGACGGTTGGCGAGCGCGGTGAACTCCTCGGTGGACTCCCCGGTGGCCTCGTACACGGCGCTGGCGACGGCATCCGGCGGTGCGAGCAGATCGCCGCGCACGAGCTGACGGTACACGTCGCCGGCCGTCTCGTCGTCGCTGGAGACGAGGCTCACGCCGTCGCCCATGACGTAGCCGATCGCTCCGCGCAGGAACGGATAGTGCGTGCATCCGAGCACCAGAGTGTCGACGTCGGCGTCACGCAGCGGAGCGAGGTACTCCTCCGCAACCGCGAGCACCTCGGCGGTGCCGGTGATGCCGGCCTCCACGAACTCCACGAAACGGGGGCACGCGGCCGTGAACACGGAGAGCCGCTCATTGACCTCGAGCATGTCCTGGTAGGCGCGCGATCCGATGGTCCCCACGGTGCCGATGACCCCGATGCGGTTGTTGCGCGTCGTCGAGACCGCGCGGCGCACCGCGGGCCCGATCACTTCGATCACCGGCACGTCGTAACGCTCCCTGGCGTCGCGCAGCATCGCGGCGGATGCCGTGTTGCACGCGATCACGAGCATCTTCACGCCCTGATCGACAAGGGTGTCGAGCACCTCGAGCGAATAGCGGCGCACGTCGGCGATGGGCTTCGGGCCGTAAGGCGAATGGGCGGTGTCGCCGATGTACACGAACGACTCCCGCGGCAGCTGGGCACGGATCGCGCGAGCCACCGTGAGCCCGCCGACACCGGAGTCGAAGATTCCGATCGGCGCGTCATTCATGACTACCGAGCCTACCCTTCGACTCGTACTGCGCGCTCAGGGCGGCGCCGTGTCCGCCGCGCTCGCCTACCCGCCGCGCTCACTAAGCTGAGCGCATGACCTCGTCTACGGCGCTGCTCACAGACCGATACGAACTCACGATGCTCGGCGCAGCTCTGCGGGACGGCACAGCCGCGCGGCCGAGCGTCTTCGAACTCTTCTCGCGGCGGCTCTCCGGCGGTCGACGCTTCGGCGTCGTGGCCGGCACCGGACGCCTGCTCTCGCTCATGCGCGACTTCCACTTCGGTGAGGATGAACTGCGGTTCCTGCACGACGGCGGCGTGGTGGATGCGGAGACGCTGAAGTACCTGGAGGACTACCGTTTCACGGGGTCGGTGCACGGCTACCGCGAGGGAGAGCTGTACTTCCCCGGCTCCCCCATCCTCACGGTGGAGGGCACCTTCGCGGATGCCGTCGTGCTGGAGACGCTCGCGCTGAGCGTGCTCAACCACGACTCGGCCGTCGCGACGGCCGCCTCGAGGATGAGCATGGCCGCCGGCGAGCGCCCGTTGGCCGAGATGGGCTCGCGCAGAGCCGCGGAGCGGTCGGCTGTCGCGGCTGCCCGCGCGGCGTTCATCGCCGGTTTCAGCTCGACGAGCAACCTCGAGGCGGGGCGGCAGTGGGGCATTCCGACCATGGGCACTGCCGCGCACTCATGGACGCTCCTGCACGATACGGAGGAGGACGCCTTCCGCGCGCAGATCGAGAGCCTCGGCACCGACACCACTCTGCTCGTGGACACCTACGACATCCGCACCGGGGTCGAGACCGCCATCCGCGTCGCGGGAACGGGGCTCGGTGGCGTGCGCCTGGATTCCGGTGACCTCCCGACGGTCGCGGCAGCGGTGCGCACGCAGCTCGACGAGCTCGGCGCCACCGGCACCAGGATCACGGTGACCAGCGATCTCGACGAGTACGCGATAGCCGCCCTCGCCGCATCTCCCGTCGATTCGTACGGCGTCGGAACCTCGGTGGTGACCGGTTCCGGATATCCGACGGCCGGGATGGTCTACAAGCTCGTGGCCCGCCAGGATCCGTCCGGATCGTGGGTCGGGGTCGCGAAGGCGTCCACCGACAAGGCCTCCAAGGGCGGGCGCAAGGCGGCGTTCCGCACCCTGCGCGACGGCGTCGCGGTGGCCGAGACCGTGGTGGTCTCCGATGGCTTCGAAGACATCAGCACCGGAGCCGAGCACCCCGATTCCCGTTCGCTGCAGGTGATGCTCGTCGACCGCGGAGACATCGACGAGAGCTTCGAGGGGGCAGAGGGCACGGCGTCCGCTCGAGAGCATCACATGCGCGTGCGCGAGGAGATGCCGGTGCGTGCACTCGCGCTGAGCAAGTCCGACCCCGCGATTCCGACGGTGTTCGTCGACGCGGAGTAGTTCGAGGCAGGGCTCTCGAGCGCGGTCAGTTGACCATCGACTCGTAGATCTCCTTGCACGTGGGGCAGATCGGGAACTTCTCCGGATCGCGACCCGGAGTCCATTTCTTGCCGCACAGGGCGCGCACCGGCTTCCCGGAGATCGCCGACTCGAGGATCTTGTCCTTCTTCACGTAATGCGAGAAGCGCTCGTGGTCGCCCGGCTCGAGGTTCTCTTCGTTGAGAAGTTCTTCCAGTTCGCGATCAAGCGTTGCCACGCCGCCCTGATCGGGGCTGTCCAGCGGAGTACTCATAGCGGTGAGTCTAACCGTCCTCAGGCCTGCGCGGGGCGCAGATCGTGCACTCAGGCGGTCTCGACGAACTCCATCAGGCGTGCGCCGCCGCGGTCGTAGATCCGGCCACCAGCGAACGTGCCGAGCGCGAGGACCAGGGCGCCTGTGGCAAGGCCGACCCAGAAGGTCAGCGGGTTGTAGACGCCGTCGGTGATGATCGTCATGATGAACAGCCACAGCGTGGGAGCGCTGACGATCAGCGTGCCGATGAACGCGGCAGCCGGGCCGAAGGAGCCGCGCGATGCCGATCGTTGAGGCTGCTGGAACGGGCTGTCACCGGGCCGCGACACCGCGTACGGGGAGACGACGGAGGAGATGCTGGACAGGCCGAGACCAGAGAGGAACAGACTCGAGGCGAGCCCGATCATCGGAAGCAGCAGATACCAGCTCTCGATGAGCGCGAGCGTCAAGGGTATGGCGATCGCGAGCACGGGGATCGCCACCAGCCCGATCGGGACCAGGCGGCCCAGGCGATCAGGGAGACCGCCCACGCCGCTGGCGACATGCGTCCACAGTGCGGTCGAGTCGTACGCCACATCGTTGTGCGGGAGCCAGCCGAAGAACAGCGCCATGACCGAAACGGGCACGAGCGCGGCGATGTACAGCGGCACACCCGCGACGAGCAGCGGGAAGACCGTCAGAATCCCGGCGATGGGGACGACGATGATGTTCACGATGTAGCGGCGATCGCGCAGCCAGTACACCAGGCTCCGCGCGGCGATCGCACCGAAAGCGTTGCTGGGAAGCAGCGCGAACCAGCCGAGGCCCGCCCGTTCACGAGATGCCGCCGGTCGCTCGGTGGTCGTGAGCAGCCGGCGGACGACCCATGACCATGTGAGCCAGGCGCCGACCACCGTCGCCGCGGCGACGATCCCGCTGATCCACGCACCTGCGGTGTCGCCGGCGGCGATCGCGAACGGGAAGGCGGGGATCGCGGCGAACGGCGTGAAGCCGACGACGGTCGTCGCGATCACCACCGGACGGGGCACTGCGCCGTCCCATTCCAACGAGGCGAGGAACACGGCGACCGGGAAGGCCACGACGACGACCGCGAGGGCGAACAGCGCGGTGAGCTCGCGCGAACGACGCTCGGGCAGAAGGAGTGCGCTCAACGACATGCCGATGCGGGACGCGAGAGCGGACGCGAGCACTCCGAGGAGCGCGAAGAGCACGGCCGCGATCCAGGGAGCTCCCGACTGCACGACGAGGATCACGATGCACACGCCGACGGCGAGCAGCGCGAACGAGGGCACGCTGACCAGCGAGGCGAGCGCGAGGATCCACGGCATCTGCCGTTCGTCCACGCCGAAGACGCCGAACCTGCGCGCATCGAGCTGATCGACCGTCCCTGTGAGGATCGGGCCGATCAGGAACCCGAGCAGAACCGCAGTGCCGCCCAGAACGATCACGGTTCGGGCGACGGCGAGGGGCGCGTCGGCGAGGCTCAGTACGGCGATGCACACGGCGACCGTCACGATCGCCACCGCGGCCAGCCCGAGCAGGGTGCGCACAACTCGTCCGCCCCGGAGAGCGCCGAGCATCAGCATCAGCCTCAGTCGGAGAACGTGTGCAACCACTCGAGTCCCTCCACCTCGCTGATGCCGCCGGAGAGTTCGACGAAGCGCGCTTCGAGGGTCGACCCCGCACGCACCTCATCGATCGTCCCCTCTGCCAGCACATCACCGCCGACGATGATCGCGACGCGCGAGCAGACCCGCTCGACGAGGTCCATGCCGTGACTGGACAGGATGACCGTGCCTCCGTGCGCGACATACGCGCGGAGGATGTCGAGGATGACCGCGGAGGACACAGGATCGACGGCCTCGAACGGCTCGTCGAGCACGAGCACCCGTGGCGAGTGGATCATGGCACCCGCGAGCATGATCTTCTTCGTCATGCCCGCCGAGTAGTCGGAGACGACGCGGTTCAGGGCATCGGCGAGATCGAACGCACGGGCGAGATCCGCGGTGCGCTTGTCGATCACGTCGGCGGCCAGTCCGCGAAGCAGACCATAGTAGTGCAGCAGCTGGCGGCCGGTGAGTCGGTCGAAGGTGCGCAGACGATCGGGCAGCACGCCCATCAGGCGCTTGGCTCCGAGCGAGTCCTCCGCCTGATCGATGCCGCAGACGACGACCTGCCCCGATGTCGCGCGGAGCAGGCCGGCGAGGATCGACAGCGTGGTCGTCTTACCCGCCCCGTTCGGCCCCACGATTCCGTAGAAGGAGCCGGCGGGAACAGTGAGGTCGATGCCGTTGACCGCACGCTGATCGCCGAAGTCCTTGACGAGGTCGCGCAGGATGACGGCGTGCTCCGCGGATGCCGGGCCCGCGAGGGTTTCGGCGGCCGCTGCGGGCGTGGCGTCCTCGGGCTCGACGACCTCGGGTACGACGTCCTCGGGTACGACGACCTCGGGCTCGACGATCTCGGGCTCGACGACCGGTGGCTCCGAGGACGCCGACTCCTCGGCAGCCGGCTCGGTGGCCGAAGGTGTTGCGTCCGCGCTCTCCGCTGCCGCATCGGCGTGAGCCGGCTCGGACGAGAGGAGGTCGGCGAAGAGTACGTCCTCCGCGCCTGCGTCCTCGGCAGGGCGCGGAGCCGCGGGCTCGGGTGACGCGACCGTCTCAGCCGTCGGCGCTGCGGCGTCCGCCGCGACGACGGGCTTGGGTCGCGTCGCAGCACTCGTCGCGCGGGGCTTCGTCGTCCGCGCCGTCTTCTTCGGAGCCGGGCGCTTGGCGGCGGGCGTGCGCACAGGTGCCGCGGGTGCGGTCGCGGCCGGCGTCTCCGTCTTCGGCTGCGCCTGCTCGTCTGCGTCTGTCGCCTGGCCGGATCCCGCCGCATCGGCCTCGGCGGCTTTCGCCTCGGCAGCCTTCGCCGCAGCTGCCTTCGCGGCAGCGCTCTTCGCGGCGGCCGACTTCGCTGCCGTCGTCTTGGCCGCCGCAGCCTTCGCAGCGGCGGTCTTTGTCGCTGTCCTGGTCGCCGCGCTACGAGCGGCAGCGGACTTCGCCGCTGCCGTCTTCGCCGCGGTGGTGCGCGCAGCCGCTGTCTTCGCCGCCGCGGCCTTGACCTCGCCGGACTTGACCGCTGCGGCCTTCTCGGCCATCGTCTTGGCCGGCGTCTTCCCGGCCGGCGCAGCGGCAGACTTCGCCGCGGCAGATCTCGCGGTGCTCGATTTCGCGGTCGCCGTCTTCGTCCGCACCGCTGTGCTCTTGGGCTTCGGCGATGCCGATCTCGCCGGAGGCTTCTTCGCCGAGCCGTCGACGGGGGCCGCCGTCACGTCATCTGGCCCATCGGCGCGATCATCTGGAGAAGCAGTCACCGTCCTACGGTATCAATGGCACTGGACTTTCCGAGGGTGCGGCGAAACAATTCAGTGAACGCCTGATTCCGCAGCGCGCTGCACCTGTGCGTCAGGTGTGTACTCGATCACGAAATGGCAACGGCGACGGCCTGTCCCGGGGGTTCCCAGGGGGCATCGCTAACATGAACTCGGCACGAAGAAGTGTCTGGTCGGTGAACCGACCGTGAACACAGATTCTTTTTAAGGAGTATTCGTGACTCTTCAGACCGTCATCCTCGCCGCGGGCATGGGCTCGCGCCTCGGCCGCGCCCTCCCGAAACCGCTGACCGAGCTCAACGACGGACGCACGATCATGCAGCAGCAGCACGAGAACATCCGTGCCGTGTTCGGCAGCGACGCCCGCGTCACCGCCGTCGTCGGGTATCGCGCCGAGACGATCATCGAAGCCTTCCCGCACGTCAACTACGTGCACAACGAGCGCTACGACGAGACCAACACGTCCAAGAGCCTGCTGCGTGCCCTCGGAGCCACGGGCAAGGGCGGCGTGCTCTGGATGAACGGCGACGTGGTGTTCGACCCGCGCATCCTCGGCCGTGCGATCGAGTTCATCGAGCGCGACCAGTCGTTCGTGGCCGTGAACACCTCCAAGGTCAGCGACGAAGAGGTCAAGTACACCGTCACCGCCGAGGGCTTCATCGACAAGCTCTCCAAGAGCGTCAAGGGCGGGCTCGGCGAGGCCATCGGCATCAACTACATCTCCTCGACGTACAAGAAGGCGTTCATGCGCCAGCTTGCACGCGTCGACGACCAGGAGTACTTCGAGGGCGGCCTCGAACTGGCGATCGCCGAAGACGGCCTGCTGCTCGAGCCGATGGATGTGTCCGATCTCTACGCCGTCGAGGTCGACTTCGCCGAAGACCTCGAGCAGGCGAACCTGTACGTCTGATCACCGCTTCGCAGAGAGCCGCGCCCTGATGCAGGGCGCGGCTCTCTGCGTTCTCCCTGCCTGCGTATCTAGGATCGTGCTGTGGCTGAGAAGGTGCATAAGATCCATTCCCTCCCCGACGACTCCGCCTGGGACACGGGGATCCCTCCTGTGGGCTCGGCCGAGCATCCGACTGCCGTGCGCGGCCTCGACCGGGTGCTCGCGATCCAGCGCCCGCTCGTGCTGGCGCACATCCGCAGCATCCGCCTGCGCAACCCGCAGGCCACACCCGACCAGCTCGTGCGCATCCTCGAACGTCGCTATCTCGCCGCGGTGACCACCGGTGGCGCTGCCGTCGGCGCGACAGCGGTCGTGCCGGGGATCGGCACCGGGATCACCCTGGCGCTGTCCGGCGTGGAGACCATCGGGTTCGTCGAGTCGACCGCGCTGTTCGCCCAGTCTCTCGCCGAGGTCCACGGCATCGCGATCGAGAATCCCGATCGGGCGCGGGCGCTGGTGATGACGCTGATGCTCGGCAAGGAAGGTGTCGACCTGGTCGGCCAGCTCGCCAAGCAGGTCACCGGCCGCGGGGCGAGTCGTTCGTCCTACTGGGGCGAACTCGTGACCAAGTCGCTCCCGCGCGCGGCGGTGGGACCGGTCGTCGATCGGCTCAAGACGATGTTCGTCAAGCACTTCGCGGCGGCAGGCGGCGCGTCGTTCCTCGGCAAGGCGCTGCCGTTCGGCGTCGGGGCCGCCGTCGGCGGTGCGGGCAACCATCTGCTCGGCAGGCGCGTGCTCACGACGTCGCGCCGTGCGTTCGGTGTTGCTCCGGCCGTGCTTCCGGCTGAGCTCGAACCGGTCACGGGCGCCGAGAAGATCGAGACCAGGGTGCTGCGAGGCGCCCGCTACGCCGGGTCCGCCGTCGCCGGTGCTGCAGGCACTGTCGCGCGCGGGGCTGGGTGGGTGGGACACCGGGTCGGGGAACTCACGCATCTGAAGCGCAAGGAACTCGACGCAGGCGACTCGCACTCCACAGATCCCGGTTCCTGACGCTTCTCCCCCGTTCTTCTGGTCCGCCCTCCCGGGGCGCCTCGCACGTCGGATGCCGCTCCTACCGTGACGGTCATGTTGAGACCCGTCGATCCGAACGAGCTGCCCCCTCCGCCTGCATACCGCGTGCCGTGGCGGGTGATACGTGCAGACGCGTCGCATCCCGTCGTCATCAACGACGGGCGCGATGCAGCCGACTTCGTGCGGGTGTTCCGCGACAGCGGTGACGCGCCCGAGCGCACGCAGCTGTGGGGCCAAGTGCTGCCGTCCGAGGAGATCGAGCTGTGCCTGTGCGCATCCGGCACCGACGACGACGCCGTGGTCACGGTCGCCTGGTTCCGTCCCGCGGACGGGCTCGAGTACGTCTGGCGGTTCGTGGTGTGACGCTCACCGACCGTTCACTCGAGTTGCGCCTGAATGGTCCGGATGGTCGCGCCGAGGACGCCGGACGACAGCAGACCGGCGCCGAGCGGTCCGGCGGTGTCCTCACCGAGACGAGGAAGTCGCCGCAACGCGATCCTCGCCCGCTCGGACAGGCTCGCGAGCTGCCAGCGGATCTCTTCACCGATCGCATCCTCCCCTGCCCCCGCCGCGCCAGCCGCCTTCGCGGCGTAGGCGGCGGCGCCGAGCGCATGAGCGCCCATGTGGGCCACCCCCGATGCCTGCGCGGCGGCACGGGCAGCGGCCACCGCCGCTTCTCCGGTGACGGCGTGCGCGGCACGGCCCGCCACGAAACGCCGGCGGATCTCTTCAGCGGCGCTGAGCTCGCCACGGGCGAAGGCACGTGTGCGGGCGATCGCATCCCGCGGGCGCGCATCGTCAGGCGCCTCCACCTCGAACAACGTCAGCACACGCTCCGCGCAGTCCGCCGCCCACACGGCGACTGTTCGTCGGTCCGATTCCGACAGCGACTGCGGTGAGAGCCGGTCAGCCGGCACGACGGTCAGCTCTGATGTGCGCGGCACGATGCGCGTCGTACAGGAGTTCCACGACCGCATCCGCGGTGAGCGGCCCCGGATTCACCACCGACACCCATCCGGCTGAGCCATAGAGCGGATGCGGGAAGAACACGTCGACATCCGCGGGCGTCGCGTCGCGCACGACCAAAGTCGACGCGCGATCGCGTCCCACGTTGATGTTGACGCGGAACCGCCCTGGCGCGTCGAGATGCGAGCCGCCATCGTCGGGATAATCCTTCGTGACCACTGTCGCGTAGGGCTGCGTGCGCTCTGGCATGACGCCGTCCGGTGCGTAGTAGAAGAACGCGTCGCCCCATGACAGCTCGGGCATCGCCCCTCCGGCGTCCGGCGTCACGACGAGTGCACCGTCGAAGCGTCGAACGGTCTCCATAATCTGCTTCATCTGCATATCTCAATCCTGAGGTTCAAGTGCTTATGTGGACCTGGCAGCGATCTGCAAGGGTTGTCGGGTGCAGAACTCTCAAGGCATGATCCTCACGACCGTCGAGGTGGCGCGCGATGTCGGCTACTCGACGCAGCAAGTGCGCGACCTCGAGCGCATGGGCGTCATCCCTCCGGCCGCTCGAGGATCGAACGGCTACCGCCGCTACCACCACGCCCACATCATCGCCCTGCACGCGTACCGTGCCCTGGCATCGGCCATCGGACCGGTGCAGGCCCGCCGGCTGATGCCGATGCTGCTGAGCTGCCCGATCAACGAGGCCGCCGAACACGTGGACGAGCTCCACGCCGGCATCGCCCGGGATCGCGCACGCGTGCGGGAGGCACTGCGCGGTCTGGACGCGGTCGTGGCGGACGGCGCCGGCGTGTTCGAGGAACGCGACGCGATGACGATCGGCGAGCTGGCCGAGGCGCTCGGCGTCCGCAGCTCGGCGTTGCGGCACTGGGAGTCCGAAGGCCTCATCGAGCCGGATCGTGCAGACGGTTCACGGGCGCGGACGTATCGTGCACGCGCGATCACCGAGGCGAGGGTCGTGGCGGCTCTCCGCGCCGGCGGGTACCCGCTTCCGCCGATCGCACGCGTGCTGGCGCAGCTGCGCACGCACGGGCTGACATCTGATGCCCGGGATCTGCTTCACCGACGCCTCTCCGACCTGACCCGTCGCAGCCTCGCCCTGTTGGACGGGTCCGGGCATCTTCACCGCCTTCTCGTGCTCCTGTCGCCCGAGTGACGATCGCCGTGATCATCGCCGACGCGCCACTTATCGCGCCGCGACCGGCGGGTCTTGCCAAAGGATCTGCCGACCCGTTGTGGCGAGCATCCAACGTCCGCCCGCCCGCCGCCGCTAGTGTGGAATCCGTGACGGACACCCCTGACCTCTCCACGACCGCCGGCAAGATCGCCGACCTCCGCGCGCGCTACAGCGAAGCAGTGGTCGACGCCGAGAAGACGGCGAAGGAGAAGCAGCACGCCAAGGGCAAGATGACCGCCCGCGAGCGCATCGAACTGCTCGTCGATCCGGGCAGCTTCGTCGAGTTCGACGAGTACGTGCGCCACCGCACCACGGCGTTCGGCATGGACCGCAACCGCCCGTACGGCGACTCCGTCGTCACCGGCATCGGCACCATCCATGGCCGCACGGTCGCGGTCTACTCCCAGGACTTCACCACGTTCGGCGGCTCGCTCGGCGAGGTGTCGGGCGACAAGATCATCAAGATCATGGAGTACGCCCTGCAGGGCGGCATCCCCGTCATCGGCATCCTCGACTCCGGTGGCGCCCGCATCCAGGAGGGTGTGCTCGCCCTCAGCAAGTACGGCGAGATCTTCCGCCTGAACACCCGCTCGTCCGGCGTCATCCCGCAGATCTCGATCATCATGGGCCCGGCCGCCGGCGGCGCCGTGTACGGCCCTGCCCTCACCGACTTCGTCATCATGGTCGACAAGACCAGCCAGATGTTCGTCACCGGACCCGACGTCATCAAGACCGTCACCGGCGAGGACGTGGGCATGGAGGAGCTCGGCGGTGCGCTCACGCACAACACCCGCTCCGGCGTCGCGCACTACCTCGCGGAGGACGAGGACGATGCGATCGACTACGCCCGCACCCTGCTCGGCTTCCTGCCGGACAACAACATGGCCGAGATCCCCGGGTACGAGAGCGACTTCGAGTGGGAGACCACGGATGCCGATCGCACGCTGAACACGATCATCCCCGACTCCGCCAACCAGCCCTACGACATCCACACCGTCATCGACCACGTCATCGACGACGACTTCCTCGAGGTGCAGCCGCTGTTCGCCCCGAACATCGTCATCGGCTTCGGCCGCGTCGAAGGACGCTCGGTCGGCATCATCGCCAACCAGCCGTCGCAGATGGCGGGAACGCTGAACATCGAAGCCGGCGAGAAGGCCAGTCGCTTCGTGCGCTTCTGCGACGCGTTCTCGATCCCGATCGTCACCCTCGTCGACGTGCCAGGATACCTGCCCGGCACCGACCAGGAGTGGACGGGTGTGATCCGTCGTGGCGCGAAGCTCATCTACGCCTACGCCGAGGCCACCGTGCCGCTGGTCACGGTCATCCTGCGCAAGGCCTACGGCGGCGCGTACATCGTGATGGGGTCCAAGCAGCTCGGTGCCGACGTCAATCTCGCATGGCCCACCGCTGAGATCGCCGTCATGGGTGGCCAGGGCGCCGTGAACATCCTGTACCGCGGCGAGATCAAGAGGGCCGAGGAGGCCGGCGAAGACGTCTCCGCCGTGCGTACCCGCCTCGCCAACGAGTACACCTACAGCGTCACGTCTCCCTTCCTCGCGGCAGAGCGCGGCGAGATCGACGGCATCATCGAACCGGCGAACACGCGCGTCTCGATCGCGAAGGCGCTGCGCTCGCTGCGCGGCAAGCGCAGCGAGCTCCCGCCGAAGAAGCACGGGAACATCCCGCTGTGACCGCGCCGGAACAGCCATCGGCCGACGTGCGGATCGTCCGCGGCACCGCCGATGAGGAAGAGCTCGCCGCCCTCGTCGCGGTGGTCAGCGACGCGTACAGCACGGAGCTGGCGGATGCTGTCGCCGCGGAGCCGCGCATCTCGGCATGGCGGCGCACGCAGCGTCCACTGCGCACGCCACTGCGTCGCGACATCCCCTGGGGACGCTTCTCGGGCTAGGTGTCACGGGTCGCGTGAGCGGGCCGGATCCGTGTCCCCCAAAATACCTACAGACAACCTTCGCGCGTCCCAGCAGAATTAGATCAACGCTTCGCGTTCGGTCGGTCTCTTTGCCCCAGGGTAGGCAGACGGTGATCGACCATCTGCGGTCAGTTTTCGGGTAACTGCATCGCACCTGGCGAGGGGCGGGCGGCTTCGCCGCCCCTCGCCCATCTCAACTCATTCGCCGCCACTGGCGCGCGCGGCATCCGTCGCCGGTTCTCGCGGGATCTCGTGCCACAACCCGACAGAATCCTCGTCGGAGGAATCGCCGGAACCCGATCGGCCCACCACGGTCACCGCGGTCTGCGGGTCACGCGCGGCACGGATGATCACGCGACCGGCCTTGGCGCTGCGCAGCACGCGGGCGAGCTCGTCACGGATCTCCGCACGGCGATCCTCGTCGAGCTCGTCGAGGCCGCCTTCGTCGAACACGGTGACCGCGGCTCCGCGCAACCGCGCCTGCTGGATCGCATCGCGCACCGCATCGTTCAGAAGACTCGCGCCCCGCAGCTCGTCGCGCAGGCGTCCCTCGGCGAGCCGCGCCTCCAGTCGTTCCTCGTCCGTCAGCATGCCGCGTGCGGCGACCGTCCTGGTCAGGACGGGGCCCGCGACCGCGAGTGCGTACTTCACGCGGATTCGGCGCTCGCGCTGGCGCACGAGCTGGGTCGCATGCCATGCCGAGACCGCCTGCTGGATGTCGGCCAGATGCTCGGTGTCGTGCACGGCACGATCCCAGAACAGCACCAGCAGCTGCGCCACCACCGTCCACATGATCGATCCGACGAGTCCCAGCTCCAGTGCGACGAAAGGACCGATGCACACGGCGGACGAGACCGTGAGCGCGACGATCACCAACCAGCCCGCGATCGATCGACGCCGGACGATGCACACCACAGCGAGCAGGCCGAGCGCGCCGATGTACCAGGTCGCGAACGGGGCCGTCCGGTGCAGATGACTCAGCGATTCGCTGGCCATCACGGGGATCACCGCGGCGACGATGACAGCGACCGCACCCCACCACCGAGGCAACTGGGGTCCTGACGGCGCCTCGAGCAGCACCGTCGTCACCACGACGACGAGATACAGCAGGATCGCCGCGACCATCAGCAGCGGAGCGGTCGGCTGCACCGTCCACCACACGGCGCGCGCCGCGAAGTACACGGCGAACCCGATCGCGAGCGACGTGGCGACGCTGCGGACGGAGCGGTTCATTCGCGCCTCCATCCCAGCACCACGGTGGTGCCATCGCCGTCGGAATCGATCGTGGCCGTGCCGGCGACACCGGCCATCCGGGCGACGATCGACGCGCGGATGCCGAGCCTGTCCTCGCCGATGGCGTCCATGTCGAATCCGCCCCCGGTGTCCATGACCGTGACCGTGACACCGTCGTCGCCGTAGCCCTCCACGACGAGATGCAGTCCGCGTCCGTGCGCGTGAGTGACCGCGTTCCCTATCGCCTGACGGGCGGCGAGGACCAGGGCGCGCGCGACACGGCCCGGGATGAGGCCCGATCCCCCGCGCTCCTCGACGATCGCATCCGCACCGAGTTCGGAGAGCGCACGCCGCAGCTCGATCACGATCTGCGCGGTGCCGACCGGCTCGTCACTGCCCTCCTGCGCCACGGCCGCCTCGGTGTTCGCGAGCCGCGTCAGCGCCGCGAGCACGCTGTCGTGCATGAGCGCCGCCATCGCAACGCGCTCCTCCTCGGCGGCCGCCGCTGCCGCGGCACCCGCATAGGACGCCACCGCACGCCCGCGGGCGTCGTCGACCCCCGCGGCGACCGACCGGAACATCCACCCCAGCGACAGGATGACGACTCCCAGGATCAGAGTGAACGAGACGTCGAACGCGGTCTGCGTCCAGAACGAGCCGGTGAACTCCCCCTCGACGAGACGTACGTACCCGTAGACGACCGGCACGCACACAGCCCAGACCATCTGGATCCGCACCGGGAAGGCGAGCATGGCCGCCGCGACGCCGACGTTGACGAGGAAGAAGATCCAGGGCTGGTTGACGGAGCGATGATCGCTCGCGCCCACGGTGAGAGGCCAGCTGGCGAGCGCCACGAGATAGACGACGGCGAAAGATCCCGAAGCCAGACGCACCCCGCGACCGATCACGCACGCGACCAGCATCGCGATCAGCGGAACGTAGACGATCACGAGCAGCGTGACGTGGATGGCGGAGGTCCCTGAGGCCATGGCGCCGATCGCCGCGAACATCGCCTGCGTCCCCAGTACGGCCGAGCCGATCGCCACGACCGTGGCGAGGATGCGCTCCATCCGCTTGCCGGTGAAGCGCTCGAAGGCCGTCTCCGCGGCGCCCAGCGACGGGATCCGGCTCCAGGCGTCCTTGAGGACGGTGTCAGCCGGCATTGGAGGCCCCGTCGGCCGCCACGATTCCGTCCTCCATCGCGCGGCGGAGCAGATCGACCTTGGTCGGTGCGGGCCGACCGACCTCGACGTACTTCACGCGCACGCGGGTGATGTTCTCCTTGGCTGTCGAATAGGCGACTCCGAGGCGCTCCGCGACGACCTTCAGAGGGAGTCCGGCGGCGTACAGGCGGAGGACCTCGCGCTCGCGCACCGACAGCTGCGCGTCTGCGAACTCGCGATCACCCTCCACCGCACTGGCCCATTCGACGTTGTTGAGCGCGTCGCCGCGTGCGACAGTGCGGATCGCGTCGAGCACGTCGTCCAGCGCGGAGGACTTGCTCACCACGCCTGCGGCACCGGCGGCGAGCGCCTCGCGCACGGCGGCCGGCCGGTCGGCGACGCTGTGGATCACGACGCTGGCACCGTCGGAGACCAGAGCCCTCACGTTCTCGGTGACCGTCGTGCCGTCGCCGAGAGTCAGATCGAGCACCACGACGTCGGCAGGGGCGGAGACAGTGGAGGCACGCCATGCCAGATACGACCCGACGGTGCTGCCGGAGAAGACGACCGTCTGCTCGCCGTCGCGCTCGCACGCGAGCTCGAGCCCGAGGCGGACGGACTCGTGATCATCGATGAGGGCGACCCTGCTCATGGCTCCACCCTATCGATCTGCTGAGAGCTCACCGGCTGAGCAGCGCGATGACCTCGAAATGGTGCGAGTGCGGGAACAGGTCGTACCCCTGCAGCGACTCCACATTCCAACCGAGACCGCGGAACGTGCCGAGGTCGCGGGCCAGCGCCACCGGATCGCACGCGACGTAGACGATCGCATCGGGGCTCAGCGCATGCACGCCCTCTACGACAGCACGTCCGGCGCCGGCTCGCGGCGGGTCGAGCACGACGGCTCCGGTCCTGGTGTCGGACGGAAGGCCCTCCAGATAGCGATCGACCCGGGAAGTGACGGCGGCGACGTCGAACGGGTCGAGGTTGTGCTTCGCATGCTCGGTGGCACGACTGCTCGATTCCACCGTCACGAGGTCGGTGGCTCCGAGCTCCGCCAGTGAGGCGGCGAACAGGCCGACCCCGCCGTACAGGTCGAGGTGGGTCTTGGCCGGGTCGACGCGTCCTTCGAGGACGGAGCGCACGGCGGTGTCGAGCGTGTCGGCCGCGCGGGCGTGCACCTGCCAGAAGCCGTCCGCATCCACTCGGAACGTGCGCTCCCCCACCTGCTCCCTGATGACCTCGGACGGCTGGCGCCTGCCCCGCTCCGGGCGACGGATGACATGCACCTTGCCGTCCGAATCCTGGACCAGATCGATGCGACCGGGCTTCGCGTTCTTCAGCGAGAGCGCTTCGGCCGCGACGCGGCGTCGGGCGAGCGGATGCGACTGCACCGGGATCACGCGATGGCTTCGCGCGGCGAACGGGCCGACCACACCGTCCGCATCCACGTGCAGCGAGACGCGCGTGCGCCAGCCGGTGCCGTCGCCGTCGTCGATCGCCGCGATCTCCGGGGCTTCCAGGCCGGATCCCGCGAACTTGTCGAGCGCCTCGGTGAGCACCTGACGCTTGAGGGTGCGCTGATGCGCGAGGTCGATGTGGCCGAGATCCGCGCCGCCCGCGCGATCGGCGGGATCGCGTGAGATGTCGGCTTCCTTCCACACGTGCGACCGACGATGAGGCGATTCCTCGAGCACCTCGAGCGTCTCCGCCCGCCAGAACGACGACTTCGCGCCGTCGGTCACGCGGGCGCGCACGCGCTCACCGGGAACGGCGTCCGAGACGAACACCACGCGACCTTCGTGACGGGCGATGAAGGTGCCACCGTGCGCGATGCCGGTGATGTCGAGGTCGAGCGTCTGGCCCGCTGAAGAAGTCATCCCTCCAGGATACGGTGATGGACATGCGCGTATGCCTGGCCTCCACCTCTCCCGCCCGTCTCATGCTGCTGCGTCAGGTCGGTATCGAACCGCTCACGCTCGCCCCGCAGACGGATGAGGAGGCCGTGGCCACCGAGGCCGCTGCCGAGCGGGGTGCGCCGCTGCCCTCGGCAGAGCTCGTACTGCTTCTCGCACGCGCCAAAGCGGCGGACGTCGCGCATCGGCTCGTGGCGGAGCAACCGGACTTCGACGGACTCGTGATCGGCGGTGATTCGATGTTCGAACTCGACGGTCGCGTGTACGGCAAGCCCTACACTCCGCAGGAGGCGACGCGACGCTGGCACGAGATGCGCGGTGCGACCGGAGTGCTCCACTCGGGGCATTCGGTGTTCCGCGTCTCCCCCGGCGCCGCTGCACGCGAGGCCACCGCGATCGCGGAGGCATCCGTCACCTTCGCCGACGACATATCCGACGAGGAGATCGCGGCCTACGTCGCGACCGGTGAACCGCTGCACGTGGCGGGCGCCTTCACCGTCGACAGCCTCGGCGGTGCATTCATCACGCGCGTCGACGGCGACCCGTCCACGGTCGTCGGCATGTCCCTGTCGACCATCCGCCGACTGGCCGGTGAGCTCGGCGTGACCTGGACGGATCTGTGGTCGTAGGGATCCCGCCACGTTCTTGCGTGTTTCTTGTGGAGAGTCGTCAAAAGTATCGACGTCGATCTCGCTAGGCTGACATTCATGCCTGATATCGCCAAGGTCCTCATCGCGAACCGCGGCGAGATCGCCGTACGCATCATCCGCGCCGCCCGTGACTCGGGAATCGGTTCCGTCGCCGTCTACGCCGACCAGGATCGGGATGCTCTGCACACCCGCCTCGCGGACGAGGCGTACTCCCTCGACGGCGACACCAGCGCCACCACCTACCTCCAGATCGACAAGATCCTCTCCGTCGCGCGCCGCGCCGGCGCCGACGCCGTCCACCCCGGCTACGGCTTCCTGGCCGAGAACGCCGAGTTCGCCCGCGCCGTGATCGGTGCGGGCATGATCTGGATCGGACCGTCGCCCGAGGCGATCGAAGCGCTCGGAGACAAGGTCACCGCGCGCCACGTCGCCGAGAAGGTCGGCGCCCCCCTCGCCCCCGGCACTCCGGGCCCGGTCGAGAGCGCGGACGAAGTCGTCGCCTTCGCGAAGGAGCACGGCCTGCCGATCGCCATCAAGGCCGCCTACGGCGGCGGTGGACGAGGCCTCAAGGTCGCGCGTGAGCTCGACGAGGTCGCCGAGCTCTTCGAATCGGCGACCCGTGAAGCGGTGGCCGCGTTCGGACGCGGCGAGTGCTTCGTGGAGAAGTACCTCGACAAGCCCCGCCACGTCGAGACGCAGTGCCTGGCGGATGCCGAGGGCAACGTCGTCGTCATCTCCACCCGCGACTGCTCGCTGCAGCGCCGCCACCAGAAGCTCGTCGAAGAGGCACCGGCGCCGTTCCTCACCGAGGAGCAGAACCGCCAGCTGTACGAGTCCTCCAAGGCGATCCTGCGCGAGGTCGGCTACGTCGGCGCCGGCACGTGCGAGTTCCTCATCGGTGCCGACGGCACCGTCTCCTTCCTCGAGGTGAACACGCGACTGCAGGTCGAGCACCCGGTCTCCGAGGAGGTCACCGGGATCGATCTGGTGCGCGAGCAATTCCGCATCGCCGCCGGCGGGACCATCGCCTACGACGACCCGACGCCGAACGGTCACTCGTTCGAATTCCGCATCAACGGTGAAGACCCCGGTCGCGGCTTCCTCCCGCAGCCCGGTCCGATCCACGTGTTCAAGACCTTCGGCGGGCCGGGCATCCGCCTGGATTCCGGCGTCACGGCCGGCGATGCCGTCTCCGGCGCCTTCGACTCGCTGCTGGCGAAGATCATCGTCACTGGCCGGGACCGCGCCGAAGCGCTCGAGCGCGCCCGCCGTGCTCTCGACGAGTTCGAGGTCGCAGGCCTGCCGACCGTGCTCCCGTTCCACCGCAAGGTCGTGCGCGATCCCGCCTTCACCGCGGAGAACGGCACGTTCGGTATCTTCACGCGCTGGATCGAGACCGAGTTCGACAATGACATCCCGGCCTGGGACGGCGAGCTGGATGCTCCAGCACCCGCCGAGAGCCGCCACACGGTGGTCGTCGAGGTCGCAGGCAAGCGACTCGAGGTCAGCCTGCCCGATCGCGTGGCCGTCGCCTCAGGCGTCTCCGGCCGTCCGGCCGCCGTACCGCCGTCCAGGCGCAGCCACGCCACGTCGGTGTCGGCAGGCGCTTCGGGAGACGCGGTGAAGTCGCCCATGCAGGCCACTGTGGTCAAGATCGCCGTCGAGGAGGGCCAGCACGTCGTCAAGGGCGACCTGGTCGTCGTGCTCGAGGCGATGAAGATGGAGCAGCCCCTGCAGGCCCACAAGGACGGCGTGATCGGCGGCATCAACGCGACCGCCGGTGCGACTGTCTCTTCAGGACATCAGCTGCTGCTGATCTCCTAGCCGGGCGGAGCCGGCGTCAGCTGATGTTCACCAGATGCATCGCGCGCGACGCGTCGGTGATGCTCGACGACAGCGACGGGTACGCCGCGAACACACGCGAGACCTGGTCGACGGTGAGGCGGCGTTCGACGGCGACGGCGATCGGGTAGATCAGCTCCGACGCCTTCGGCGCCACGATCACGCCGCCGATGACGGTGCCGGAGCCCTTGCGGGCGATGATCTTCACGAAGCCGTCCTTGATGCCCATCATCTTCGCGCGCGGGTTCGCCGCGAGTGGCAGCTTGTAGACGAGTCCGTCGGCGACGCCGTCCTCGACGTCCTTCTCGCCCCAGCCGACCGTGGCGATCTCGGGAGCCGTGAAGATGTTCGAGGTGACCTTGATCTTCTCGAGCGGGATGACGATGTCGCCGAGCGCGTGGAACACCGCGGTGCGACCCTGCATGGACGCGACGGATGCGAGCGGCATGAAGTTCGTGCAGTCGCCGACGGCGTAGACGTTGGGCACCGATGCCCTGGCGACGCGGTTCACGCGCACGTGGCCGGACTCGGTGAGCTCGACACCAGCCTCCTCGAGACCGATGCCAGCGGTGTTCGGAACCGAGCCGACCGCCATCAGGCAGTGGCTGCCCTCGACGGTGCGCCCGTCGGAGAGAGTCACGAGCACGCCGGTCTCCGTGCGCTCGACCTTGTCGGCTCGCGACTTGGACAGCACGGTCATGCCGCCGCGCTTGAAGACCTTCTCCAGCACGCGGGCCGCGTCCTGGTCCTCGCCCGGCAGCACCTGGTCGCGACTGGAGATGAGGGTCACCTTGGCGCCGAGGTTCATGTACGCCGAAGCGAACTCGGCGCCGGTGACGCCGGAGCCGACGACGATGAGGTGCTCGGGCAGCGCCTTCATGTCGTACAGCTGCGTCCAGGTGAGGATGCGCGTGCCGTCGGGCTTCGCGCTGTCGAGCTCTCGCGGCGATGCACCGACCGACACGATGATCGTGTCGGCCTCCACGCGATCGAAATCGGTTCCACCGGGGCCGGTGGCCACCACGATCGCGTTCGGGCCCTCGAGTCGTCCGTGACCGGACAGGATGCGCACCCCCGCCTCGAGCAGGGTCTCGCGCATGTCCTCCGACTGCTGCCCTGCCAGGGCGAGCAGCCGCTTGTTGACCGCGGCGAGGTTGATCGCGATCTCGGGCTTGAGCGGTTTGCCGCTCGCACCCTTCGCGTAGAACTGCACACCGAGGTCGCTGGCCTCGGAGATGGCGACCGCGGCATCGGCCGTCGCGATCAGGCTCTTCGAGGGCACGACGTCGGTGAGCACGGCCGATCCTCCGACGCCGACGCGTTCGACGAGCGTCACCTCAGCACCGAGCTGGGCTGCGGCGAGCGCCGCTTCGTAACCGCCGGGACCGCCGCCGAGGACGGCGACCCGCTGAGTGCGCTCGAAAGGAGTGGAAGACATGACCCCCATTCTTCCGCAATCCTGAGTGCGTTGCCGTCACCACTCTTAGAGTGGATCCATGACCGACATTCACGACAACCCTCTCGACGACCCGAACGCCGATCCGTTCCAGGTCGCAGCCCTCGCCGCCGCGGACATCGCGCGGCTCAGCGGCGTCGAGAAGCACGACATCGCCCTCACGCTCGGAAGCGGATGGGGCAAGGCCGCCGACCTGCTCGGGGAGACCATCGCGACGATCCCGGCCACCGAGGTCACCGGCTTCTCCAAGCCGGCTCTCGAGGGCCACGTCGGCACGCTGCGCAGCATCCGCACGCCCGGAGGCAGGCACGTGCTCGTCATCGGCGCGCGCACCCACTACTACGAGGACCACGGCGTCCGCCGTGTCGTGCACAGCGTCCGAACCGCGGCCGCCACGGGTGCGGCGATCATGGTGCTGACCAACGGCGCCGGCGGAATCCGCGAGACGTGGAAACCCGGCCAGCCAGTGCTCATCAGCGACCACATCAACCTCACAGCGGACTCTCCGCTGGAGGGAGCGAACTTCGTCGATCTGACCGACCTCTACTCGGCGCGGCTGCGCGAGATCGCACGCACGATCGACCCGTCGCTGGACGAGGGCGTGTACACGCAGTTCCGCGGACCCCACTACGAGACCCCCGCCGAAGTGCAGATGGCGAAGACCATCGGTGGCCACATCGTGGGCATGTCGACCGCGCTGGAGGCGATCGCCGCCCGCGAGGCGGGCATGGAGGTGCTGGGCTTCTCGTTGATCACGAACCTCGCCGCCGGCATCCAGAAGACACCGCTCAGCCACACCGAGGTCATCGAGGCCGGTCGTGAGGCCGAGCCCGTGATCTCGGCGCTGCTGGCCAGAGTGGTGGAGGCGCTGTGAGCGAGCAGGCCGAGGCTCGACTGGCACAGGCGCGCGCGTGGCTGCGGCAGGATCCGGATCCCGCGACCCGCGACGAACTGGCCGGCATCGTCACCAGGGCGGCGTCCGGTGACGCCGCGGCGATCGCCGACCTGGAGGACCGCTTCGGCGCCCGCCTCGCCTTCGGCACCGCCGGACTGCGCGGCGCGCTCGGCGCGGGAAGCAACCGGATGAACCGGGTGCTGATCGCCCAGGCCGCCGCCGGCTTCGCCGAATACCTGCGTGAGCACGTGGCAGGCACCCCGACCGTCGTGGTCGGATACGACGGTCGCCGCAACTCCCGGCAGTTCGCCCTCGATTCGGCCGAGCTGTTCGCGGGCGCCGGCCTTCGCACGATCCTCCTGCCGCGCCTGCTGCCCACGCCGGTGCTCGCGTTCGCCGTGCGTCATCTCGACGCGGATGCCGGCGTGATGGTCACCGCGAGCCACAATCCGCCGGATGACAACGGCTACAAGGTCTATCTCGGTGGTGCGAACGCCGGGTCGCAGATCGTGGCCCCCGCCGACGCCGAGATCGCCGCGCACATCCAGCGCGTCGCCGACCGCGCTGATGTGACGGCTCTGCCGCGCTCGGCGTCGTACGAGACGGCCGCGGAGGATGTCGTGTCCGCCTACATCCGCGAGACGGCTGATGTCGCTCCTGCTCCGGATTCCGCGAAGGGCCTCAACTGGGTCTACACCGCAATGCACGGCGTGGGCTGGGAGACCTTCTCGCGCATTCTCCGCACCGCCGGCTACCCCCAGCCGAAGACGGTCGGCGAACAGCTGCACCCCGATCCGACCTTCCGCACCGTGTCGTTCCCGAACCCGGAGGAGCCCGGTGCGATGGATCTCTCCTTCGCGACGGCGAGGCGCACGCGCGCCGACTTCATCATCGCGAACGACCCGGACGCGGATCGCCTGGCCGTCGCGATCCCCGATGAATCGGCGGAGGGCGGATGGCGCCGGCTGAGCGGCAACGAGGTGGGCCTGCTGCTGGGCGCTCGCGCGGCACGTGCGGCGGAGGGCACGCCCGGCGCATCACTCGCGTGCTCGCTGGTCTCTTCGCCCGGCCTCGGGGCGATCGCCGCGCATCACGGGCTCGACTTCCACGAGACCCTCACCGGCTTCAAATGGATCTCGCGCGCCCCCGGCATGGTGTTCGGATTCGAGGAGGCGCTCGGGTACCTGGTCAATCCGGAGACCGTGCGCGACAAGGACGGGATCTCCGCGGCGATCGCCGTGCTCGGTCTCGCCGCAGAGGCTCGGGAGCGCGGAGAGACCCTTGCGACCCTCGTCGCGCAGCTCGGCGAGACGTACGGCCATTTCGCCAGTGGCCAGGTGTCGATCCGCGTCGACGATCTGTCGATCATCGACGGGATCATGCTCGCGCTGCGCACGCTGCCGCCGAGCCGTATCGGGAGCACGGCGATCGATTCCGCCGAGGATCTCCTGCAGGCGGCGGAGGGGCAACCGTCGGGAGACGTGCTGCGGTACCGCCTCGCCGACGGCTCGCGGGTGATCGTGCGGCCGAGCGGCACCGAGCCGAAGCTCAAGGTGTACATCGACGCACGGGCCGACTCGGCGGAGGACTCCCTACGCGCCGTCGCCGATCTCGAGGCCGGTGTGCGCGCACTGCTGGAGGAGCGCTCCTGATCAACGTCGTGCGATGACTCTCGCCCTTCTGTGCGTCGCGGCCGTCGTCGCGGCGGTGATCCAGCGCGTCACCGGTCTGGCGTTCATCCTCGTGCTGATCGGCCCTGCCGTGGTCGTGTACGGGCCGATCCAGGGTGTGACCGTCGCCGTACTGCTCGCGATCATCGCCTCGGCGATCGCGCTTCCCTCAGCCTGGAATCAGTTGGACTGGCGACGCATCCTGTGGCTGCTCGGCGCCGGACTCGTGGCCGCACCGTTCGGCGCGCTGCTGACCCGGCTCCTGCCGGAGCCGGCTCTGCTGCTCATGATCGCGGGCATGGCGGCGCTGGCGCTGCTCGCGCACCGGCTGGGCGGAGTCGTCGCCGCCTCTCTGCGCGGCAGACGGGGTGCGCTGCTCGCCGGCGGGGTGGCCGGCTTCATGCACGCCTCCAGCGGTCTCTCCGGCCCCGCCCTCGCCGCGTTCGCGGTCGGGGACCGCTGGGATCAGCGCCGCTTCGCCGCCAGCGCCCAGGTGATCCTCCTCGGATACGGGCTCGTCTCGGTGCTTCTGAGAGGAATGCCCTCGATTCCGGTGACCGATCTGGCCGTTCTCGGAGTCTGCACCGCGGCGGGAATCATCGGCGGTGCGCTTCTGACACGGGTCATCCCGCTCTCGCTCGCCAGATGGGCGATGCTGTCGTGCGCCTGGGCGGGGACGGTCGTCGTGTTCATCCGCGGGCTCCTCGCCCTCGCGGCGTGAGCCCGGCTAGCATCGCTGTATGCCCACCCGACACGTGATCATCAGCGCGCACAACGGTGTGCACGCCCGACCAGTCGCCGAGCTCGTGCGCTTGGCGCAGTCCCACCGGGATCCGATCACTCTTCGGACGAAGGGCGGTGCGGAGGTCGATCTCAGCAGCGTGCTCGCCGTGATGGATCTCGCGCTGGCGCAGGGTGATGAGGTCACGCTGTCCACGTCGGAGTCATCGGCGGCGGCGGGAGTGCTGGATGCCATGACCGAAGTGCTCGTGCGCCACGACCGCTGAATCGATCACCCGTCGATCACGGCGACCAGCTCATCCAGGAACGCCTCGAACGTCGTGCCACGGCGCACGATGCGCTGCACGCTCTCACGTTCACTGAAGACCTCGACCAGCTGTTCGAACACCGTCTGGAACGCGGTGCGGTCGCTCTCGCTGAACGCCGCGAGCGCCACCACCTGCACGCGTCCCTCGCCCCATGACACGGATCCGTCGGCGACTCCGATCGCGATCGCCGTGCGCTGCGCCGTCATCTGCAGTGCGTGCGGCACCGCCAGGGCATCGGTGAAGGCGGTCGACGACATCCGCTCCCTGACGATCGTGTTCTCGACGTAGTCACCGCCGATGAGTCCGGCGTCCACGAGCAGACCGCCGAGCCGACGGATGACGGCTTCCTCGCCCTCATCCGGCAACGGCCGCACGAACGCATCGGCGACGAAGTAACGCGACAGCTCCGCGCGCAGCCGGTTCAGGCGTCGCGCACGGCGCATGCGCGCGGCTGCCTGCGACACGCGCTCCACATCGGCGTCGGTGAGGAACGGCTGGATGCGCACGTAGCGGTCGCCGGTCGCACCGGGCTCGATCGTGCTCAGCACCAGGTCGGTGTCGATGGCATCCCAGTCCGGATCGACGCTCGTGACGACGCTGGTGACCTCGACCGACGAGCCGAGTGAGCGATCGACGCTCGAGCGCAGCAGCTCGTGCAGTTCGTAGTAGCCGGGGCAGACGATCGTCGCGGTGAGGATCGATTCGGCCTTGCGGCTGCGCTCCAGGCGCCCGCCGATGTGCATCGCGATGTAGGCGATCTCGTCGTCGTGGATCGGTGCGCCCAGCCGGTCGTGCAGACCGCTGGCGATCGACACGGCGACCTCGAAGATCATCGGGTAGGAGGATTTCAGCGACCGTGTGAGCGGATTGCGCGTCCATGCCTGCTCCTCGGCGCGCCGCAGGAGATTCTGCACGTGCAACGCGAGTCGCAGGATGAACGCCTCATCGACGAGGTCGACCTGATAGTCCGCCGCTGCCTGGACGATCTCGGCGCGCACAGCCGCCTCGACGAGCTGATCCACGCCGCTGCGCGCCGCATCGTGCCCGATGCTCTGACCCGGCGCGATCGCCCTCGTCAGCACGAGGGTCGCGAGGTGCGCACTGTCGCCCTCTCCGAGCGCCACGCCGAAGTGCTCCTCGGCGAGTTGCGTGATCACACCGCCCAGCTTCGGGATCTCCTCCGAGGCACCCGCCTGCGGGGTGTCGAGCGCACGCCCCGCCGAGACGCGATCGGCGGCGATCGCGATGTGCAGCAGCACGTCGGAGATCGCGAGCTCGTTGACGTAGTAGCCGAGGGCGCCGAGTTCGCGCACCAGCGCGGTCTTGAACGGCGCCACGGCATGCGCGGCGACCGCGCTGCCGGTGAGCGCGCGGCGGATGCTCTCGGGATGGAACGATCCGGCATCCATCTCGTCATGCGCGAGCCGGCTCAGCAGCCGGCGCTGCGCGATCTCGGTCCCCTGCAGGCGGACGATCTCACGATCGCGTCCGAGCCGGAGATCGGTGCCGTCGAGCAGGCCGCGTACACGGGCGAGATCGGATTCCAGGGTGGCCTCGCTGACGTGCAGCCGATCGGCCGTGGCGTACACATCGATGCCGTCGGACTCGTCGAGCAGCATCCGCACGACGGTGTGCAGGCGATCACGCGGTGCAGACTCCCCCGTCGCCCGCGCGCGCAGGGTCGCGTGCGCGCCCGCACCGGCGCGGTATCCGGCAGGTCCGGACTCGACCGCGTCGCCGCCTGCCGCGCGGGCGTTGAGGGCGGCCACGTAGGAGCGGATGCTGCGCGGCGTCACACCGAACAGATCGGCGAGGCTCGCCGCCGTCGCCCACTCGTCCTGCCGGAGAAGGGTCTGCAGGAGCTGATCCTGACGCTGGCGCGACATGCTCCCATGATGCCAGCACCGTCGCACGGCCGGGGCGCGGCGGAAGGTTCCGCAGGGGCGGAAAGGAACCTGGTGGCGCCGCTCACAGCCTCTTCCCAGAATGGAGGACAGGAAGAGGTGGCATCGATGAGGATCCTGGTGGTCTGCGGCGCTGGTGCGTCCAGCACATTCGTCGCACAGCGACTGCGGCGCGCGGCATCCGCCGCCGGCCTCGACTGGGACACCTCCGCCGGCACCGAGCAGACGATCTCCACCGCGTTCGCGGATCTCGTGCTCGTCGGTCCGCACCTCGCCGACCGGCTGGACGCCATCCGCTCCGCGTCGTCCGCGCCGGTGGCCGTACTGCCCGACGACGTCTTCGCCGACCACGACGGCGTCCGCACGCTCGCCGCCGCCCGTGCGTCGCTCCCCTCCTCGACGAACGAACCACCGTCCACCGCGAAAGGAACATCATGACCGAGATCTCACGCACCGTCCGCATCGGCTCCTCCCACGGGTTGCACGCGCGCCCGGCGAAGCTGTTCGCGCAGGCTGCCAAGGACTCCGGCATCTCCGTGACGATCGCCAAGGACTCCGGCAAGCCGGCCAACGCGGCGAGCATCCTCGGAGTCATCGCCCTGGCCGTCGAGTACGGCGACTATGTGACGCTCACGGCCGACGGCGAAGGCGCAGAGGGTGTGCTCGACTCGCTCACCGAGCTGCTGACGACCGATCACGACCAGGAGGCGGCCGGATGACCGAGCTGCGCGGCGTCGGTGTGGGCCGCGGTATCGCCCAGGGGCCCGTCGTACGCATGGCGGAGCCGCTTCCCGCCCCCGAGAACACGCCGAGCACGATCGGCGCGGATGCCGAGCGCACCCGTGCCAGGGAAGCCGTCGCCGCGGTCGCGACCGAGCTGCAGCAGCGTGCGGACACCGCGGGCGGCGCAGCGCAGGAGGTGCTCGAGGCGCAGGCGATGATCGCCGAGGATCCGACCCTGCAGGACGAGGTGGACTCCCGCATCGATGACGGCGGCACAGCCGAGTGGGCCGTGCACGACGCCTTCGCGGGGTTCCGCGCCACGCTGGAGGCCGTCGGCGGCTATCTCGGCGAGCGCGCTGCGGATCTGGATGACATCGCACAGCGCGTGCTCGCCCATCTGCGCGGCGTGGATGCGCCCGGCGTGCCTGATCCGGGGCATCCGTTCGTGCTCGTCGCTCGCGATCTCGCCCCCGCCGACACGGCGCTGCTCAACCTCGAGCAGGTGCTCGCGCTGATCACGACGGACGGTGGCCCCACCTCTCACACGGCGATCCTCGCGAGGGAGAAGGGCATCGTCGCGATCGTCGGTGCGACGGAGGCCGCGGCGCTGACCACGGGGACGACAGTGATCGTCGATGCCGCTGCAGGCACCGCCACGACCGACCCCACGACCGAACAGCTCGAACGCGCATCGCAGCGAGCAGCAGCGCTGGACGCCGCAGAAAGCGCCCCCCTCACGGCGGGTGCCCTCGCGGACGGCACCGCCGTCGCGCTGCTCGCGAACCTCGGCAAGCCGGCGGATGCGGCGGATGCCGTGGCGCGAGGAGCGGAGGGCGTCGGGCTGTTCCGCACCGAGTTCCTGTTCCTCTCCTCGGCCCAGGCGCCGACCGTGGCGGACCAGCGGAAGTCGTATCGCGAACTGCTCTCGGCGTTCCCCGGCAAGAAGGTCGTCGTGCGGATGCTGGATGCCGGTGCCGACAAACCGCTGGCGTTCCTCAACGATGCGCATGAGGAGAATCCCGCGCTGGGCCTGCGGGGCCTGCGGTCGCTGCGCGCCAGCGAGGACATCCTGCGCGAGCAGCTCACTGCCCTCGCCGAGGCCGACGCCGAGACCGACGCGGATCTGTGGGTCATGGCACCCATGGTGGCCACCGTCGAGGAGACGAAGTACTTCACGGCACTCGCCCGCGAGTACGGGGTGAAGACCGCAGGCGTCATGGTGGAGATCCCGGCCGCCGCGCTGCTGGCGGACCGGGTGCTCGCGCACACCGACTTCGCCTCCATCGGCACGAACGACCTCACCCAGTACACGATGGCCGCCGACCGCATGCTCGGCTCGGTCGCCGGCTTCCAGGACCCGTGGCACCCCGCGGTGCTGCGGCTGGTCGGAGAGGTGGGCGCGGCAGGCGCCCGCCTCGGCAAACCGGTCGGCGTCTGCGGCGAGGCCGCAGCGGACCCGCTCCTGGCGGCGGTGCTGGTCGGCCTCGGCGCCACCAGCCTGTCGATGGCATCGGCGGCCCTCGCCGATGTACGACTCGCGCTCTCCGAGCGCACCCTCGACGAGGCGAAGCACCTCGCCGAGGTGGCACTGGCGGCAGATGATGCCGCGAGCGCCCGCAATGCCGTGGCTGAAGCCGCCGCGGCCCTCCCTTCACACCAGAAAGAGACGACATCATGACGACGACGTCAACAGCGGCCCCGAAGCAGAACGGGCTCAGGGTGGGCGTGCAGCGACTGGGCACGTTCCTCTCGGGCATGATCATGCCGAACATCGCAGCCTTCATCGCCTGGGGCTTCATCACGATGCTGTTCATCCCCGCCGGGTTCTTCGGCGCCGACAGCCCGTTCGGATGGCACTGGGCTCCCGTGGCCGAGATCATCGGCGGCGGTGGCGACTCCGCGCTCATCAACTGGCCGGGCGCCATGACGGCGCTGACCGAGGGCGAAGGCGGCACCTTCCAGGGCTACGTCGGCCTGGTCGGTGCCATGGTGACCTACCTGCTGCCGCTGCTCATCGCGAACACGGCCGGCCGCCTCGTATACGGCGAACGCGGCGGTGTCGTCGCGACCATCGCGACCATGGGCGTCATCGTCGGCACCAACATCCCGATGTTCCTCGGCGCGATGATCATGGGCCCGCTCGCGGCATGGATCACCAAGCAGATGGACCGCCTCTGGGACGGCAAGATCCGCCCCGGCTTCGAGATGCTGGTGAACAACTTCTCCGCAGGCATCCTGGGAATGATCCTCGCGATCGCCGGTTTCTTCGCGTTCGGTCCCGTGATGCTCGGCATCAGCACCGTGCTCGGCGCAGCCGTCGACTGGCTCGTGCAACTGCAGCTGCTGCCGCTCGTCTCGATCATCGTCGAGCCGGCGAAGGTGCTGTTCCTGAACAACGCCATCAACCACGGTGTGTTCACCCCGCTCGGCATCGAGCAGGCTAGCGAGACCGGCAAGTCGATCCTGTTCCTCATCGAGGCGAACCCCGGCCCCGGCCTCGGGCTCCTGCTCGCGTTCACCTTCTTCGGCGTCGGCGCCGCCAAGGCATCGGCACCCGGTGCCGCGATCATCCAGTTCTTCGGTGGAATCCACGAGATCTACTTCCCGTACGCACTCAGCAAGCCGACCACGATCCTTGCTCTGATCGCCGGAGGCGCAGCAGGCGTCACCACCAACATGCTCCTCGGTGGCGGACTGGGCTTCCCCGCCGCTCCCGGCAGCATCATCGCCGTGACCGCAGCGGCGATCGGCGGCGGCATCTGGAACCTGGTGGTCGTGTACCTGTCGGTCATCATCGCCGCTGTCGTGACGTTCCTGATCACCGCGGTCATCCTGCGGGCATCGCGCAAGCGTGATCTGGCCGCCGAGGGCGACACGTTCGGCGCGGCGATCGCGCAGACCGAGGCGAACAAGGGCAAGAAGTCCGAGCACCTGTCCAACCTCGCCGCCTCCGCGGCCGCGGGTGGTGCCGGTGCGACGACGACCACCGCCGTGGCCACGACGCCGATCCAGAACATCGTGTTCGCGTGCGACGCCGGCATGGGCTCGTCCGCGATGGGTGCGAGCGTGCTGCGCAACAAACTGAAGAAGGCGGGCATCGAAGACGTGAAGGTCACCAACCAGGCCATCGCGAACCTCGACGGCACCGCCGATCTGGTGATCACCCAGCAGCAGTTGACCGATCGAGCGAAGGGCAAGTCCCCGAATTCACTGCACGTCTCGGTCGACAACTTCATGAATGCGCCGCAGTATGAAGAGGTCGTCGAGATGGTCAAGTCTCAGAAGGAGGAAGAAGCATGAGCGTGCTTTCCATCGGACAGGTCCGCATCCACCCCGGCTCCGCCACCCAGGAGGAAGCGCTGCAGGAGGCGACCGACATCCTGGTCGCCGCCGGCGCCGTCACCCCTGCCTACGTCGACGCCATGCGTCAGCGCGAGGAGACGGTGTCGACGTTCATGGGCAACGGACTCGCGATCCCGCACGGCACGAACGAGACGAAGGACGCCATCCTCGACTCCGGCCTCTCGGTCGTGCGGTACGACGGCGGAGTGGACTGGGCTGGAGAGAACGCCACGTTCGTGATCGGCATCGCTGGGCGCGGTGACGAGCATCTCGAGATCCTCTCCCAGATCGCGATCCTGTTCTCCGACGAGGACGACGTCGCGAAGCTCAACGCCGCTGCGACGCCCGACGAGCTGTACGCACTGCTTTCGGCGGTGAACGAAGGATGAAGGCCGTCCACTTCGGCGCCGGCAACATCGGGCGCGGCTTCGTGGGGATGCTGCTGCACGAGGGCGGCTATGAACTCGTCTTCTCCGACGTCGCCGGCGCCCTGGTGGACGCCATCAACGCCACGCAGTCCTATACGGTCCACGAGGCGGGTCCGGGAGGCGTCGACCGGACGGTCACCGGGTACCGCGCCGTGAACAGCGGCACAGACCCTGAAGCCGTGGCCGAAGAGGTCGCGACCGCCGACGTCGTCACGTGCGCCGTCGGTCCGACCGTGCTGCGCTTCATCGCGCCCGCGATCGTCGCCGGCCTCAGCCGTCGCTCCCCCGAACTCCCTCCGCTGACGATCATGGCGTGCGAGAACGCGATCGGCGCCACCGATCAGCTGCGCGCCGAGATCGAGAAGCTCGACACGTCGGTGAGCGAGCGCGCCGTCTTCGCGAACACCGCGGTCGATCGCATCGTGCCGGCGCAGCCCGCAGGCGGCGGCGTGGACGTGACCGTGGAGCCGTACTTCGAGTGGGCGATCGAGTCGCGCCCGTTCGGCGGCGATCTGCCGAACATCCCTGGTGCGCACTTCGTCGACGACCTCGGCCCGTACATCGAGCGCAAGCTCTTCACCGTGAACACGGGGCATGCGGCGACCGCGTACTTCGGGGCGCAGGCCGGCCACGAGCGCATCTCGGATGCCCTCAGCGATCCGTCGATCGCCGCACGTGTGGGCGCGGCGCTGGAGGAGACCTCCGCGGTGCTCAGCGCCGTGCACGGGCTCGACCCGGCAGAGCTCGCCGAGTACCGCGCCACGATCCTCGAGCGCTTCCGCAACCCGGAACTGGTCGACACGGTTCAGCGCGTCGGGCGCCAGCCGTTGCGCAAGCTCTCGCGCAACGAGCGCTTCATAGGTCCTGCGGTCCAGGCGGCGGAACACGGGCTGTCGACGTCGGCACTCGTCGTCGCCGTCGCCGCCGCCATCGCCTTCGACGATGAGACGGACGAGCAGTCGGTGGAAATGCAGCGGATGCTGCGCACCGAGGACGCCGACGTGCTCACCGCCACCGTCACCGGGCTGGAGCCGGAGCATCCGCTCTTCGACGCCGTGCACGCGGTCTTCGCCGCGCGGCAGGAGGAGCTGCACACACTCTGACGACTTCCCGCACGACGGTGCCGCTACGATCGAGCCTGGGGGGCGACAGATCGAGCACAGCGTCGTGCGGGGAGCACCATGAGCAGATACGCCGTCATCGGCGCAGGGCCGTCCGGCCTGGCTGTCGCGCGTGCACTGCAGATGCAGGGCATCGAGGTCGACGGCTTCGAGGCGTCGCACGACGTCGGCGGACTGTGGGACATCACCAACCCGCGCAGCACGGTGTACGAGTCGGCGCACCTCATCTCCTCCCGCACGACGACCGAGTTCGCCGAGTTCCCGATGGCTTCGAGCGTGGACTATCCGAGCCACCGCGTGCTGCGGGATTACTTCCGCTCCTACGCGGAGCGCTTCGGGCTCGCCGGGCTGTTCCGCTTCGACACCAGCGTCACCCGGCTCGACCCGCGTGACGGCGGATGGGACCTCACGTGCATGGGATCCGACGGTGTCGGAACGCACCGGTACTCGGGCGTCATCATCGCCACCGGCACTCTCGCCGAGCCGAACACGCCCGCCTTCGAGGGAGAGTTCGCCGGTGAGCTCATGCACACCAGCGCGTACAAGGACGCATCGCAGCTCGACGGCAAGCGGGTCCTCATCGTGGGTGCGGGCAACTCGGGGTGCGACATCGCCGTGGACGCCGTGCACCACGCGGCATCCGTCGACATGAGCGTGCGTCGCGGCTACTACTTCGTGCCGCGCTACCTGTTCGGCCGGCCGAGCGACACGCTCAACCGGGGCAGGCCGTTACCCGCACGCATCAAGCAGGCCGTCGACTCGCGCGTGCTGAAGGCGTTCACCGGCGATCCGGTCCGTTTCGGATTCCCCGAACCCGACTACCGCATCTACGAGTCGCACCCGATCGTGAACACGATGGTGCTGAACCACCTCGGGCAGGGCGATCTGCACGTGCGCGCCGACGTCGACAGGTTCGACGGGCACACCGTACGTTTCCGCGACGGATCGAGCGGCGACTACGACCTCGTGCTGCTCGCGACGGGCTACCGACTGGACTATCCGTTCGTCGATCGGGAGCACCTGCAGTGGCGCGGCTCCTCGCCGAGGCTTTTCCTGAACATGTTCCCTGCGAGTTTCAACGGCCTGTACATGATGGGCATGATCGAGGCTTCCGGGATCGGATGGCAGGGCCGCTTCGAGCAGGCGGAGCTGCTGGCGAGCTACCTCGCCGCCGCCGACCGCGCACCCGAGAGCGCCGAGCGGTTCCGCGAGCGGGTGACCGGCAGCCGGTGGCCGGACGTCACCGGGGGCTACCGCTACCTCGGCCTCCCCCGGATGTCGTACTACGTGAACAACCACGCCTATCGGGCTGCGGTACGCCACGAGCGCGACGCACTGGAGCGGTCACGATGAGCTGCTCAGAGAACGATGCCGTCCAGCAGCGGATGCAGGTGCCTGCTGCCGAGGGCTCTCGAGGCCGCTGCCGCGCCGGATTCCAGGGCCTGCGGCAGCGCCGCACCGGCCAGCCGTGCGGCCAGCACTCCGGCGAAGAACGCGTCGCCGGCACCGTTGGTGTCGAGGACCTCGACCTGCACGGCATCCACGCGGTGCGTCTCGCCGTCGGCATCCACGGTCACGGCGCCCTCGGCGCCGAGCGTGCAGACCGCGAACGACGCCCCGGCGTCGACGCGTGATCGCAGGAATGCCACGGGATCGCTCAGCCTGTCGGCGTTGCAGAAGACCGCATCGGCCGCTTCGAGGAACGGGCGATGGAAGTCCGCCTCACCGTCGTAGTCGTGCACGTCGACCCACACGGGTCTGCCGCTCGCCGTCGCGAAGGGCAGCAGCCGCAGCGGCTCCGCCGCGAGATCGAGCACGACGACCTCGGCATCCGTCATCGCTGCGCGCACGTCGTCGGGTACCGGCCCTGTCTGCGCGGACACTCCGGACAGGTAGAGCGACACGCGCTCGCCCGCCGGCGTCATCAGGTTGAGGTGCCGCTCGGTCGTGGCGCTCGATCCCCACAGCACGTCGAGTCCGGCGGCGCTCAGCGCGGCGTCGATCCTGCGTCCGTGCTCGTCGTCGCCGATGAGCGCGTACAGCACGGCCGGCGTCGCGAGCGCCGCGAGGCTCAGCGCCTTGCCCGCACTCGTCCCACCGACCGTCTCCCAGCTCGCCTCCGCGAACTGCATGTGCGGCGACGGCTCCGGCAGCCGATCCAGGACGACGATCGAGTTCCAGGAAGCAGGGCCGGCGATGAACACGGCGGGCGCGGGCATGATTGCGCCCGTCAGTCGTTCTGGAAGCCCTCGGCGATCATCTCCACGAGTTCCTCGCGCTCCTCGACGGGGAGGAACGCCGCCGACGCCGCGTTGAACTGGAACGCCTCGAGATCATCGAGGTCGTACCCGAAGGCGTCGACGAGCAGCGCGAGCTCGCGGGTCAACGAGGTGCGGCTCATGGTGCGATTGTCGACGTTCACCGTGACGGAGAATCCGAGCTGATACAGCAGATCGAACGGGTGATCGGCGAGCTCGGTGCCCCAGGCCTCGATCGCACCGGTGTGCACGTTCGACGAGGGCGACAGCTCGAGAGGGATCTCGCGGTCGCGCACCCACCGGGCGAGATCGCCGAAGCGCACCTGGACCTCATCGCCCTCGCGTTCGATCACGTCGAGATCACTGACGATGCGCACGCCATGACCGAGGCGGAGGGCACGACCGTCGAGCAGCGCGCTGCGGATCGACGCGAGACCGGCCGCCTCTCCCGCGTGCACGGTGACCGGGAAGAAGTTCTCGGCGAGCAGTTCGAACGCCTCACGATGATCGGAGGCGGGGTATCCGTCCTCCGGACCCGCGATGTCGAAGCCGACGACGCCGGCCTCGCGGTTGTCGAGCGCGAGCTCGGCGATCTCGAGCGATCGGTCGCTCTGGCGCATCGCACTGAGGATCTGCCCGACGCGGATGCTGCGCCCAGAGCGATCCACGGCATCCTCGCCGTCCTCGATGCCCTGCTGCACCGCCTCGACGGCCTCGTCGAGAGACAGTCCCCCTGCGAGGTGCTGCTCGGGCGCCCATCGCACCTCGCCGTAGATCACGCCGTCGTCGGCGAGGTCCTCCACGAACTCGCGGGCGATGCGCGTGAGGTTCTCGGCGGTCTGCATGACGCCGACGGTGAGCTCGAACGTCTTCAGGTAGTCCACGAGCGATCCGGAGTCGCTCTGCGCGGCGAACCAGTCTCCGAGCGAGCGCGCATCGGTCGCGGGCAGCTGCAGCCCCGCGTCGGCAGCGAGCTCGACGATCGTCGACGGGCGCACGGCACCGTCGAGGTGGTCGTGCAACGAGATCTTCGGCAGCGAGCGCAGCGAGACTCCCTGCACCTTCTTGTCACCGTCGGCGGCGATCGACATGGGATGGTGTCCTCTCGGAATCGGCGCCTCGACAGACTCGGCGAAGGCGCCTCCAGCCTACGCGGTGATGCGCTCGCGGACGAGTGGCCCGATCTCGGGCGCGGTGTCTCCGATCGACCATGCGTCCTCGAGCGCCTCGAGGGCACGGGGGAAGCGTGCCGCATCCTCCGCGGAGAGCGTGAACAGCGCCTGACCTGCGGTCACGCGCTCTCCTGGCTTGACGTGCAGATCGATGCCGGCCGCGTGCACCACCTGGTCTTCGGCGCGAGCCCGCCCCGCACCCAGGCGCCACGCCGAGATGCCGAACGGCAGGGCGTCCATGCGCGTGACGACGCCGTCGGCATCGGCCGTGACGACATGGCTCTCACGAGCGATCGGCAGCGCGGCATCCGGATCGCCGTCCTGTGCGCGGATCATCGCCTTCCAGCTGTCCATGGCGCGGCCGTCGTCCAGCGCCGCCTCGACGTCGGCGTCCGGCTGACCGGCGAGGGCGAGCATTTCGCGCGCCAGCGCGACGGTCAGCTCGCGCACGTCTGCAGGTCCTCCCCCTGCGAGGATCTCGACGGACTCCCGCACCTCGTTGGCGTTGCCGATCGCGAGGCCGAGAGGCACGTTCATGTCGGTGAGGAGCGCCGTGGTGGCGACACCGGAATCGGTGCCGAGCGCGACCATGGTCTGCGCGAGCTCGCGAGCGCGGTCGATGTCCTGCATGAACGCGCCAGAGCCGAACTTGACGTCGAGGACGAGCGCATCCGTACCCTCCGCGATCTTCTTCGACATGATGCTCGACGCGATGAGCGGGATCGCCTCGACAGTGCCCGTGACGTCACGCAGCGCGTAGAGCTTCTTGTCCGCCGGCGCGAGACCCGAGCCCGCCGCGCAGATCACGGCGCCGACGTCGCCCTGCATCTGCGCGAACATCTCCTCGTTGCTGAGCGCCGCGCGCCAGCCGGGTATCGACTCGAGCTTGTCGAGCGTGCCTCCCGTGTGCCCGAGGCCGCGGCCGCTGAGCTGCGGGACTGCGACGCCGAAGCACGCCACCAGGGGTGCGAGCGGCAGGGTGATCTTGTCACCGACGCCACCGGTGGAGTGCTTGTCGACCGTCTTCTTGCCCAGGGATGCGAAGCTCATCCGCTCGCCCGATGCGATCATGGCGTCGGTGAGCACGCGGATCTCATCGCGCTGCATGCCGCGCTGGAACACCGCCATCGCGAACGAGGCCATCTGCGCGTCCGAGACGTAGCCGCGCGTGTACGCGTCGACCATCCAGCGCAGTGCCGGCTCAGGGACCTCGCCGCCGTCGCGCTTGGCGCGGATGACGTCGATGGCGTCGTACGGCTCCGGTGCGCTCATCGGACATCCTCCAGGTCACGCGGACCGAACGCGTCGGGCAGCACCTCGTCGATCGTGCGGATGCCGGAGACGGTCTCCAGCAGCATCTCCGGCATGGAGTGCTCGAACAGCAGCTGACGGCAGCGGCCGCACGGCATGATCGTCTGCCCGTCGTTGTTGACGCACACGAACGCCACGAGCCGCCCGCCGCCGGACATGTGCAGGTCGCCGACCAGGGCGCACTCCGCGCACAGTCCGACGCCGTACGAGGCGTTCTCCACATTGCATCCGGCCACGATCCGGCCGTCGTCCACGAGGGCCGCGGCCCCTACCTTGTAGCGCGAGTACGGCGCGTAGGCCTTGCGCATGGCGTCGGTGGCGACCTGACGCAGCTCGTCCCAGTCGATGTCAGTCATTGTTCCTCAGGTCTCGATGCTTCAGCTCTTGATGTACGGTTCGCCGGATGCCGCAGGTGGACGCGATCGGCCGACGAGCCCCGCGACGGCGAAGATGGTCACGACGTACGGCAGCATCAGCATGAACTGGCTGGGCACCGGCGAACCGATGACCGACAGCACGCCCTGCAGGTTGGTCGCGAAGCCGAACAGCAGCGCGGCCAGCGTGGCGCGCACCGGGTCCCACTTGCCGAAGATCACGGCGGCCAGCGCGATGTATCCCGCACCGGCCGTCATCTCGCGGCCGAACTGCGGGTTGGTGACCAGCGTGTAGAACGCGCCGCCCATGCCGGCGATGGCGCCGGCGAGCATCATGTTCCAGTAGCGAGTGGGGGCGACCTTGATGCCCACGGTGTCCGCGGCCTGCGGGTGCTCGCCCACTGCGCGAAGGCGCAGTCCCCACCGAGTGCGGTACAGCCCGAACCAGACCAGGAACACCGTGATGTACATCAGGTACACGATGATCGTCTGGCGGAACAGCACCGGACCCAGCACCGGGATCTCACTGAGCAGCGGGATCGGGATCACCGGGAACAACGGCGGGGAGTTCAGCCTGGCGGGGTCGGCGCCCAGCACCTGGCGGTAGAGGAAGGTCGTCAGGCCCGCCACGAGCACGTTCAGCACGACACCGACGATGACCTGGTTGACGTAGTAGGTGATCGCGAACACCGCGAGCACGAGCGAGACCAGCACGCCGGCGACCATCGCGGCGATGAGGCCCGCCCACGGGCTCCCCGTGGCCGAGCCGACGAGTGCGGCCATGAAGGCTCCGGCCAGCAGCTGCGCCTCGATCGCGATGTTGACGACGCCGACCCGCTCGCCGATCACGCCGCCCAACGCACCGAAGATCAGAGGCGTCGCGAGCGCGAGTGCACCGCCGAGCAGACCGATCATCGGGAGGGTGCCGCCCGCGGATGCCCAGGCGAGGAACCCGACGAGCAGCACGATCACGTAGACGACCGTGAGCCACAGCGGCAGTCGGCGCTGCGCGCGCGTCCACACCGCGGACAGCGCAGTGATCGCGGCGAGCACGACGACCGCGACCCACGCCGTGGCGTTGGCCGGCAGCACGAGCTCCGGCAGCTGGATGGCCGCGTCGGCGGAGCGCACGAGCCGGAAGGTGCTGTCGCCCTCGCGCGGCACGATCAGAGGCAGCAGCGCGAACAGCACGGTGAACAGCCCGAAGATGATCGGGGTCTTCCAGGAGGTGATGGTGACGCGACGCTGTTCGTCGCTGACCACAGCTTCAGCCGTGACGGTCATGCGGACACCTCCTCGGTGATCTGCGCCGCGTTCTTCTTCGGCTTCCTGGGTTTCGTCGGCTTCTTCCTCGCGCCAGGCTGCGGCAGCCCGAAGATCGCGCGCACCAGCGGCGGAGCAGCGATGAACAGCACGATCAGCGACTGGACGACGAGCACGATCTCGATCGGCACGTTCTCGGATGCCTGCATCGCGAACCCGCCGGCCTTGAACGCGCCGAACAGGATGCCCGCAGCCAGGATGCCCAGCGGCGTCGAGCGCCCCAGCAGGGCGACCGTGATCGCATCGAACCCGATGCCCGCGTCGATGTCACCGCCGAACCCGCTCGTGACGGTGCCGAGCATCTGGCTGACGCCGGCGATGCCGACGAGTCCTCCGGCGATCAGCATGACGTAGAAGTACATCCTGCCGACGCTGATGCCGGCCACCTTCGCGGCGCTGGGGTTCTCCCCCACCGCGCGGAATCGGAAGCCGAGGCTCGAACGCTCCAGCAGCCACCAGGTGAAGGCGACGGCGATCAGGGCGAGGATGAAACCGGCGTGCAGCTTGTACTGAGGGCCGAGGATGCCGGGCAGCACGGCGGAGTCCGCCATCGCCGCCGTCTTCGGGTTGTTGGATCCTGGCGCCTGCAGGATCCCCTGCGTCGCCAGCATCCACGCCAGCAGGTATACCGCGATGTGGTTGAGCATGATCGTCACGATCACCTCGTGCGCACCGGTGCGCGCCTTCAGGATGCCGGCGATACCGGCCCACACGCCTCCGGCGACGACACCCGCGGCGATGGCGACCAGCATGTGCAGCGGCCACGGGAGGTCCATGCTCGTGCCGACCCAGCCGGCGGCGGCGGCGGCCATCAGCATCTGGCCCTGACCGCCGATGTTGAACAGACCGGCACGGAAGGCGAGGCCGACGCCGAGCCCTGCGGCGATCAACGGCGTGGCGAACTTCAGGGTCTCGGTGAGCGGGCGGATGCCTGCGGCGAAGCCGTCGACGCGGAAGTTGTAGATCGCCCCCTGGAACAGGGCGACATAGGCGCCGGAGATCGAGCTCCACACCGCGGCGAGCATGTCGCCCGGCCGCGCGAAGAAGTACCCTGCGGTGCTCTGCACCTCTGGATCGGTGAAGGCGATCATGATCGAGCCGGCGATGAGTGCCAGGATGACCGACAGCACAGAGATCAGACCGTTGCCGGTGACGATGCGGCGGAAGGCGCCGTGCCACCGGGAGGGCTCTGGGTCCGCGACCTTGGAGTCGCTGCCGAAGTCCGCGGGGGCCGAGGGGATCGGCTTCAGCTCTGGGCCGGTCATGCGCTCGTCTCCTCGGTGTCGGCTGACGTCGCGGCGGCCACGGCCGTCGTATCGGTCTCGATCATGCCCGCCATCATCAGGCCGAGCTGCTCGCGCGTGGTGTCGCCCGGAACGATGCCGACGACCTTGCCTCGATACATCACCATGATGCGGTCGGCGAGCGCGGCCGCCTCGTCGAGCTCGGTCGAGATGACGATCACGGGGATGCCGGAGTCGCGGGTCTCGATGATGCGCTTGTGGATGAACTCGATCGAGCCCACGTCGACGCCGCGCGTCGGCTGCGCCGCGACGAACAGTGAGAGCTCGCGGCTGAGTTCGCGGGCCAGCACGACCTTCTGCTGGTTTCCGCCGGACAGGCGTCCCGCCTGCTGCGCCGGTCCCTGCGTACGGATGTCGAACTCGGCGATCTTCTCGCGTGCGAACTCGTCCAGCGCGCCCAGCTGCAGCGTGCCCGCCTTGACGAAGGGAGCGCCGACAGAGCGATCGAGCATGAGGTTCTCGGCGATCGAGAACTCCTTCACGAGACCGTCGACGCTGCGATCCTCGGGCACGAAGCCGACACCGTCGTCGAGGATGTCGCGCACGGAACGCCCGACAAGCTCCTCGCCGTTGAGCCGCACACTGCCCTCGACGCGTGGCTGCAGTCCGACGATGGCCTCGGTGACCTCGGTCTGGCCGTTGCCCTGCACACCGGCGATCACCAGCACCTCGCCACCGCGCACCGAGAACGAGACGTCGTCGACGAGCACCGTCCCGAGCGGATCGGTGACAGTGAGCTCTTTCACGACGAGCGACTCCTCGCCGAGCTTCGGGGCGTCCTTGTGCACCTTCAGCTCGACGGCGCGGCCGACCATGAGGGACGCGAGTTCTTCGTTGCTGGCCGTCGGCGACGCCTCGCCGACGACCTTGCCGAGACGGATGACCGTGATGCGGTCCGCGACCTCGCGGACCTCGCGCAGTTTGTGGGTGATGAACACGATCGAGGTGCCGCTTTCCTGGAGCTGACGCATCGTCGCCATCAGCTCGTCGGTCTCCTGCGGAGTGAGCACCGCGGTCGGCTCATCGAACACGAGCACCTTGGCGTCGCGCGAGAGCGCCTTGATGATCTCCACGCGCTGCTGCACGCCGACGGGGAGGTCTTCGACCACGGCATCCGGGTCGACCTGGAAGCCGAAGCGGTCGGAGATCTCGCGCACCATCGCGCGAGCCGCGGCGAGGTCGAGGCGTCCTCCGAAGGTCGTCTTCTCGTGGCCGAGCATGACGTTCTCGGCGACGGTGAACACGGGGATCAGCATGAAGTGCTGGTGCACCATGCCGATGCCGGCCGCCATCGCGTCGCCGGGTCCGGCGAAGTGCTGCTCGACGTCGTCCAGCAGGATCTCGCCCTCGTCGGCCTGGTAGAGGCCGTAGAGCACGTTCATCAGCGTCGACTTCCCGGCGCCGTTCTCCCCGAGGAGGCAGTGGATCTCCCCCGGTTCGATGGTGAGATCGATGTGGTCGTTGGCCGTCAGCGCGCCGAACCTCTTCGTGATGCCGCGCAGTTCTAGCTTCATGTGTCAGATCCTAATCAGCAAAGGTGCTTCGTCCCAGGTTCCTGTGGGAGCCCGGGCAACGGCGAGGGGAGGTCGGCGGGTCGCCGACCTCCCCCTGTGTCTCGTTACTCGATCAGCCGAGGTACGAGGTGACGGTGACCTCACCGTCGATGATCTGCTGCTGCAGGTCCTGGACAGCGGTCCACAGCTCGGGGTCGACCTTGTCCTCGAAGTTGTGCAGCTCGGCGATGCCGACGCCCTTGTTCTCGAGCGTTCCGACGTACGCCTCGGCGTCGAACTCCTCGTTCGCGCTGCTCATGGTCGCCTCGTAGACCGAGAGCTTCATGTCCTTGAGGATCGAGGTGAGCACGAAGTCCTCGGTCGTCGGGTCGGTGACGAACAGGTCGGCGTCCGCGCCGATCAGTGCGATGTCACGGCCGGACTCCTTGATGGCCTGCAGACCCGACTGGTAGATCGGTCCGCCGACCGGCAGGAGCACGTCGACGCCCTGGTCGATGATGTTCTGCGCGACCGTCTTGGCCTCGGGACCGGCTTCGAAGCCACCCGTGAACGAACCGGCCTTGCCGTCCCATCCGACGACCTCGACGGCGGTGCCGTTCTGCTCGTTGTAGTAGTTGACGCCCTGGTAGAAGCCGTCCATGAAGATCGTGACGGTCGGGAACTCCATGCCGCCGTAGGTGCCGACCTTGCCGGTCTCCGAGTATCCGGCGGACAGGTAGCCGGCGAGGAACGCGGCCTGAGCCGTGTCGTACAGCAGGGGCTTGACGTTCTCGGCATCCTTCTCGCCGTCGAAATCGTTGTCGGCGGCGTCGTCGACGAGGATGAAGTCGACGCCCTCGTTGGCGGTCGCGGCCTCGACGGTCGCCGCCGACAGCGCGAAGCCGACCGAGACGATGGCGTTGCAGCCCTGCGAGACGAGGCTCTCCAGGTTCGGTGCGAAGTCGGTCTCGCTGTTGGACTCGACGTTCTTGTATTCGACGCCGAGTTCGTCGGCGGCCTGCACGACGCCTTCGAACGAGAGCTGGTTGAACGACTTGTCGTCGAATCCGCCTGCGTCGGAGACGATGCAGGGCAGGAAGTCGATCGTCTCGCCGCCGGCGCCGGCGCCGTCGTCCTCCGGAGCGGCTCCGCAGCCTGCGAGTGCGACGGCGACGCCTGTCGCCACGAGCGCGGCGAGAGCGCGCTTCTTGGTGGAAATGGTCACGTAAGCCTCCACGACTACTGGCCTGCGCCAATCGCAATGCCCGTTGAGACAAGTTACCCAGTGTTACGGCATCCGACATCACGGTTGCGGTTAATGGTTACAAACTCGCAATAGACCCGTGACCCGGGGCCGGGTGCGGGCCCTGTGGGCCACAGACCGGCCGTCACTACGCGGTCTTCGAGACGCCGGCATCGACCACCCAGTTCGCGCCATGCACGCTGACCGCCAGTGGCGAGGCGAGGTAGGCGATCGCGGTCGCGACCTCGCGGGGTTCGATCAGGCGCCCCGTGATCATCCCGGACTGCACCGGGAGGGCGGCCACGAGCTCTTGTCGCGTGAGGTTCATCGCCTCCGCCAGGTCGGCACCGAAGCTCTGCTCTCCCTCCCAGAGCGCCGTTCGCGTCGACGACGGGGTGATGGTGTTGAACCGCACGCCCCGCGGCCCGAACTCCTCCGACAGCCCCTTCGTCACCGCGTTGAGCGCGGCCTTGGCTGCGCTGTAAGGAAGCGGAGCGGTATGCGGCCTCCGAGCACTGTCGGAGGAGACGTTCACGACCGCGCCACCGGATGCCAGCAGCGCGGGAAGAGCTGCGCGCGTCGTACGCACGGCGGCTGCGAGGTTGAGGGCGAGGGCCCCCGTCCACGCGTCGTCATCGAAGTCGAGAAAGCCTGCGCCAGGGGTGGCGGCGCCGCCTCCGACATTGTTGACGAGGATGTCGAGCGACCCGAGGGCCGTGAGCGCCTCCGCCACGACAGCGGCCGGAGCCTGCGACTGCGACAGGTCACCCGTCACCGTGATCGCCCCCGTCGCCGCCAACTCCGCGGTGACTGTTCGTGAGACGGCTGCCACCGTGACGCCCTCCTCCTGGAGGACACGGACGGTCTCGAGCCCGATTCCCTTACTCGCCCCCGTGACGAGCGCCTTCTTTCCTGCAAGGTGAAGCTCCATGATTTCCTCTCGATTTCGATCAGCACGTTAACTGTTACAGCGATGACACAGTTAAGTCAATATCTGCGCCTTAGACTGTTCAGATGTCGAACCGAAGAACTCCCGTCGCACGCCCATTGCGTGCCGATGCCGAGAGATCGATCGGCCTCATCCTTGAAGCGGCGGATGCGGTGTTCACTCGAAATCCCGGCGCGAGCATCGAAGAGGTCGCCAAGGCGGCCGGAGTCGCCCGCGCGACCGTGCATCGGCGCTTCACCTCTCGCGATGCGCTGTACGACGCGCTCGCTCAACAGCTCGACGAGAAGCTTCGCCAGGCCCTGAACGCGGCCGACGTGCGCACGGCACCGCCGCTGGTGGCGCTGTATCAGCTGACGGTCACCACGCTCGACCTGAAGACCGACTGGCGAGCGTCCTGGCGGCACGTCGACCAGAGTGGCCTCGCCCCGGAGGTCGTCGCCGACCTTGATCTCCTCTTCCATCGCGCCCGCGATGCCGGGCTGCTGCGCGAAGCGGTCGACCCGCTCTGGGCGCGCGGCGTGTACACGGCCTTGGTCCACGAGGCGGCACTCGCCCGGTCCGACGGGTCATCGTCATCCGAGTGGGCTCAGCGGATCCTGCACACGCTCTTCACCGGGCTGGGTGACGTCGACCAGCCGCTGGGGATCCCCGCGCCGATCTGACCGGCACCCGGGCGCGACGGATCGGCGCTGTGCCGTCGGCGTGCGATCACACCCGGAGAAGTGGGGTCAGAGAACGTCGCCGCGGCCGGTGAGCTTGAGGGATTCCACGACGCCCTTGACACGCTGCGCGTGCTCGGTGGTCGTGACGAGCAGGGCGTCCGGTGTGTCGACGACCACGATGTCCTTCACGCCCACGAGGCTGATCACCCGCGAGGTCTGGCTGACGAGGATCCCCGTGGCCGCATCCGAGAGCACCCTCGCCTTCGGGCCGAGGACGGCGAGATCGTTCTTGCGGCCGTTGCTGATGAGTTTCGTCAACGACGCGAAGTCTCCGACGTCGTCCCAGTCGAAATGGCCAGGGATCACCGCGAGGCGGCCCCGGTCGGCCGCCGGTTCGGCGACGGCGTAGTCGATCGCGATCTTCTTCAGCGATGGCCACACGCGGTCGACGACCGGGCCCCGACGGTCGCGGTCGTCCCACGCCTCGGCGAGTTCCATGAGACCGGCGTGCAGCTCGGGCTCGTTCGCGGCCAGTTCGTCGAGCAGCACACTCGCCTTCGAGATGAACATGCCGGCGTTCCAGAGGTAGGAGCGGTCGGCGTAGTACTGCTTGGCGGTCTCGAGATCCGGCTTCTCCACGAAGCTCTCCACCGTCGCCGCCTCAGGAGCGCCGTCGACGATGAGCTCGTCGCCCTTGCGGATGTATCCGAATCCGACGGAGGGCTCGGTGGGCTGGATGCCGATCGTGCAGATGTAGCCGGCGCGCGCGACCTGGACCGCCTGCTGCACGGCGAACTCGAACGTGCGCGTGCCGCGGATGACGTGGTCGGCGGCGAAGGAGCCGATGATCACGTCGGGATCCCTGCGGTGCAGGATCGCGGCGGCGAGCCCGATGGCGGCGGCCGAGTCGCGCGGCTCCGATTCGAGGAACACGTTCTTGTCGGCGATGCCCGGCAGCTCCCCCTCGACCGCGGCGCGGTGCGCCCGGCCCGTCACGACCGAGATCCGGTCCGTGCCGGTGAGGGGCTCCAGACGGTCCCAGGTGTCGCGCAGCAGCGAGTTGCCCGACCCGGTGAGGTCGTGCAGGAACTTCGGCGCGTCAGCGCGCGACAGCGGCCAGAGCCTGCTTCCGATCCCTCCGGCGGGGATCACGGCGTAGAAGTCATCGATCGGCTCGCTCATGACCCCAGCGTAGCCGTCCGAAACAATCTCGACGTCGAGAGAGTTAGGCGACCCTTCGTCGCTCCGGACGATCGAACGGGAATAGGATGGAGCACGATCGGGCACGTCTGCGGTCAGCTCAGACCCAGTACGCGCTGCCGACCTCGTATCGATCAGGGAGGACGACCGTGTCCGCAGGCACTCGCTTGGCACCGTCGATTTCGGAGACCACTTCCAAGACGCCACGCGGAACCCTCTACCGGGGTCGCGAAGGCATGTGGTCATGGGTGCTTCATCGCATCACCGGAGTCGCGATCTTCTTCTTCCTGTTGGTGCATGTGCTGGACACCGCACTGATCCGCGTCTCCCCCGAGGCGTACAACGCGGTCATCGGCACATACAAGAACCCGATCATGGCTCTCGGCGAGGTCGTCCTCGTCGCCGCCATCGTGTTCCACGCCATCAACGGGCTGCGCATCATCCTCGTCGACTTCTGGTCCAAGGGCGCGCGCTTCCAGCGTCAGCTGTTCTGGGGAGTGATCGCGGTGTGGATCGTCCTCATGGCCGGCTTCGTGCCGCGTCACCTGATGCTCGCGTTCGCCGGCTTCGGAGGAGGTCACTGATGTCCGACCAGACCGTCGCCGCACCGGCGCGCCGCCGCCGCGGGATCAACCTCGAGAAGTGGGGCTGGCTGTTCATGCGCGGCTCCGGCGTCGTGCTGATCGTGCTGATCTTCGGCCACCTGTTCGTCAACCTCATGGTCGGCGAAGGCATCCACGCCCTCGACTTCGCCTTCATCGCCGGCAAGTTCGCCACGCCGTTCTGGCAGTGGTGGGACGTGCTGATGCTGTGGCTGGCGCTCCTGCACGGCGGCAACGGCATGCGCACGATCATCAACGACTACGTCACGCACGAGAAGGTGCGCAAGACCCTGGTCTGGGCGGTCGGCCTCGCAGCCGGGCTCCTGATCGTGCTGGGCACGCTGGTCGTCTTCACCTTCGACCCCTGCCTCGGCGTGACCGAATCCAGCACGCTGTGGGACACCTGCGTGGCCGCAGGCGTCGTCGGGAACTGAGAAGAGAGCAACGAGAAGTGACTACTGAGACCCAGGATTCCGTCGTCCGCGACGGCGTGCACTACCACCAGTTCGACGTCGTGATCGTGGGTGCCGGCGGCGCCGGCATGCGTGCGGCGATCGAGGCGGGGCCCGGCGCCAAGACAGCGGTGATCTCCAAGCTCTATCCGACCCGCTCGCACACCGGCGCAGCGCAGGGCGGCATGGCGGCGGCCCTCGCGAACGTCGAGGAGGACAGCTGGGAGTGGCACACGTTCGACACGGTCAAGGGCGGCGACTACCTCGTCGACCAGGATGCCGCCGAGATCCTCGCCAAGGAGGCCATCGACGCGGTCATCGACCTCGAGAACATGGGCCTGCCGTTCAACCGCACGCCAGAGGGCAAGATCGACCAGCGCCGTTTCGGCGGTCACACGTCCGAGCACGGCAAGGCCCCCGTTCGCCGTGCGTGCTACGCCGCTGACCGCACCGGTCACATGATCCTGCAGACGCTGTTCCAGAACTGCGTCAAGCTCGGCATCAACTTCTTCAACGAGTTCTACGTGCTCGACCTGATCACGGTCAAGGGCGATGACGGCGGCACTCAGGTCGCGGGCGTCGTCGCGTACGATCTCTCCACCGGCGAACTGCACGTGTTCCAGGCGAAGGCGGTGGTCTTCGCGACCGGTGGCTTCGGCAAGATCTACAAGACCACCTCCAACGCGCACACCCTCACCGGTGACGGCGTCGGCATCGTGTGGCGCAAGAACCTGCCGTTGGAGGACATGGAGTTCTTCCAGTTCCACCCCACAGGCCTCGCCGGTCTCGGCATCCTCCTCACAGAGGGCGCGCGCGGTGAGGGAGCGATCCTCCGCAACGAGTCCGGTGAGCGCTTCATGGAGCGCTACGCCCCCACCATCAAGGACCTCGCGCCGCGCGACATCGTGGCGCGGTCGATGGTGCAGGAGGTCCTCGACGGCCGCGGCGCCGGCCCGCACAAGGACTACGTCTACCTCGACTGCACCCACCTGGGCGCCGAGGTGCTCGAGACGAAGCTTCCGGACATCACCGAGTTCGCCCGCACGTACCTCGGCGTCGACCCGGTGACCGATCCCGTGCCCGTGATGCCGACCGCGCACTACGCGATGGGCGGCATCCCCACCAACAACAACGCCGAGGTGCTCGCCGACAACGACACCGTCGTCCCCGGGCTGTACGCCGCCGGCGAGTGCGCCTGCGTCTCCGTGCACGGCTCGAACCGCCTCGGCACCAACTCGCTCCTCGACATCAACGTGTTCGGCAAGCGCGCGGGCAACAACGCCGTCGCATACGCCAAGACCGCGGAGTTCGTCCCGCTGCCGGAGAATCCTGCCGGCTTCGTCTCCGGCCTTCTCGAGCAGCTGCGCGACAGCAAGGGCACCGAGCGCGTCGCGGTCCTCCGCAAGAAGCTGCAGGAGGAGATGGACCTCAACGCTCAGGTGTTCCGCACCCATGATTCGCTCGAGCACATGCTCGGCGTCATCGCCGAGCTGCGCGAGCGGTACAGGAACGTCTACGTCGACGACAAGGGCCATCGCTTCAACACCGACCTGCTCGAGGCGGTCGAGCTGGGCTTCCTGCTCGACATCGCCGAGGTCGTCGTGTACGCGGCGCAGAACCGCGAGGAGAGCCGTGGCGGTCACATGCGCGACGACTTCCCCAAGCGCGACGACGAGAACTACATGAAGCACACGATGGCCTACCTCACCGGCGACCCGCACTCCTCGACGCCGGCCGACCACATCAAGCTCGATTGGAAACCCGTCGTCATGACCCGTTACCAGCCGATGGAGAGGAAGTACTGAAATGTCGAATGCTGTCGCAGAGGCGCCCGCCGCGGCTGACCCCGCCATCCAGTCCTTCCTGGTCACCTTCACCATCCGTCGGTTCGACCCGGAGAAGGACGCCGAGCCGCGCTGGGTCGACTACGACGTGGAGCTGTTCTCCACCGACCGCGTGCTCGACGCGCTGCACAAGATCAAGTGGGAGGTCGACGGCTCGCTGTCGTTCCGACGCTCGTGCGCGCACGGCATCTGCGGCTCGGACGCCATGCGCATCAACGGCCGCAACCGCCTCGCCTGCAAGACGCTGATCAAGGACCTCGACATCTCGAAGCCGATCTACGTCGAGGCGATCAAGGGCCTGCCGCTCGAGAAGGACCTCATCGTCGACATGGAGCCGTTCTTCGCCTCCTACCGTGAGGTGCAGCCCTTCCTGGTCGCGAACTCCACCCCTGAGAAGGGCAAGGAGCGCGTCCAGACGATCGCCGACCGTGCGATCTTCGACGACACCACCAAGTGCATCCTGTGCGCCGCCTGCACCTCGTCGTGCCCGGTGTTCTGGACCGACGGTCAGTACTTCGGACCGGCCGCGATCGTCAACGCGCACCGCTTCATCTTCGATTCGCGCGACGACAACGCCGACGTGCGTCTGGACATCCTCAACGACAAGGAAGGCGTGTGGCGCTGCCGCACGACCTTCAACTGCTCGGAGGCCTGCCCTCGCGGCATCGAGGTCACCAAGGCCATCGCAGAGGTCAAGCAGGCCGTTCTTCGCGGACGCCGCTGATCGACCTCGCGTCCCGGACACGCCCTCGCCCTTGGATAGGGTGAGGGCGTGTCTGATTCTGAGGCGGATGCGCCTGCGCGGCGCCTTGATGCGGCCGTCGAGCGCGCGACGAGGCTGAGCAGACGCACGCTCGCGCTGTTCCCGGTCAGGGTGTGGCGCCACTTCCTCCAGAACAACGGGTTCCTGCTCGCGGCCGGGGTGAGCTACCAGGCGCTCTTCGCGATCTTCGCGGCCATCTACCTCGCCTTCGCGATCTCCGGGCTGTGGCTCGGAGGGAGCACCGAGGCCGTCGACGCGCTGATCGGCGTCGTCAACAGCTACGTGCCCGATCTGATCAGCGACGACAGCGACCTGCTCACCCCGAGCCAGGCGCATGAGATCGCCGCGAACATGACCGGTGTCCTCAGCATCACCGGTCTGATCGCTCTGATCGCCGTCGTCTGGACCGCCATCGGCTGGGTGACGTTCTCACGGCGCGCGGTGCGCGACATGTTCGGCCTCCCGCCCGACAGGCGCAGCTACGTGCTGCTGAAGGCCCGCGACTTCTTCGCCGCGCTCGTCTTCGGAGTGGCGCTGATAGCGGGATCGGCGCTCAGCTACATCAGCGCCGCCGTACTGACGTGGCTTCTCGAACTGCTGGGGTGGGATGCCGTCTCCGGATCGGTGAACCTGCTGATCCGCCTCGGGACGGTGCTGGTGTCCTTCGCCCTGCTCTCTACCGCGTTGGCAGCGATGGTCCGCTTCCTCACCGGTACTTCGCTGCGGTGGCGCACGATCTGGCCAGGCGCGCTGCTCGGCGGCGGCGCCATGACGGTGCTGCAGTTCGGCGCCGGGTTCCTGCTGAGCTACACGCCGAGCAATCCGCTGCTCGCCACGTTCGCGATCTTCGTCGGCCTTCTGCTGTGGTTCCGCATCAACGGAGTCGTCATGCTGGTGGCCGCGGCGTGGATAGCCGTCTCGGCCAAGGATCGCGACCTTCCGCTGCTTCAGCAGTCGGAGGAGGATCGCATCATCGCGGAGTATCAGGCACTGATCATCGCCGCGCGGATACGCCTGCGCGATGCCCGCGACGCACAGCAGCGCGCCCCCTGGTACCGCGCCTGGAGTGCGAGGCGAGCCGTGCACGCCGCGGAGAGCGAACTGGACGAGCTGCTCGCGGATCCACCGACGCCCGCGACGCCGGAGGCCCCGGCCGCTCATCGCCTGCTCGCCGAGCTGTCGGGCGCGCGACGCGATGTCGGACGCGCTGGCTAGGCTTGATCCCATGCCTCATCTGCGTATCGCCTCGGTCAATGTCAACGGGATCAGGGCCGCGGCCCGCAACGGGATGAGCAGCTGGCTCGACACCGCAGACGTCGACATCCTGACCCTGCAGGAGGTGCGCGGTCAGGACGAGCATCTGGAGGCCGCACTCCCCGGTTGGTCGTTCATCCACGACGAGGCGACCGCGAAGGGTCGCGCAGGCGTGGCCATCGCGAGCCGTACCCCCGCGCTGGCCAGTCGCACCGCGTTCGGCGCCGACGACTTCGACTCGAAGGGCCGCTGGATCGAAGGCGACTTCCTGATCGGCGATCGCACGCTCACCGTGGTGAGCGCGTACGTGCACTCCGGCGAGGCCGACACACCGAAGCAGGAGGAGAAGTGGAAGTTCCTCGACGCCTTCGGCACTCGGCTCACGGATCTGGGCCAGGATGACGCGCTCGCACTCGTCACGGGCGACCTGAACGTCGGCCACCGAGAACTCGACATCAAGAACTGGCGGGGCAACCGCAAGAAGGCCGGCTTCCTCCCGCGCGAGCGCGCCTACTTCGATCGATTCCTCGGTGCCAGGGACGCAGAGGTCACGGGTGTCGACGGAACCGTCGGTCCTGGACTCGGATGGGTCGACGTGGGCCGCCGCTTCCATGGCGAGGTGGAGGGTCCGTACACCTGGTGGTCGATGCGAGGGCAGGCCTTCGACAACGACAGCGGCTGGCGCATCGACTATCACCTGGCGACTCCCGCGCTCGCGGAACGCGTCACGGCGTACAGCGTGTCACGCGCCGCGACCTACGCCGAACGGTGGAGCGATCATGCACCGGTGATCGTGGACTACTCGTACTGAGCGCGGCGGAGCGTTCGCCGGCATCCCCGTAGGATTGACAACGTGACCGACAAGCCTCGCCTTTACTCAGGAATGCAGCCCTCCGCCGACTCCCTCCAGATCGGCAACTACATCGGGGCCCTCCTGCAGTGGCGAGACCTGCAGAATTCCTACGACGCGTACTTCTCGGTGGTCGACCTGCACGCTCTGACGGTCGCTCAGGATCCGAAGGAGCTGCGGGAGAAGACCCGCCGTACGGCCGCGCAGTACATCGCGGCCGGTATCGAGCCCTCTCAGTCGACGCTGTACGTGCAGTCGCACGTGCGCGCGCACGCCGAGCTCGCGTGGATCCTCAGCACGATCACGGGGTTCGGCGAAGCCGGACGCATGACGCAGTTCAAGGACAAGTCGTCGCGCTACGGTGCGGATGCCACCTCCGTCGGCCTGTTCACCTATCCGGTGCTGATGGCCGCCGACATCCTGCTGTACCAGACCGATGTGGTGCCGGTCGGTGACGACCAGAAGCAACACGTCGAGCTCACCCGCGATCTGGCAGAGCGCTTCAACTCCCGCTTCGGCGAGACCTTCACGGTCCCCATGCCGGTGATCCAGAAGGACACCGCGCGTATCTACGACCTGCAGAATCCGACGGCCAAGATGTCGAAGTCCGCCGAGAGCGACGCCGGCGTGCTCTGGATGCTGGACGACCCGGCCAAGTCCGCGAAGAAGGTCATGCGCGCTGTGACCGACAACGAGGGCAGCGTCCGTTTCGACCGCCAGGAGAAGCCCGGTGTGTCGAACCTGCTGACGATCTATGCGGCGCTCTCCGGCCGTCAGGTCGCCGCGATCGAGGACGAGTACGCCGGTCGTGGCTACGGCGACTTCAAGAAGGGCCTCGCCCAGGTCGTCGTCGCGGAGTTCGAACCGGTGCGCGCACGCGCGCTCGAACTCCTCGACGATCCCGCCGAACTCGACCGCATCCTCGCCGCGAACGCCGCCCGTGCCGACGCCGTGGCCGATGCGACGCTCGCCGATGTCTACGACAAAGTCGGACTGCTGCGTCGAGTCTGACCGGCAGTCCCCGCCTGCACTCTAGGATGGTGTGCGTGACCGACCCGCAGTTCCCGCCGCCCTCGCCTGACGGCGTCCCCTCCGGCAGTCCCGTGCCCCCGGTTCCTGTGGCGCCGGGGTATCAGCCGCCTGCCGGTCCGGCGTACCCGAATCAGGGACCTCCTGCCCCGCAGTATCAGGCACCCCCCGGCGCATATCCAGCACCGGTGGGCGGATACGCGGCGCCGGCGGGAGGCTACCAGCCGTCGGAGGCACCGAGCTCACCCAGGTCCTCTGCGCTGGGCATCATCGCGTTCGCGCTGTCGGTCGTCGCGGCCGTCGTGGCCACGATCATCGCTGGTGCGGCCGGCTACCAGATCGGCTTCGAACTGCCGACCGTGGCGCAGCAGATCGACGGGACCACGAGCGACCTCTCGTTCCTCGCACCGGTGCGCGAGCAGGTGCTGATGGGCGAGATCTCGTTCTGGGTGGGCACCCTCGCCGGCATAACGGCGATCGTCCTCGGGATCATGGCGATCGTGAAGCGCGCGGGTCGCGCATGGGGTATCACCGCTCTGATTCTCGGCGTGCTCGGGCCCGTGATCTTCTTCACGGTCCTGGTCGTGACGCTCGGACTCGGTGCCGGTGCAGGCTCCGCCTCCTACCTCGGCTCGTGACGCCCCTGTTCAGCGCGGGGCGTGATGCTTCTGCTGAGCGGCCAGAAGCCCCTCGCTGACGAGCAGCTCGACGGCATCCGCTGAATCGGCGACGAGGATCGCGAGCGTCTCGCGCTCCGCTTTGCCGAACGGCGACAGCACCCAGTCCGCGGGATCCTGGCGGCCGGGTGGCCGGCCGATGCCGACCCGTACCCGCGGGAAGTCGGCCGAACCGATCGCACGCGCGACGTCGCGCACGCCGTTGTGTCCGCCGTGTCCGCCGCCGATCTTCAGCTTGAGCGTGTCGAAGGGGATGTCCAGCTCATCGTGGATCACCACCGTGCGCTCGGGCGGTACGGAGTAGAACCGCGCCAGAGACGCGACCGGAGTGCCGGAGACGTTCATGAACGAGTTCGGTTTCGCGAGCACGAGCTTGTCCCCGCCCGGTCGCACCCAGGTCTCGACGACGCGCGCTCCGCCCTTGTGCTCACGGAAGCTCTCGCCGCGACGGGCGGCGAGCTCATCGACGACCATCTGACCGACGTTGTGCCGGGTCGCCTCGTAGCGGGGTCCTGGGTTTCCCAGTCCCACGATCAGCCAGGTGTCGGCCATGACTCTCATGCCTTTCGAACGTCGTCAGGATACGACAGAGGGGACGCGATGCGCTCGCGTCCCCTCTGCGTAGGAATCACCTGTGCACGAAGTGCGGGTGGATCACTCCGAGGCGGCCTCTTCGGTCTGAGCCTCTGCGGCCTCGCCCTCGGCGGAGACCTCTTCGGTCTCGTCCTCGGCAGCCTCGGCGGTCGGGACGTAGATGGCGACGATGAGCGTCTCGGGGTCGGCGAGCAGAGTCGCACCCTTGGGAAGCTTCACATCGGCGGCCGTGATGTGCTGGCCCTCTTCCAGGCCCTCGATCGAGACCTCGAAGTTCTGCGGGATGTGGGTGGCCTCGACCTCGACGGCGATGGAGGTCGCGTCGAGGTTGGCGACGGTACCGGCGAAGGACTCGCCGACGACGACGATCGGGACGTCGACCTGGATCTTCTCGCCCTTCTTCACGACGAGGAGGTCGATGTGCTCGATGATCTGACGCACCGGATCACGCTGCACGTCCTTCACGAGGGCGAGCGATGCCTTGCCCTCGATGTCGAGCTCGAGCAGCGCGTTCGCACGGCGGATGATGAGCGCGACCTGGTGGCCCGGCAGTGCGACGTGCACCGGCTCGGTGCCGTGGCCGTAGATGACGGCGGGGATCTTGCCGGCTGCGCGCAGGCGACGGGCGAAGCCCTTGCCGAACTGGTCGCGGACCTCGGCGTGGACCTTGGTGTCCTCAGACATGGATTCTCCTTCGGGGCACACGACGAACTGCTCGCCGCGTGGTGGTCTATTGGTCGGCTTCCCGGACGCAGACGTGCGAAAAAGCCACGAGGCTTGGTTCGCCGCGTCGATAACGGATGCCGCGCACGCGAAGCATCCCTCGCCGAGGAACTCCTCTATCGTACCGGATGACCGAGTAGGCTGAAACTCAGCTCATTCCCCCTCGCAGAACATGGAGTCCGGCATGCTCGACGGCGCCTTCCTCTCACACGTCATCCTCTGGCTCATCGGCGCCATGGCGGTGTGCGCGACGGTGTTCACCATCGGCGCCCTGTTCTCGATGGGCCGCACCGGCTACCGCAAGGACTGAGGCGCGAGCCCCGCAGCCGCCATGATCGCCGCCACTGCCGTGGCCACGTCGCCCGACGCGATGACCCTGACGCCGCGTTCGTCGGCGCCCAGAGGCTCCAGCGTGCGCAGTTGCGATCCGAGCAGCGCCGGCGGCATGAAGTGGTCCGGACGCCTGCGCATCCGCTGCTCGAGCACTGCGCGATCCGTCACGAGTTCGGCGAAGTAGGCCTCCGGCTCCTCCCCGCGGATGACGTCGCGGTACTCGCGCTTGAGCGCGGAGCACGCGATGACGATGCGCGGTTGCGCGTGAAGCGCCTGCCCGACGAGGCGCAGCCACGGCATCCGATCCACGTCGTCCAGAGGCGTGCCCGCCGCCATCTTCACGACATTCGCCTCCGGGTGCAGGTCGTCGCCATCGATGAAGCGCGCACCGACGGCCTCTGCCAGCTCGACGCCGACGGTGGACTTGCCTGAACCACTCGGGCCCATCACGACGATGCGCACGCCGTCCTCCTCGGGGGTCTCTGCGACGACGTTCTCCACCTGCGGTCCTTAGCGTTGAGTCAGCGGCGTCAGGATCGCCGATCCTGATCCACCCAGTCTGCCCTGCTTTCCATGACGGCCGTGCGAGGTTTCGCGGCCTCTCGTTCCGCCGACGCGTAATCAGACCGCTGAGCGCGATAATCTGAGAGCATCCCTAACTTCACGACCGAGGAGCAGTCTGTGCCCGAAGCATCAGCGAACATCGGAGTCGTCGGACTCGCCGTCATGGGTTCGAATCTCGCCCGCAACCTCGCCTCGCGTGAGGGGAACACGGTGGCGATCTTCAACCGCAGCTATGAGAAGACGCAGGGCGTGCTCGATGCGCACCCCGAGGCGGGATTCATCCCGGCATCCACCTACGAGGAGTTCGCCGCGTCGCTGCAGAAGCCGCGCACCGCGATCATCATGGTCAAAGCCGGTGCGGGCACGGATGCCGTGATCCAGGCGCTCACCGAGGTGTTCGAGCCGGGCGACATCATCGTCGACGGCGGCAATGCGTACTTCCCCGACACGATCCGCCGCGAGAAGGCCGTCCGTGAGACGGGCATCAACTTCGTCGGCGCCGGGATCTCCGGCGGCGAGGAGGGCGCGCTCCTGGGCCCGTCGATCATGCCGGGCGGCTCGGACGAGTCCTGGGTCACGCTGGGCCCGATCCTGAAATCCATCGCCGCGGTCGCCGAGGGCGAGCCGTGCGTCACCCACATCGGACACGACGGTGCCGGCCACTTCGTGAAGATGGTCCACAACGGCATCGAGTACGCCGACATGCAGCTCATCGCCGAGGCGTACGACCTCATCCGTCGCGGCACCGGCAAGACGCCGGCCGAGATCGCCGAGATCTTCGCCGAATGGAACACGGGCGAACTCGAGTCGTACCTGATCGAGATCACCGCGGAGGTGCTGCGCCAGGTGGACGCCTCGACCGGCACGCCGCTGGTCGATGTGATCCTCGACCAGGCCGGAGCCAAGGGCACCGGTGCGTGGACCGTGCAGACCGCCCTGTCGCTGGGCGTGCCGGTCTCCGGCATCGCCGAGGCCACCTTCGCCCGTTCGCTGTCCTCGCACCCCGAGCAGCGCGCCGTCGCGGGTGCTCTCCCCGGCCCCGACGACGCGTTCACCGTGCCGGCGGAGCAGCACGACGCGTTCATCGAAGACGTGCGCCTGGCCCTCTACGCGTCCAAGATCGTCGCGTACAGCCAGGGCTTCGACGAGATCCGTGCCGGTGCCGCAGAATACGGCTGGAACATCGACCTCGGCGCGGTGTCGAAGATCTGGCGCGGTGGCTGCATCATCCGTGCGCAGTTCCTCAACCGCATCGCCGACGCGTACGCCCACAACCCCGATCTGCCCGTGCTGATGACCGCGCCGTACTTCGCGGAAGCACTCACCCGCGGCCAGGCGTCATGGCGACGCGTCGTCGTCGCGGCCGCGCAGTCCGGCATCCCCGCCCCGGCGTTCTCGTCGTCGCTGTCGTACTACGACGGCATCCGCGCCGACCGCCTCCCCGCCGCGCTCGTCCAGGGACAGCGCGACTTCTTCGGCGCGCACACCTACAAGCGCATCGACAAGGAAGGCACCTTCCACACCCTCTGGTCCGGAGATCGCACCGAGATCGAAGCCGAAGACACCCACTGAGAGACTGCTCCGCGAGAAGGGCCGGCGACCGCGAGGTCACCGGCCCTTCTCGCATCACAGGACGATGTTGTGGTTGCGCCGGAAGCGGTTCTGCGGGTCCCACTTCGCCTTGACCGTGCGCAGCCTGTCGTACGCCTCCGGGGTGAACATCCCCGGCACAGCGGCGGGGCGCTCCGTGTCGGCGAAGTTGCCGTACTCGGCGAGGCGGCCCGATTCGATCCGGCGCCAGTCGGCGAGGATCGCCGCCCGGGTGCCGTCATCGATCATGCCGGGGATGTCGAAGCCTCCCGCCATCACGAACCATGTGGCCGACCGGGCGGGGAACGCCGTCGCGTCCTGAGGCACATCGGAATACGCACCGCCGAGGGAGCGCAGGAAGACCACCGAAGCCGGGTAGGCCGCACGGAACGCGACGAGCCGGTCGATCATCTCGTCGTCCAGCTCGGCGAAGAGGCCGTTGCCTCCGATGAAGCCGGGAGGAGCGGGCGCCTCCTCCCCCGCATCAGGCGCGGGCATCTCGAGCAGGATGTCCCGGTACGCCGGAGTCGTCACCGTCGCATCGATGCCGTCCAGCGCCGCGATCGGTGCGAGCGTCTCCTCGAGCGCGTCGACGTCGTCGCCCGCCCATACCGCGGCCAGCCGCGCGCCGGCCGGTGCACTCGGATCCATCGCGGGGACATCCATGAACGTCACCGTCAGCTCACGCGCCGCCGTGCGCATCACATCGCGAGCGGCGCGCAGTGCCGCCGCCGGGTCGCCCCCGATCGCGTACTCCGCGTACACGATGCCCGGGATACGATGCGCTTCGAAATCGAACCGGGTCACGACACCGAAGTTGCCGCCCCCTCCGCGCAGCGCCCAGAAGAGGTCGGGGTTCTCGGTCGCTGAGGTCTCGACGATCTCCCCTGACGCCGTCACGACCTGCGCGCCGCGCAGCTGATCCACCGCGAGCCCCCAGTCGCGCACCATCCAACCGATCCCGCCGCCGAGGGTGAGGCCGCCGACGCCGACCGTCGCGGTGTCACCGGAGCTGATGGCGAGCCCCTCCCCTGCGAGGGCTGCGGCGACCGCTCCCCATGTCGCGCCGCCGCCGACATGCACTGCAGTGCCGTCGATGCGGATGTCGGCGAGCTCTGCGAGTTCCATGCGCAGACCGGGCGATTCATCGTGCGACCACGGCCCGTGGCCGCCCGAGACCACGGTGATGGGTTCATGGTGCGCGCGGCGCACCAGTGCGGCAACGTCCTCCGGGGTCGCCGGACGTACTGTCTGTGGACTTTCTGTCATGCGCCGATCGTATGCCGGTGCCCGGACATTCGGGCCACCGTCGCGCGCCGCTCACTCACCAATCGTGGACGGTGCCGTCGGCCAGGCGGTTGTAGGGCAGGTAGGCCTGCTCGTACGGGTACCTGCCCGCTTCGTCGACGTCGAGCTCGACCCCCAGCCCCGGTGCGTCGCCGGGGTGCAGCAGGCCGTCGTCCCAGGTGAATGACTGCTGGAAGACCTGGTTCGTCCGTTCGCCGTGCTGCATGTACTCCTGAATGCCGAAGTTGTGGATGCTGAGCCCGAGGTGCATCTGCGCGGCCATCCCCACCGGCGAGATGTCCGTCGGCCCGTGGAAGCCCGACTTGATCTGATACTGCGCCGCATAGTCGATCGTCTTCTTCAGCGCGGTGATGCCGCCCATGTGCGTGACGGCACCGCGCACGTAGTCGATGAGCTGCTCGCGGATCAGGTCCTTGAAATCCCAGACCGTGTTGAAGATCTCGCCGATCGCGAGCGGCGTCGTCGTGTGCTGACGCACCAGGCGCAGCGCCTCCTGGTTCTCGGCCGGCGTGCAGTCCTCGAGCCAGAACAGGTCGTACGGCTCGAGGTCCTTCCCGAGCTTCGCCGCCTGGATCGGCGTCATCCGGTGGTGCCCGTCGTGCAGAAGCGGGATCTCGGGGCCGAACTCGGCTCGTACGGCCTCGAAGACGCCGGGAAGATGGCGCAGGTACGACCGGGTGTCCCAGTCCTCCTCCGTCGGCACCGCACCGCGGCGCGCCGGTTCATGGTCGTAGCGGGCCTCGCCCCCACCGGCGTCGGCGGCCTGCGACGCGATCCCGTAGATCGCCTTCAGCCCCGGAACCCCGGTCTGGATGCGGATCGCCTTGTAGCCCTGATCCAGGTGCGCACGCACACTGTCGAACAGTTCCGGCAGCTCCTTGCCCGACGCGTGCCCGTACGCCATCAGTCCGATACGGCTCGCACCGCCCAGCAGCTGGTACAACGGCATCCCGGCGGCCTTCGCCTTGATGTCCCACAGCGCCATGTCCACGGCGGCGATCGCCGCCATCGTCACCGGCCCCCGCCGCCAGTAGGCCGATCGGTACAGGAACTGCCAGGTGTCCTCGATCCGATGCGCATCACGGCCAGCCAGCAGCGGAACCACATGCTCGGTCAGGTATGCGACGACCGCGAGCTCACGCCCGTTCAGCGTCGCATCCCCCAGTCCGCTCAGCCCGTCATCCGTCGTCAGCTTCAACGTGACGAAGTTGCGGTCCGGACTGGTCACGATGACCTCGGCCTTATCGATCTTCACTGCGCACTCCATTCTCGTGGACCTTCACCATTCCGCCACCGATCCGTCGGCATGACGCCAGATCGGGTTCTGCCACGTCTCCCAGCGGGATGAGGCTTCGCGCACCGCGCGCTCGTCGATCTCGACACCCAGACCCGCCCCGGTCAACCGCTCGAAGCCGCCGTCGACGAACTTCAGCGGGGAGGTGTCCAGCACGTAGTCGAGCACCTCGGCGCCCTTGTTGTAGTGGATGCCGATCGACTGCTCCTGGATCAGGTGGTTCGGCGTCGCGAAGCCGACCTGCAGGCATGCGGCGAGCGCCAGCGGACCGAGCGGGCAATGCGGAGCGATCACCGCGTCGAACGTCTCGGCGAGCGCGGCGATCCGACGCACCTCGGAGATGCCGCCGGCGTGCGAGAGATCCGGCTGCGCGATCGCGATGCCGGCCTGCAGCACCGGAAGGAACTCCTGCCGGCTGTACAGCCGCTCCCCCGTCGCGATCGGGATGGTCGTCGCATCGACCATCCTTCCGATCATGTGGGAGTTCTCGGGGACGACCGGCTCTTCGATGAAGAACGGATGCAGCGGCTCCAGCAGCGGCGCCAGCCGACGGGCGGTCGCGAGCGTGAACCGGCCGTGGAGATCGACGGCGACATCGCGATCGGGCCCCAGGGTGGCGCGCGCGCTGGCGACCCTCGCGACGACGCCGTCGAGCTCGGCCACCGAGCCGTTGCGGCTCATCTTCCCGGATCCGTTCATCTTCACGGCGGTGAGGCCGACATCGAGCTGCGCCGAGATCTGGTCGGCGATCTCCGCCGGGTCGTCACCGCCCACCCATCCGTATGCGCGGATCCGGTCCCTCACCGCGCCGCCGAGGAGATCGTGCACCGGCACGCCCAGTCGCTTGCCCTTGAGGTCCCACAGCGCCTGGTCGACGCCGGAGACCGCACTCGCGAGCACTGCCCCTCCGCGGTAGAACTGGCTCTTGGTGAGCACCTGCCAGTGGTCCTCGATCAGGCCGGGATCGGTGCCGATGAGGTACGCGGCGAACTGATCGACCGCCGCACGCACGACGTCGGCGTAGCCCTCGAGCGACGCCTCTCCCCACCCGACGAGTCCGTCGCTGGTCTCGATGCGCACGAAGAGCCAGCGCGGCGCGATCGGGAACGACTCCACGCGATCGATCACGGCGGTCATTCGTCTCGTCCTGTCTTCGGGGGGAGATCGGCCACGACCGCGTCGACGATCGTGTCCGGCTCGGCTGTCACGCTGACCCGGATGCCGCGTTCGTCGGCGTCGAGCGGCTCGAGGGTGTCGTACTGCGACTGCAGCAGTGAGGCCGGCATGTACTCGTGCGTGCGCGAGCCCACCCGCTCCCGCACCAGTTCGATGGGTGCCCATGGCTCGACGAAATAGACCGCGGGGTCGTGCTCGCGGATGATCTCCCGATACTCGCGCCGCAGTGCGGAGCACGCCACGACAGCCCCGCCGTCGCTGACATGCGCGGTGAGCTGCTCGCCCACCGCATGCAGCCACGGCACGCGATCCTCGTCCGTGAGCGGCGTCCCCGCCGCCATCCGTTCAATGTTCCGCTCGGAATGCAGTCGGTCGCCCTCCACGAAACGGACGCCGAGCCGTTCAGCGAGTCTCCTGCCGATCGTCGATTTGCCGATGCCCTGCACCCCCATGACCACGATGGAGATCGTCGATGTCGCCTGCATGGTTCAGCCCTTCGTCGCGCCGGCGGTGAGACCGGTCACGATGTACCGCTGGGTGAACAGTGCGATCAGCATGATCGGCGTCGTCACGACCACGGAGGCCGCCATCAGCGCACCCCAGTCGATCGAGGCATAGCCGATGAAGTCGAAGATCGCGACGGGGAGCGTCTTGGTGGAGTTGCCGGAGAGGACCAGGGCGAACATGAAGTTGTTCCACGAGAAGATGAACGACAGGATCGTCGCGGTCGCGATGCCGGGTACCGACAGCGGAAGAGTGATGCGGAAGAACGCCCCGATCGCGGTGAGTCCGTCGACCTGGGCCGACTCCTCCAGCTCCTCTGGCAGCTGATCGAAGAACGACATCATGATGTAGAGGATCAGCGGCAGCGAGACGAACATGTGCGAGAGGATCAGTGGCAGGTAGCCGCCGGTCATCTTCAGCTGGGCGAAGATGAAGTACCACGGCACGAGAAGACTCACGCCGGGGATGATCCGAGCCAGCAGCACGACCATCGCGGATTTGTTCATCAGGAAGCGGCTCATCGCGTACGCGGCAGGAACGGCGAGCACGAGCGAGAGCGCGGTGGCCATGAAGGCGACGAAGAACGAGTTCCAGATGTAGACGAGGTAGTTGCCACGACGCGGGTCGAACACCGTGCCGTAGTTCTCGAGCGTCGGATCGAAGAGGAACGCCTTGGTGGGATCGTAGATCTGCACGTTGAGCTTGAAGCTCGCCAGCACCATCCACACGATGGGTCCGAGGAAGGCGAGCACGATGAGTGCCAGCCCGACGAAGCGTCCCACCGGACCCCAGCGGAACTTGCGTCGGCGCAGCATCGGCGGCCTCGCGCCACCGGTGACGAGCGTGCGGGTGTCTGCCGTGGTCATCATGAGTCCTTGCCCTTTCGCTGCATCTGGAGAACCCAGATCACACCCAGGATCAGCAGGAAGAACAGGATGAGAACCGCCGACGCCAATCCGTACTCGTTGTAATCGAAGCTCAAGCCGTACGCGTAGACGTTGAGCGTCTCGACGTCGTGGAACGCGCCACCGCCCTTGCCCTTGGTCGCGTAGAGGATGTCGAAGGTCTTCAGCGCGTCGATGCCTCGAAGCAGCACGGCCGCGACGATCACCGGGCGCATCAGCGGCACCGTCACGTACCAGAACCGCTGCCACCCGTTCGCCCCGTCGACCTTCGCCGCCTCCTGCGGCTCCTCCGACAGACCGGTGAGTCCGGCGAGCAGGATCAGCGCCACCATGGGCGTCCACTGCCAGATGTCGACGAATGTGAGGGTCGCGAGCGACGTGGCGGGGTCTGCCAGCCACGGCTGCGGCGGGATGCCGACCCAGGAAAGCATCTCGTTGACGAAGCCGATGTTCGGCTCGAACAGCAGCCGCCACATCATGCCGACCGCCACCGGCGTCGCCACCAGCGGCAGCAGGATGATGGTCCTCACTACGCCCTGGCCGCGGAACGGCTTCCACAGCAGCAGCGCGATGATCATTCCGAGGATCAGCTCGAAGAACAGCGCTCCTCCCGTGAAGGCGAAAGTGCGCCACACCGCGGGCCAGAAGCGCTCGGTGTCGGTGAGGACCTCGGCGTAGTTCTCCAGCCCGTTGAAGTCGAACTTGCGCCTGACGGAGCGTTTGGCGTCGGTGAAGCTCAGGAACAGCGTCCAGCCGAGCGGGATGGCGAGCAGAAGGGCGGTGAACGCGATCGAGGGTCCTGCGAACAGCCACTTGCGGTGCCGGTTGGCCCAGCGGCTGAAGTTCTCCCTCGCCCCGACATCCTCGGGGGTGCGCAGTGCAGTCATGAGTGCTTCCGTGAGGGTCCGCCGTCGCCGCCCCGATCGGGACCGGGGCGGCGACGGACTGAGGATGGTTATTCGGCGTCTTCGAGGAGGAACTCGTCGAATGCCTCGTTCGAGCTCTCGGCGGCGGCATTCACATCGTCGCCGGCGATCGCCGCGACGATCGGCCCGCCGACGATCTCACGCGCCTCTGCCACCTGGATCACGAGCGGACGATCCTCACCGACGCCGTTCTCGCCGTTGATCTTGATCGCCTCGACCAGTTCCGCCGGGTATTCGGCGGTCGCCTCCTCGTCCTCCCAGACGGAGGTGCGCGCACCCATGACACCGAGCGTGGACATCTCGAGGGTGATCTCCTTCGACGTCGCCCATTGGATGAACTGCCACGCCGCCGACTGATTCGCTGAGCTCTCGTTGATCGCGAGCGCCCACGCCGCCACGTTGTACGGCTTCGACCCTGCTTCACCCTCGGGGAAGGCCGCGAACCCGACCTGATCGGAGACCGTCGACTGCGACGGATCGGTCATGTTCTTGTAGAGGCTGTCCGCATCGGCGATGAACGCGGCCTGCCCCTGCTGGAAGACGGCGAACGCCTCCGGCCAGCTCATCTCGGGGTTGACGGTGGCGTCGGTGTGCGTGCTGATCAGGTCGCCGTAGTACTGGTAGGCGGCGCGCGCCTCCTCGCTGTCGATCGCCGACGTGCCGTCTTCGTTGATCCACTTGCCGCCCGAGCTGAACAGGAACGCACTGAACTGGGTCACGGCGGCGGACTTGCCGGTACGGCCCACGTAACCGGCGACCTCTGGATGAAGCTCGTGGATCGCCGCGGCGGCGGCATCGAGTTCTTCCAGGGTGGTCGGCACTTCGAGCCCTGCCTCTTCGAGGAGGTCCTTGCGGTAGTAGAGCACCGTGCGCTCCGTGATGATCGGCACACCGACGACGGCATCCTCGTAGGTGGTGAGCGAGGCCGGGCCCGACTGGAAATCGGACCAGTCCCATTCCTCGTCGCCCTCGACCTGCTCGGTGATGTCCGAGAGGTAGCCGTTGCTGGCGAAGAGCTTGTTCTCCTGAAGCGGACGGTACATGAGCACGTCGATCTCGTCGGTGCCGGCGTTGAGCTTGACGTTGTACTGGTCGGAGAGCTGGTCCTCCGCGAGCTGCGAGATCTCGACCTTCGCGCCGGTCTCCTCCTCGAACTCGGGGATGAGTTCCTTGATCGTCTCGGTCCACACGTGGTTGGCGAGGGTGACACGGATCGTCGTGCCCTCGATCCCTTCGCTCTCGTCGATCTCCGAGCCGGAACTGCAACTGACGAGCGTTCCCGCGACGACTGCGGTTGTTGCCGCCGCGAGGAAGCGGGCGGTCTTGGATCGGTACTTCACTGTGACTCCGTCCTGAACCGCGCGCCGTCGCGTGGTTCCCTGGTGCAGACGTTCCGTTACATCTGCTCAGTGGCCAAGATTGCCACCACAAGTCAGACTTTTCAATATCTGTGACCAGAAAGATATGATCAAGGCATGACCTCGCTCCCCGGCGCCGAGGCCGCTCCGGCCTCCCCCGCCGCATCAGCCCCTGCGGTCGATCGACGCAACCTCGTGTTCGACACACTGGGTCGAGAGATCTGCGCGGGTGTCATCGCACCGCAGGCGACGTTCACGACGGAGTCCATCGAGAGCCGATTCCAGGTGTCGCGATCCGTCGTCCGCGAGGCGCTCCGCGCTCTCGAGGCGCAGGGGCTCATCACCCCGAAGCGACGCGTGGGCGTGCGGGTGCTCCCCCTCACCGACTGGAACGTGTACGACCTTCAGGTCATCCGCTGGCGACTCGCCGGCCCCAGCAGAGTCGCCCAGTTGCGCTCTCTCACCGAACTGCGCGGAGCCATCGAGCCGGCCGCCGCGCGGATGGCGGCGATGCGCGCCCCGCTGAATCAGGCGAGCGACCTCGTCGGCCTCGCAGGGAGGCTGTGGGCGGCCGGACGAGAAGGAGACGCCGAGAAGTTCCTCGATCTGGACAAGGAGTTCCACTCCCTCATCCTGACCATGAGCGGAAACGAGATGTTCGCACAGCTGCATCACCTCGTCGCAGAAGTGCTCACCGGCCGCAGTCAGTACGACCTCATGCCCCAGTACCCGGCGCCGGAGGCGCTGCAGATGCACGTCGACATCGCGACGGCCATCCAGACCGGCAACGCCGACAAGGCCGCAGCCTCGATGGTGTCGATCATGGACCGCACGCTCACCGAGATGAGTTCGATCTGGGAGCAGGAAGCGCCGATCATCCACTGATCGCCGCCCCGTGATTCACAGGCCACCCATAGCGCGCTCCATAGAAATCCCATAGCTGATTCCTCAGAATGGGTCCATGACCACTGATCAGCCCGAACTGCGCCGCCCCGATGGCTCGCCCCTGCGCATCCTCGCCGTGGACGATGAGCAGATGCTCACCGATCTGCTGGCGATGGCGCTGCGCATGGAGGGCTGGGAAGTGCGCACCGCGTCATCCGGCCTCGAGGCACTCCAGGTCGCTCGAGACTTCGAGCCGGACGCGCTGCTGCTCGACATCATGATGCCCGACCTCGACGGCATGAGCGTGCTGCGGCGCCTGCGTGAATCCGGCAATCTCGTGCCGGTGCTGTTCCTGACGGCGAAGGACGCCGTGGTCGACCGCATCGCCGGGCTCACCGCCGGCGGCGACGACTACGTCACCAAACCGTTCAGTCTCGAGGAGGTGATCGCCCGTCTGCGCGCGATCATCCGTCGCACCGGGCTCGCCAGTACCGAGGACGGGCAGTCGATCCTGCGCGTCGGCGACCTCACCCTCAACGAGGACAGCCACGAGGTCGAGCGCGACGGCACCGAGATCGAACTGACGGCGACCGAGTTCGAACTGCTGCGCTACCTCATGCGCAACGAACGCCGCGTGCTCTCCAAGGCGCAGATCCTCGACCGCGTGTGGAGCTACGACTTCGGAGGCAAGTCGTCCGTCGTCGAGCTCTACATCTCCTACCTGCGCAAGAAGATCGACGCCGGTCGCGCACCGCTGCTGCACACCGTTCGCGGTGTGGGATACATGATCAAGGCCCCGCATTGATCGAGCCGGGGATGACGCACCGACCGCTGACCCTTCAGACGCGGCTGATGGCCGCGGTGATCGGCTTCGTCTCGCTCATCCTCATCATCGTGGCCGTCATCACCAGCACACTGCTGGGAACGGCGCAGGAGGGACAGCTCGCCGGGCAGTTGAACTCGCTGTCGCTGCGCACGACCAGCCTCGTCGCACAGGCGTCGAAGCCGGCGGCGATCTACAACCGGCCGCTCACAGCGCAGTCGGCGATGGAGAACGTCGCCCCGCCCGCCACGGGGATACTGCTGGCGGTGTCCCCTCCCGACAGCGCTGCGAGCGGCGTCATAGTCGACGGTTCGGGCCAGGTGCGAGACCTCAGCGACGAGCAGCTCGCCGCCATCAACGAGGCATTGAGCGGGCGAGCATCCGGGACGATCACCTTCCCAGGACCGGGCGGCCGTTCGTATCAGCTGATCGTCACGCAGACCTCGGTGACCCAGTACTCGGACAAGATCAACGTCGTCACCGGCCTGCCCCGTGATGCGATCCAGAGCAGCATCGCGCAGCTGTTCACCGTGATCACGCTCGCCACCCTCGGCGGACTCATCCTGCTCGCTCTGACGACGGCGATCACGATCAGGGTGAGCCTCAGGCCCCTGCGGGCGGTCGCCGGCACGGCCACCCGGGTGGCCAACCAGCCGCTCGATCGCGGCGAGGTGAGCATCACGGAGCGAGTACCGGCGTCCGAAGCGGACCCCCGCACCGAGACCGGGATGGTGGGTGCCGCGTTGAACACGCTGCTGGACCACGTGAACGATTCACTCGCATCCAGACAGAAGAACGAAGAGCGGATGCGACGGTTCGTCGCCGACGCGAGCCACGAGCTGCGCACGCCGTTGGCATCCATCCGCGGGTACTCCGAACTGTCCCTGCGGGATCGAGAGCTGCCAGAGACGGCGCAGACGGCCCTTGAGCGCATCCAGGCGCAGTCGCTGCGGATGACGCGCCTCGTGGAGGATCTGCTGCTGCTCGCCCGGCTCGACGAGGGGCAGGAACTCGTGCACGGCACGGTCGACCTCACCCAGCTGGCGCTCGAGGGCCTCGCAGATGCGCGGCCCACCGCGCCGGGGCACCATTGGATCATCGAGGTCCCTGAAGAGCCCGTCGTCATGCTGGGCGATGCGGGTCGGCTGCATCAGGTCGTGGCCAACCTGCTCGCCAATGCGCGCACGCACACACCCGAGGGCACCACGATCACTCTGAGCGTCGCCAGGGAAGGCGAGGATGCCGTGATCCGCGTGCACGACGACGGACCCGGGATCGACCCGCAGGTGCGCGATGAGCTCTTCGCCCGCTTCGCCAGAGGAGACAGCTCCCGCGCACGTCAGACCGGCGGGACCGGTCTCGGCCTCGCGATCGCGAAGGCCATCGTGGAGGGCCATCACGGCACGATCGGCGTCGACTCCGAGCCTGGCAGCACGACCTTCACGGTGCGATTCCCCGTCTCGCCGGCCTCAGCACCCGCTGCCTGAACAGGTTCGCGCTACACGTTTCAGCAGCCGCGCCATCGATCGATGGCGCGGCTGTCAAGAAGTGGCGCGGAGCCGCGGCCCGCGCAGCAGGGAGGCTCTCAGTATCCTGCGAAGGCGTCGGTGGTCAGCGACCGCGCCTTCTGCAGCGCGGGAGCGAGATCGGCGATGAGCCGCGGAGGGCCGGAGATGAAGGCGTGCCTGGCCGAGATGTCGGAGACGACCTGCTCGAGTCCTGCCGCGTCCAGGCGCACGCCCTGAGCCCAGGTCCACTGCGCCGGGAGACCGGAGGGGGCGTCCCTGGTGAACACGACCGTGCGCACGCCGGTCTCGGCGAGTTCGGGGCGGAACGCGAGCTCTGACGCCTCGGCCGCGACGTAGACCAGCACGACGTCGCGGGCGCGCCCCTCGGCGTGCAGCTGGCGCAGCTGCGAGACGAACGGCGTCACTCCGATGCCGGCGGCGACCATGAGCACTGGCGCCTCGCCCTTGGGCAGCACGAAGTCGCCCCAGGTGCCGGTGACGGCGAGAGTCGCGCCGGGCTCTGCCGCCGCGAGCGCGCGTTTGTAGCTCGACGGGTGCTTCTGATCGCCGTTCTTGTACGCGATGCGCAGCGTCGGCAGGTCGGCCGGGGCCGAGACGATGCTGAACTCGCGCCGTGTGCCTCGTGCGTCAGGATGACGATGGGGCACGTCGAGCTCGAGGTACTGCCCCGGGAGGAAGCGCAGCTTCCCCCTGGCACGGAAGGTGAGCTCCTGCGCGGTCGGGGTGATGAACTCGCGCTTCTCGAGCGTCAGACGCACAGAACCGCGCAGCGCGAAGGCGAATGCGAGGAGGTTGCCGATCAGCAGGGCGCGCTCCTGACCGAGGGTGAACAGCCCGCCGACGAGGATCGGCCATCCCGCGAGCACGCCGACCAGTGCGGCGACCCAGAACTGCTGCCAGCGCCGCGGCGGGCTCGTGAGGGGCTCGGACACCATGAATGCGCCGAGGAACAGGAACGGACTCTGCAGTACCGCGAACTGCAACGCGCTCGCGATGTCGAAGTCGATGTCGAACTGCTGCGCCTGCACCGCCTGGCGCACGACCGCCGTGGCGATCGCGATGAGGAGGAAGACGAGCACGACCCGCACCTTCTCCGTGCGCCAGAGCACCGCGAGTCCGAGCACGGCGACGGGGATCGCGAGCGCACCGTTGCCGACCCACCACGAGGCCGATGTGCCCAGCCACTCGAAGGCGCCGAACGAGCCGATGATCGAGACCACCGCCGCGCCGAAGGCCGCGGGGTTGAGGATGTGACGCCCGCGCCAGGCGATCAGGTACTTCGAGACGCTGGCGAGCAGGCCGGCCAGCGCGAGCCCGATGAGAGCGGTCGGTTCCGCGCCAGGGCGCATCACGAACAGCATGATCAGCGCGGTCACGAGTGACGATTCCACGCGCCACGGCAGGTGCAGGATCTTCTGGACCCCCGCATCGACGGCGGAGATCACGACCGTGAGCACGACGAACGACGCCAGCAGCTCGAGGGGCGTCGGCGACACGATCACTCCGACGAACGAGAGCACCAGAGCGATCAGCGCGAGCGCGACGAGCGCGAACAGCACGAGACGGTACATCGACATCGCCCCGAGGACGGCCAGAACCCGCTGCCGGATGGTTGTGAATGAGAACGTCACGAGTACAACTCTTCCCTATCTGCGGATGCCGGGGGTCGTGAAGAGTTCCACCGGGCAGTTCGGCGATCGCTCGGCCATGCCCGCCGTGCTCATGCGCACCCATTCCACGCCCCAGCGCGCGGCGAGTTCGGGCCCGCCGTCGAAGAACAGCGCAGTGGCCACGGCATCCGCACGCATCGCATCCGGCGCGATCGCCCACGTCGCGGCCCACGTGCGCACCGGTGCCCCGGTGCGCGCGTCGAGCACGTGGTGCAGGCCGTCGCCCCAGGCCCGCCTGTTCACGGCCGAGGCGCACAGCGCCTGGTCGCGGATGCTCGCCACCCCGATCGCCTTGGTGAGATCGAAGGGGTGCTCGAGACCTATGCGCACCTCGGCGCCGCGGACGGCGATGTCACCACCCGCATCCACGATCACTCCGCCGGCGACGCCGGCGAGCTCTGCGAGCACGAGGTCGACGAGACGGCCCTTGCCGATCGCACCGACATCGATCAGGGCGGGAGCCGCCAGCGACACGCGCGCGTCGGACCAGGTGAGGATGCCCCTCCAATCGGCGGGAGCCGGCCGAGCGGCGCCGGCGATGAGCGAGACCGCGGCGTCGTAGCCGAGCGCGCTGAGGCTCTCCCCCACCAGCGGATTCACGGCGCCCTGCGTGGCGTCGGAGAGCTCGGCGTACGCGTCCAGCATCGCCACGGCGTCCGCCGGGCTGGGCGCGTCACCGCCGCTCGCGAGCGAGGAGACGAGCGAATCGGCGCGGAATCGCGACCAGGTGCGGTCGAAGTCGTCGATCACCGCGCCCACGCCCGCGCGTTCGGCGTCGCTCAGCGGGTCCGCGGTCTCGAACTCCCACCGGGTGCCGATCGCGTCGAAGCCCCAGGAGGACACGGTGCTCAGGCTGCCGCCTGCTCCTTGATGTCCTCGACCGCATCGTTGAATCCGCCGCTCGTGAGCGAGGACCCGGCGACGCGGCTGACGTCGAGCTCATCGATCGCGACGCCGACGACCTCTTCGGCGATGCCGTCGATGAACTGTCCCTGGTACTGCTCGGTCTCGCGCGCCTGCGGGTCGCCGGTCACCTCGACCTCGGTGACGACCCCGTCCTCAAGCGTGAGCGTGACGGAGATCTGCTCGACGGTCTCCGGCGTCTGGTACGAGCCGTCGGCGGAGTAGGTGCCGTCCGTGTATTCCCCTGACCCCGACGAGTCGGAGCCCGTCGCACTGTCGGACTCCGTCCCGGTGCCCGTGGAGTCCTCCGCATCGGCGGTGCCGGAGCATCCTGCCAGGACGAGGAGGCCGGCGACGCCGGCGACGGCGGCGCCCTTTCGAACGGAGGACGCGACGCTCATGCTCTTCACGTTCCCGAGGTTAGGGTGCCCTACTATGAGCGGGCTGTGTGTTCTCGACTACGCGTCGCCGCCGAACATGCTCGTCACCGAGCCGTCCTCGAACACCTCGTGGATCGCGCGTGCCAGCAGCGGAGCGATCGGGAGGATCTTGAGCCCGTCCCAGCGACGCGACTCGGTGAGCGGGATCGTGTCGGTGACGACGACCTCGTCGATCGATGCGTCCTGCAGACGCTCGTTGGCCGGGTCGCTGAAGATCGCGTGCGTGGCGGCGACGATGACTCGACGCGCGCCGTTCGCCTTGAGCGCCTGCGCGGCCTTCACGATCGTGCCGCCCGTGTCGATCATGTCGTCCACGAGCAGGCATGTGCGCCCGTCGACCGTGCCGACGATCTCGTGCACCGACACCTGATTGGCGACCTTCGGGTCGCGACGCTTGTGGATGATCGCCAGCGGCGCATCCAGGCTGTCCGACCACGTGTCAGCCACCCGGACGCGCCCCATGTCGGGTGAGACGATCGTCAGGGTCTCGCGGTCTTCCGCGGTGAGGTTCTCGCGGAAGTACTCGAGCAGGACCGGCTTCGCGAAGAGGTGGTCGACGGGGCCGTCGAAGAACCCCTGGATCTGCGCGGCGTGCAGGTCGACGCTCATGACCCGGTCGGCGCCGGCGGTCTTGAGGAGGTCGGCGACCAGGCGCGCACTGATGGGCTCGCGCCCGCGCCCCTTCTTGTCCTGCCGCGAGTACGGGTAGTACGGGGCGACGACGGTGATCCGCTTGGCCGATGCGCGCTTGGCGGCATCGATCATGATCAGGGTCTCCATGAGCCACTCGTTGACCGGCTCACCGAAGGTCTGGATGAGGAACAGATCGCACCCGCGGATCGACACCTCGAAGCGGGAGTAGATCTCGCCGGAGGCGAAGGTGCGATGCTCGGTCGGAGCGATCTCCGTGCCGAGCGCCTCTGCGACGGCCGATGTCAGCGCGGGGTGAGAGCGTCCGCCTGCGATGACGAGTCGCTTCTTCGTCTTCGCGACGAGTCCCGGCGCGACACCGTTGTCCCGATCCAGTTCAACGGTCTTCTTCTTGCGCGCCATGCTCCGCCTATTCCGCCGATTGTTCGCGGGCTGCGGCGTCCGCCGCGCCCGTTCCTGCTCTGTTCTTCTCGACCCAGCCCTCGATGTTGCGCTGCGGGGCCACGCTCACGGCCAGCGCTCCAGCGGGGACATCCTTGCGGACGACGGCGCCTGCACCGGTCTTCGCACCTGCACCCAGCTTAACGGGCGCGACCAGCACCGTGTGCGAGCCGGTGTGCACCTCATCCCCGATCTCGGTGCGGTGCTTGTTGACGTCGTCGTAGTTCGCCGTGATCGTGCTCGCGCCGAGGTTCACGCCACGACCGACCGTCGCGTCGCCGACGTACGAAAGGTGCGGCACCTTGCTGCCGTCGCCGATCTGGGCGTTCTTGGTCTCGACGTACGCGCCGATCTTGCCCTTCGCCCCCAGCGACGTGCCGGCGCGGAGGAAGGAGAACGGACCGACGGTCGCACCAGCGCCGATGACGGCGAGCGTCGCCTCGGAACGGCGCACGACCGCATCCTCACCGACCTCGCAGTCGACGAGCGACGTGTCGGGGCCGATGACGGCACCGGATTCGATGACAGTCGCACCGACGATGTGCGTGTTCGGCAGGATCGTCACATCCGCCGCGAGCTTCGCGTCGTCGTCGATCCAGGTGGTCGCGGGATCCACGATCGTGACGCCCCCGAGCTGCCAGCGCCTGACGATGCGGGCGTTCAGGAGGCGGCCCACCTCTGCGAGCTGTGCGCGGTCGTTGACGCCGTAGGTCACCGTGACATCGGAGACGACGGATGCCGCCACCCGGCCGCCGTCGCGGCGGAGGAGTCCAGGCACGTCGGTGAGGTACATCTCGCCCTGCGCGTTGTCGACGCCGATGGCGGGGAGGTATTCGCGCAGCGTGGAGGCGCGGAACACGTACATTCCCGCGTTGATCTCCGTGACGGATGCCTCGTCGGCGGTGGCGTCCTTCTGCTCGACGATGCGATCGACTCCGCCGTCGGCGTCACGGATCACGCGGCCGTAGCCGTTCGGGTCGTCCACGACCGCCGTCATCAGCGTCGCGGCGGCGTCGGCCGCCCTGTGCGCCGCGATGAACGAGGTCAGCGTCTGCGCGTCCGCCAGCGGGCAGTCGCCGGAGAGCACCAGCACATCGCCGTCGAAACCGCTGGGCAGCGCATCGACGGCGACCTGGACAGCACGTCCTGTCCCGGGAACCTCGTCCTGATCGACGAACGTGACGTGCGGGTAGTCCGCGGCGAGCGCGGTCACCACCTGGTCGCGTTCATGGCGTACGACGACCTCCACGTGCGCGGCGTCGAGCGCGGTCGCCGTCGTCAGCACGTGCCCCACGAGCGGGCGACCGCTGATCGGGTGCAGCACCTTCGGCAGTCTGGACTTCATCCTGGTGCCCTGGCCTGCGGCGAGCACGATGATCGCGAGCTTGTTCTCCGTCATGCTCCGCCGCCAGGATTCGAACCTAGACCTAACAGCTCCAAAGGCTGTCGTGCTGCCATTACACCACGGCGGACCGTGACCGTCAGGGTCACCAGACAAGTCTGCCATGCCGGATCGTCTGCCTCGCGCGTATGCGTTCGGCGGCCCTGACCGATAATAGGAGGATGAGCGAGGTAGATGAGGTCGACCGCATCGTCGGCGCGTGGAACACCCAGCGCCCCGATCTCGACTTCTCCCCTCTGGAGGTGCTCTCACGGATGGATCGCCTCTCCAAGCACCTGGACCGTGCGCGCCGCGACGTGTTCCGCCGCAGCGACATCGAGCCGTGGGAGTGGGATGTGCTCTCCGCGCTGCGGCGTGCCGGCACCCCTTTCCAGCTCTCCCCCAAGCAGCTGCTGCAGCAGACGCTGGTCTCGAGCGGCACCATGACGAACCGGATCGACCGGCTGGTGGGGCGCCGGTTCGTCAGGCGCGAGGCGGATCCCGGTGACGGACGCAGCGTGCTCGTCACCCTGACCGAAGACGGCCAGATGCGCGTGGATGCCGCCATCACGCGCCTCGTCGATGTCGAGGCGGAGCTGCTGCAGGCGCTCTCGCGCGCCGATCGCGACCGGATGGCGTCGCTTCTGCGCAAGCTCAGCCTGAGCTATGACTCCTGATGGCGGCGCTCCGATGGTGAGCCTGTTCTGATGGCGATGCGCTCACCCCTCCCCGTTCGCGACGGCGTCGGTGCCACCCGACTGCACGTGCCGCTCACCGGCCCCTGGCCCACCGTGAGCGCGTACATGGTCGAGCGGTTCTTCCACCTCGATCCGCAGCGTCTGCTGTCGCGGTTCGACGACGGCGAGATCGTCGCCTTCGACGGCTCCACCGTCTCCCGCGACGCGCCGCTCGGTGCCGAGGAGTTCGTCTGGTACTACCGCGAGCCGCCGGCGGAGACGCACATCCCGTTCGACATCGAGATCCTCCATCAGGACAGGGATCTCGTCGTGATCGACAAACCGCATTTCCTGCCCTCGACGCCTGCGGGCAGGTATGTGCAGAACTCCGCGCTCGTGCGCCTGCGCCGCCTGCTCGACAACGCCGATCTCGCCCCGGTGCACCGGCTGGATCGCGCCACGGCAGGCCTGCTGATGTTCTCGGCACGCGCAGTGACGCGCGGCGCGTACCAGACCCTGTTCCAGCGCCGCCGGATCGAGAAGGTGTACGAGGCGGTGTCTGCGCGGCCGGAGGGATGGGCGAACGATCTGCCCAGGACGGTGCGCCTGCACATCGAGAAGCTGCGCAGCCAGGTGTGCGTCGACGTCGACACCGAGCGGGAGCCCAACTCCGAGACGCTCGTCGAACTGCTCGGCGCCGACGAGCACGTGGTCCACACGCTGCTGCGCCCGCACACCGGCAAGATGCATCAGCTGCGAGTGCACCTCGCGAGCATCGGTCTCGGCATCCTGCACGACAACCTCTATCCGATCCTCACGGATGAGACGCCGGACGATCATGACCGGCCCCTGCAGCTGCTGGCGCGCGAGCTGCGATTCACCGATCCGCTCAGCGGTGAGGAGCGCGACTTCCGCTCGCGGCAGACCCTGCGCTACGCGCCGGACCCGGCGTCCGGATCCGCGACGGCGACCACTCGGTTCTGATACGCCCAGACCACGGCCTGCAGACGTGAGCGGACCCCGAGTTTCGGCAGCATCCTGGCCAGGTGCGACTTCACGGTCGACACCTCGACGACGAGTGACGAGGCGATCTCCTCGTTCGACATGCCCTGCGCCAGCAGCAGGAGGATCTCGCGCTCGCGTGCGGTGAGCACTCCGTCTGCCCGGTGCGCCGTCACCGGCTGCAGACGGCGCCGCTGCACGAACTCACGGAGGATGCGCTTCGTGAGCGCCTGGTCGATCGTGCCGTGACCTGCGGAGACCTGCCGTACGGCGTCGATGATGAGGTCAGGCTCGGCGTCTTTGAGGAGGAAGCCCGCGGCGCCGGCCTCCAGAGCACCGAACACGTAGTCGTCGAGATCGAAGGTGGTGAGGATGAGCACGGGAACCGGGTCCTGCACCCCCTCAGCTGACAGCGCCCGTGTCACCTCGATGCCGTCGAGTCCCGGCATCCGGATGTCGAGGCAGGCGACGTCCGGTCGGAGCTCCGTAGCGAGCGCGAGCGCCTCGACGCCGTCCTCCGCGACGCCCACCACCTCGATGTCGTCCTCCGCGTCGAGCAGCGCCGACAGTCCCGCGCGCACGAGCGCCTGGTCGTCAGCGATCAGCACCCTGATCATGCCTTGTGCTCCTTCGGTCCCTGTCGCTCTGCGACGAACTCGCGGGGGATGATCAGGCTGACCTCCCAGCCGCCGTCGGATGTCGGCCCGTGGCGCAGCTCGGCTCCGACGAGGTCGGCCCGTTCGCGCATCCCCACCAGGCCGAACCCTCCACCGGACGACACCGGAGGAGCAGGCGCTGCCGCGTTGCGCACCACGACGCGCACCTCTGTCGCGCTCGTGTCGTCGATCTCGACCACACTGTCCGCGCCGGGGGCGTGCATCGCCGCATTCGCGAGCGCCTCCTGGATGGTGCGGTACGCGGCGAGCTGAGCGAGCGGACCGACGCCGGACCCGAACCGCCGATCAGGCGACGATCCCCTCATGTGCAGCTGCATGTCGGCTGCGGCCTCGGCGCGCACTCCCGCGATCAGGTCGGGCACCGAGGCGAACGTCTCGACCGAACGCTCCGCGCCGCCGTCCTCGCGCAGCAGACCCACTACGCGGCGCAGGTTCTGGAGCACCGTGGTGCTCTCGGCGCGGATCTGCGCCGCCGCCCGGCGCGCGGCATCCGGATCCGTGCCGATCTGCCGCTCCACCGCCGAGGCCATCAGGGCGATCCCGGAGAGATGATGAGCGGCGATGTCGTGCAGCTCCCTGGCCATCACGGTGCGCTCGCGTGCCACTGTCGCATCCACCATGGCGTCCCGCTCCCTGGTGAGCGCATCGAGCTCGCGCCGCTGCGCCTCGCGCGATTCGCGTCTGGCGCGCAGCATAGCGGCGAGCAGGATCGGAACGACGAACAGTCCGCCGACCTGCACCGCGGCCTCACCTGCGGCGAGAAGGGGGTCGGCCCCTTCTCCCCCGATGCCGTTGACCACGCTCGCCGTGGCGAACAGCGCCGCCGAGAGGATCAGCGCCACCCACAGCGTGCGCGACGACCCGCTGCCGTATGCGAAGAACACCGCGACGGCGACGGCGAACGTGGCGATGTCGAACACGACGCCCGGCAGGCTCAGCGCGAACAGGAAGACGATCGCGGTCACGGTGAGCACGACTGTCCTGGGCGCATGGCGCGCCCAGGACAGCGACACGCACTGCACGACGATGACGGCGACGACGAGCCACCACTGCGCCGTGCCGACAGCCGGGGTGATCGGCACGTCACCGCCGCTGTCGGCCAGCAGCTCGCGGATCAGCAGCAGTGCGCCGAATGCGGCCGCTGCGGTCACCGCGGCGGCAGCGACGTCTGCCGCTCGCGGTGCGCGAAGAGTGTCTGCGACAGCCATGTCCGGAGTCTATTGCGTGGCGATCGACGGGCTCGGGGCCGTCGGCTCCGGCGCACCCAAACGGCCACGGGTGGCGACGATGATCACCGCGGCCGCCAGCGTCGCGATGACCATCAGCATGAGCGACAGTGTGCTGCCGTCCACCGTCGGGAACATGTCCGGCAGGAGGATCGACGCCGTGTTGTTCACGCCGACGTGCAGCAGCATCGACAGCGGCAGCGACTGGTTCGTGCGGTTGAACACCCACGACATCACGATGTTGAAGGCGATGCAGAAGCCGGCGAAGTACGCCATGCGTGTCCAATCCGCGTCGGGGTAGCCGCCCCATTCGGTGAGGAACAGCGGGAAGTGCCACAGCGCCCACAGCGGGCCGAGGATGAAACTGGACTTCAGAGGACTGAAGCGCCCCTGCAGGCGGGGCAGTGCGAAGTCGCGCCAGCCCGGCTCCTCCGCGAGGCCGGTGGTGATCATCTGCAGCGCGAGTCCGGGCAGAAGGAACGCGAGTGCCTCGATCGACGGCGCCTGCATGGCTCCGCCGGAGAAGACGAAGCTGCCTGCGATGAGCGCGACGGGCACGCCCACCAGCGCCAGCGCGTACCAGCGCCAGTTCACGCGCCAGCGCCATAGCCGCCCCGCCCAACGGCGAAGTCCTGGTCTGCCGTCGACCAGTGCGGTGATCAGGAGGGCGGAGGTGATCGGTCCCAGATAGGCGCCGGGCAGCACGCCCAGCAGCTGACTCGTGCCGAGGACGACGGGGAACTCGTAGTCCCAGACGCCCAGGCCGTTGTCGGACAGGATGTACGGGATCCAGGCGATCCAGCTCAACGCGTTCGCGAGCACGAAGAACGAGACGAGCGGATGCCGGGCGATCAGGCCGACCGGGCCCGACCGTTCGCGCGGACTGATCCGGCCAGAAGGCGGGGTGATGGTCTGGGAGGTCATCGGATGGTTCCTTTCGCGAGGAGCGGAGCCTCATGCCCCGCCTCTACGACGCTAGGAATCGGGGTGCCCGCGGCACGAGCGGCGGAAGGTTGAAGATCGGATGCTGCATCGAAAGATGCACGCCGGCCACGTGCACCATTCGTCCTGTGCGACGAAGACGTATCCATGAATGTGTCCTGGGATACGAAAATCACCGCTGCTCGCGTGAATAGGGTGAGGCCATGGAGAGCCACGAAGAGGTCGCTGAATTCCTGAGGACCGAACTCGCACGCCGAGCATCCGCTCGTGGGGTTCCCGGCGCTGCGGTCGCCGTCGTCATCGACGGGGAGATCATCGATCACGCGGTCGGCGTGCTGAGCACCGCGACCGGCGTCGAAGCGACTCCCGAATCCGTCTTCCAGATCGGATCCATCACGAAGGTGTGGACCGCGACGCTCGTCATGCAGCTCGTGGACGAGGGACTGGTCGAGCTGGACCAGCCGATCCGCACGTACCTGCCGGAGTTCCGGCTCGGAGATGACGCCGCCACCGGATCCATCACGGTGCGTCAGCTGCTCACCCACCAGGCCGGATTCGAGGGCGACATCTTCACGGACACGGGGCGGGGAGACGACGCGATCGAGAAGTTCGTCGCGCTCCTCGCTGACATGCCCCAGACGTTCGCGCCCGGCTTCATGTTCTCCTACAACAACGCCGGCTACATCGTGCTCGGCCTCCTCGTCGAGCGTCTGCGCGGCAAGAGCTGGGAGCAGGCGCTCATCGAGCACATCGCCGCGCCGCTCGGACTGCAACGGGTGTCGCCGAGCCCCTATGAGGCCATCCTCCACCGCGCCGCAGTCGGCCACATGGCAGCGGGGGACGACGGCATCGCGACAGCGGCACCCCTGTGGGCGATGGCCCGCTCGAACGAGCCGGCCGGTTCGATGCTTGCGATGACGGCGCGTGATCTCGCGGGCTTCGCCCGGATGCACCTCGCCGGCGGGACCGCGCCGGACGGCACCTCCGTACTCTCCCCGTCAGCGGTGGAGGCGATGCGCACCACCGGCATCCGTCTGCCGGTCATCACGGGGCTCGGTGCCGCGTGGGGTCTGGGCTGGGAGATCGACCGCGACGACGACGTGCGCCTCCACGGCCATGACGGGAACACGATCGGGCAGGCCTCGTACCTGCGCATCGCGCAGGATGCGCAGGTGGCGATCGTGCTGCTCACCAACGGGGGCGACGGCCCCGGGCTCCTCCACGACATCGTGGATCCCCTGCTGCGCGAGCTCACCGGACAGGGTCTGCCTGCGGCCCCCGTTCCGACGGCGCAGCCAGGCGCAGTGGATGCCGCGCCGTACATCGGCACGTACTCGAACTCGATCTTCGACATGGAGGTGTCGCAGGACGACACCGGCAGGGTCTGGCTGGAGCAGCGCCCGAAGGGCCTTCTGCTCGAGATGGGCGAGCAGCCGTCCACGGACGAGCTGATCGCCTTCGGCGAGGACTCGCTGATCATGCGCGACGAGAAGAACGGCATGCACATCGTGTACACGTTCCTCGCTCCGGATGCCGAGGGCCGGCACTCCTACGTCCAGTTCGGGCGTGCGCTCGCGCGCACAGCCTGAGGATCGACCAGCACGACGCACGACACCCATCGCAGGCATGACCCGAGCATTCATCGCCCAGGAGGAATCGAAATGACACCGAAACGCACTGTCGCCGCGGCCGTCACCGCTGTCGGCGCTCTCGCACTGTCCCTCGTCGGATGCGCGTCCGACGGTGGAGGCGCACCGACGGGTGAACCGGTCGAAGGCGGGACCTTCACTCAGATCCTCAATGCGGACCCCGGCAACCTCGATCCGCAGATGTCGGCCGCGAGCGCTCTGTTCGACGTCACCGTCTTCGCGTACGACACACTCGTCGCCGTCGACGCCGAGGGCAATCCGCAGAGCCAGCTCGCCTCGGAGTGGAGCGTCGACGGTCTGACCGCCACGCTGAAGCTGAAGGAAGGCATCCTCTGCAGCGACGGCACGGAGTTCACCGCGCAGACCGCGGCGGACAATCTCAACTGGATCTCGGATCCCGCGAACCAGAGTGCGTTCCTTGGAGCCTTCTTCCCCGTGGGCGTGTCCACCGTGGCGGAGGGCGACACCATCACGCTGACTCTCAGCGCGCCAGCACCCTTCCTGCTGCTGGGCCTCGCGAACCTCCCGATGGTGTGCGATGCCGGTCTGGCCGACCGCTCCACGCTCGCGGCGGCATCCAACGGCACCGGACCTTACGTCCTCACCGAAGCCGTGCCCAACGACCACTACACGTTCGAGCTCCGCGAGGAGTACGCATGGGGACCGGACGGGGCCACCGTCGACGAGACCGGCATCCCGGAGGTCGTCAACATCCGCATCGTCGCGGACGGCACGACAGCGACGAACCTCATGCTCTCCGGTGAGGGCAACGCCGCGCAGCTCCTCGGGCCGGACGCGGAGCGCGCCCTCGGCGCCGACCTGTTCACCCTGGAGTCCAGCGCGGTCGTCGGCGAGCAGTGGTACAACCATGCAGAAGGCCATCCGACGAGTGATCCTGCTGTGCGCATGGCGCTGACGCAGGCCGTCGATCTCGACGAGCTGGCGAATGTGATCACGACGGGCAAGGGCGGCCCGGCGACCGCTCTCGCGACCGTGGACCCCAGAGGCTGCACCTTCGACTCGGTGTCCGACGTCCTTCCCGACTACGACGTGGATGCGGCGAACGCGGCACTCGACGCCGCGGGCTGGGAGCTCGGCGCTGACGGAGTGCGCGTCAAGGACGGCACTCCCCTGAGCATCGTGTTCCTCTACCAGAACGGCCTCGGCGCCGCGGGTACGGCCGCTGCGGAACTCGCGATCGAGGCGTGGGAGCAGATCGGCGTGAAGGTGGACGGCAGGGAGCAGGACGAGCCCTCGATCCTCGATGCGATCTTCAGCACCGGCGCATGGGATGTCAGTTGGGTTCCGGTCAGTGTGAACAGCCCGGACCAGCTGATCGGATTCCTCAGCGGCATCGTCCCCCCGGACGGCGTCAACTTCTCCGCCATCCAGAACTCCGACTACGAGACCGCCATCGCCGAGGCGACGCAGCTGCCCGGCACGGAGGGCTGCCCGAAGTGGCAGGAGGCGGAATCCGCTCTGGTCGAGGCGGCGGACATGGTGCCGTTCGCAGAGGGCACCGTGTACATGTTCGGCAGCGGAGCCGAGTTCGAATGGACCGGCCAGATCGCACCGACCAGCATCCGCATGCTCGGCTGAGTGGATCTCGAACCTATGAGTACGAGCACGGTGACAGCCCGTGTGGCGGAGGATGCCACCCGACTCGGCGACAGTCGATGGCCGCGATTCATCCTCCGCCGCACTGGCCGGCTGCTCGTCTCGCTGTGGGTGCTGGTGACGGCATCCTTCCTGATGATCCACCTCGTCCCCGGCGACCCGGTGCGCACCTCGCTGGGACCGACCGCCTCTGCGGCGGTGGTGGACGCGCGGCGGGAGTCCCTCGGACTCAACGACCCGCTGTGGCAGCAGTATCTGAACTACCTCCAGGGGGTGCTGACCGGCGATCTGGGCATATCGATCGGATCGCAGCTGCCCGTGGCCGACACCATCGCACAACGGCTTCCTGCGACGGCGGCGCTCGCCGTGCTCGCGTTCGTCGTCGCCGTGCTGATCTCGATCCCGATCGGGGTCTCGGTCGCCATCGCCACCCAGCGCGGGCGCGCCCGCGGCCTCGAACTCGGCTTCAGCTCGACGAGCGTGCTGCTCGGCTCCATCCCCGAGTTCCTCCTCGGCGTCGCGCTCGTCGCGGTGTTCGGAGTGCAGCTGGGGTGGCTGCCGGTCGCCGGGCGGGAGGGAGCCGCCTCGTACATCCTGCCCGTGCTCGCGCTGGCTTTCGGCCCCGCGGCGGTGCTCGCGCGCATCGTCCGGCTGGAGGTCCTCTCAGTGCTCGAGACCGACTTCGTCCGCACCGCGCACTCCAAGCGGCTGCGCAGCTGGAAGATCAACCTCCGCCATGTGCTGCCCAACGCGCTCACCGCGACCCTCACCCTGGGCGGGCTCATCCTCAGCAGCCTCGTGGCCGGAACCGTGCTCGTCGAGACAGTCTTCGCCTGGCCGGGACTCGGCAGCACGATCGTCGGCTCGATCCAGACGAAGGACTATCCGCTGGTTCAGGGCACTGTGCTCGTCTACGGCATCGGCGTGCTGCTCGTGAACACCGTCGTCGACGCGACGCTCGCCGTGCTCAACCCCCAGTCGACGGTCGCGGAGGGATGATGCGCACTCTCCGTCTCATGCTGCGCAGCCCGCTGGGCGCCACCGCGATGACGCTCTTCGCGCTCGTCGTGCTCACAGCCGTCCTCGCTCCTCTGCTCTGGGGCGAGCAGGCGGCGGTGACCGACACGGACGACCTGCTCGCCGGTCCTTCCTCAGAGCATCTGATCGGCACCGACAACCTCGGCCGCGATCTGCTGCTGCGCACTCTCGTCGCGACACGGCTCTCCGTCGTGCTGGCCGTGCTGGCCACCGCGGTCGCGGTCGGAGCAGGCCTCATCCTCGGTGTCGCGCCCCTCCTGCTCGGACGCGTGCTCGGACGACCGGTGATCTGGTTCACCGGTGTCGCGGTCGCCTTCCCAGGACTGCTGCTGGCGCTCTTCTTCGCGGCGATCTTCGGCAGCAGTTCGACCGCCGCGGTGTTCGCCATCGGGCTGGCAGGCGCCCCCGCGTTCGCTCGCCTGTGTCAGAACCTCATCGCCGGCATCGAGGCACGCGACTTCGTCGCCGCCGCACGGGTCGGTGGCGTCGACAGGTTCCGCGTGCTGCTGCGGCACGTGCTGCCCAACATCGGCGAACCTCTCATCGTGAACGCCACGATCGGCGCCGGCGGCGCACTCCTCGCGTTCGCAGGGCTCTCGTTCCTCGGCCTCGGAGTGCAGCCGCCTGAGTACGACTGGGGGCGGCTCATGATGGACGGCGTGCGCGGCATCTACCTGAATCCGCTCGCCGCACTCGCGCCCGGCATCGCCGTGGTGATCGCCGGCCTCGCCTTCAACCTCCTCGGCGAATCCGCGGCGCGCACCCTCGGGATCTCGGATGACGCCGTCCTCCTCTCGGTCGCACGCCGACGCGCCTCGCGGCGGTCGCGCACCGTCACCGCCCCGACTGCACCGGCTCCGGCCGAACCCGACGGAAGCGTGCTCGAGGTGCAGGACCTGCGCGTCACGTTTCCCGGCGCCACCGGCCCCGTGCACGCGGTGCGCGGCATCTCCTTCGCGGTCCGCGAGGGCGAGATCGTCGGCATCGTCGGAGCGTCCGGCTCCGGCAAGTCGATGACCGCGCTGGCCGTGGCCCAGCTCGTCGCCGATCCTGGGCGCGTGGAAGCATCCGTGCTGCGATTCCTCGACACCGACTTGCAGACCGCGACGAAGCAGCGACGGCGCCGCCTGCTCGGCACATCGCTCGCGATGGTCTTCCAGGACCCGATGTCGTCCTTCAACCCCACCATGCGGATGGGCGACCAGCTCGCCGAAGTGGCCACCGAGCACGCCGGGCTCAACAGACGAGAGGCGCGGCGGCGCGCCGCAGATCGACTGGCCGCGGTGCGGATCTCGCAGCCGGCGCGACGGGTTCGCCAGTACCCTTACGAGTTCTCCGGCGGCATGCGGCAGCGGGCGATGATCGGGATGGGACTCATGGTCTCCCCGCGGCTGATCATCGCGGACGAGCCCACCACCGCATTGGACGTCACGGTGCAGAGCCAGGTGCTCGAACTGCTGCGGGCGATCCGCGAGCAGGACGGCGCGTCGATCCTGTTCATCAGCCACGACATCTCGGTGGTCGCCGAACTGTGCGACCGGGTGCTGGTCATGAACGCGGGAGAGATCGTCGAAGAGCTGCGGACCTCAGAGCTCTCCTCGGCACGGCATCCGTACACCCGTGCCCTGCTCGCGGCCGTCCCGCATATGGGGACCGATCTGGGACGACCCCTCGCCGGCATCGAGGACGAGGTGACGACGCGATGAGTGAGCTCCGCTTCGAGAACGTGTCCGTGCGATACGGCCACGGTCGGACCGCCATGACCGCGGTCGATGATGTCTCACTCGTCGTCCCCGACGGTCAGGTGCTCGGCGTCGTCGGTGAATCGGGCTCGGGCAAGTCGACCCTCGCCCGCGCCGCCGTCGGTCTGGTCCCCCTGCACTCCGGGCGCATCCTCGTCGACGGCGAGCCGATCCCCCGACGCGGTCCCCGCCCGCTGCAGATGGTCTTCCAGGATCCCTACTCGTCGCTCGATCCGCGGATGAGCATCGGCGCGAGCATCTCCGAGATCATGCCTTCGGGGATGACGCGGCGAGCGCGATCGGCCGAGGTCGCCCGTCTGCTCGAGCTGGTCCACCTCGATCCGGACAAGGCGGACGCCTTCCCCGCTCGGTTCTCCGGTGGGCAGCGACAGCGCGTCGCCATCGCCCGCGCTCTGGCCGGCAAGCCGCGGGTGCTGATCGCCGACGAGATCACCTCCGCGCTGGACGTGCTCATCCAGGGCACGATCCTCAATCTCATCCGCGAACTGCAGGCCGAACTCGGCCTCTCCATGCTGTTCATCTCGCACAATCTCGCCGTCGTGCGCTACGTCTCCTCCCGCGTCGCCGTGATGCATGAGGGCCGCGTCGTGGAGGAGGGCACCTCCGCCGAAGTGCTCGGCGATCCGCAGGACGAATACACCCGCGAGCTTCTCGCCGCGATCCCCCGACCCATCCGATTCACCCCGTGACGAAGACCCACCACGTAATGAAGGAGCACAACGTGACCCGCACAATGCGCATCGACGACGTCCTCGCTCTCACCGTCCCGAGTCAGCCGGCCCTCTCCCCCGACGGTGCACGGCTCGCGTACGTCCTCGGAGGCGTCGACGTCGATGCCGATCGAGCGACCAGCGCGATCTGGCTCGTCGAGGACGGCGCCACCCGCGCGCTCACCCATGGCACGAGCGACGCCGCTCCGGTGTTCTCCCCCGCCGGTGACGAGCTCGCCTTCCTGCGCGACGGCCAGTTGTGGACGCTGCCGCTCGCCGGCGGCGAGCCGCGTCAGCGCACCCGCATACCGCTCGGCGCCGGCGCCGGCGTCTGGAGCCCCGATGGCTCGAAGATCGCGTTCACCGCCCCCGTGGCCGTGGAATCCGGCGAGACGGAGACCGACGAGCAGCGCGCAGCGCGTGAAGGCGCCCCCATCGTCACCGATGCCATCGATTACATGATCGACGGCGCCTGGTTGATCCGCGGGGTGCGCCAGCAGCTGCACGTGCTCGATCTGGCGGGCGACAAAGTCCGGCGGCTCACAGACCGCGACGTGCATGTGGGCAGCCCTGCGTGGTCGCCCGACGGGAAGACGCTCGCATACACCGCCCGCCCTTCCGATGCGACCGACCTCGAGGCGCGCTCCGCGGTGCACGCCGTCGATCCGGCCGACCCCGCCGCCCCGCCGCGCGAGCTCGCGTTCACCGACGGCTACGCGGCGACGGTGTCGTACACACCAGACGGCGGATCGCTGATCGTCGTCGGATGGAGCGGCGAGCCGGTCGGTCACGCCGGTCTGTTCACCGTCGACCTCGCATCCGGGAGCGCGACGGATCTCGCAGCCTCCCTGGACCGCAACGTCATGCCCGGCGCTCCGGCCTACCCCGGCGCGCTGCCGCAAGTCACGGACTCCGGCGACGTGCTCTTCGCCGTCAGGGACCGCGGAGCGACCCATCTGTACGCGGTCCCGCGAGCCGGCGGCGACCCCCGCCATGTGTTCGGAGGCACGGACGAGGTCGTCAGCGGCCTCTCCGTCGCGGGCGGCACCGCCGCCGTCGCGCTGTCGACGCCCACGTCGTTCGGCGAGATCGTGCGGGTCGATCCTGCGACCGGAGCCGGCGACGTGGTCACATCGCACGGCTCAGCGCCGGAGGGCGTCGAGCTGTTCGTACGGGAGAGTCGTGAGTTCACCATCAGCGACGGCACCGTGGTTCAGGGCTGGATCGTGCGCGACCCGTCGGTGACCGGACCGACCCCGCTTCTTGTGGATGTGCACGGCGGCCCGCACAACTCCTGGAACGGCGCGATGGACGAGATGCACGTCTTCCATCAGGAACTCGCGGCACAGGGCTGGACGATCGTCATGATCAACCCGCGCGGCAGCGACGGATACGGCGAGGAGTTCTGGAAGGGCGTGAACGAGGCCTGGGGCGTCGCGGACGCGAACGACTTCCTCGAGCCCATCGACGAACTCGTCGCCGACGGCACCGCCGATCCGAAGCGACTGGCGATCACCGGTTACAGCTACGGCGGGTTCATGACCGCCTACCTCACGGCTCACGACGATCGCTTCGCCGCCGCAGCCGCCGGCGGCATCGTCTCCGATCTCGTGAGCATGGGCGGCTCGAGCGACGACGCGCACCTGCTCAACGTCTTCGAGATCGGCAGGATGCCGTGGAGCTCGGCGGACCGCGAGAGCCTCATGGCGATGTCGCCGTACACCGCGGTCGAGAAAGTCACCACACCCACTCTCGTGCTGCACGGAGAGAAGGACCTTCGCTGCCCTCTCGGCCAGGCGCAGCAGTGGTACGCGGCGCTGCGCGAACGGGACGTGCCGACGCGCCTGGTGGTGTACCCGGGCGGCAGCCACATCTTCCCGCTGATGGGCGTGCCGAGCCACCGGGTCGACTACGCACGGCGCGTCGTCGAATGGGTGCAGCAGTACGCCGGCAGTGCCGACGGACCGCGCCCCGCACGTATCGACGCCGCGCACTGGCAGCGACGCCTCGACGCGCTCTCGGCCCTGCACGGGGTGCCGGGTGCGCAGCTCGGCATCCTTCGCTACGACGCGCAGGGAGCGGATGACGTCGTCGTCTGCTCGACCGGAATCCTCAACCGGAACCTGCCGCCCGCATCCGCCGCGACGCTCGATGACTCCCTGTTCCAGATCGGCTCGATCTCCAAGGTCTGGACGGCGACCGTGATCATGCGCCTCGTCGAAGAGGGCCGCTTCACGCTCGACACGCCGGTGCGCGAGATCATTCCCGGCGTACGTCTCGCGAACGATCACCTCACGGACGGCATCACGATCCGTCATCTGCTCACGCACACCAGCGGTCTCGACGGCGACGTGTTCACCGACACCGGTCGTGGCGACGACTGCCTCGAGAAGTACGTCGGCCTGCTCGCAGAGGTCGGCGAGAACCACCCGCTCGGCGCCACGTGGTCGTACTGCAACGCCGGCTTCTCGCTGCTCGGGCGCATCATCGAGCAGGTCACGGGCAAGACCTGGGACGACGCCATGCGCGAGCTGCTGTTCACCCCGCTCGGCCTCACGCACACCGTGACGCTGCCGGAGGAGGCGCTGCTGCATTCCGCAGCGGTCGGTCACGTCGATGCCGGTGAGGAGCAGGTCCTCGCCCCGGTGTGGGGGCTGCCGCGCTCGCTCGGCCCTGCCGGTCTCATCGCCGCGCGCGCAGAGGATGTGCTGGCCTTCGCCAGGCTGCATCTCGCGGGAGGCATCGGCGGCAGTGGCGAGCGGCTGCTGTCGGCTCAGACCGTGTCGGACATGCAGGCGTTCCACGCCGAGGTGCCGGACAAGCACGTGCTGGGCGATTCGTGGGGGCTCGGCTGGATCCGGTTCGACTGGAACGGCGCACGGCTGTACGGCCACGACGGCAACACGATCGGGCAGGCCGCCTTCCTGCGCGTGCACCCGGAATCCGGGGTCGCGGTGACGTTGCTGACCAATGGCGGCCATACCCGCGACCTGTACGGCGATCTGTACCGGGAGATCTTCGCCGAACTGTCCGGCGTGCGAATGCAGGAGCCCGTCCAGCCGCCGGCGGAGCCGATCGACGTCGATCTCACGCCCTTCGTCGGCACGTACGAGCGCGCCTCCGTGCGCACCGAGGTCTACGTCGCAGAAGACGGCAGCCCGATGATGCGCACGACCACGCTGGGACCGCTCGCCGAACTCGAAGCCGATCCGGTGGACGAGTACTCGTTGACCGCGCTCAGCGAGAACGTGTTCGCGCTGCGTCAGCCGGGAACCCAGACGTGGGTCACGGTGACGTTCTACGCGCTGCCCACCGGCGAGGAGTACGTGCACTTCGGCGCACGGGCGACCCCCAAGGTCACGGCCGGCTGATGAGTACGCCTTCCCCTCTCCGCGCGCGTCCGATCACCGAGGCGACGATGGTGGACAGCATCCGCCGCCTGATCGAGTGCGAGTCGCCCTCGGACGATCACGCCGCCGTCGCGCGTTCGGCCGATCTGGTCGCCGAGCTCGGCACGCTGTTGCTGGGCTCGGCACCGGAGCGCATAGAGGTCGAGGGGGTCGCGCATCTGCGATGGCGGTTCGGCTCATCGACGCGCGTGCTGCTGCTGGCGCACCACGACACCGTCTGGCCGCTCGGCACTCTGCGGCGCCTCCCGTACGGCGTGCGCGGGGGCGTGCTCTCCGGTCCGGGCAGCTTCGATATGAAGACCGGCCTCGCCATGGCCCTGCACGCAGTCGCGGCGCTCGAGGATCGCGATGGCGTCACGGTCCTCGTCACCGGCGATGAGGAGCTGGGCTCTCCTCGCTCACGCGCGCTGATCGAGGAGACGGCTCGCGGCGCGAGCGCCGCCCTCGTGCTGGAGGCATCCGCGGACGGCGGCGCGCTCAAGACCGAGCGCAAGGGCGTCGCGCTGTACGAGATGGTCGTCTCCGGACGCGCAGCGCACGCCGGGCTCGAGCCGGAGAAGGGGGTGAACGCCGGTGTGGAGCTCGCGCACCTCATCATCGCGGCCGCCGCGCTGTCGGATGCGAGCGCCGGCACGAGCGTCACCCCGACCCTCGCCGCATCCGGCACGACGACGAACACCGTCCCCGCCGAGGCACGCCTGCGGATCGACGTGCGCGCGCGCACGATCGCCGAACTCGAGCGCGTCGATTCCGCTCTGCGCGGCTACACATGCGTCGTACCCGGCGCCGGGATCGACGTGCGCGGCGGCGTCAACCGCCCGCCGCTGGAGCTCGGGATGTCGGCGCAGCTGTTCGCACTCGCCGCGAAGGTCGCGGATCGTCTGGGCCTCGACACGCTGAGGCAGGCCGCGGTCGGCGGCGCGAGTGACGGGAACCTCACGGCGGGGCTGGGCGTGCCGACGTTGGACGGGCTCGGCGCGGTCGGAGGCGGCGCACATGCCGATCACGAGCACGCCCTCGTCGCCGAGATCGTTCCGCGCACACGCCTTCTGACCGAGCTGGTCGCCGAGATATCGAGAACGGAAGAGCCATGGCACAACTGACGCGAGACGATGCGGTCGCAGTGGCAGCCGTCAGAGACGCCGAACGGGCGGCCTCCGCCGCCGGCGTCGACCTGCGCGAGTTGACCGGCATGGGCGAGCAGGCGGAGGCCATCCGGTTGCTCTCGGACATCTGGAAGCGTTCACCGGAGAACCCGCCAGTGCCGCCGGAACTGCTCCGCGCGATGAGCAAGGCCGGCAATTACATCGCCGGCGCCTTCGTCGATGCCGAGCTCATCGGCGTGGCCATCGCGTTCCACGCCGATCCCGATCGACATGCCCTGCACAGCCACATCGCCGGCATCGCTCCCGCCCACGCCGGCAGATCAGTCGGCTTCGCCCTCAAGCAGCATCAGCGGGCGTGGGCCCTGTCGCGCGGCATCGACACGGTCGAGTGGACCTTCGATCCGCTCGTCGCGCGCAACGCGTACTTCAACCTCAGCAAGCTCGGCGCGGTGCCGGTGGAGTATCTCGCGAACTTCTACGGCGAGATCGCCGACGGCATCAACACCGACGATGAGACGGACCGCCTCCTCGTGAGCTGGCGCCTGCGCAGCGCGGAGGCCATCGCGTGCGCGTCCGGCGCCTCGCTGACCGTGGCGAGGGAGCCGGGCGACACGGCGGTCGCGGTGCCGGCCGACATCGAGCGCGTCCGGCGGGAGGACATCGCCGCCGCGCAGCAGTGGCGACGCCGTGTGCGGGAGCAGCTCACCCGGCTGCTGGACGCCGGCGGACGCATCATCGGATTCGATCGGGCCGAGGGATACCTCGTGCGCCAGGGGAAGGACTCGTGATGAAGATCGAAGGACTGGAGCTGCGCCGCGTCTCGATGCCGCTGGTGTCCCCGTTCCGCACCTCGTTCGGAACGCAGACGGCGAAGGACATCCTGCTGATCAGGGCCGTCACCGAGAACGCGGAGGGATGGGGGGAATGCGTCACGCTCCCCGACCCGGTCTACTCCCCCGAGTACACCGAGGGCGCCGTCGACGTCATCAGGCGCTTCCTCGCCCCCGCACTCGCCGGTGCGGAGCTGACCGGGGCGCACATGGTCGGCGAGAAGCTCGCGAAGTTCAAAGGTCACCGCATGGCGAAGGCCGCCATCGAGATGGCGCTGCTCGATGCCGAATTGCGCGCGGCCGGCCGTTCGTTCGCCCGTGAGCTGGGCGGCGTGCGCGACACGGTGCCGTGCGGGGTCTCGGTCGGAATCATGGATGAGGTCCCCCGGCTCCTCGACGCGGTCGACGAGTACCTCGACGAGGGCTATGTGCGCATCAAGCTGAAGATCGAGCCGAGGTGGGACATCGACGTGGTCCGCGCAGTGCGCGAGCGCATCGGAGACGATGTGCAGCTCCAGGTGGACGCGAACACCGCCTACACGCTGCGCGACGCCCAGCATCTCGCCCGCCTCGACGAGTTCGGTCTGCTGCTCATCGAGCAGCCGCTCGAGGAGGAGGACGTGCTCGGTCACGCGGAGCTCGCCCGCATCCTCCGTACGCCCATCTGCCTGGACGAGTCGATCACGTCGGCGCAGACGACCGCTGCTGCGATCGCCCTCGGAGCCACCAGCATCGTGAACGTCAAACCGGGACGGGTGGGCGGTTACCTCGAGGCGCGACGCATCCACGACGTCGCGATGGCGCACGGCACCCCGGTGTGGTGCGGCGGGATGGTGGAGTCCGGTCTGGGCCGCGCGGCCAACATCGCCCTGGCCTCGCTGCCCGGTTTCACCCTTCCGGGGGACGTCTCGGCCAGCGACCGCTTCTACCGGACCGACATCACCGAGCCGTTCGTGATGAAGGACGGCCACCTCGCCGTGCCGCAGGGGCCCGGCCTCGGCGTCACCCCGGTACCCGAGGTGCTCGACGAGCTCACGACCTGGACCGAGTGGGTGCCGATGTGAGGTTATGCTCGCGGACATGAGCTCGCTGACCCGGTCGAGCTGGGGTCGTGTCTACGACGACCTCGGCGTGACCCTCCTCGACGTCGCCCACGGCGCCATCGATGTGGATCAGCAGATCGGCGGTGTGCTGATCCACGATCCGGTCGACGAACCGGTGTATCCGCCGGATGCGATCGTCCTCGCCGTCGGGATGCAGGATCCTGCGGCACTGGCGGCGCTGGTGACGGACGCCGGAGAACGCGGCGCCGTGGCTGTGGTGGTGCGGGCGTCGACAGATCTTCCGGATGCTGTCCTCATGGCGGCGGATGATGCCCGTGTCGCCATCCTCGGCCTCGCGCGCGGAGCCACCTGGACGCAGCTGGCGGCGCTCCTGCGCTCCGTGCTCTCGGAGGACGACGTCGGGCGCACACCGTCGGAGTCGCTCGGGGGCGTCTCCGCTGGGGACCTCTTCGCCGTCGCGAATGCGATCGCGGCCCTCCTGGATGCTCCCGTCACGATCGAAGATCGATCCTCGCGGGTGCTCGCGTTCTCCGGCGGCCAGGAGGCGGCGGACGAGTCGAGGGTCGAGACGATCATCGGGCGCCAGGTGCCGGATCGTTACGCGCGGGCTCTCACCGAGATGGGCGTGTTCCGCGATCTGTATCGCGACGACGTCCCCGTCGTGATCGATCCGATGGATCTCGGTCAGGGGGTGACGACGCAGCGCATCGCGATCGCCGTGCGGGCGGGCGATGAGGTTCTGGGGTCGATCTGGGCGGCCATGGACGGACCTCTCACACCGGAGCGCACCTCCACCCTGCGCGATGCCGCGAAGCTCGTCGCCCTGCATCTGCTGCGCGTCCGCGCAGGAGCGGATGCCGAACGCCGTCTGCGCGCCGAGCTCGTGAGCAGGGCGGTTGACGGCGGCGTCGGGGCGCGCGACGCTCTCGGCCGATTGGGCCTGGCCGGTCAGCGCGTCTGCGTCGCCGCGGCTATGCTCGCCCCGGCTCAGGACGGCGTGCCGCGAAGCGATCAGGACCTCATCGCGGACCGCGAGAGGCTCACCGATGCGCTCGCGCTGCACCTGTCGGCCGTGCAGCGCGGAGCGGCGGTGGCGCTCGTCGGAGACACCGTCTACGGCATCCTGCCCGTCGCCGATGTGGCGGCGGAGGAGCGCTCTACGCGCCTGGCCGAGGACTTCCTGCAGCGGGTGGGACCGCGCCTTCCCGCACTGATCGGGATCGGGCAGCCTGCGCAGTCCGTCGCCGACATCGCCCGCTCGCAGACGCAGGCGCGACGCGTGCTGCGCGTTCTGACCGAGAGCCGCGGACAGCGCACGATCGCCAGGATCTCGGAGGTGGAGACCGAGTCGCTCGTGCTCGAGCTGCGCGATCTACGCTCGTCGCGCGGCGATGTCGTCTCGACGGCGCTCGAGCGTCTCCTCGAGTACGACGCGCGCAGTGACGCGCGTCTGGTGCAGACGCTCGCCGCTTGGCTGGACAGCTTCGGCGACGTGAGGAGCGCCGCGGCGGCATGCTTCGTCCACCCGAACACGTTCCGCTATCGACTGCGCAGGGCCGTGGAGGTCAGCGGCATCGACCTCGATGATCCGGAGGCGCGTTTCGCGACCATGCTCGAGCTGCGAACGCTTCCGCTCTGACCCTCCGGGGCTCAGCCGAGCTGATCGGTGAGCTCGAGCCAGCGCGTCTCGTTCTCCTCGACCTCGGCCTCGAGGGCACTGATCCGCTTCATCTTCTCGGCGAGGCCTTCGTAGTCGGATTGGTCGTGCTCCACGAGCGCGTGCTTCGCCTTGTCGATCTGCTGGGTGAGCTTCTGGATCTTGCGCTCCGCTGCAGCGATCTCCTTCTGCGCAGCGCGCAGCGCCGCGCCGTCGAGACCCGGCTTCGATGTCGACGCCTTGGTCGCGGACGGTGCCCCGCTCTGCTCGGCCGTCCGAAGACGCAGGTACTCGTCCACTCCGCCCGGCAGGTGGCGCAGTCGTCCGCCCATGACGGCGAACTGCTGATCTGTGACGCGCTCGAGGAAGTACCGGTCGTGGCTCACCACGAGCAGCGTGCCGGGCCAGGAGTCCAGCAGGTCCTCGATGGCGGCGAGCATGTCGGTGTCCATGTCGTTGGTCGGCTCGTCGAGGATCAGCACGTTGGGCTGCTCGAGCAGCACCAGCAGCAGCTGCAGGCGGCGCTGCTGTCCACCGGAGAGGTCCTTCACGGGCGTCGAGAGCTGCGCGGATGAGAATCCGAGGCGCTCGAGCAGTTGGCCGGGTGTGAGCGACTGCGACTTGGACCCTGTGCCGAAGGTGTACTCCGTGCGCAGGCCCTCGATCACCTTGCGCACCGGATCGTTCCACACCGCTGTCAGCTCATCGATCCGCTGCGTCAGGGTCTTCACCTTGACCGTCGTTCCGCGTTTGACCCGACCGCTGGTCGGCTCGATCGTGCCGGCGACGAGACCGAGCAGGGTCGACTTGCCTGCACCGTTGACGCCCAGGATGCCGGTGCGCTCGCCGGGCGCGATGCGCCACTCCACGTCGCGCAGTACCTCGCGGTCGCCGTACTGCACGCCGGCGTCCAGCAGGTCGACGACGTCCTTGCCGAGGCGAGAGACGGCGAGGGACTGCAGCGACACCTTGTCGCGGATCTCCGGCACATCCTCGATCAGTTCGTTCGCCGCGTCGATGCGGAACTTCGGCTTGCTCGTGCGGGCCGGCGCTCCACGGCGCAGCCATGCGAGCTCCTTGCGAGCGAGATTCTGGCGCTTCGCCTCGGTCGCGGCCGACATGCGGTCGCGTTCCACGCGCTGCAGGATGTACGCCGCGTAGCCGCCCTCGAAGGGCTCGACGATCCGGTCGTGCACCTCCCACGTCTCGGTGCAGACCTCGTCGAGGAACCATCGATCGTGCGTGACGACGAGGAACGCGCCCGAATTCACGGCCCAGCGCTTCTTCAGATGGCCCGCGAGCCAGGTGATCGCCTCGACATCCAGGTGGTTGGTCGGCTCGTCGAGCGCGACGATGTCCCAGTCCTTGACGAGCAGAGCGGCGAGGGCGACACGGCGTCGCTGTCCGCCGCTGAGGCCCAGCACCTGCGCGTTCCAGTCCAGGTCGGCGAGCAGCCCTTGGATGACATCGCGCACGCGGGCATCGCCGGCCCACTCGTACTCCTCCAAGTCGCCGACGACCGACTGCGCGATCGTGAGGGAGTCGTCGAGGGTGTCGGCCTGATCCAGCACGCCGACCGTGGTGCCCGCTCGCATCGTCACACGTCCGGCATCCGGTTCCTTGCGTCCCGCGAGCATCGCGAGCAGAGAGGACTTGCCGTCGCCGTTGCGCCCGACGATCCCGATGCGATCGCCCTCCTCGATGCCGAGGGTGATGGAGTCGAAGACGACCTTGGTCGGATATTCCAGATGGAGGCCCTCGGCCCCGAGAAGATGTGCCATGTCACTCCAAGGCTACGGCAGTCGGCTGATTGCTAGCCTCGGTGCCATGACGACGTTCTACCTGCCCACCGAAGTCGAACACGCGCACCTTCGCCGGTGCGTCGATCTCGCCCGCGAGGCGCTCGAGGACGGCGACGAGCCGTTCGGGTCCGTCCTGGTGGATGCGCAGGGCGCCGTGCGGTTCGAAGACCGCAACCGCGTCAAGCACGGAGATCAGACGCGCCATCCGGAATTCGAGATCGCGCGCTGGTCGGCGTCGAACCTCACGCCCGAAGAGCGCGCGTCGAGCACCGTCTTCACCTCGGGTGAGCACTGTCCGATGTGCGCGGCGGCGCACGCATGGATGGGACTCGGGCGCATCGTCTACGCCGCGAGCTCCGCGCAGCTCGTGGAGTGGAGCGCTGAGCGCGGCGCAGCGCCCTCCCCTGTCGCTGCCCTGCCCATAGGGACCGTCGCTCCCGGTGTTCCCGTCGCGGGGCCCGTCGCCGCGTTCGCCGACGAACTCCGCGAACTGCATCTGCGCCGCGCTGGCGGCTGATCGCGGTCCGCGCGCCGTCACACCGAGCGCGTCAGGTCCACCGAGGTGATTCCGAGATCCGCGAGTCGCCCGGCATCCGCCGCTGTGCGAGACGTGATGACCGTGACAGCCTCGCCCTGCTCGCGCAGTTCGTGCCACCTTTCGAAGACCGCTCCGCCGGGTGCCAGATCCGTACGAGTGACGGGAAGATCGTCATCATCCACGTCGACGACGACGCCGACGCTGCGCGGTTCCGCGATCGGGAGCTCGCCGGCGCGTGCTCGCGCGATGAGGTCCGCGAACTCCCGCCCGAGCGGCTTCACCGCGTTGTCGACGTCGAGGAGACCGAGTGAGTACTCGAGCTCCTTGTAGTCCCCGAGTGCGCGGGACACGTCATGCGAGCACCACCATGTGATGCCGTACAGCCCCGGCGCGCTGAGGGCGGCCGTCACGGTGCGCGCCGCGAACTCCGGCATCTCCTCATCCGCGAGATTCAGCGAAGGAGCGCCGACCTCCTGCAGCCAGACCTGACGCCCGGGATCGGTCGCGAACGCCTTGGAGAGCTCGATCATCCACTCCGCATGGCGCACGGACTGCGCAGACAACCCGCCGTAGGTCGCCGCCGTTCCGTTGAAGATCCATGAGTGGACCGTGGTGATGTCGCCGAGGCGGGACGCGTGAACGGGAAGGAAAGGGTGCCCGTCGCGGTACCAGAGATGGTCGTTCTCGCTGTGCGTGATGAGGTGGCGCGGGTCAGGATCCGACGGCGCTGTCAGGAGAGAGGACAGCCAGTGACCGATCTGGTCGCTGTCCGCCGGCATCGCCGACGGATTCGGGAGCTGGAATTGGTTGAGCTCGTTCCCGAGGGTCAACCCGATCAGGTTGGGACGATCCCTGACCGCGTCGTACACGGCCGCGACCAGTTCGGCCTGCGCGGCGATCGCGGCCTCGTCGACGAACATGTTGCCGTCATGCCAGTTCACCAGCCACGCCGGCACGAAATCGAACCCGGACATGTGGCCCTGGATGACGTCCACAGCGATGTCCAGTCCGAACTCGGCGGCGATGTCGGCGACCAGTGCGATGTCATCCAGCGCCTTCTTCCGGATCAGAGTCCGGTTCGGCTGGAGCACAGGCCACAGTGGGAAGACTCTGACGTGGTCGATGCCTAGACCCGCGAGCGCTTGGAAGTCGGCGCGCACGACATCCGGGTCGATCCCCATCCACTGGAACATCCAGTCCTTGGAGGGCGTGTAGTTCGCTCCGAATCGCGGAGTGCGGTCAGTCACTGTGAGTCTCATCCTTCTTGCTTTGCGGGTGATGCGGTCGATTCACGAACGATGAGTCGACGGCCGGACACGGTCTGCGAGGAGACCTCCTCGCCGTCGACGAGCTTTCGCAGCATCTGCACTGCGGTGCGGGCGCTCTCCTCCACTGGCGCGTCGAGGGCCGTCAGACGCGGCCGGACCAGCGTCGAGACCCAGGAGTCCTCCCACGCCACGACGGAGAGCTGCTCCGGTACGCGTACCCCGATCTCCGGCGCATGCGCGACGATCTCCGCGGCCATCGCCTCGCTGTCCACGACGAGCGCGGTGGCCCCGCCGGCGCGGTGCAGCAGATCTGCAACGGGATCGGAGGTCGCCGGATCCCATCGCAGCACTTCTGCGGCGATGCCGCTTCGCCGCGCGGCCTCGGTGAAGCGACGGTCGCGGTCGCGGGCGTGCACGAGTCCGGGAGAATCGCTCACGCGTGCGATCTGCCGATGTCCGAGGTCGCCGAGGTGAGTGAGCACCTGGTCGTACGCCGTCTCGTCGCTCACTGTCACCGCGGGGACGGCGTCGTCGATCGGCGCACCCAGCAGCACAGCGGGGACTCCGAGTTCTCTCACGTGCGCGAGACGAGGGTCGTCGTCGCGGACGTCGACGAGGAGAAAGGCGTCCACGCGCCGCTCGCTCCACCATTCCCGATAGACGCGCTGCTCGTCTTCTGCACGTACGAGGGTGAGAGAGAGCGACCAGTCGATCTCTGCCAACGGCTGCGTGAGCCCGGCGATCAGCCTCATGAAGAACGGATCGCGCTCGAATCTGCCTCCGACTCGCGATACGACGAGCCCGAGGCTGCGCCCTCCCTGCCCTCCGACTTTGCGGCTGGCGTAGTTCGGGCGCCAGTTCAGTTGGTCCGCGGCCTCCCGGATGCGGGCAGCTGTCGCCTCCGAGACATTGGGGCGCCCGTTGAAGACATGCGAGACGGCGGACGGGGAGACGCCCGCTCGCGCGGCGACGGCGGCGATGGTGACTCGGGCTGGTTTCTTCTCGTTCATCTCATGAGAGAGATTAGGGGCTTGACCGTTGAATGTAAAGCGGTATACATTAGCCGCCAGTTGATGTGTACCGCTTTACTAAATCCCGAACGAGCGACCATCATCCCCTATCAGATGCACCGCAGCTCTCAGGAGGTCTCCTTGTCCGAAGGCATCAGCAGGCGCACGTTCCTCGGTGCGTTGATCGGAACCGGCGTCGTGACACCGTTGCTGGCAGGGTGCGGCCCGCTCATGCCCGCGTCGAGCGCGCCGGGCGCCTTTTCCGTGCACACGCAGCTCAGCGGTGCCGTCTCGGGTGCGCAGGTGTTCTCCGACGTGGTGGCCGCATACCAGCGCGCGAACGATCAGACCGTCGCACTGCTCAAGAACGGATCCGATCTGCCGATCGTGTTCGAGACGAGCGCCCTCGCCGGCAAGGAGGCCGACATCGCGATGGTCAACCTGCAGGGACGCACCCTGTCGTGGACGCGTCTCGAGGCGACGATCCCGGTCGAAGACCTTCTCGACGAATGGGGTCTGCGCGACAAGATCATTCCGGAGGCGATCGAGGAGTGGACGGACGAGGACGGCCACCTCCGCGCATTCCCCTTCACACGAACGAACTGGCCCGTCTCGTTCAACGTCGGCCTGCTCGACGAAGCCGGCGTGCAGTTGCCAACCACGACGGATGAACTCATCGCGGTCGCCGATGCGCTCCGGTCCAAGGGGATCGGTCCCGTCACGGTCGGCGGCTCCGACTGGAGCGGGCAGAAGATGTTCCTGCAGATCCTGCAGGGCTTCCTCACCAAGGAAGAAGCCAGTCGAGCATTCTCGAGCGGCAAACTCTCCGAGAGTCCAGGTGCGATCGCCGGAGTCGAGCATTTCGTCGAGCTCCGCGACGCCGGGGTCTTCGTCGACAACGTGCAGGGGTACACCTCGGACTCCGAACTCACCCAGTTCAACACCCGCAAAGCAGCCATCGTCCCTGCGATGTCGTCGGCACTGGCACTCGTGCCGGCGGAGCGGGCGGCAGAGGTGGTCGTCGGCGGCTGGCCGAAGCCATCCCGAGGCGGCGTCCTCGCCCATCCGAGCGTGATCCAGAGCTACAACGGGCACGGGATCTGGATCAGCACGAACGGCGCGGAGAAGCTCGATCTGCTCAAGCCGTTCATCCAGAACCTCTACAGTCCGGAGGTCACGAAGGAATTCATCCTCGGCTCGGGACGCGACATGAGCAGGGTCACGGATGTCGTGAGCACCGACTTCCCGCTCGTCGCGCAGGCGTCGCAGCTGACGACCGACCAGGTGACCCCGGTGATGCTCCCCGATCTACTCATCCCCGATGCCGTGTTCGAGCCGATGATCCGCGCCACGGCGATGGCGTACGGCACCGCCTCTGTCGATCAGATCATCGACACGTTCGAGAAGGCCTACGACGCGGCCTGACGGCCCGGAAGGACAATGATGACCGCGCTCGCCCCATCTCCCACCGCACCCGCATCCTCCGAACCACGAGGGCCCGTGCCACGACGCCGCTCCACCTTGCGCGAGCGCTTCCCCGGTCTGGCCCTGCCTGCCCTGATCTGGTACGCCGTGTTCATGATCGGGCCCGTCGTCGCGATCTTCGTGATCGCGTTCCTCGACTGGCCAGGGATGCTCGAGACCCCGACCGCCGCCGGATGGGCGAACTTCTCCGCTGTGTTCGCCGACACCACGTTTTGGGCCGCTCTGGGCAACTCGGCGATCCAGATCATCATCGGGCTGCCGATCATGATCGTGCTGGCATTCCTGCTCGCGTTCTACGTCGTGCAGAAGCCGCCGGGGCACCGCGTCCTGCGCTATCTGCTCTTCATCCCCGCTCTCATCTCGGCCCCTGCCACCGCCATGGTGTTCTACGCCATGCTCAACCCGGACGGCCTGGTCAACGGCGTCCTGCGACCGCTCGGACTCGAGGGCAACGCCTGGCTCGCTGATCCGAGCACCGCCCTGGGGGCGATCATCGCCGTCGAACTGTGGAGCGGCATCGGATATTCGGCCGTGCTCATCGCCGCGCGACTGGACGGCGTCGACTCCGAGATGATCCAGGCGGCACGCGTGGACGGTGCCGGGGACTGGCGTATCGCATGGCGGATGTACTGGCCGATCGCCCAGGACTTCATCGGCGTCGTCACGATGCTGCAGTTCCTGTCCCTGTTGTTCAACTCCGCGCAGACCGTGCTGCTGCTGACCCAGGGCGGGCCGGGCAACTCCACGATGACGCTGTCCTACCTCATCTACCGCAAGGCCTTCGTCGAGACCGATCTCGGCTACAGCCAGGCAGTCGGTGTGATCCTGTTCATCATCGGGCTGGTGGGAATGGGCCTCATCCGCCGCTTCCTGCGCGCAACCCACTGACCTCGGACGAAGGCGAACCTCATGGCACGACGCACTGTCCTCCCGCTGCGCGACCGCGTGGGATCGATCACCAGCGGGACGCTCGCGTGGCTCTATGCCGCCGCGCTGCTCATCCCGTTTTATTACTTCATCACCTCGTCGTTCAAGACGAACGAGGAGATCTTCGAGTCTCCGCTCGCATTGCCGACGCAGTGGGACCTGTCGAACTTCGCCATCGCGATCCAACAGGCCGACCTCTGGCTCGCGATAGCGAACTCCGCCCTCACGACGGTCTGCGCCCTCATCCTCACGCTGCTGCTCGCGCTTCCGGCGTCCTTCGCCCTTGCCAGGGCGAAGGGACGAGTGGGCAGGGTCATCGAGACCGTGTTCAGCCTCGGTTTCCTGATCCCGTCGTTTGCGGCCTTGTTCCCCACCTTCCTGCTGGCCGCAGCGCTCGGCCTGTTCCACACCCGCACGTTCGTCGTGCTCCTCCTGCCTGCCACGGCGCTCCCGTTGTCGATCGTGATCCTCACGTCCTTCATGCGCACGATCCCACGAGAGTTGGAGGAGGCCGCGTCCATGGACGGGGCGACGACGCTCCAGGTGCTGCGTCAGGTGTACCTGCCCATCTGCATCCCCGGCATCGCCACCGTGCTGCTGCTGAACTTCCTGTCGTTCTGGAACGCGTACCTCTACCCGCTGATCCTGATCGGCCCCGACACCGCACAGCGCACCATCCAGGTCGCGCTGCCGACCCTGAAGGTGGATGCCGGTACCGATTACGGTGTGCTGATGGCTGGAACCCTGCTCACACTGCTCCCGGTGTATCTCGTCTACACCGTGCTGCAGCGTCAGATGCAGCGTGCGCTCGTATCGGGAGCGATCAAGGGATGACCTCTGCGAACGACCTCTCGCTGCGCGAACGCGTCGGACAGATCAATCAGCGCCTCAAGGGCTGGGAGGCCGTCCGCTGGATCGACGGCGAACCCAGGATCACCGATGTGCTCCGCCGAGAGGTGGACAGGTGGGGCGGCGTCGGAGCCGTCTACGGTGTGCTGCGCGCCGACCCGTGGTCGCAGGTCCGGTGGGACAACGGCATCCCGCCCGAGCGGAGTGCCGAGGCGTACCGCGCGGTGCAGGACCACGTCATCAGCAACGGTGCCGGCATCCCGACGCTGTTCGTCGAAGAGGCGCCCCACGGGCTGATGGCTCTGGGCGCGACCACGCTCCCGGTGAATCTCGCTCTCGGCGCCACCATGGACCTCGAACTCGCCGAGCACCTGGCCGGGGAGGTCGCTGCCGAGGCACGCGCCCGCGGGACGCATGTCGCCCTGGTATCCGGTCTCGATGTCCTGCGCGACCCGCGGTGGGGACGTGCGGAGGAGTGCTTCAGCGAGGATCCGGCGATCGCTGCGGCGTTCGTCGAGGCGACAGTGCGCGGCATGCAGGGCACCGGCTCGCACGCAGCCATCGACCGCGCGCACGTCGCGGTCGTCGCCAAGCATCTCGCCGCACAGGGGGCGGGAATCGGCGGGCGCAACGGATCTGGTGCCCCGATAGGCGTCCGCGAGCTGGGTGAGGTGCATCTGCGACCCGCCTACGCCGCCGCGCGAGCGGGTGTGTCCGGCTTCATGGCCGCGTACAACGACATCGACGGTGTCCCCTGCAGCGCGAACCGTCAGCTGCTCACCGGCACGCTCCGCGAGGAATGGGGCTGGGAGGGCATCGTGATGGCGGACGGGACGGCCATCGACCGCCTTCGGGACTGCACTCCCGACGCGGCATCCGCAGCGGCACTGTCCATCCACGCCGGTGTGGACCTCAGCCTGTGGGACGACGCCTTCACGCATGTCGTGGAGGCCGTGGAACGCGGGTTGCTCGATGAGGACGACGTCACCGCCGCGGCGGATCGCGTCCTGGGTTTGAAGGCGCGACTAGGCCTCCTCGACGGCACCGGTGATCCGCACCGCGGATCTCCGCACGAGGGCCGCGAACTGATCGCGCTCGCCGCAACGGCCGCGAAGGAATCAGTCGTCATCGTCCACGACCGCGACGCCCTCCCGATCTCCGCGTCCGCCGTGATCGCGCTCGTGGGGCCGAACGCCGACGATCTCGAGGCGCAACTGGGCGACTACTCCCCTCCCCGGCCGCCGGAGGATCCGGAGGCGTCGACCGTGCGCTCCGCTCTGATCCGGCGGTACGGGAGCGAGAACGTGCGATTCGCCCCCGGTTCGACGCATCGCCGAGGCCTGGGCGCCGATGGACTGGATACGGTCACCGCGGCGTGCACAGGCGCGGATGTCACGGTCGTCGTGCTCGGAGGGACGAGTCGCCGCAGCTACGACGACGAGTTCGCCGCCAACGGAGCCGTCGACGCTCCAGCCGCCGACACGACGAACGGCGAGGGGGTCGATCTGTCGCAGCTGGCGCTGCCGACGGCTCAGCTCGACGTCCTTCGGGCGGCGCGTGCAGCCTCGCTGCGCGTGGTCACGGTCGTCATCGACGGCCGACCCCGGCCGCTGACCGAGGTGGCTGCGCTGTCAGACGCGCTGATCGTGGCTCCGTTCCCTGGTCCAAGCGGCGGGCAGGCGATCGTGGATGCCTTATCCGCTGATGTTGCCGGCGGACTGCTTCCTGCGACGTTCCCCTCCGTCGACGGCGTCCTGCCCGTCGCGCACGACGAGCGCAGGGAGACGGCGCGCGGCTACGTCGACGCACGGTACCCCGTCGGTCATCTCCTCGGCACCGGTATGCCAAAAGGCGTCACGGTGCGCCTGCGGTCCGGCCGTTCGTCGATGACAGCGAGTGCCCTGTCCGATGGAGCCGTCAGCACGCTCGTCGCGGACGTCGCGAACGGCTCCGCCTCCGAAGCCACGATCGCCGTGCCCCTCTACGGCCGGCGCCACGAGCTCGGCCTGCGCCCCAGGCGGCGCACCGTGCTCGACGTCCGTCGCGTCCGCGTGCCGGCCGGTGGGTCGGCCGCCGTGCGGTTCACGCTCGGGCTCGATGCCCTGGGCTCCTGGGAGACCGGCCGTCCGGTACCTTCGCCGGTCGAGATCCTCGCCTGGACGAGCCCGCAGCATGATCCGCCGGAGGATGCCGCGACAGTGCTGATCACCGAGGAGCAGAGCGCAGGATGAGCAGGTTGACGGAGCTGACACCTGATCGAACCACCGTCGATCTCCTCCGGACTGCGGCAGAAGAGGTCGGCGCCGTCTGCGGGGCCCGCAGCGGCGAACTGGTCGAGGCCGCCCTGCTGCGCACGCTCACCCGCACGATCAGCGTCGATGAGACGGGTTCGGTGTTCGTCATAACCGGTGACATCCCCGCCATGTGGTTGCGCGATTCCACAACTCAGCTGACGCCGTACCTGCGGTTCCTCGACCGCAGTGCGTGGCTGGCCGACCTCGTCGGATCCGTCGTCGCGCGCCAGTTCGCGTTCATCGCCCACGACCCGTACGCGAACGCGTTCAACGATGGGCCGACCGGGGCGCATTACGACGCAGATGACATCTGCGCGGACCCGGCGGTGTGGGAGCAGAAGTACGAGATCGACAGCCTCTGCTATCCGATCGCACTCGCCCATACGCTCTGGAAGACGACCGGACGCACGGACTTCATCGATGACGTCGTCCACGCCGGTCTCCGCGCGATCGTCGCCCAGTTGCGTCTCGAACAGCGCCACGAAGACTCGCCCTACCGTTTCGAACGCGCCACCGCGGTTCCGACCGAGACCTTGGCGCGAGGCGGCAGGGGATCCGCGATCGGATACACGGGGATGACATGGAGCGGGTTCCGGCCGTCGGACGACGCCTGCACCTACGGCTACAACATTCCCGCGAACCTGTTCGCCGCGCAGGCTCTCCTGTCCGCTGCAGAGATCGCAGAGGCCGTCTGCGCGGATCCGGACCTGGCCTCGAGTGCCCGGAGTCTGTCCGCCGACCTGCGAGCGGGCGTCGAGAGCTTCGCAATCGTGGACGGGCCGACCGGCGCCTCCATCTACGCCTACGAAGTGGACGGCCTCGGCGGCGTGCTGTGCATGGACGATGCCAACACGCCATCGCTGCTCTCGCTCCCGCTCATCGCGCCGGACGTCATCGACCGCCGGGTCTGGGAAGCGACTCGCGAATTCGTGCTGAGCCCCGAGAACCCGTATTGGTTCTCCGGCTCGGCGCTGCGCGGTGTCGGCAGTCCGCACACCAGGACGGGACGCGTCTGGCCGATCGCGCTGGCAGTGCAGGGCCTCGTCGGGACGCCCGCCGAGCGGATCCGCCTTCTGCGGATGATCAGCGACACGGATGCCGGGACGGGGCACATCCACGAGAGCGTCGATGTCAACGACCCGACGGTGTTCTCGCGGCCCTGGTTCTCGTGGGCGGAGTCGATGTTCTGCGAGCTCGCGCTGGCATCGGTCGATGATGTCAGGGGCATCCCTGCAGCGAGCTGACCACCGCCGGACGGAACGAGCCGCCCGGACCAGATGGTCCGGACGGCTCGCGCGTCCCCAATGGGAGTCGTTACTTGTACGACTCCACGATCTCCAGGAGGGTCGGAACGTTGGCGTAGGCCTCTGCCGCGTTCTCCTTCGTGACGATGACCGGGTCGAGCAGGTACGACGGGACGACCTTCGAGCCGTTGTCGTAGGACTCGGTGTCGTTGACCTCGGCCTCCTCGCCCTTCTGCAGCTGGCCGACCATCTTGATGGCCTGCTCCACGAGCAGCGCGGTGTCCTTGTTGATCGTGGAGTACTGGATGCCCTCCATGATCGACTTCACCGACTCGACCTCGGAGTCCTGACCGGTGACGACCGGAACGCCCTTGCCCGCCTGCTGCGCAGCAGTGAGGATGGCGCGGGCCAGGGTGTCGTTCGGCGACAGCACGCCGTCGAGCACGACGTCACCGCCGTACGATCCGGTCAGCAGCGTGTCCATGCGGTTCTGCGCGTTCTCGGCCAGCCAGCCCTCCGTCGCCGTCTGGGCGATCTCGGTCTGACCCGAGACGACGTTCAGCGTGCCGTCGTCGATCGCCGGCTGGAGAACCTCCATCGCACCGTCGAAGAAGACGGCCGAGTTGGCGTCGTCCGGCGAGCCGGAGAACAGCTCGATGTTGTACGGCGCCTCGTGACCGGCGCGCTCGGCGAGCCCGTCGAGCAGGGCCTGGCCCTGGAGGTTGCCGACCTTGAAGTTGTCGAACGCGACGTAGTAGTCGAGTGCGTCGGTGTTCTCGATCAGTCGGTCGTACGCGATCACGTAGGCGCCGGCATCCTTGGCCGCCTGCACCTGCGTGGCCAGCTGCTTGCCGTCCTTCGCGCCGATGATGATGACCTTGGCACCGTTGGTGACCATGGTCTGGATCTGGTTCTGCTGCTCGGCGACGGTGTTGCTCGCAGGTGCGTACTGGACGTCGGCCTTGTAGCCGGCTTCCTCCAGCCCGTCGGTGAACAGCTGACCAGCCAGAACCCAGTTCTCGCTGGTCTTGTCCGGCAGCGCGACACCGATCGTCGAGCCTGCTTCGAATCCGGTGACTTCCTCGTCGGTGCCGCCTCCGGTGCCGCCGCCACGTTCGCCGGAGCAACCGGTGAGGGCGAGAGCTGTCGCGGCGACAATCGCTGTGGCCGCAAATGCCATTCTCTTCATGCGATCTCTTTCTGTTTCTTGGTGTGGATTATTTGGACTTGGGATAGTCGGTGAGGTTGGGGGCGTCGGGTCGATTGCGCTTGCGCATCATGAACCCGATCAGCGACGGCCGCCCCTGCTGCTTGTTCCAGACGTCCACGCCGACCGCGACCAGGAGCACGAGGCCCTTGATCATCGAGACGACGTCGGCACCCTGACCGAGCAGCTGAAGGCCGTTGTTGAGGAACGCCATCACGAGACCACCGATGATCGAGCCGATCACGGTTCCGATACCACCGGCGACGGCGGCGCCGCCGATGAACACGCTCGCGATCGCGTCGAGCTCCCACCCGTTGCCGTCACCGGGGCCGGAGGCCTGCGAACGTGCGACGAAGATCATGCCGGCGAGGGCAGCGAGCACGGACATGTTCATCATGACGAAGAAGTCGACCCAGCGGTCCTTCACGCCGGAGAGACCCGCCGCCTGGCGGTTGCCGCCGACGGCGTAGATGTGCCGGCCGAAGACCGTGTTGCGGGTGATGAACGAGTAGATGATGACGAGTGCGAGCAGGATCAGCCCGGACACCGGGAAGCTCGTTCCTGGACGACCGGTGGCGAACATCCAACCGGCGGCGAGCACGACCACGGACAGCAGCACGACCTTGGTCACGCTCACCCACAGTGGTGCCAGGTCGGAGCCCATCTTGCGCTGGACCCGGCGAGTGCGGATCTCCCAGAAGACCAGCCACGCCACTGCGAGAAGGGCGAGGGCCATGGTCGGAACGTTGAACGGGAGCGGAAGGGCGACCTCCGGCAGGTAACCGGCGCCGATGTACACGAACTCCTTGGGCACCGGGATCGACTGCGAGTTGCCGATCCACTGGTTGGCGCCGCGGAAGAACAGCATGCCGGCCAGCGTCACGATGAACGCCGGCACCCCTACGTAGGCGACCCAGAACCCCTGCCAGGCGCCCACCAGCGCTCCGACGACGAGGCCGAGCACGATCGCGAGCGGCCAGGGGAGGTTCCATTCCGCCATGGATTTCGCGACGATGATGCCGACGAATGCCGCGACCGAGCCGACCGAGAGGTCGATGTGGCCCATGATGATCACCATCACCATCCCGATCGCGAGGATCAGGATGAAGGAGTACTGGTTGATGACGTTGATCAGGTTGCCCGGCGTGAGCGTCGCACCGTTGGGGCCGTTGCGCACGAGTGTCAGGATCTCGAACAGCAGGACGATGACGATGAGGCTGCCGAAGATGCCGAACTGACGCATCGAGGACTGCGCGCCGCCGAACATCTTGCGGATGTCGCGGAAGTGGAATCCCTGATTCTTGACCTCGGGGGTCGTGCTGGTGCTCATGCGTTCGCTTTCTGATTCGTGGAGGTCATGCTGCGCATGAGCGCCTCCGGAGTTGCCTGGTCAGCGGGGATGCAGTCGGTGACGCGCCCCTCGAAGATCGTGTAGATGCGGTCGGAGATGCCCATCAGCTCTGGCAGCTCGCTGGAGATGACGATGACGCCCTTGCCTGATGCCGCGAGTTCGTTGATGATCGAGTAGATCTCGTACTTGGCACCGACGTCGATGCCGCGGGTCGGCTCGTCGAGGATCAGCAGATCGGGGTCCGTGAACATCCACTTGGCGAGCACGACCTTCTGCTGGTTCCCGCCGGAGAGCTTGTTGACACCCTCTTCCACGGTCGGCGTCTTGATGCGCAGCGCCTTGCGGTACCGCTCGGCGACCGAGAACTCCTCGCGGTCGTCGACCACTCCCCTGGTCGAGATCTTCGAGAGCTTCGCCGACACGATCGCGCGCTTGATCGTGTCCAGCAGGTTCAGCCCGAGCGTCTTGCGGTCCTCGCTGACGTACGCGAGGCCGTGACGGATCGCGCTGGAGACGTCGCGGAGTTCGATCTCCTCGCCGTCCTTGAACATCTGGCCGCCGAGGAAGTTGCCGTACGAGCGGCCGAAGATGCTGCGGGCGAACTCGGTGCGTCCGGCTCCCATGAGGCCGGCGATGCCGACGACCTCGCCACGGCGGACGGTGAGCCCTGAGCCCTTGACGACCATGCGCTCCGAGACCGTCGGATGCTGCACCCACCAGTCCTTGACCTCGAAGAAGACCTCGCCGATCTCGGGGGTGCGATCGGGATAACGGCTCTCCAGGGAGCGCCCCACCATGCCGCGGATGATGCGGTCCTCGTTGATCTCGCCCTTGGTGATGTCGAGGGTCTCGACGGTGCGACCGTCGCGGATGATGGTGATCTCATCGGCGATCTGCTCGATCTCGTTGAGCTTGTGGCTGATCATGATCGACGCGATCCCCTTGGCCTTGAGGCCCAGGATCAGATCGAGCAGGTGCTGCGAGTCGTTCTCGTTCAGCGCCGCCGTCGGCTCGTCGAGGATGAGCAGGCGCACGTCCTTGTTGAGTGCCTTGGCGATCTCGATGAGCTGCTGCTTGCCGACGCCGAGATGCTTGATCGCGATGTCCGGGTCCTCGTTGAGGCCGACGCGGGCGAGCAGTTCGGTGGCACGCGTCTTGGCCGCGCTCCAGTCGATGACGCCGCCGCTCGCGATCTCGTTGCCGAGGAAGATGTTCTCGGTGATCGACAGCTCGGGGATCAGCGCGAGCTCCTGGTGGATGATCGCGATGCCGGCCTGCTCGCTGGCCACGATGTCCTTGAAGCGCTGCTCCTCGCCGTACAGCAGGATGTCGCCGTCGTAGGTGCCGTACGGGTAGACGCCGGAGAGCACCTTCATCAACGTCGACTTGCCGGCGCCGTTCTCACCGCAGATGGCATGGATCTCACCCGCGCGTACGGTGATCGAGACGTCGGAGAGTGCTTTGACTCCGGGGAACTCCTTGGTGATGCCGCGCATCTCCAAGATCGGCCCCGACACTGCTGGCATCGCTGCTGTGCTGCTCACGGATCTTCCTCGATACTTGACGGCCGTTCTTAATGTGACCGTTCACATGAGACACAATATTGCGCCTCTTGATCTCCGGTGTCAAGTACGGGACCTCTGTCGTTGCGCTATCGAGACGCGGGCGCGACGGTGTCAGCGCGAAGCGCTGGAGGAGCGCAGCCGCAGCTGCGGCACGGCGGGGCCGAATTCCGGCACTTCCTCACCGCGGATCTGCGCCAGCAGGATGTGCACGGCGCGCTGGCCCAGCGACGGGAAGTCCTGGTGCACCGTGGTCAGCGGGGGCCAGACGTGCGCGGCGACGGGGATGTCGTCGAACCCGACGACGCTGACCTGGCGCGGCACCTCGATCCCGGCATCCCTGAAGCCGTGCATGAGGCCGATCGCCATCAGATCGTTCGCCGCGAAGACCGCCGTGAAGTCAGGGCGGCGCGCGAGTTCCGTGCCGGCGAAGTAGCCGAAATCGGCCGTCCAATCACCACGGATCGGCGGGAACGTCGGCAGATCGGCTTCGCGCAGCGCCTCGAGGTACCCGCGCATGCGCGACTCCGCCTCGATCCAGTCCTGCGGTCCGGCCAGGTGCACGATGTCGCTGTGCCCCAGCGATATCAGATGCTCGGTGACCGCGCGCGCCCCGTCCACCTGGTCGGCGGAGAGCGAGAACCCGTCGGAGCCTGAGGCGGTCTGCAGACTGACGAACGGCACGCCGACGGCCATGCCGCGCAGCACGTTGAACACACGCACCTGCGGCGCCAGCACGACGATCCCGCTCACCTGCTCCCGCCCGAGCTGCCTGATCGCGTCGCCGATCGCCTCCGGCGTCGTGGCCGGCAGATTCACGGTGGTCACCGAGTACCCCTCGACGCGCGCGGCATCCTCGATGCTCGCGATCGACGAGGTAGGTCCGAACTCCCCGATCGTGGCCGAGAGGATTCCGATCGTGCGAGAACGACTCGTGACGAGCGCTCGTGCGGCGAGGTTCGGCTTGTAGTCGAGCACCGCGATCGCATCCTGCACGCGTTTCTTGGTCTCAGGACGGATGCTGGGGTGATCGTTGAGCACACGGGAGACCGTCTGGTGGGAGACACCCGCCAGCCGCGCGACATCGCGGATACTGGGCAGTCGTGCGCGCTCGGAGGCACTGGACATCATTGCGGCCTCCTCCCATGTGCACGATCACATCGTCACTTCATTATGTCTGCTCGCGCAGATCGGCGCACGTCATGGCCCCCTGGGCCGAGGGGCACGACCGGCGAAGGCTAGACCCGCGGTGCCCTGGCCACCGGATCGACCAGCAGCGACTCGAATGCGAGTTCGGCGGGTGCGATCTGCATCAGGTGCGACCTCATGTGCGCGCGTTCGAGACGCACGGTGCGACCCTCGGCGCCCACGGGGTGCAGTCGGACGGCCGCTGACAGACGCTCTCTGCTCGTCGCCAGCAGCACACCGAGATAACCGGACAGCACGACCATCTGCGGTGCGAACGCGTTGACGAAGTTCGTCAGCGCGACCGAGAGCACATCGACCTGCCTCGCCACCTCCGCGAGGGTGACCGGGTCTCGCACGAGGCCGAGTTCGATGTCGAGCTCGTCCTCGTCGAGTCCGCGCCTGCCCAGCAGTGCGAGCACCTTCGCCGGGTGCACCTCGACCTGGAGGCATCCGCGGCGACCGCACGAGCAGAGCGCTCCCGACGTGTTGACCACGGTGTGGCCGAACTCCCCCGCGAACCCCGATGTGCCGCGCACCAGTGCGCCGTCCAGGACCAGCCCGCCGCCGATCCCGTCCATGGATCCGCTCAGGTACAGGACGTTGTCGACGTCTCGTCCGACGCCGAAACGCGTCTCGGCCATCGCACCGACGCTCGTGTCGTTGCCGACCGTCACCTCCATGCCGATCGCATCCGCGAGCCGGTGCGCGAGGTTCTCCCGCCGCCAGCCGAGCGAAGGAGACAGCAGCACCGTCCCGCCGCTGTCCACGAGCCCTGGAACAGCGACGCCGGCGCCGACGAGGCGGTAATGGCGATCGATGTCCGCACGCATGCCGTCGACAAGAGATGAGGTCAGCTGGGCGAATCGCCTCGGGTTCGGAGGTTTTGCGAGGTCGTGGCGCACCCGGGAGTGCACGGCTCCGCCGAGGCCGACCAGAGCCACGGACACGGCGTGCGGGTCGGCGCTCACGCTCAGCGCGACGACGCGGTCCTCCGCCGCGACCCCCAGCGACGGACGACCGGCCCTGCCGGTCGGCTTCACCGATGTCTCGCAGACGACCTTCAGATCGAGGAGCTCCTGCACCAGCGCCGTGACCGTCGAGCGGGTCAGCCCCGTCCGCGCACCGATCTCCGATCGCGACAGGGCGCCGTATCCGTGCACCAGCTGCAGCACGGTCGACAGGTTCTGCTGGCGCACGTCCTCGTTCGTGGTGCGCGCCGCCGGCCGGGCCGTCGTCGGCGACGGCCCCACGAGATCACGGTCCGCCACGTGCTGGCGCGCAGCCATCAGTGGGTGACCATCATGTGTCGCATGAGCAGCTCCTGAGTCGCATCCGCCCTGGTCACTTCGGCGGTGATGCGCCCTTCCGCGAGCGTGTAGACGCGGTCGGAGAGCCCGATCACCTCCGGCAGTTCGGAGGAGATGACGATGATCGCCTTGCCCTGGGCGGCGAGTTCGTTGATCAAGCCGTAGATCTCGTACTTGGCGCCCACGTCGATGCCCCTGGTGGGTTCATCGAGGATGAGCACATCCGGATTGCTGAAGATCCACTTCGACAGCACGACCTTCTGCTGATTGCCGCCGGAGAGGGTCGCGGTGGCCGCACTCACGGTCGGGGTCTTGATGTTCATCTTGTAGCGATAGGCCTCCGCCACCTTGCGCTCGCGGACGCCGTCGACCAGTCCGCGATGGGCGAGCCGTCCGAGCGCCACCGAGGAGATGCTCGTCTGCACCGAGGCGAGCAGGTTGAGTCCGTCCTGCCTGCGATCCTCCGGTGCGTACGCGATGCCGTGAGCGATGGTCTCGCGGATCGTGCGGAGCTCGATCTCCTCGCCGCGTTTGAACGCCGATCCGGTGATCGTCGAGCCGTACGAGCGGCCGAAGATGCTCATCGCGAGCTCGGTGCGCCCCGCTCCCATGAGCCCTGCGAGCCCCACGATCTCCCCCGAGTTGACATGGAAGCTCACATCGTCGATCACGAGCCGCTGGGGGTCGCTCGGATGATGGACGCTCCAGTGCTCGACGCGGAACAGCTCGTCGCCGATGTCGGGCTCACGCGGAGGGAAGAGATCATCGAGGGGCCGCCCCACCATCGCCCTGATGATCCGGCTCTCATCCGTCTCCGGATCGTCGCGGCGCATCGTCTCGATCGACGAGCCGTCGCGCAGCACGGTGATCCGGTCGGCGATGTCCAGGACCTCCTGCAACTTGTGCGAGATCAGCACGCAGGTGATCCCCTGGGAACGGAACCGGTCGACCAGTGTCATCAGACGATCCGAATCCTCGCCACCCAGCGCGGCCGTCGGCTCGTCGAGGATCAGCAGCCGGACGTCCTTGGCCAGCGCCTTCGCGATCTCGACCAGTTGCTGTTTGCCGATCCCCAGTTCGGACATCCGCGTCGCCGGGCTCTCGTGCAGCCCCACCCTGGCCATGAGCTCGGCCGCACGCGCATGGGTGCGGTCTTCGTCGACGAGGCCGAACCTGGTCATCTCGTGCCCGAGGAAGAGGTTCTCAGCGATCGAGAGCTGCGGCACGACGGCCAGTTCCTGGTGCACGATGACGATGCCCTCGGCCTCGCTGTCGGCGAGGGTGCGGAACTGCATGTCTCGCCCGTCGAACGTGATCGTCCCCTCGAAGCTGCCATGCGGATGCACCCCGCTGAGGATCTCCATGAGCGTCGATTTGCCCGCGCCGTTCTCGCCGCAGATCGCGTGAACCTCGCCGCGGCGCACCTCGAGAGACACGTCATTCAACGCCGTGACGCCCCGGAAGCGCTTGGTGACGCCCGACATGCGCAGCACCGTGTCGGGCATCGCACCACCTCTTCGAGCGTCGATCGGATCCAGCCATGCTACCGAAAAAAATAATTTGTCCGCAGGTACGTCAATATGCAATGCTTCGGGGGCGGACGACGAGAGCCGACCCGCAGAAGACAGAGTGGTCCGACAGCACGGGCTGCTGACCTTTCAAGGAAGAGAGAACGCAATGCGTAGAAAACTCCTGCGTGCAGTGGCGACGACGGGCGCCTTCGCCCTCGCCTTCGGACTCGCAGCCTGCTCCGGCAGCCCTGCTCCCGAGTCGGAGGGCAACCCCGAGGCGAGCGACATCACCGTCGGCGTCGCGATGCCGACCGAGACCAGCGAGCGCTGGATCGCCGACGGCGACGCCGTCAAGTCGCAGCTCGAAGAAGCCGGCTACGAGGTCGACCTGCAGTTCGCGAACGACGACATCCCGCGCCAGCAGCAGCAGCTCGACCAGATGATCACCAACGGTGCCGACATCCTCATCGTCGCCTCCATCGACGGCACCGCTCTGGCGACCCAGCTCGAGAACGCCGCGAGCAAGGGCATCCCGGTCATCGCCTACGACCGTCTCATCAACGGCACCGAGGACGTCGACTTCTACGTCACGTTCGACAACTACACCGTCGGCGTGCAGCAGGCGCAGTCGCTGCTGCGCGGGCTCGGCTTCCTCGACGAGAACAACGAGGACACCGGCCAGACCGATCCCAAGGCGATCGAGGTGTTCGCCGGCTCACCGGACGACAACAACACGAAGTTCTTCTACGACGGCGCGATCGACACCCTGCAGCCGTACCTCGACGACGGCCGTATCACCGTCCCGTCGGGGCAGATCGACATGGACACCGTCTCGACGCTGCGCTGGGATCAGGCGACGGCGCAGAAGCGCATGGAAGACCTGCTCACCAGCACGTACGCCGGCGGCTCCAAGCCGCTGGACGGTGTGCTCGCGCCGTACGACGGCATCTCGCGCGGCATCATCACGGCCCTCGAGAACGCGGGCTACGGCTCGAGCATCGAAGGCGGACTGCCGATCGTCTCCGGCCAGGATGCCGAGATCGCGTCGGTGAAGATGATCGCCGACGGCGTGCAGTACGCGACCATCTTCAAGGACACCCGCAAGCTCGCCACGCAGGCGGTAGCCGCCGCCGACTCGTTCGCGAAGGGTGAGGAGCCCGAGGCCAACGACACCGAGACGTACGACAACGGCGTGAAGGTCGTCCCGTCCTTCCTGCTCGAGTCCGACATCGTCGTGGCCGACAACATCACCTCGCTGCTGGTCGACTCCGGCTACTGGACCGAGGAAGAGGTCGCGGCAGGCGTCGCGGACTGATCCTCCGGCTGTGATGCCCGTCCGCCGTGCCTGGCGCGGCGGACGGGCGTCACGGCTGCTGTCCCCCACTCACAGACAGGAGCTGCGATGTCCGACGCTATCCTCGAGATGCGCAACATCACAAAGAACTTCCCCGGCGTCACGGTGCTCGACGATGTCACCCTGACCGTCGCCCGCGGCGAGATCCACGCGATCTGCGGCGAGAACGGCGCCGGCAAATCCACCCTGATGAAGGTGCTGTCGGGCGTGTACCCGCACAGCTCGTTCGACGGATCGATCGTCTTCGATTCCGAGCCGCGGCGGTTCAACGCGATCAAGGATTCCGAGCACGCCGGTATCGTCATCATCCACCAGGAGCTGGCGCTGGTGCCTCACCTCTCGATCGCCGAGAACATCTTCCTCGGCAACGAGGTCATCCACCGCGGATTGATCGACTGGCACGAGGCCAACGCGCGAGCGGCGGTTCTCATGGAGCGCGTCGGCCTCCACGAGAATCCGACGACGCCGGTGGGTCAGCTCGGCGTCGGCAAGCAGCAGCTCGTCGAGATCGCCAAGGCGCTGACGAAGGACGTCCGTCTGCTCATCCTCGACGAGCCCACCGCCGCACTCAACGACTCCGATTCCGAGCACCTGCTCGGTCTGCTCCGCGGTCTCCGCGAGCAGGGCATCACCTGCATCATCATCAGTCACAAGCTCGGCGAGATCATCGACATCGCCGATTCGACCACGATCATCCGCGACGGCAAGACGATCGAGACGATCGACATGCACGGTGCCGATGCCACCCAGGACCGCATCATCCGCGGCATGGTCGGCAGATCGCTGGACCGCCGTTTCCCCGAACGCACGCCGAGAATCGGCGAAGAGATCTTCCGCATCGAGAACTGGCGCGTCCTCCACCCCACGCAGCAGGACCGCGTCGTCGTCGACGACGCCTCGTTGTCGGTGCGCGCAGGCGAGATCGTCGGCATAGCCGGGCTCATGGGCGCCGGTCGCACCGAATTCATGATGAGCGTCTTCGGACGCAGCTACGGACGTGATGCCTCGGGGAAGGTCTTCCTGCGCGGCGAGGAGATCTCCACCCGCACGGTGAAGGACGCCATCGACAATCGGATCGCGTATGTCTCGGAGGATCGGAAGGAGTACGGCCTCAACCTGATCACCGACATCAAGACGAACATCTCCGCTGCCGCTCTGGGCAATCTGACCTCCACCGGACCGTTCATCGACGGCAACCGAGAGGTGGAGGTCGCGGAGAAGTACCGCAAAGACCTCAACATCAAATCGAGAACGGTCGCCCAGCTCGTCGGGAACCTGTCCGGCGGCAATCAGCAGAAGGTCGTGCTGGCGAAATGGCTGTACACGGATCCGGAGGTCCTCATCCTCGATGAGCCGACGCGCGGCATCGACGTGGGCGCCAAGTACGAGATCTACGAGATCATCGGCGCGCTCGCCGCGGCGGGCAAAGCCGTCATCCTGGTCTCCAGCGAACTTCCGGAGCTGATCGGCCTCTCCGATCGCATCTACACCCTCGCCTACGGGCGAATCACCGGGCAGCTCCCCGTCGCGGATGCGACGCAGGAGGCGCTCATGTCCCTCATGACGATCGAAAACTCTTCCCCGAAGGAGGCCGCGGCATGAACAACGTGTTCACCGAGGTCAAAGACCTGCTGACCCACAATCTGCGCACATCCGGCATCTACATCGCGTTCATCGCGATCATCCTGCTGTTCACGATCCTCACCGGAGGAACGCTGCTCAGCCCGGAGAACGTCACGAACATCGTGCTGCAGAACGCGCACATCCTGATCATGGCGCTGGGGATGATCCTGGTGATCGTCGGCGGACACATCGATCTGTCGGTCGGCTCGGTCCTCGCGTTCGCATCAGCGGTGTCGGCCGTGCTCGTCATCCGCATGGGCATGCCGTGGTGGGTCGGCGTGATCGCCGCCATCATCACGGGCATCGTGGTCGGTGTATGGCAGGGGTACTGGGTCGCGTACGTCGGGATCCCGGCGTTCATCGTCACCCTGGCCGGCATGCTGCTCTTCCGCGGCCTCACCTGGCTGGTGCTGGACAACGTGTCGCTGTCACCGTTCCCGACCGCCTACCGCGAGGTCGCGAGCGGGTTCCTGGACGGCACGTTCGGATCGATCACCGTGGGTCAGGGCGAGGGTCTGATGGCGGTGCCGCAGACCGTCGACATCTTCACTCTCGTGATCGGCGTGCTCGCCGTGATCGGCGTCGTCGTCTCGTCCTTGCGCAGCCGGCGTACGCGCCAGGGCTACAACCAGACCGTCGAGTCGATGCCGTTGTTCGTGCTGAAGCTCGTGGTGGTCTCGGCCGTGCTGCTGGCCTTCGCCTGGGCCCTGGCCTACAACCGCGGCTTCCCGATCGTCCTGATCACCGTCGCCGTGCTGATCCTGATCTATCAGGTGATCGCGAACCGCACGGTCTTCGGTCGTCATGTCTACGCGGTGGGCGGCAATCTGTCGGCCGCCCGACTCTCGGGAGTCAACGTGCGCAGCGTCAACTTCTGGATCTTCGTGAACATGGGCTTCCTGACCGGTGTCGCCGCTGCGGTGTTCTCCTCGCGCTCGAACGGCGCGCAGCCCGGCATGGGCAACATGTTCGAGCTCGATGTGATCGCGGCCTGCTTCATCGGCGGCGCCTCGACGATGGGCGGAGTCGGTCGTGTCGGAGGCGCGCTGGTCGGCGGCCTCGTCATGGCCGTCATGACGAACGGGATGCAGCTGATGGGGGTGCCGCAGTCCAGTCAGCAGATCGTGAAGGGTCTCGTGCTGCTGCTGGCTGTCGCGTTCGACATCTACAACAAGCGTCGCGCCGGCACGGTGCGCTGAGCCCGGACGGCGCAGGAGGAGGTCGGGGTGCACCGCGCACCCCGACCTCCTCCTCGTCTCCGCGCTGTCAGGCGCGCGGCGCGAGACCCGCGTACAGCAGGTTCCCGCTCTGCGGATCGCGCATCACGAGAACCTGGTCGCCCGTCCGCGGGATCTCCAGCCGCGACACCAGCGTCGCGATCGCGGTGGGCTGACCGGCGACGTCGAGGTGGAGGATGACATGCGGATTGTCGTTGATGGTCTGCCCCGTGTCCTGCACCGAGACCACGGATACCGTCTCGGTCGGAACGCCCGAGGCCCTCAACTGCGCGGTGTACTCGAGCTGGCGGTACGATCCCGTCACGCCCTGCAGCTGCTCGGTGAACTCCGAGCCCATCACCGCCTTGGTCATCTTGCCGACGAAGCCTCGCCCCTGGCCGATGTCCTCCGCCATCTTCATGGCGTCTTCCTGACGCTGCTGCATCGACTTGCGGTTGAACAGTCCCATGATCACTCCTGACTTCGGCGGTGGCTTTGACACCACGTTAGGCACGCCGAGACGCTCCCGATCACGGTTTCGGTGAAGATCGGATGAACTCAGGCCGAGATGATCCTGGCGCCGGCTACCGGGCCGTGCACGTGCAGGGCCGTGCGTCCGGCCTCGATGAGCTCGCTCTGCACGTATCGCGCGCTCTCGGGTGTCTCGCAGAGGAATGCGACGGTGGGACCGGAGCCCGAGATGATCCCGCTCAGGGCTCCGGCGTGCAGCCCCTCGTTGATGATGTCGTCGAGTGCGGGTCGCTCCAGCAGTGCGGGCACTTCGAGGTCGTTGAACATGCATGCGGCGAGCGAGTGCGGATCGCCCGCACGCAGCGCCTGGAGCACCGGGATCGGCACATCCAGCGACAGCGGCGGATCATCGGCGAGAGCGCCGTTCTCCGCACGGTGCGTATCCAGTCGCGCGTAGATCTGCGGCGTCGACAGTCCTTCGTCGCTCGGCACCAGCACCCAGTCGAAGCGACCGCGCGCGAGGGCGGGGTTCAACTGATCGCCGCGTCCAGTGCCGACCGCGGTCCCTCCGTGCAGTGCGAACGGCACGTCGGCTCCGAGCCTGGCGGCGAGCTCGTGCAGCCGGTGCGGCGAGAGGCCGGTGCCCCACAGGGCGTCGCACGCGACCAGGGCGGCCGCGGCATCCGCAGACCCGCCGCCCATGCCTCCGGCGACAGGCACGCTCTTGCGGAGCTCGAGCTGGACGCCGCCGGTGTAGCCGGTCGCCGATGCGAGCAGCTTCGCCGCGCGCATCGCGAGGTTGCGATCGTCGACGGGCACGGTGCTCGGATCGGCGACGCCGACGACGCTCACGCTGAAATCGTCGGCGTCACGGGCGATGACGTCCTCGTACAGCGAGACCGCCTGGAACACGGTGGCCAGCGCGTGGTACCCGTCGTCGTGACGGCCGCCGACGCCCAGGTAGACGTTGATCTTCCCCGGGGCGCGCACGTGCACCGCTTCCGGGAATGCGGCGAGGCTCATCCGGTTCTCACAGAGCGGACGATGAGGCCCAGAGGTTGACGTCGATGCCGTCGGAGAGGGCGTCGATGCGAGCGAGCTCATCGTCGGTGAGCGCGGGACCCTCGAGCGCCGCGATGTTCTCATCGAGCTGCTCCGGCCGCGACGCACCGATCAGCGCCGAGGTGACCACCGGGTCGCGCAGCGTCCACAGCAGCGCGAGCTGCGCCAGCGACTGCCCGCGCTCCTTCGCGATCCCGTTGAGGCTGCGCAGGATGCCGAGACCCTCTGTCGAGAGCGGGTCGTCGGAGAGCGATCGGCGCTTCTGCGCACGCTCCGCAGTGCCGTCGCCGAGATACTTGTCGGTGAGCAGCCCCTGGGCGAGCGGGGTGAACGCGATCGCGCCCATGCCCTCGGTGCGCAGCGCATCCGTCAGCCCGTCCTCGATCCAGCGGTTGAGGATCGAGTAGGACGGCTGGTGGATCACCAGCGGCGTGCCGAGTTCGCGAGCGACCTGTGCGGCCTTCGCGGTGCGCTCCGCGCTGTACGAGGAGATGCCGACGTAGAGCGCCTTGCCCTGGCGCACGAGCGTGTCGAGCGCACCGACGGTCTCCTCGACCGGCGTCACGGGATCGGCGCGGTGCGAGTAGAAGATGTCGACGTAGTCGAGTCCCATCGAGGTGAGCGAGTTCTCCGCGCTCGCGAGGAGGTACTTGCGGCTGCCGAAGTTGCCGTACGGCCCCGGCCACATGTCGTAACCGGCCTTGGAAGAGATGATCAGCTCGTCGCGGTACGGGCGGAAGTCCTCGGCGAAGATGCGGCCGAAGTTCTTCTCGGCGGAACCGTAGGGAGGGCCGTAGTTGTTGGCGAGGTCGAAATGCGTGATGCCCTTGTCGAAGGCGTGGCGCAGCAGGGTGCGCTGGTTGTCGAGGGGGATGTTGTCGCCGAAGTTCCACCACAGCCCGAGGGAGATCGGCGGGAGGTACAGACCGGACGCGCCGACCTGGCGGTATTCGAAGTTCTTGTACCTGTCCTCCTCTGCCGCGTACGGGCGGTGGAGTTCGGCGATGTCGGTGGGGAAGCGCGGCGTCTCGGTCACGAGTCCAGGTTAGCGTCCAGCGCCTCGGCGATTCTCACGAAGTCGTCGATGGTCAGCTGCTCGCCGCGCGCGGTGGGGGCGACGCCCGCCTTCTCGAGCACTGCGGATGCTTCGGCAGCGGTGCCGCCGAGCACGACGGACAGCGCCTGGCGCAGCATCTTGCGACGCTGCTGGAAGGCCGCGTCGACGATCCGGAAGGTCGCCCTGCGCAGCTCTTCACTGCCGCGCGGCTCGGCGTCGCGCTCGAAGGCGACGAGCACGCTGTCGATGTTCGGCACCGGCCAGAACACCTGTCTGGAGACGGTGCCCGCGAGGCGCCACGGACCGTACCACGCCGCTTTGACGCTGGGGGCGCCGTAGACCTTGCTCCCCGGAGGAGCGGCGAGGCGCTCGCCGACCTCGGCCTGCACCATCACGACGCCGCGCTGGATGTTCGCGAACGTCTCCATGAAATGCAGCAGCACCGGGACGGAGACGTTGTAAGGCAGGTTCGCGACCAGCACGGTCGGATCGCCGGGAAGCTCGGTGACACGCAGTGCATCCGCATCGACCACGGTGAGTGCTTCCTCCGCGACACCGTGATCGGCGGCCGTCTGCGCCAGCCGCGCGGCGAGTCGGTGGTCGATCTCCACGGCGGTGACGGATGCTCCGGTCTCGAGTATCGCGAGCGTGAGCGAACCGAGACCCGGGCCCACCTCGACGACGCGCTCCCCCGCCTGCACCTTCCCGACGTTCACGATCTTGCGCACGGTGTTGGCATCGACGACGAAGTTCTGTCCGAGCTTCTTCGTGGGTGTGACGTCGAGCTCGGCGGCAAGACGGCGGATCTCGGTGGCGCCGAGCAGCGTGACGGTCATCCTGCCATTGTCCCCCATGCATGCCCATGGCCGGCCAGCGCCATCAGGAAGCAGGGTTGAGCGACCCGCTCGTGTCCACTGTCGTGAATCCCTCTTCGGATGCGGCCACGAGCAAGCGCTGATCGCCGGATGCGAAGACGACGTCTCTGGCACGGATCAGCGACGCTGTCGCCAGATGAACGGAGTCGTAGCCTCGAAGCCCCCGCGACACCGCCAGCCTGGCGGCGCGCTCGATCACGATGGTCGTCACGTCTATCAAGGTGGCGTCGAAGATGAGTCGAGATGCGGCCTCCTGCAGATACGGGTGATCATCATCTGCAACGCGGCCGATGCGGTTCCCCTGCGCGATCGCTGCAGCGGCTTCCGCAACGATCAGATGAGTACTCACCACGTCATCAGCATCACGCCAGACACGCGTCGACACTTCAGTGCCCGCTTCAGCGATCACCAGTGGCAGGAGGGCCGACGTGTCGAAATAGACGATCACTCGCGTTGCTCGGAGACGAGATCGCTCACCGGCCCATCGGTGATCAGTGGATGCGGCGTCGCACGGCGCCGATGTGCAGGCGGCATCGCAATGCCCTCATCGATCAGTCGTTGCAGCGCGGAGTCGCCTTCGGCAGGAAGGATCTGCGCGACGACAGTGCCGCGGTCGGTGATGACGATGCGCTCGCCATCACGAGCCGACTTCACATACGCGCTCAGATGCGCCTTGAGATCGCGGATTCCGATCTGCGCCATGCGAACCTCCGATCAATGTAGTCACAAGGATACCTCGATGTGACCACAGCCCGGCACTTCGCGGATACCCATGCCGGTAATGTGTTCGGGTGCCCTCGCTCGGAGAACTCGTCGCGCCCCGTCGCATGGGCCGCGACTTCCGTTGGCTGCTGGCGTCGTCATGGACGAGCAACGTCGGTGACGGCATCGCACTGGCAGCCGCTCCCCTGCTGATCGCGTCGATGACCTCGTCGCCGATCCTCGTGGCGGCCGGCGCGGTGCTGCAGTTCCTGCCGTGGCTGATCTTCGGTCTGCATGCCGGGGCCATCGCCGACCGCTTCGACAGACGGCGCCTGGTGATGTTCGCCAATGCCGCACGGGCGCTCGTGCTCGCCGGGTTGTGCGTGTTCCTGTTCACGGACACGGCGAACATCTGGATCGTGCTCGCCGCGGCGTTCCTGTACGGCACTGCGGAGGTGTTCGTCGACACCACGAGCAGCACCCTGCTGCCGATGCTCGTGAAGCCCGCAGATCTCGGCACCGGTAATGCGCGGCTGCAGGCGGGGTATCTCGTGGCGAACCAGTTCGCCGGGCCGCCGATCGGCGCGTTCCTGTTCGCCGCAGGTCACGCCCTGCCGTTCCTCGTCGAGGTCGTGTGCGTGCTGCTCGCGGTCGTGCTGATCTCGCGGATGGCGCGGACGCCGGTACCGCCGCGTGCGGCGTCGTTCGAGAAGCACTCCCCCGTCCACACCGACATCGCCGAGGGCGTGCGCTGGATGTGGCGCAATCCTCCTGTGCGGATGCTCGTGCTGATCATCCTCACCTTCAACATCACCTGGGCGGCTCCCTGGGGCGTACTCGTGCTCTATGCGACCGAGCATCTGCACATGGGCGCGGTCGGATACGGCGCTCTCACCACGGCATCCGCCGCCGGAGGCATCCTCGCGACCCTGACGTTCGGGTGGCTGGAGCGGCACGTGTCGTTCGCCACCCTCATGCGCATCGCGCTGTCGCTCGAGGTGCTCATGCACCTGGCGTTCGCGCTCACCAGTGTCGGCTGGATCGCGCTGGTGATCATGTTCGTGTTCGGCTCGTACGCGTTCGTCTGGGGCACCATCTCGACGACCGTGCGACAGCGCCTGGTGCCGCACGAACTGCAGGGCAGGGTCGCGTCGGTGAACATGGTCGGCGTGTTCGGCGGCATGGTGATCGGCCAGGCCCTCGGCGGCGTCATCGCCCAGGTCTGGGGCCTCACGGCACCATGGTGGTTCGCATTCGTCGGCGCGGCGATCACGCTGGCGCTGGTGTGGAAGCCGATCTCGCACATCGTGAACGCCAAGCTCGTGGTCGACGAGGCTGAGGATGCTGTGGACTAAGGCGTCGGGATGGTCGTGAGATCCGCGTGCCGCCACGCCGGTTCGTCGCCGTTGCCGGCATCCGCTGGGGTCTCGGTGAGGAGCACCCATCCACCCTCCTCGGCATCTGACGCGGCGAAGTATCCCCCTGCCGCGTCGGGTCCGAAGACTTCTTCCGAGGCGATGCATCGATACTCACGCAGCGAGCCGTACCCCAGCTCCTGCTCGACGTCCGGCTGCGACACCCAGACGCGTAAGGCACCGACGATCCGCGCCGCCTGCGCATCCGGCACTGTGTGGTCTACGAGAATCCGTCCGGGTGTCGACGAACCCTCACCTCCGTCGAAGTAGTACGGCGAACGGTGAACTTCGCAGACGATCGAATGCGTGAAGGTCCTCTGGTCCGATTCTCGTCGCCGACGCGGATAGGACCTGACCCGGTGAACGGTCACTCCTATCGCGATCAGTAACCAGATGAGCCCGCCGATGCAGATGAGCCAGAAGTCCCAATGCTCGGCCGCATCGAATCCGGCGGGGTCGCTGATCGTTCCGTAGGCCAGGATTCCGATAACGACGACGGGTATCAGCGCCAAGAAGAGAGGCGCGAGAAAGGCCTCGGCGTGCGGGAATCGTGACGGATCCGCCCAGCGCGAGACCTGCTGCACCGATTCCATGACAGGCACCGGACGCGGCCTGGTGATGTCGGCGGTCGTCCCACCGGACGCGGCCCATACCTCGACCGGGTCGCCTGGCCACGACGTACGCCGACCGGTGATCGGTTCGCTGTACCAAGTCGCGTCGTTGCGGAAGGGCATCACTCCGAAGAACGGGGATCCGCGCCGCGCCGGCCACACCTGTTGTTCCGCACCGCGTACGCGTACTCCGTCGAGGTTGTATCCGCTCCGGGGAACGTCATCGTGCGCTTCAGTGAGGAGGCAACGCCTGGCCGTGGTCCGAGGCTTTTCGAAGCCGTACACCTGCCATGCGGTGCCGTTGCGGAACCGGTGCACGTCGTCATCGTGGATGACGTCAGCCAGGAACTCCTGCCGCACAGCGCCGTCGGCATCGCGGTACTCGACGTCGATGAGCCACAAGTCCCCTGGCAACCGAGATGCGCGGCGACCGGCCCGCGGCCGCCTGCGGGGAGCGAGCCCTCTACCCACGACAGTCGCAGTGCGTGGGGTGCGGTCGAGGACGGGCAGTGGTTTGTCCGTGCTGCCGCCGCGGAAGAGAGTGAGGATGAACTCCCAGAAGACGCTGATGACCGCACCGGCGATGATCAGGACGATCCACCACCAATCCATCGGTGCGGTCGATTCCATGACCCCACTTTGGTGCAGAGGTCGTGCTCCCGATCACAGGATCAGTCGGCGAAGTCTCCGTAGACGCGGAGCGTGTTCTCGGCGATCTGAGCTGCGAGAGCGTCGACCGGCATGTCGAGTTCGACTGACATGAACCGCAGGGTGAGCGGGATCAGGTATGGGGCGTTCGGGCGGCCCCGTAGCGGCACGGGGGTGAGGAACGGGGCATCCGTCTCGACGAGGATGCGATCGAGTGGGGTGACCTGCAGTGCATCGCGCAGGTTCTGTGCGTTCTTGAACGTGACGTTCCCGGCGAACGACAGGTAGTACCCGGCATCCGCGCAGGTCCTGGCCATCGCGTCGTCACCGGAGAAGCAGTGGAAAACGGTGGTCTGTGGCGCCCCGACTCGCGAAAGGGTCTCAAGGACGGCATCGTGGGCATCGCGATCGTGAATCTGCATCGCGATCGAATGCTTCTTCGCGAGTGCGATGTGCGCCTCGAACGATTCGAACTGCGGTCCTCGTCGCTCTTCCTCGGTACGGAAGAAGTCCAGGCCGGTCTCGCCGATGGCCCGCGTGCGCGGGTGAGCCGCGAGCTCGTCGATCACACCGATCGCGTGGTCGAGCCGTCCGGCCTCCGCGTACACCGGCGCGTCGTTCGGGTGGATCGCCACGGCCGCGAGCACACGCGGATCGGATGCCGCGGCATCCACCGCCCAGCGGGACGACTCGACATCGCCCGACGCCTGCACGACGCCGGCGATGCCGACCGCCTCTGCCCTGTCGAGCTGCTCCTTCAACGAGAGAGGCTCGACGCCGTCGGTGATCTCCAAGTGCGCGTGGTTGTCGTACACCGCCACGGCCAGCGGCTCGGGAGCGGCGGGGTAACGGAGGTCCTTGCGGCCCTCCGTCGCCCGCTCCCGAACGTACTGGCTGGGGTTCTCGGTCAAGCCTGCGACTCCACGCGGGGGAACAGCGGGACGAGCGCGTGCACCGTCGTACCCGGCGCGAGCACGCCCCAGGCGCCGGATTCGCGGATCGGCTGCGACTGCAGGGATCCGAGGCCTTCGGCCGCGCCGAGGGCCGACCACAGCTTCTCGGTCGCCTGAGGCATCACCGGGGACAGGAGCACGGCGAGTGCCCGCAGTCCCTCCGCGCACGTGTACAGCACGGTGCCGAGTCGGTCGCGCTGGTCCTCGTCGCGGGCCAGCGCCCACGGCTCGTTCTCCGTGATGTAGCCGTTCAGCGCGTCGACGATGGTCCATATCGACGAGATCGCCTCGTCGATGCGGAACTGCTCCATCCACCCATCGGCTGCAGCCGCGGCATCCGCCACGATCTTCTGGATCGCGAGATCCTGCGCGGTGTACTCGGCGGCCTCCGGCACGACGCCCTCGAAGTACTTCTCGATCATCGCGATCGTGCGCGAAGCGAGGTTGCCGAATCCGTTCGCGAGCTCGGACTGGTAGCGCGCGGCGAGGTCCTCCCACGAGAAGGACCCGTCCTGTCCGAACGCGATCGCGGAGAGGAAGTAGTAGCGGTACGCGTCGGAGCCGAAGGCGTCGGTGATCTCGGTCGGCGCGATGCCGGTGAGCTTGGACTTCGACATCTTCTCGCCGCCGACGAGCAGCCAGCCGTGGGCGAAGACGCCCTTGGGCACGTCGACGCCGGCAGCCATCAGCAGCGCCGGCCAGATCACGGCGTGGAAGCGGAGGATGTCCTTGCCGACCACGTGATACGCGGGCCAGCGGCGGGCGAACGTCTCCTCGTCCGAGCCGTAGCCGACACCGGTCGCGTAATTGAGCAGGGCGTCGACCCACACGTAGATGACGTGCGACTCGTCCCACGGCAGCGGGATGCCCCAGTCGAAGGTGGAGCGCGAGATGGAGAGATCCTTCAGGCCCTGCGACACGAACGAGACGACCTCGTTGCGCGCGGAGTGCGGGCGCACGAAGTCGGGCTCGGTCTTGTAGAGCTCGAGCAGACGGTCCTGGAACTCGCTGAGCTTGAAGAAGTAGTTCTTCTCCTGCAGCAGTTCGAGGGGCTTGGAGTGGATCGCGCAGACCTTCAGGCCCTCGAAGGGTCCGGTGCCGTCGACGATCTCCGACTCTGGCTTGAACTCCTCGCAGCCGACGCAGTACAGCGCCTCGTACTCGCCGGCGTAGATGTAGCCCGCGTCGTACAGCCGCTGGAAGAACACCTGCACGTTCTTCTCGTGACGCTCCTGCGTGGTGCGGATGAAGTCGTCATTGGCGACGTCGAGGGTCTCCAGCAGCGGGAACCAGCTCTCGGTGACGAGCTTGTCGACCCATTCCTGCGGCGTGACGTTGTTGGCCGCGGCGGCACGGAGCATCTTCTGCCCGTGCTCGTCCGTGCCGGTCAGCATCCAGGTGTCATCACCCGACTGACGGTGCCAGCGCGCGAGCGTGTCCGTCGCCACCGAGGTGTACCCGTGACCGATGTGCGGTACATCGGAGGGGTAGTAGATGGGCGTGGTGATGTAGAAGGATTCGCCTGCGGGCATGCGGTCAATTCTAGGCGGGTATGCCGGTGTGGTTACGCGGGGCACTGGATGCTGTCAGCGCGCCGTGGGGCCGGTTGCTGATCTCGCCCGGCTCCCTTGTGCGTCGCTCGGTGGCGGTGACGACGAAGCCGGCGTCGCCGAGGAGTTCGGAGAGGGCATCGGCCGACCAGAAGTAGGCCGGCGCGACGGCGTGGGAGAACTGTTCGCGCGCACGGCCGTCGAAGTAGCCGATCAGAAGCGACCCTCCCGGCTCGAGCACACGGGCGAGCTCGGCCACGATCAGCGGAAGCTCGACGGGCGGGGTGTGGATCAGTGAGTACCAGGCGAGGATGCCGCCGAACGACGCGTCTTCGAACGGGAGATCGCGCAGCGTCGCCTGCTCGAACACCAGATGCGGCGAGCGGGTGCGCGCGGCGGCGAGGAACTGTGCTGCGATGTCCACGCCGACGACGTCGCGATGACCGTCGTGGAGGAACTCGGTCCACAGTCCAGGGCCGCATCCGGCATCCAGCATCCGTCCCTGCGACCGGTCGCGCCAACCGCCGATCAGGTCGCGGTCGGCGGGGTCCATCTGCGCGATCGAGCCCGCGATCTCGATGTATTCGGCGGCGCGGGCGTCATACGCGGCGGCGATCGCATCATCGGTCATGACGACGAGCCTAGGGTCAGCGCAGGGACCGCTCAGCGCACGGTCACGCTGATGCGATGCCAGCCCTGCGCGCCGTCCGGCGCCGGTGGCGCAGGCGTCGACGTCTGCGTCTCGCCGTCGCGGCTGAGGGCGCGGCATTCGATCTCGTGCGTGCCGGGCTCCGCCTTCCACGGCAGACTCCACTGCACCCAGGTGTCGTCGGAGATCGCCGTGGCCAGTTCCGCGCGCCGCCACGGCCCGCCGTCGATGCGCACCTCCACACCCTCGACGCCGACGTGCTGATGCCAAGCCATCCCGGCGATCACCGACGATCCGGATTCGACGTCGCGCCCGTCGCGGGGCACATCGATCCTGGACTGCAGCTTGATGGGTCCGCGCTCCGACCATCCACGCGTCGTCCAATAGGCGCTCGTCCTGTCGAAGCGGGTGACCTCGAGTTCGGTCACCCACTTCGTCGCCGACACGTACCCGTAGAGGCCCGGCACGACCAGTCGCACCGGGAAGCCGTGCGCGAGCGGGAGCGGCTCGCCGTTCATCCCGACCGCGAGAAGCGCATCGCGATCGTCGGTGAACGCCTCGAGCGGCGTCGATGCGGTGAATCCGTCGATCGAGGTCGAGAGCACCATGTCGGCGTCGGCTGACACGCCGGCCCGCGCGAGCAGCTCGCGCACCGGGTGACCGAGCCACCTCGCATTGCCGATGAGGTCGCCGCCGACGGTGTTGGACACGCACGCGAGGGTGATGTCGCTCTCCTGCATCGGCAGCTCGAGCAGCTCGTCCCAGGTGAGGACGACCTCCTGATCGACCATGCCGTGCACACGCAGGCTCCAATCAGCCGGATCGACCTGCGGCACCACCAGTGCCGTGTCGATGCGGTAGAACTCGCTGTTGGGAGTGACGAGCGGAGCCAGACCGTCGATCGCCAGTTCGGCGCCCGCCGGCACCGCCGGTGCAGTCGTCGCCGCAGAGGGCAGACGCACGGCGGCGCGAGCCGCCTCGACCGTGCGCACCGTCGCCCGAGCGAGGTTGCCGACGAGGAGCGCCGCCATGCCGAGCGCCGCGGTGGCGCCGGTCCACACCAGGAACTGCCGGCGATCCGGCCCCTCGGGCGATTCGTCTGCCGCCGTGATCGTCCGCTTCATGAGCACGTGCAGCGCGATGGCTCCCGCAGCTCCCGCCACCATCGAAGGCAGCGACGCGAGTGGATTCCCGTCCGACCGCATTGTCGCCACGACCGCTCCGACGATGCCGAAGGCGATGAAGGTCAGGGTTCCGGTGGAACGCCACCGGAGTTCGAGCAGGCCCGCGAGCGCGGCGAGTGCTCCGGCGACCACAGCGATGGCCGTGAGGAGTGCGACCTTGTCCGCCGTGCCGAACAGTGCGATCGCCAGGTCTTTCGCCCAGCTCGGCGCGATGTCGATCAGGCCGCCGCCGATCGCTGCGAACGGACTCGCGGACGGTGCGAGCAGGGATGCCGTCAGTTCACCGAGACCTGCGGCGAAGAGCACGGCGGCGACGCCCGCGGCAGCGGCGCGCCATCGGACTCCGGCCGCGGATTCTCGCCTCATTCGATGAGCTTACGCGCGGATGGGCTGCGCAGGCTCCGGCATGCCCTGTCGCCGTGCGAGGTGCGTACGCTTCGCTCGGAGAATTGCACTGCCTTCGGAGCGATTCGGGTGATTCTCTCCGAGCCGAGCGCACTTCTCCGAAAAACGTGCACGGCTCGCGTCGCTCATGGCTTCCGCGCGGCGAGGGCCTGCTGGTAGAGGTCGCGCGAGCTCAGTCCGGTCGCCGCAGCGACCTCCGCGCAGGCCTCCTTCAGCCGCATGCCCCCTGCGACGAGTGCCTGCACCTGGGCACCGGCATCCTCGGCCGACACATCCTGATGAGGGGCGCCCTCCACGACGACGACGATCTCACCCTTGACGCCGTTCTCGGCCCACTGCACGAGTTCGGCGACTGTGCCGCGGCGCACCTCTTCGTAGAACTTGGTCAGTTCGCGGCACACGGCGATGCGACGATCCGCACCGAACGCCTCTCCCATGTCAGAGAGAGTCGAGGCGAGGCGGGCCGGAGACTCGAAGAACACCATCGTGCGCTTCTCGCTCGCCACCGCGCGGAGGGCCGTGCGCCGCTCCCCCGGTTTGCGCGGCAGGAAGCCCTCGAACGTGAAGCGGTCGGTGGGCAATCCCGAGATCGCAAGCGCCATGAGCACCGCACTCGGCCCTGGAATCGCGGTGACCGTGACTCCCTGCGCGACGGCCTCGGCGACCAGGCCGTAACCGGGGTCGCTCACCGCCGGCATTCCGGCGTCGCTGACGACGACGATGTCCTGTTCTGCGGCGAGGGCCGCGAGCTCGGCAGCCAGATGCTTCTCGTTGTGATCGTGCAGAGCGACCAGACGGGGTCGATTCTCAATCTGCAGCGCACGGAGCAGGTGCGCCGTGGTGCGCGTGTCCTCCGCCGCCACGATCTCGGCGTTCTCGAGCACCTCGATGAGACGGCGGGACGCATCGCCGAGGTTTCCGATCGGAGTCGCGGCGAGGATGATCACACGATCAGCTTAGGCGGGCACTGCCGCTTAGGCTTGTGCCGTGACCGCGCCCGTGCCTCTGCTGCCTCCGCCTGAGGAGCGCCTGACCAGGTGGGGCCGGCTGCGCGATCGAGTGCTGTTGGATCCGGACGGCAATCGGCTCGTCCGCTTGCTCGCACCGCTCGTGGTCACGGCGCTCGCGGCGGTGCTGCGGCTGGCGAATCTGTCGCATCCGAATGTGCTCGCGTTCGATGAGACCTACTACGTCAAGGACGCGTGGTCGCTGTGGGTTCTCGGCTACGAGGGCACGTGGGGCGACGGGGCGAACGAGTCGTTCCTCAACGGCGACACGACGGCGTTGAGCGCAACGGGCAGCTTCGTGGTGCATCCTCCGCTGGGTAAGTGGATCATCGCGCTCGGCATGGGTGTCTTCGGTGCGGGCAACAGCGCGGCGTGGCGCCTGATGGTCGCTCTGATAGGTGCCGCGACGGTGCTGCTGGTGTACTTCGTCGCCAAGGAGCTGACACGATCGGTCGTCGCGGCGACCGTCGCGGCGCTGCTGCTCGCGATCGACGGACTCAGCATCGTGATGAGCCGTATCGCCCTGCTCGACGGCATCCTCACCTTCTTCATCCTGCTCGGGTTCCTGTTCATCCTGTACGACCGCCGGCGCAGCATCCCGAACGTGGAGAAAGCGGATCCGGATGCGCCGGACGCGCTCTGGGGCACGGTGATCTGGCGCCGCCCGTGGGTGATCGCGGCGGGTGTCGCGCTGGGCGCGGCATGCGCGGTGAAGTGGTCGGGACTCTATGCGTTGGCGGGCCTGGGCCTGTACCTCGTGGTCACGGATGCGCTGGCGCGCCGACGTGCCGGCGTGCTGTTCTGGCCGACGGATGCCGCGTTCCGACAGGGCGCGGTCTCGTTCGTGCTGCTGGTACCGGCGGCGCTGCTCACCTACCTGATCACCTGGACGGGCTGGCTGGTGACGACCGGCGGCTACGACCGGCACGCGTCCGAGAACCCTTTGGCCGCGCTGTGGAAGTATCACGAGTCGATGTACGGGTTCCACGTCGGTCTCAGCAGCGGGCATCCGTACGCCAGTCCGGCGTGGCAGTGGCCGTTCCTCATCCGTCCGACGGCGGTCTGGGTCGGCGACGATCAGACCTGCGGCACCGATCACTGCATCTCGGTGGTGTCATCGGTTCCGAATCCGCTGATCTGGTACGCCGGCGTCGCCGCTGCGGTCTTCCTGCTCTACCGGTTCGTGCGCGGGCTGGTGCAGCGCGCACCGATGCCGTGGACGTATGCGATCCCGCTGGTCGGTCTGGCCGTCACATATGTGCCGTGGTTGCTGTACCCGGAGCGCACGATCTTCCAGTTCTACACAGTGGTGATGATGCCGTTCCTGGTGCTCGCGCTCGTGCTCGCGCTGCGCGAGTTGGCCGGGCGGCGGGACCAGCCGCTTCATCGACGGCAGGCGGGAGAGCGCACCGTAGTCGTGTTCCTCGCGGTCACGGTGCTGGTCTCGGCGTTCTACTATCCGGTGTGGACGGGCATGAACGTGCCGTACGAGTTCTGGCTCATCCACAACTGGATGCCGACCTGGGTGTAGTCCGCCGCTCTCACGTCAGTCGGTCGCGCAGCCGGACGGCGTCGCGCTCGTACATCTCCGCGTGCGCCGCGAGCTCGGGCCTGGCCATGGATCCGGCCCGCGAGTGCTCAGCGAGCGCGTCGAGTCGAGCGGCCATGATCGTCCACAGCGCGTCAGCCGATGCGTCGGTGCCGTACGCCGACAACAGCATCGCCAGTCGTTCAGGTTCGGCCTCCCGAACGTCTGCCGGCGCTTCCGCATCTTCCACGTAGGGCACCAGCCGGTACGCCAGATAGGCGAGGTCCCACAGACGCGGACCGGGAGCCGCCATGTCGAAGTCGATGACTCCGACGAGCTCCTTGTGCTCGAACACGAGGTTGTACGGCGCGAAGTCGTTATGGCACACCACTTCCATCGGCTCGCGCGACGGCATCCGCCACCCGCTCGCACGGTGGACGCTCTCGGCGCCGGCATCGTGGATGCGTCGGAGGAGCTGTGCGGCGCTCACCAGGATGCGGTCATCCCACAGCCACTTCGGCAGCGGATAGTGCGCAACCTCACCTTCGATGAAGGAAAGCCGTTCGCGGCCGTCAGCCGTGATGCCGAGAACCCGTGGGACACCCTCGACGCCCGCGGAGTGAAGCTCTTGCAGAAACGCGTGGACGTTCATCGTCCATGCCCCCGTCGGCCGTCGAACCTCTCCGTCGACCAGTGTCACTTCGTTCGTGTTTCCGCCCGCGAGCTCGGTCTCCGGCGTCTCCTCGCTCATGACTCGATGCTAGACGCGGATGCTGGCGCTCCTCATCCGGGGACGGGTTGTCGGTGGTGGGGGCTTCGGGTGGGATGCCATCTCTGGTGGCGGTCCCACCATGCGGGGCCGCGGACTTCGGGGACACCGTGGTTCATGCGGATCACCCACTCGGTCAGGTGCAGGGTGCGGTGATGGAACCAGCACAGCAATACCCCGTTGTCCGTATGCGTCGGCCCGCCCGCGGCGTGCTCTTGGACGTGGTGCACCTCGCACCAGGTCGCGGGGATCGTGCACCCCGGGATCACACACCCACCATCGCGGATCGTGATCGCGCGGCGTTGCAGGCCGTTGAAGATGCGCCCGCTGGTCCCGATCGACACGATCCGGCCGTTCTCGTCGAACAGGATCCGCTGGATCCCGCCCGCGCACCCGGTCTGCAACGCCGCCGCCAACGGGACCAGGTCACCGGTGTGCCCGATCCGCGCCCACCCGTACCCCGCCGTGAGATCCGCGGCGGTCGCCGAGACCGTGAGCGTGGGCGCCGCACCACCTAGATGCGGGAACAAGTCCGTGCGGGCGGCGGTGTTCAGGATCGTGGCGAGAGCGTCGTGGAGCTTCTGCCCACGGGTCCGGATATCCGTGACAGCCGTATCCGTATCCGACCGGTCTGCGGGATCCGTGTCTTCGGACGGCTCGAACCGCACACCACCCGCACTCGTGGCTCCGCCGTCCTGGTCGGGTTCGTCGGCGCCGTTGACCTTCGGGTTCAGGAGGCTGTCGATCAGCAGGGCAAGTTGCGCGGCGACCTCGGGCAGCAGACTCCCCCGCACCGGCGCCGCACCATCCTTGACCTTCCCGATCGAGAAGTACCGCCCCCGCATCGCCGCCTCTTCCGCCG
>NZ_BAAGXE010000005.1:0-193742 GCF_054779995.1 Microbacterium shaanxiense | reverse complement strand
CGGCGCTGGATCCGCCCCGACACCGCCAGCACCTCCGCCACATCGGCATCCGACAACCCCGGAATCTGCTCCGCACCGAACGCGTCACGCGCGACGGAATCGAGGGTCTCCTCCAAGTCCCGAAGCCGAGCAACGATGCTGTTCATACCCACTATTCAACAGGGGACCACCGACATTCCAACCCTGGTTTAACCCAGATCAGAGAACTTTTCCGAAGAAGATTCTTCGTCACTTGATGGCCGCCCGCGCTCACCGCATCGAGGTGAACCGCGATCTGCGGATCTGCCGTCCGCATGCGGCGTCTGTTGAACTTCGAACTATGTTTCTTGGCCCGTTGATGCTTGCCAGACGACGCGGAGTACCTCGATGACGTCCTCAGGTTCCGCGCCACCCTCGTCAGCCGCAGCAACGAGTTCACGGATGTGACGTAGGACTGCACCGGGGAGCACCGCAGCGGAGTCAGCGACTCTGGTACCAGCGGCGGTACGCGTCACGACCAACCCGTCTCGCTCGAGAAGTCTGTACGCTTTCGCCGCGGTTCCGGCGGCCACGCCAAGATCACTCGCTGTCTGTCTCACCGTCGGAAGCCGCTCACCGGCTCCCAACTGACCAGATGCAATAAGTCCACGAAACTGGCGATATATGTCAAGTGCGGGGCTACTCTCGTCAGCCGTCGACAGCGCGTGTCGGACACTCATGAAGCGACTCCTGAGACAGGACTGCGGAGAGAACTCACCCTCGATTCGCTGCCTACCGAACCGCGCCGGATCTGGAAGGCAACGAGAAGCAGCAGCACGAACCCCCCGATCTCAAGGGCTGGCGCGAACCATCCGCCGATTGCAGCGAACTCCGCGAATCGCCATGCGACCTCATAAGTGCCCTGTTGCGACGTATCGCCGTGGATGGTCAGCTCAGAGGTCGATCCCGCGCCCGCGATGAAGCGCCACGCGCCGGCGAGCGCGAGCAGCAGTCCACCAACCGCGACTCGCACCGCGCCCGCCGCGACTTCGGATCGAGCAGCCTGTTCGACTCCAGCAGATTCTGCGCTCAGAAACGGACGCACAGCGCTGCGGTGGAGCGTCACCACCGTCGCCAAAGAGAGCGCGAACAGACACATGAGGACGGGAATGCCGTAGGCCCACCCGTAGAACCAAGTGCGAACGGGATCGATCGATTCGTTCGGTACGGGGATCTCGAGGTAGACGTATCGCCCCTGATCATCGGGCGATGATGCGAGTCCAGCGGTTATCGTCGTCACGCACAGGGCGAGGGCTACTACCAGCGCTCCCACAATCCCAGCGCGCGGCCCGAAGCTCATCCACGTGCGTCGGATGCCGAGTCCAGCGGGGCGGGCGGGAATCCTCGCCGCTCCGACGCCGATCATCATGAGCAGCGCTGTCACTCCCGCCAGCGCGACGAACACAGGGAGCGCGAAGCGCCACCAGGAGACGACATCGGCCATGTTCACGACGTAACCACGCACAACGTTCTCAGCCATGAAGGCAACGATCACCGCAAGCGCCGAAACTGCGAGTGTTCGTCGCTCTCGCGTGTATCTCGCGTTGAACGCGATCGCCGCGTCATCAGGGAGCTTTGCCAGACGGGGATCAGCATCCTTGGTCTTCGTAAACGTGATAATGCCCAGCGCCAGGACCAACGCGAGCACCAGCGAGACCGCCGGCAAACTGAAGGCGGCGCCCACCAAACCCGTAAAACCGTAGGAGAAGATACTCTGCAACACGTGGTCTCCGCTTCACTCGTTGTGCCACATGTTTATCACAAGTTGTATCAGCACAAAAGCACAACGGCTCACCTCGCCGCGACGAGTTCCCCCGCATCGGCCGTCGGCAGACGGCAGACGAATGCCCGGCAGTCGTAAGCGAGGCCGGACGTCGCATCCTTGCCCTCGAACAGCTCGAATCCCGCCTCCGCGAACGCGCGCGCCTGCGCGGGCGTCACTGCTGCGATCACGTCGGCGTCCATTCCGCGCGAAGCGACCACCAGTGGCGCTGAACGATCGTCGGTGACGACGACCACCTGACGGGGCGGCTCGACGAGTCCCGCGGCCACGGCCAGCAGCGAACCATGGCCGAACGGATGCTGCAGAGCGGACGACGCGTGCCTCCGCACCTGCTCCTCCGCGGCGGTCCGATACCGATCCCCTGCGCCCAGACGCCACGCCGTCAGCGCCGCCGCTGCGAGAGCGGACACCCCCGAGGGCAGGTCGCCGTCGGTCTGATCGGGTGCGGATGCCACGCCCTGCGCCGCGAGCACGGGATCGTCTGCGGCGCCGTCTTCGAGCGCCTCATCGAGAAGGTCGCGTCCCGTCACCGCCCAAGACGCATCGCCCGTAGCGACGGCCAGTGCGAAGAGACCCTCCGCGAGAAGACCGAGATCCGCGAGCGTCGCGACGGCGGTCGATGCGGTGCCATCCAGCGACGCCCTGACGAGCCGCCCTTCCGTCGAGCGGTTGGTCGCCAGCACGAAAGTGGCCGCCGCAGCCGCCGCATCCACCCATCCCGGAACTCCGAGCGCAGCACCCGCCCGCGCGAGGGCACCGATCGCGAGACCGTTCCACCCCGTGATCACCTTGCCGTCGACGTCGGGCGGCGCGAGTGCGGATCGGTCGGAGGCGAGGTAGTACCCGCCCTCGCTGCGCTGCCCGTCGATCCACGACTCCGAGTCCTGCGCGGCGCCGAAGCCGCCGCCGTCGCGCCGCAGCACCTCGAGAAGGAAAGAAGCGATCCCCCTCGCCGTCACGAAGTCCCCCTCCGCGACAGCCACGTCGAGAAGTTGCGCATTGTCCGTCAGCATCCGCTCGTAGTGAGGAACGGTCCAATCGCGCTGCGTCGCGTAGCGGAAGAACCCTCCGTCGGTGTCGCGCAGAGCGGATGCCGCCATCGCGGCGAGCGCGCGCGTCGCAGAGGCGGCCGCATCGGACGCCTCACGACGCACGAGTGGACTCTGCAGGAACCGCAGCGTCGTCGCGACCGGGAACTTCGGCGCTCCGCCGAAACCGCCGAACGACGAGTCCTCACGCGCCGCGATCGTCGCCGCAGCCGCCGCGAGGCCCGCCGTCGCCGGCAGCGGAGACGGTGTCTCGGAGGCAGCGCTGACCAGAGCCTCGGCCACGGCATCCGCCGATTCGATCGCCTGCTCGCGGCGCAGTGTCCATGCTTCTCGCACCGCGGCGAGCACGTCGCTGAATCCGGGCATGCCGCCCCTCGCGGAAGGAGGCCAGTAGGTGCCCGCATAGAACGTGCGGCCCTGCGGTGTCGTGAAGACGGTCAGCGGCCAACCGAGGTTCTGCGTGAACGCTGATGCCGCTGCCATGTACGCACCGTCGACATCGGGATGCTCTTCCCGGTCGACCTTGATCGCGACGAAGCCGTCGTTGATGAGCGCCGCCGTCTCCGGGTCGGAGAACGATTCCCGTGCCATGACATGGCACCAGTGGCACGTCGAATAGCCGATCGAGATCAGCAGCGGCACGTCCCGCCGCTGCGCCTCCGCGAACGCTTCTGTGCCCCACGGGAACCAGTCGACCGGGTTGTCGGCATGCGAGCGCAGATACGGACTGAGCGTGTCGGCGAGACGATTCGTCATGGCGCCCACGCTACGCCCGTGCAGCGCTCAGCGGACGGGCGCTTCGATCGCTGACCCGCGCCGTCTTCAGCCGACGAGCGCCTCAGTCGTCCTCGACGCCGCGTATCCGACGAGCGGCAGCGCGCGCTCGGCCGCGAGCGCGATGCGCGCCTGCAGGATCTCGGAGTTGATCACGTACCCGTCGAAGTCCGTGTCGCTGGCGTAGACGCCGAGTGGCAGCGTGAGCGCCTGGAAGAACGCGAACAGCGGCCGCAACTGGTGTTCGATGATGAGCGCGTGGCGCTCTCCCCCGCCCGTCGCCGCCAGCAGCACCGGCTTCCCGACGAGTGCGTACTGGCCGACGAAGTCGAACAGATGCTTGAACAGTCCGGTGAACGAGGCACGGTAGACCGGGCTGCCGACGATCAGCAGATCGGCCTGCTCGATCGCGACCAGCTGCTCCTCGACGCTCGCGGGCAGGCGATCGCGGCGCAGCGCTCCCGCGAGTTCAGGACCGACGGCGGTGAGCTCGATCAGCTGCACCTCGACCTCGGCGCGCTCGGCGACGGCGGCGGCGATGGCACGCAGAAGCGCGGTCGTCTTGCTGGGCTCGTGGAGCGAGCCGGAGACGGCGACGATGCGATAGGGAGCGGTCATGCCATAGAACGTACCCACGATGACGCCCCGTGGCGCACGGAGCGACACGGGGCGTCATGTAAGCGTCAGGCGCTCAGTTGAATTCGTTCGGGTGCGTGCCCACTCGGCCCGATCCGTCGAGCGGGTCGAGAGCGTCGATCGCCGAGATCTCGGCCTCGGTGAGAGTGAAGTCGAAGACGTCGAGGTTCTCACGCAGGCGCTCGGCGCGCACCGACTTCGGGAACACGATCGTTCCCTTCTGCAGGTGCCAGCCCAGCACGACCTGCGCCGGCGTCTTACCGTGCGCTGCCGCGGCGTCGGCGACCGCCGACGTGCCGAAGAGGTCGTACTTGCCCTGCCCGAGCGGACCCCACGATTCGATGCGGATGCCGTGGTCCCGAGCCCACGCGACGGTCTCGCGCTGCTGATATGCGGGGTGCAGCTCGATCTGGTCGACGGCCGGTGTCACGCCGGTCTCGTTCACCACGCGCTCGAGGTGCTCGGCGAGGAAGTTCGAGACGCCGATGCTGCGTGTGAGGCCGGCGTCGCGCAGCTCGATGAGCTTCGCGAACGCGTGGACGTAGTTGTCCTTCGCCGGCGTCGGCCAGTGCACGAGATACAGATCGACGTGCTCGAGGCCCAGCTTCTCGAGGCTCTCGGCGATCGCGGCGTTCGGCTCATCGCCGTCATGACGGTCGTTCCAGAGCTTCGTGGTGATGAAGAGCTCGTCGCGGGCGATGCCGCTCTTCGCGATCGCCGCGCCCACTCCTTCCTCGTTGCCGTAGATGGCCGCTGTGTCGATGTGGCGATAGCCGATCTCGAGCGCCTCGCTGACCGTGCGCTCGGTGTCTGCCGGCGGCACCTTGAAGACGCCGTAGCCGAGCTGCGGGATGGAATGTCCGTCGTTGAGAGTCACAGTGGGGATCGTCATGCAACCACCCTACGACCTGTGATGACAGGTCGCCTCGCGCCGCCTCGTCGTCATACGATGGAGGGCTATGTCTTCTGCCGATCTCGTGATCACCTATCCCCCGGAGCTGCCCGTCAGCGCCGCGAGGGACGAGATCGCCGACGCCATCCGCGACAACCAGGTCGTCGTCGTCGCCGGCGCGACCGGATCGGGAAAGACCACCCAGCTGCCGAAGATCTGCCTCGAGCTCGGCCGTACGAACATCGCGCACACGCAGCCGCGCCGACTCGCCGCCCGCACGATCGCCGAGCGCATCGCTGAAGAGCTGCACGTCGAACTCGGCGGAGCCGTCGGCTACAAGGTGCGCTTCACCGACAAGGTGTCGGATGCGACGAAGGTCGCGCTGATGACCGACGGCATCCTGCTCAACGAGATCCACCGCGATCGTCTGCTGCGCCGTTACGACACGATCATCATCGACGAGGCGCACGAACGCTCCCTCAACGTCGACTTCCTGCTCGGATACCTCACCCGCATCCTCCCCGAGCGCCCTGACCTGAAGGTCATCATCACCTCGGCGACGATCGATCCGGAGAGCTTCGCCGCACATTTCGCCGCTGCGGACGGCACGCCGGCGCCGATAATCGAGGTCTCCGGCCGCACCTTCCCCGTCGAGATCCGGTACCGGGCGCCTTCCGAGGACGAGAGCGAGGACGAGGTCTCCGCGATCGTCACGGCGCTGCGCGAACTCGACCGCGAAGCGCAGGGCGACGTGCTCGTGTTCCTTCCCGGCGAAGCCGAGATCAGGGATGCCGCTGACGCCGTGCGCGCTGCGTATGCGTCGAGCAGGTCTCCCGTCGAGGTGCTCCCGCTGTACGGCAGGCTGTCGGCCGCCGAGCAGCATCGGGTGTTCGAGCCGAGCCGCGTCGCGGGAGTGCGGCGTCGGGTCGTCCTCGCGACGAACGTCGCGGAGACGAGCCTCACCGTCCCCGGCATCAAGTACGTCATCGACACCGGCACCGCACGCATCTCGCGGTACAGCAACCGCTCGAAGGTGCAGCGGCTGCCGATCGAGCCGATCTCACAGGCGTCGGCGAACCAGCGCTCCGGTCGTGCGGGCCGCACGAGCGACGGCATCGCCATCCGCCTCTACGGCGAGGACGACTTCGAGAAGAGGGCGGAGTTCACCGAACCCGAGGTGCTGCGCACCTCTCTCGCCTCGGTCGTGCTGCAGATGCTCTCGCTCGGGTTCGGCGACATCGCCGCGTTCCCGTTCCTCACGCCACCGGATTCGCGCGGCATCAAGGCCGCGTTCGACCTGCTCACCGAGCTCGGCGCCGTCGACCTCGGTCGCGACACCCCGCGGCTGACCCGCATCGGCCGCGACATCGCCCGGATGCCGATCGACCCGCGCTTCGCCCGCATGCTGCTCGAGGCGCAGAAGAACGGCGTCGCAGAGCCCGTGCTGGCGATCGTCGCCGGTCTCACCATCCAGGATGTCCGCGAACGCCCGTCGCAGGAGGCGCCTCAGGGCGTCCGCGACGCCGCGGAGCGGATGCACGCACGCTTCACCGATCCGACGAGCGACTTCCTGGCGACCCTGAACCTGTGGAACCACCTGCGCGAGCAGCAGCGAGATCTCGGATCCAGTGCGTTCCGGCGCCTGTGCCGCTCGGAGTATCTCAACTACGTGCGGGTCCGCGAGTGGTTCGACGTGCACCGCCAGCTGCGCTCGCTCGTGAAAGCTCCGCCGACGTCGAAGAACGAGGGCGCCGCCGACCCCGACGCCATCCATCGCGCCCTGCTCGCGGGTCTTCTCTCGCAGATCGGCATCCTCGACGAGCGGAACACCAAGACACCGCCGAAGGGGCAGTCGAAGACCCAGAAGGACCCGAAGCGCCGGATCGCGGAGTACCGGGGCGCACGCGGCATCCGCTTCTCGATCTTCCCCGGGTCGGGCCTTCGCAAGCAGAGCCCGCAGGCCGTCATGTCCGCCGAGATCGTCGAGACCTCCCGCACCTTCGCACGCACGGTCGCCGCGATCGATCCGGCATGGGCCGAGTCGCTCGCCGGCGACCTCGCCAAGCGCTCGGTGTCCGAACCGCACTGGTCGAAGGATGCCGGCGCCGCCGTCGCGTTCGAGAAGGTCACGCTGTTCGGTGTCGAGATCATCCCGCGCCGGCGCGTGCAGTTCGCCCGCATCGACCGCGCCGCGTCCCGTGAGATGTTCGTGCGGCACGCGCTGGTCGAAGGCGAGTGGGATCCGACCAGGCTCGACAAGCGCGTCAGCGCCTTCTGGCGCAGCAACGCCGAGCTGCGCAAGCGCCTCGAGAAGCTCGAGGAACGCGAGCGCAGACGCGACATCCTCGCCGGCGATGAAGAGGTGTTCCGCTTCTACGACGAGCGGATCCCCTCCGACGTGTTCGACGTGCGCTCGTTCGAGAAGTGGTGGCGCGAGACGCTGCAACAGACGCCGAAGCTGCTCGTCATGCGCGAGAGCGACCTCATCGAAGACGACGAACGGGCCGATCAGAACGACTTCCCCACGCGCTGGACGCAGGGCGACCAGGTGCTCGGGCTGGCCTACCGCTTCGAGCCGGGGGCTCCGGACGACGGCGTCAGCGTCGTCGTCCCCCTCGCACTGCTCGCCCAGATCGAGGATCGCGGCTTCGACTGGCAGGTGCCTGGGCTGCGCGCAGACCTCGTCACCGCGCTGCTGCGCGCACTGCCGAAGGCGATCCGCCGGCACGTCGTGCCCGCAGCGGACTGGGCCGACAGATTCGGAGCGGAACTCGCCGAGGAGGGACCGGAGAACCACGGCGGGCTCCCTCCCCGTTCGCTGAAGGAGGCACTGGCGCGGATGATCCAGCCGCTGGCGAATCAGCCGGTCTCGGCCGCCGACTTCGACGACGAGCGCGTGCCGGGGCATCTGCGGATGAACTTCCGTGCCGTCGATGAGCGCGGCCGCGTCGCAGGCTCTGCCCGAGACCTCGGCGAGCTTCAGCGGTCATTGTCCGACCGCGCCCGGTCCAGCGTCGCACGTTCGATCGCGCGTCCCGAGAGCGGGCGAGGACGCCCCGACGCACAGGCGGTGGCCGCGGCATCCGTTCGAGGATCGATCGAGCAGGACGGTCTGACGAACTGGACCTTCGGCGACCTCCCCGAGGTGCTCGACACGAAGGTCGCAGGCGGCGTCGTACGCGGCTATCCCGCGATCATCGACAAGGGCAAGAGCGTCTCTGTGCGCGTCGAAGCGACGGCCGACGCCGCAGACGCGGCCACTCGAGACGGGGTGCTGCGCCTCGTACTGCTGAATGTGCCCTCTCCTGCGTCCTATGTGCAGGAGCACCTCACCTCGCATGAGAAGCTCGCCCTCGCGGCGTCGCCGTACTCGTCCGCCTCCGCGCTGATCGAAGATGCCAGGACCGCCGTGGTGAGGGCGACCCTGCCCGCCCACCCGATCCGCACCGAAGCGCAGTTCACCACGGCGCGCGATGCCGTCAACGCGATCCTCGTGGACCAGCTGTTCGCCACGGTCTCTCTCGTCGCACGGATACTCACGAAGTCCCGCGAGGTCGAGCGCGGCATCAAGTCGGAGAACTCTCTCGCGCTGCTCGGCCCGCTGAACGACATCCGCTCCCAACTGAACGGGCTGCTGCATCCCGGGTTCATCTCGGCGACGGGCGCCGAGCGCCTCGCGCACCTTCCCCGGTATCTCGACGGCATGCTCGATCGGCTCAAGACACTGTCGAACGAGCCGGGCAAGGATCGCGCCCGGATGACCGAGTTCGAGCGCGTGTCCAAGGCGTTCGAGGATGCCGGGGGCACCATCCCGCTCGCCGCAGACGCCGCTCCGGCACTGGTGGAGGCGCGCTGGCTGCTGGAGGAGTACCGGATCAGCGTGTTCGCACAGCGCCTCGGCACGGCGCAACCGGTCTCGCCGCAGCGCATAGCAAAGATCTTGCGAGAGAGCTGACACCACGTCACGCAGCGTCATGCGAATTGGTGTTCGCCGCGCCGATCAGGTGGAATTGTCGCAACCCTCCTCTTCTTCCCCGAAAGGGGTCTTCAGCATTCCCATGATCACCATCGAGCATGTCAGCCGATCCTTCGGCGGCACCCGCGCACTCGCGGACGTGTCGCTCGAGATCGGACGCGGCCAGATCTTCGGCGTAGTCGGGCAGTCCGGTGCGGGCAAGTCCACCCTGCTGCGGACGGTGAACGCCCTCGAGCGTCCCGACTCCGGAAGCGTCACGGTCGACGGAGTGCAGGTGTCGCATCTGAGCGGGCAGGAACTGCGCGCCGCGCGCCACGGGATCGGCATGGTCTTCCAACACTTCAACCTGGTGGGCAATCGCACCGTGGCCCAGAACGTCGAGTTCGCATTGGAGGCCGTCGGCCGCGGCCGCGGCGACCGGGCAGCCGAGGCGCGGGAGATGCTCGACCTGGTCGGGCTCGCCGCCCGCGCCGATGCGTACCCCGCGCAGCTCTCCGGCGGTCAGCGTCAACGCGTCGGAATCGCCCGCGCGCTGGCGTCGCGCCCGCGCGTGCTGCTCTCCGACGAGGCCACGAGCGCGCTCGACCCCGACACGACCCGCCAGATCCTGGCGCTTCTGCGGCGACTCTCCGGCGATCTGGGGCTCACGATCATGCTCATCACTCATGAGATGGCGGTCGTGAAGCAGATCTGCGATGCCGCTGCGCTGCTTGAGCACGGCAGCATCGTCGAGCGGGGCACGCTCACCGACCTCATCCGCACACCCGGAAGCCGTCTCGCTCGCGACCTATTCCCCCTCGGAGAGGTGCCGGACATCCCCGGATCCGTCATCATCGATCTCACGTTCGCCGGCGAGGAGGCGCAGAAGCCGACGATCGCCCTGCTCTCCCGTGCGCTGGATCTGGACGTCTCCATCCTCGGCGCCACGATCGAGGACATCGCCGGTGCGCAGGCGGGGCGTACGCGCCTCGCGCTGCCGGCCGACCCCGAGATCGTCGCCCGCGCGCAGGCATTCCTCACGGAGCACAGCGTCGCCGTCGAGGTGGTGAAAGCCGCATGATCGACTACACCTCCCCCGACTTCTGGCCGCAGCTCTTCGACACGATGCTCAAGGGCACCCTCGAGACGCTCTGGATGACCGGCGTCGCGATCCTCTTCACGATCATCGTCGGCCTGCCGCTGGGCATCGTCCTCGTCGGCACCGAGAAGGGGCGCTTCCTCTCGGCGCCGTTCGGTTCGGCAGCGCTCGGCGTCGCCATCAACCGCATCCTCGGATTCATCGTGAATCTCGGTCGCTCCGTGCCGTTCATCGTGCTGATGATCGCGTTGATTCCGCTGACGCGGCTGCTGCTGGGCTCGTTCATCGGCACGGGCCCCGCCATCTTCCCGCTCACCCTCATCGCGATCCCCTTCTTCGCCCGTGTCGTCGAGATCGCCGTCAAGGAGGTCGATTCGGGCCTGCTGGAAGCGGCGGATTCCCTCGGCGCCACGCGCTGGCAGCTCGTGCGCCGCGTCATCCTGCCCGAGACCGCACCCGCGATCGTGCTCGGCATCGCCACCACCATCACTTCGATCATCAACTTCTCGGCGATGGTCGGCGTGGTCGGCGGCGGCGGCCTGGGCAACGTCGCGCTCACATACGGGTTCCAGCGCTACAGCTGGGTGCACATCGTCGCCGTCGTGATCGTGCTGTTCGTGATCGTGCTGCTCGTGCAGTGGGGGTGCAACATGCTCGCCCGCTCGCTCGATCACGCGAACCGGGCCTCCCACGCCGCCGACGTCATCGGCGCCGGCGCCTGAGTCCGCACCCTCGTCCCCTCACACACCGCAGCCCTGTACAGACACCCACAAGGAGCACGAACATGTCCTTCTCCACTCTCACCCGAGGCGCCGCCATCGTGGCCGCCGGCGCGCTGGCGATCGGCCTCACCGCCTGCGCCGGCGGCAGCACCGACGATGCTCCCGCAGCGGACGGCTCGGATGGCCTCGGCACTCTGAAGGTCGGTGCGCTGCCCGTCCCCGCGGGCGACATCCTGAAATGGGTATCCGACAACCTCGCGGAGGATGCGGGCCTCACGATCGAGTGGCAGGAGTTCACCGACTACAACACGCCGAACCCCGCCCTCTCCGACGGCTCGGTCGACGCGAACCTCTTCCAGAACTCGACCTTCCTCGACACGTACAACGAGCAGTCCGGCGACGACCTGATCTCCGTCGGCGAGATCTACCTCCCCGCCGCCGCGTTCTACAGCGAGAAGCTCGACAGCCTCGACGACCTCGACAAGGGTGCGACGATCGCGATCCCGAACGACCCGACGAACGAAGGACGCGCGCTCGAGCTGCTCGCCGCCGAGGGCATCATCGAGATCGCCGACGGCGCCACGACGCTCGCCGAGATCACAGACAACCCGAAGGACCTGAAGTTCGTCGAGATCGAGAACGCTTCGCTGGCGCTCGCGCTCCCCGACAACGACGCGGCATTCGTGACCGCGTCCTTCGCCATTCCGGCCGGCCTGTCGGATGACCAGGCGATCCTCCTCGAGGGCACCGACAGTAAGTACTACAACATCCTCGCGACGCGCGCCGATATGAAGGACGACCCTCGCATCGAAGCACTCATCGAGCTGCTGAACGACGATCGCACCAAGGAGTACGTGCTGGAGACCTGGAAGGGCCTGATCGTTCCGGTCGACTGATCTCCGTATCGGATGAAGGCCTCGCACCCCTCGGGTGCGAGGCCTTCATCGGTTCCGGGTAGCCTGGCGGCATGGCTCGCGCGATCGTTCACACCGAAATCGGCTCACCTGACGTCCTCCACCTCGTGGAGATCCCCGATCCTGTCGCCGGTCCCGGCGAGGTCGTGGTGCGGATCGAGGCAGCGGGTGTGAATCCGCTGGATGCGAAACGGCGCAGTGGGAAGCGCCCGATGCCGCCGATCACCGAACCGCGCCGCGTCGGTCTGGACGGTGCCGGTGCGATCGACTCCGTCGGCGAGGGAGTGACCGAGTTCGCGGTCGGCGACAGGGTCGCGATCGGTGACACGGTCGGCACGTACGCGACCCATCTGGTCGTGCCGGTCGCCCATCTCTTCCGTCTGCCGGATGCCGTCACCGCCGCCGAGGGCGCGGCTCTCAGCATCCCGGTGGGAACGGCCTACCAGTGCCTGCGCTCGCTGGATGTCGGCGACGGCGACACGCTGCTCATCCACGCCGGGTCCGGCGCGGTCGGACAGGCCGCCATCCAGTTCGCCGTCGCATGGGGCGCCACCGTGATCGCCACCGGCAGCCCTGCACGTCACGACCAGCTGCGCGAGCTCGGTGCGATCCCCGTCGCATACGGCGACGGCCTGGCCGATCGGGTCCGCGCAGCCGCTCCCGCGGGCGTGACCGTCGCGCTGGACTGCATCGGCACCGAGGAGGCGATCGAAGTGTCGAAGGAATTGATCTCCGACCGCGATCGCATCGCGACGATCGTCCGCGGACCGGATGCCGAGAAGCTCGGCATCCGCGCCTTCAGCGGCGGCGCGCCCACCCCTCTGACCGAGCAGGAGCTCGCCTGGCGCCATGAAGGCGTCGACGCCGCGATCGCCCTGATCGCGGCGGGCGACTTCCAGGTCGAGCTCGGCGCCGAACTGCCTCTCTCGGAGGCGCCCCAGGCGCACGAGCTCGTCGAGGCGCACGCCGCCCGGGGCAAGATCACACTGGTGCCGTAGCCCTCGATCATTCAGGCAGCAGCGCGCGCCTCGTCGCGACGACGGGCACCCTCGCGCAGCAGAGGGACAAGCTCCTCGCCCCAGTCGCGCACGTCACCGAGCGGATCGAACCCGCGGATCAGGAATCGCGTGACGCCGAGGTCGTAGTACTTCAGCAGCGCCTCAGCGACCTGCTCCGGTGTGCCCACCGGCGCCGTCGAGTTGCCCGAAGGGCCGGTGAGGCGCGTGATCCCGGTCCACAGCCGCTCGTCGTGCACGTCACCGCGCTTCGCGATCTGCTGCAGACGGTCGGCCGATACTGCGTTGCGCTCCGCACCGCGTGAGCGGGCGAACGACAGCGTGTTCCCGTCCTTCTGCGACGCGATCAGATCCTCGGTCTCGGCGTAGATGCGGTCGGCCTTCGCCCACGCCTCGTCCTCGGTGTCGGCGATGATCGGGCGAGTGGAAAGGCTGAACTCGATCGTCCGGCCCTCCTTCGCCGCGGCGGCGCGGATCGTGCGGATGTGCTCCGCCACCTCGGCGAGCGGCTCGCCGAACAGCATGTAGACGTCCGCGTTCTTCGCTCCGACCTCGACCGCACCGTCCGACAGCCCGCCGAAGAAGATCGGGATCCCGGCATCCGTCGCGGGCTTCGCAGCCGAGTACGCGCCCTCGACACGGTAGAACTCGCCGTCGTGGTCGAATGGCTCCTCCTCGGTCAGGGTCTTGCGGAGCACATCGATGAACTCGCCGGTGCGACGGTAGCGATCCTGCTTCTCGCTGTAATCGCCGTCCCGACGCTGGTCGGCCTCGCTGCCGCCGGTGATGTGGTGGATCGCCACGCGGCCACCGCCCGTGAGATGGTCGAGCGTGGCGAGCTTGCGAGCGACGATGGTCGGTGGCACGAAGCCGGGCCGGTGAGCGATCAGGACCTTCAGCCGCTCGGTGGAGTGCAGCGCCGCCGACGCCACGGCGAAGCCGTCTGGCGAACTCGCGCTGTAGCCGATGAGCACTCGGTCGAACCCGGCCTCCTCGTGCGCACGCGAGAACTCGCGCACGTAGGCGGGGTCGACGGCGGGTCCTGCGATCGCCTTCGACTCCGACCCTGCGGTCGTGGCGATCATTCCGAGGATTTCGATGGGCATGTCTGCAGCTCCAGTGTTCAGGGGCGGTTGGCGGATGGCGTGTGGATGAGGGGGACGGAATCGATGAGACGTCTCGTGTACGGATGCTCCGGATGCGCGACGACCTGCCTGGTCGGGCCGTCCTCGACGATGCGGCCGCGGTTCAGCACCACCAGCCGGTCGCTCATGGCCGCGAGTGAACCGATGTCATGCGAGATCACGAGCATCGCCAGGTCGCTCCCCCGCTGGTCGCGCAACGCGATGAGAGCCTGCACGACCCGGTCGCGGCTCGCCGCATCCAGGGCGCTCACCGGCTCGTCGAGCACGAGCAGCCGGGGCTCGACGACGAGCGCCCTGGCGATCGCTGCGCGCTGACGCTGCCCGCCGGAGAGTCCCGCCGGCAGCCGGGATATGAGGTCCTCGTCGAGCCCGACGGCCTCGAGAGCCGCGGCACGTCGGCGCGCGGCATCCGGTGCGGGCACCCTGGCGATCCGCAGTCCCTCCACGATCGAGTCGGCGACGGCGACGGACGGGTCAAGCGAACGCAGCGGGTCCTGGAACACGTACTGCACGGCGCCGGAGCGGCGCCAGGCGCGCAGTGCCGCGCCGCGTACCCGGGTGACGTCGCGTCCTGCCACGCTCACGCGCCCCTCGGCCGGCGCGACGGCGCGCAGCACGGTGCGGGCGAGCGTCGTCTTGCCGGAACCCGACTCGCCGACCACGCCGACGACCTCGCCCGGTCTGATCGTCAGAGAGACGCCGTCGAGCACGCGCACCCGCCCGTAGTCGACCGAGACCTCGTCGAGCTCGAGCACCGATCCGTCTCCGCTCATGCGAGATACCTCTCCAGTCCGTAGGCCGCATGCGCGGACAGCAGCTCGCGCGTATACGGGTGTCCCGGCGCACGCAGTACACGCGACGTGGACCCTGCCTCCACCACCTTTCCGTCACGGAACACCTGCACCCGCTCGCAGACCTGCGAGACGACGGCGAGATCGTGCGAGACCAGGATGAGCGCGAGGTCGCGCTCGACCCGCAACCGCTTCAGCAGCTCGAGCAGTTCGGCCTGCACGGTGACATCCAGCGCGGTCGTCGACTCGTCGGCGATGAGCACGGCCGGATCCGCGGCGAGCGCCATCGCGATGAGTACGCGCTGCAGCATCCCCCCGCTGAGCTCGGCGACCCGCTGACGCAGCACGAGATCGACGCGGCGGATGCCGAGATCGTCGAGGAGTTCGCGCGCCCGCGCGCGCATCTGGCGCCTCGGAATCCCTGCGGTGATGCGCAGCGTCTCCTCGAGCTGGGCGCCGACCGGGATCGCGGGATGGAGGTAGGACGCCGGGTCCTGGAAGACGGCGGCCACGTGAGTGCCGCGCAGCCGCCGCCAGGTCTTCTCGGACGCGCGCGTGAGATCCTGGTCGCCGACGCGCACAGCCCCGCCCGTGACCGACAGTCCTGCGGGAAGGATGCCGAGCAGCGCCCGGCAGGTGAGCGTCTTGCCGCTGCCGGACTCGCCGACGATTCCCACCGCCTCCCCGGGGCGCACGGCGACCGAGACGCCGTGCACGAGTTCGGTGCCGTCGGATGCCGCGATCACCAGGTTCTCCGCCGATGCGACCGTCGGTCTGACCAGCGAGCTCTCGTCGAACGATGGTGGGAGCGCTTCGCTGAGCACGGTCGACGACGCCCGCGGAGCAGTGCTGATGCGCACGTCAGACATGGGCGGCCTCCTTGCGGGCGGAGCGAGTGACCACGGCATCCGCCCCGAGCACGTCGCGGGATGCGTCAGCGATCAGGTTCAGCGCACCGACCGTGATGATGATGGCGAGCGCAGGCGCCACCGGACCGAACGGCCGCTGGCCGAGGTAGCCGAGATCGCTCGACAGCATCCCTCCCCAGGTGGGCGCAGGAGGTTGCACGCCGATGCCGAGGAAGGTGAGTGAGGCGACGGCGAGCAGCGCGCCGCCCAGTGCCGACACCGATGCGACGACGAGGTTCGGAGCGACCTGACGCCATACGTGCCGGCGCAGCACCCACCACGCCGATCCGCCAAGGAACGCGGCGGCCTCGACGTACTGCGAATCGCGCACCCGCAGTGTCGCGGCGCGCGCGATGCGGAAGAAGCTCGGCGCGATCAGGATGCCGATCGCCAGTGTCGCCTGGATGAGACCGTTGCCGAGCAGGGCGGCGAACACGATCGCGAACAGGATGAACGGCAACGACAGCAGGGCATCGACGACGCGCAGCGAGAGCCATTCGCCGATCCTGGGTGCGAACGCGCTGAGCGCACCGGGCACGGCGCCGATCAGGAGCCCGATGACCGCCGCCCCGAACGCACTCAGCAGCGAGGCGGGTGCTCCGGCGAGAAGCCGCGAGAGCACATCGCGGCCGAGGTAGTCGGTGCCGAGCAGGTGAGCGGGCGACGGATCCTGCAACGCGCTCGCGGTGTCCTGTCCGAGTGGGTCGTACGGCGCGAGCACCAGGCCGGCGATGGCGATCACGAAGACGCCCACGATCACGAGGATCGCGATGCGCACTGTCCATCCGGCCGCCCACAGGCGGGCCAGGGCGTTCATGCGGCACTCCGATCCGTACCGCCGGTGCGGGCGATGACGAGGTTGATGATCACGCCGATGACGACGACCATGGCGATCGTGATGAGCAGCACGCCCTGGACGACGGGGATGTCGCCCTGCAGCGCCGCGCGGTTGGCAAGCTGACCGAGTCCTGGCATCCCGAAGATCACCTCGGTGATGACCGCTCCGCCGACGAGTCGGGGCGCATGCACACCGAGCACCGACAACGCGGGGGTCGACGCGATGGGCAGCGCGTGCCTGAGCACGATCCGGCCCGGGCTGAGACCGTGCACCCGTGCGCCGATGATGAAGTTCTCGTTGAGCGTGCCCACGAGCGATGTGCGCAGTTGCCTGGCGATGTCGGCCCCGGCGTCCAGGCTCAATGCGAGGGCCGGCAGCACGAGGCAGAGCAGCCAGCCGCCCAGATCCCTCTCCGGCGGCACGTAGCCCGCGACGGGGAAGATCGGAATGGCGTAGGCGAACAGCAGGATGAGCGCGATCGCCGCGACGAACGCCGGGACGGTCGCGGACACGGTGGTCAGCAGGGTCACGGCGCGATCGACGGGGCCGCCGCGGTTCACAGCGGCGAGCAGACCCCCTGCGAAACCGAACAGCAGCGCCAGCAGGATCGCCCCGACGGCGATCGACAGGCTCACCGGGAACGCCTGCGCGATGCTGTCCGCCACGGGGATGGTCGTGAACCAGCTCGCCCCGAGATCGCCGGTGACGGCGCCGGAGATCCAGTCGAAGTAGCGCACCAGGAACGGACGGTCGAGCCCGAAGACGTGGTTCAGGCGGTCGATGTCCTCCTGCGTGGCGACCTCGCCCAGAGCGACGGCCGCGGGATTGGATCCGCTCGCCGCTCCCAGCGCGAAGGTCGCGAAGGTGGCGAGCACGAAGACCGTGGCCGCCGTGCCGAGGGTGGCGAGCACAGTGCGCAGCGCGGGCCACGCGCGACGCACACGCAGCATGTCCTCGATCTCGGGCGCTGGCGGCGCCTCGGCGGTCACGGTCGTCGTCACGTCTCAGCCCTCGACCTTCACGTCTTCCCAGCGCTGCACGTCGAGCCAGTGCTGGATGCCGGTGATGTCGTCGGGGTGGATGAGGATGCGCGGCCAGCTGAAGAGGAAGGTGTTCGGCTGCAGCTTCACTCCCACCTCGACGGCGTCCTGGATGGTCTCCGCGTATGCGGAGTCATCCGTCGGCGTGGCGCGTGCCTTGTCGATCGCGGCCGTGAGCTCGGCGGGCGTCTGGCGTCCGAGGTTCATCAACCCCTCCGGGCCGTACAGGACCTCGAGCGCCTGCAGCGGTGACTGCCGACCCGAGTAGCTGTCGAGCACGAACGGGAACGTGCGCTGCACGTAGTTCTGCGAGATCGCGGCCGCCGCCTGCACGTTCAGGGTGACGCGGATGCCCGCTTCGGCCCACTGCGCCTGCAGCAGCTCGGCGAGCGCCGTGTCATCCTCACCGAGGGTGAGCATGATGTCGACGCCGTCCGGGTAGCCCGCCTCGGCGAGCATCTCCTGCGCGGCGTCGACATCGTGCGGGTAGAGGTCGTCCAGCTCCTCGCTGTGCGCGACATAGCCGTCCGGGAACGGCTGCCAGTTCGCGGTGCCGTGCCCGAAGTATGTGGAATCGATCAGCGCCTGACGATCGGTGGCATGACTGATCGCCTGCAGCACCCTCTGGTCATCGAACGGCGCCACCGTGCCGTTCACGTCCAGGGCCCTGACCGTGAGCGCCTTGATCACCTCGACATCGAGACCGGCGGATTCCGCGGCCTCGGCCTGCGACGCGGGGATGATCGCGACATCCCATTGCCCGGTGTTCACACCGGCGACCGCCGTCGCGTCGTCTGCGACAGGGACGACGGACAGGTCGTCGATGAAGATGTGGTCGGCGTTCCAGTACTCGTCATTCTTCTCGAGCGTCGCGTGCGCGTTGGGCACGTACTCGGTCAACGCGAACGGGCCGGCGCCCTCCGGCTGCGTGGCGAGAGTGGTGACGTCGTCGAAGGCCGCCGGGTTCACGATGAATCCGGTCTTGCCGGCGAACAGGTACGGCACCTGATAGTCGGCCTGGTCGAGATGCACCGTCACGGTGTGCTCGTCGACGACGTCGATTCCCGTGACGATGCGCAGCTGTCCGGCCAGAGTGGAGTTCTCCTGGTCTCGCCCGCGCTCGAGGTTGCTCTTCACTGCCTCCGCCGTCACCGGTGTGCCGTCGCTGAAGGCGGCGTCTTCGCGCAGGTGGAAGGTGATCGCCGTGCCCTCCGCGTTGTACTCCCACGACTCGGCCAGTCCCGGCACCGGCTCGCCCTCGGTGTCGAGCTGCGTGAGCCCGTCGTACACGAGCGCCAGCGCATGCGTGTCCCAGCCTGCGGTCGATGTCACCGGGTCCCAGCTGGTGGGCAGGCGCCACCCCCAGGTGAGCGAGCTGGTACCGCTGCTGTCGTCGGCCGGGGCCTGAGACGCGGCGCATCCGGTGAACGCGAGGGCTGCGACGCTGAGAGCGGCAAGTGACGCGAAGGGGTGTCGTGAAGTCATGGATGTGAAAGTAGAAGGCCACGCAACCGCGAACCAGCAGCGCCGATGCGGGACGACACAGACTGCAACAGTTCGACACATGCGTGTCGCGCGCACCTGATCAGCGCTCACTATGGACGCATGACCACGAGTTCCCCCGCAGCCATCTGGACGCCCCCTGCCCGCGTGCGCGGCATCCTCGCCGTCGTCACGGGCCGCGGCGAGCGCGCACCCGTGTACGAGCGTTTCGGGAGGCGGATCAGCGCCGACGGCTACACCGTGGCGGTGTTCGAAGCGGACGCTGACGCCGCAGCGGCCTGGCTTGCCGGCATCGACGACGTGCCGACGGTCCTGGTCGGCTCCGACACCGGCGCGGCGGCCGTTCTGCGCGTGCTCTCGCAGGGAGGGACGCCCGACGGTGCGATCATCGCGGGTACACCGGTCGAGGTCGACGGCACCGATGAGCCGACCGACGAGCAGCGCACCGCATGCCCCGTCCATCTCGGCGTGCTCGGCGCGGCCGAATCGCGCACTGCCAGCGCGAGCGTCGAACGGGCGCCGGCCGCACCCGACCTCGCGGCGATCGCCGTGCCCGTCCTCGCGTTCCACGGATCCGCAGACGCGGTCTCCCCCATCGCCGAGGCCGGTGCGCTGCTGAGCGCGGTACCCGACCTCGAACTGATCGAGACCGTCGAGGGCCTGCACGACGCGCTGAACGACCAGTCGCATCGCAGCGTCGCGGCATCCGTCGTGCTCTGGCTCGAGCGGCTGCGCAGCGGCGACGTGCACACCCCTGCCGTGCGGCACGCGGTGGGGGCAGCCGCCGCATGACCGCTTTCTCGACGCAGCAGGTGCAGGGCGGTTACACCACCGGAGTCCCGCAGAACAGCGCGGTTCCGCCGATCTACCAGACCGCCGCCTATGAGTTCGCCTCGCTCGCCGACGCCGCCGACCTGTTCGCGCTGCGCCGGGCCGGGAACCTGTACAGCCGCAACGCCAGCCCCACCCAGCAGGTGCTCGAAGAGCGCGTCGCCGCGCTGGAGGGCGGAGCATCAGCCGTCGCCGTCGCCTCCGGCCAGGCGGCCGTCGCGGTGACGCTGATGGCACTCGCCGGCCGCGGCGGTCACATCGTCTCGGCGAACCAGCTGTACGGCGGCACCGTCGACCTCTTTCAGGACACGTTCGACGACTTCGGCATCGCGGTGACGTTCGTCGACCAGGACGACGCGGAGGCGTGGCGGGCCGCGATCCGCCCGACCACCCGTGCACTTTTCGCGGAATCGGTCGCGAATCCGATCGCCCAGGTGCTCGACTTCCGCCTCGTCGCCGACATCGCCCACGCGGCGGGCGTACCGCTCGTGATCGACAACACGGTGGGGACCCCGTACCTGATCCGCCCCGGCGAGCACGGCGCCGACTTCGTCGTGCACTCCGCGACCAAGTTCCTCTCCGGCCACGGCACATCGCTCGGTGGTGTCGTCGTGGATCAGGGCTCGTTCGACTTCGGCGCGCAGCCCGAGCGATGGCCGCAGTTCACGGCTCCGTATCCGCGGTTCGGCGAGCTCGTGCTCTGGAAGCGCTTCGGGATCGGCCAGGCCTTCGCCGCGCTGGTGAAGTCCAAGTACGTGCACGATCTCGGGCCCTCCCTCTCACCGTTCAACGCGTGGCAGATCCTGCAGGGCATCGAGACGCTCGATCTGAGGGTGGCGCGTCAGAGCGCGACGGCGTTGACGATCGCCGAGCACTTGTCGCAGCATCCGAAGGTGGCCGCCGTCCACCACCCCGGACTCGCCGGCAACCGCTGGCACGCGCTCGCCGAACGCTACCTGCCGCGGGGCGTGCCCTCCGTGCTCTCGTTCGATCTCGCAGGCGTCGAGGATGCCGGCGCCCAGACCCGCGTCGCGCAAGTGGTCGATTCCCTCGAGGTCTTCCGCCTGGTGGCGAACATCGGCGATGCGCGCAGCCTCGTCTCGCACCCGGCATCCATGACCCATTCCCACCTGAACGCGCACCAGCGCGCCGCGGCAGGCATCTCGCTGAACACGATCCGGCTGAGTGCCGGGTTGGAGGATCCCGGCGACCTCATCGCAGACCTCGACAGCGCGCTCGCGCGCATCTGAGCATCGCCCTCACTCGCAGCGCCACGCGGCGCACTCGACCAGGAGACATCATGAGCATCAATCTCGGCTACTGGACACCCGTATACGGCGGATTCCTGCGCAACGTCACGGACGAGGGGCAGATGGCGGCGACGTGGGAGCACATCCGGGAGGTCTCGGTGAAGGCCGACCGGCTCGGCTTCCACACCACGCTCGTGCCGGAGTTGTACCTCAACGATCGCAAGGGCGTCGAGGCGCCGAGCCTCGAGGCGTGGTCGCTGTCGGCCGCGATCCTCGCCGTCACGGATCGTCTGCGGGTCATGACGGCCGTCCGCCCCGGCTTCCACCTGCCAGCGGTGCTCGCGAAGACGGTCAGCACGCTCGACAGCATCGCGCCGGGGCGGGTGTCGTTGAACGTCGTGGCCGCGTGGTGGGCAGAGGAGGCCCGGCAGTTCGGCGGCAACTTCCCCGCGCACGACGAGCGGTACACGCAGGCGAAGGAGTTCGTCGAGGTTCTGAACGGGCTGTGGGAGCAGACGCCGTTCTCGTACGCGGGCGATCACTACGAGTTCGAGGGCACGATCGTCGAGCCGAAGCCGCAGGTGCACCCCGTGGTCTTCGCCGGCGGTGAGAGCGATTCCGGACGCGAAGCCATCGCCGACTTCGCCGACGCGTACGTCATGCACGGCGGAACGCTCGACGAGGTGCGCAGCAACGTCGCGGACATGAACGCCCGCTCGGAGCGGATCCATGGTCGTCCTATTGCCGAGTTCGGGATGCCGGCGTACGTCATCGTGCGCGACACCGAGGCGGAGGCGCAGCGCGAGCTCGACCGGATCACGACGGTGGATCCCGACTCGCCCGGCTACGCATCCTTCGAGGAGTTCACCCGTCATTCGAACCTGTCGCTCGAGCTCAGTCGCCCGGAGTACTCGGTCGGCACGCGCGGGCTGCGCCCGAACCTCGTCGGCACGGCCGAACAGGTCGCCGAACGCATCAACGACTACGCCGAGGCCGGCATCACGCTGCTGCTGATCCAGGCGTCGCCGCTGGATGAAGAACTCGACCGCATCGCCGAGCAGGTCTTCCCGCTCGTCCCGCAGGAGGCGCTCGCGACTGCTCTACGCTGAGAACATGACTGGTCTTCGCTGGGGAATCCTCGCAACCGGCGGCATCGCGTCCGCCTTCGCCTCCGATCTGCGCACCGCCGGGCGTGATCTCGTCGCCGTCGGCTCGCGTTCGCAGTCCTCCGCCGACGCTTTCGCCGCGAAATTCGACATCCCGCACGTGCACGCCACGTACGAGGATCTCGTCGCGGATCCCGACGTCGACATCATCTACGTCTCCACGCCGCATCCGATGCATCACGCAGGGGCGAAGCTCGCCCTCGAGAACGGCAAGCACGTGCTCGTGGAGAAGGCGTTCACCGTCAATCGCGCCGAGGCCGAGGATCTGCAGCGCATCGCGGCCGAACGCGGCCTGCTGGTGATGGAGGCGATGTGGACGCGCTACCTGCCGCACATGGTGCGCATCCGTGAGATCCTCGCGGAGGGCGCGCTGGGCGAGGTCCGCGCCGTCACCGCGGATCACACGCAGCTGATCAGCTCCGACCCCGCGCATCGCCTCAACGACCTGAAGCTCGGCGGCGGTGCCCTGCTCGATCTCGGCATCTACCCGATCTCGTTCATCTGGGACGTCCTCGGTGCACCGACGAGCATCCAGGCCACCGCACGGCTCGTCGAGACCGGCGCCGACTCCGAGGTCGCGACGATCATGACGCACGAGGGGGGCGCGGTCTCCACGAGCCTGTCGTCGTCCAGGGCGGCCGGCCCCAATGCCGCATCCATCATCGGCACCGAGGCGCGGATCGACATCGACCGGGTCTGGTACACGCCGACGACCTTCCGCGTGGTCGCACCGGACGGCACGGTGCGCGAGACCTACACCTCCGAGGTCGAGGGACGCGGCATGCAGTACCAGGCGTTCGCCGCCGAACGGCTCGTGAGCGAGGGCAACTTCGCAGGCGACGTTCTCCCCATCGCGGAGAGCGTGGCCATCATGGGCACGCTCGACGAGATCCGCTCCCAGATCGGCGTGAGCTACCCCGGTGAGGAGCGCGACCATGGCTGACACCCAGGATCCTCGCGTCGCCGTCTATCTCGACTTCGACAACATCGTCATCTCCTGGTACGACCGCGTCCACGGCCGCAACGCCTACGGCAAGGATCGTCAGCGCATCGCGGAGAATCCGCACGACCCAGAGGTCGTCGAACGGCTGAAGGCTGCGATGATCGAGGTCGGGGCGATCATCGACTACGCCGCGTCGTTCGGCACGCTGGTGCTCACCCGCGCCTACGCCGACTGGTCCTCCCCCGTCAACGCCGAGTACCGTTCGCAGCTCGTCGCGCGCGCGGTCGACCTCGTGCAGCTGTTCCCCGCCGCTGCGTACGCCAAGAACGGCGCCGACATCCGCCTCGCCGTGGATGCCGTGGAAGACATGTTCCGCCTCTCCGACCTGACCCACGTGGTGCTCGTCGCGGGTGACAGCGACTACGTGCCGCTCGCACAGCGCTGCAAGCGGCTGGGGCGCTACGTGATCGGCGTGGGCGTGGCAGGCTCGACCGCGAAGTCGCTGGCCGCCGCGTGCGATGAGTTCGAGTCGTACGACTCGCTTCCCGGCGTCGTGCGCCCCGCGGCCAAGAAGGTCGCGGCCAAGGCAGAACCGGTCGCCGAGACGCCGAAGGCGGACGTCGACGCGGATGCTGAGGCGGAGGTGCCGGCGAAGGCCAAGGCCCCGCGGACGCGCGCCAAGAAGGCGGCCAAGCCGGCCGAACCCGAAGTGATCGCCGAGCAGGAGCCCACGGCGCTCACCGAGCAGGACGAGGCGACGCTGCTGCTCGAGCGCGCCCTGCGCCTCGGCCATGACAAGGCGGACGCCGACGAATGGCTGCACAGCTCTGCGGTGAAGACGCACATGCGACGCATGGATCCGTCGTTCAGCGAGAAGGCCCTCGGCTACCGCTCGTTCTCCGACTTCCTGAAATCCCGCGACGAGATCACGGAGCTCGAGGAGACCGGGCACGAACGGCTGGTGCGGCTGCGCGAGCCCTGAGTGGGACGATTCCGATGAACACCGGCAGAGTCGTGATCGGCGGATCGTCCGGCTTCATGGGACGCCATCTCGAATCCAGGTATCGCGCCGAGGGCCGAGAGGTCGTGACGATCTCGCGTTCCGGCGCTGACCTCGGTTGGGACGATCACGCCGGCATAGCTCGGGCGGTGGACGGCGCCGATCTCGTGATCGGGCTGGCGGGCAAGAGCGTGAACTGCCGCTACACGCCGGAGAACCGGGCCGAGATCTTCCGCTCCCGCCTGGAGACGACCGCGTCGCTCAGCGCGGCGATCGAGAAAGCGGCATCCCCGCCGCGACTCTGGGTGAACTCGTCGACCGCCACGATCTACCGTCACGCCGAAGATCGTCCTATGACGGAGTCGAGCGGAGAGATCGGAACCGGGTTCTCGGTCGAGGTCGCGAAGGCGTGGGAGAAGGCGCTGTTCGCCGATGTCCTGCCGCGGACGCGCCGCGTCGCGCTCCGAAGCACGATAGTGCTGGGCCATGGCGGGGTGCTCGGCCCGCTGAAGCGACTCGCCCGGATGGGGTTGGGCGGCGCGCAGCACGACGGCTGGTGGCCGGCCTCGAAGGCGCGCAGGGCGGCGGGGACCGCGCACTTCCCCGGTGCCCTGCACGGATCGCAGCGATTCAGCTGGGTGCATCTCGACGACATCGGTCGGATCATCGACTTCGTCGAAGACCATCAGGGATTGGCGGGACCGATCAACGCCGCCGCCCCGCATCCCGTGGACAACGCCACGTTCATGGCGACCGTGCGAGACGTTCTCGGCGTGCGATTCGGTCCGCCGATGCCCAGATGGATGCTGGAGCTCGGTGCCATCGGCATCCGTACCGAGACCGAGCTGATCCTCAAGAGCAGGTGGGTGCTGCCGGAGACGCTGTCGGCTGCCGGATTCGAGTTCGCCCACCCGGCGCTCGAAGCGGCGGTCCGCGACTCTCTCAGTTGACGCGCCGCCCGCGGATGTCGCGGAGGGCTTCGTCGAGTTCGGGATGCGCGAACTCGTAGCCGGCCTCAGTCAGCACACCCGGTGCGACCCAGCGGCTCTTGAGGACGAGCTCGGACTCGGTGCGCAGCACCCACATCGCCGGTTCGAGCATGAAGCGCCATGCCGGCAGCCCGAACGGCATGCCGACGGCGCGACGCAGGGCGGCCATGAGCTCGCGGTTCTCCACCGCACCGGGCGCCGCCATGTTGACCGGCCCGCCGATCTCGGGGTGCTCGAGGAGGAACCGCACTGCTCCGACGAAGTCGTCGACGTGGATCCAGCTGAAACGCTGCCGCCCGTGGGAGCGGACGCCCGACTGCCGGGGTTCGGTCGGATGCGGACCGATTCCGCGATAGCGACGGTGAGGTAACCACCATCCGTCGTGCTGCGCGCCGCCGATCCCGAACCGGGCGAGGCGGAAGAGCACGTCGCCGACCGGACCTTCACCGAGCACGATCGTGGTGCGCAGCGCGATGCGTCGTGTGCCTGGCAGGTCGCCGCGGAAGAGCTCGGCTTCCCAGTTGCGTCCGACATCGGGCGAGAATCCGGTGTCGAAGTCGGTGTCCTGCTCGGTCTGCGCACGATCGAGGGCGTAGCGGTACAGCGTCGCCGTGCTCGCGTTCATCCACACGAGCGGCGGATGCTCGGCACGCGCGATGGCCTCGTTCAGGGCGCGGGTGGTGTCGACGCGTGAGCGCAGGATCTCGTCCCGGTTCGCGTCGGTGTAGCGGGCGTTCACCGACTTTCCAGCGAGGCCGATCACGAGCTCCGCACCGTCGACGAGACGCAGGATGCCGTCGGGGTCGTCCCACCGCGCGTCGGGGCCGTTGCGACCGATCACCCGCACGTCGTATCCGTCGGCTGTGAGAGCGCGAGCGAGTGCGCTGCCGAGCGCACCGCTTCCCCCGCCGAGGACGGCGCGCCGGACCCCGGTCACGCCGTGTCCGGTTCGCCGTGCTCGCGCTTGCGCGCCTCGATCTGCTGGCGAAGCTCCCACTCCTGGATCTCCCGGTCGAGGTCGGCGATCTGCTGCTCGGTCGTGCGGGTCTCGGCAGGCGGTGACCACGACGGGGCCGGAGGCGTCGCCTGACCGCTCTGACGCGAAGCACGCTGCGGCATGCGCGGCATCGATATGCCGCCACCGGAATACTCGCGACCGAGAGCGAACCAGAGAGCGCTGCCGATGAGCGGCAGCAGGATGACGATGATGACCCAGACCATCTTCGGCAGATACTTCACCTGCGAGTCGTCGCGCGTGATCACGTCGATCAGAGCGCCGATCATCAGCGCGATGATGAGGATCGAGAGGAACGGCATGCTTTCACCCTAGCCGTCGCTCATAGACTGTCGCCATGGAGTTTCGCACCACGCCCGGCCCCGTGACCCTGACCGGACGACTGGTCGAACTGCAGCCATTGGATCGTTCGCACCACGACGCCCTCGTGGAGGCGGTGCAGGAGAAGGACCTCTGGCAGACGGCCTGGTACACCTCGGTGCCCGCCCCTGACGGGGTGGCCGCCGAGATCGACCGACGGCTCGCGCTGGCAGAGAAGGGCGAGATGGTGCCGTTCACCGCCGTCGATGCATCCGGTCGCGTGATCGGGATGACGACGTACTACGACCTGGTCGGCGAGGTGCCGCGACTGCACATCGGCTACACCTGGAATCGGCCGTCGGCCCACGGCACCGGCACCAACGCCGAGTCGAAGCTGCTGCTGCTCACGCACGCGTTCGAGACGCTGGGCGTGTTCCGCGTGGGGTTGACCACGCAGTGGGTGAACTTCCAATCCCGCGCGGCGATCGAACGCCTCGGCGCCAAGCAGGACGGCGTGATGCGCGCGATCTCGCGCTACCGCAACGGCGCGTTGCGCGACTCCGTGGAGTTCTCCATCATCGAACCGGAGTGGCCGGCCGTGAAGGCGAACCTCGAGGCACGGCTCGCGAAGAGGGCCTGAGCCCGCTCAGGAGGCCGAGGGGCCGCCATCCCAGTTGTTCGAGCGGCGGGTGGCGCCGCTGCGTCCGGCGCGCATGATCCATGCCATGGAGAGGCAGAACGCGGCAAGCCCGGCGCAGAAGACGAGCGCCTGGAAGTCAGGAAGGCCGTGCGAGAGGCCCATCAGCACGATGCCGCCCACGAAGAGCACCAAGTAGACGATGAAGCTGATGATCACGGCTGCCTCCTGTTGTGATTGCCGTACCCAGCCTACCGCGCCGCGGCGGTGGCGCTGGATGCGGCCGGGATGAGTCTCACGGGACGATGTGCCCGGCGGCGCGGAACAGTTCGTACCACTCGGGGCGCGTGAGCACGACATCGGAGCCTGCCGCTGCCGCCACGAGGCGCTCCGGCGTGGTGGTGCCCATCACGACCTGCATGTTCGCGGGATGCCGTGTGACCCAGGCGACCGCGATGCCTGTGGGTGTGACGCCGTGAAGATCGGCGAGCCGATCGAGGACATCGTTCAGCTCGGCGTAGTCCGGGTTCCCGACGAACGTGCCCGCTCCGGTCGCCGCCTGCATCGGTGACCAGGCCTGGACGGTGATGCCGTTGATGCGGCAGTACTCCAGGACGCCTCCCCCGTCCCGAGTGACGGACTGATCGGTGCCGCCCATGTTCGCGGCGATGCCCTGTGCGATGATCGGCGCCTGGGTCAGCGAGAGCTGCAGCTGGTTGGCGACAAGCGGCTGCGTCACAGCAGTGCGCAGCAGGTCGATCTGACGAGGGGTGTGGTTGGAGACGCCGAAGGCGCGCACCTTCCCCGATGCCTCGAGTTCATCGAAGGCACGAGCCACTTCCTCCGGCTCGACGAGGGCGTCGGGGCGATGCAACAGGAGCACGTCGATCCGGTCGGTGTCCAGCGCCCGCAGCGACCCGTCGACCTGACGCAGGATGTGCGCGTAGGAGAAGTCGAACGTGCCGTCTTGGGGGACGATCCCGCACTTGGTCTGGATCGTGATCTCATCGCGTTCCGCCGGCGACAGAGTGAGAGCCTCGGCGAAGCGCTCTTCGCAGGCGTGCATCCGGCCACCGTAGATGTCGGCATGGTCGAAGAAGTCGATCCCTGATTCGCGGGCAGAGCCGTAGAGCTCGCGGATCTGCGCGTCGTCCTTGTCCTTGATGCGCATCATCCCCGCGATGACGGCAGGAGCGGTGGCGGTGGCGAACGGCACGGTCTTCATGACCACACCGTATCGCGCGGGTCTTCGGATGTCAGCGGCGTCCGGACGGCGCGCCTGTGCTCCACAACGCCCAGAGCACGAGGAGCGGCTGCAGGAACAGTCGGAAGAGCCGCCGCCCGTCGGTGTCGAGCAGTGGCGCTGAGCGTCCGGTGCGCCACTGATGAATGTTGCCGGGGAGGACAGCGACGAAGAACGCCGCCACCGCCCAGCCGACGCGCGTGCGCTCCTTGGGAAGCGCGACGAGCGCTCCCGCGAGCGCGAGCTCCACGACCCCTGACGCGACCACGATCGCGTCCTTGTCCATGCGCAGCAGTCGGGTCGCCCAGTCGGGCACGGTGATGCGGAAGCCGCGTCTGCCCCAGGTGAGGTGCCCGACGCCGGTCGCCGTGAGGGCGGTGGCGAGGGTCCAACGCGCGACGCTGCGCGCGTTGATCAGTCGATTGCTGCTCGCGCGCTGTCCTCGTCTGCCCATTTCAAGGAGCCTACGCGCTGCGCGCCCGCGCCGGCGCGATACGGTCGGCAGGTGCCTGAATTCCGCCGCGCCGCCGTGTCCGAGATCGATCCCCTCACCCTCTACCGGATCCTCTGGCTGCGCGTGAGCGTCTTCGTCGTCGAACAGAAGGCTGCCTACGCAGAAGTGGACGGGCGCGACATCGAACCCGGTACTGAGCTTCTCTGGTGCGAGGAGGCCGGCGCAGTCGTGGCAACCCTCCGAATCCTCCGAGACGACGCCGCGATGCGGATCGGGCGAGTGGCCACCGCTGAGTCGGCCCGCGGACGCGGATACGCCGCCGAACTCATGCGGGCTGCGATCGCGCGATGCCGGGAGCGATCGCCCGGTCTTCCCATCGCCCTCGACGCGCAGACCCACCTCGAGCACTGGTACGGGCGGTTCGGTTTCCTCCGCTCCGGCAGTCCGTATGAGGAAGACGGCATCCCGCACATCCCGATGACGCTCGAGCTCCAGCCTCAGTGAGGGCACGAAAGAGACCCGGCCGTTTCGCCGGGGCCTCAGAGACTTACTCTCAGAAGTCCCAGTTGTTGCCGGCGGAGGCTGGGAGGTGCGTAAACACGCGGGTTTCTGCGATGCTGCTGACTATTCGTGCCTTCTACGAGCCACTCGCGGCTGTCTACCGCTCTCGCCGCAGTCGTGGACCAGGAGCACTCCCCCAAGTTTACTCGCCGCGGACCTAGGCTGTTGCGTTGGGTGGACCGACCGACCTACGCGAGAAGGCGCTGCAGGTACTCGAGACTATCCCCGATGTGACCGTCTATGCGGAGTACGAGGGGCGGGACAACTATGCGCAGTTCACCGCACTGCTCCGCATGGGAGGTGATCTGGCAGCCGACGCCTCACGTGGTGGAGGCGGCGAGTCTGAGAAGACCTACGCGGGCTTCCTGGCTACGCGAGACCTCGTGGCCCTGCGACATGAAGATGAGCGCGCCGCGAAGAGTGCCCACGGGGAGTCTGGGGTTGCCGGGTCCGGCCCCGTGGAGTAACCGTTATCCGCCCCACTCCCCTGTGTCCACCGGATGGCGCCGCTACCTGGCGAGGAGACGGCTACTGTCTCAGTCATGGTCGCATTCAGCATGAATCCCGAGCTACTGACTCGATATGACAACGGATAACGGGAGTGGTCTTTCTGACCGTGATCGGCTGGCTGACCTACTGCACGGTCTGCATCAGCAGGCCGAGAGGATGATTTCAGATTTCAAGGCCGCGGATCCGGCGACCATCGATCTGGTCGGGCGCGTCGAATCGTTGCCAGGAGTAGTTCTCGACGTCCTGTTGGCTATGAAGGAGCAGCTACCGGATGTTTCGCGTGCAGCGCTCGACGAATGGCAAGAGAAGACAGAACGACGCCGACGCGGACTGTTGATGTATCAAGAGAGTTCGTATGCGCAGGCGTTGCGGGAGCGGGAGGCACGCGAGAGGCCTCTCGAGCGCCAGAGGCGCGAGTGGCAAGATCAGCAGACTGAGCTCCAGCAGCAGATGCGTGCGTGGCAGGACAACCCGCTGCTTCGTGAGATGCGGGAATGGCAAGAGCACTTCTCCTTCAGCTGCGGTGCCTCGGTTTCCGGTCCGAGATCTGCGAGTTAATGTCGCTGTGTTCGTCGAGAGACGCGACGTACTCCGCGTGGCCGCGCATCGCCCGGCTGTACCGCTCGAGTTCCTCAACGTGCACATGATCCGCACTGGTCGCGGCCGGCATCGTCACCGGCATTCTCTCGGGAGTGCTGGGCGTCGGCGGCGGCGTCATCGTGATTCCGGCGCTGATGTTCTTCTTCGATGCCAGCGACCTGATCGCGAAGTGGACTTCGCTCTGCACGGTGATCCCCTGGCCGCTGTCGGCCACGCTGGGCAACACGCGCCGCAAGAACGTCGACCTGCGCGGCGGACTGTTCATGGGAGTCACCGCGTGCCTCGCATCGCCACCCGGTCTGCTCACTGCCACGACGATCACACCGCTCTGGTCCAATATCGCATTCTCGGTGCTGATCGCCGCGAACACGGTGCAGCTGATCGTGCGAAAGATGCGGCGTCGTTGACAGCCATGACCTTTACCAGCGCCGATTGTTGACTAGCCCGAATGACGTGAGGCGAATGTGACGGTGCCCTGCGCCCGCGGCGTCGAGCGGGCATCGGGGCGAGCGGAAGCGATCAGCATGCGCAGGCCCATCTCGAAGGCGCGCGTTGCGACGGGATCGTCGGGATCCTCATGCTCCAGCGTCGCGAAGGCCGCGGCGAAGCGCGGGAATTCTTCTTCTTGGCCGGTCGGATCGAAGACTACCGAAGGTCCCGACATGTCGAGGACGCTGCCCAGGATGAAAGACTCGAAAGCCGTGAGCAGCGGGAGGACATCCCCACTCCCCCAGCCCGCCTCCTCGGCCGCGACCGCGAAGTCCTCGTACTCCGCCAGCAGAACCGGAGCCGAGGCCTTCGTCGTCATGAGCAGAGGAATCGTCCCCGAGTGATGCGCGAATGCGCGCCGGTACGAAGTGGCCCAGGCCCAGAGCGCCTGTTCCCAAGGCTGTTCGCGAAGAGGTCGGGAGTCGATCAGCGCCGACACGAGCGCCCGCACGTCTTCGATCATCGCTGCACGATCTGGCACGTGATTGTAGAGCGAGGCGGGATTCACGCCCAGCTTCGCCGCCACGCGACGGATGCTCGCACCCGTCACCCCGTCCCGATCGATGAGCTCGAGGGCGGTGCGAGCGATGAGGTCGCGGTTCAACAGGGGCTTCGACGGTCGTGCGATGAGAGTCTCCTTCGGCCGCCCCAGCCTACGCCGTGAAAAGTCTGGTGCTCAAGAAACAAACGCTGTATGTTTTATCTCGCCGCGCCCGTCCGGCGGTGCAGAGAGCGCTCACGGCGCCAGCGGAGAGAGAATCATGGACCACTCGACATTCACGGTCGTCGAAGCCGACATCGCGCAGCTGCACGCCGCCCTCGAGGCCGGGATCGTATCGAGCGTCGAGCTCGTCGCCCGCTACCTCAACCGCATCGCCTTCTACGACCGCTCGGGCATCCGTCTGAATTCGGTTCCTGTCCTGAACCCCGCCGCGTTCGACGAAGCGCGGGAGTCCGACATTCGTCGGGCCCGGGGCGAGTCCCGGGGCGTGCTCGACGGGATCCCGTTCACTGCGAAGGACAGTTATGCCGTTTCGGGGCTCACCGTCGCATCCGGATCCCCCGCCTTCGCCGACCTCGTCGCGTCGGAGGACGCCTTCGCCGTCGCCCGCCTGCGCGAAGCCGGAGCGGTCTTCCTCGGCCTGACCAACATGCCTCCGATGGCGGCGGGCGGGATGCAGCGTGGGGTCTACGGTCGGGCGGATTCGCCGTACAACGCCGACTTCCTGACGTCGGCTTTCGGATCCGGATCCTCCAACGGCTCCGGAACGGCGACCGCGGCGAGCCTTGCGGCGTTCGGTCTCGGCGAAGAGACATGGTCGTCCGGCCGCGCGCCCGCGTCGAACAACTCTCTCGTCGCCTACACCCCGTCTCGCGGCGTCATCTCGGTGCGCGGGAACTGGCCGCTCGTGCCCACGATGGACGTCGTCGTGCCGCACACGCGCACTGTGGCCGACATGAGGATCGTGCTCGACGCGGTCGTCGCCGATGACGCCGACACGCACGGTGATCTGTGGCGCACGCAGCCGTGGATCCCCCTTCCGCAGCCGTCCACGCTGCGTCCCGAGTCCTTCGCCGAACTGGACGACCTTTCCCTCGCCGGCCTCCGCTTCGCGGTTCCTCGGATCTACATCAACGGCGACGACGCCTCGGCTTTTCCGATCGAGACTCGCGAGAGCGTGATGGCCCTGTGGGCTCGACTGCGAGACGATCTCGAATCCGCCGGCGCCGAGGTAGTCGAGACGGCGTTTCCCGCGGTCGACAATTACGAGAAGCTGCACGCACAGGACCGCGACCTCGTAGAGCGCGGGTTCGTCACCGCCCAGTTCCTGCAGGACGAGGTCGGGGCGCTTGCGATCTGGGCGATGGACACGTTCCTGCGCCACAACGGCGACCCCGCTCTGGAGCGGCTCGCTGATGCACAGGCCTCTCAGATCTTCCCCCACCCGCGCGGAGCCCTGCAGGACCGCTACGGCATCCTTCCCTTCGACATCGCCTACGACATCGGCGACTATGTGGCGGTGGCCGCGGAGCGCGAGCCCGACTGGACGCGGATCCCGGGCCTGGAGGCCGGGCTGCGCGGCCTGGAGCACGCCCGCCGTGTGGACCTCGAGGAGTGGATGAATGCCGAGAACCTCGACGCGGTGATCTTCCCCACCGCGGCCGACGTCGGCCCCGCCGATGCCGATATGAATCCGCGTTCCGCGGACATCGCCTGGCGTAACGGTGTCTGGGTGTCGAACGGCAATCTGGTGCCGCGCCATCTGGGGATCCCGACTTTCACGGTGCCCATGGGCATCATGTCCGACACTCGGATGCCGGTGGGGGTGACCATCGCCGGGCGCGGTCATGATGACGTGCGACTGCTGCAGATGGCCTCGGCGGTCGAGGCGTTGCGCGTGCGCCGAGAGGCCCCCGTGCGCACACCGGCGCTGGCCACAGAGGCCCTGTTCGACACAGCGGTCCCGACGGCCGACGGCTCGATCACGGTGCAGATCGACACCGTGACCCTCGACGCGACTGCGGGCGGCGACGGGCTCGTCCGCTTCACGGCGACCGTCACCGGCGGGACCCTCGACGATTGCGCCGCCTCGGTCGACGGCATCCCCGTGCCGACGACGACGGACGGCGAACGGATCACGGGTGAGCTGGTCGTGCCCGCAGACGCCTACGAACCGCGCCACAGCGAGTGGCGTCCCGGGTACGGCCCGCTCGTCGTCGTCGTCGTCCGAGACGCCGACGGCGCCGCGGCCGGCCACACCGCCACGACGACCGCCACCCCGTTCTGACACCTGACATAGCCGACGTCGCGAGCACCTGACCCGGCCGTCGCAGAGAAGCGAGAAGAGAGACCATGTCGCACGAGTTTTTCGACTATTTCGAGCACGTCGAACTGCCCTCGCCGACCCTCGACGACGCCGAGGTCCGGCGTCTCTTCGCCGACACCTTCGGCATCGAGGTGGATCTGACGTCGCTCGGCAGCCAGCAGGACCAGAACTTCCGCGTCTTCCCGCGCGACTCGTCCGAGCCCCTCGGCGTCCTCAAGCTGAGCAATCCGGTCTTCAGCGAGCCCGAGATCGAAATGCAGGACGCGGCGGCCGCGACCGTCGGCGACCGTGAGTCCGGACTCCGCGTGCCTCGCGTGGTCCTGGGTCCCCGAGGCCCCCTGTCGTCGTGGTGGAACACATCGCAGGGACGGATCCATGCGCGGGTGATCGAGAACCTCTCGGGTCGCACCCTGATGGGGTCGCGCTACCTCTCCCCCGCCGTGGTCAGCCGCATGGGTGAGCTGTCGGCCCGCGTCAGTCTCGCATTGGCCGATTTCGACCATCCCGCGAGTGGACGCGTGCTGCAGTGGGACCTCCGGCACGCTGGCCGGGTGATCGACACGCTCCTCCCGCTCGAACCGGATGCCGCCGTGCGCGAGTTCGTCCGCGCCGCCGCACATGACGCGCTGCGCACCCTCCTACCGGTCGCGGAGTCGCTGCCGACCCAGGTTGGGCACTACGACATCACCGACGACAACGTGCTGCACCGAGAGGACGATCCCCTGCCCGACGCAGTGATCGACTTCGGCGACGTGGTCCGCTCCTGGCGCGTGGGCGAGATCGCGACGACCGTGTCGTCGCTCCTGCACCATGAGGGTGCGACCCCCGCGACGGCACTCCCCGCGATCAGGGCGTTCCACGAGCGCCGGCCCCTCGACGCGAGCGAACTCACCGCGCTGTGGCCTCTCGTCGTGCTGCGAGGCGCCGTGCTCGCACTCAGCGGCCGTCAGCAGGTGCGCCTCGACGACGCGAACTCCTATGCGGGCGACGCTCTGGAGCGCGAGATGCTCATTCTCCAGGTCTCAGCATCGGTGCCGTCACGAGTGATGAACGCCGTGATCCTGGATTCGCTGGGCCACCGGGATGCGCACGACGAGGTCTGGACCGGCGCCCCGCTCGCCACGTTCGATCGGGTGACCGCGCTCGACGCCGGGACGCTCTCCCCCCTGAACGACGAGGGACGCTGGTCGGCGCACGGCGCTCTCGACGACGCGGCACTGGCGTCGCTGGACGACGGGGCCGACGCGGTCTTCCTTCCGGCGTGGCAGGCCGTGCTCACCGAGGCGCCCGCGCGCACGCCCGAAGCGCCTGCGACGATCCCCACCGGTGTCACCGTCTGGCTCGCGCAGCCGACGCCTATCTCCCGGATCGACGACACGACGACGATCCGACCGGGCACGATCGCCGTGTCCGACGGCGGCGAGACCCTCACGATCTCCGGACTTCCCTCCTCAGGCGACGACCGGGTCCTTCCCGCTCGCACGCGCCTCTTCGTGCAGCGGCTGGGGGCCGATGTCGTGGCGGCGCCCGAGCGCGTCACCGCCGAGATGGCGGCGGGCTGGAGAACCGTTCTCGGCGACCCTGCCGCGGCGTTCGGCCTCACTCCTCCGGCCGCGGCCGACGCGGACGGCGAGGACGTGCTCGGCCGCCGCGAGGCCGTGCTCGCCGAGGTCCAGGAGCACTACTACGCGCACCCGCCCCAGATCGAGCGGGGATGGCGCGAGTACCTCATCGACATCGACGGCCGCGTGTACCTCGACATGGTCAACAACATCGCGTCGGTGGGCCACGCCCACCCCCGCATTGCCGAGGCAGCGCACCGGCAGCTGCGTCTGCTCAACACGAACTCCCGATTCCACTACCGGGCGATCACCGAGTACGCCGAACGAATCGCCGCGACCCTTCCGGATGAGCTCGACACCGTGTTCTTCGTGAACTCGGGCTCCGAAGCAGTCGACCTCGCCATCCGCCTCGCCCAGGCGTCGACCGGCCGACAGGACGTGGTCTCCATGCGCGAGGCGTACCACGGGTGGACCTTCGCCAGCGATGCGGTCTCCACCTCGGTGGCCGACAACCCCGCAGCCGTAGACTCACGCCCGGAATGGGTGCACACCGTCGCGGCGGCCAATCCGTATCGCGGAACACACCGCGGCGCCGACGCGGTGAACTACGCCCCCGAGGCGGTGCAGGTCATCGACGGGCTCGCAGATTCCGGGACGCCCGCCGCCGGCTTCATCTGCGAGTCGTACTTCGGCAACGCCGGAGGCGTAGCTCTGCCCGACGGCTATCTGCGCGAGGTGTACGCCGCGGTCCGCCGTCAGGGCGGGATCGCGATTGCCGACGAGGTGCAGGTGGGATTCGGGCGACTCGGAGAGTGGTTCTGGGGCTTCCAGCAGCAGGACGCCGTTCCCGACATCGTCGCTGTCGCGAAGTCCATCGGCGCCGGTCAGCCCCTCGGCGCGGTCATCACCCGTCGAGAGATCGCCGACCGCTACCGCACACAGGGCTACTTCTTCTCCTCCACCGGCGGCTCTCCGTTGTCGTCCGTGGTCGGCCTGACGGTGCTCGACATCATCCGCGACGAGAACCTGCAGGAGAATGCACGACAGGTCGGCGCTCACCTGCGCTCGCGCCTCGAGGCGCTCGCCTCCAAGCATCCGATCATCGGCGCCGTCCACGGATCGGGACTCTACCTGGGGCTCGAATTCATCCTCGACCGCGAGACCCTCGAGCCGGCGACCCGCGACACGGCCGCGATCTGCGACCGACTGCGGGAACGAGGGGTGATCATGCAGCCGACCGGCGATCATCTCAACGTCTTCAAGATCAAGCCGCCGCTATGCGTCACCCGCGAGTCGGTCGACTACTTCGCCGATGCCGTCGCGCACGTCCTCGCGACCGGTTGGTGACCTCCCCTTCGCTTCGCACTCCCGACAGACACCCCCGAGATAGGAACGACCATGTGGCGCATGCCGGCAGAGACCGCAGAACACACCCGAACCTGGATGGCCTTCCCTCGCGAGGGCTTCACGCTCGGCGACACCGCCGCGGCGCGTGAAGAGGGCTACGCGGCCTGGACGGCCGTCGCCCACGCCATCATCGAGTTCGAGCCCGTGACGATGGTGGTCGATCCGACCGAGATCGCCCATGCACGGCGCATGCTCGATTCCTCGATCGAGATCCTCGAGGCACCGGTCGACGAGTTCTGGATGCGCGACATGGGCCCCACCTTCGTCGTCGACGACGACCGGCCCGACGTGCTCGGGGCGGTCGACTGGATCTTCAACGGCTGGGGAGCCCCGGCGTGGGCCGAGTGGCAGAAGTCCGCGCAGATCGCCCGCACCGTCGGCGAGGCGATCGGCGCGGAGGTCGTCTCGTCCCTCCTGGTCGCCGAGGGCGGCGGACTGCACGTCGACGGCGCCGGCACCGTGCTTCTGACGGAGACGGTCCAGCTCGACCCCCGCCGCAATCCGCTCGCCGACCGCGCGCGCGTCGAGGCGGAGATGGCGCGCACGATCGGCGCCGATCAGGCGATCTGGCTCTCGCAGGGGCTGACGCGCGACTATGACGACCTCGGCACCAACGGGCATGTCGACATCGTGGCCACGTTCACCGCTCCGGATCGGGTGCTGCTGCACGACCAGCTCGACGTCGCGCATCCGGACGCGCAGGTGATGAAGGTCCTGCGCGGCGAGTTGGAGTCGCAGTTCTCGGCACTCGGACGCACGGTCGAGATCACGGCACTGCCGGCACCGTCGACGCTGCGCGATGACCACGGATTCGTCGACTGGAGTTACGTGAACCACCTCGTCGTCAACGGCGGCGTGATCGCGTGCGGCTTCGGCGACGACGTGGCCGACGCCCGCGCCCGCGCCATCCTGAGCGAGTCCTACCCCGGCCGCACGGTCACCACGGTCGATGCCCGTCCGCTCTTCGACCGTGGCGGCGGCATCCATTGCATCACCCAGCAGCAGCCCACTCTGCCCGCCGCGGGCTGAGCATCCCGTCCCTTCACGATCATCCCGGCGACGATGCCGGGGAATGAGGTCACCATGGCTCCGACTGACCACGCCGCGCGTCTGCCGCTGAACAGCAGACGAGCGGTCTCGACTTCGGGCTGTCCGTCCTGGGACTGCTCACGGCCAATCTGCTCCCGTTCATGGTCATCGCGCTCGAGCAGTCGGTGGGACTCGGTGTCACCGAGGCGGGGGCGGTGATGACCGGATGCCTGCTCGCCACCGCGGTAGCGTGGGTCTCGACCACCCGCCTCGCCGAGGGGTCGCGTCGCATCGCGGTGGCCCGTGCCGGGCTGGCACTGGCGGCCGTCCTGTTCGCCGTAGCCGCGGTCGACCCGAACGATCTGGTCACCATCCTGGCCGTGATCGTGGGCGGAGCCGGTGCCGGTGGTGCGCTCTCCACCAGCGGTGACGCACCGACTCCTGACGCGAAATGGAGACGCTCGGTGCCGCAGGGATGATCCCGTCGCAGGCCGCCCGGCGCAAGATCATCATGAGCACGATCAGCACCTCGGATTCAATGGCGCAGGGATCCGGTCGAGTCGCTGCGTCATCGCTCGGATGCGGTCCACGTCGATCTCCCTCACCGGAGTGTCACCGAACTCCGGAATGAGGTAAACGCTGACCTTGCTCTGATACGAGCGGACGGTTGCGATTGCCCGAATCTTGCCGCTGCGATTGCGCTCTGCCTTAATCATCTGCACCCATCGCTCCGAGTACTCCTCGAACCCCATCGACCGCGCTTTCTCAGCAGCGGCTTCGGCGCGATTCTATGCCGCTACGGCCGCTGGCGGATTCCACTGGCCGAGCGAGATCTTCGCGTGCACGGCGGCACACCATGTCCGCGCGTCCGTCTTCGTGAGGAACGTCAGCGCTTTGTCGCCCTCGGTCCGAGCCGTCTACGTCTCTACGTCGGGTCAGGGATAGCGCGCTTGCCAGCGGCCAGAAGGGAGCTTGCGCAGGCCGCCCCACGACTCTCGCTTCGATGCAATCATCGTGCCCTCCCGTGGACTCGAATGGACGAGCGTGGACCGTCGTGCCACTTCGTGCCACTCGATACCCAGGATCCGCATGTTTCCGGGGATCGTGAGGGATTTCGTGGGTCACCTGTGGCACGCAGTGGCGCGCACTCGTCCGCACGGCAACCCGAAATTACGGGTGCCGAATCCTCTCGCGTCCATGAGGGAGGTGTGCTCGTGCCACCCGCGTGCCCCACCGAACGGGTATTCCCGGTCATCTCTGTCCTCCTCTGTCATTTCGAAGAGGGCACGAAAGAGGCCCGAACCCGCGAGATTTCGCGGGGCCGGGCCTCTGACCAGCTGTTTCGCCGGGGCCTCAGAGACTTACGCTCAGAAGTCCCAGTCCTCATCCTCGGTGGCCTCGGCCTTGCCGATCACGTACGACGAACCGGAGCCGGAGAAGAAGTCGTGGTTCTCGTCGGCGTTCGGCGAGAGCGCTGAGAGAATCGCCGGGTTCACGTTCGTCACGGTGGACGGGAACATCGGCTCGTAGCCGAGGTTCATCAGCGCCTTGTTGGCGTTGTAGTGCAGGAACTTCTTGACGTCCTCGGTCAGGCCGACGCCGTCGTAGAGGTCCTGCGTGTACTGCACCTCGTTGTCGTAGAGCTCGAAGAGCAGGTTGAAGGTGTAGTCCTTCAACTCGTCTCGGCGCTCCTGGGTCTCCTTCTCGAGGCCCTTCTGGTACTTGTAACCGATGTAGTACCCGTGCACGGCCTCGTCACGGATGATGAGGCGGATCAGGTCGGCCGTGTTCGTGAGCTTCGCCTTGGACGACCAGTAGATCGGCAGGTAGAAGCCCGAGTAGAACAGGAACGACTCGAGCAGGGTCGAGGCGACCTTGCGCTTGAGCGGGTCATCGCCCTGGTAGTAGTCCATGATGATCTGCGCCTTCTTCTGAAGGTTCGCATTCTCAGTGGACCACCGGAACGCCTCGTCGATCTCCTTCGTCGACGCGAGCGTCGAGAAGATCGAGGAGTAGCTCTTGGCGTGCACCGACTCCATGAAGGCGATGTTGGTGTACACCGCCTCCTCGTGCGGGGTGATCGCGTCAGGAATCAGCGACACTGCGCCGACCGTGCCCTGGATCGTGTCGAGCAGCGTGAGGCCGGTGAAGACGCGCATCGTGAGCAGCTGCTCGTCGGGCGTCAGCGTGTTCCACGACTGCACGTCGTTCGACAGCGGCACCTTCTCGGGCAGCCAGAAGTTGTTCACCAGACGGTTCCAGACCTCGAGGTCCTTGTCGTCCTGGATGCGGTTCCAGTTGATCGCCTGTACGTGCTCGACCAACTTGAGCGATTCGGGTGTCATATCCCTTGTTTCCTTTTCGTCCCTGAGCCTGTGAAGGGTCAGAGCATGCAGCTGACGCACTCGGACATGTCGGTGCCCTCGAGCGCGAGCTGGCGGAGGCGGATGTAGTAGATCGTCTTGATGCCCTTGCGCCATGCGTAGATCTGCGCCTTGTTGATGTCGCGCGTTGACGCGGTGTCCTTGAAGAACAGCGTCAGCGACAGACCCTGGTCGACGTGCTGCGTGGCGGCGGCGTACGTGTCGATGACCTTCTCGTAGCCGATCTCGTATGCGTCCTGGTAGTACTCGAGGTTGTCGTTCGTCATGAACGGCGCCGGGTAGTAGACGCGACCGAGCTTGCCTTCCTTGCGGATCTCGATCTTCGACGCGATCGGGTGGATCGAGCTCGTCGAGTTGTTGATGTAGGAGATCGAGCCGGTCGGCGGCACAGCCTGCAGGTTCTGGTTGTAGATGCCGTGCTTCTGGATGGATGCCTTGAGCTCAGCCCAGTCGTCCTGCGTAGGGATGTGCTTGCCTGCGAAGAGCTCCTTGACCTTCTCGGTCTCGGGCACCCATGCGCGGTCGATGTACTTGTCGAAGAACTCCCCCGACGCGTACGTCGAGTCCTCGAAGCCGTCGAACGCCTGCTTCCGCTCGATCGCGAGCAGGTTCGACGCGCGCAGCGCGTGGAACAGCACGGTGTAGAAGTAGATGTTCGTGAAGTCGAGGCCCTCTTCCGAGCCGTAGTGCACGTGCTCGCGGGCGAGGTAGCCGTGCAGGTTCATCTGGCCGAGGCCGATGGCGTGCGAGCGGTCGTTGCCGTCTTCGATCGAGCGCACCGAGGCGATGTGGCTCTGGTTGCTGACGGCGGTCAGTCCGCGGATCGCCGTCTCGACGGTGATGCCCAGGTCATCGGCATCCATCGCCAGGGCGATGTTCATCGAGCCGAGGTTGCACGAGATGTCCTTGCCGATCTGGTCGTACGACAGGTCGTCGTTGTACGTGGTCGGCGTGTTCACCTGCAGGATCTCGCTGCAGAGGTTCGACATGTTGATGCGGCCCTTGATCGGGTTCGCCTTGTTCACCGTGTCCTCGAACATGATGTACGGGTAGCCCGACTCGAACTGGATCTCGGCGATCGTCTGGAAGAACTCGCGCGCGTTGATCTTGGTCTTCTTGATGCGCGGGTTGTCGACCATCTCGCGGTACTTCTCGGTGACCGAGATGTCACCGAACGGCACACCGTAGACCTTCTCGACGTCGTACGGCGAGAAGAGGTACATGTCCTCGCCGTTCTTGGCGAGTTCGAAGGTGATGTCGGGCACGACGACACCCAGCGACAGGGTCTTGATGCGGATCTTCTCGTCGGCGTTCTCACGCTTCGTGTCGAGGAAGCGCATGATGTCGGGGTGGTGCGCGTTGAGGTAGACCGCTCCGGCGCCCTGACGCGCACCCAGCTGGTTCGCGTAGCTGAAGCTGTCTTCGAGGAGCTTCATCACGGGGATGATGCCGCTGGACTGGTTCTCGATCTGCTTGATCGGTGCGCCGGCCTCGCGGATGTTCGAGAGCAGCAGGGCGACGCCGCCGCCGCGCTTGCTCAGCTGCAGCGACGAGTTGATGCCGCGTGAGATCGACTCCATGTTGTCTTCGATGCGCAGCAGGAAGCAGCTGACGAGCTCACCGCGCTGGGCCTTGCCCGCGTTGAGGAAGGTCGGTGTCGCCGGCTGGAAGCGACCGGAGATGATCTCCTCGACGAGCTTGACGGCCAGCTCCTCATCGCCGTCGGCGAGTCCGAGCGCCGTCATCACGACGCGGTCCTCGAAGCGCTCGAGGTAGCGCTTGCCGTCGAACGTCTTCAGCGTGTAGCTGGTGTAGTACTTGAACGCGCCGAGGAACGTCTCGAAGCGGAACTTCTTGTCGTAGGCGAGGTCGTTGAGCTTCTGGACGAACTCGTGCGAGTACTTCTCCAGCAGGGAGCCGTCGTAGTACTCCTTCTCGACCAGGTAGTCGAGACGCTCCTTGAGGGAGTGGAAGAACACCGTGTTCTGGTTCACGTGCTGCAGGAAGTACTCCCGCGCTGCACGCTTGTCGGCGTCGAACTGGATCTTGCCGTCCGCGTCGTAGAGGTTCAGCATCGCGTTGAGAGCGTGATAATCGAGGCCCTCGTATGCTGCGTTCGCCTTGAATGCGGCCTGCTCGGTCACAGTGCCTTCTTCAACTGCAGTACCCACCATCGTTCCAATCCGTCGCTCACGCGATCTACGTCGTCCTGCGTGCCGAATACTTCGAACCGGTACAAGTGCGGCACATGACACTTGCGGCTGATGATGTCACCGGCGGCCCCGAAGGAGTCGCCGAAGTTGGTGTTTCCTGCGGATATCACTCCGCGGATGTTCTGCCGGTTTCGCTCGTCGTTGAGGAACCGGATGACCTGCTTGGGTACAGCGCCCTTCTCCTCACCACGCCCCTGGCCTCCGCCGTATGTGGGAGTGACGAGCACGAAGGGCTCATCGACCGTGAGGTCGCCGTCACCCCGATGCAGCGGAATACGCCGCGCCGGCAGTCCGAGCTTCTCGATGAACCTGGCCGTGTTGCCCGAGGTGCTGGAGAAGTAGACCAGGAGCGGCGCGGTCGTCGCGACTGCTGTCATGACTCACCCCTTTCGCTCCGGCGATCGGTGGAAGGCCCTATGCCAGACGGGAGGCGAGGGCGTCGATCTTGTCGGGACGGAAACCCGACCAGTGGTCCTCGTCGGTGACGACGACAGGCGCCTGCATGTAGCCCAGTGCCTTGACCTGCTCGAGCGCCGAAGCGTCTTCGGAGAGGTCGTGAATCTCGTATTCGATGCCCTTGGCATCCAGCGCACGATACGTCGCGTTGCACTGCACGCACGAAGGCTTGGTGTAGACCGTGATCGACATTTGTTTTCCCCTCAGATCAGAATTCTCCGGCAGACCCCCCGCCGGGAGTTCAATACTACATATAGGTACGGACATTGCGGGTGACCACAAGGGCTAGTAGTTACATCCGTGTAGTTTTCCACCGCTCTCCACTGATACAACACAGGTTGTCCACCGTTTCATCCACAGATCGCGAACTCTTTTCGAGGGTCGCGAAGCGCATGATCTCGCGGTTCTCAGGTCGCCGCCAGAGATCCATCCACAGGTCGCACGCTACCCGGGGGTTCCGACATCCGATTTCCTGTGGAGAGCGCTCTTCGGCGTGTCGCGGCGTGTCGTGAAGACGACCCCGCACCACACCTCTCATGACCCGGGTAGCGTTGTGCCGTGGCGGGATATCGGGACCTTCTTCGCACCCCTGGCGTGGGGCGCATGATCGCCGCACAGCTGACGGCGCGCTTCCCCAGCGGCATGGCATCGCTGGCGATCCTGCTGCATGTCGAGCAGCAGACCGGGTCGTACGGCGCCGCCGGCCTCGTACTCGCCGCGACGTCGGTCGGCCAGGCCGTCTCCGGGCCCGTCACGAGCCGCTGGATGGGCGCATGGGGCATGCGCAGGGTGCTCACCCTGACCGCCGCGGTCTGCACCCTCGCGGTACTCGCCCTCGGCCTCCTGCCGCTGAACCTCGCCGGGTACATGGCGTTCGGACTCATCGCGGGCCTGTCGACCCCGCCGATCCAATCGGCGGTGCGCACCATCTACCCGAAGCTGGTCAACTCCTCGCAGCTGACGCCGCTGTTCTCTCTCGACGCCTCTCTGCAGGAGATCATCTGGATCCTCGCGCCGGTGGTCATCACCCTCGTCTCCACCCAGGTCGGGACGACGGAGGGACTCATCCTCGTCGCGATCGTCCTGGTGCTCGGCTGCGGCTGGTTCATCCTCAGCCCTGAGGTGGGACGCGTGCGCATCCCGCGCAGCCGCCGGGCTCTGGGTCGCGTGCTCCTCAAGCCTCCTGTGGCGCTCGCCACGCTGATCGGCTTCCTCGTGATCGGTGCATGCTCGGCCGTCGAGGTCGGCGTCGTCGCCACCTTCGAGCACGGCAGCCTCGAGGCCGGCGTCGTGCTCGGCGTCTTCGCGTGCGGCAGCCTCGTGGGCGGACTGTCCTTCGGGCACATCCCGATCGGACCGTGGGCCATGGCCCGGCGCCTGATCATCGTCACGGTGGGCCTGACGCTCACCATGGTCATGCTCAACGCCTATTGGCTGGGCGGCGCGCTCTTCCTCGCGGGACTCGGCATCGCTCCCGCGCTCGCCGTGCTCTTCGCCATCACCACCGCGAGCGTGAAGTTCAGTGAGACCGCCGAGGCGTTCGGGTGGGCAGGAACAGGCCAGCTGATCGGTGCCGCAGCGGGTTCGGCCATCGCCGGATTCCTGGTCGACGGCACCGGCGGGCCGCAGGGCGCGTATCTCGCAGCGGTGCTGTTCGCTATCGTCGGTGTGATGGTCTCCGTGATCTTCGTCCGGGCTCTGCCCGATCTGCGCGATCGCGATCCCAGTCCTTTCCCTGACACCGAACCAGTGGCGGTCACCCCTTCATGAGCATCCCTTCCCTTCCCGGCGCACGCACTTCCGATCAGGCACCCGAGGTCGTGTGCATCGGCGAGACGATGGCATTGATCACCCCGACGGATGCTGCGCTCTCCGACGCGCACGAAGCCTCCCTCGGTCTCGCCGGCGCCGAGTCGAACGTGACCGCCGGTCTCGCCGCCGCCGGCCACCGCGCGGTCTGGGCGTCCCGCCTCGGCGACGATCCGCTCGGCGTTCGCATCTCATCGGAGCTGACCCGGCGCGGCATCGAACTGTGGGTCGAGCTCGACCAGGATGCCCCCACCGGCGTGATGTTCAAGGATCCGGCCGCTGAGGGCTCATCCGTCTACTACTACCGACGCGGTTCCGCCGCCTCGCGCATGGCGCCGGGGATGCTGTCCGCAGAGCGACTCGCCGGTGTGCGGATCGTGCACACCACCGGCATCACCCCCGCACTCTCGCCGTCCACCCGCGACATGGTCGATCGGCTGTTCGACGACGCACGCGCCGCAGGTGCGCTGGTCTCGTTCGACGTGAACGACCGTCGCGCTCTGTGGTCGATGGAGGATGCCGCGGCCACCCTGGCACGGCTGGCGAACGCCGCCGACATCACGCTGGTCGGCCGCGACGAGGCCGAGCGCATCTGGGGCACGTCGACGGCGGAGGAGATCCGCGCCTTCCTACCGGACTGCGACCTGCTCGTCGTGAAGGACGGAGACGTGGGCGCCACGGCCTTCCACGGTGATGCCGCCCCGGTCTTCGTCCCCGCGCCGGTGGTCGATGTCGTCGAGCCGGTCGGTGCCGGCGACGCGTTCGCGAGCGGGTTCCTCGCGGCGACGCTCGAGGGCAAGCCGCTCGCCGAGCGCCTGTCGGCAGGGCACATCGCGGCCGAGCGCGTGCTCACGATCGCCGCGGACATGCCGCCCATCGACTGATCACTCGTAGGCTGAGAGCATGCCTGCTCCCGTCCAGCTCCCCCGGCTCTCCTGGGGCGATCCCGACGCCGACAGCACCGCCCTGCTGGTGCACGGTCTCGGCTCCTCCGGCGCACTCATGTGGCGGTTGGGCGACGCGCTCGCCGATGCCGGTTGGCATGCCGTCGCGATAGACCTGCGCGGCCACGGCGACGCCCCGCGCACGCTCGACTACACCGTGGGCGCCTATGCCGCCGACCTCGCTCCCCTCGCCCCCGCCCGCGGCGGCGCATGGGATGCGGTCATCGGGCATTCGCTCGGTGGCGCAGCGAGCACCGTGGCCGCGGCATCCGATCCTCGCTGGGCGAGCAGGCTCGTCCTCATCGACCCGGCCGTCCTCGTCGACGGGAAGGACGCCTCGATCGTGCGTCGCAGCCAGGAGCGCGCGTTCGCCGACAACCGGATCGAGGTCGTGCGGGAGGAGCATCCGCACTGGCATCCGCAGGACCTGGAGCTGAAGATCGACGCCGTCACGCGAGGGAGCAGATGGGCGGTCGAGCAGACGAGCGCGCAGAACCAGCCGTGGGACGTGCGGGCGGATGCCGGTCGCCTTGCCGTCCGGACGCACATCATCGGCGCCGACCCCGAGGTGTACAGCCTGTTCACCGGCAAGACCGCCGACGCCGTGCTCGCATCGAACGAGAAGATCTCGATGTCGATCGTCGCGGGGGCCGGCCATTCCCCGCACCGGGACAAGCCAGATGAGACCATCCGCCAATTGCTGGAGGCACTGTCATGACCTTCGACCCCGCAGAGTTCCTGCCCGACGACCTGCTCGCGCGCATCCGCGAGCGCGCACCGATCCATGACAGGGAGAACACGTTCCCCGAGCAGGATCTGGACGATCTGCGGGATGCCGGATACCTGAGGATCCTCGTCCCTCTCGAGCGCGGCGGCGCGGGTCTCAGCCTCGAGCAGGCCGCTGTGCTGCAGCAGCGTCTTGCGACCGCGGCGCCGGCCACGGCTCTCGCGATCAACATGCACCTGGTGTGGACCGGCGTGGCGAAGGTGTTCAGCGACCGTGGAGTGCCCGGCATGGAGTTCGTGCAGGACGGCGCTGTCCGCGGCGAGGTCTTCGCGTTCGGGATCGGCGAGGGCGGCAACGACCTGGTGCTGTTCGGCAGCGACACGGCCGCGGTACCGCAGGAGGACGGCGGTTACGCGTTCACCGGGACGAAGATCTTCACCTCGCTCGCCCCGGTGTGGACCAAGCTGGGCCTGCACGGACTCGACACCACGAGTAGCGACGCACCGAAGCTGGTGTTCGCGTTCATCGACCGTACCGACGCCGTCATGACGAGCGACGACTGGGACACCCTCGGCATGCGCGCGACGCAGAGCCGCACCACCCGGCTGGACGGCGCACGCGCTTCGGCAGAGCACGTGGTACGGCGTATCGATCCTGGTCCGAGCCCCGACCCGATCATCTTCGGCATCTTCAGCGTCTTCGAACTGCTGCTCGCATCGGTGTACACGGGCATCGCCCGCCGTGCATTGGATCTCGCGGTGGAGACCGTGCAGAAGCGCACCTCGAAGAAGACCGGGCTGACGTACGCCCAGGATCCCGACATCCGGTGGCGCATCGCGGAGATGAGCCTCGTGTACGACGCGCTCCCCCCGCAGATCGCCGCCCTCGCGCGCGACGTCGACGAGCAGGCCGACAACGGCGCCCGCTGGTTCACGCTGCTGTCCGGCGCCAAGCACCGGGCGGTCGTGATGGCGAAGCACGTCGTCGATCAGGCGATCCTCACCGCCGGTGGCGGCTCGTACTTCTCCTCCAACGAGCTCTCGCGGCTGTATCGCGATGTGCTGGCGGGAATGTTCCACCCGTCTGATCCCGAGTCGGCGCACTCGACCGCGGCGAGCGCACTGCTCGGTCCGCTCGAGGGCTAGCGGCGGTCTACTTCCGGTCGAACTCGAATGCCTTCAGCAGCTCTCCGACCGCCTGCTCGCGCTCTTCGCCGCCTTCTTCGAACATGTGGGTCACATGTGTTCGCAGGTGGTTCTCGAGCAGCAGGCGGTTGAGGGACTCCAGGGACTTCTGGATCGCACGGGACTGCGTGATGATGTCCATGCAGTACTCCTCGTTCTCGATCATCCTGGCGACCCCGCGCAGCTGACCTTCGAGGATGCTGGTGCGGTGCAGAGCACGCTTCTTGATGTCTTCGATCACGATTCGAGGCTACCCCGGTCGGGCGATGCGCGGCTCGCGCGTGCGAGGATGACACACATGCTGCGCACTCCCATGGCCCTGCTGTCCCCCGCCGACCAGGAGCGTCTGCGGGCCCTTCGCCGTATGAAGGCGATCGCGATCGGCGCGCTCGTGTTCATGGCGGTCGTGTTCGTCTTCGCCTTCGCGTTCCAGGAGCGCCTGGGCTGGCTCGGCTATGTGCGTGCGGCCGCCGAGGGCGGCATGGTCGGCGCGCTCGCCGACTGGTTCGCCGTCACCGCGCTGTTCCGGCGCCCCCTCGGCCTGCCCATCCCGCACACGGCGATCATCCCCAATCGCAAAGACGAGATCGGTCGCACACTCGGCGAGTTCGTCGAGACGAACTTCCTCGCGGCCGATGTCGTGCGCACCAAGCTCGCCACGACGGCGATCGCCAGGCGCGCGGGCGAGTGGCTGCAGCAGAAGCCTCATGCCGAACGCGTCGCCGCCGAGGGCGCGACGATCGCCACCGCCGTGCTGAACGCGCTCAGCGACGACGACGTGCGCGACCTCATCACCGATCTCGCCCGCGAGCACCTGGTGCAACCGGAATGGGGACCTCCTGCGGGCGTGTGGCTCGAGAAGATCGTCGACGCCGACGCCCATCACGGCGCGGTGGATCTCGCCGCCGACAGCATCGCGACCTGGTTGGACTCGAACGCCGAGTCCTTCACCGGTCTGGTCTCGCGCCGCCTCCCCTCCTGGGTGCCCCGACTCGCGCACCGCTTCGTCGACGACACCGTGTATCACGAGGCGGTCAAGTTCGTGCACGCCGTGCAGGACGATCCGCAGCATCCGGCACGCCTCGCGATCGACGGCTACCTGGCCCGTCTCGCCGACAACCTGCAGAACGATCCGGCCACGCGCGCGAAGCTCGAGAACGCCAAGGCGTCGCTGTTCGACAGTCCGCGCGTGGGCGCTCTGGCCGCCGAAGCATGGAACACCGCCAAGGCCGGGCTGCTGACAGCACTCGCCGACCCCTCGAGCGGACTCCGGCTGCGCGCGGCACAGGCACTGCAGGAGGTCGGGGAGCGTATGACGACGGATGCCGCGCTGCAGACCCGCGTCGACACATGGGTGTCCGATGCCGCGGTGTTCCTCGTCGATCGCTACCGGCACGACATCGCCTCGATCATCACCGACACGGTGGAGCGGTGGGATCCCGCCGAGACGACCGAGAAGATCGAGCTGATGGTCGGACGCGATCTGCAGTACATCCGTCTGAACGGCACCGTGGTCGGCGCACTCGCCGGCCTGGCGATCTTCGCGATCGCGCACGCCCTGATCCCTGGAGTCTGACATGGCACTGTCGAACGATCCTCTGTGGCCCCGCGCGGGCGCCTGGTCCGAGTTCGAGCCGTCGGCGGATGCCGTGATCCTCGGCGTTCCCACCTGGCGGACATCGCTCTCCCCCACCGGCGCGCACGCGACCCCCGGTGCCGTGCGCGAGGCCCTTCGGCGGTACAGTCCGACCTTGATGGGTCCGCCTGTCGTCGATCTCGAAGCCGTCCTCCGGATCCGGGATGCCGGCGACGTCGACGAGCCGGACGGCGATCGGGGCGAAGCGGCCGTCATCGCACGGGTGCGCGAGCTCGCGCCCGCGTTCGTGATCGCTCTCGGTGGCGACAACTCCCTCACGTATCCGGTCGCGCTCGGTGCCGCGGCATCCGGTCTCATCACGTTCGACGCCCACTTCGATCTGCGCGACGGCGTCTCGAACGGCACGCCGGTGCGACGACTCGTGGAGGACACCCCCGCCGGTTCGAACGTTCCGACCGAACGGATCGATCCGACGCGGATCGTGCAGATCGGGATCGCCGACTTCGCGAACTCCGCGGCCTACGCGCGCCGGGCGGCTGACTGGGGCATCAGAGTGATCACGATCGACGAGCTGCGCCGGCGAGGGGTCGACGACGTCGCCGCCGAGGCCCTGGAGATCGCCGGTGCCGGAGCCGGCCGCATCCACCTCGACATCGACGTGGACGTGTGCGATCGCTCCGTCGCGCCGGGATGCCCGGCGAGCGTGCCCGGCGGACTCCAGGCATGGGAGCTGCGCGCGCTCGCACGGGCGGTGTCGTCGGATGCGAGGGTCGTGAGCGCCGACATCGCGGAGGTCGATGCCACGGCCGACGCGGAGGACGGACGCACCGTGCGCCTAGCCGCGCTGTGCGTGCTGGAACTGCTCGCTGGCAGGGCTCTGCGCTCGGGCCGCGCACGCTGACGATACGCCTGCGGGCGCGAAGATTCCACCCCCTTCAGAGTCCGGGAGACGTGGTCGATCCTGAGGTCATCAACCGAAGGAGAGATTCATGAATGCGACACCCGAGTCCAAGGCGGGCGAGCAGGGCAAGCAGATGCTGCGTGCACGGTTCGACGAGGAGTAGATCGCGGATCGGGGTGATCATCGTGGACGCGCCATGGCGGCGACGAGACGAGCGCCACGACCCGACGCGCATGGCGAACCAGCCGGCACTGCGCTCTTCGGACGGCACGATCTGGATCGTCGTCGCCGGCCTGTTCGGGCTGATCTGCCTCGTGCCGCTGAGCCTACTCACGGTCGTGGATCCCCGTCGGTCAGCTCCAGTGGCGTGGATCACCGCGATCCTCGTGATCGTGCTGTACGCCGCATTGCTGGTGAGCCGCTGGACGGTGGATGACCGCGAGCGTCGGCTGCGGATCATGGCCGTGCTCATGCTCGCCATGGCCGCGGTGGCACTGTTCGGCATGCTGACGTGCGCGGCGATCGAGTGGTCGGCGGTGCCAGTCACCGCCTAGACGATCGTGCCGTCCTTCCACACGGCGCGGATAAGCGGCACACCGGGGCGGTAGGAGAGATGAACGTGGCTCGGGGCCTCGAGCATCACGAGGTCTGCGCGGGCGCCGGGGGCGATGAGCCCGACGTCGCTCCGGCGCAACGCGCGCGCTCCCCCGGCCGTCGCCGCCCACAGAGCTTCCGCGGGTGTCATGCCCATGTCGCGCACGGCGACCGCGATGCAGAACGGCATCGAGGAGGTGAAGCTCGAGCCGGGATTCGTGTCGCAGGCGAGCGCGACCGTGACGCCGACGTCGATGAGCCGGCGCGCATCGGGATACGGCTGCCGCGTGGAGAACTCCACGCCGGGCAGCAGGGTGAGCACCGTGTCCGACGCCGCCAGCGCGGCGACGTCCTCGTCGGTCAGGTATGTCCCGTGATCGACGGATGCCGCACCCAGTTCGATCGCGAGCCGCACGCCGCCTCCAGGACCGAGCTGGCTCGCGTGCACCCGCGGGGCCAATCCGCGCGCGATCCCCGCCTCGAGCACCCGCCGGGACTGCTCGACCGTGAACGCGCCCGTCTCGCAGAAGACGTCTATCCAGCGGGCGTGCGGTGCGCAGGCATCCAGCATCGGGCCCGTGACGAGGTCGACGTAGGCGTCCGGATCGTCGGCGTACTCCGCCGGCACCACGTGCGCGCCGAGGAACGTCACCTCATCGGTGACCTCGGCGGCGAGCCGCACGAGCCGCTGCTCGGTGTCGATGTCGAGCCCGTACCCGCTCTTGATCTCGATCGTCGTCGTGCCCTGCGCATGCATCTCGTCGACGAATCCCCGCAGACGCGCACGCAACTCCTCGTCGCTCGCGGCTCTGGTGGCGGCGACGGTGGAACGGATGCCGCCTGCGGCATACTTCTGTCCCGCCATCCGCGCCTCGAACTCGGCGGCGCGGTCCCCGCCGAAGACGATGTGACTGTGGCTGTCCACGAATCCGGGGATCACCGCGCGGCCGGCGGCGTCGACGATCTCTGCCGCGGCGGGCGCGTCGACGGCCCGCCCCACCCAGGCGACCCTGCCGTCCTCGAGCAGCACAGCGGCCGCGTGCAACGTGCCGTCGTCGGCGTTCGTCGTCAGCTCCCCGATGTTCGTGATGAGCGTGCTCATGGCATCGGCACCTTCAGGCCACGCTCGCGGGCGATGTCGCGTGCATGCTCGTACCCGGCATCGACATGACGCATGACGCCCGTGCCCGGGTCGTTGGTCAGCACTCTTTCGAGCTTCTCGGCGGCGAGGGCCGTGCCGTCCGCGACGCACACCTGACCGGCATGGATGCTGCGCCCGATGCCGACGCCGCCGCCGTGGTGCAGCGAGACCCAGGAGGCACCGGATGCGGTGTTGAGCAGTGCGTTCAAAAGCGGCCAGTCCGCGATCGCATCCGAACCGTCCTTCATCGCCTCGGTCTCGCGGTAGGGAGACGCGACGGAACCCGCGTCGAGGTGGTCCCGGCCGATCACGATCGGCGCCGTCAGTTCGCCCGACGCGACCATCTCGTTGAACTTCAGGCCCGCGAGGTGACGTTCCTTGTACCCCAGCCAGCAGATGCGGGCGGGTAGTCCCTCGAAGTGCACCTTCTCGCCTGCCTTCGCCAGCCAGCGGTGCAGCGCGGTGTCTTCGGGGAACAGTTCAGCGATGGCCCTGTCGGTCCGGCGGATGTCCTCGGGATGTCCCGACAGCGCCACCCAGCGGAAGGGTCCTCTGCCCTCCTCGAACTGCGGGCGGATGTAGGCCGGTACGAAGCCGGGGAACTCGAAGGCACGCTCGAACCCGCCCAGCTCGGCCTCCCGTCGGATGGAGTTGCCGTAGTCGAACACCGCCGCCCCGGCATCCTGGAATCCCACCATCGCCGCCACATGCTGAGCCATCGATTCGCGCGATCGGCGGGTGAATTCCTCCGGATCCCGCTCGGCGGCGGCCTTCCACTCCGCGACAGGGATGCCGGTCGGCAGGTAGGCCAGCGGGTCGTGCGCGCTGGTCTGATCGGTCACGACGTCGATCGGCACGCCGCGTCGCAGCAGTTCGGGGAAGACCTCGGCGGCGTTGCCGACCACACCCACCGAGAGCGCCTCCCCTGCCTCCTTCGCCGCGAGGACGCGGGTGACCGCCGCATCGAGGTCGGCGGCGAGCTCATCGAGGTATCCGTGGTCGACACGACGGGCGAGGCGCGTCTCGTCGACGTCGACGATGAGGACGACGCCCTCGTTCATCGTGACGGCCAGCGGCTGCGCACCGCCCATGCCACCGGCGCCGGCGGTGAGCGTGAGGGTGCCGGCGAGGGATTCGCACCCCAGCGAGCGAGCGACCGCCGCGAAGGTCTCGTACGTGCCCTGCAGGATCCCCTGCGTGCCGATGTAGATCCAGGATCCGGCGGTCATCTGCCCGTACATCGTGAGCCCGAGCGCCTCGAGCCGGCGGAACTCCGGCCAGGTGGCCCAATCGCCAACGAGGTTCGAGTTCGCGATCAGCACGCGCGGTGCCCATTCGTTGGTGCGGAACACACCGACCGGCTTGCCGGACTGCACGAGCAGCGTCTCGTCAGGCTCGAGCTCGTCGAGGGTGCGGACGATCGCGTCGTATGCCTCCCACGATCGCGCGGCGCGGCCTGTGCCGCCGTACACGACGAGGTCCTCCGGGTGCTCGGCGACCTCCGGATCGAGGTTGTTCATCAGCATCCGCTTGGCCGCCTCGGCACCCCAGCTCTTCGCGGTGCGCTCAGCGCCTCTGGCTGCGTGGATCTCAGGCATGTGCGTTCTCCTTCGCTGTCCGGGCGACGGCGCCCGATCGGACGAGTTCGGTGACGGCTTCGATCTCGGGCGAGAGGAAGCGATCGGGCCCCGGCCCTTCGGCGACGGTGCGCACCAGGTCGCGCACCGCTGCAGTGGCAGGGCCAGCCTGCAGTGGCGCCCGCAGGTCGAGGGCGCGTGCACCAGTGAGCACCTCGATCGCGAGCACACGGGTGAGTCCGTCGATCGCCCGGCGGAGCTTTCGCGCGGCCGCCCACCCCATCGACACGTGATCCTCCTGCATGGCGGACGACGGGATCGAATCGACGGATGCCGGAACGGCGAGGCGCTTCAGCTCGGAGACGATCCCCGCCGCCGCGTACTGGGCGATCATCAGCCCGGAATCGACCCCCACCTCGTGTGCGAGGAACGGCGGGAGGCCGCGGCTGCGCGCCGGGTCGAGCGCCCGGTCGGTGCGGCGCTCGGACACGCTCGCGACGTCGGCGACGCTGATCGCGAGGAAGTCGAGCACTGCGGCGACGGGCGCCCCGTGGAAGTTGCCGTTCGACTCGATGCGCCCGTCCACCGTGATGACGGGGTTGTCGATGACGCTCGCGAGTTCGCGGGAGGCGATCGTCGATGCGTGCGCCATGGTGTCGCGGGCGGCGCCGTGCACCTGCGGCGAGCAGCGCAGCGAATAGGCGTCCTGCACACGTCCGTCCTCCGGCCCCGCGTGGCTGGCGACCATGGGAGATGCGGCCAGGAACGAACGCAGGTTCGCCGCCGACTCCGTCTGCCCGGTCTGCGGACGCAGTGCCATCAGATCGGCGGAGAACACGGCGTCCGTCCCGAGCTGGCTCTCGATCGACATCGCCGCGGCGAGGTCGGCGGTCGTGAGCAGCATCTCGAGCTCGTGCAGCGCGAGCAGCAGCATCCCCAGCATCCCGTCGGTGCCGTTGATCAGTGCGAGGCCTTCCTTCTCGACCAGCACGAGGGGCGCGATGCCGCCGGCGGCGAGGGCGGCGGATGCCGGGACGAGGGCACCGGACGCATCATGGACATCGCCTTCGCCGATCGCGGCGAGCGCGATGTGCGCGAGAGGTGCGAGGTCCCCTGAGCAGCCGAGGGAGCCGTACTCGCGCACCACCGGGGTGATGCCCGCGTTCAGCATGGCCGCGTAGGTCTCCGCCACGACCGGTCGGACACCCGTGCGCCCGGAGGCGAGTGTCTGCAGGCGCAGCAGCTGAAGGGCGCGGACGACCTCGCGCTCGACTTCGACGCCCGTGCCTGCTGCATGAGAGCGGATAAGGCTCGCCTGCAGCTGGTGACGGCGCTCCGGCGCGATGAATGTGGTCGCGAGCGCACCGAACCCGGTCGACACGCCGTAGTGCGGGTGCGGATCCGCGGCGAGCGCGTCGATCACGCCTCGCGTCTCGGCGACACGGTCGAGAGCCGACTCGTCCAGAGTGATGCGCGCACCCTGCCGGGCGACCGCGACGACTTCTGCGGGTGAGAGCGGCGCAGCGCCGACGAGAACGGATTCAGTCATGCCTTGATTCCACACCCCGACGATGGCGACGCGCGGGCATCCGTGACATCCTGTGTCTGTGATACCAGACAGCGGCGGCCCGCAGGTTCCTGCCGCCGAGCACACGCTGCGCATTCTGCGTCATCTGGCCGCGCGGACCGCTCCCGTCGCGGCATCCGCCATCGCCCGCGACCTCGACCTGCCCCGGTCGACGGTCTACCATCTGCTCACGACCCTCGCCGCGCACGGGTTCGTGCTGCACCTGCGCGAAGAACGACGCTGGGGCCTCGGCGCCTCCGCCTTCGAGCTCGCCGGCGGCTACGCCCGCCAGCAGCCTCTCGCGCGTCTCGGCAGGCCGCTCATCGCTGCTCTGGCCGACCGTGTCGGCGAGAGCGCGCACCTCGCGGTGATGAGCGGAAGCGATGTGCTGTACATCGTCGAGGAGCGCGCTCCGCGGCGGCCGGCGCTCGTGACCGATGTCGGAGTGCGGCTCCCGGCGCACCTCACCGCGACCGGCCGCGCGATGCTGGCCGCGCTCCCCCGCGAACAGGTGCGCGCACTGTACCCCGATGCGTCGGCGTTCCCCTCGCGCACAGGCCTCGGTCCCACGCGCCCGAAGGAGCTGCGCGAGCTGCTGCGCACCATCCGTGCGGCCGGCTTCGCCACGGAGGACGGCCAGGTCAGCACCGGCCTGTCGTCGGTCGGCGTCGCCGTCATCGACCGCTCCGGATGGCCTGTCGCCGCCGTCGCGGTGACGTGGCCGGAGGATCCGGACACGCACCGCGACGTCTCGGTGCTTGCGACTGCGGTCGACGAGACGGCACAGGAGCTCGCGAGGAGGCTGCAGGGCCGAGCGGGCGCCTGACGGCTCCGCCTCAGAGCAGCGCGCCGCCGGCTGGGAATCCGCCCGTTCTCCGACAGGGGTGGAGGGGGCCACCGGGCCACCCGCCCGACGACCCCCTCCACAGGAACCGGCCCAGTCTCCGATCAGCCGTTCGCGCCCTTGCGGGGCTTGAGGAACGTGGCCGGTTCCTGCTTCGCACGCTTCGCCGCTCGTTTCTCCTTCAGCGACGACTGCGCAGCCTTCTTTCCTGCTTTTGCGTTGGGTGTCTTTCCTGACATCGGGACTCGCTTCCCCTCTCGTTCGGCTGGCGGGTGTAACCCATGACCATAGCCGGTTCCACAGGGAAGTCAAATTACCCGGTGAGGCGGAAAAAACGGCGGCTTCGCCCCGCTGGATGGACACAGCGAGCACTACGCTCTAAGGGTGCTCGATACTCTCACCGGATTCGTCGTCGTGGGACTCGCCATCGCCGTCGGGTACATCGTCGGACGCATCGACCTGCTCGGTGAGCACGCCCGCCATGTGCTCGGTCGCCTGACCTTCTTCGTCCTCTCACCGTTCCTGCTGTTCACGGTGCTCGCGCAGGCGGATGCGAGGGTGCTGTTCTCGTCATTGCTGCCGGTGTCCGCGATCGCGGCAGTGGTCGTGATCGGGATGTACTGGCTCGTCGCGACGCTGATCTGGAAACGCGACGTCGGCGAGACCGTGATCGGTGCTCTCTCCGCCGGTCAGGTGAACTCCAACAACATCGGCATCCCGCTGTCGCTCTATCTTCTCGGCAGCGCAGCGTACCCGGCGCCCGTCATCCTGCTGCAGCTGCTGGTGTTCACCCCCATCTCGCTGACGATCCTCGACGCCGTGACGAGTGGCAGGAGTTCGGTGTGGCGCACGTTCGTCCGCACGGCGACGAATCCGATCATCCTCGGTTCGGCGGCGGGAACCCTGGTCTCCGTGCTCGGCGTCGAGCTGCCGGCGATCGTGATGGAACCGGCCGTCCTGCTCGCGAACGCCTGTGTGCCGGTGCTGCTGATCAGCTACGGCATCTCCCTGCACGGGCAACGCGTCCTCGGTTCCGCCGGGCACCGCCGCGACGTGCTGCTCGCCAGCGTGCTGAAGCTTCTGGTGATGCCAGTGGTCGCGTGGGTCGTCGCCCAGTTCGTGTTCGGGCTGTCCGCCCACGAGGTGCTGATCGTCGTCGTGCTCGCGGCGCTTCCGACGGCGCAGAACGTGTTCAACTACTCGCAGCGCTACGACATCGGCGAATCGATATCACGCGACACCGTGTTCATCACGACCCTGGGGTGCGTACCAGTGCTGCTGATCGCGACATTGCTGCTGGGCTAGATCCTTGGGCTGAGCGCATGATCCTGCAAGAGTGTCTTGCATGAGCGCACTCCGCATCCTGCACCTCAGCGACACGCACTTCTCCGGCGACGGCGGCCGGCACTACGGCGTGGTCGACACGGCCGAGCACCTTCGGCGTGCCCTCTCCCATGTCGGGCACCTCACGTTCGATCTCGTCGTCGTCTCCGGCGACGTCAGCCAGGACGGCTCCGAGGAGTCGTACATCCGGATTCGGGATGCTGTCACTCCGTGGGCCTTCGCCCGAGGAGCTCGTGCGGTCTTCGCGATGGGCAATCACGATCGGCGCGATGCCTTCCGCGCGGTGCTGGGCGACGGGCAACCGGATGCCGATGAGCGGCCGTCGCCCGGAATCGACCTCGACCGTCCCGTGGCATCCGTCGTCGACCAGGACGGCTGGCGGGTCGTGGTGCTGGACAGCTCGGTGCCGGGTGCGGGCTACGGCACGCTGGAGCCCGAGCAGCTCCTGTTCTTGGAGGAGGCCATCGCCGAGCCGGCGGCGCACGGCACGGTCGTGGTCGTGCATCACCCTCCGCTGCGCGCGCAGACCGATCTGCTGCAGGCGCTTGCCCTGGATGAGCACGACGGTCGGAGGCTTCTCGATGTCGTGCGCGGTACGGACGTGCGCGTCATCCTGAGCGGTCACTATCACCTGCCGATCACCGAGATCGTCGCGGGCGTGCCCGTGACCGTGGCGCCCGGCGTCACGAACCTGTCGCGCGCTTTCGCGGATCCTCGGGAGGAGTCAGCGATCGACGGCTTCGGAGGCGCGGTCATGACCGTCGACCGTGATCGCGTGCGGGTCGTGCCGTTCCTCGAGCGCCTGACGCCCGACGATGTGGTCTTCCACTACGACGCCGACGTGGTGGCGCAGATCATCCAGGAGGCCGGCCGGCCGAGCTGAGCATCCGAGCCGGGAAGCAGAACAGGCCCCGCCGAAGCGGAGCCTGTACTTCACTGTCTCAACACAGTGTGGACCTAAGGGGATTCGAACCCCTGACCTCCTCGATGCGAACGAGGCGCGCTACCAACTGCGCCATAGGCCCGTGAACCTCAGCTAGATTATCACGCTCGAACGGTGCCCTGCGCCGACGGCCCGTTCAACCGGCGGCACGCCGTTCGAGAAGCTGCCGCACGTGCTGTTCGATCTCTTGATCGTCGACGATGCCCATGCGCGCATACGGAGAGGTCGTCTGCGCGGCAGCGGGCAGCGAGACGGGGGCGGGTGCCGCCATCTGCTCCGCGCGCACGCGAAGCGCAGCCACCCTCGCGGCGCGACGCAGTTGCTCCTGCGCCTCGATCTCCGCTCTCGCGATCTGCGTGGCCGACCCGGCCACCGCCGCCATCGACTCCGGAAGCCGTCTCGGGGTCCACGACGCGCGCCCCTGGTCGTGCAGCGGGGGCGAGACCCGTGCGGGCGCCTCATCGGCCACGACGGGTGCGGGCCGCCGTGCGGCGCGGCGGGCGACGGACGCCATCTTCTGCAGTGTCACGGCAGCGACGAGCGCGAGAGCGCCGCCCACCCAGATCAGCAGTTGGGCGCCGCCGGTGACGACCTGCCACACACCGGTTCCTGCCACGGACAGACCGATCACCAGGACCACGGAGGCAGTCACGCGCACACGACGCCTGGCACGCGCCTGGCGCACCACGGGATCGGCCCTGGTCGCGGCGAGCTCCTCGCGGAGCCGGACGAGTTCGACCGCTTCCTTCTCCGACTGCAGCCGCTTCGCAAGCTTCTGCTGCGCATGTGCGGTGCGTGCGTTCAACTCGAGATGGACCTCCGCCGGCGTCTCGCTCGTCTCCGCGAGCACGCGCAGCGCCTGATTCAGCCGCACCGCGTTGCGTTCTGCGGCGTTGTACTGGTAGCGCCCGCGCCAGGACGGCAGCAGATACAGCATCCAGAGCAGCACGGCGACGAGGACGATCACGCCCCCACTCAGCACCGGCCCATCCATAGGGACAACGGTATGCGACAGGGCGCCGCCTGCCCTTCACTCAGGGCGCGTGTCGCCGCGGGAGCGCGATGATTCTCAGATCGGGAGGCGGTCGGACGGCGGAATCGTCGCCGCGTCCTGTGGAACGCGTCCGTTCACCCAGCGCGCGAGCACTCCCTCGGGGGCGTCCTCGCGAGTGAGCGCGAAGGCGTAGTGATCACGCCAGTCGCCGTCGATGTGGATGTAGCGGCGCCGCAGTCCCTCGTACCGGAAGCCCAGCTTCTGCACGACGCGCAGGCTGGCCTCGTTCTCCGGACGGATGCAGATCTCCATCCGATGCAGTCCGTACTCCCTGAACGCCGCATCGGTCGCGAGCGCCACGGCCGTCGGCGTGATGCCCTTGCCCGCGAACCGCTCGCTGACCCAGTAGCCGATCGTCGCCGAGCAGAGGGATCCGCGGGAGACGCCCCAGATGTTCAGTTGGCCGGCGATCTCGCCGTCGTACTCCATCACGAAGGGGTATCCCCCTCCGTCGCGGTACTGCTGCAGCAGACGGCGGATGCTGAGACGCATGTCGAACGACGCCGTGCCGTGAGGGATCGTCGCCTCCCACCGCTGCAGCCACGCGCGATTGTCCAGCAGCTCATGCTGCAGCACGCGCGCGTCGCGGTTGCGGATGAGCCGAAGCTCGACCGGACCATGACGGTGCCCCTGCAGCAGGTCCATGCGCATACCCGCCCCGAAACGCCTAGAGGCGCTCGCTGAATTCCTTCAGCCACGGTCGCAGTTCGGCACCGAGGTCATCACGGTCGGTGGCGAGCTGCACGATCGCCTTGATGTAGTCGACGCGGTCGCCGGTGTCGTAGCGGCGTCCGCGGAAGACCACACCGATCACCCCTGGTCCCTCCGAATCGGCGGCGAGCTCCTGCAGGGCATCGGTGAGCTGGATCTCCCCGCCCTTGCCAGGCTCGGTGCGCTCCAGGATCGGGAACACCGCGGCCGGCAGGATGTAGCGGCCGATGATGGCGAGATTCGACGGAGCGTCCTCCGCGGCGGGCTTCTCCACCAGTCCGGTGACGCGGACGATGTCGGTCTCGTCGGTCTGCTCGACGGCTGCGGCGCCGTAGAGGTGGATGCTCGACGGGTCGACCTCCATCAGCGCGACGACGGTCGCGCCGGTGCGCTCGTTGATCTCGATCATGGTGGTCAGCAGCTCGTCGCGCTCGTCGATGAGGTCGTCGCCCAGGAGCACCGCGAACGAGCTGTCGCCCACGTGCGCCTTGGCGCGCAGCACCGCGTGCCCGAGGCCCTTGGGCTCGCCCTGGCGCAGATAGTGGATGTCGGCGAGGTCACTGGACTTCATGACGCGCTCGAGGCGGGCCATGTCGCCCTTCTCGGTGAGCTTCACCTCGAGCTCCGGCACCGAGTCGAAGTGGTTGGAGATCATGTTCTTGTTGCGACCGATGATCACGAGGATGTCGTCGATCCCCGCAGCAGCCGCCTCTTCGACCACGTACTGGATCGCCGGCTTGTCCACCACCGGAAGCATTTCCTTCGGCATCGCCTTGGTCGCGGGCAGGAACCGCGTGCCGAGGCCGGCTGCCGGAATCACTGCCTTCATCTTCTGGTGTCCCATCAGGCCAGCTTAGCGGGGGCCGTCATCGCCACGACACGTAGACTCGAGGCATGTCCACCGACATCGAGCAGGAGAAGCGCGCGCTGCGTGCAGAGCTGCGCGAGCGCCGCCAGCTGCTCTCGGACAGTCAGCGCGAGGCCGCAGCCGCCGGCATCCGCGAACAGCTCGACGCTCTCGTCGATGCGCACTCCGCCTCGTCGATCTCCTGCTTCCTCTCCGCGACGACGGAACCGGGCACCCGGGAGTTCGTCACTGCGGCCGTGCAACGCGGCATCCGTGTCCTCCTGCCGGTGACCCGCGCCGACGGGCTGCTGGACTGGGCGGTCGCGGACGACTCCGGCGACGTCGCCGAGGGATTGTTCGGACTTCCCGAGCCGACCGGCGAGGTGCTCGGCCCGATCGCGGTGAACGACGTCGACCTCATGATCATCCCTGCGGCAGCGGTCGACGGCACCGGCATGAGACTGGGCTGGGGTCGCGGCTATTTCGACAAGACCATCGGGTCCATGCAGAAATGTCCTCCGGTGTACGCCGTGACTTATGATTCCGAGATACTCGATTCCCTTCCGCGAGAGATGCACGACCAGCCGGTCACCGGTGTCGTGACCCCCACTCGCACCCTCACCCTGTCGCCAGCGCGACACTGATCCATCCGAGACGATATGCCCACCTATGCCTATGCCTGCACCACGTGCCGCCACCAGTTCGACGCCGTCCAGAGCTTCTCCGATGACGCCCTCACCGTCTGCCCTGAGTGCGGCGGACCGCTCCGGAAGCAGTACGGCTCCATCGGCGTGACCTTCAACGGATCCGGCTTCTATCGCACCGACTCACGGAGTGGCTCTGGTGGAAAGCCCGGATCTTCGGCATCCTCGAGATCGGAATCGTCGACGAGCGCCAACCCGGCACCTGCTGCGGCTCCAGCCTCGACCTGAGGTAAGCATCGAAAGATGGGGGTTCCCATGTTCCAGGGATTCAAGGAATTCATTACCAAGGGCAATGTCATCGATCTCGCCGTGGCCGTCGTCATCGGCGGTGCGTTCACCGCGATCGTCAACGCGGTCGTCTCCGCGATCATCACCCCGCTCGTCTCGCTGTTCTTCGACGCGGGTGCGACGGGAGAGGTCGGCATCCAGATGACCGGCATCTACGGCCAGGAGGTCACCTTCCCGATCGGAGAGCTGATCTCGGCGATCATCAGCTTCCTCGCGGTCGCGCTCGTCGTGTACTTCGTGTTCGTCGTCCCGATGAACAAGTACAAGGAGCGTCAGGCCGCGCGCAACCCCGCCGTCGAGGAGGAGACGCTGCCGACCGAGCAGGAACTGCTCATCGAGATCCGCGACGCACTCCGCAGGGACGCATTGAGCTGACCGGAGCAGCTGTCGAGGCCCTCATCCCTTCGGGGGTGGGGGCTTCGTGCTGTCGTGCGTCAGTAGTGCGGGGGCACGTCGTCGCGCAGGCGCGCGTCGTTGGGGCCGCCGTCGCCATCGGATTTCCTGGTGCGCGCCGCATTCGTGACGACATCCGGCGACGGGTCGGTATCAGGGGCGGGGGTGAGCTGGGCACGCCTGCTGCCAGGGACCCGCACGATGCGCTGACGCTCCGGCTGCGGCGCTCTCTCGTCAGGCATCGCCAGGAAGATCGATCGGCTGCGTGTCGGTGTCGGATCGCACGGCATCCGCGGCGATGCCCAGCACTGCAGCGATACGCGACGCCGCCGTCACGGGGTCGCTGTAGAGGTCGAACGCATGCACGCGCACATAGTGCCAGCCGAGTCGGCGCAGAACATGCGGACGAAGCCGCAGCGTCTCACGCAGCGACTCCCCACGGGATTCGGGATCGGATTCGATGACGACAGCCTTGCCACCGTGCTGGGCGACCAGCGGCAGCAGACCGCGATAGTCCACGTCGACCGACGCGCCGAGTCTGCGCAGCTCGCGCGCGAGGGCGAGCGTGAGCGGGTCGGCGAGGTCCTCCAGGCGCGAATCGCGACTCCGCGCCGCGAGCCCGCCGAGGATGGACATCAGAGTGGATGCTCCGTGCTCGAGGCGCCCGTCGTCGAACGACGAAGGACGGATGGACGAGACCAGCACCATCGAACGACGCGCCCTGGTCATCCCGACCGTCAGGAGCCGCTCGCCGTCCGGCGTGGAGAGATCGCCGAAGTCGCTGAGCACGCGACCGTGCTTGGTGAGGCCGTACCCGAGGGAGAAGATCACGCGGTCGCGGCTCTCCGCGACCGACTCCTCGAGTGTGAGCACCGCGAACGGCTCCGCGGTGTCACGTCCGACGAAGTCGGCGACATCCGACCGACCGGCGAATGCACTGGTCACGGCCGCGCGCACGCGCTCGGAATGACGCGCACTCGCAGTGATCACCATGAGCGACTCGGACGGGCGGTGCACGGCGTGCTCCACCACTAGCGTCACAACGCGGGCGACCTCGGCGTCCGGACTCTCGACGGCGCCCGAGACGGGGTCGGGTGCGCCCACTCCGCCCTCGACGTAGTCGACGGTGAGACTGCCTCGCCCGAGGTAGGAACCGGCCCAGGGCAGAGAGATGATCTCGCCGCCGTAGAACGCATCGTTGATGAGCTCGGCCAGGTCCTCACCGCCGGCGCGATAACTGCGGGTGAGGGTCATGACAGGCAGCAGCTCCGCCAGGCGTTCGAACACCGAGACGTCGTCGAACGGCACCTCCGCCTCCCACTCGCGGTCGGCATCGACGGCCACCCGGAACGGAGTCGGTCGCTGAGTGACCGGATCGCCGAAGGCGACCACCTGACGCGCTCGGCGGATCGCCGGCGCCGCCTCGGCGAGGTTGATCGCGGCGGCATCCACCAGGAGCACTGTGTCGAACTCGACCGAGTCGGGGATCTCCGGCACCTGGTACGGCGAGGAGATCCACGCCGGGGCGAGCACGTTCATGAGGGTCGGAGCGGCACTGACGATCTCGGCTGTCGAGGGCACGCCCTGAGTGAGAGCACGCCGAAGATTCTGGGACTCGGCGGGTTCGTCGACGATCGCGATTCGCCACTGGTTGGCCAGTTGCCAGGCCAGAAGCGGGCCGGCCATCGACGCATGAGCCTCATCCACGAGACGGAAATCGCGCTCGAGCCGGTCGACGACGGCGGTGTTCGCCCCCAGGAGCGCACGGTCGTCCTGCAGCGCGCGCTCGAGCAGCGACTGCCACCAGGCGAACTCCAGTTCGTTCGCCACCTGGTCTTCTGCGACGTGACGCACCGAGAGCTCGGCGAGGAGCGGCTCGAGACCGAGAGTCGCGAGCGTGTCCCTGATCGTCGCGCGCTCGACGAGATTGTCGAACACGTCGGAGCGCGCCGCGAGGCCCGCAAGAGTGCGCACCAGCCGTTCGACCGGAAGCGACGCCAACGGCTCGCGACGACCGAGGGCGGCATCCAGCTCTGCGAGCTCGGCGCTCACCCGCTGCCAGGATCCGTACACGTCCGACAGGCCGAGCGGGATCTCTGGAGCGACGCCGGCGTCGACGAAGCGCTGCCATTGCGTGCGCTGCTGCTGAATGCGCAGCAGCGCCTCGTGCATCTCGGTGATGTGCACGCCGGGGCGCACGTACTCCTTGGCCAGGCGCCGCAGCCTGCGCCGGTTCGCGCCGGACATGCCCGGCGAGTCGCGACGGGAGCCATGGGCCTGGATGAGCTCACCGAGCGGGCGTTCGAACACGGTCGGGCTGAACCTGTCGAGCGAGTCGCGGATCCCCTCGATCAGACGCAGGTACTCGCCGAGCTCGTCGATCGTGGCGAACGGACGCATGTGCGTCTGCGAGATGAGTTCGTAGCCGCGCTCGAGCAGCGCGGGAACGCTCGAGGCGTGCAGCCTGCCGGCGAGTTCATGCGCGGACCGCGCGGCCTCCGTGCTGCTGAAACTCACTCCGTACCACGGCGAATCGTTCGGCCCGAAGCGGAACTCTCCGAGCCGGGCCGCTTGCACGAGCGCAGCGGCGGCCGCAGTGCGATCGCCCGCGAGACCGCGCAGCGTCGCGGTGCTCAGTCGTGCCGACGTCGTGGGCGGCGTGGGGAGCGAGGCGAGCCTGGCGAGATGCCGTGTGGCATCGAGCACCGATGCATCCAGCCCGGCGACAGGGGTCGTGAGGGCCTTGCGGTAGTCGCGCAGCACCGTGCGAAGGCGCACCAGCGCGTCATCGACGTCGCTGACCTTGGGTGCGGTGGCCTTCTCGTTGCGTCCGATCGCACGGACGAGGTCGCGACGGATCCCTGCGGGCGAGACCGCCAGGCTGTCGAGGGCGATGCCGGACAGCCGGTGGCGCACGCCGTCGAGCGTCGAGCGCCGGGCCGAGACGACCAGCACGCGTTTTCCTGCGCGCACCAGCTCGCCGAGCGCGTTGATGACCGTCTGCGTCCCGCCTGTTCCGGGAAGCGTTGCGACCACCATCGAATGGCCGGCCGAGATGCGTGCGAGCACCGATTCCTGCTCGGCATCGGCATCGAGCAGGAGCGTGTCGGAGGCCGGCGCGCGGTCGTCCGGGCTCGTGATGTGCGGCGCGGGGCGCGCTGCCGTGACCTGCTCGCGATCGGCGACGTGACCGGCGAGGGCGTTGAGGAGGGGATGCTCGAGCGTGCGGCTGTCGCGGGTCATCGCTGCGCCGACATCCGCGAACGTCGACACGACGAGCCGCGGAAGCACGGTGAACGTGTCGATGGACTGGGTCGCCGCGCGCAGACGATCGATGACCGGTTGCGGTTTGAAGATGCCGCCGTCGTACGCGAGCGCGGCGAGCGCGTCGGCGTCGATGGTGATGCCGAAGTGCTCGCGGGTCACTCGTACGAGTTCGGGATTGACGATGAAGGCGCCCTGCAGCTTCAGCTCGAAGTCGGTGTGGTGGCGACGGATGGCGAGCGGGCGCAGCAGCACGGGCGCTGCGAAGTCTGCGCCGCCGATGCGCCAGCCGGCGATGCCCACAGCGAGATGCACGGCCTCGATGCCGCGGACGGTGCGCAGCTCGGTGTGCTTCGCCGTGATGCGCTCGGCGGCCAGTCTGGCGGTGCGCAGCCCCACTTCATCTCGGAACAGGTTGGAGAGCAGTGTCGATCTGCCGGTGATGAACTGCGGCAGGCTCCCTGGATGCGCACGGGAGATGTCGATGCCGCCCTCGATCGTGTCGCGGTAGGTGACCAGCGGCGAGGGGCCTCCGAGATCCGCGGCTTCGGCACGCAGTCTGGTGCGTTCGGCGTCGGCGATGTGCGACACCGCGATAGCCATCTGGTCGTCCTGCCGGTCGCCGAGGTTCATCGCGGCTTCCGCTGCCGCGGCATCCGCAGCTTTCTCTTCACGTCGCCACACATGGACAGACTAGGCTCCGAGGCCGCGCAGACCCTGCATCCCGGGCGGGTTTCACCGGATTGGCCCACTTTTCCTGCACATGCGAGCCGGTTCTGCAGCTTCTCCCCCACTGACGGCTTCGCGTGCACGCACGTCGGCGGCGCACGTCAGGATGGGGTCATGACGTTCCGCTACGACTTCGCCCCCACTCCGTTCGGCGACGCGCTCGTGGTCTTCTCCGACGAGGGGATCGTGCGCTTCGACCTTTCCGAATCCGTCGACCCCTCCGTTCCCTGGCTTCTCGAAGACGTCTCCGCTCGCCTGCGCGAGGTGCCGGTGCCGGATCCCGGCGCCGCCGACGAGCTCGCGCATCTGCTCGATGACTACTTCGCTGGCGACGCTGTGCGCTTCGATGAGCACGTACGGCTCGACTGGCGTCTGATCGACGGGTTCCACCGCACGGCACTGCAGGCGATCACGTCCATCGAATGGGGTCAGACGATGAGCTACGGCGAGGTCGCCGTGGTCGCGGGCAGCCCTGGCGCGGCACGCGCCGTGGGAACCGCCTGCCGGCTGACGCCGTTCTCCGTCATCGTGCCGGTCCACCGCGTCGTGCGCTCGGACGGCAGTCCTGGCCAGTACGGCGCTCATCCCGAGCACAAACGCTACCTGCTCGACCTGGAGCGATAGACGGAGGAACCCCCGCGGTGTGGGCCCGCGGGGGTTCCTCGACTCGGACGATCGGGCGGGACTAGTGCTCGGTCGCCTTCTCCGCCCCGAAGCCGGTGAGCGAGCGCACGTCCATCTCCGCCGCGAGCTGCGGCGACTCGAGCGTGCGGCTCGTGATCGTGCCGAGCCACCCCAGGAGGAATCCGAGCGGGATCGAGACGATGCCCGGATTGTTGAGCGGCCAGAGCACGATGTCGATTCCGGGGATCATCGCGGTCTCCGACCCCGAGAACACCGGGGAGAACACGATGAGCACAATCGCCGACCCGAGTCCGCCGTACATGCTCCACACCGCGCCCCGGGTGTTGAACCGGCGCCAGAACAGCGAGTACAGGATCGTCGGCAGGTTCGCCGACGCAGCGACCGCGAAGGCGAGCGCGACGAGGAAGGCGATGTTCTGCCCCTGCGCTCCGATCCCGCCGAGGATCGCGAGGATGCCGATCACGACCACTGTGCGCCTGGCGACCCTGACCTCGCCGTTCGGGTCGGGATCGGCAGCGGTCCCGTCGGAGTTCTTGCGGTTCTTCTGGATGATGTTCGCGTAGATGTCATGCGCGAACGAGGCCGCCGCGGTGATCGTGAGCCCTGCGACCACCGCGAGGATCGTCGCGAAGGCGACCGCCGAGATGAAGCCCAGCAGGATCGGGCCGCCCAGATGCTGCGCCAGCAGCGGTGCCGCCGAGTTCACGCCTCCCGGCGCGGCCTGGATGACCTCTGCGCCGACCAGCGCACCCGCGCCGTAGCCGAGCACGAGCGTCAGCAGATAGAACCCGCCGATGAGCCAGATCGCCCACACCACCGAACGCCGCGCCTCCTTCGCCGTCGGCACGGTGTAGAACCGCATGAGCACATGCGGCAGGCCAGCGGTTCCGAGCACAAGCGCCATTCCCAGCGAAAGGAAGTCCCAGGGGTTGGCGCCGTACTGCAGTCCGGGAGCGAGGATCGCATCGCCGGCCGGCGACTTCTCGACGGCGGCTTCCAGCAGCGTGTTCAGGCTGAAACCGTTCAGTGCGAGGACCCAGATCGTCATGGCGACTGCGCCGGCGATGAGCAGCACGGCCTTCACGATCTGCACCCAGGTGGTGCCCTTCATGCCGCCGATGAGCACGTAGACGATCATCAGCACTCCGACGACGCCGATCACGATCGACTGCCCGAGCCGGCCGTCGATGCCGAGCAGCAGCGAGACGAGTCCGCCTGCTCCGGCCATCTGCGCGAGGAGGTAGAAGAAGCAGACCGCGAGCGTGGTGATGGCGGCGGCCATCCGTACGGGGCGCTGCTTGAGACGGAAGGAGAGTACATCCGCCATCGTGAACTTCCCGGTGTTGCGCATGAGCTCCGCGACGAGGAGGAGCGCGACCAGCCACGCGACCAGGAATCCGATGGAGTACAGGAAGCCGTCGTAGCCGTTCACCGCGATCGCACCGCAGATGCCGAGGAAGGATGCGGCCGAGAGATAGTCTCCGGCGATCGCGAATCCGTTCTGCGGCCCTGTGAATGAACGACCGGCCGCATAGTAATCGGCCGCGGTCTTGTTGTTGCGGCTTGCCCGAATGACGATGAAGAGGGTCACTGCGACGAAAGCCGCGAAGATCGCGATGTTGAGAATGGGATTGTTGTCAGCGGTCGCCGTGGCGGCCATGGGTGTGACATTCATGCGCCGGCCTCCGCCTTCTCGAGTTCTTCACGGATCTCCTGCGCTTTGGGATCGAGTTTTCGATTGGCGAAGGAGACGTATGCCATCGTGATGGCGAAAGTCGTCACGAACTGTCCGAGCCCAAGAAGCAGGCCGATGGTGATATCGCCCCACACGCGTTGTCCCATGAAATCCGTCGCGAAAGCCGCGAGAAGGACATAGGCGAAATACCAGATGAGGAAGAAAGCGGCCATAGGAAAGATGAATGAGCGCTGCGTCTTCTTCAATTGCCGGAATCTCGGTGATTCCTCGACGGCGATGTAGTCGATTCCACCTGCCGGTTCAGAGTCGATTCGGTCGGTCATGAGGCCTCCTTGCCACATGTCGGGGAGCTCGCGCAGCGGTGCCGCGCGGGTGGTAGGGTCGACGCTACGAAACGGGGAACGGCATCGTCACCCCCGAAAGTAGGTACTTCGGTGAGCACCACGGTCACATTGGACAACGAAGCAGATCTCGTCGCTCATGCGGTGCGCGAGCTGTCTCGTCGCACCCGCTTCCCCGTCGCGTTCGGCGGACTCATCGAAGACGGCGTCGTCTCGGTGACGAGCATCGTGGGCAATCGCACGCACAGCCTGGAAGGACTGCGGGTACGCCCGGAACGCGGTCTGGGCGGGCGTGCGATGACGGAACGGCGCCCGCGCATGACCAGCGACTACGGCGCATCCCAGCAGATCACCCACGACTACGACGGTTTCGTCCTCGGAGAGGGACTGCGCACACTCCTGGCGATCCCGATCGTGGTCGGCGGTCGTTCTCGCGGGGTGCTCTACGCCGGCGCGTGGGAGGAGACGCCGGTCGGAGGCGTGAGCACGGCCCCGGCTATGACGGTCGCGGAATCCGTGGCATCCGAACTACGCATCCGCGACGAGGTCGAACGGCGCATGCGCACGCTCTCGCCTCGCCCGCAGGAGTTCTCCTCCTCCCGACTGGAGGAACTGCGGGAGAGTTATGCCGAACTGCGCAGCATCTCCGCGGAGATCACGGATGCCGGAGTGCGCGAAAGACTGTCCCGACTGGAGAAGCGGCTGCTCACCGTGTCCGGTGAAGAGCCCCGGGTGACCACCGCTCCCGTTCCGACCGTGCACCTGTCCCGCCGCGAGACCGATGTGCTGGCGTGCGCGGCGCTCGGAGGGACCAACGCCGAGATCGCCGCCCAGCTCGGATTGCGTGAGGGAACGGTCAAGGCCTATCTCGGTACGGCGATGTCGAAGCTGGACGCATCGACAAGACACGCGGCTGTCGCCCGCGCTCGGCGAGCCGGATTGCTCCCCTGAATTCTTCTGAATACGCAGCGTCCATGACGTCGACGCTTTCACGCCATGGCTCGGACGCGAATTCCATTGCTGTCGAAATGATTGTCGATGCATTCTTTCGCGCGTAAGCTGACGGAATGGCCCGACGTATTGTGCATCAACTCGTAGACGATCTCGATGGAACCGTTCTGGGAATCGGAGAAGGCGAGACCGTCCATTTCTCTCTCAACAGCACTGCATATGAGATCGACCTGACCTCCGCGAATGCCGACGCTTTCCGTGAAGCGCTCGAGCCGTATATCTCTGCAGCCCGTCGTTCGTCCGCGACGTCTTCCACTCGCGGCGGCGCGTCGCGGAAGCGCTCCGCCGGATCACCCGAGACGGCGGCGATCCGCGAGTGGGCGAATGCGAACGGCCACTCGGTCTCCGAGCGCGGTCGCATCCCCGGGAGCATCGTCGACGCGTACCGCGCCGCGCACTGACCGGTCGAACGACCCCGATCACTCTTCTTCGGAGATCGCCCACGGCACATCGCCGAGGGCGATCTCCGTCGTCATGTCCACGAGGAATCGTCGGACGGTCTCCCGCTCCTCGGAGGTCAACCGCGCGGCAGCGATGAAACGTCGCGCGTGCTGCCTGCCGACCGTCTCGATGGCAGAACGCCGCGTGGCGGGCGTGATCGCGATCGCCAGCGCGCGCCGGTCCGTCGGATGCGCGGAGCGGGTTATGTGCCCCCCGCGCTCCAGTCGATCGAGCAGCTTCGTCGTCGAGGCGGTCGAGATGCCGAGGTGCGCTGATATGCCGCCCGGTGTGGCCGTGGTGCCACGATTCTCGCACGCGATCAGGAAGTGCAGCGCCCGCATGTCGGTCTGATTGAGCTTCATGTAGCGCAGTGAGGCCTCGGAGAGCTTCTGCTCGGCATCACGGAGCCCGCCGAGCGCCTGCATCAGTCCACTGATCTCACGGATGTCCTGCGGCGCCATCCCCGCACGATCGACGAGTTCGCCTGCGGGATCACTTACGTCGACGTCGTAGATCTCCGTACCGGAGGCGAACGGCCTCGGTTCGGCGTCGTCGGATGCGGGCATGAGGTCGATGCTATCTCCTCATCTCTTTACATGCTAAGGTTTATTCTCGCCTGGCTAGCGATATTGGGGATGACATGGTTCACGACAGCAGTCCGACCGAGCGCGTCCGCGTGCGGCGCCGCTCCTGGGTCCGCGTGCTCATCCCCGTCGTACTCATCCTCGCCTGGCTCATCGCCGCGGGTCTGGGCGGCCCCCTGTTCGGCAAGGTCGACGAGGTGTCCTCGAACGACCAGACCAGCTACCTTCCCTCGTCTGCCGACGCCACGAAGGTTCAGGAGCTGCTCGGCGAGTTCAACGAAGGCGATTCGATCCCGGCGATCGCGGTGTTCGTCGGGACGGAGGAGCTCACCGACGCAGAGCTCGAGAGCATCACGGATGCCGTGGCCGATGCACCCGAGCTCGAGGGCATCAGCGACGAAGTCTCCCCCGCGATCGCCTCGGATGACGGCCTCGCCGCTCAGGCGTTCATCCCGATCCGGAGCGATGCAGAACTCGCCGACACCGCGCAGGCGCTCGGTGCGCAGTTGCAGGAGGCGGCGCCGGACGGTGTCACCGTCTACATCACCGGGCCCGCCGGATTCAGCGCCGACCTCGTAGCCGGGTTCTCCGGGATCGATGGACTGCTGCTCGGCGTGGCGCTTCTGGCCGTGTTCGTGATCCTGATCCTCGTGTACCGATCGCTGCTGCTGCCCATCGTCGTGCTCTCGACGAGCCTGTTCGCCCTGTGCGTCGCGCTGCTCACCGTCTGGTGGCTCGCGAAGGCCGAGGTGCTGCTGCTCAGTGGTCAGACGCAGGGCATCCTGTTCATCCTCGTGATCGGCGCGGCGACCGACTACGCGTTGTTGTTCGTCGCCCGCTTCCGCGAGGAGCTGCGCGTCACGCACGACAAAGGCGCCGCGGTCCTCGCGGCGTGGAAGGGGTCGTTCGAGCCGATCCTCGCGTCCGGCGGGACGGTGATCGCTGGGCTGCTCTGCCTGCTGCTGAGCGATCTGAAGTCCAACAGCACACTGGGCCCGGTCGCCGCGATCGGCATCGTCTTCGCCATGCTCTCCGCGCTCACGCTGCTGCCGTCCATGCTGCTCCTGTTCGGACGCGCGGTGTTCTGGCCGCGCAGACCGGCGTTCGAGCCGGACGTCGTGGCCGCCGAAGGCGGCATGCCGACGAAGGGCCTGTGGGCGAAGCTCGCCGGGCTGATCAGAAGGCGACCTCGCCTGATCTGGATCGCGACGACGCTCGTGCTGCTGGCGGGAGCCGTGGGCGTCACACAACTCGACGCGGTCGGAGTGCCGCAGTCCGATCTCGTGATCGGTGAATCAGAGGCCCGCGACGGACAGGTGGCGCTCGGCGAGCACTTCCCCGGCGGTTCGGGAAGCCCCGCATACGTGGTCGTGGACGAGGGCTCCCTTCAGGACGTCGCCGACGTGCTGCTCGCGCACGACGGCGTGGATGCTGTCGCCGTCACCGCATCCGACTCCCCCAGCGGCACCGCGAATGTGACGGCCGACGGCATCTCCGCTGTGGGTCCTCCCGGCACCCCCGCGCCGGAGCCAACCGTCGTCGACGGCGACGTCATGCTGCAGGCGACGCTGACTGATGCCGCGGACTCCGACGCCGCAGCATCCACGGTTCGCGACATCCGCGTCCAGCTCGCCGACGACGATGCCCTTGTGGGCGGTGTCACGGCGACTTCAGTGGACACGAACGATGCCTCGATCCATGACCGCAATCTGATCATCCCCGTGATCCTCGTCGTGATCATGCTGATCCTGATGCTTCTGCTGCGCTCGATCCTCGCGCCGGTGCTGCTGATCCTGACCACGGTGCTCTCCTTCGGCACGGCGATGGGCGTCTCCGCACTCGTGTTCAACGGGATCTTCGACTTCCCCGGCGCGGATCCCGCAGTGCCGCTCTACGGCTTCGTGTTCCTGGTCGCGCTCGGCATCGACTACAACATCTTCCTGATGACCCGTGTGCGCGAGGAGTCGATCGCGCACGGCACCAGGCAGGGCGTGCTGCGCGGGCTCTCCATCACTGGCGGCGTGATCACGTCAGCCGGACTCGTGCTCGCCGCGACCTTCGCCGCGCTGTCGGTGATCCCGATCCTGTTCCTAGTCCAGTTGGCCTTCATCGTCGCGTTCGGAGTGCTGCTCGACACGTTCGTCGTGCGATCCCTGCTCGTTCCGGCGTTGAGCTATGACATCGGGCGACGGATCTGGTGGCCGTCGAAACTGGGCCGCGGCGAGGACTGACGCCGAGCCCGGCGGCCCGCCTGCTCAGACGAAGGCCGGCAGGAATGACACGACGAAGCCGATCACGCCGGCGGCCGTGAAGATGATGCCGAGCGTGAGCAGCAGGCGCCTGCCCATCGGCGGATGGATCCGTGCGTTCTCCGGGTTCCTGGTGCTGACGTAGCCGCTGTGCCAGTCATCCGCCGTCAGTTCGGACTCCCGGAGGGGTCGTTCATGGAAGTCCCCGCGGGCGAACCAGCGTGCGACTGCGACCCCGTCGCGCTCCACGACGGCGATGTCGACGCGATCCCAGTGCCCCTCGGCGAGCGCGACCATGCCGGCGATGACGAGCAGCGGGATGCCGACACCGAGTCCGATCCACGACATCGCCTCGCCGACCGCACCGAGGGTGTCGATGATCTGCACCTGTTCATCGTATGCGTATAACGCGGAGCATCCTTCCGGTCAAGCGGGTCGTGTCTCGAAGGCCCGGGGCCTAGCGTGGCAGTCCCACATCGATCGAGAGGATGGACAGCTCATGAGCGGCATCGAGGATCAGGGCCTGCGCCCGGAGAAAGTCGAACCGGCGCCGGTCGACGACTCAGAGGATCGAGCACCGAGCGCCGAGGGCGAGTGGCGATCCGTCGACCCCGACGACGAGGCCGGCTCCCGAGGCGGGACGCATCCCGATCCGTCCCGCGCCGGCCACACCTCCCAGGCGGAGGGCGAGGATCCCGCGAGTCCCGACGGGCATCCGGATCCCGAGCGCCTCGGTCACCCCTCGCAGGCCGAGGGCGAAGATCGAGAGGATGGAGGCGCGTGATGGACGCCCAGACGGATCCGGGTGAGTCTCCCGAGCGCGAGCGCACGGAGGATCAGGAGACCACGACGGCGAACAAGCCCGGGGAACCGGCCCCGCCGGACGATTCGGAGGAGCCGACGACGGATGACCTGCAGGAGCCGAGTACGGAGAAGGCGCCCGACGAAGCGCCCAAGGCTCCGGAGAGATCAGAACCGGAGCCGAGTCATGAGGCGGTCGGCATCGGGATCATCGGTCGCCCGCAGACGGAGATGGACGAGGAGACCGACTGACCCCTCCCGCTTTCCTCAGCGGGCTGAGCAGAGGATCAGCGTGGAACTGACGTTGGCGGCGGTCTTCGCGCCGGAGCCGCTGTAGCCGGGCGGAAGCGTCACGACCGCGTTGAGCTGGAACGCGACCGTGATCGACAGGGTCGTGCGCAAGGCGATCGTCGCCCCCGCGGGCAGCGGTGTGGTGAGGGTCACCTGGCGGCTCGTGCTCGAGAGGACCGCGACGACGGCTGTGCCGCCGCTGACGCTGAAGACGCCGATGCTCGCGATGCCTGAACCGGTGATCGTCACGGTCGTACCGACGGGCAGCGGCGTGGTCGGACCGGCCTCCAAGGTGAAGCCAGGGCCGAGGAGGTCGAGAATCCCACAGCTGCCGCGGAGTGCGAAAGCCCCCGCGTCGATGACGGAGGCGGCGGCGAGCGGGGTCGCCACCGCCGCAGCGATGACGGGCACCGACCATGCGGCACCCTTCATGACCGTGCGGCGCGATGGCTCGGAGAGGTGGGACTGCTCTGGCACGCTCATTGTGTCCGTTCGGGATCGTCAGCGAGGTCGTTATGTCTGATCACCATGAGAACTCGGTGCCCCTGGAGGGACTCGAACCCCCAACCGTTTGCTTAGGACGCAACTGCTCTTCCATTGAGCTACAGAGGCTGGCCAGACAAGTCTATCCATGTGCGCCGGTGGCCGCTGTCACGCAGCCAGTGCGAGGTACGGCTCCCAGCACGGGTCGCTGCGCTCCGTCCCTCGTACGGTCCAGGCCGTACCGTGCGGAGGACGCGGCGCGAAGCGCAGCTCCCAGCGCATCTCCTGCGGGGTGCGGTCGCTCTTGACGTTGTTGCAGCGCAAGCAGCACGCGACGAGGTTCTCCCATGAATCCGCTCCCCCGCGCGAGCGCGGCAGCACATGATCGATCGTCGACGCTGCCTTGCCGCAGTAACCGCAGCGGTGGTTGTCGCGCCGCAGGACTCCACGCCTGGTCACCGGCACGCGCCTGCTCATCGGCAGCCGCACGTATCTGCGGAGGATGATGACGGCCGGACGGTCGTACGGACCACGCGCGCCCCAGACGGGATCGTCTTCCACGCGTTCGACCACGGTGGCCTTCTGATTCATCACGAGCACCAGGGCTCGTTTGAAGGACACCACCGCGAGCGGCTCGTACCCGGCGTTCAGAACTAGTGTGCGCATCGTCATCCTCTCGATCCGCCGGGACGGCTTCCCGGCACTCTCGAATCACACGACGTCACTCGAACAGCAGAATCTGCGCAGGGACGAAAAAAGGCGCCGTCTCAGAGACAGCGCCTTTCGCACACGACAACATCGGTGCATCCCTGCGGGCGATGCCGAAGGACGTAACGACCGAGCGCATCCATGGTGCGGATGCTCGGTATTCGTTCCATCGGCTTCTCCCGTCCGTGCGACGACGGGATCAGATTAGCCCATCGCACCGAAGGATGACGAAACGCCGGGTTAACACTCAGACCCGTGTCGGGTCGTGAATCGGCTCGGAGGGCTCAGCCCGCGTTGGCTGCGAGCCAGGAGTACGGCTCGAGGATGCTGCCGTTGACGTGCACTTCGAAGTGGAGGTGATTCGCGGTGGAGCTTCCGGTGCTGCCGACCCCGCCGATGAGCTGTCCGGCCGCGACCGTCTGCCCTGCCGATACCTGGCGCGTTCCGTTCGTCATGTGCGCGTACGTCGTCGAAACGGCCTGACCGCCGATGACGTGGTCGATCACGACGGCGACGCCGTAGCCGTAGTAGCTCTCGGACGACACACGAACGACACCTGCTGCTGCCGCGTAGATCGGCGTGCCTGCCGGGGCGAGCATGTCTGCGCCGTCGTGGCCGCCGCTGTCGGGGCCGACCGTCGTGCGGCCTTCGGTGTACGAGCCCCGCGGCAGCGGGTATCGGACTTCGCCGGATCCCGGCGAGACGAGCGCGTAGCTTCCGATGTCGATGCTTCCACCGGATGCACCGGACGAAGCGGCTGCGGCAGCTCGGGAAGCGGCAGCCGCGGCGGCCGCGGCAGCGGCCTCCTCGGCCTTCTTCTCGTCGATCTCCTCCTGCGTGGTCGCACTGTACTTCGACCGGTCGAGCGGAGCGGATGTCGCGGCAGAGGCCACGACGAGGGACTGAGAGTCGTCGGCGGCGACCTGCTGAAGGGTGGCTGTCGCGTCGACCGGCGTCGAGGATGCCGCGTATGCGGGCAACGCCACCGCTGCGACGAGTGCGCCGACCGCGCCGAAGATGGCGATCGACCGCATCGGCTTGATCATCTTTCGCGCGACGTCGCGAGGTGCGCCGGTGCGACTGCGCTTCAGAGACTTTTCAGATGTGTTCGCGGTCGGTTCGATATCTGCGGCCAAAAGGGAATCCTCCAGTGCCTCGACGCTCGGGTGCGCTGGCTCGTCTTCACTCTGCTACTCGTGCCACCTACTCGATGGCATTCTGTGCGGATTGTCCGCGGAGAGGACGAGCCGGTGAGGCGATCTTCGCGGGAATGCCATCAGCGGGCTTCTTCACTGACGACCTGTCCGAGGTTACCGGAAGATAACGATTCTGTCACCCTGAGACGCTGGCAATCCCCCGAAAGGCGCGTTCCGGCGTCGCAGCCGAGTCCTGTCAGGCCGGCTCGCCCACCAGGAAGATGTGCGAGGCGAGCTCGACGGGCAGCTCAAGGCCCTCGTCGATGCCGTCCATCTGGATCAGCACGTATCCCTCGCTGAAGCGGTAGTTGCCGCGCGCACCGGGCACGACGCCCGCATCGCGGAGCTGCTCGAGAAGCTCCGGATCGACCTGGGCGGGCTCGGCGAGACGCCGGACAGTGCCCTCGATCGGCTCGCCCGCCGCGGTGAGCCGCTTGACGAGACCGACGACCCCGTCGTCGAACGTACGGGCGGGGATGTCGCCCAGCTGGTCGAGACCGGGGATCGGGTTCCCGTAGGGCGACTCGGTGGGGTGCCCGAGAAGCTCGACGAGCCGGCGCTCCACCTGCTCGCTCATGACGTGCTCCCAGCGGCAGGCCTCTTCGTGCACGAATGCCCAGTCCAGCCCGATCACATCGGAGAGCAACCGCTCAGCGAGACGGTGCTTGCGCATCACGTCTACGGCCTTGCGGCGGCCTGCATCCGTGAGCTCGAGCGTGCGGTCCTCGGAGACCACGACGAGACCGTCGCGCTCCATGCGGCCGACGGTCTGCGAGACCGTGGGCCCCGAGTGACCGAGCCGCTCGGAGATCCGCGCGCGCAGCGGAACGATGTTCTCCTCTTCGAGTTCGAGGATGGTGCGGAGATACATCTCCGTCGTGTCGATCAAGTCCGTCATTAGGCCCTCCGGGTCTTCTTAGGCAAGCCTACATTCTCGCGTGGGCGTCGGAGCGGGTCACACGGAGAAACGGCGTCCGCTCGCGCCCCTAGAATCGACGCATGGCGATCGAGATTCCCCGTGACCTCCTGCCCGTAGACGGCCGCTTCGGCTGCGGCCCCTCGAAGGTGCGCGCAGCGCAGCTCGAGGCGCTGGTCACTTCGGGGGCCGGCATCCTGGGCACTTCGCATCGTCAGGCGCCGGTGAAGAACCTGGTCGGCAGCGTGCGCGAGCAGTTCGCGTCCCTGTTCCGCATTCCCGAGGGGTACGAGATCGTCCTCGGCAACGGCGGATCGACCGCGTTCTGGGATGCTGCGGCCTTCGGTCTCATCGAGCGGCGCAGCCAGAACCTCACATTCGGCGAGTTCGGCGGAAAGTTCGCCAAGGCCGCCGCCGCACCGTGGCTCGAAGCGCCCGACGTCCGCACTGCCGAACCCGGCTCTCTCGTCACCGCAGAGATCGTCGACGGTGTCGACGTGTACGCCTGGCCGCACAACGAGACCTCGACAGGTGTCGCCGCCTCGGTCGCCCGCGTTCACGCCGACGGCGCCCTCACCGTGATCGACGCGACCAGCGCCGCCGGTGGCATCGACATCGATGTGAGCGAGGCGGATGTCTACTACTTCGCGCCGCAGAAGAACCTCGGCTCCGACGGTGGGCTGTGGTTCGCCGTCATGTCGCCGGCCGCCATCGAGCGGATCGAGCGGATCGCCGCATCCGACCGGTACATCCCCGAGTTCCTGAGCCTGAAGAACGCCGTCGACAACTCACGTCTGAACCAGACGCTGAACACGCCGGCGCTGACGACCCTCCATCTGCTGGACAGCCAGCTCAAGTGGATCAACGAGAGCGGCGGTCTCTCCTGGGCCGGAGCGCGCACGGCGGAATCCTCGCAGGCGCTGTACGACTGGGCGGAGGCATCCTCCGTGGCGACGCCGTTCGTCACAGACCCGGCGCACCGATCCCCCGTCGTCGTGACGGTCGACTTCGACGAGACCGTCGACGCGGCGGCGATCGCGAAGACGCTGCGCTCGAACGGCATCGTCGACACCGAGCCGTACCGCAAGCTGGGACGCAATCAGCTGCGCGTGGCGACCTTCGTGTCGATCGAGCCCGACGACGTCCGTCAGCTCATCCGCTCGATCGACTACGTCCTGGCGAACACCGGAGCCTGATTCCGGCGCGGGGCCGGGTCACCCTGCGGCCTATTCCTCTTCGTCGGAATCGTCGTCGGAATCGTCGTCGTCGTCGGAATCGTCATCCGCGGCGGAATCGTCGAGCTCATCGATGTCGACGCCGTCGAGGTCGCCCGCATGCAGAGCGCGCGGCTCTGAGGCGTCATCATCGTCGTCTTCGTCATCGTCGTCGTCATCGAGATCGTCGTCGTCGACGACGTGATCGTCGAAGTCGTCCTCATCATCGGCGTCGTCGTCCGCATCTTCGACATCCGCCGTCTCGCCGCCCTCGGCAGCGGCTGCCGCCTGCTCGGCGAGTTCGACCTGGTGCGCGCGGTACTCCGCGAGGCGCTCGGCCCACGGCACCCACTCGGGCGCGAGGAGGGCGGCGTCGGTGGGCATCAGTTCCGCTTCGAGGACAGTCGGCTCCGCGTCGTCCACGCGAGCGACGGTGACGGTCCAGTACCAGCCGGGATATCCGGGCAGTCGGTTCTCGAAGCGCAGCGACACCGAACCGTCGTCTTCCACGAGGTAGCCGGCCGCGGGGCCGACGGTCGAGGCGGGAGTGATCTCGTGCAGCGCCGCGAGCGCGAGATCATGCGCGCCGATCAGGCGTGCGTCGGCATCAGGCATCGAGGTCCTCAGCGACCTTGCGCAGCATCGCGGCGATCTTGCGACCGTGGCTGGAGGACGGGTAACGACCACGACGGAGGTCACCGCCGATGCTGTCGAGGAGCTTCACGAGATCCTCGACGATGATCGCCATGTCATCGGCGGGCTTTCGCTTCGCCTTCGCGAGACTCACGGGTGCTTCGAGCACTCGCACTGACAGCGCCTGCAGACCGCGCTTGCCGTCGGCGACGCCGAATTCGACACGGGCTCCCTGCTTGACCGTCGCGCCTGCGGGCAGAGCGGAGGCGTGGAGGAAGACATCCTGGCCGTCATCGCTGGCGATGAAGCCGAAGCCCTTCTCGTCGTCGTAGAACCTGACCTTGCCGGTGGGCATGGAGAACCTCGCTGTGTGATGGTGCGGAAAAGAAGGCGCGCTCGTACGCGTCCACCCCCAGCCTACCGGTGTTGGAGGGACTAGGCTGAGACGGATGAGCACGCAGAATTCCGGACCGGACGTTCCCGTCCGCCGCCTGGATCGCATCCTCGCCTTCACGGCGCTGACGCTCGCCGCACTCTCCGTGATCTGCTTCTTCGCGATCATCATCGGCAGTGCCACCGGAATGACGCAGGCGTCGTTCTCCGAGGGCGTCTGGCCGGTCATCGTGGCGATCCCGCCGTACGGTCTGCCGATCGCGTTCGCGATGATCATCGCGCTGCTCGTGATGAGCTTCGTGAGGAAGGGACGCGCCGCAAAGCGCTCCTGACGATGAGCACGCATGCCCGCCCGCTCGCTGTGTGGTTGGCTGCTGCGAGCGATTCGCAGCTGTCCGCCCTCTTCGAGGCGCGCGGAGTGCGGCCCGATTCATCGTGGTCGGATTTCTTCGACGCCGCGGAGGAGCTGCTCGAGACGGCATCCATCGAGCGGATGCTGCCGCGACTGACTCTGCAGGAGGCGACGCAGCTGCACCGCGCGGTCGCACGCACGACGGACGGCGGCGAGGGATCCGTCGCCGGAGCCCCTGCAACGGAGGAGAGCGCCGCGCTGGTCGCGCTGGCGCTGCTGCGCCCGGACGGCACACCGTATCCGCCGGTCGTCGACGCCGTGAGCGCTCGCGAGCTTCCCGCGCTGCCCGCACCGGAGGATGCGGTGCCGGCCTCGGATATCGCGGAGGCGCACGCCGCTGAACGCGCATTCACCAGTGTCTCGGCGCTCGCAGATCTGCTCATGATGGCGAGGGAGACCCCACTGGCGCTCCTGACCAGCGGGAGCCTCGCCGCCGGCGAGAAGCGGCGACTGCTCGATGCCGGTCTTGCGCTCGACAACATCGACGCGCTCGTGGCACTCGCGGCGGATGCCGCGCTCGTGACCACGGCGCATCGGCTGCTCCGCCTCACCGCGCTCGGTGAGAGCTGGCTCCGACTCACGGCCCTCGAACGGTGGACCCGCCTGAGCGAGGCCTTCCGCGTCGCGCTCCCCCGCGGGCTGCGCAACGACTCCGGCGGGTGGCTGCCGGTGCGGTCGTGGGAGCACCAGCATCCGTGGGATCCGTCCTGGAGCGAGCGATCCGCCGCGCTCCGCGACCGCGCTCACCTGCTCGGTCTCATCGCCGAGCAGGACAGCGAGCCGACCTGGGCGGCGCCCATCCGCGAAGGGCGCCCCGCCGAGATCTCCGAACTGCAGCGGTTGCTCCCCGCCGAGGTCGACCGGATCTTCCTGCAGAACGATCTGTCCGCGATCGCCCCGGGTCCGCTCGCGCCGGCACTCGACGTGCGGTTGCGGGGCATCGCGGCACGCGAGTCCACTGCACAGGCCTCGTCCTACCGGTTCACGAGCGAGTCCGTCTCGCACGCGCTCGCCGCCGGGGAGACGGCAGCGTCCATCCTCGAGTTCCTCGAGCAGCTCTCGCTGACGGGGATACCCCAGCCGCTCGAGTACCTTGTCACGCAGACCGCCCAACGCCACGGACTCGTGCGCGTGTTCACCGATCCGCAGACGGAGCGCACGAGAGTCGCCAGCACCGATGTCACGCTGCTCGACGCGATGGGCGTCGATCAGTCGCTGCGCCCCCTCGGCCTGTCGCGCGATGCCTCCGGCCTGTCGTCGAGGGTGGGGCGGGACACCGTGTACTGGGCGCTGACCGATGCGCGCTACCCGGCCACGATCGTGGGCTCGGACGGGCGACCGCAGGTCGTCGACCGGAACCCCGCACCGCCGGCGGAGATGCACGAGCCGCCGTCGTACGACGCGCTCATCGCACGGCTCCGCGATCACCAGGGACCGGATGCGGATGCGGCGTGGCTCGACCGCGAACTCGAAGCGGCTGTGCGCACCAAGGCCGTGCTGGTCGTCGAGGTGGGCATGCCTGACGGCTCGACGCGCGAGTTCCTTCTCGAGGCCAGCGGACTCGGTGGTGGCCGGCTGCGCGGTCGGGATCGTGCCGCGGACGTCGAGCGCACGCTGCCCGTCAAGAGCATCCGTTCGGCGCGGGTGTTCGATCCGTCACCGCCCGCTCCGACGACGTCGAGCCCGTGACACCCGAGCGCGGTAGACTGGTCAGCTATGTCTGATGGCCCACTGATCGTCCAGAGCGACCGCACCGTTCTGCTCGAAGTCGCGCATGCGGATGCGGAGAGCGCCCGGCACGAACTGGCGATCTTCGCCGAGTTGGAACGCGCCCCCGAGCACATCCACACCTACCGGATCACCCGCCTCGGCCTGTGGAACGCCCGCGCCGCCGGCCACACCGCGGAAGACATGCTCGAGACGCTCGATCGCTGGTCGCGCTTCCCCGTGCCGCCGTCGGTATCGGTCGATCTGCGCGAGACCGTGAACCGATACGGCCGCCTGGTGATCGAACGCGACGACGAGGGCGTGCTGATCCTCAGTTCGAACGATCCTGCGGTGCTCGCCCAGGTCGCGAACAACAAGCGCATCCAGCCGCTGCTGATCGGCCACCCCGCTCCCGATCGCTACGCGGTCGACGCATGGGCACGCGGCCAGATCAAGCAGGAACTGCTGAAGATCGGCTGGCCGGCGGAGGATCTCGCCGGCTACACGCCCGGGACCCCGTACGACATCGACCTCGCCGAGGACGGATGGCGGGTGCGCCCGTACCAGCAGGATGCGGTCGATGCGTTCTCGAAGGACGGCTCCGGCGTGGTGGTTCTGCCGTGCGGCGCCGGCAAGACGATCGTCGGCGCCGGCGCCATGGCCGCGACCAAGACGACGACCCTCATCCTCGTCACCAACACCGTCTCGGCCAGGCAGTGGCGCGATGAGCTGATCAAGCGGACCAGCCTGACGGCAGACGAGATCGGCGAGTACTCCGGTCAGGTCAAAGAGGTCAAGCCGGTCACGATCGCGACCTATCAGATCCTCACCGCGAAGCGGAAGGGCGAGTACGCGCACCTCGCGCTGCTGGATGCCCTGGACTGGGGCCTGATCGTGTACGACGAGGTGCACCTTCTGCCAGCGCCCGTGTTCAAGCTCACCGCCGACCTCCAGGCGCGGCGCCGCATCGGGCTCACCGCCACGCTCGTGCGCGAGGACGGCCGCGAGGGCGACGTGTTCAGCCTGATCGGCCCCAAGCGCTTCGACGCACCCTGGAAGCAGATCGAGGCGCAGGGCTTCATCTCCCCCGCCGCCTGCTACGAGGTGCGCGTCGACCTTCCCGCCTACGACCGTCTCGAGTACGCGGCGGCCACCGATGAGGATCGCTACCGTCTCGCGGCATCCGCTCCGGCGAAGATCGACGCCGTTCGGGAGCTGATCGCGAAGCATCCGGGCGAGCGCATCCTCGTGATCGGCCAGTACCTCGACCAGCTCGAGACGCTGTCCGAATCGCTGAATGCGCCGCAGATCACCGGTGCGACGCCCGTGGATGAGAGAGAAGAGCTGTATCGCCAGTTCCGCGAGGGCGAGATCGAACTGCTCGTGGTGTCGAAGGTCGCGAACTTCTCGATCGATCTGCCTGAGGCATCGGTCGCCATCCAGGTGTCCGGCTCGTTCGGCTCACGCCAGGAAGAGGCCCAGCGCCTGGGCCGGCTGCTGCGCCCGAAGGAATCCGGTCATACGGCCAGCTTCTACACGCTCATCGCGCGCGACACGGTCGACCAGGACTACGCCCAGAACCGCCAGCGCTTCCTCGCCGAGCAGGGCTACAGCTACACGATCCTCGACGCGGACGCTCTCGCGGCGGCCTGATCGTCGGGCCGGCTGATCCGCCGATCCGACGGATATCCAGCCACTGCATCAGCGAAGTCACCATAATGGGGACATGACTGATGCGCGCATCCTGGTCGTCGACGACGAGCCGAACATCCGCGACCTGCTCTCCACGGGTCTCAGCTTCGCCGGATTTCAGGTGAAGACGGTCGCCAACGGCGCCGCCACGATCTCCGCAGTGCTCGAGGAGGAACCCGACCTCATCATCCTCGATGTGATGCTTCCCGACATGAACGGGTTCAGCGTGACCAAGCGCCTTCGCGGCGCCGGATTCACCGCGCCGATCCTCTTCCTCACGGCGAAGGACGACACCCAGGACAAGATCGAGGGCCTCAACGCCGGAGGCGACGACTACGTCACCAAGCCGTTCGCGCTCGACGAGATCGTCGCCCGCGCGCAGGCCATCCTCCGCCGCACCATGCAGGCGGATGAGGAGTCGATCATCCGTGCCGGCGAGCTGTCGATGGATCAGGACACCCACGACGTGTTCGTCGGCAAGGAGCCGATCGAGCTCAGCCCGACCGAGTTCAAGCTGCTGCGCTACCTCATGCTCAACCCGAACCGCGTCCTGTCGAAGGCGCAGATCCTCGACCACGTGTGGGAGTACGACTTCAACGGCGATGCGGGCATCGTGGAGAGCTACATCTCGTACCTGCGCCGGAAGATCGACCCGCACACCGAAGAGTCCGTCATCCAGACCAAGCGCGGCTTCGGCTACATGCTGAAGGTGGGGAAATAACCCTCGAAAGGGAGCCTCATGGGGCACAAGCCTGACGCGGTCACCGGCTGGTGGCGGCAGATCAGCCTCCGCGCCAAGGTCACCGGTGTCACGGTCGCCGTGCTCGCGCTGGGTCTCGTGGTCGCCGGGATAGGCACGGTTCCGCTGCTGCGCAACTCCCTGATCAGCAACATCGACGCGCAGTTGCCGTCTCTGGTCACGAGCGACCTGGCCAGCCGCTGGTTCAACGTGGAGCTCGTCGACGGCGCCCTCGACCTCTCGCCATCGGAGAACGCCCCTCGCTCATCCGACTACTACTTCTCGATCTACTCCGCTGACGGCACGCGACTCGCCGAGGCCGGCGGCACGGCGGATTCCGAGCGGCCGGTGTTCCCGGAGACGATGACCATCGCTCAGGCGCATGCGCAGGAGGAGGAGACCGGGATCCCGCTGCAGGGCGAGGACGGCGGAGCCTTCCACGGTGCTGTCGTGGTCAGCGACGGGCCGGCCGGCACGCTCTACGTGCAGTACGTCGCGCTCCCGCTGGAAGAGGCCGACAGCATCATCGCCACCTACTTCGGTGTGTACACCACCGTCGCACTGGTGACGATCCTGATCGCGGCACTCCTGATCCGCGGTCTGGTCACCCTCACGTTCCGTCGTCTCGGCCAGGTCGAGTCGACGGCCATGCTCATCGCTTCGGGCGATTTCAGCCAGCGCCTGACCGATCTCGAACCCAGCACCGAGGTCGGACGCCTCAACTTCGCGATCAACACCATGCTCGAACGCATCGACCAGTCGATCGCCCAGCGCGACCGCACGGTGCAGCACATGCGTCGCTTCATCGGCGACGCGAGCCACGAGCTGCGCACCCCGCTCGTGAGCGTCCGCGGCTACGCGGAGCTCTACCGGATGGGCGCGATCCGTGGCGAGGAGGACACCGCCAGGGCGATGGAGCGCATCGAGAAGGAGGCGATCCGGATGGGTGTGCTCGTGGAGGATCTGCTCGCCCTCGCCCGCCTCGACGAGGAGCGCGAGCCCGAGATCGCGCCGCTCGATCTGCGCCCGGTCGCCAGGGACGCCGCTCTCGATCTCCGTGCGGCCGCACCCGGCCGCACGATCACGGTCATCGACAGGACCGCGGATGCCGTGGCCGTGGCGCCGCAACCGGCGCAGTCCCCGCATCCGACGACGACCACGACCGCGACCGGCCGCACCCGCACCGGGGCACTCGCGCGACTGCGGCGCCGTCCGCGCAACGCCGAGCCGGAGCGGCCGGAGATCGACTTCACTGAGGCCAGGGACACACCGGTGCGGACACCGCCGATCATCCTCGGCGAGGAGAACAAGGTGCGCCAGGTCGTCGCGAATCTGCTCGGCAACGCCCGCCGGTTCTCGAAGGAGGACAGTCCGATCGAACTCGTCGTCGACTCCGACCGCGCCGCCGGTACCGGCAGCATCGCGATCGTCGACCACGGCGAGGGCATCCCGCCGCAGATCCGCGAGCAGATCTTCGAACGCTTCTGGCGCGCCGACACCTCGCGCGCACGCGAGACCGGCGGATCGGGACTCGGCCTCGCGATCGTCGCATCCATCGTGTCCGCCCTGCACGGGACGGTTCGCGTCGATGAGACTCGGGGCGGCGGAGCAACGTTCACCGTGACATTCCCGCTCGCTCCGGCGCATGCGACGCCCGAGCATCTGCTGGAGGACACGCAGCCGCTCGAGCGCCTCGACCTCGACTCGATCTGACTGCTTCTGCACTGCGGGGCCATCGGCGCGATCCTCCACCGATGCGGCTTTCCGCCCCCTCGACGGCGCTCTCGTCCTCGTAGTGTCGGGGCTCCGATGAGAGGAGTTCCCATGTCCGTCTACACCGTCGACACCGACGCGGTCTTCGCCGCCACAGGTGCCACCCGCGCAACCATGGAGAGGCTGCGCAGTGAATCGCTCGCGCTGAAGGGGCAGCTCACGCAGCTGCAGTCGTCGTGGACCGGTGCGGCATCCGTCGCGTTCCAGGGGTGCAGCGATCAGTGGAGCGCGGCTCAACTGCACGTCGAACAGGTGCTGGAGTCGATCAGCGCGGCCCTCGGGTCTGCGGCGACGCAGTACTCGGACGCCGATCAGTACTCGGCGAGCCTGTTCCGCTGACCCTGAGCCGTTCCATCGCCCCCCATGGAACGCAGGAACGCCCCGGCCGAGGCCGGGGCGTTCCTGTCATGTCGGGGCCTGGATCAGAAGTCCATGCCACCCGTCGGGTCGCCTGCCGGAGCAGCGGCCTTCTCGGGCTTGTCGGCGACGACGACCTCGGTTGTGAGGAAGAGGCCGGCGATCGATGCTGCGTTCTGCAGAGCCGAGCGCGTGACCTTGGCCGGGTCGATGATGCCGGCCGCGAACATCTCCACATACTCACCGGTCGCGGCGTTGAGGCCGTGACCGCTGGTCAGCTCGGAGACCTTGTGAGCGACGACACCGGGCTCGAGACCGGCGTTGAGCGCGATCTGCTTGAGCGGAGCCGAGATGGCGACGCGAACGATGTTCGCACCGGTCGCCTCGTCACCCGTGAGCTCAAGAGCGTCAAGAGCCTTCGTGCCGGCCTGGATGAGTGCGACTCCACCACCGGGGACGATGCCCTCTTCGACGGCTGCCTTCGCGTTGCGAACGGCGTCCTCGATGCGGTGCTTGCGCTCCTTGAGCTCGACCTCGGTCGCTGCACCCGCCTTGATGACGGCGACGCCACCGGCGAGCTTGGCGAGACGCTCCTGGAGCTTCTCACGGTCGTAGTCGCTGTCGGTGTTCTCGATCTCGCGGCGGATCTGGGTCACGCGACCCTCGATCTGGTCGGTCTCGCCAGCACCCTCGACGATCGTCGTCTCGTCCTTGGTGATGATGACCTTGCGTGCGCGGCCGAGAAGGTCGAGCGTGGTGTTCTCGAGCTTGAGACCGACCTCTTCGGTGATGACCTGACCACCGGTGAGGATCGCGATGTCCTGCAGCTGAGCCTTGCGACGGTCGCCGAAGCCGGGAGCCTTGACGGCAGCCGACTTGAAGATGCCGCGGATCTTGTTCAGCACGAGAGTCGCAAGGGCTTCGCCCTCGACGTCCTCGGCGATGATGACAAGCTCCTTGCCGTCCTGGATAACCTTGTCGACGACGGGGAGAAGATCCTTGATGTTCGAGATCTTCGAGTTCGCGATGAGGATGTAGGGCTCCTCGAACACGGCCTCCTGGCGGTCTGCGTCCGTCACGAAGTACGGGTTCAGGTAGCCCTTGTCGAAGCGCATGCCCTCGGTGAGCTCGAGCTCGGTGCCGAAGGTCTGCGACTCCTCGACGGTGACGACGCCTTCCTTGCCGACCTTGTCGATCGCCTCGGCGATGAGCTCGCCGATCTCGGTGTCGGCGGCGGAGATGGATGCCGTGGCGGCGATCTGCTCCTTGGAGTCGATCTCCTTCGCGCTGGCGAGCAGCTCGGCCGTGATGGCTGCGACGGCCTTCTCGATGCCGCGCTTGAGCGAGATCGGGTCGGCGCCGGCTGCGACGTTGCGCAGGCCCTCGCGGACGAGCGCCTGAGCGAGGACGGTCGCGGTGGTGGTTCCGTCACCCGCGACGTCGTCGGTCTTCTTGGCGACCTCCTTGACGAGCTCCGCGCCGATCTTCTCGTACGGGTCGTCCAGCTCGATCTCCTTGGCGATCGAGACACCGTCGTTCGTGATCGTGGGGGCGCCCCACTTCTTCTCGAGCACGACGTTGCGACCGCGCGGGCCGAGGGTCACCTTGACAGCGTCGGCGAGGATGTTCAAGCCACGCTCGAGGCCGCGGCGGGCCTCCTCATCGAAAGCGATGATCTTTGCCATGAGTTTTGTCGTCCCTCCTGGACGTAGACGTTCTGATTAGCACTCAGGGTATGCGAGTGCTAACGCCCATTCTGGCACTCGACCCCATCGAGTGCAAGCCGCGGCCGACGTCTATTCGGCGGGAGGCTCTTCGGACTCGGGCGCGACGGTCGCACGATCGGTTCCGATGACGATCACGAGCTGCTTCTGGTCGGGATTGTTCGGGTCGGCATAGAAATCGTCCTGCACGACCTCCGCCCCTCCGATGACATCCGCGAGACCGATCGCGGCGAGTTCATCCGCCTCGGACACGTAGTAGACCGTGGTGTCGGCGAAATCCTGCGAGCCGGCCGGCCCGTAGCTCACCGAATCCGCAGACCATCCGCTGTTGACGATCGTCTCCTGGAGCTGCACGTCCAGATTCTCCTCACCCGAGGCGTTGAGCACGAGCACGCTGTAGGTCGTGTCGACGACGCCGGTGACCTCAGGGGTCGGCACGGCGGTCGGCTCCGCCGTGGGGAAGAGGTTGATGCGGCCCATCAGCACGAGGGCGACGAAGATGCCGATGACGATGAGGACGAGCGCGGCGACGAACGACCACAGCAGCACGATCCAGCCGTTCATCCCCGGGGCTTCGGCGCGATGCGCTCCCACACGCCCTGAGGAGGGCGCAACGTCATCGAATCGATCTCTCACGGATTTGGACACCCGACGATGCTATCTGCCCGTCGCCGAGAATCCACCCACAGGAGATGCCTGTCAGCCGGCGAATCCGCGCATCCTGGCCACGCGCTGATCGGTCCTGTTCTCGCGCAGGCGGCGCAGACGCCTCACCAGGAGCGGGTCGTGCTCGAGAGCCTGCTCGGTGTCGATGAGGCGACCGAGCAACTGGTAGTAGCGGGCAGGGCTCATGCCGAGAGTGCTGCGGATCGCCTCCTCCTTGGACCCGCCGTGGCGCGGCCAGCGCGCTTCGAGCGCGAGGATCGCGCGGTCGCGATCAGTGAGGTCTCCGAGCATGCCCCCCAGGCTAAGCGCGAACATCTCCCGCGCCGGCGCGCCACTCCCACCATCGCCCCAATGGATCCGCAGCCGCTCGCACGTCACCGTCGAGCGCGACGACGAACCCCGGCCACGTATCGGGGTCGAGCGCAGGCTGCCAGGCGTCGTGCAGCGATGGCGCGTCGATCGTGATCCAGCGGGCAGGAAGCGCCCGCACCTGTGCGATGAGCGCCTGCCGCGCCGCCCAGGGGATGTGGGCGAGCACTCCCGGGGTCGTGATCACGAGCGTGGCATCCACTGGCGCGGATGCGGCGACCGACGCGATGCGGTCGCGGGCGTCACCGCGCACGATCATCGGCGGCTCTGCGGCTGCGACATCGAGGGCGGCGGCGATGCGCTCCTCCCGCCCCGACTCCCCCGGCCAGACCAGACCCTGCAGCCACGCGCGATCACGCGGATCCCGCGCGTCGAGCGGGTCCAGGTCGATACCCGCACGCCAGACGACGTGCGGCATCCGCACCGGCGGCATCTCGCCGCGGACCTCGCTCGACAGGACGACTTCCGACACCCCGTCGTCCGGATCGAGAGCCGCCCGCAGCTCTCCCTCCGCATCCACGAAACGGTACGAATAGCGATCGGGGTACAGGCACAGCCCGGCGGATGCCCCGATCTCCAGCAGCGCCACGGGACCGTCGATCTCCGAGAGCACGGGCAGCAGCGGTGCGAGTCGCAACGGCTCGTTGGTCTGCACCCGGCGTGCCCCGCACTCGGCGACGATCTCGTCGGCGTGGGCGAGGAGGAAGCGGCGCCATTGATCGAACCTGGCGAGGGGCGCCCCCAGCATCCGCGTCACGGCGAACACGAGCGGAGGCTGCCGATGCGTCGCAGGGATCCGTGCGAGCACCGCCTGCACGTCGGCGTCGCCCTCGACGCCGCGCGCCCACTCCTCGTAGAGGGCGGAGCGCCCAGGAGCCTCGTCAAGGGCGAAGCGCCCGTAGCGTTCGCGCACAGCATCCGTCATGTCCTCATTCTCGCGCCGGCGACCATCGGATGCGACGCCGGTGGTGCGCAGGAGGGGCAGAATGGAAGTGACCCAGGAGGCACCATGGATTACAGCGTGAAGAAGACCGAGGACGAGTGGCGCGCGGAGCTCGGCGAAGAGCAGTACGCGGTGCTGCGCCAATCCGCCACCGAGCGTGCGTGGACCGGTGAGCTGCTCGACGAGACGCGTGCGGGTCTCTACACGTGCGGCGCCTGCGGCGTCGAGCTGTTCAAGAGCGGCACGAAGTTCGATTCCGGATGCGGATGGCCGAGCTTCTACGAGTCGATCCGCCCCGACGCCGTGCAGCTCATCGAGGACAACACCCTCGGCATGCAGCGCACGGAGGTGCGCTGCGCGAACTGCGGTTCGCACCTCGGGCATGTCTTCCCTGACGGGTTCGGCACCCCCACCGGAGATCGCTACTGCATGAACTCCCTCGCGCTGAACTTCACCCCCGGCGACACCGACGCGTGAGCGCACTCGATGCCGTGAGGGCGCGGCATTCCTGGTCCAAGGTCACGGATGCCGCGCCGACCCGCGAGGAACTGCTGACACTGATCACGGCCGCCGGTCGCGTCGCCGACCATTCCTCGCTGCGTCCGTGGCGCCTGATCGAGCTGCGCGGCGATGACAGGGTGACGCTCGGGAAGGCGCTGGCCAAGGCCGAGGGCGACAAGAGCCCCTCCTCCAAGCCGCTGCGCGCTCCCCTGCTGATCGCCGTCGTGGCGAGCTACCGTTCACGAAGCAAGGTGCCGCGCTGGGAGCAGGAGGCCGTCGCCTCCGGCGTCGCGCACACCCTGAGTCTGCTGCTCGACGAGGCCGATTGGGGAGTCTTCTGGCGCACGGGCGAGTACACCCGATCCAAGGCGGTCGCGAAGGCGCACGAACTGCGCAAGAACGAGGAGCTCCTGGGGTGGCTCTACGTCGGGGGCAAGCCTGCGGGCAAGAAGCCGGGGCGCCGCAGGAGCGTCGATGCCGAAGCGATGCTGACCGCGATGCCGAAGAAGAAGTCGAAGAAGTCGAAGAAGTAGTCAGCGACGACGCCGACGCCGCCACGGCAGCGCCACCACGACGGAGGCCACGGCCACCGCGATCATCAGCGCGAGCTGCCAGTGCGCCGGCCCGGATGCCGGCGGCCACAGCACGTCGATGATCACCGACGCGGTCAACTGGCCGAGCACCGAGCCGAGCCCGAGCAGCAGCACCCCGGTGTGCGCGACGATCGCCGCTCCGAGCAGGATGTAGGCGAAGCCGAGCAGCCCGCCGAGATACAGCCACGGCTCGAGCGGCAGCGCGTCCGGCATCCCTCGCACCGCGACGCTGACGGCGGCCGCGACGATGAGCACAGCGGTGCCGGCGAGGAAGCTCATCAGCGTCGCCGTCATCGGAGAGCCCACACGCTGGGCGAGGCGCCCGTTCGCCGCCGACTGCCATGCGATGCCGACACCGGCGGCGAACGGGAGCAGCAGCAGCCACAGCGGCGTGCTCGCGATCACGTCTCCGCTGAGCGACACGCCCACCGCCGCGAGTGCGAACACACCGCCGAGCACACGCCCGGGGGTCACGGCCACGACTCCGGCCGGCCCGAATCCGATCCGATCCAGCACGAGGCCGTGCACGGTCTGACCGGCGACGACGCCCACCGTGAACAGCGAGACGCCCAGCACGCCCGCGGTCACGCCCTGCGTCGACACCGTGAGCGCTCCGCAGGCGCCGCCGAGAAGCATCCAGTTGGGAATGGTGCGGGAGCGGACACCTCGCCAGAGGCGTCCGGCGCCTGCGCGCGCCGAGGGCAGCGCGACGGTGACGACGATGAGGGCGACGAGCCCCGCACCGAACGAGACGAGTCCGGCGACGATGCCGTCGTCGATGCGCACGCCGAGCACTCCGTTGATGCGCGCCTGGATCGCCGTCATCGCGCCGATCGCGACGGCACCGCCGAGCGCCAACGGCGCGGGAAGGCTTCGGGTCACGGTCACCTGAGCACACTACCCGAGCGGTTGCACGTGCCCGAAGTCGCCGGTCGGCGCTACTCTTGCGGCATGTGCGCGAGCTACGGACTGGATCCCCGATTCACCGACGCCGAGCTGCTTGCCGAGACGGACGCCGACGTCATCGAGGGGCTCCGGACCTGGGCGGAGCAGAACGATGGCGAGACCCTGCGACCGACCGGCAGGAATCTGCGCAATCTGAATCCGCTGGTCGTCTCCGACGGCGGCGCAGTCGCTGTGGAGCCCGCGTGGTGGGGCTATCTCGTCAACGGCGAGCCGGCGAAGTTCCCCTCGATCAACACGCGGTCCGAACGCCTGCAGGATCGCCCGAACGGACTCAAGACCCGCGCGATCGTGCCGTCGACCGGATGGTTCGAGATGCAGAAGCCGGCGAGGGTATGGCACGAGTTCGCCCTCGACAACCAGGCACTGTTCGGCATGGCCGCCGTGACCCAGCGCGGGCGCACACCGGACGGCGAATGGATCACGTGCTATTCCATCGTGATGGCGCCGGCCGCGGAGCACCTCAAGGAGTTCCATGATCGGATGCCGGTGCTGATCCCCCCTGGCATGAGCCAGGAATGGCTGAACGGCCCGCCGAGTCGCGAGCTCATCGACGAAGCACTCCTCGCATCCGGCGAGCTGGCCGAGCGGATCACCGTCTCGGCCCGGCCCTAGGCACGAGCATGCCGCATCTCGTCCTGATCGGTCTCGCCGCGATCCTGCTCTGGTCGCTGATCTCGCACCGGTTCGAACGCTGGGGAGTCGCAGGACCCTTGGGACTGCTGCTGCTCGGTGCTGCCACTGTCATCTGGGACGTCGATGCCTTCGGCAGCGCGATCGACTCGCCGATCTCCGAGAAGATCGTCGAGGTCATCCTCGCGATCCTGCTGTTCGTCGACGCCACCGAGGTCAAGGGCGGCATCTTCGGCCGCGAAGGCAAGGTGATCGCGCGTCTCGTGCTCATCGCGCTGCCGTTGTCGATCGCACTGACCGTGACGGCGGGCGCGTTCCTGATACCCGACGCCGGTCTGCTCCTGCTCTTCGTGATCGCGTGCGTGATCCTGCCGACCGATTTCGCTCCGGCCGCCTCGCTGCTGCGCAATCGGCGCGTTCCCGCGCGGTTGCGTCAGATTCTGAACGTGGAGAGCGGGTACAACGACGGGTTGATCTCTCCGGTGTTCGGCATGTCGCTCGCGTTGGCCGTCATCTGGTCGACGTTCTCGCACACGCCCGAATCCGATATCACCGAGGATTCGCTCGAGGCACCGATCATCAGGTTCTTCGACGTCTTCATCAACGCGGTGCCGTCGACGGTCATCGCCATCGTGATCGGCGTCGTGCTGGGTGCCGGAATCGGATACATGGTGCGCATCGTGCGGGCGCGGGCGATCGCGGATGCCCTCGGCGCCCGCTACGTCATGCTGATCCTCCCTCTGATCGCCTACGGCGTGGCGAACATACCGGCGTTCGAAGCGAACGGCTTCGTCGCCGCCTTCGTCGCGGGGATCGGCTACCGGATGACACGCACGAAGGGGCGATTGTCCGAAGGGATCGACCACAGCGAGCTGCTTCTCGTGGAGGAGGTGGGCTCCCTGGCGGCGAGCTTCGTGTGGTTCGTGCTCGGCGGCGCGATGCTCGTCGTGGTCGTGTCGGGGATCGACTGGTGGATGCTGCTGTTCGCCGTGCTCGCGCTGACCGTGCTGCGCATCATCCCGGTGTACCTCTCTCTCATGCGCAGCACTGTGGGCAGAGGCGACCGTCTCCTGGTAGGCGCTCTCGGCCCGCGCGGCACAGCGTCGATCGTGTTCGGGCTGCTCGCGTACAACGCACTCCCTGAGGACGAGGGCGTGATCGTGCTGACCGTCATGGTCGCGACGGTCGTGGGCAGCATCGTGCTGCACGGTCTGGCCGCGCCGTTGCTCCTCAGGCGGCGAAGGTCCGAGGAGCCGGCCTGACGCAACCGCGACTCAACTGCTGCGGGGAAGCAGTGCCCTGCGCAGCTGATCGCGTACTGCGCCGTCCACGCCCGCCCTCTCCAGATACGGCAGAGCGCCGCCGTGCTCACGGTCGAGCCAGTCGAACGCGTCGCTCAACGCCTGTACCGGCGACCCTGCGAGCACCTCAACCAGGTTGTCCGTGATGGGCACGCGGAATCGGCGCATCCTGCGCAGCATCCGCTCCGTCCACTCCCCCGACAGGTTCGCCGCCGTCGCGGAGTAGTCGGCCAGGATGATGTCGCGGTCGACATCGAGCGCTGTAAGGATGAGGGCGACGACCAAGCCGGTGCGATCCTTGCCCGCGGTGCAGTGCACGAGCACGGGAGCATCCGCCGACGCGACGGTGCGGATCACCCGTCCGAGATCGCCCTGATGACGCGACAGCACCGTCTCGTACACCTGTCGCAGCGTGAGGGTGCGCGGGTCGATCGTGCGCGGTGCACCGTCGATCGGCACCGACAGTCGTGTCGCACCAGTGCCTCGAAGCCGGTCGCGCCCTCCGATGCGTCGGTCGATGGCCGATCGGAGGTCGATGACCTGCCGGATGCCGAGCTGCCTCAGCCTCCTGCGTCCCTCGCGGGTGAGCCGGTGCAGCGCATCCGAGCGGTACAGCACCCCGGGCTTCAGCACGCCTGGGGCGACCTCGCGGAAGTTGTGGGTGCCTGCCAGATCGAGGCGGGTGAGGGGCTCATCCATTCGGTCATGCTATCTGCGGAGCCGCGGGACGCCGCCGCGCGTCTCGGCTATCGTGAGGCTTCACCGACGAAGGAGATTCGATGGGAACTGAGGAAGGCGGCTCGCGCCCTCGCGCGCGGCGCGACGGTACCGCGGACCCGCGCTTCGCCGCGCGCTACGCGACGATCGACGAGGTCGCCGAACTGCTCGGCGTGACACCCGTGTCGCTTCGACAGACGATGCGCCGGCGCGACTCCGGTGATGCGTCTTCGGCCAGCGATGCGTTCATCGATCCGATCGGGAACGTGTCAGGGTACCTCTGGGATCGCGATGATCTCACCCCGGAGGCGATTGCGGCATGGCACGATCGTCCCCGGCGTGGGCGGAGGCCGAACAGCGCGCGATAGAGCGGCGTTCGGGCGAGATGGAGCCGACTCGGATCAGGTCCGCTTACGGCTCGCGATCTCGTCAGAGAGCCGCTGCACGTCGGCGGGGTCGGCGTCGCGGCCGAGGGCGACGTAGTGGTCCATGGTCGCCGGTCGGTAGCGCACTGGCAACGTCTGGCCCGGGGAGAGCCGGGTGATTTCGGTGATCGTGAGCGCCTCGTCTGCGATGCCGCGGAACGAGATGCCGTCGACGGTCTCCACGTCGATCATCATGACCACGCGGGGGTCGCTGTTGATCTCCCGCCAGTCGACGAGAACGCCGAGCGCGAGCGTGCCGGTGCGCAGTTCTGCATTGCGTGCGAGCGCTTCACCGCTCATGAGCGGGTTCGGCGCGATCCCGGAAAGTCGGGCCCGACGCCGAGCGAATCCCGACTCAGATCCGGCCTGAGCTGCGCCGTCAGATCGCCGAGTCTCCCGACGGCGTGACCGGATAGCCCGGTCGCCGCGACGACGCGAACACGAACGAATGCATCGCGTCGGCGGGATCACAGGGTGATCGAGGAACCCGCGAAGGCGATCTGGACGTCAGAACAGCAGGAAGAGCAACGCCACGGCGATCGGGGTGCCGATCACGAAGAACAGCATGCCTATGATCTCGCCGCGACGGGAAGGCTCCGCGTCGCTGGAAGTCATGCCAAAAGTGAGAGACGGGCGGGAGCCGCTCGTCCGGCGAGTGATCCGATGCGTCCGCTGTCAGGTCTGTCAGGCGGGGACGACGACCGTCTTCTCGATGGTGAGCTCCGGTTGGGTGTTGACAGTGAGCGTGGCCGTGTAAGTGCCCGGCTCGACCCCGAGGCTGTCATTGGAGTAGACGTTCTCGTGGTGCTGTGGGGCCCCGACCGACGCACGTCCGCTGATTGAGGACGGCCCTGTCTCGTAGACAGGATCTGCGACGCCTGCTCTATGTATCGTGAGCCCCCATCCGAAGAGGTAAGAGTGCTCGGTGTCCGAACCGACGTAACCGATTGTCACACCCCACGGAAGCAGCGCGCGGTTGAGGTTCTCAGGGGCGGGCGCGACATACTCGGCGTCCAGCTGGAGCGTCAGATCCTCGCGCGCCGCGGACGGCGGTGCCGCAAGTGGCAAGGCGAGCCGGAACTCGGACCACGTGTCCCTCGTCCGCGCAGGAGTGGAGACGGTGATTGTCGCACGGTAGGTGCCGGGAGGCGTGGTGGAGGTGTCGAATGTACCGCTGGTCGTCCAGGTTTCGCCCCTCGCGATCACCGCAGCGCCGGAGTCGACCAGGATCGGGGCGGCACTGTCGTCATAGCGGTTCACCAGATGGATGGTCCAAGTGAAGGTCTCACCCGCAGGGTCATCCGCGACAAAGGTGGTGTACTCGATGCCAGCGTTGTAGGTCAAGGCGCCGGAGAACTGATCGGGAATGGCGAGAGCAGCACTGATGGACGGAGTGAAGCTCTGGGCCCCCGTTCCGGTGGAGGCGGCCGCGAGAGGAAGAGCGACAGCGGTGGCGATGACCGGCACGGACCACGCCGCCGTCTTGACGAATGTGCGCCTCGGAAAGCCCAGGGCCGGAGCGTGGGAAGGAACAGACGCATCGGGGTTCATAGGATGATTACAGCATGGCCGCCCCTGAGCGCAAAAATCTTGGATGTGGCGGGATCCACCGCACGCCTTGAACGGAGCCTGCCTCTCGCCCGCGGTCGAGTCGGTCATGTTGTCACAATCCCATCGTCGCAAGTCTGACGTCACGGCAGTGAGAGACCGGATGCCTGAGACGAGTGATTCCTCAGGCCTGCCGCCCTCAGCGACGAACTCTCACACGAGCTCGTCTGTCTTTGTCATCCTTCGCGAAGCCTCCGCACAAGGTGTAGTGCTTCCTCAGCGCGACGAAATAATCTGCGCTGAACCGGTGCCCATGTGGAGCCGACTACGGGATTCGAACCCGTGACATCCTGTTTACAAGACAGGTGCTCTACCAGCTGAGCTAAGTCGGCGAACCGCTCCAGTTTAGCGAGACCGGAGCTCGTCTCCGAACCGGCTACTCGGCCGGTGTCTCGGATGCTGTCGGCGCGGGCGTCGGCTCAGGCGTCGACGAGGAACCTTCTGTGTCGCTGGCCACCGTGAGCACGAACTGCGAGAACTCCGCGGGGTCCTTCAGGGAGCCCACATATGCCTGTCCGTTCACGACGATCATCGGAGCGCTGGTGAGCACGAGGTCGTCGGAGCCCACGAGCGGTCCCTCGAGCGCACGAGAGGTGGCGTCCTTGGCCCAAGAGGCGAAGTCGCCCTCCTCGATGCAGTTGCGAATCACCTTCGGGTCATCGACACCGACCGCGATCGCGAGGTCGGCGAGTTCGACATCCGAACGTCCGTCGGTGTCCATCTCGGGCTGGTCGACGAGGAGCTCGTGGTTGAACGGGTAGAACTGCTCCGGCGAGTGCGTCGCCACGCAGGCCGCCGCTGCCGCCGAACGCAGCGAGTACTTCGTGCCGTTCGAGCTCGCGGTGAGCATCGAGACAGGGTGATACGTGACGGTGACAGCGCCCTCGTTGATCCATCCCGCCAGCTGGCGTGCGTTGGCGCGCTCGAACTCGCCAGCACCCGGCGACAGGTAGTCGACGTAGATGTGCACGTCGACAGCCGCCTGCGATGCGGTCGGCTCTGGCGTCGGCTCGGCCGTCTCGCCTGCCCCGGCCTCGGTCTCCTCCGGTGCGGGAGTCTCGGGCACATCCTCGGCGCCCACGCTCGGAGCCGTGTTCACGATGATGCCGTCCGCGTCCATGCCGGTCGGACTCAGCGCCGGCTTCGACACCGACGAGGTCACGGCCATGGTCACTGCGGTGCCGATCGCACCGACGGCGACCACGGCGACAGCGCCGACGATGATCCGTCGCATGATGCGCGCCCTCGACTGCTTGGCGTGCACCTTCTGTGCCTTCTCCCGGACCGCCTCACGAGAATTGCGAGGGGTGGGGACGTTCGGCGTTTCGTCGCTCGACATCGTTCCTCTTGAAAGTCTTGATGGGGACGGGCTCCCCGGCGTCCTCTTCACGAGCAGGACCGCAATCGATGTTAACCAGTCAGGCTGGGAAATACCCAGGTGCGGCCGCCGCGTGCCATACTTGACTCGGCCCAAAGGTGGGCCACGGCGGCTCATACCCGCCGCATCCATCACAACGGATCGTCCGGCACGTACCTGCCGGTGAAGGAGAAAACAATGGCATCTGTCACGTTCGACGCGGCGACGCGTCTTTACCCGGGCGGCACCCGCCCGGCGGTCGACAAGCTCGACCTCGAGGTCGCAGACGGCGAATTCCTCGTCCTCGTCGGCCCTTCCGGTTGCGGTAAGTCCACGTCCCTGCGCATGCTCGCCGGCCTCGAAGAGGTCAACGACGGCCGCATCCTCATCGGCGATCGCGACGTCACCGACGTTCCGCCGAAGGACCGTGACATCGCCATGGTCTTCCAGAACTACGCGCTGTACCCGCACATGACGGTCGCCGAGAACATGGGCTTCGCCCTGAAGATCGCCGGCGTCAACAAGGAAGAGCGCGCAGCCCGCGTGCTCGAGGCCGCCAAGCTCCTCGACCTCGAGGAGTACCTGACCCGCAAGCCGAAGGCGCTCTCCGGTGGTCAGCGTCAGCGCGTCGCCATGGGTCGCGCGATCGTCCGTCAGCCGCAGGTGTTCCTCATGGACGAGCCGCTGTCGAACCTCGACGCGAAGCTGCGCGTGCAGACGCGTACGCAGATCGCCTCGCTGCAGCGTCGTCTCGGCGTCACCACGGTCTACGTCACGCACGACCAGACCGAGGCGCTCACCATGGGTGACCGCATCGCCGTCCTCAAGGATGGTCTGCTGCAGCAGGTCGGCACGCCGCGCGACCTGTACGAGAAGCCGGAGAACGTGTTCGTCGCCGGATTCATCGGCTCGCCTGCCATGAACCTCTTCTCGGCGGATCTCGCCGAGGGCGGCGTGCGGTTCGGCACCGAGGTCGTCGCGCTCGACCGCGACACCGTCGGTCGTGCGAACGGCAGCCAGGTCACGGTCGGCGTCCGCCCCGAGGACATCGTCGTCGGCCCCGCCGACGGCAAGGGCCTCTCGGTCACGGTCGACCTCGTCGAAGAGCTCGGCGCAGACGGCTACCTCTACGGTCACACCGACATCAACGGCAAGCGCACCGACCTGGTCGCTCGCGTCGACGGCCGCAGCCACCCGAACGCCGGCGAGACCGTCACTCTCGCAGCGAACGTGGGCCACGTCCACGCGTTCGACATCGAGTCGGGCCTGCGTCTGAACGACAAGCCGATCGTCTCGGCCGCGTAAGTTCCATCGCACACGGCGCGGGCTGACCTTCGGGTCGCCCGCGCCGTGTCGTTTCCCGGGAGCCACATGCAGGACGCACTGCGCATCACCGCCAGCAAGGTCACCCCCGACCTGCTGTCACTGCCATGGTCGACGCCGCTCGCGAAATGGCCGTCCGAACGCATCGTCTCGTTGCCCAAGGGCCTCTCCAGGCATCTCGTGCGCTTCGCCGATCTGTCCGGTCGCGTCGTCGCCGTCAAAGAGACCACGGCGGAGATGGCCCAGCGCGAGTACGACATGCTCGGAGGGCTCGCGCGTCTCGACGTGCCATGCGTCGATCGCGTCGCGGTGATCGCCGGAAGATCGGACGACGCAGGCACCCCGCTGCCCGCGGTGCTCGTGACGTCACACCTGCGGTTCTCGATGCCATATCGCGCGCTGTTCACCCGCGTGCTGCGTCCCGACACGGCCACCCGCCTGGTCGACGCTCTCGCGGTGCTGCTCGTCCGTCTTCACAACATCGGGTTCTACTGGGGCGACGTCTCGCTGTCGAACACGCTGTTCCGCCGGGATGCGGGCGCCTTCGCCGCGTATCTGGTGGATGCCGAGACCGGCGAACTGCATGAAGAGGGTCTCACGCAGGGGCAGCGTCTCTACGACCTGGATCTCGCACGCACGAACATCGCCGGTGAGATCATGGACCTCGCCGCCGGTGGGCGTCTCGAGCACGGCGTGGACGCCATCGCCATCGCCGACGGCATCGTCTCGTCGTATCATTCGCTGTGGGCGGCGCTCACCGCCGAGGAGTCGTTCTCCGCGAACGAGACGTGGCGCATCACGGAACGCGTCGAGCGGTTGAACGCTCTCGGCTTCGACATCGACGAGATGTCGATGACGACGACCGGCGATGGCACAGTCGTCGAGATACAGCCGAAGGTCGTGGACGCGGGCCACCACCAGCGCCGGCTCATCCGGCTCACCGGTCTCGACGTCGAGGAGAACCAGGCCAGGCGGCTGCTGAACGACCTCGACGAGTTCCGCGCGCGCTCCAAGAAGGAGTGGGCGGACGAGGAGATGTACGCGCACGAATGGCTCACCAGGGTCTTCGAACCGGTGGTGCGCGCGATCCCCTACGACCTGCGCGCCAAGCTCGAGCCTGCGGAGGTGTTCCACCAGGTGCTGGAGCACCGCTGGTACCTCTCGCAGGCGAACGGCAGATCCATCCCCCTGGCCGAGGTGCTGACCTCGTACATCAACGACGTGCTGCGGCACCGGCGCGACGAGGCCACGATCATGGGCCCACCGACCGAGACGATGTCGCTTCCGGTGATGACCGGCGCCGTGGCGGTCACCGACGACACCGGCGAGGTCGACTGGCGCGATCTCGTCTAGCGGTCAGTGACCAACAGCTCAGTAGCCGACGCCTCAGTAGCCGACGGCGAAGTTCTCGCGGTGATGGTTCGGGTTCTCGATCTCATCGACGAACGCGACACCGAGATCACGTCCTGAGATGTACGACTCGCCCGCGGCATCCGTCACCAGGACCGGCCCGCCGTCGCGGTACGTCCCGGTGCGCTCACCCGGTGCCCAGTTGCCGAAGCCGCCGGCCGGGTGCACGAAGAACCAGTCCTTGTCCTCCGGGGTGTTCTGGAGGTCCTCCAGCACACCGATCGCTTCCATGGCTTCGGCCTTGAACTCTTCGGGGAAGCCCGCATCCACGAGCCGAGGACCGTCCGGTGCGACCAGGCTGCCGCCCGCTCCCCCGACGACGCCGAGGCGCACGGCATCGGGCAGCGCCGCGAACAGTTCAGCGGTCGCCGGACGCACCTTGCCGACCATGTCACCACGCGGCGAAAGCGCCTGGATCACGACGTCGACCTCTTCTATCTGGGTCAGCAGACCTGGTACATCGAGGATGTTCCCCTCGATGTACACCGCGCCCTCGACGCGTTCGGTCGGCACGGAACGCGCGACCGAGACCACGGAGTGTCCGCGTGACACGGCCTCCGCGACGATGTTCGAGCCGGCGTAGCCGGTTCCTCCGATGACGGCGATGCGAGCCATGACCTCTCCTGACTACTTCCCGGCGAGCTGTGCGCGCACCGTCGCGACCTGGTACAGCGCGACGGATGCCGCGATGCCGGCGTTCAGCGACTCGGTGGCCGCGGAGATCGGGATCGAGACGATCTGGTCGCAGTTCTCGGTCACCAGGCGCGAGAGACCCTTGCCCTCGGATCCGACGACGATGACCACAGGGCGATCGGCGAGCTCGAGCGCCGGCAGCGACACATCTCCGCCGCCGTCCAGGCCGATCACGAACACGCCCTGCTTCTTGAACTCCTTCAGCTGCGTGGTGAGGTTCGTCGCCATGGCCACCGGAATGCGCGCGGCAGCACCGGCGCTCGTCTTCCAGGCCGCGGAGTTCACACCCGCCGAGCGGCGCTGGGGCAGGATGATGCCGTGTCCGCCGAACGCGGCGGTCGAGCGGATGATCGCGCCGAGGTTGCGCGGATCGGTGATGCCGTCGAGGGCGACGAACAGGGGCAGCTCACCGCGATCGATCACCTGCTCCAGCAGATCCTGCGGGTGCGCGTACTCGTACGGGGGAACCTTGAGCGCGACGCCCTGGTGCACGCCGTCGAAGCCGGCCATGCGGTCGAGCTCCTGGCGCGTGACCTCCATCACGGGGATGCCGCGGTGCGTGGCGATCGAGAGCATCTCCTTGACGCGATCGTCCATCTCGACGCGCTGCGCGATGTAGAACGCGGTGGCGGGGATCTTGGCCCGCAGCGCCTCCAGCACCGAGTTGCGGCCGGTGACGTTCTCGGTCTCGTCGCCCGCCTTCAACTTCGGAGCCCGGTTGGGGTTGCCGCCGCTCGGACGCCCGCCGGGTTTGCCCTTGCCGCCGGAGGCGGCGTAGCGCTCCGCGGCAGCCTTGCGCTTACCGGCCGGGTGCCAGGCGCGGTCCTCTGCCTTGGGCGTCGGGCCGCGTCCTTCGAGCGACTTTCGCCCGAGTCCGCCGGTGCCCTTGGTAGGGCCCTTCTTCTTGCTGTTGCTTGCGCCGGGGCGCTGTGGCTTAGCCATCAATACTCCAATGAGTTCCGTCTGGTGTGTCTTCGAGAGCGATGCCGGCCGCCGCGATCGCGTCGCGGATGCGGTCGGCTGCCGCCCAGTCCTTGTCGGCCCGCGCCTGGGCCCGTTGCGTGATCATCGTCTGCACGAGCGCATCGAGGGCGGATGCTTCGGCTCCGCCGTTCGTCGTCCATTCGGCATCGTGCGGATCGATGCCCAGGACGCTCGTCATCGCCGCGACCTCGCGACGTGCGCGCTCGGCGTCGGCCGCGTCGCCGCCGTCCAAGGCCGCGTTCCCCCGACGCACGGACTCGTGCACTGCCGCGAGAGCCTGCGGAACGCCGAGATCGTCGTCCATCGCGCGCTCGAACTCCGCAGGCAGTTCGATGCCGTCACGGTGCTCACCGTCGGCGACGGCGGCCCGCTCCGCCCTGGCCAGGAACGTCGTGATGCGTCCGAGCGCAGCCTCCGCCTCGGTCCACGACGACTCGGTGAGATCGAGGCTCGATCGGTAGTGCGCGGCGGCCAGCGCGTAGCGGACCACGAGCGGGTCGTGCACGGCCAGCACGTCGGCGGCGAGCGTGAAATTGCCGAGCGACTTGGACATCTTCTGCCCGTCGACGGTCACCAGTCCGTTGTGCACCCAGTACTTCGCGAATCTCTCACCCGCGGCGGTCGACTGCGCGAGCTCGTTCTCGTGGTGGGGGAAGCGCAGGTCGAGTCCGCCGCCGTGAATGTCGAACTCGGAACCGAGGTAGCGCTTGGCCATGGCGGAGCATTCGATGTGCCAGCCGGGACGGCCCGCGCCCCATGGCGACGCCCAGATCGCGTCGATCGGCTCATCGGGCTTCGCGCCCTTCCAGAGGGCGAAGTCCTGCGGGTTGCGCTTGCCTCGGGGATCGGCGTCCTCAGCGGCCTCCATCGCATCGACGGACTGGTGAGTGAGAGCGCCGTACTCCGCCCAGGACCGCACGTCGAAGTACACGTCGCCGGAGCCGTCGGGCGCCGGATACGCGTGGCCGCGCTCGATCAGGGTCTCGATGAGCTCCTGCATCTGCGGAATGGATGCCGTCGCGCGAGGCTCGTACGACGGGGCGAGGATTCCGACGCCGGCATACGCGGCGGTGAACTGCTGCTCCATGCGATAGGCCAGTGCCCACCACGGTTCGGCATCCGTCGCGTTCAGGAGCACCTTGTCATCGATGTCCGTGACGTTGCGCACGAACGTCACACGACCGAAGCGGTGCGTCAGCCAGCGGCGCAGGATGTCGAAGCTCAGCGCCGCACGGACGTGGCCGATATGGGGTCCGGACTGCACCGTCGGCCCGCACACGTACATCGTGACATTCCGCGGGTCGAGCGGCACGAAGTCGCGCAGCTGCTGTGCACGGGTGTCGTAGAGGCGGAGAGTCACTGCACCAGACTACCCGGGGTATATGAGCGCCACCGCTGTGACGGCGATGCCCTCTCCTCGACCGGGGAAGCCGAGGCCGTCGGTGGTCGTCGCGGTGACCGTGACGGATGCACCGCCGAGAGCTGCGGACAGTGCGCGTTCGGCCTCCGCTCGACGAGCGCTGAACCGCGGCCGCGCCGCCTGGAACTGCACCGAGACGTTGCCGATCGCGAAGCCCGCCGCCGCCAGGAGCTCGGCCGTGCGGGAGAGGAACACATCGGCATGCGCGCCGGCGTATTCGGGGTGCGCGGTGCCGAAGTGCTCGCCGATGTCGCCGAGCCCCGCCGCCGCGAGCAGCGCATCGACCATGGCGTGCGCGACCGCATCGCCGTCGGAATGGCCGGACAGGGGCGGCTCCCCCGGCCATACGATTCCTGCGAGCCACAACTCGCCCTCGCCGCCGAATGCGTGCACGTCCGTTCCGACGCCGATGCGAGGGATCGCAGGGCCGGCGGGTGCGGACGCGTCGAGTATCTGCCGTGCTCGTGCGAGATCCGCCGGTGTCGTGATCTTGAACGCGCGTTCCGAACCGGTGATGTGGCGTACCGGATGCCCCGCGGCAGCGAAGAGCGCGGCGTCGTCGGTGTACTCGACGCCGGATTCCTCCGCGGCGGCGTACGCCCGTTCGAGGAGCGCACGGGGAAAGCCCTGCGGAGTCTGGGCCGCGGCGAGCTCCGAGCGATCGACGGCGGCGAGCACGTCGACGGCATCCACTCTTTTGAGGGTGTCGATGACAGGCAACGCAGGGATCACTCCGGACTCGACCGTCACAGCCTTCGCGACCGCGTCGATCTGCGACGGCGGTGTCAGGGCGCGTGCGGCGTCGTGCACGAGCACCGTGGCGATGTCGCCCCACAGCGCCGCCAGCCCTGCGGCGACGGACCGCTGCCTGGTCTCACCGCCGGTCACGACACGACCGAGGTCATGCCGGTCCCCTGCGGCAGCGCGCAGCTCAGTCTCCGCATCACCCTCGTGTCCCGCGGGCGCGACGACGACGACCTGCGCGACCACCTCTGCGGCGAACACGCCGTCGAGCGCATGGCGGAGCACCGAGTGCTCGTCGATGCCGACCAACGCCTTGGGTGCCGCGGCGCCCAGCCGTGTGCCGGAACCGCCCGCCACGACGATGACCGCCGTGGTGGGTACAGGAATGAGAGTCACACGCTCACACTAGCGAGGCCCGAGGGCCCGAGCCATCAGGAAGCGAGGACCTCGTCGAGCAGTGCCCCGGCCTTGTCCTCGTCGCACTTCTCAGCGAGCGCGAGCTCGGAGATGAGGATCTGACGTGCCTTCGCGAGCATGCGCTTCTCCCCCGCCGACAGACCGCGGTCCTGATCGCGACGCCACAGGTCGCGCACGACCTCGCTGACCTTGATCACGTCGCCGGAGGCGAGCTTCTCGAGGTTCGCCTTGTATCGACGGGACCAGTTCGTGGGCTCTTCCGTGAACGGAGCGCGCAGCACCTCGAACACGTGGTCGAGGCCCTCCTGACCGATGACGTCACGAACGCCGACGAGGTCGACGTTCTCTGCGGGAACCTCGATGATGAGATCGCCCTGCGTGACGTTCAGCTTCAGGTACTTCTTCGTCTCGCCCTTGATGACGCGATCCTTGACCTCGATGATCGTCGCGGCCCCATGGTGCGGATAGACGACCGTCTCGCCAACTTCAAAAAGCATAAAATCGTGTCCTTTCGGCAACCTCCAGAATACCACAGGCGACATGCACTAAGGTTTGCCCCGCACTGTCCGATGGAGGGCCCTCCCATACCCGTAGAATGGTTTCGGATATCCCAAAATCTCCCAGGAGGACCCGTGAAATCGCGCCTTGTAGCGTCTGCCGCCCTCAGCGCCCTCGTTCTGCTCGGCGCAACGGGTTGCACGTTCATCACCCCGCAGTCGACTGAGATCCAGTACTCGGCCTCCGACGGGGTGAACATCGCCGACTCCGACGGACCTCTCGAGATCCGCAACGCCATGATCATCGCGACGGAGGACGGCTCGACCGGCAACCTCGTCGCCGCGATCGTGAACTCGACCGACAAGGCTGCGACCCTCACCGTCGAGATCGAGGGGCTCGATCCCCTCACCCTCCGCGTGGGCGCGGGAGACTCCGTGAGCCTCGGCGCCAATGCCGAGCCGCTGCGCATCGACGACCTCGACACGATGCCGGGCGCCACGGTCAGGATGTACTTCCAGTCGGGCGATGCCACCGGTTCCACCGCTGACGTTCCCGTGCTCGACGGCGCTCTCCCGTATTACGCCGATCTCGTCCCGCAGGAGGACGACGCCTGATCAGACGATCGCGCGACACGCGAAGAGGCCGGCACCCGGGTGGGTGCCGGCCTCTTCGCGTCTGGTGCGTCAGCCCTCGAAGCGATAGCCGAGACCGCGCACGGTGACGAGCATGACCGGTTCGCCGGGGTTCTCCTCGATGCGCGAACGGATGCGCTTGATGTGCACGTCGAGCGTCTTGGTGTCTCCGAAGTAGTCGCTGCCCCACACGCGATCGATGAGCTGCCCCCTGGTGAGGACGCGGCCGGAGTTGCGCATCAGCACTTCCAGCAGCTCGAATTCCTTCAGCGGCATGTTGATCTCCTCGCCGGAGACCGTCACGGTGTGCCGGTCGATGTCGAGCGTGACGCGCCCGCCGTCGAGCACCCGTTCGTCGAGATCGCTGTCCGCCTGGACCACGCGCCGGAGCACGGCGCGCATGCGCGCCAGCAGTTCGCGCGACGAGTACGGCTTCGTGATGTAGTCGTCCGCACCGAGCTCGAGCCCCACGACGATGTCCACCTCGGAGTCCTTGGCCGTGAGCATGATGATCGGCACCGCCGAGGTCGAGCGGATCTGCCGACACACCTCGGTACCCGGCATTCCCGGCAGCATCAGATCGAGCAGGACGATGTCGGCGCCGCGCTCCCTGAAGGCGGTCAGTGCGCCAGGGCCGTCCTCCGCGATCTCCACCTCATACCCTTCACGGCGGAGCAGGTAGGCAAGCGGATCGGCAAGGTCTGGCTCGTCCTCGACGAGAAGGATGCGGGTCATACGGTCTCTCCGTTTCGGGCGCGCAGGGCCGCGGCCTTGGCCGTCTTCCTCGCGCGCTTCTTCTTGGTCTTACGATCTGTGGCCTCGGGCAACGGGGCATCGATGCGAGGCAGAACCATCGTGAAGGTGGATCCGCGACTCGGCCGGGACCATACCCGCACCTCGCCGCCGTGGCGCTGCGTGGCGTGCTTCACGATCGAGAGACCGAGGCCGGTGCCGCCGGTGCGGCGGGAGCGCGCCTCATCCGCGCGGTAGAAGCGCTCGAAGATGCGTTCTCGGTCCGATTCCGAGATCCCGATGCCCTGATCGGACACCGCGACCTCGAGAGTCTCCCCCTCGATCTTCACGCCGACGCCGACGCGTGAGCCGCGCGGCGAGTAGACGATCGCGTTCGCGATGAGGTTGCCGACCGCCTCGATCAGGATCTGCGCGTCGCCTCTGACGAACGCGCCCCTGTCACCTCCGCGGATCAGTTCGACCCCCGCCGAATCGGCCTGCACCGCATGCGCTTCGATCGACGCGGTGACGACCTCGTCCATCGCAACCGGGTCGAAGTCGGTGATGCCGTCAGCGGCCTGCAGCCGTGACAGGCTCATGATGCGACCGGTGAGCTGTCCGAGCCTGGCAGCCTCCGCGGAGATGCGCGAGGCGAAGATCCGCACCTGTGCAGGATCGTCAGCCGCGGATTCGATGGCCTCAGCGAGCAGGCTCACGGCGCCCACCGGCGTCTTGAGCTCATGGCTGGTGTTCGCGACGAAGTCGCGGCGCACCTGATCCAGTCGCTCCTGCTCGGTGACGTCGCGCACGATGAGCAGCGTCAGCCGCGCGCCGAGCGCGCTGGCACGCGCAGACACCAATCGCGGATCGATGCTGACCCCCGGCCGGGTGATGCGCATCGTCTCGGTCGTGGATGCTCCGCTCGAGCGCACGCTGCGCACGAGTTCGCGCAGTTCGGGGATGTCCAATGTCGCACCGACCTCGATGCCGAAGCGCGCCGCGGCGTGGGAGATCGCGAGCACGAGACCGGACGGATCCACGACGCACGCGGCGTCATCCATGCTGTCCAGGACATCCACCGCACCCTGCGGGACCACCGACGAGGATTCCTCCACGACCCTGGCGCGAGCGCGGTACGCCCAGAACACGAGCAGCGCCAATCCCACACCGATCACCAGGCCGATGGCGAGGGCGAGCAGCGCGATCTGCGGCGAGTTCATGTCACCAGCGTAGAGTGCGTTCACCTCGCGTCCGGCGAGTTTCCGCGCCATCTCGGACGTCGGCGAACTAGTATTCACGTGCTGGGCACCGTTCGTTAACCTTCGACGAACACAATCGCCTAGGGCGTGCGCACACTGCAGCGCCCGCCATCAGCCGGCCGGACCGCCCGAGCTCAGAACGAAAGGTTGCGCCGCTCATGCGTGAACTCTTCCATCAGTCCCTCGAGGATGTGCAGTCCCGTCTCGTGGAGATCGCCGACCTCGTCAACGTCTCCATCGACAAGGCCACCCGCGCCTTCGCGACCGGCGATGTCGCACTCGCGGAGGAGGTCATCGCCGACGACGCGAAGATCGACGCACTCGCCGTGAAGCTCGACGAGCAGGCGATCGAGATCCTCGCCCGCCAGCAGCCGGTCGCCCGCGACCTGCGCATCGTCGTCTTCGCCCTCCGGGTGAGCGCTTCGCTCGAGCGCATGGGCGACATGTCCGAGCACATCGCCCAGCTGGCCCGTCTGCGCTTCCCGGAGCGCGCCATCCCCAAGGGCCTGAAGAGCACGTTCACCCGCATGGGTGAGCTCGACGTCGAGATCGCCCGCACGCTCAGCGAACTGCTGCGCACGCAGGATCTGCGCTTCGCGGACGACATCCGCAATTCGGATGACGATGTCGACGAGCTGCACGCCAAGGTCTTCGAGAAGGTGCTCAGCGACAATTGGAAGGGTGAGGCGGGCGCCACGGTGGATGCCACCCTCGCCAGCCGTTACCACGAGCGCTTCGCAGACCACGCCGTCGCGATCGCCAAGAAGGTCGTCTACCTCGCGACCGGCGATTGGGCCGTCGACGAGGAGGACATCGCGCTCGCCGCAGCCGAGGCTCAGGAGGCCGAGGGACAGAGCCCCGACGGCAAGGGCCTCGCCTGATCCGTCCCATTGCACTAGACGAAGGAACCCCCTGCAGAAGCTCTGCAGGGGGTTCCTTCGTAGTGGGCAGCGGTGGCTACTTCTTGCCCTGCGATGCGACAGCGGCAGCGCCCGCGGCAGCGGCCTCCGGATCGAGGTAGCGTCCGGGCCCGGTGGGCGCGTTGTTCTCATCCAGCTCGTACACCAGCGGGATGCCGGTGGGGATGTTGAGTTCGGCGATCGCGTCGTCGCTGATGCCGTCGAGGTGCTTGACGAGACCGCGCAGCGAGTTTCCGTGCGCGGTGACCAGGACGGTCTTGCCCGCCTCGAGGTCGGGAACGATCGCGCTCTCCCAGTAGGGCAGCAGACGATCGATGACGATCTTGAGCGACTCGGTGCGAGGAACCTCGCCGTCGATGCCCGCATAGCGAGGATCGTTCACCTGGCTGAACTCGCTGTCATCGTCGAGCAGGGGCGGCGGCACGTCGAACGATCGGCGCCACAGCTGGAACTGCTCAGGCCCGAACTCCTCGAGCGTCTGCGCCTTGTCCTTACCCTGCAGCGCGCCGTAGTGACGCTCGTTGAGGCGCCACGAGCGGGTCACAGGGATCCAGAGCCGATCGGCGGCATCCAGCGCGATGTCCGCCGTCTGGATGGCGCGGCTGAGCAGAGAGGTGTGGAGCACGTCGGGAAGCAGACCGGACTCCGCGAGCAGCTCGCCGCCGCGACGGGCCTCGGCCTTGCCCTGATCGGTGAGGCGGACATCCACCCAGCCGGTGAAGAGGTTCAGTTCGTTCCACTCGCTCTGGCCGTGGCGGAGCAGGATGAGGGTGCGCGTCGCAGTCATGCGTCCAGTCTATGAGGTCTGGGAGAATGGACGCATGGCGTCATCCCCGCTCGGCCGCCCCACCAGGGGCACCACGGGGACCAACCGACTCCGCCGCAACGACCGGTGGATCGCGGCGAGCACCGCGTTGCGCACTGCGGATGATCCACTGGTCATCGACCTCGGCTACGGCGCGAGCGGCGTCACCGCGTTCGAGTTGGCGGCACGACTCGTCAGAGTGCGCCCCGACGCCGAGGTGATCGGCTTCGAACTCGACGCGGAACGCGTGGCCACCGCGCGCTTTCAACTCGAAGAGGTGCGGGCCGGACGCACGGCGTTCTCCCCGACTCTGCCGGTCGCCTTCGCCCGTGGCGGCTTCGAGGTGCCGCTGGGCGGATCGAGGCGTCCAGTGGTGATCAGGGCGATGAACGTGCTGCGCCAGTACGACGAGACCGATGTGCCCGATGCCTGGGCGTCCATGACCGCCCGTCTCGCACCGGGCGGACTCCTCGTCGAAGGCACGTGCGACGAGATCGGGCGTATCGCGAGCTGGGTCGACGTGTCGGCTGCCGGCCCGGTCCGGTTCACGATCTCGCTCCGGGTCGCGGGGCTCGAACGGCCGGGCATCGTCGCCGAAAGGCTGCCCAAGGCACTGATACATCGCAATGTGCCCGGCGAGCGCATCCATGCTCTGCTCACCGACCTCGACAGCGAGTGGGACAGATCGGCGGCGCTGTCGACGTTCGGCGCCACCCAGCGCTTCCTCGCAGCGGTCGAAGGCCTCAAGGAGCGCGGCTGGCCTGTCCTCGGCGACCGCAGACGCTGGCGACTCGGAGAGCTGACAGTGCCTTGGGAGGCCGTGGCACCTGGTCAGGCGTTACGCGGGTCCTGACCGGCGGGGCGCCGGGAGAGCCTTGTCAGCCGAGGGATGTCGGCTGTCGCGCCGGCGTCCGCCGGCACGATCACCTGCTGCGCGGCGGCGACGTCGATGCCGCCGGCCCTGACGATCAGGTCCCCGATCGGCGCACGGCGCGAGAGGATCGCCAGGGCGATCGGACCGTCCTCGTGATGCCGGGCCACCGACGTGACATGGCCCACCTCGTCGTCGGCGGCGAACACCGCGGCGCCGGGCTCAGGGAGCACATCGTCGCTCCCGTCCAGCTGCAGCGCCGCCAGCCGGCGCGGTGGATGCCCGAGATTGTGCACCTTCGCGACCGTCTCCTGACCGCGGTAGCACCCCTTGCTGAGGTGCACGGCACTGCGGATCCAATCCGACTCGTGCGGCAGCGATCGTTCGTCGACCTCGCTCGCCCACCGTGGCCGCCAGGCCGCGACGCGCAGCGCCTCGGTCGCCAGGACCCCGGCGGCATCCAACCCGGCACCCTCCATGCGGTCGATGACGGATGCCGCAGCATCCGCATCCACGATCGCCACGCGCCAGGCGTAGTCGGCCGACGGGTGCTGCTGGATCGTCGAGTACTGGTGCCCTCCGAGCTGGACCGCCGACCACGGGTCGGCCCAGATCAGCGGAGTGCCGTTCGGGGACGATGCCAGTTCGCGCATGACCGACTCCGCCTCGCCACCGGCGAAGAAACCGAGCAGCGCGAGCTCGGCACGGACCGTGACCGTGACGCGGGAGCGGAACACCATGCGCTGCAGCCAGGCGGCGAGCGCGTCGGCATCAGCGGCATCAGCGATCAACCAGACCGATGAGCCGTCCTCGAGCACACCCGCGGCGTGTTCGACGCGCCCCTGAGGGTCGAGGATCAGCAGTTCGGTGCTGTCGCCCGCAGCGAGCCCGGCGACCGACTGCGACGTGATCGAGTCGAGCCAGCTCAGACGGTCTTCGCCAGCGACCTCGATGACCGTGCGATCGCCGAGGGGCGCCAGCGCCGTACCGGCGATGAGACGCCGCTGCTCCCGGATGGGGTCTCCGAGATGCAGGACGACCTCCCCCTCGGTGACCGCACCGGGCAGCGCGGAGAACCCGCTCATCATCAGACCTTCGCCAGTCGCGCGGACGCGTGCGAGGCGAGCTCGGTGCCGAGAGCGGCGATGTCCCATGCCCACAGCAGGTGCCCGTCGACGAGGCCGTACATGCGACTCGCCGCGCGATAGTCCTTGCTGCCCTCGCCGCGCACGATCGCATCCGTCGCGATGTCGATGCGAGGACCGTTGATCTCGCCCAGGTAGAGCTCGAGCATGCCGTCGGAATGCGCGATGGACACCTCGAGCGGGAAGCCGCCGGATGCCGCTCGCAACTGCTCCACGTCGTCCACCGTGCGCGCGGCCGCACTCTCGACGGGCGGCAGCAGTGCCGGGCCCGCATCAGCGGGAGTGGCGGGGCGGGCGAGCCTCCAGAATCCGGTCTCCGCGACCAGCGCGACGGAGGGTTCGCCCTCGGCACTGGCCATCCACCCGGTGGCCGAGTAGTTCAGGTAACCCGTGCCGTCGTGACTGAAGCTCACGCGGTGCGTGAACTCGCCCTCGAAGCGTTGTCCGTCGGCAGTGTACTCGATGACCCCGGTGCCCTCCCAGACGCCGATGAGCCAGCTCAGGGGCGCGAGATCTGCCGGTAGGTCGGTGGGAAGTTCGAGCATCGACACTCAGCTCAGCGCTGACCGCGGAACAGGTTCCACAGCACGGTGCCGGCCACGAAGGCGATCGCGAGACTCGCAAGGCCCAGCAGACCGATGAAGAAGAGTTCGAGTGCGACGAGATCCATGCCCTCTACTCTACCCCTGGGCCGTGCGCGCGCGGCGAGAGCGTCAGACCGGAACCAGAGCCGCCAGCGCGAACCCGGCGGAGACCACTCCCAGCAGCAGGAGCGCGCCTGTCACGCTCGCGGCGGTGCGGAAGATGAAACCCTTCGTCTGCCCGTACCAGAGCTGCAGCGCGAACGAGAGCAGCACGGCACCGCCGAACCCGACGATCAGCCACTGCACGCGCCACTGCATCGGCACGAAGATCCCGATGGCGACTGCGGCGATGAGCGCCGCGCCCCACACGATGACGACGCCGCCGAGGGGGCTGCGCGGCGCGAGAGCAGGATCGGACATGCCTCCATTGTCACCCATTCGGCGGCGGATGACGCGATGCGCGTCATCACGATCCGCGGCGCTGGGTATCATGGGGCGCACGGCGTCGTACCCGATCGCCGTTCAGGGCGACGGTTCCCGCAGCCCGGAAGGAAAGCGCGTGGCCCTGCTCCTGGTTCTGACCTCAGCTCCCGCAACGGAGCACGTACTGCCCGCCCTGGAACTGCTGAGCCACCGCGTACGGCAGATCCCCGCAGAGCCGGCCCACCTCGTCAGCGCACCCGAGAGCGACATCGTGATCGTCGACGGGCGCCACGATCTCTCAGCGGCGAAGTCGCTGTGCAAGCTGCTGCGCACGACCGGGCAGGACGCCCCGCTGCTGCTGGTCGTGACCGAGGGCGGGATGAGCGCCGTCTCCGGCGACTGGGGCATCGATGACGTGCTGCTGACCGACGCCGGCCCCGCCGAGACGGATGCCAGGATCCGTCTCGCGATCGCGCGCGGCGAGGCCGCGGCGGAACCCGCCAGGGTGCAGGCCTCCGGCGTCACGATCGACGAGCAGTCGTATTCGGCGAAGCTGCACGGGAGGGCGCTGGATCTCACGTACAAGGAGTTCCAGCTGCTGCACTTCCTCGCGACGCATCCCTCACGCGTGTTCACGAGGGAGCAGCTGCTCAGCGAGGTCTGGGGCTACGACTACTTCGGCGGCACACGAACGGTCGACGTGCACGTGCGGCGCCTGCGCGCGAAGCTCGGCGATCAGGAGCAGATCATCGGCACCGTGCGCAACGTCGGTTACCGGTTCAACGTGTACGACGAGGATCAGCTCGCAGCTTCGCGGTGACACGGATCCGTCCCGTTCACGCGCGTGTCACCTCGCGATGCCAAGATGTACTCCATGATCGATTCCGCGCTCGCCGACGCCGGGCTCGGTGATGCCGAAGACGATGACTTCGACGCCATCGAATCCCCGGACTCCCTGCTGCCAGACCATCGTTACCACGACCGCGAGGTCAGCTGGCTCGCCTTCAACCAGCGGGTGCTCGAACTCGCCGAGGACCCGACGCTCCCCGAGCTGGAGCGCGCGAACTTCCTGGCGATCTTCGCGAGCAATCTCGACGAGTTCTTCATGGTGCGCGTCGCGGGACTCAAACGACGCATCGTCACCGGCCTCGCCGTTCCGACGAACGTCGGGCGCTCCCCCTCCGACGTGCTCGCCGACATCTCCCGCGAAGCCCACGCGCTGCAGCTGCGTCACGCCGCCGCGTGGACCACGCAGGTGCGTCCGGCCCTCGCCGACGCCGGGATCGAGATCACCGAGTGGGACAGCCTCACCGAGGCGGAACGCGCCGCGCTCACCGAGTACTTCCAGCTGCACGTCTTCCCCGTGCTCATGCCGCTCGCGGTGGATCCTGCGCATCCCTTCCCGTACATCTCCGGCCTTTCGCTGAACCTCGCGATCCGCATCCGCAATGCGCGCACCGGACGGCAGGAGTTCGCCCGCCTCAAGGTGCCACCCATGCTGCCGCGTCTGGTCGAAGTGCCGGGCGGCAGCGAGATCACCCGCTACCTCCCCCTCGAAGATCTCATCTCCAATCACCTGGGCGACCTCTTCCCCGGCATGGAGGTGCTCGACCACCACGCGTTCCGCCTCACCCGCAACGAGGACGTCGAGATCGAGGAGGACGAGAGCGAGAACCTCATCCAGGCACTCGAGGCAGAGCTGCTGCGTCGCCGCTTCGGCCCGCCGATCCGTCTCGAGATCGCCGACGACATGGACGAAGTGACCCTCGATCTGCTGATCAAGGAACTCGACATCACCGACCAGGAGGTCTACCGCCTGCCGAGCCCGCTCGATCTGCGCGGTCTCTTCTCGCTCTCACGTGTGAACCGGCCCGACCTGCGCTACCCGCCGCATCTGCCGACGACCGCCGTGCCGTTCCAGCCCACTGGTTCGAACAGCCGCGCCGACATCTTCGCCGCCATCCGCAAGGGCGACGTGCTGGTGCACCATCCGTACGAATCGTTCGCGACGAGCGTGCAGGCCTTCCTCGAGCAGGCGGCGCGCGACCCCGACGTCCTCGCCATCAAGCAGACCCTGTACCGCACGTCGGGCGACAGCCCCGTCGTGCAGGCTCTGATCGATGCGGCAGAGGCGGGCAAGCAGGTGCTCGCCCTCGTCGAGGTGAAGGCCCGCTTCGACGAGGCGAACAACATCGTCTGGGCGCGCAAGCTCGAGAAGGCCGGCGTGCACGTCGTGTACGGCCTGGTCGGACTCAAGACCCATTGCAAGCTCGCCCTCGTCATCCGCGAGGAAGACGGGATGCTGCGGCACTACTCGCACGTCGGCACGGGCAACTACAACCCGAAGACGAGCCGCGTGTATGAGGACTTCGGCCTCTTCACCGCGGACGCGCAGGTCGGAAAAGACCTCACCCGTCTGTTCAACGAGCTCAGCGGGTACGCGATCGAGAAGAAGTTCAAACGCCTTCTCGTCGCGCCGCTGCACCTGCGCAAGGGTCTCCTGCGCCAGATCGACAACGAGCGCAAGAACGCGGAGGCGGGCAAGGCCTCGCACATCCGCATCAAGGTGAACTCGATGGTCGACGAGGAGATCATCGACGCGCTCTACCGTGCGAGCCAGGCGGGCGTGAAGGTCGACGTGTGGGTGCGCGGCATCTGCAGCATCAAGGTCGATCTCCCCGGGATCAGTGACAACATCACCGTGCGCAGCATCCTCGGGCGCTACCTCGAGCATTCCCGGATCTTCGCGTTCGAGAACGACGGCGACCCGCAGGTGCACATCGGCAGCGCCGACATGATGCACCGCAACCTCGACCGTCGCGTCGAAGCGCTCGTGCGCGTCACCGATCCCGCGCACGTCAAGGAACTGCTGAGCTTCTTCGACCTCGCCATGGACGACACCACGAACTCCTGGCATCTGGGAGAGGAGGGCGTCTGGACGCGCCACTCCGAGGATGCCGAGGGCAATCCGCTCGTCGACCTGCAGGATAAGACCATGAGCCAGATCCGACGACGCCGGCGCACCCGCACGGTGCGATGAACGCGATGGCGTACGCGAGCGAGGTGGTCACATCCGACAAGGCCGTGTACGCGGCCGGCGCGGTGGTGTGGCGCCTCGTCGAGGGAAAGCTCTGCATCCTGCTGATCCATCGCACGAAGTACCGCGACGTGACGCTGCCGAAGGGCAAGGTGGACCCCGGCGAGATGCTCGCTCAGACGGCGGTGCGCGAGGTTCATGAGGAGACCGGCATCCGGGTGCATCTCGGTGTGCCGGTGGGCGTGAGCCGTTACTTCATGCGTCCCAAACGGCAGAAGGTCGTGCACTACTGGGCCGCGGAGGCAACGGAGGAAGCCATCCGCGACTCCACGTTCGTGCCCAACAACGAGATCGCGGCGCTGGAATGGGTGAGCACGAAGAAGGCGCGGGGGCGCCTCAGCTATCCGGTCGACCTCGAGATCCTGGACGAGTTCGAGCGTCTCGTCGATGACGGCATCCTGCACACCTTCCCGATCATCGCGCTCCGGCACGCGAAGGCCGTCCCGCGAGGGGAATGGGACGGGTCGGATGCGTCGCGCATCCTCACGGATCGCGGCCGCAGGCAGGCCAAGGCGATCGTCGCGCCGCTGCGCGCGTTCGGCGTGCGCAAGATCATCACGAGCGATGCCGTGCGCTGCGTGCAGACCGTGACACCTCTCGCGAAGAACCTGGACCGCAGACCGGTCGAGACCGAGTTGATCAATCAGGACGCGTGGGAGGACGGCCGCTCCGACGTGCGCGCCGTGATCGGCAAGCGCGTGCGGGCGCGCAAACCCGCAGTCATCTGCAGCCACGGCCCCGTGCTGCCCGACATCCTCAGTGAGATCGCCCTCGCGACAGGCACCATGCAGGGCTCCTACCTCGGCAGCGCCTCCGCGCTCGAGGTCGCGGCATTCTCCGTCGCGCATCTGTCGGCGACGAATCCCGGTTCGGGCATCATCTCGATCGAGACGCACGTTCCCAAGCCCTGATCCCACCAGGGCGCCACCCCAAGGGGTTGCCAGTCGTTCACCTGCTGTTTACCGAGCCGGGAGAGTCTCGTTAACCGCCGCACATAGCGTCACTGTGTGCCCTGCACCGGGCCTCACCCATTCAACGATCGAAGGATCCACAGTGAAGATCTCCCGAATCGCTCGCATCGGCGCCGTCGGCGCCGCAGCAGTTCTCGTCCTCGCCGGCTGTGCCGCGAACGAAGGCGGAACGCCTGAGGGCTCCGAAGAGCCGTCCACGTCGACTCTCACCGGCTCCGTCGAGGCGACCGGCGCCTCCTCGCAGGAAGCAGCCCAGCAGGCATGGGTCGCCGCCTTCCAGACCTCCAACCCCGACACCACGGTGAACTACACCGCCACGGGCTCCGGCACCGGCCGCGAGAACTTCCTCGCCGGCTCGTCGAACTTCATCGGCTCCGACCGCGCGTTCAACGCCGAGGAGATCGCCGCCGGCGGCTTCGGCTCCTGCACCTCCGACGAGATCGTCGAGATCCCGGTCTACATCTCCCCGGTCGCCGTCGCGTTCAACCTCGAGGGCGTCGACACGCTGAACCTCGACGGCGCGACCATCGCGGGCATCTTCGCCGGCACCATCACCAACTGGAACGACCCGGCGATCGCCGACCAGAACCCCGACGCCACGCTTCCCGACCAGGCGATCGTGCCGGTGCACCGCGCCGACGCGTCCGGCACGCAGGAGACCTTCACCAGCTACCTCGAGGCCGTCGCGCCCGACGTGTGGACCAACGAGGCCAGCGACGAGTGGCCGCTGTCGACGGGTGAGGCTGCTGACGGCACCTCCGGCGTCGTGAGCGCGATCACCAACGGTGTCGGCTACATCGGCTTCGCCGACGCGTCGCAGACCGCCGAGCTCGGCCAGGTCGCCGTCGAGGTCGAGGGCGAGTACGTCCCGTACTCCGCCGAGGCCGCTTCCGCGCTCGTCGCCGCTTCGCCGCTCGAAGAAGGCCGTTCGGCTCACGACCTCGCCTTCGCGGTCGACCCGGCAGCTGCTCCCGCCGGCTCTTACCCGATCGCTCTGGTGTCGTACCTCATCGGCTGCGTCGAGTACGAGGACGCAGAGGTCGCCTCGCTCGTCAAGGCGTACTTCGAGTACGTCGCATCGCCTGAGGGCCAGGACGTCGCCGCAGAAGCTGCCGGCAGCGCCCCGATCTCCGACGACCTCCGCGAGAAGGTCACCGCCGCGATCGACGCGATCGTCACCGAATAACACGATCCCTCAGTCCTAGGCTGAGCCGTGATGAAGCCCCCGCGGCACTGGTCAACAGATCGAACCAGTGCCGTGGGGGCACGCGCATGAACACACCCAGCAACATCCCTCCGAACACCCGTGGAGCCACGCAGATGACCACCACCACGACGGATACCGAGAGCACCCGTTCGCCCGTGTCACCGAAGGCCGTGCTTCGCCCTGGAGATCGCATCTTCTCCGGCACCGCCCTCAGTGCCGGCATCATCATCCTCATCACTCTGGCCGCTGTCGCCGTGTTCCTGGTCGTGCAGGCCATCCCGGCGTTCGCCCCGGACACGTCCGACAACCACATCCTCGAGGGCCAGTCCTTCATCACCTGGGTGTGGCCGTTCGTCTTCGGAACGCTGTGGTCGAGCCTGATCGCTCTGGTCATCGCCGCCCCGATCGCGATCGGCATCGCGCTGTTCATCTCGCACTACGCGCCGCGCAGGCTCGCGGGCCTGCTGGGCTACATCATCGACCTGCTCGCGGCCGTCCCGTCCGTCGTGTTCGGCCTCTGGGGCGCCCTCACGTTCGCCCCGATGCTCGTGCCGTTCTACAAGTGGCTCAACACGAATCTCGGCTGGATCCCCATCTTCTCCGGCACCCCTTCCGGCACCGGCAAGACGATCCTCACGGCATCCCTCGTGCTCGCGGTCATGATCCTGCCGATCATGACCGCCATCTGCCGTGAGATCTTCCTCCAGACGCCCAAGCTGCACGAGGAAGCCGCGCTCGCGCTCGGTGCGACCCGCTGGGAGATGGTGCGGATGGCCGTGCTGCCCTTCGCCCGCAGCGGCATCGTCTCGGGTGCCATGCTCGGCCTCGGTCGCGCACTCGGCGAGACCATGGCCGTCACGCTCGTGCTCTCGCCCCTCGGCATCGTCACCTTCAACCTGCTCAACCCGGAGAACCCCACGACGATCCCGGCGATCATCGCGCTGCGGTTCCCCGAGGCCCACGATTCGGGCGTCAACACGCTCATCGCAGCCGGTCTGATCCTCTTCATCGTCACCTTCGCGGTCAACTTCGTCGCACGCTGGATCGTGTCGCGTCGTGCCGAGTTCTCGGGAGCAAACTGACATGACCGCCATCGCCATCACCCCCACCACCCACACGACGAGTGCGGGTCATCTGCCCAAGTGGGCTCCCTGGGCTCTCCTCGCCGTCTGCTTCGTGATCGCAGGCACGATCTTCGCCTTCGCCAATGCCGGTGGTGACCCAGCCGACTTCAACATCGCCATGACGCTGGTGGTCGGGATGGTCCTCTACATGGGGCTCATCTTCGTCGTCTCCACGGTCGCCGAGAGCCGACGTCACGCGACGGACCGCCTGATGACTGCTCTCGTGTCGGCAGCGTTCGTGGTGGCGCTGCTCCCGCTCGTCTCGTTGCTCTACACCGTGGTCATCAACGGTCTCGCCCGCTTCGACGGCGAGTTCTTCAGCTTCTCGATGCGCAACATCGTCGGAGAGGGCGGCGGCGCGATCCACGCGGTCTGGGGCACGCTGCTCATCACGCTGGGAGCGACGATCATCTCCGTGCCGATCGGCCTGATGACCTCGATCTACCTCGTCGAGTACGGCGAGGGCAAGAAGCTGGCACGCGGCATCACGTTCCTCGTCGATGTGATGACCGGCATCCCCTCGATCGTCGCCGGTCTGTTCATCTACTCGGTGTTCGCGCTCATCATGGGCCCCGGCACGCGCATCGGCATCATGGGATCTCTGGCGCTGTCCGTGCTCATGATCCCCGTCGTCGTGCGCGGCTCGGAAGAGCTCCTGCGCATCGTGCCGAACGAGCTGCGCGAAGCCGCATACGCGCTCGGCGTTCCGAAGTGGCTGACGATCATCAAGGTCGTCATACCGACGGCCATCGCCGGCATCGTGACGAGCATCATGCTCGCCATCGCCCGCGTCATCGGTGAGACGGCGCCGCTCCTGCTCACCGTCGGCATCGTGCAGGGCATGAACCTCAACATGTTCAGCGGACAGATGTCGACGCTTCCGGTGTTCTCGTACATGCAGGCCAAGTATCCGGGTCTTCCCGCGGACGCGTACATCGACCGTGCATGGGCATCCGCGCTCACGCTCATCCTGATCGTGATGGTCCTCAACCTCGCCGGTCGCCTGATCGCCAAGGTCTTCGCCCCCAAGATATCCGGCCGCTGAGCCGACTCCACTCTCCAGACTGAACTTTCCCGACCGAAGGATCTCTCAGATGTCCAAGAGCATCGAAGTAAACGACCTCAACGTCTACTACGGCGACTTCCTCGCCGTCGAGGGCGTCAGCATCGACATCAAGCCCAACACGGTGACGGCGTTCATCGGCCCGTCCGGCTGCGGCAAGTCGACGTTCCTGCGCACCCTCAACCGCATGCACGAGGTCATCCCCCGTGCCCGCGTCGAGGGCGAGGTGCTGATCGACGGCAAGAACCTCTACGGCGCGAACGTCGACCCTGTTCTCGTGCGCCGCCAGGTCGGCATGGTGTTCCAGCGGCCGAACCCGTTCCCCACGATGTCGATCAAGGAGAACGTGCTCGCCGGCGTCAAGCTCAACAACTCTCGCATGGCGAAGAGCGACCAGGAGGCCCTCGTCGAGCAGTCGCTGCGCGGCGCGAACCTCTGGAACGAGGTCAAGGATCGCCTGGACAAGCCGGGCTCTGGACTCTCCGGCGGACAGCAGCAGCGTCTGTGCATCGCCCGTGCGATCGCGGTCTCCCCCGACGTGATCCTGATGGACGAGCCGTGCTCCGCACTCGACCCGATCTCGACCTTCGCGATCGAGGAGCTCATCGCCGAGATCAAGACCCAGTACACGGTCGTGATCGTCACGCACAACATGCAGCAGGCGTCTCGCGTCTCGGACAAGACCGCGTTCTTCAACATCGCGGGCACCGGCAAGCCGGGCAAGCTCATCGAGTACGACGAGACCGCGACCATCTTCACGACGCCGTCCGTTCAGGCGACCGAGGACTACGTCTCGGGCCGCTTCGGGTAAGCCCCGCCCCGCCCTCCGGAAAACCCAGACCAGCTGGCGTGTCCTCGGCGTGTCGCACTGCGACACACCGAACGACACCAAGTCGGTCTGGGTTTTCCCATTGATGAGTGGTTCTGCACAGGATGCGGAACCGGCCGCTTGTGCACGGAGCGCGCCTTCGCGGCCCCGAACTGCAGGGACGACGAGTCAGGATCGTGGCCATGTCGTTCATGGCTGCATCCGCAGCGCTGCGATCTCTGGGCCCCGTGCATCGACCGGGATCGCGCGCCCTGTCGTCAGGCCCCGGACGGATCAGTCGCGGGGCGAGAGGAGGTACCGGTTCAGTTCCGACGTCAGCGCATGGTCGACCGGAAGCTCCACACCGTCGACGGACACGATGGGCGCGGCGAGACGGACGCTGGAGACCAGCCACGCGGCATCCGCACGCGCGAGGTCGGCCGCCGGGATGCGGTCGTAGCCGGTGTCGAGACCGCGGCCGCTCAGGTGCTCGTACACGCTCAGCTGCGTCGTGCCGTGCAGGATGCCCCCGCTGGGCGCGGGAGTCGTGAACCGGTCGCCGAAGCGGAGGATGAGCGATGCCGTGGGCGCCTCGAGAACGAAGCCGTCGCTCGAGAGGAAGATCGCATCATCGGCTCCCCTGCGATGAGCCTCGCGCAGCGCAGCCATGTTCACGGCGTACGAGAGCGTCTTCGCACCCAGCAGCAGCCAGGGCGCCCGCTCCGCCGTGTCGAGGCCGTACCCCCGATCGAGGGTGACGACCTTGACACCCTGCTCGCGGACGGCGGAGAAATCGGATGCCGGTGCCGCAGTCACCCACGCGGTCGGGGTGGGTCCGTGCTCGACGCCGCGGCTGAGGATGAGTTTGATCACGGCCTCCCCCGCCGGGCACTCCGCTGCCGCGACCGCGACGGCCTGACGCCACTGCTCCTGGTGAGGCACCGGCAGGTCGCACAGCCGTGCGGAATTCGCCAGGCGCTCCAGATGCGGGATGACCTCCTGCGCGTGCCCGTCGATCACACCGATCGATTCGAACACGCCGTCGCCGCGCTGCGTGCTGAGCTCGCCCACGCTCAGCGCCGGTGCCGCCGCATCCACGACGGTGAACGTGTCGGCGTAGTCGGCGCGCTCCTCGGAGGCGTCGACGGGATCGATGATCAGAGCGAAGCGCCGGGTCATACAGCGACTCTACGGCCACGACCCCACCGGGAATACCAGCGACGTGCGGACGTTACAATGGAGTGGCCGGGCCGCATAACCCCGGGCTCCAAACATTGCCGCTGCGAGCGGCCTTCCGCCGAGAGGCGTTCTTGCGGCCCGGTCTTTCCATGTCAGGACGCCCTACCCGCTCCCGACGTACGCACAGCCGTCAGTTCAGTCCGCCGCTGCGCCACAGTCCGGCCGCAGCGCTCAGGTCGCCGGCGTAGGTGTGCAGCCGCCTGGCTCGAGCCGTGAGTTCGCTGGCGCGCTCCGGTTCGGTCGCCTCGTAGTCGTCGGCGGTGTGCGTCGCTCCCGAGACCTGCACGCGGCAGAATGCCGCCGCGCGCTCGAGCGCGACCGAGAAGTCGCCGCGGAACACTCCTCGGAGGATCGTGTCGATCAGCACCACGATCTCCTCGGGGTTCGCCGGCACCGGCGCACCGGCGACGAGCGCATCCACCGATCCGAGTTCGACGCGACCGCGTTCGTACAGCAGCGCAGATGTCTGCGGATCGCTGTGAATCGCGAGCTGCAGCAGGTACAGACGCCACAGGGCACCGGGCAGGGAGACCGCCGGCGCGGTGGCCCACAGCTCCGCGATGTCATCGATGCCGTGCTCGGCCGTGAACGCGATCATCCGCTCCGCGCTCTCGCCGCTCTCGTCCTCGCGGGCGCGTGTCAGCAGAGCGGATGCCGTGGCATGAGCGACTCTCGTCGCCTCGGCGGAGTCCGAGGATCCCACGAGGTTGTCGAAGGATGCCGAGGGTCGGCGGACGGGACGGTGGAACTGCTCGGGCATCCGTCCAGGGTACTCGCGCTCAGGCGGTCGGGATCGCGATGATCGGATCGCTCGTCGGCTGCCCCGTGGGCGATCCGCCCGCCGGCTCCACCGTGACGGCGATCACGTCGCCTTCGTGCATGGCTCCGTCGAGCAGGGCGGTGGCCTCACCGGCATCCGCCTCGAAGAGTCCGGCCGGCACTGGTCCGTCGTCGTCGCGCACGAACCAGAGTTCGTACGTCTGATCATCGCTGAGAGGCTCGAGGCCGTCCGCGACGAGAACCGCGCTGCCCACAGACGCCGACCAGTGCGCGGTGGCGACGGCACCGGTGTCCAGCTCCACAGAGGCCTGCTGCGCGTCATCGGCCGACTGGATCTCCTGCAGGGCGACGACGGATGCCGGCGTCGCCAGCTGCGATGTGAGCGCTGCGACCCCGAACCCCAGTCCGACGAGGAGTACGAGGCCCGCCGCGAGTCCGAACAGAGTGCGCCCCCAGCGGCGCGGCGGACGCAGGAACGGTTCGTCGGCGTCGGGGATCGACGCTTCTGATGGATGCGGCTCCTCCGCATCATCGCCCTGCGGCATCGTGGCGATCTGCGCCAGCAACCCGGCGCGGATCTCCAGCGGCGGCGGCACGGCCGGCGAGGCATCCGCGAGCATGTGGGCGGTCTCGGCGTCGTAGTCCGCTATGGCCCGCCATTCGGGGTGGCTGGCGAGGGCATCCGTGAAACGCCGCTCGTCGGCGTCCGAGAGTGCGCCCAGGGCGTGTCCCGCCGCCAACTCCGCGAACTCCTTCTCGTTCATGCGTTCACCCCCATTTCACTTCTCAGACGCGAGAGCCCATCTCGCATCCTCGTCTTGATCGTTCCCAGTGGTGCCCCGATCAGCACCGCGATCTCACTCTGGCTGTACCCCCCGTAGTACGACAGGACCAAGGCCTCCCGTTGCGGCTCGGGGAGCGTTGCGAGGGCTGCGACGACCTTGCCTCCCTCGATGCTCAGTTCCACCTGCTCGGCGACACTGTCATGCGAGACACCGAGATCGCGCATCCCGACCCGCACATCACGGTCAGCGCTGGACTGGGACGCACGTACCCGATCGACCGCCCTTCGGTGAGCGATCGTGAGTACCCACGTCCTGCCTTGACCCTTGTTCGGAGCGAACCGCCCGGCGGATTGCCACACTTCCAGAAAGACTTCCTGGAGCACTTCCTCGCTCTGCGACCGGTTGACGAGCACACGGAGGATCAGTCCGAAGACACGAGAGGAGAGCAGATCGTACAGGTCGGCGAAGGCCCGCTGATCTCCCGCGGCGACGCGGACGAGGAGGTCGGCGGCGAGATCTCCCGCCGAACCGTCCTCCGGCATGTCCACGCCGTCAATGACCATCCACACAAGCATGCCGTATCGCGCGCGTCGCGTGCTGTTCCCTCGCCCGACGGCGCATCATCCGCCGGACGAAAAGTTTCTTCGATCCGCTCCCATCCGATCCTGGAAGGGCTCCGAAGAATCCTCGACACCGCGGGAATGCCGCGGTTCCGATTCCCGGAGGTAGACATGTTCAGCACCAAGAAGAAGATCACCGCAGCTCTTTCCCTCGGCTTCGTCAGCGTTCTCGTGCTGTCGGGTTGTTCGATGAGCTCGGACACGGCCGAAGAGCCGACGGAGCCCACCGCACCTGAGACGTCGGAAGAGGCGCCTGAGACGATGGACCCCGCAGCGAACCTCGTCGGTCCCGGATGCGAGGCGTACGCCGAGGCAGTGCCGGACGGCGGCGGCTCGATCGAGGGCATGTCGCAGGATCCTGTGGCAGTCGCCGCATCGAACAACCCGCTGCTGAAGACGCTGGTCGCCGCAGTCAGCGGACAGCTCAACCCCGATGTCGACCTGGTCGACACTCTCAACGGTGACGAGTTCACGGTGTTCGCACCGGTCGACGAGGCGTTCGCGAAGATCGACCCCGCCACGATCGAGGCGCTGAAGACCGATTCGGCCACCCTGTCGTCGATCCTCACGTACCACGTGGTCCCCGGCCAGATCTCTCCCGAGGACATCGCAGGAATGCACACCACGGTCCAGGGAGCCGACCTCGAAGTCACCGGCAGCGGCGACGAGTGGATGGTCAACGACGCGAACGTGATCTGCGGTGGAGTCCAGACCGCGAACGCGACCGTGTACCTGATCGACACGGTGCTGATGCCGCCGGCTGCGTAAGGAAGGATTCCGCGCCTGGGGAGGCCGGAACGGGGGGGGCGACGCGGTCGCCGGCGAAGCTGTGTCGCCGGCGGCCGCGTTCTGTCGTCCAGGACTCAGGCAGGTCGAGTGCCGCCGTCCGATTCGAACCGGCCCCGACGCCCGCTAGAATGGAAGTACGGGCCTCTAGCTCAGTTGGCAGAGCATCGGACTTCAACATAATAGGAGCGCCTCGAGGGAAACCTCGAGGATGACACCACTCAAAGTCGGGGAACCCTTCCTGGGAAACCAGTTGGCGATCCCGAGCCAAGCCGGATGCAAGTCCGGAAGGTGTAGAGACTGGACGGGTGGCACCTACAGCGAAAGCCAAGGTGAAGGGACAGTCCAGACCACGAACGTCCGACGGACGGCGGCGAAAGTCGAAGTGGTATGTTAATCCGCGGGTCATGGGTTCGAGCCCCATGGGGCCCACCGTATTCGAGGTCAGACCTCGGCAGTAACGTGCCAGCATGAAGATGTGCGGCACGTGCCAGAAGGTCAAACCCCTGACCGCGCGCATGGGGAGCAACTGGCGTTCGGCCGCTGCCGGCACGGCCATTGATCCGGAGCTCTAGCACGGGCCGCGCGCATCGGCCACCCCCTTCACGGCATCCGCCCTCGACGGGAGAGTCGAAGCGTCCCGACCGGGACGATCCACTCACCGCGAAAGGAGTCAATGATGGCCCAGCTCACCGACAAGCGCGTCGCGTTCCTGGCGACGAACGGCTTCGAGGACAGCGAACTCACCAGCCCCTGGGATGCCGTGACCGGCGGCGGCGCATCCGCCCTGATGATCGCGCCAGAGGGGGCGGAGATCACGGGCAAGAACGGACACATCCAGACGGTGGATCTCTCCTCCGCCGATGCTTCTGCAGACGACTTCGACGCGCTCGTGCTTCCGGGCGGCGTCGTGAACGCCGATCATCTGCGGCTGGACAAGCCCTCGATCGCTTTCTCACGCGCCTTCTTCGAGCAGCACAAACCGGTCGGGGTGATCTGTCACGGATCCTGGATCCTCATCGAGGCTGATGTGGTCAGCGGTCGCACGCTGACCAGTTACCCCAGTCTCGCCACTGATCTTCGCAACGCCGGAGCAGCCTGGGTCGATGAGGAGGTCGTCGTCGACCAGGGGTTGGTCTCGAGCCGCACCCCTGATGATCTCCCCGCATTCAACTCCAAGGTGATCGAGGAGATCGCCGAGGGAAGGCACTCCGGCCAGACGGCGTGACCGCGCTCAGGATGCCGTACGCGAACGATGGCGCCTGACCGCGGCGCGGTTCGCGCACCGCACCGAGCAGTAGCGCTGACGTCCGTTGCGGGTCACATCGACCACGACATTCGTGCACGGTGCGGCCGCGCAACGGCGCAGCCTGCTCATACCACGGGTGACGAGGTGCAGGGAGGTGCCGACGCTGATCACGGCCCGCAGGACGAACGGCAGCGCGTCGTTGCTGTCGCGGTAGTGCAGGTGCCATCCCTCGCCGTTGTGGTCCACCAGCCGCGGATAGGCCGCCGCTGACGCCATCTGGTCGTTGAGCATCGCCGCACGGTCCTCGTCGCGGTCGCTGTCGACGATCCGCAGCCAGTCGTCGATCACTTCGCGGCACGCGGTGTGGTCATCCGTCCCGTGGGCGAAATCCATCGTCATCCCGGCCTCGCGCGTGCGCTCGACGATGCCTTCGCGATGCGTGGGCCAGTCATTCGCCAGGGATGCCGCGAGGAGCACCGCGTACTCGCCGTAAGGGTTGAGATGCATAAGAGCATTACAGCACGCTGGAACCATGACCCGCCAGTACACTGCTTCCCTCCCCGTCCTGCCGGCCGCTCCCGCGGCGCACGAGCACGGCTGGATCGTCGAATCGCGGCACCCGACGAGCGAGGGTCTGGTGCTCTATGTACGCTGCGACGTGTGCGGCGCTCGACGAGTCGATGCTCAGCGGATCCCTCATCTGCCGCCTGAGGCGGTCAGTCGCGCAGCGCAGGCCTCCGGATGCCGACCAGCTTCTCCGCGCCCGTGAGCACCGGCCGCACCGCGCCACCGGACGCCGCCGCCAGTTCGGCCGACAGCGCCGGCAGCTCCGACGAAGGCGCCCACACCTCGAACTCCGCCTTCGCGCGGTACACCGGGTCGCCGAGGAGCGCACCCCGCGTGCGCACCCACTCGCGCAGCAGGTTGTCGTAGCGTCCGGCATCCGCATGCTCGACCGTCACCGCGACGGCAGAGAGCATCCGTCGATCGACGATGGTCGCGAGTTCGAGCGCTTCGGAGACGGCAGAGGAGTACGCGCGAACCAGGCCGCCGGCGCCGAGCTTGACACCGCCGAAGTACCGCGTGACCACCACGACGACATCGGTGAGCTCGCGGCGCAGCAGCACCTCCAGCATCGGGACCCCGGCCGTGCCGGACGGTTCGCCGTCATCCGAAGAGCGCGCCCGATCGCCGAGGGCTCCCGTGACCTGCGCCGAGCAGTGGTGACGGGCATCCCACGCCGCGTGCTTCACCGCGCGGATGACCCGATCCGCTTCATCCGCGGACGCGACAGGCTCCGCATGCGCGATGAATCGGGACTTCTTGATCACCAGTTCGTTGTCGACCGCCGTGGCGATCGTGGAGGGATATCGACGGCTCACCGCAGATCACGCAGTGAGCTCGACGAGCGTGCGCACGGTGCGCAGGTTGCGTGCCGTGCCGGCGACGCCGAGCGCCTTGTCGAGCGCCGCCTTCGTGAGCTTCGTGGCCTGCACCCCCCGCTCGCTGTACGAGATCCAGAGATCTCTCACCACGAGCGCGATCCGCTCTCCCGGTACGAGGCGCCCCTCGAGGGCGACGACGCCCTCGCCCGCCGGCTCGCCCTCCAAGAACATCGCGTGCACGAGCTTCTCGGCCCCGCCGTCGAAAGGCTGAGCGGCGAGCGATGCCTCGAGCTCTTCATGGGTGCGGGCGATCACGGGCGTGTCGACGCCGAACTCCGCCGCGATCACCTCGCGGACGCGCGCGCAGGACGCCACGGCATCCGCGGGCTCGTCGCAGATGATGTTGCCGCTGGCGATGTAGGTCGCGACGCCGACCAGGTCGGTCTCGGATGCCAGCACCTCACGCAACCGCGGCATCGGCACAGGATTTCGACCGCCGACGTTCACTGCCCGCAGCAGCAGGACGCTGCGGCTCACGCCTGTGGACCCTCGGCGGCCAGGGTGCTGTCGATCAGCTCGGCGCCGGCGTGCGCCATCTCGGCCAGCGCGGCCTCGCTGGATTCGGCGCCGACGCCTGCGACGAGATCGGTCAGCACACGGACGTTCACGCCGTGCGCTATCGCGTCGAGAACCGTCGCCCGCACGCAGTGATCCGTCGCGAGGCCGACGACGTCTGCCGAGAGCACGCCACGCCCGCTCAGCACCGCGGCCACCGAGGAGCCTTCCTGCGTGGCTCCCTCGAACATCGAGTATGCGGGCTTTCCCTGCCCCTTGTACACGTGGTGGGTCACGGCGTCCGTCACGAACAGCTCGTCGTAGTCAGCACCCGGGGTCTCGGCGACGCAGTGTTCCGGCCAAGTGTCGACGTAGTCGGGATCGCCTGCGAAGTGCCCGCCGTTGTCGCTGTCGCCCTCGTGCCAGTCGCGCGATGCCACGATCACGTCGTAACGGGCGGCCTGCGCCGTGAGGTACGAGGAGACGGCGGATGCCACCGCGTCTCCGCCAACGACGGCGAGCGCGCCGCCTTCGGTGAAGTCGTTCTGCACGTCGACGATGAGTAGTGCCCTGGTCATGATTCGAGGGTACGCCGTGCTCGTCCGCGTGGGAGGGAGAATCGTCGCGGTGGCGGATCAGGCCGACGCGGGAGTCGCCCGCGGCGGCATGTGCGGGATCAGGATGGGCCGCCGCGACCGGTTCTTCCGGTACAGGCGTCGAAGATCCTCGAGGACGTCGAAAGGACTCTGATACGACGACGACATGGGCAGATCACGCAACCAGGTGACTTCGACTTCCGTGTCGGACAGCGCGAAGACGCTCGCGACCGGGCGACGCGGATCATTCGTCCTGTAGCGGTGATCCAGAATCACCCACTCGTCGTCTGTGACTCTGCGCAACTCGAATCGCTGCTCGTTCGCCGCACTCATCTCAACCTCCAACCAGTCGGATCCTCATGACTGACGGGGCGTGCGGGACGGTGAAACAAGGGTGGACGAAACCCGAGCGGATCTCGTCCACCCTGTTCGACAGGCGCCGTTGCCCGTCAGTCGTCACCCACGATTATACGCTCCGGACGGGCGCATGAGCCGGGACGGCGTGAACGCGGAAACCCCCGGAGATCTCTCGATCTCCGGGGGTTGTGGAGCCGCCTGTCAGAATCGAACTGACGACCTTTTCATTACGAGTGAAATGCTCTGCCGACTGAGCTAAGGCGGCGTGCGCTGCGAGAGCGGCACGATCAACGATATTACCCTGTCGGAGCCGCCATCGCGAACCGACGCCCTGGCCCGGTCAGATCAGCTGCATTCGAGGTCGGCCTCCGGCACGGCGTCGTCGAGGAAGTAGGCCTCGACCGCCTCGTCGACGCAGATGTTGCCCTTGTTGTACCCGGTGTGGCCCTCGCCGACGCGGGTGATGAGCACGCCCGCTTCGAGCTGTTCTGCGAGTGCGACGGACCACTCGTAGGGAGTGGCCGGATCGTTCGTCGTGCCGACGACGAGGATCGGGCCCGCGCCTTCGGCGTGGATCTCGCCGCGCGTGCCGGTGGGCGGATACGGCCACACCTCGCACGTGTCGGGGCCGCTCCAGTACGGTGCGATCGTCGGCGCAGCGGCTTCGATCTTCGCCATCGTGGCGTCCTCCGCGGCCTGATCGTTCTCGAGCGGGTAGTCCATGCAGTTGTACGCCGTGAACGCCTCGCTGGAATTCGAGAGGTAGACGCCGTCTTCACGTTCGTTGTAGAAGTCGGCGAGGTAGAACGCGCTGTACGGATCGCCCTGCAGTGCCTCATCGAGCGCCTGGGTCAGGAACTCCCAGCTGTCCTGGGAGTAGAGGGCGGCGATGATGCCCGTCATCAGCGAGTCCGCGCCGAGCATCCGGCCGTCATCGTTCTTCAGGGGCGTGCGGTCGACGCTCGCGAGCAGTGCGCCGAGGTCTGCCATGGCCTCGTCCACCGTGCCGTTGAACGGGCACGACCCCGAGTCGAGGCAGTCCTGCATGTAGGCGCGCAGCGCCGCTTCGAATCCGATGGCCTGGGTCGCGCCGACCTCGAGGCCGGGAACGGCGGGGTCGATCGCGCCGTCGAGGACCAGCCTGCCCGCCTTCTCGGGGTACAGCTCGGCGTAGGTCGCGCCGAGGAACGTTCCGTAGGAGTAACCCAGGAAGTTCAACTGCTTGTCGCCGAGCACCGCGCGGATCAGATCCATGTCACGTGCAGAGTTCACGGTCGTGATGTGGGGCAGGATGCCGCCGCTGTTCGCCTCGCATGCATCGGCGAACGCCTGGTCGGCCTTGGTGAGCTCCGCCTCCCACGCATCCGTGCCGCGCGCGGCGGTGGGGATCTCGTAGAGGTACTTGTCCATGTCGGCGGCATCGAAGCACTGCACGGCGGTGGAGTCGCCGACGCCGCGCGGGTCGAACCCGATCACGTCGTAGTTCTCGATCAGATCGGCGCCGACGGCGTAATCGAGGCTGTCGAGGATGAAGTCGACGCCGCTGCCGCCCGGCCCGCCGGGGTTGGTGAGCAGCGAGCCCATCGGCGTGCCCGTGGCCTGGTGGCGCACGACCGAGAGCTCCATCGTGCCCTCGCCCGAAGGGTTCTCCCAATCCAGCGGCGCCGTGACGTACGCGCAGTCGAAGCCTGCCGCTCCCCCGTCGCACTGCGTCCACTCGAGCGTCTGCTCGTAGAACGGCAGCAGCTCGGCCGCGACGCCCTCGGTGTCGGGTGCGTTCGTCCTGGACGGCCTGGGCTCTTCCCCCTCAGGGATGATCGAGTACAGGCATCCGCTGAGCATCATGGATGCCGCGGCGAGACCTGCGGTGATCGCGACCAGGCGTCGCGCGCGAGAAGTCTGTCGAGTCTTCACGGTTTCCTCCCGCTCGCGACCGTCACGAGCAAACTCTCCAGGGCGAGCGTCGGAGCGACATTGCGCTCCAGAGCCTCCCTGGTCTCGGCAAGATGATCGAGAACAACCAGCGTACGTGTCACCGGCCATGCCTGAGCCATCGCGCTGAGATCGTCACGCAGTTCCCGGTTGATGAGATCGTCTCCCCTGCCGTACTGCAGCATCACGACGTCTCGGAACATCGACTGCAGATCGGTGAGCACACGGTCGATGCCGTCGCGCAGGCTGCGCGTCGCACGCTTCTTCTGGTCGTCCTCCAGTGCCGAGATCTGCGAGCGCAGCGCAGGCGGAACCGCCTGTCCCTCGGCGACGCCGACGGTGCGCAGCAGGCTCGCGCGCTCTGCGGCGTCGCGTTCAGCGGTCAGCGCCTTCGCATCATCGGTCGCCGCTTGGATGATCTGCCCCGCCACCTCCACGGCGCTGCCGACACCGCGCACGCCGAGCACCGAGCGCAGCGTACTGTCGCGCCTGCGGCGGGCATCGTCGTCGGTGGCGAGACGCTGCGCCATGCCGATGTGGCGCTGGGAGTGCCGCGCCGCCTGTTCTGCGGTGACCTCATCAGCACCTGTGCGCTGCACGATCAGCCGCGTGACGTCGTCGACATCGGGTTCGCGCAGCCGCAGCGGCCGCACGCGCGAGCGGATGGTGGGCAGCAGATCGGCCTCGCTCGGTGCGCAGAGGATCCAGACCGTGTTCTCGGGCGGCTCCTCGAGAGCCTTCAGCAGCACGTTCGACGTGCGCTCAACCATGCGGTCGGCGTCTTCCACGACGATCACGCGGTAGCGGCCGGCCGAAGGCGCGAAGTACGAGCGCTCGACCAACGACCTCGCCTCTTTGATCGTGATTATGACCTTGTCGGTGCGCAGCGCCGTGACGTCGGGATGCGTGCCGGCGAGCACCTGCCGCATCGTGTTCTCGTCGTCGGGACCGTCAGCGATGAGCGCGGCCGCGAACGCGTAGGCGAGAGTCGAGCGACCGGACCCCGGAGGTCCGGTGATCAGCCACGCATGCGAGAGGGCCGAGGGATCGGATGCGGCGGTGCGCAGCGCCTCGACCGCGTCGTCCTGCCCCCACACATCCGTCCACGGGAACGGGGCGAGCGTGGGCGCGGATGGCATGGACTCAGCCTAACCGGAGCATCGGACGCGACGCGCGGCCGGTGCTCAGACGAGAGCGGCGACGCGCGCGCGGATGTCCGCGGCGATGCCCTCAGGATCCCGCGCGGCATCGACGATGAAGAAGCGCTCCGGCTCCTCGGCGGCGAGTGCGAGGAACGCCTCGCGCACGCGGATGTGGAATGCGGACTTCTCGGATTCCAGCCGATCGAACGGCTTGTCGGCCGAGTCGAGGCGGGTCCTGGCCGTCGCAGGGTCGAGATCGAGCAGCAGCGTCAGGTCGGGCAGTGCGCCCTCGGTTCCCCACAGCGACAGGTCGCGCACCTCGGTCGGATCGAGCACTCGTCCTGCACCCTGGTAGGCGACGGAGGAGTCCAGGTAGCGATCCTGCAGCACGATCTCGCCGCGCTCGAGCGCCGGCCGCACGACCGTCGCGACATGATGCGCGCGGTCGGCCGCGTACAGCAGTGCCTCTGCGCGCGGCGCGATGTCGCCGCGGTGGTGCAGCACGATGTCGCGGATCAGCTGACCGACCTCGCTTCCCCCTGGCTCGCGCGTGCGCAGCACCGTGTGCCCGGCATCGGTCAGCCACTTCTCCAGCAGCTCGGCCTGGGTCGTCTTCCCCGAGCCGTCACCGCCCTCGAGAGTGATCCACACCCCTGAGCGTGCACCCACCAGCGCCTACTTCTTCTTCGCCGCGTTCGCGGCTCGGGTGGCAGCGGCCTTCTTCGCCGCAGCCGAACGCGCAGCGGCCTTCTCATCGTCGGTCTTCGCCGCTGGCTTCTTCGCTGCCGGTTTCTTGGCACCCCGCTTGGGAGCGGGGCCCTTGGCGCGCTTGTCGGCGAGCATCTGCACGGCGATCTCGAATGTGATGTCCTCGGGCTTCTGCCCGCGAGGGATCGTGACGTTCGTCTCGCCATCGGTGACATAAGCGCCGAAGCGTCCATCGCGGATGCGGATCGGCTTGCCGCTGACGGGATCGGCCTCGAACTCGGCGAGCGCACTGGACGCCCGGCGCGACCCCGCACCGTACTTCGGCTGCGCATAGATCGCGAGTGCCTGATCCAGGGTCACATCGAAGATCTGCTGTTCGCTCTCGAGCGAACGCGAGTCCGTGCCCTTCTTCAGGTACGGGCCGTAGCGGCCGTTCTGCGCGGTGATCTCGTCACCGGTCTCCGGATCGTTGCCGACGACGCGCGGCAGGCTCAGCAGCGTCAGCGCGGTGTCGAGGTCGATGTCCTCCACGGACATCGACCGGAAGAGCGAGGACGTGCGCGGCTTCGGCGCATCCTTCTTCGCAGTCTTCTTCTTGGGCTTGTCGACGACTTCACCGGTGGCCTCGTCGACCGCGACGTCCTCCTCCGGCAGGTTCTCCTGCACGTAGGGGCCGTATCGGCCGTCCTTGACGACGATGACCCGACCGTTCTCGGGGTTCTCCCCCAGCACACGGTCGCCGGCCACCGGAGCATCGATGAGCTCCTGCGCCTTGGCCGCGGTCAGTTCATCGGGCGCGAGGTCCTCAGGAACGTTGACGATGCGTCCGCGCTCTTCGGGCTTCGCAGGGTCGATGACCTCGAGGTACGGGCCGTACTTGCCGAAACGCAGCGTGGCGGTGTCGGTGATCGGCGTGGAGTTGAGCGCGCGGGCGTCGATCTCGCCGAGGTTGTCGACGACCTGCCGCAGACCGACCTGCGCCTCGGTGCCGAAGTAGAACGACTTCAACCATTCGACGCGCTTCTGCTCGCCACGGGCGATCGCGTCGAGGTCATCCTCGAGCGCTGCCGTGAAGTCGTAGTCGATCAGATCTGCGAAGTGCTCCTCGAGCAGCCGCACGACGCTGAACGCCATCCAGGTCGGCACGAGTGCCTGGCCGCGCTTGGTGGCGTAGCCGCGATCGATCACCGTGCCGATGATGCTGGCGAACGTCGAGGGGCGTCCGATGCCGTGCTCCTCGAGCGCCTTGACCAGCGATGCCTCGGTGTAGCGCGGCTTCGGGGTGGTCTTGTGCCCCTTCGCCTCAGCATCCGACATGCCCAGCTCATCGCCGACGGCGACGGCGGGAAGCGACTGGTTCGAGTCCGCGTCGGCGTCGCCCCGCTTCTCGTCCTTGCCCTCTTCATAGGCCTCGAGGAAGCCCTTGAAGGTGTATACGGTGCCGGATGCCGTGAACTCGGCGACCTCGCCGGCGGCCTGCACGGCCAGCGTCACGGTGGTCGTCTCGTACTTCGCGTCGGCCATCTGGCTCGCGACGGTGCGCTTCCAGATCAGGTCGTAGAGGCGCAGCTCTTCGCGGTCGAGTTCGCCGGAGACGGATGCGGGCTTGCGGAAGTTCTCGCCAGACGGACGGATCGCCTCGTGGGCCTCCTGCGCGTTCCTGCTCTTGGACTTGTACACGCGGGGCTTGAGGGGGACGGCCTTGTCTCCGTACAGCGCGACGGCCTGGCTCCGTGCCGCCTGCACCGCCTGGGTGCTCAGGGCGACGGAGTCCGTTCGCATATAGGTGATGAAGCCCTTCTCGTAGAGGCGCTGGGCGACGCTCATCGCCTGCTTCGCGCTCATCGAGAGCTTGCGTCCTGCCTCCTGCTGCAGCGTGGAGGTGGTGAAGGGGGCGTACGGGCTGCGCGTGCCCGGCTTGGCCTCGACCTTGGTGACGGTGCCTGCGCCTGCGGCGTCGACAGCGTGCGCGAGGGTCAGCGCCCTCTTCTCGTCGAGGACGACGACGGCCTTCTTGAGCTTTCCGTTGTCGTCGAAGTCCGTGCCTCGGGCGAGCTGGCCGCCGTCGACGCGCACCAGGCGCACCTTGAATGCGGTTCCGGTGGCGGAGGCGGATGCCTCGACGTCCCAGTAGTCGGCGGAGACGAACGCCATGCGCTCGCGCTCGCGCTCGACGATCATGCGCGTGGCGGCGGACTGCACGCGCCCAGCGGAGAGGCCGGTCTTGACCTTGTACCAGAGCACGGGCGAGACATCCCACCCGTACAGACGATCGAGGATGCGACGGGTCTCCTGCGCGTCGACGAGCGCGAGGTCGAGCTCGCGGGTGTTGCCGACGGCGGCCTGGATGGCGTCCTTGGTGATCTCGTGGAACACCATGCGCTTGACGGGCACCTTCGGCTTCAGCGTCTCCAGCAGGTGCCAGGCGATCGCCTCGCCTTCGCGGTCCTCATCAGTGGCGAGCAGGAGCTCGCCGGCGTTCTTGAGCGCGCGCTTGAGTTCGGCGACGGTCTTCGTCTTGCGATCCGACACGACGTAATACGGATCGAAGCCGTTGTCGATGTCGATCGAGTACTTCCCGTACGCGGCCTTGTCGGCGGCGGGGATGTCCTTCTTGTCAGCGAGGTCGCGGATATGGCCGACAGAGCTGAGCACCTCGTAGTCGTCGCCGAGGTACCCCTGAATCGACCTCATCTTCGTCGGAGACTCGACGATGACGAGCTTCTTGCCTTCAGCCAAGGGTGCGTCCTTTCTTCGAAGCACACCATACACACCACTGTCGTGGTGCATTCACAGCGGAGCCGTGGGTGGAACCGTCAGAATCCCTCGGGTGGCCCGGCACGGGCGCGGGAGACGGCAGCAAGACCAGCGTACGCCGCCTCGACCTGCACGGTCGCCACCGGGCCTTCCAACAGGCACGACACCAGGGTCGCTCCCGATGCCGCCGCCACCCTCGCCGCGAGGGCGCAGGGCTCCTCGCCGGTGACGATCGCGCCGGATGACGCGTCGGCGGCCGCGAGCGCGGCAGCATCCGCCGCGCCGGCGACGCGCTGCGCCGTGACCGATGCGCCGCCGACCGCCGCCAGGCCGAGGGACAGTGAAGCCGCAACGGCCAGCACACCGGCGGCCAGGGCGCTGCCCGCCATCAGAGCCCCCCGCTGAGGGCGCAGCTCGACGCCGTGAGCGGGATGTGGATCACGCGTCCGATCACCGCGTCCACGCGGGCGCTCACGCAGCTGAGGTCGCCGCGCAGCTCGCTCGACACGCGTGCGTCGTCGACGGATGCCGTCACGGCGGCGTGCGCGATCGCCGCGCTCTCGCCGCGCCCGAGCAGACGTGCCGCGTCTGCGACAGCATCCTGCAGGGAAACCTGCCGTGCGGCGGCACCGAGCGCGCCCGCTCCCAGCAGCAGTGCGAGCACCACCGCCGGGAGCGTGATCGCCAGCTCGGCGGCGACCGATCCCCGCTCGGAGTCGGTCTTCATCCTCATGAGATGCTCATCGCTCGCTCGAGCCCTGTCGCTGTCTACGAGACCGTGAGCGCACGGCGCACGAGGTCCGTGAGGATGCCGCGCACCTCATCCGAGCGCATGATGACGACCAGCAGCCCGGCGAAGGCGACCGCCGCCATCGTCGTGATGGCGTACTCCGCCGTGGCGGCCCCGGATTCATCGGTGAAGAGCGACGCAGCACGGCGCCTGGTGAGGGTCGGGATGGAGTTCATGATGTTCCTTCTTTCTGTTGTGCTGCCGTCAGATCGGCAGCGGGGTCGATGACATGACGGAGAGCATCAGCGGCGCGACGCCGAGCAGCAGGAAGGCGGGCAGCGTGCAGACGCCGAGCGGTATGAGCAGCTGCGACGAGAGCTTGGCCGCGCGCAGCCGGCCGTGTATGCGTGCATCATGGCGCTCCTGGGCGGCCGCTGCTCTCAGCAGCTCTCCCGCCGGCACGCCCGCCGCACGCGACAGTTCGAGCACGCCCCTGGTGTGCTCGCCGCTGATGCGGTCGCGCGCGGGGCTGTCGTCGACGAGCCGCAGGGAGCGCTCGATCGAGGCACCGCCCGACAGAGCGACCGACATGAGCTCTGCGTGCATGCCCGGTGTCCGCTGATCCGGCTGCGCCCGTCGCAGCAGGCGTCTCGTCCAGAGGCGCGCACCGAGCACGAGCAGTGATCCGCCGATCAGGCACGCGATGCCGATGGGGTTGGTGAACAGCACGCCGACCGTGTCGAAGCCGAGGGCGAATCCGAGCAGGAGTCCGGCGAGCGGCATCCACAGGAGCAGTCGCGCCGTGCCCGCCGGCTCTGCGAGCGCGATGCGCACGTCGTCGGCCGCAGCGGCCGCATCGCGCATCGTCTCCGCGAGCGATCTGAGCACTTCGGCGAGGGGAGCCCCCACGGTCGTCGCGACATCCCACGCCGCGGCGACGTCCGCCCACGCGCCGCCCTCGGCCTCGATCGCGTCCACGAGCGCGGCACCGTCATCGCAGCGCTCGACCACGCTCTCCGCGTGCGCATCACCGGAATCGGCGAGGTGACGCCAGGCATTGAGAGGAACGGCACCCGCCTGCAGCAGGACGGCGAGGGTGCGCACTGCCACCGCCGCCTCCTCGGCACCGGCATCCGACCGTCGCGCCGTTCGCAGAGCGCCCATCGACGCGAGCCTCACCACGGCCGCACCTCCTCGATGTCCAGCCGATCCGCGCGCAGCAGAAATCGTCCGACCTTCGCGATGCGGCGCACACCGTCACTCCCACGGGCGAGATGCACCACGATCGTGAATGCACTGACGGCCTGCCGCGCCAGGGCTGTGGCATCCATCCCGGCCAGTGCACCGAGCGCCTCCAAGCGCGCCGGCACATCGACGAGCCCGCTGGCGTGGAGGGTTCCCGCGCCGCCGTCATGTCCCGTGTTCAGCGCCGAGAGGAGCTCCCGCACCTCCTCGCCGCGGCACTCGCCCACCACGAGCCGGTCGGGCCGCATCCGCAGCGACTCGCGCACGAGACGCGCTAGGGTGATGGAGCCGGCTCCCTCCAGATTGGCCTGTCGCGCCTCGAGCGCCACGTGGTGCGGATGCGCAGGGCGCAGTTCTGCGACATCCTCGATCGTGACGATGCGCTCGGCCGCTGGAACGCTGTGCAGCAGCGCGGTCAGCAGGGTCGTCTTGCCGGTTCCGGTGCCTCCGGTGATGAGGATGTTCGCGCGATCCGCGACCAGCTGCTCCAGCCAGGCCTGCTGCGACGCGTCGAACGCTCCCAGTGCCGCCAGCGCGTCGAGATCGGCCGCCCGCACCCTGGGGATGCGCACCGACACCGCGGTACCGGAAGCGGACACCGGCGCGAGCACCGCGTGCACGCGGATTCCGGACGCCAACCGCACATCGACACAGGGCGACTGGTCATCCAGGTGACGGCCGCCCGCTCCGATCAGCGCGACGGCGAGGTCGCGCACTTCCCGCTCTGATGCCGCCCATCCGGCCACCCGCTCTGCGCCGTCGCCGCGGTCGACGAACAATCCGTCCGTGCCGTTCACGAAGACATCCGTCACCCGGGGATCGTCGCAGTGCTCAGCGAGCGGCCCGAACGCGGCGTCCAGATCGACGGGGACGGCACGTCCGCCGACCGACACGGGCGCCGCATCGCGCGGCTGGATGATGAACGGCTGTGGCATGCCCCGACGTTATGCGCCGCCGCGATCGCGCACACGCGGCTATCGCACGTGCTGTGCGGAATCCGTCGCGTGGCCCCTGCGGTGCAGAACGACTGCAGACACGGAGAAGGGCGGCACCTCACGGGGGGAATGGGATGCCGCCCAGAGGCGTGCCGGTCCGGGGAGAACGGGCACGCCGAGGCCGAATCAAATTGCGGCTGTCGTCGAGTGTACGCATGGCAGCCGTCCTCACAAAACCCACGTGGTTACCGACTTTCGGCAGTATTGACCGGAACAGGCGCAGACTAGATTCACCGTGTCACGGTCGTGCGCTCTGCACGACCTCGTCCCGCCGCAAAGGAGCGCATGCCATGAGCAGCCAGATCGATCATCTCCTCGACGAGACCCGCAGGTTCCCGCCGTCCGAGGATTTCGCCGCCGCCGCCGTCGCTCAGCCGGAGATATACGACCGTGCAGCGACCGACCGGGAGGCGTTCTGGGGCGATCAGGCCCGCGAGCTCATCCACTGGCACAAGCCCTTCACACGTGTCCTCGACTGGTCGACTCCGCCTTTCGCCAAGTGGTTCGACGACGGCGAGCTCAACGTCGCCTACAACTGCCTCGATCGCCACGTCGAGGAGGGCAACGGCGACCGCGTCGCGATCCTCTGGGAGGGCGAGCCAGGCGATTCACGACGCATCACGTACGCCGAACTGACCGATGAGGTCAAGCGCGTCGCGAACGTGCTGTCCGGATTCGGAGTCGGGCCGGGAGATCGTGTCGCGATCTACCTCCCGATGATCCCCGAGGCCGTCGCGTCGATGCTCGCCGTCGCGCGCCTCGGTGCCGTCCACTCCGTCGTCTTCGGCGGTTTCAGCGCCGACAGCCTCCGCTCACGCATCGACGATGCCGGGGCCAAGGTCGTCATCACCGCCGACGGCGGCTATCGCAAGGGCCGCGTGTCGGCGCTCAAGCCCGCTGTCGATCAGGCCCTCAGCGATCGAGGAGACGGCGTGCAGCAGACCGTCGAGCACGTCCTCGTCGTCAAGCGCGGCGAGAACGACGTGGACTGGGTCGAGGGCCGCGACGTGTGGTGGCACGATGCCGTGCCCGCGGCGTCCGCCGAGCACGACGCTCAGGCGTTCCCCGCCGAGAATCCGCTGTTCATCCTGTACACCTCCGGCACCACCGGGAAGCCGAAGGGCATCCTGCACACCTCGGGCGGATACCTCACCCAGGCGGCCTACACCCATAAGAACGTGTTCGATCTGAAGCCGGAGTCCGACGTGTTCTGGTGCACGGCCGACATCGGCTGGGTCACCGGTCACACCTACGTCGCCTACGGCCCGTTGGCCAACGGCGCCACGCAGGTGCTCTACGAGGGCACACCGGATGCGCCGCATCCCGGACGCTGGTGGGAGATCATCGAGAAGTACGGCGTGACGATCTTCTACACGGCGCCGACCGCGATCCGCTCGTTCATGAAGATCGGGCGCAGCGTTCCCAAGAAGTTCGATCTGTCCTCCATCCGTCTGCTCGGATCGGTGGGTGAGCCCATCAACCCCGAAGCGTGGATGTGGTACCGGGAGGTGATCGGCGGGGGCGACACCCCGATCGTCGACACGTGGTGGCAGACCGAGACCGGGGCGATCATGGTGTCGCCGCTGCCCGGTGTGACGGCGACCAAGCCGGGCTCTGCGCAGGTGCCCCTGCCCGGCATCACGATCGATGTGGTCGACGAATCCGGCGAAGAGGTCGGCAACGGCAAGGGCGGTCTGCTCGTGATCACGGAGCCGTGGCCGAGCATGCTGCGCGGCATCTGGGGCGATCCGGAACGGTACAAGGAGACGTACTGGGAGAAGTTCGAGAAGCAGGGCTACTACTTCGCCGGAGATGGCGCGCGCCTCGACGAGGACGGCGATCTGTGGCTGCTCGGACGCGTCGACGATGTGATGAACGTCTCTGGCCATCGCCTGTCGACCGCCGAGATCGAATCGTCGCTCGTGGCGCACGAGGCCACGGCGGAGGCCGCAGTTGTCGGCGCGTCGGATGAGACCACCGGCCAGGCCGTGGTCGCCTTCGTGATCATCAAGGAGAGCTACCTGTCCGCTCATGACGCGGCGGGGCTCGCGACGCAGCTGCGCCAATGGGTCGGCGAGCAGATCGGCGCGATCGCGCGGCCGCGCGACGTCTACATCGTCGGCGAACTGCCCAAGACCCGCTCCGGAAAGATCATGCGCCGCCTGCTGCGCGATGTCGCAGAGGGCCGTGAGGTCGGAGACACCACGACATTGGCCGACACCGCGGTGATGAGCATCATCTCGGCGCAGGTCAAGTAACCGGATCCATGAGAAAGGTCCCCACGCCCATCGGGCGCGGGGACCTTTCTCATCGCCTTCAGGCGAGGATGAAGGTGACCTCCACCTCGACGGGGCTGTCGAGCGGCAGAACCGAGACACCGACAGCTGCACGGGCGTGCTGCCCTGAGTCGCCGAAGATCTCGCCGAGCACCTCGCTCGCACCGTTGATCACGCCGGGCTGGCCGGTGAAGGCAGGATCGGATGCGACGAAGCCGCCGACGCGCAGCACTCCGCCGATCTTCTCCAGTCCGCCTGCGGCGGCGGCCGCGGCGGCGAGCGCGTTCAGCGCGCAGGTGCGCGCGTACGCCTTGGCGTCGTCCGCCGTCACCTCAGTGCCGACCTTGCCGGTCGCGGGGAGTGCACCTGCTGCGAACGGCAGCTGCCCGGAGGTGTAGACGAGGCCGCCGTGCACGACGGCGGGGACGTACGCCGCGACGGGAGCAGCGACCTCCGGCAGATCGATACCGAGCTCGCTCAGGCGCGCCTCGAGGCTCACTGGGCGTCCCCTTCGAACTGACGTGCGGCCTGCTCAGCGGCCGCGAGTCCTGCACTGTTGGATCCGTCCTGCGACACCGGCCGCTTGAAGTAGGCCACGAGGCCCCCCTCCGGCCCCTGGACGACCTGGACGAGTTCCCAGCCCTGCTTGCCCCAGTTGTTGAGGATCGCGGCGGTGTTGTGGATCAGCAACGGGGTGGTGAGGTACTCCCACGTGGTCATGGCACTCCTGCGGTCAGAGACGGTCGACAAGCCCGATCGTCAAAGGCGGTATTCAGGGAACTCCCCTACGATCTAGCGTATGCCTCAGAAGAATCGCACGGCGAAAGGCGTGCTCGGTGGACTTCTCGGTCTGATCGGGCTCAGCGCTGTCGCCGGGATCCTGGTGACCGCGACGGTCACGCCCGCACTCGCCGTCGCCGGTGCCGCCGGATCCCAAGCCCTCGATCTGTTCGACAAGCTGCCTTCGTATCTGAAGCCGGACGCGCCGATGGAGCCGAGCACGTTCTATGCGATCGGTCACGACGGCAAGCCGGTGCAGATGGCGACGTTCTTCGACCAGAACCGCACGCAGGTCAACTTCGATCAGATCTCGCCCATCATGTACGACGCCATCCTCTCCAGTGAGGACAAGGGCTACTACGAGCACGGCGGGGTCAACCTCGGCGCGACGGCGAAGGCACTGATCGACAACCTCCGCGGCACCTCGTCGCGGGGCGCGTCGACGATCAGCCAGCAGTACGTGAAGAACGTGCTCGTGCAGCAGTGCGAGCAGAAGGTGCTGCCCGGCGACGAGAACTATTCCGACAAGACCGCGCAGTGCTGGCTCGATGCCACCAATGCCGTGGGCACGGACGGCATCGAGCGCAAGCTGCAGGAGATGCGCTATGCCATCCAGATCGAGAAGGACTACTCAAAGAACGAGATCCTTCTCGGGTATCTGAACATCGCCAGCTTCGGCGGAACCGTCTACGGCATCGAGGCCGCGTCGAAGTACTACTTCAATACGAGTGCATCGAACCTGACAGTTGCACAGGCGGCGACGCTCGCCGGCATCGTGCAGAACCCGAACCGGTACCGTATCGACAAGATCGGCGGCTCCGCCACCGACGCGGACGGCAACCCGGTCAATGGCGAGGCAGACGGTTACGAGCTGACGAAGGTCCGCCGCGACTACGTCATCAACCGCATGTACGAAGACGGCAAGATCACCGAGGCGCAGCACACCGAGGCGATCGAGACGCCGATCACCCCCGCTCTCAACCCCCCTGCGCAGGGATGCGCGGCTGCGGGTAACAACGCGTACTTCTGCCAGTACGTCAAGACGGTGGTGCTCAGCGATACGACCTTCGGTGATACCTACGCCGAGCGCGTGAAGGCGCTGCAGCGCGACGGCCTGGAGATCTACACCTCGCTGGATCTGCGCATCCAGGACCCCGCCGTCACCGCTCTCAAGGACCGCGTGCCGGCCAACTACGACAACCAGCACTTCGGAGGCGCCGGCGTAACGATCGAACCTGCGACGGGTCGCGTTCTCGCGATGACCCAGAACACCACGTTCCAGGAGACCCCGACCGAGGATCAGCAATACTCGAGCCTCGTGTACGCCGCGGACTATGCACATGGCGGTTCGGCAGGATTCCCGGTCGGCTCGTCCTACAAGCTGTTCACTCTGATCAACTGGCTCGAGACCGGGCATTCCGTCAGAGAATCACTCAACGGCCGTCACCAGGCGCTGGACATGAACGTGTGCGACGGGGAGACGAGCCCCCTCGACACGAGTGATGTCGGCAACTTCGACAACGCCGGCGGTTACACCGGCACGCCGATGCAGTTCACGAGGGACTCGTTGAACTCGGGATACTTCGCGATGGCCTCGAAACTCGAGATCTGCGACATCAACGCCGTGGCCGACCGCATGGGGGTCACGACGTACGACATCGACACCCGCGACACTGCGAAGACGACGGACGCCAATTATCCGTACAACGTTCTCGGCGACAAGCCCATCGCTCCGCTCGACATGGCCGGCGCCTACGCGACGGTCGCGAACAAGGGCGTGTTCTGCGAGCCGAAGTCGATCGATAGGGTCGTCAACCAGAAGGGCGAGGAGCTGCCGATTCCGGCGACCAGCTGCTCTCAGGTGATCAGCCCCGAAGTCGCGGCGACCGCGGCGTATGCACTGCAGGGCGTCATGGATTCCGGCGGCACCGGTCAGAACGCCAACCCCTACGACGGCACTCCCCTCATCGGAAAGACCGGGTCGCACCAGACCTACGCGACGATGATGATCGAGTCCAGCACGAAGGCCACGACAGCCGTGTACATCGGCCGTACAGAGGGCACCGCGAACATCTGGAACGAGTGGTACAACGACAACCGCCTGCAGGACATCCGGTACGACGTCGCCCGTGACATGCAGTACACGGCCAATCAGGTCCTCGGCGGCGGAGACCGCTTCCCCGAGCCCGACCCCAATCTGTCCCGCCGCATACTGGTCGATCTGCCGAGCGTCGTCGGGCAGAGCGTGGCGGATGCGACCGCGACCCTCGAGAACGCAGGATTCTCGGTGTCCGTCGGGCCCGAGGTCGACAGCGACGCCGCCAAGGGCATCATCGCCAAGCAGGACCCCGGTGCCGGCCAGGTCTCCAGCGGCACGACCGTCACGATCTCGCCGAGCAACGGACAGGGCGCGACAGTGCCCGACGTGTCCGGAAGCAAGCTCGCGGATGCCGTGGAGGCGCTGAAGGCCGCCGGGTTCACCACCGTCAGTCCGCATGCCTCATGCTCCGCCGGCGACGACGACAAGAAGACGGTGACGAGCACCACCCCTGCGGCCGGAACCGCCACGAAGAAGTCGACTGCCGTGACAGTCAAGTGCTCGTAACAGGCTCCCGCTCCGCACACCCGGCCCTCATCGCGCTCAGCGCGGTGGGGGCCGTCGGTGCTGCCTGCGCGGTGTGGGGCATCGGCATCGAACGCCACCTCTTCACGGTTCGCGAAGCCTCGGCCGAGGCGCTCCCAGCCGGCTCGCGACCGATCCGGGTCCTGCACGTCTCGGATGCGCACATGGCACCCTGGCAACGACGCAAGCAGGACTGGCTGTCATCGCTCGCCGAGCTGGAGCCCGACCTCGTCGTCAACACCGGTGACAATCTCGGGCACCGTGACGGCCTGCAGGGCATCCGCCGCGCTTTCGACGCCTTCGCCGGCATCCCCGGCGTGTTCGTGCACGGCTCCAACGACGTGTTCGGTCCGTCGCCGCGCAACCCTCTGCGCTACTTCTCCGGACCTTCGCAGCGGCATCGGGAGCCAGAGCACCTCGACACGGATGCGCTCGACGCGTACTTCACCGACGAGCTCGGCTGGACCGATCTGAACAACGCGGCCGCACGCTTGCGGGTCGGCGGTGCCGACATCGACCTGTTCGGCGTCGACGATGCGCACCGCGACTGGGACGACCTCGATGCGGTGCCGGCGGCCATCGCCGCACTCGGCGCCCGCGATGCCGGCACTCCCCTGCTGGGGGTCACCCACGCCCCGTACCAGCGCGTGCTCAACTCGTTCACCGACCTCGGCGCGCAGGCGATCTTCGGCGGGCACACCCACGGCGGCCAGGTCTGCCTCCCCGGCTTCGGCACTCTCGTCGCGAACTGCGACATCCCGCTGAAGCAGGCGAAGGGGCTCAGCACCTGGACGCACGGTGGCCGCAGCATCCCTCTGAACGTCAGCGCCGGCTGCGGGCATTCGATCTACGCGCCGGTGCGCTTCGCGTGCCGCCCGGAGGCGACGCTGCTGACGCTCACGGCACCGGGCACGTCCGCCTAGCGCGGGCGAGCGTCGATTCGGCGCAGCGCACGATTGCCTGTAGACTCAAACGGTTGCAACGGGGTGTGGCGCAGCTTGGTAGCGCGCTTCGTTCGGGACGAAGAGGCCGCAGGTTCAAATCCTGTCACCCCGACCACTGTTGCAAGAAGGCCGCCCTCCGGGGCGGCCTTCTTCTCTTCCCGGATGGAAAGAATGCCGCGCCACGCTCGCTACGCTGGAGACATCATGACCACTCCCCGCCTCGTCGCATTCGACCTCGATGACACGCTCGCTCCGTCGAAGAGCGCCATCGATCCCAGGATCGCCGCTCAGCTGCTCGCGCTCCTGCGCCGCGTCGATGTGGCGATCATCTCCGGCGGCAACGAACAGCAGTTCCGCACCCAGGTGATATCCCGGCTCGGCGATGCGGATGCCGTGGACCTCGGCCGTCTGCACCTGCTGCCCACCTGCGGCACACGCTACCTGCGCCACGACGGCGTCGGGTTCGACACGGTCTACGCGCACGATCTCTCGGATGAGCAGAAGTCGGCCGCGCTGCAGGCGCTTCGCGAAGAGGCGGAGCGGCTCGGATTGTGGGAGCCGAATCCCTGGGGCGAGATCCTCGAGGACCGCGGTTCGCAGATCACGTTCTCCGCACTCGGGCAGAAGGCCCCGCACGAGGCGAAGCAGGCGTGGGACCCCTCGGGCGCCAAGCGCGCTCTACTGCGCGACGCCGTGGCCGCCCGCCTGCCCGAACTCGAGGTGCGCTCTGGCGGTTCGACCTCGATCGACATCACTCTCGCCGGCATCGACAAGGCGCACGGCATGAAGGCCCTCGCCGAGCACACCGGCATCCCTCTCAGCGACATGCTGTTCTACGGCGACCGCCTCGACGAGGGGGGCAACGACTACCCGGTCAAGGCACTCGGCGTCCGGTCGATCGCGGTCACCGGGTGGGAGCACACCACGTCCGAGCTGGAATCGCTGATCCCCACGCTGTAGTCGCCCAGCGAGAGCCTGGTCGTAGCATTACGGCATGGATCCGCTGACACTCACCATCATCGTCGCCGCGTGCGCCAGTGCGGCGTGCTGGCTGCTGTCCCTGTTCACCCGCGACACCTCGTGGGTGGACCGCGCATGGTCGATCGTGCCGGTCGTCTACGTGTGGATCTTCGCCGTCGCCGCCCTCGCCTCGGGAATCGAGGCGACTCGCCTCGTGATCATGGCCGTCCTCGTCACCGCGTGGGGCGTCAGACTCACCTTCAACTTCGCGCGCAAGGGCGGGTACACAGGCACCGAGGACTACCGATGGGCGATACTGCGCAAGCGGATGCGCCCGTGGCAGTTCCAGCTCTTCAACCTGCTGTTCATCATCGGGTTCCAGATGACGCTGCTCGTGCTCATCACCCTCCCTGCTCACCTCGCGCTGCAGCATCCTGCGCCGTTCACCGCCTGGGATGCCGTGTTCGGGGCGCTCTTCCTCGCGCTGCTGATCGGCGAGACGATCGCCGACCAGCAGCAGTGGAACTTCCACCGGAGCAAGGCCGCCGGCCGCGCATCCGGATTCCTGACCGCCGGGCTGTTCCGCTACAGCCGGCACCCGAACTTCTTCTTCGAGCAGGCTCAGTGGTGGGTGTTCTACGCGATCGGTGCGACGGCGGCCGCGGCATCCGGTCTGGGCTTCTTCGGAGGCGTGCTGAACGAGACGATCATCGGCGCGCTGCTGCTGACCGCGCTCTTCATCGGCTCGACGATCTTCACGGAATCGATCTCGGCATCCAGGTACCCCGAGTACGCGGAGTACCGGCGCCGCACCTCGATGATCGTGCCGCTTCCCCCTCGCACGGCGAAGCAGTGTGAACCGCGATCAGCCGGCTGAGACCTCCGTCCGCGCCGACGCCCCTCCCACCGGCACGAGCCGGGTGAGCTGGGTGACATGCGCAGGCTCGAGCTCGGCGAGGGAGGCGACGCCGAGCAGACGCATGGTGCGCTCGATCTCGGTGCGCAGGATGGCGATCGTGCGATCGACGCCCTGCCGGCCGCCGGCCATCAGCCCGTACAGGTATGCGCGTCCGATGAGGGTGAAGTCCGCGCCCAGTGCGACGGATGCGACGATGTCGGCCCCGTTCATGATCCCGGTGTCGATCATCACGGTGAAGTCGTCGCCCACCGCCGCCCGCACCTTCGGCAGCAGGTGGAACGGGATGGGCGCGCGATCGAGCTGGCGGCCGCCGTGGTTGGACAGCACGATGCCGTCGACACCGGCATCCTGCAGGCGCACCGAGTCCTCGACGTTCTGCACGCCCTTGATGACGATCCGGCCCGGCCAGAGATCGCGGATCACTGCGAGGTCGTCATAGCTGATCGTCGGGTCCATGGCGGCGTCCAGCAGCTCGCCGACCGTGCCGCCCGTGGTGCTGAGCGAGGCGAACTCGAGCTTCGGCGTGGTGAGGAAGTCCCACCACCACCAGGGGCGGGGAATGGCGTTGATGATCGTCCCGAGCGTCAGCTGCGGCGGGATCGAGAACCCGTTGCGCTTGTCGCGCAGGCGGGCGCCGGCGACCGGGGTGTCGACGGTGAAGTGCAGCGTGTCGAAGCCCGCAGCGGCGGCACGGCGGGTGAGTTCGTACGAGATCTCGCGGTCGCGCATGACGTAGAGCTGGAACCAGTTGCGCCCGTTCGGGTTCGCTGCCTTCACGCCCTCGATCGAGGTCGTTCCGAGCGTGGAGAGCGTGAACGGGATGCCGGCGGCAGCTGCCGCACCCGCCCCCGCCTCCTCGCCCTCGGTCTGCATGAGACGGGTGAATCCCGTCGGCGCGATGCCGAACGGCAGCGCGCTGGGGCCGCCGAGGATGTCGACGGAGGTGTCGACGTCGGGCGCGGGCTTGAAGATGCCGGGGTGGAACTCGACGTCCTGGAACGCCTGTCGCGCGCGCGTCAGCGACAACTCGCCCTCCGCGGCGCCGTCGGTGTAGTCGAACGCCGCCTTCGGCGTACGGCGCTTCGCGATCGTGCGCAGGTCGTCGATCGTGAGCGCCGCGTCGAGGCGGCGCTTGCGTCCGTCGAACTCCGGCTTCTTGAACTTCATGAGCTCGAGGAGTTCTGAGGGCTGGGGAACCTGGCGGGTGACCATGGCCGTCCTTTCAGTGAGGCGGATGTGTGCGGGTCAGACCGGCGGCGGTGTAGTAGCCGGTGATGTGGTCGTGGACGAGGGCGCGCGCGGCATCCGCATCTCCCCCGTCGATCGCAGCGATCAGTGCGCGGTGCTCATGCCGCAACCGGATCGCCATCGCATCCCAGTCGTCGATGGATGCCGAGCCGGCGAGCACGTACGACTCGATGGAGGTGCGCAGTCCCGCCATCATCGCGGCGATCACGGTGTTGCCGCTGGACTCGGCCAGCGCAAGATGCATCTGCGCGTCGAGCGCGAGGAACTCGCCGGTCGTGAGCCCCTCGGCATCCATCGCGTCGAGCAGCCCGTGGGCCGCGCCGGTGTCGCGCGCGGGGTTCGATGCGAGATCCGACACGACGGCATCCTCGAGCACCAGCCTCGTGCGCACCACGTCGCCCAGCGCGAAGCCCTGTGCGGCCACCTGAAGCCGCAGAAGCGCCGACATGCCCCCGGAGGGCGTGGCGATCACGATCGCGCCCGACTGCGGCCCTGAGCCGGTCGCCGTGCGGATCAGCCCCAGGACCTCGAGCACGCGCAGCGCCTCACGGACGCTCGAACGGCCGACGCCCAGATCGGCGGCGAGATCTCGCTCCGACGCGAGCCGGTCGCCGGGGCCGAGGCGACCGTCGAGCAGGTCGCGCTCGATGTGCTCGAGCACGACGCGCCACGCGCGCGGTGTCTGCGCAGCATCCGGCATCGGCATCCTCCATGAGCGATCTCGTGGTCTGACCACAGACTAGCCGCTGTGGTCTGACCACGCAATCCAGACGTAGAGGGCGCTTCAGCCCAGACGCCCGCCGGATTCCTGCAGGTAGCAGTCGCCGCACAGCGACTCGTACGTGACGACGTCGGCCGGGGCGCCGGCCGCGGCACCCTCGTCGATCGCCACCTGGTCGCCGTCGAACACGAAGCGCCCGTTGATCACGCGGCCGTTGAAGACGGCCTTGCGTCCGCAACGGCAGATCGTCTTGAGCTCCTCGAGCGAGTGCGCGATGGCGAGCAGACGTGCCGAGCCGGGGAAGGCATGGGTGAGGAAGTCGTTGCGGATGCCGTAGGCCATCACGGGGATGCCGTCGACCACGGCGATCCGGAAGAGGTCATCGATCTGCGCGGGCGTGAGGAACTGCGCTTCGTCGATGAGCAGGCACGCCACATCGATCGGTTCGCCGGGGATCAGACCCTCGTCGTTGCGCTGCCGCATCCGCGCCCGTTCACGCTGGAACAGCGCACGCGCGTCACCGTCCGGCGGGATGAGGAAATCGACCTCGCGCGTCATGCCGAGGCGGCTCTCCACCTGATTCGCACCCTTGGTGTCGATCGCCGGCTTGGCGAGCAGCACGTGCTGCCCGCGCTCCTCGTAGTTGTACGCCGCCTGCAGCAGTGCCGTGGATTTGCCGGAGTTCATCGCCCCGTAGCGGAAGTACAGCTTCGCCACGGTGCGCTGCTACCTCGAGATGCCGAGGGCGGCCGCCGTCGCCGTCATGGACTCGTCCGCAGCGGCCGGGTTCTCGTTGAGCTTCTCGCCGTAGGTCGGGATCAGTTCGCGCAGTGCAGGCTCCCACCCGGCGTACTGCTCGGGGAAGCACTTCTTCAGCAGGTTCAGCATGATCGGCACGGCCGTGGACGCACCCGGCGATGCACCGAGCAGCCCGGCTATCGAACCGTCGGCAGCGGAGACGACCTCCGTGCCGAACTGCAGCACGCCGCCCTTCTCCGGGTCCTTCTTCATGACCTGCGCGCGCTGACCGGCATCGATGAGCGACCAGTCCTCGTCCTTGGCGGTGGGCATGAACACGCGGAGGCCGTCGACCTTCTTGCGATGGTTCTTGAGCAGCTCGCCGACCAGGTAGGTGATCAGATCGGGGTTGGCGAATGCGACCCGCAGCATCGGCCACAGGTTGTGCGTGCGCACCTGGCTGACGATGTCGAACATCGAGCCGTTCTTGAGGAACTTCGGGCTGAACGTCGCGAACGGACCGAACAGCAGCGACGCCTCGCCGTCCACCACGCGCGTGTCCAGGTGCGGCACCGACATGGGCGGCGCGCCGACGGATGCCTGCGAGTAGACCTTCGCCTTGTGCTGGGAGACGACAGCGGGGTTCGTCGTCTTGAGGAACTGTCCGCCGATCGGGAAGACGCCGTACCCCTTGATCTCCGGGATGCCGGAGCGCTGGAGCAGTTTCAATGCCCAGCCGCCGGCGCCGACGAAGACGAACTTCGCGTTGAGCTCGCCCGGCGTGTGCCCCAGTGCCCGCCGGTACGACACCCGCCAGCTGCCGTCGTTCTGCTTCTTGAGCTTTCGCACTTCCTGGTTCGTGCGCAGTTCGACGCCACTGGCCGCGAGGTGATCGAAGAGCTGATGCGTCAGTGCGCCGAAGTCGACGTCGGTGCCGGCCGGAACCCTGGTCGCCGCGAACGGCTCGCCCTTGCGCCGCTTCTGCATGAGCAGCGGGGCCCACTGGTTGATGACGCGGGAGTCCTCGCTGTACTCGATGCCCTCGAACAGCGGCTGCTCCTTGAGCACCTCGTAGCGCGCCTTGAGGTAGGCGACGTCCTTCTCGCCGCGCACGAAAGTCATGTGCGGGGTGGCGTTGATGAACGTCGACGGCTCATCGAGCACGCCCTTGGAGACCAGCGACGACCAGAACTGGCGGCTCTGCTGGAACTGCTCATTGATCGAGACGGCCTTGGCGGGATCGAGCGGTCCGCCGTCGCTCTGCGGCATGTAGTTCAGCTCGCAGAGCGCCGCGTGGCCCGTGCCCGCGTTGTTCCAGGGGTTCGAGCTCTCCTGGGCGACATCGGACAGTCGCTCGAAGGCGACGATCTTCCAGTCGGGCTGGAGTTCGTGCAGCAGAGTGCCCAGTGTGGCGCTCATGATGCCACCACCGATGAGGACGACGTCGACGGATTCAGTCACCAGACCAGTCTAGTTCGCCCTCCCGCAGCCGCGAACCACCGCCGGATCGTCGACCCTACGCCGCGACGCCCAGTCGCGCCCCGACGATCTCTGCGATCTGCACGGCGTTCAGCGCGGCCCCCTTGCGGAGGTTGTCGTTGCTGACGAACAGCACGAGCCCCTTGTTCTCGGGTGCGGACTGATCGGCGCGGATGCGGCCGACGTAGCTCGGGTCGTTGCCTGCGGCCTTGAGAGGCGTCGGTACCTCTTCGAGCACGACGCCGGGAGCTGCGGCGAGCACCTCGGCCGCGCGCTGGGGCGTGATGTCTCGAGCGAACTCCGCGTGGATCGACAGGGAGTGCCCGGTGAAGACGGGAACGCGCACACATGTTCCGGCGACCCGGAGCTCGGGCAGCTCGAGGATCTTGCGGCTCTCGTTGCGGAGCTTCTTCTCCTCGTCGGTCTCGTTGAAGCCGTCGTCGACGATCGATCCGGCGAGCGGGATGACGTCGAAAGCGATGGGTGCGACGTACTTCTGCGGTGCGGGGAAGTCGATGGCCGAGCCGTTGTGGACCAGTTCCAGGACGCCGCCCTGCTCGATGGCGGACTCGACCTGGCCGAGAAGCTCCTGCGCACCGGCGAGCCCCGAACCGGAGACCGCCTGGTACGTGCTGACGATGAGCCGCTCGAGACCGGCCTCAGCCGCGAGCGGCTTGAGGACGGGCATGACGGCCATCGTGGTGCAGTTCGGGTTGGCGATGATGCCCTTGGGGCGCTCATCGATCGCATGGGGGTTGACTTCGCTGACCACGAGCGGGACCTCTGGGTCGTTCCGCCAGGCGCTGGAATTGTCGATCACGACAGCACCGGCGGCCGCGAAGCGCTCCGCGTAGGCGCGGCTGGCCGTGGCGCCTGCGGAGAAGAGCGCGATCTCGATGCCGGCGGGGTCGGCCGTCTCGACGTCCTCGACGATCACGTCGACTCCGGCGAACGCGATCGACGTTCCGGCGGAGCGCGCGGAGGAGAACAGCCGCAGCTCACGGATCGGGAACGAGCGCTCCGCGAGAATCTCACGCATCACGGTGCCCACCTGGCCGGTGGCGCCGACGATGGCGACGGAGTGTCCTGAGTCGGAGATACGGGTCATGAAAGGCTCTTCCTACGGGGTTTGGGCGAGTCTATCGCGGGTTTCAGCGGCCGGTGCCGGCGTGCACGACGGCCTCGTCCTCGCCGTCGAGACCGTATGCGGTGTGCACGATGCGGGCGGCGTCGGCGAGGTCGGAGCCACGCAGCACGACCGAGATGCGGATCTCGGAGGTGGAGATCATCTCGATGTTGATGCCGGCGGTCGACAGCGCCTCGAACAGGGTGGCCGAGACACCGGAGTGCACCCGCATGCCGGCGCCGACGACCGAGAGCTTGCCGATCTGGTCGTCGTGGATCAGGCTGTCGAAGCCCACATCGGACTGCTCGGCGGCGAGCGCCTTGAGCGCCGTGGACGCGTCGCCCTTGGGGAGCGTGAACGAGATGTCGGCACGGCCGGTGGCGGCTGCCGAGACGTTCTGCACGATCATGTCGACGTTCGCACCGGACTTCGCGACGATCTTGAAGATCTCGGCGGCCTTGCCAGGCACGTCCGGCACGCCGACGACGGTGATCTTGGCCTGCCCCAGCTCTGTCGCGACACCTGCGACGATCGGCTCTTCCATGGCTTCTCCCTCGGTTTCGCGGGGGTTCTTCATGCCCTCGCCCAGAACGTACGTGCCTTCGCTCGATGTGAACGTCGAGCGGGCGTGGATGAGCACGCCGTGCCGGCGTGCGAACTCGACCGCGCGGATGTAGAGCACCTTGGCGCCGTTGGCCGCGAGCTCCAGCATCTCCTCGCTGGAGACGTGATCGAGCTTCTGCGCACGCGGTATGACCCTAGGGTCGGCGGTGTAGATGCCGTCGACGTCGCTGTAGATCTCGCAGACGTCCGCGTCGAGCGCGGCGGCGAGCGCGACGGCCGTGGTGTCGGAGCCGCCACGGCCCAGCGTCGTGATGTCGCGGGTGTCGCGGTTGAACCCCTGGAACCCGGCGACGATCACGATCGCACCTTCGTCGAGCGCTTCGCGCAGCCGCACCGGCGTCACGTCGACGATGCGTGCGGAGCCGTGGTGGTCGTCGGTGATCATGCCGGCCTGGCTGCCGGTGAACGAGCGCGCGTCGAATCCCATCGAGTGGATCGCCATCGCCAGCAGCGCCATCGAGATGCGCTCCCCGCTGCTGAGCAGCATGTCCATCTCGCGCGGCGCGGGGATCGGGGCGACCTCGTTCGCCAGCTCGAGCAGCTCGTCCGTGGTGTCGCCCATCGCGCTCACCGCGACGACCACGTCGTTGCCCGCGCGTCGCGCGTCGACGATGCGCTTGGCGACGCGTTTGATGCTCTCGGCGTCGGCGACGGAGGAGCCGCCGTACTTCTGCACAATGAGGGCCAACGTACTCTCCCTGGGATCTCGGGCGGATCCGCCCACGGCCATTGTACTTTCGACGCGTATTCCGCTCCGCGTATGTGACGCTCGCGCAGTCTTCAGAGCAGGCCGAGCCGCCGAGCCTCGCTGGCCGCAGCGGTGCGGCTGGCGACTCCCAGCTTCTCCAGCAGGTGCACGATGTGGGTCTTGACGGTGGATTCGGAGATGTACAGTCGCGAGGCGATCTCCTTGTTCGCTGCACCCTCGTCGACCAGCATCAGCACGTCCCGCTCGCGTTCGGTGAGCGTCACGCGGGGCGCGCGCAGCGCGGCGATCAGGCGTTCGTCGCCGCCCGGCGTGAGCACCATCGCCCCCTGCTGCCGCGTCGATGATCGCACGCGCGATCGTGTCGTTGTCGACGTCCTTGAGCAGATAGCCGGCCGCACCGGCCTCGAGTGCACGGATGATCTGCGCATCGTGGTCGAAGGTCGTGAGGATCAGCACGGCAGGAGGATCCGGCATCCGTCGCAGCGCCGCGGTGGTCTCGACGCCGTCGATGCCGGCCCCCAGGCGCAGATCGCACAGCACGACGTCAGGATGCAGCCCCGGTGTCAGCGCGAGCGCCTCCTCGCCGGTCGAGGTCTCCCCGACGACGCGGAATCCCCTCGCCTCGATGATCGAGCGCAGTCCGGCACGGACGACCGGATGGTCATCGACCAGCAGCACACGCACGCTCATGGCCGGCTCTCCCCTGATGCCGGCGATGCGGAACCCGGCGCCCCGGTGCCAGACACCGCCGGCGCCGTCACCGCCTGTACCGTCGTCAGCGGCACCGTCGCGACGAGCGATGTGCCCTCGCCCGGAGCGGAGCGTACTTCGAGTTCGCCGGCGAACTCGCGCAACCGCGATCGCATCGCGGCGAGGCCGTACGACGATCCGCCCGGTGCTGCGGCGGGCTCTGAGAATCCGACGCCGTCGTCCGTGACGGACAATCGTGCAGACGGTCCGGCCATCGACAGTTCGACGCCGACCGTGCCGGCTCGCGCGTGCCGGCGCACGTTCGCGAGCGCCGACTGCGCGACGCGCAGGAACACCACCTCGACCGGCGTCGGAAGATCGGGGAGCGCAGGATCCACCGCGAACGAGACCTCGATCCCTGTGTCTGCGCGCAGCGCCTGCAGCATCCGCTCGATCGCCGCGGTGAGTGCCGATCCCTCCAGTTCGGCCGGCGCGAGGGCCGCGACGATCCGGCGCAGGTCGGTCAGCGAATGCTGGGCGAGGGATTCGATCTGCGGCATCCGTCCCGCATCCGCACTGCGCGCGAGCAGGACCATCGAGCTGAGCTCCTGTGCGATGGTGTCGTGCAGATCGCGGGCGAGCCTGGTGCGCTCCTGCGTCGCACCGGCCTCGCGCTGGGTGTGCGCGAGCTCCTCCTGGAGTGCCGCCATCTCGTCACGAGCGCGCACCAGCGATGCGATGAGGCGGTCGCGCTCGACGGCGTCTCGCAGCAGCGCGTCGTAGCCGAGCGAGATCGCGAGCGCGAACCCGCCGCCGAGCAGCGGACCGGCGATGTGCGCGAACGAGACCGGCGCCTGATGCAGGATCGGCGCGAGGATGGCCGCGGCGAGCACGGGCGCTGCGAAGGCGACCGATGCCCACGCACGCAGCAGATGCCCGGCGAGCAGCAGCAGCGGGAAGGACAACCAGACGAACTCGGCCGAAACCGCGAGCATCACGACCCAGATGATCCCGAGTCCGAACAGCCACCAGCGGGAGAGACGTCCACGCGCGAAGGCGGCGCCGGCTCCGTACCAGGCCAGGAACACACCGGGGAGCAGCAGCGCGAGAAGCAGCGGCGCGTCGACGGCCGCGGCGCGGAAGGCGGTGACGACGGCGAGCAGCACGGTGATCAGATGCAGGGCGAAGCGCGCGGAGCGCAGCATCCGCCCCCGCGTGGGGTCGGTGGCCGCTGGCTCTGACATGTTCCGATTCTCCCTCTTCCGCGCTCCGAACGCCCGGCGGCGAGATCGATCATTCGATGGATCCCGTCGGCAGAGGCGAAGATCAGGCTGGAGCCATGACTCACGACACCGTCTCCCGCACCGCTTCACGTTCCGCCCAGCTCCTGCTTCTGCGCACGATCGCCGTCTACACCGTGGCGGGCCTCGCCGCCGGACTCTTCTACCGCGAGTTCACGAAGGCCAACGGCCACCCAGAGGGGTTGATGGGCCAGTTGGGACTCGCTCACACGCACATCCTCACGCTCGGCTTCATCGTCCTGTTGATCGTGCTCGCGCTCGAGAAGGTGTTCGCCCTATCGGCGAGCAGACTGTTCCGCTGGTTCTTCTGGATCTACAACGCCGGCGTCGTGCTGACCTCGGCGATGCTGGTGTGGCACGGGATGCTGCAGGTACAGGAGCTGGAATCGTCGAAGATGATCGCCGGGATCGCCGGAGTGGGGCACATGCTCGTCGGCGCCGGGCTGGTCCTGCTGCTGCTCAGCCTGCGGACGGCGATCCGTCGGGCATGACGGGAGGGCGGGTGCGAAGGCGCCCGCCCGTTGCAGCGAACCAGCATCCGGCGAGGATCACGGGGAATCCGATCAGCAGTCCCGGCGTGATCGGCTCCGCGAGCACGATCGCACCGAGCACGATCGCGACGACGGGGTTGATGTACGTGAACAGCGGCGCGCGCACCGGTCCGACCTCGCGGATGAGTGCGAAGAAGGCGATGAACGCGACGGCCGTGCAGACGACTCCGAGGAGGACCAGCGACACGGTGGAGCGGATCGTCGGCACCTCGTGCTGGGTCAGGAGCGCGGCGGGCAGATAGCCGAGGCCGATCGCGAACAGGGCGAGTGTGATGGTGCCGATCGAGGGGACGTCCGCGAGCTTGTGCGCGATGATGAACGGCGCGATGGCGTACAGCAGCGCCGTGAGCAGGATCTCACCGATCGCGAAGACGCTGGCCTGCCCCTGCGGGAACAAGCCGGGGCCCGCTACGACGATGCCGACGCCGATGAAGCCGAGCAGGAGTCCGCCGAGGCGCACAGGGGCGAGCACGGTGCGGTCACCCCGCATGAGGGCGATGATGACGGCGAACAGCGGCACGGTCGCCACCAGGAGTCCGGTGAGCCCCGAGGGCAACTGCGTCTCGGCATGGCTGAGCAGCAGGAACGGCCCTGCCATCTCGACCAGACCGAAGGCTAGCACCCATGGCCAGCGCTTCCATGCCGCCTTCAGCGCGCCGCTGCGGATCGCGAAGGGCAGCAGGACGAGTCCACCAAGAAGCGTACGACCGGCGACGACGGCGGGCGGTGTGAAGGAGTGCACCGCCTCCTTGATGAAGAGGTAGGTGATGCCCCAGACGAAGGCCATGATCGCGAAGAGGATCCATCCTCTGCGTGTGAAGCCTCCGCGAGCGTTCATCCGGCCGCTGCCGCGGTGATGCCGGCGACGGGCAGGATGATCACAATGTCCGCCGGCCTTCGAAGGCGCGACCGAGGGTGACCTCGTCGGCGTACTCGAGGTCGCCGCCCACTGGCAGCCCCGACGCCAGTCGCGACACGGTGATCTGCATCGTGGTCAGCAGTCTGCTGAGATAACTGGCTGTCGCCTCACCCTCGAGGTTCGGGTTCGTCGCAAGGATGACCTCCTGAACCGTGCCGTCCGCGAGACGCGACATCAACTGCGTGATGCGCAGGTCATCGGGTCCGACGCCTGCGATCGGACTGATCGCCCCGCCGAGCACATGGTAGAGCCCGCGGAACTCCCTGGTGCGCTCGATGGCCGAGACGTCCTTGGCGTCTTCCACCACGCAGATCAGCGCAGGATTGCGGCGCGGATCGCGGCAGATCGCACACCGGTCCTGCTCGGAGACGTTGCCGCAGATCTCGCAGAACCGCACCCGCTCGCGCACGTCGGTGAGGAGCTCGGCGAGGCGGGCGACGTCGAACGTCGGCGTCTGGAGGATGTGGAACGTGATGCGCTGCGCCGACTTCGGGCCGATGCCGGGAAGGCGCCCGAACTCGTCGATGAGCTCCTGAACGATGCCGTCGTACATCAGGCGAACCTCGTCGGCGGCTCATAGGGCTCTTCCCGCACGAACGTCGCACCGAGCACCTGGCGGATCACGGCCTCGCCGTAACGCTGCACACCGCCGGCGGCGGCGGAACGCTCGGTCACGACGGGTGCGGAGCGCGGCGGTGCGGACTGCTGCGCCGGTCGCTGCGGCGCGGATTGCTGCGGGATGGTCGGCGGCTCGTAGGGCGGCTCGTCGTCGTCGGCGGGCGCATCCTCGTCATCCGGCAGAGGCGGCACATCGTCATCGACCGCTCCGTCCTGCGGCGGCTGGGGAGCGGACCCCGCAGACTCGACTTCAGCGGGTTCGTCGTCGACGGGGAACTGCGGCTGCGGAGTCGCCGGCGTCGGAGCGGAGCTGGGGATCGCGGCGACGGCCCATTCCGTCACGGATGCGGTCGCGGATGCGGATGCGGCAGGCTTCTGCGGCGGCGCCGTGCGCACCGGCGTCGGAGCAGCCGACTCGGCGAGCGCCGCCGGCGGCAGAGGCTTGGGGAGGTACTTCACCCGAACGCCGAGCTCCTGCTCGATCGCGGTGCGCAGATGGTCGGACGGGCCTGGGCCAGGTGTCGAACCCTTGAAGGACTTGACGTCCTGCTGACTCGCGAATCCGAGCGTGAGCACCTCGGACTCGGCCACGTAGTCGAGCGGCTGCACGGTCGTGACCACCAACCATGCCGTGCGGCTGGCACCCTCGAGCCGCTTCAGGATCGCCGGCCACGACGCGCGGATGCGATCGAAGTCGACCGGGCCCGACGTCACGACCGGACCAGACGTCGGGGCAGGCGCATCCGCCTGAGCGGGAGCGGGTTCCGGCGCAGGCGACGCGACCGGCTCGACCGCAGGGACCTCGACAGGCGCGGAGGCCTCCGCCGGAGTCTCCGGAGCAGTCGCCGCCGCCGGAGCCGGCGCAGACGTCTCCTCGACCCGAGTTGGTGCCGGTTCAGGCACGGCGACCGCGGCAGGAGCAGCCGGCGCAGCAGCTGCCGGCGCAGGAGCGGTAGGCGCGGGAGCCGACGAGACGGCCCCAGGGACGGCGACCGCGGCAGCCCCCTCCCCCGCAGCGCTCAGCACGCGAGCGATCATGAGCTCGAGATGCAACCGCGGCGACGTGGCCCCCGTCATGTCGTCGAGAGCGGCGCTCACGACGTCGGCGGTGCGCGAGAGGCGTGCGGATCCGAAGGCGGTGGCCTGCGCGCGCATGCGTGCGAGCTCGTCCTCAGCGAGGCCGCGCAACACGGCTCCCGCGCCTGCTCCGACCGCCGCGATCACGATGAGATCGCGCAGGCGCTCGAGCAGATCGTCGACGAAGCGACGCGGATCCTGACCGGTCTGGACGACCCGATCGATGGCGGGGAAGGCCGCAGCCGCGTCGCCGGCGGCGAGCGCATCGACGATCTCGTCCAACAGCGCGCCGTGCGTGTAGCCCAGCAGCGAGACCGCACGCTCGTACGCGACGGAGTCGCCGTCGGATCCGGCGATCAACTGGTCGAGCAGCGACAGCGTGTCTCTGGGCGAGCCGCCGCCGGCGCGCACCACGAGGGGAAGCACGCCTTGAGCGACCTGCACGCCCTCTTCGGCGCACAGCTTCTCGACGTACTCGAGCATGGCCGCCGGCGGCACGAGCCGGAACGGATAGTGGTGCGTGCGCGAACGGATGGTGCCGAGCACCTTGTCGGGCTCGGTCGTCGCGAAGATGAACTTCACGTGCGCCGGGGGCTCTTCCACGAGCTTGAGCAGCGCGTTGAAGCCCTGCGGGGTGACCATGTGCGCCTCATCGAGGATGAAGATCTTGAACCGGTCGCGGCTGGGTGCGAAGGTCGCCCTCTCGCGCAGGTCACGCGCGTCGTCGACGCCGTTGTGGCTGGCGGCGTCGATCTCGACGACATCGAGCGATCCGCCACCGGCGCGCGACAGCTCCACGCAGCTCGGGCAGGTGCCGCACGGGGTGTCTGTGGGGCCCTCGGCGCAGTTGAGGCAGCGAGCGAGGATGCGTGCTGACGTCGTCTTGCCGCAGCCACGGGGGCCGGAGAAGAGGTACGCGTGGCCGACGCGGTCGCTGCGCAGCGCAGTCATCAGCGGCTCGGTCACCTGGGACTGCCCGATCATCTCGCCGAAGTTCTCGGGCCGGTAGCGGCGGTACAGGGCTGTGGTCACCGGTCCAGCCTACGGCGTGCCGCCGACAGTGCGCTCGCTACGACCCATCGATGACGACCCGGCTCACGACAACGTGTCGAAGACCTCTCCGACGAACGCCGCGGCGGAGCCGCCGGCAGCGCGTCGCGCAGCACCGCACCATCAGCGGTCGGGGCGAAGCGGGGCCCAGGCGAGCGCGGAAGACGACGCGATCGCACACGTGCCATCCCGGCGAGCACGAGAAGGGCCGCAGCGGGGACGAGCACGAGCACGATGATGCTGAGAGTCAGGTTCGACATCCGTTCATCCTGCCCGACGAGCGCGTCGATCATTCGACGAGCGTGCTCAGTCCTCGAACACGTTGATCACCGGGATCGCGCTGGTCACCACCGGAACGGATGCGGAGATGCGGGTGCCGTCGTCCCTGCGCGCGTCCTCGAACTGCCCCAGTGTGGGACGCCCCCTCAGCACGGGCCCCTGATCGGCCAGTGCGACGACGACGTCCTCCGACTCGGTCACCGTGTACTCGGCGCCGCGCACGGTGAACGACACCGCCTCACCCGCCTCCGCGGCGACGCGCAGCTGATCACGGGTGACCGTGACCTTCAGCGCAGTGCCCTGCCACTGCAGCGAGTACGACAGCGAGGGCCAATCGACGGGCAGCCGCGGATCGAAGCTGAGCTCACCGGCGTGATCGCGCATGCCGCCGAAGCCGCACACCAGAGCGGTCCACACCCCGCCGGCCGACGCCACGTGCACGCCGTCCGATGCGTTGTGGTGCAGGTCTCCGAGATCGACGAACAGCGACTGCTCGAAGTACTCCCGTGCGAGGTCCTGGTAGCCGACCTCGGCGGCGAGGATCGACTGCACGACCGCCGACAGCGTCGAATCCCCCGTCGTCAGCGGGTCGTAGTACTGGAAGTCGGCGAGCTTCTCCTCGGGCGTGAAGTGGTTGCCCTGCAGGAACAGCGCCAGCACCACGTCGGCCTGCTTGAGCACCTGGAACCGGTAGATCACGAGCGGGTGGAAGTGCAGCAGCAGCGGACGCTGGTCATCCGGGGTGTGATCGAGATCCCACACCTCGCGTTCCAGGAACATCGCGTCCTGCGGATGGATGCCGAGGCTCTCGCTGAACGGGATGAACATCGCCTCCGCGGCGGTGTCCCACGCGTCGGGCTCTCCGGCATCCAGTCCGGTGCGTTCGACCAGTGCGTCGTACCCCCGCGGATCCTGGGCGGCGATCTCCCGCACCACGCGAGCCGCGTAGCGCAGGTTGTACCGCGCCATGACGTTGGTGAAGAGATTGTCATTGACGACCGTCGTGTACTCGTCCGGACCCGTCACACCGTGGATGTGGAAGGTCGCGTCGCCGTTCTGGCCGCGCCAGAAGCCGAGGGTCGCCCAGAGCCTCGCGGTGTCCACCGCGATGTCGACGCCCTCGCGGCACAGGAAGTCCACGTCGCCGGTGGCGCGCACGTACTTGCCCAGCGCGAAGCTGATGTCGGCGTTGATGTGGTACTGCGCGGTGCCGGCGGCATAGTACGCCGATGCCTCTTCACCGTTGATCGTGCGCCAGGGGAACAGCGCGCCCGCCTCGTTCAGCTGCGCCGCCCTGCGCCGAGCAGCGGGCAGCATGAGCACGCGCGCACGCAGGGCGTTCCTGGCCCACTGCGGCGTCGTGTACGTCAGGAACGGGAGCACGTAGATCTCGGTGTCCCAGAAGTAGTGGCCGCTGTAGCCGGACCCCGTCAGGCCCTTCGCCGGCACACCGGAGCCGTCGGCGCGCGCAGCAGCCTGGGCGAGCTGGAACAGGCACCACCTACTGGCCTGCTGCAGGTCGTCGTGGCCTTCGATCACGACATCCGAGCGCTTCCAGAATGCGTCGAGCCACTCCTTCTGCCTGCGGAACTGCTCGTCGATGCCTTCGATGCCCGCCCTGTCGAGCGAACGCCGGCAGCGATCGACGAGTTCGCGCGCCGGCACACCGCGTGACGTGTGATAGCTCACGAGCTTCGTGATGCGGATCGGCACGCCGCCCTTCGCCTGCACGCGGAAGACGTTCTTGGCGACGTCCTGCTCGACGAGCATGCGCGCGCTGTAGTCGTTGTCCGTCTCGATCACGTGGTCGGCGACGACCGCCACGGTCATCCCGGATTCGCTGGTCTGATACGACAGCGCCGAGCGGAGCCCGTCCTGCCAGTACTCCACCGGCTGCAGCACCCGCTCGGTGATCTTCTCGGTCTTGCGCGGATCGAAGCCCGCCTTCTTGGCCGCCTTAGGCGTGCCGCCGTAGACGCTGCCGCCGTCCTGGCGATTGAGCAGCTGGCAGCTGATCGTGACCGGCGCGTCCGAGTTCTCGACCGTCACCTCAAGACGCAGGATCGCCAGGTGACGCTCCTCGAAGCTGACCAGGCGCTCGTCGCGCATGCGGATGCGCTTGCCGGACGGCGTCTCCCAGACGAAGCTGCGCTCCACGATGCCGGTGCGCATGTCGAGAGTACGGGTGTAATCCCTGACCTCTGACTCCTCGAACGAGATCGGCTCGTCGTCGACGTAGACCCGCATGATCTTGGCATCGGGCGCGTTGACGATGGTCTGCCCCACTTCGGCGAAGCCGAACGCCTGCTCGGCGTGACGGATGCGCCACGTCTCGTGCAGACCGTTCAGGAACGTGCCGTGCTCGTGCGCGCCTCGACCCTCGATGTGGTTGCCGCGCAGGCCGAGGTAGCCGTTGCCCACGGCGAACAGCGTCTCGGAGACGCCGTCCTCCGCGTAGCGCGTCTCGGTCAGACGCCATGGGTCGACGGGGAATCGGTCGCGATCGATCATGCGGTCTCCGGGTTGTGGGCGGCTGATGCGCCGGGAAGCAGTCGGGCAAGGTCATCGACGATACAGGTCGCACCGGCGGCGCGCAGCGCTTCAGGACCCGCGCCCCTGTCGACGCCGACGACAGTGGCGAAACCCGCTGCGGAGGCCGAAGCGACGCCGGACACGGCGTCCTCCACCGCCGCGCTCGCGGCAGGATCGACGCCGAGCCGCTCGGCTCCGGCGCGGAACATGTCGGCGGCCGGCTTGGAGGTCAGCCCCTCGCGCGCGGCGACGGTGCCGTCCACGACGACCGTGAAGAAATCGCGGATGCCCGCAGTCGAGAGCACCTCTTCAGCGTTGGACGAGCTGGAGACGACGCCCATGGGGATGCCGGTGCCACGCAGCGCCTCCAGCAGCGCGAGCGAACCGGGGAACGGTGAGACTCCACCGCTGCGCAGCGCAGCGGCGAACGCGGCGTTCTTGCGGTTGCCGATGCCGCACACGGTCTGCGCATCGGCCGGATCGCTCGGATCGCCCCATGCGAGTTCGACGTTGCGGCTGCGCAACAGGCTCGCCACGCCGTCGTAGCGACGCTTGCCGTCGACGTAGGCGAAGTAGTCGGAGTCGTCGTAGGCGGGCGTGATGCCCCATTGGACGAAGACCTCGTCGAACACCGCCTGCCAGGCGCGCATGTGCACCTCTGCGGTCGGCGTCAGCACACCGTCGAGATCGAACAGGATGCCTTCGGCGAGGCTGAGGTCTGGCAGAGATTCGGGCATGCGGGCCTCCAGGGTTTCACGCGAAGGGACCGGCACCTCACTGTGCCACCCAGCCAGCGTAGTGGCGCGGGGTTCACGGGCATAACCCCCTTCGGAGCCGCGTCGCAGGGCTCAGACCAGGCTCAGGGTCTGCCGCGCGATCTCGAGCTCCTCGTCCGTCGGGACGACGAGCACGGACACCGAGGATGCGTCGGTGGAGATGCGGCGGATGCCGTGGCCGCGGGCCTCATTGCGCTCCGGGTCGATCTCGATTCCGAGGAAACCGAGGGTCGCGAGCGCCTCGGCGCGCACCCGCGCCGCGTTCTCGCCGACACCCGCGGTGAACGAGATGACATCCACGCCGCCGAGCTGAGCGATGTACGCGCCGGCATACGCGCGCAGTCGATGGATGTACACGTCGAACGCCAGTGCGTCCGCCTCCTCGCCCGCATCGACGCCAGCGAGGATGTCGCGCATGTCGCTGTGCCCGGCGAGCCCCTTCAACCCGCTGCGCGTGTTCAGCAGCGTGTCGATCTCCTCGATCGAATAGTCGGCGACGCGGGCGACGTGCACCAGCACCGCGGGATCGAGGTCACCGGAGCGCGTGCCCATGACCAGGCCCTCGAGCGGGGTGAATCCCATCGAGGTCTCGACAGAGCGGCCGCCGTCGATGGCGGTGACCGACGCCCCGTTGCCCAGGTGGAAGACCAGCTGACGGAGCGAGGAGAGGTCGCGCTCGACGAAGGCCGCGGCCTGCTCGCTGACGTACTTGTGACTCGTGCCGTGGAACCCGTAGCGACGGATGCGGTGCTTCTCGGCGAACGCCGCATCGATCGCGTATGTGTACGCCGCCGGCTCGAGCGTCTGATGGAACGCGGTGTCGAAGACCGCGACGTGCGGCACGTCCCGGAACACGGCGCGTGCGGCCCGGATGCCGGCGAGGTTCGCCGGGTTGTGCAGCGGCGCGAGCACTTCGAGCTCACCGATCGACTGCTCCACGGCATCCGTCACGAGCGTCGGCTCGAAGAATCGCGCGCCGCCGTGCACGACGCGATGTCCCACGGCCACCGGCGGATGATCGGCGAGGACGGGGCCGTGCGTCTCGAACTGCTCGAGCATCACGGCGAACGCCTCGTCATGGTCGGCGATCGTCCGTTCGCTCTTCCTGGTGGCGTCGAGCACGGTCGGCGCCGGTTCCCCGTCGTCGAGGCGTCGGACGGTGTGCGAGATCGCACCGCCGTCCTGGCCGATGCGTTCGATGAGCCCTTCGCCGAGCGGCGCCTCGCGGTCCATGTCGATCAGGCTGTACTTCAGCGACGAGGAGCCGCTGTTGATGATGAGGACGACGCTCACCGTGCCACCCCCGCAGGATGCGCGACGCCCTGCGCCTGGATCGCCGTGATGGCGACCGTGTTGACGATGTCGTCGACCAGCGCCCCGCGCGAGAGGTCGTTGATCGGCTTGTTCAGCCCCTGCAGCACCGGGCCGATCGCGACGGCTCCCGCCGAGCGCTGCACGGCCTTGTACGTGTTGTTGCCGGTGTTCAGGTCGGGGAACACGAACACGGTCGCGCGCCCGGCGACCGCCGAGTCCGGCATCTTGGCCTTCGCCACGGCGGCGTCCGCCGCGGCGTCGTACTGGATGGGCCCGTCGACGGGAAGCTCTGGCGCGCGTTCGCGGACCAGAGCCGTGGCCTCTCGCACCTTCTCGACGTCGGCCCCGGTCCCGGATTCCCCGGTCGAGTACGACAGCATGGCGACGCGCGGCTCGATGCCGAACTGCTGCGCGGTCTCAGCAGAGGAGATCGCGATGTCGGCGAGTTGAGTGCTGGTGGGATCGGGGATCACAGCGCAGTCGCCGTAGACGAGCACGCGGTCGGCGAGAGCCATCAGGAAGACGCTGGAGACCACCTCCACGCCAGGACGCGTCTTGATGATCTCGAACGACGGCCGGATGGTGTGCGCCGTGGTGTGGGTCGCACCGGAGACCATGCCGTCGGCGAGGCCGAGATGCACCATCAGAGTGCCGAAGTACGACACATCGGTGACGGTGTCCGCGGCCTGCGACACTGTGACGCCCTTGTGCGCACGCAGGCGCGCGTATTCCTCGGCGAACTGCTCGACGTACTGCGGATCGGTGGGGCTGATGATCTGGGCTGCGCCGATGTCGATGCCGAGCTCGGTGGCGCGGGCGCGGATCTCGCTCTCGTCGCCGAGGATCGTCAGGTCGGCGACGTCACGGGCGATCAGACTCGATGCGGCGCGGAGGATGCGGTCGTCCTCGCCCTCCGGCAGCACGATGCGCTTGCGATCCGCACTCGCGCGCTCAATGAGGCCGTACTCGAACATCAGCGGCGTCACCACGTGCGCCTCGGCGAGTCCGAGCTGCGTCGCGAGCTCGGCGATGTCGACGTGGGTCTGGAAGAGCCCGAGCGCACGGTCGTAGCGGTGCCGCGAGTCGGCGGCCAGCCGTCCGCGAGCGCCCATCACCCGCACGGCGGTGTCGTACGTGCCGTGGTCGGTGGCGATGATCGGAACCGTCGAGGCCAGGCCGCCGAGCAGTCGCTCGATCGACTCGGGCAGCGGGAAGGGCCCGTTCAGGATGATCCCCGCGATCGACGGGAACGTGCCTGCCGCATCCGCCATCAACGTCGCGAGCAGAACCTCGGTGCGATCAGCGGGGATGACGACGACGGCGTCCTGAGTGAGGCGGGGCAGCACGTTGACCATCGACATGCCCGCCACCACCACGTCCAGCGCTTCGCGAGTGAGCAGGTCGGGATCGCCCTTGATGAGCCGTCCGTCGACGGCCGCGAGGATGCCGCGTATCGACGGCGCGACGAGTGTGCGGTCCTCGGGGATGGCCCAGACCGGCGTGTGCTCGGCCTGCGCAGTGCGCACGGCGTCGACGCTCGGCTGCAGGGCGTCCGGATCGGCGCGATTGACGATGACGGCGAACAGCTCTGCCCGCTCGTCATGCAGTTCGGCGAGCGCGAGCGCGGCGATCTGGCCGACCGCGTCGGCCGTACGCGCGGTCGACGTGCCGAGCTGTTCACCGCCGCCCTGCTGGTCGCGGCCGCTCAGCACGAGCAGCACGGGGGCACCGAGGTTCGCGGCGATGCGGGCGTTGTAGCCGAGCTCGGCAGGACTGGCCACGTCGGTGTAGTCGCTGCCGATCACGACCACGGCGTCGCACTGCGCCTCCACGGCCTTGAACCTGGACACGATGGTCGCCAGCGCCCGATCGGGGTCGTCGCGCACGTCGTCGTAGGTCACCCCGAGGCTGTCGTCGTAGTCGAGATGCACGCCGTCGTGCGCGAGCAGGAGCTCGAGCACGTAGTCGGGCTCAGCGGAGGACCGCGCGATCGGCCGGAAGACACCCACCCTCGGCGTCACGCGCATGAGCGCGTCGAGCACGCCCAGTGCGATGGTGGACTTGCCTGTGTGCCCCTCGGCCGAGGTGATGTAGATGCTCCGCGCCACGGTGCCACCCTACGCCGGACAGGGACCGGAAAGCGCGTCGACCACCGCGCCCGCGTCATCTTCGAACCGGGCGTAGTGGTTCGGGTCGGAGTTGACCTGCACGCGATGGATCGCATGCGTGGGCTCCATGCCCTGCCACCCCTCGAGTCCGGCGAGACGTCCGTAGAAGAGGGCGGCGGATGCTGCCGGGTCCATCCTCGTCTCGACGCTTCCCCACCACTCCTGCTGCTGGAACAGGCCGATGCTGCTGGTGCGCGTGCCGTCCGGATTGGTGAAGCCGGACGTCTCCCAGTCGCCGTAGTCGATGTTCTGCAATGAGCTCTCGCCCATCGCCGCCATGACGCCGAGGACCTGGCCGTCGCGCTCGAACCCCTGCTCCGAGGCCGTGCGCACGATGATCGCGGCGTTGTGGAGCTGCTCACCCTGCCAGCCTTCGACCCCTGCGTCCGGCAGATCTTCCGGCGCGTCCACGCACACCGCGAGCGGATCGCTCGACGTCGCCATCGGCACGAGAACGATGAGGAGCGCGGCGAGGGTGAGCCCGCCGAGCGCCGCGATCATGAGACGTGCGTGCTTCGGCCGACGCGTCGCGCGGGAGACCGGCCGCCCGCCCGGTCTCCGTCGTCTCGTCGCGCGCCTTCTCGTCCGCTGCGCCGCCCGCCCGCGCGAACCGGTACGACCCCGGGTGCCGGAGGCGGCGCGCTTCGAGCCTGCGCTCACGTGCCGCGCGCTCCGCGGCTGCGAGGACCACGCGCTCCCGCGAGCGCCGCCACACCGCCGCCGACCGCGCCGAACAGATGCGCCTGCCAGGAGACGCCGGGGCCCACGCCGACGATGCCGGCGAGCATCGACCCGCCGTACAGGACGAGCACGATCACAGCGATGAGGGCGTGCGCGATGCGGTGCGCGATCGGCCGAGGCGAGAACACGCGCACGACGATGTATGCGAAGTACCCGAAGACGAGCACGGACGCACCGACCGTGAGCGTGCCCGGTGCGTTGAGCAGCCAGGTGCCGACGCCCCCGACGAGCGCGGTGACCGCGGTGACCATCCAGAAGCGGCCGGCGCCTTCGATGGCGATGAGACAGCCGAGCACCAGCAGAGGCAGGGTGTTGCCGATCAGGTGCGCCCATCCCGCGTGCAGCAGCGGTCCGAGCACGAGCCCCTGCAGGCTGCCGAAGTCCCATGACCTCAGGCCGAAACCGGTGAAGGAGCCGGGGAGCACGGCGTCGGCGATCTGGATCACCCACATCAGCGCGACGAGAGCGATCGGAGAGGCGAAGCGCCCGATCGCCGCGGAACGCGCAGGAGTGGTGGATGTGCTCACACCACGATCCTCGCAGGCGAAGCTGAACGATGGGCCGTCGGGCGGCAAAGTGCCCGAGAGAAGAAAGGACCCTCCGCGCACCCAGCAGAGCCCGGTTACCCTTGCTACGTTTCCGTCCTGGGGGAATTGGCCTGGATGCTGCCACGCGGAGAGCCTCGGACAGTCTACCCGGCGTTCGGCGGAGAGACGAACCGGGGCCGGCTCCGTGAACCACGAATCCACAGGAGCGCCGGCCGCTCGCGCGGGTTACGATCGATTCACGCGCACAGAAGTGCCGGGGCGAGAGGGAACGCATGGACGACACCGCACCCGAGATCACGGCCGAGCAGTTCCGGACGCAGACCTCCGCCATCCTGACATCGGTGGGCGAGGTCATCGACGGCAAGCCGGATGCCGTGCGCAGCGCCCTGACGTGCATGCTGGCCGAGGGCCATCTGCTCATCGAGGACGTCCCAGGGGTCGGCAAGACGATGCTCGCCCGTGCGATCGCGGCGAGCATCGACGCCACGGTCCGCCGCATCCAGTTCACCCCCGATCTGCTGCCCGGCGACGTCACCGGCGTCTCGGTGTACAACCCCGTCGATCGTGAGTTCGAGTTCAAGCCCGGTGCGGTGTTCGCGCAGATCGTGATCGCCGACGAGATCAACCGCTCATCCCCGAAGACCCAGTCCGCTCTCCTCGAGGCCATGGAGGAGGGACAGGTCACCGTCGACGGCCGCACGCACCCGCTTCCCGATCCCTTCCTCGTCGTCGCGACCCAGAACCCGCTCGAGATGGAGGGCACGTACGCGCTGCCCGAGGCGCAGCGCGACCGGTTCATGATGCGCATCTCGATGGGGTATCCGGATGCCGCGGCCGAGGCCCTCATGCTCCGCCAGCGCGACAGCGTCAATCCGCTCGCCGCGATCACCCCTGTCGCTGACGCTCGCGCGATCAGGCGGCTGATCGGCTTCGCGCGCGCCGTGCACGTCTCCCCCGCTGTCGAGGAGTACGCCGTCGCGCTGTCCCAGGCCACGCGATCGGATCCCAGCCTGCATCTGGGCGCGAGCCCGCGCGCCACTCTTCAGCTCGTGCGCGCGGCGAAGGTGTGGGCGGCACTGGACGGACGAGAGTTCGTGATCCCCGACGACCTCACCGAACTCCTCGTGCCTGTCTTCGCGCACCGGCTGCTCCCGGCCCGTGGCGTGCACCGCGCGGGCGCGCAGCCGGTGGAGGCCGCGCTCGCCCAGATCGTGGACCGCGTGCGCGTTCCGCTGGCCGCCAGATTCTGAAGTGACCCCGACCGTGCGTCGACGTCACGTTCTCACGGCCAGGGGAGCCGGCGCGCTCCTGGCCGGCCTGCTGTTCGTGATCGCGGCCAATCTCGTGGCGGCGCCCATCCTGCTCTACTTCGCGGTGCTGCTCCTCCTCCTCGTCGTGTTCGCCGTCCTCGTCGTGCGTCTGCCCCGGCGCAGCGGCCCCGTCACCAGGCGCATATCGACCGATCTGCTCACGGTCGGCGAGCGATCGCAGGTGGATGTGCGCTTCGACCTGCGCGCGCTGCGCATCCCCCACGGCATCTGGCGCGATCACCTCCTCCTGCCGTGTCCGGCGACGCCACGGGCGAGTTCCCCACCGACAACGGCACGAGCATCCGCTACGCGATCACGGGTGTGCGCCGCGGCGTATGGGCGATCGGCCCTTTGTCGCTGCACACGATCGATCCGTTCGGCTTCGCGCAGCGCGTGCAGGAGTTCGGCGAGACCCGCACGGTCACGGTCGTCCCCGAGGTGATGCCGCTCGCTCCGCTCAGCTCGAACGTGGGTGCGGCCGGCGGCACCGCGCACACGTCATCCACACGGCTCGGTCAGGGCAGCGACAACCTCTCCCCTCGGCGATACGTCTCCGGCGACTCGATGCGCCGCATCCATTGGCGCGCGACCGCGCATCGGGGTGACCTCATGGTGCGCCAGGAAGAGGAGGAATCCAGCCCGGATGCACTGGTGGTGCTCGATCGCACGGCACGACGATGGGACTACCAGCTCGACCATGCCGATCCTGCGTTCGAGGCCGCCGTCTCCGCCTGCGCCTCCGTCGCACTTCACCTGGTCCAGGAGGGGTACAGCGTCGACGTCCTCGACTCCGCGGGCACCGTGCTCGGAAAGCTCCGCGGACACGAGGACGACCGAGACGCCCTGCTGGTGGCGCTGGCCCTCGCGCGGCCGCAGGGCGAAGGGCGCGACATCATCACACTGTTCGACGGAACCCCTCCCGGACCCCTGGTGCTGATCACGGGGCATCTCGATGAGGAGGACGCGGCGATCCTGCGCCACGGCGGTGCCGCCGCACCCATTCTCCTCGCGACCGATCTCGCCGCCGGCGCCGCCGACGCCCTCACCAGGCTCGGATGGTCGTCCGCGTTGCTCGCTGACGACGTCGCGGCCGCCTGGGAAGACGCCCTCCCTGCACGAATGGCGACAGGAGGCGGTCATGTCTCCCGCTGATCCGCCGCGCGTGCAGCGTGCACCATGGGTGGAGGCTGCTGCTGCGGCAGAGCGGCAGATGCGCACACTCGCGATCGCCCTGCTCACGGCATGCGCGGCGTTCGTCGCACTGTGGCCGTATGCGGCGGTCATCGCGCCGGGACCCTGGTCACTCGTATGCATCACGGTCGTGGTCCTGATCGCATCCGTCGGTGCGTTGGCGCGCCATCTCGCATCCCGGCGTCGCGCCGGGGACGCCTGGGCGCTGCTCGCACAGCTGGCCGTCGCGGTGTGCGCGCTGACGCTGATGCTGGTTCCTCAGGGCGCCCTGCTCGGCATCGTCCCGACGGGCTCCACCCTGCGGGCCCTGGCGCCGCTGGCCGCCCAGGCCTTCGAGGAGGTGCAGCTCGGCACGGCCCCGCTGAACGACACGCTGGCCCTTCGCACCATGATCGCCGCCGGCTTCGCCGTCATCACGATCATCGTCGACCACCTCATCGCGCAGCGTCTCGGTCTGCTCGCAGCGATCGTGGTCGCCGCGGTCGGCGTGACGCCGATGATCATCTCGTTCGGCGATGCCAACGTGCCGTGGTTCGTCGTGCTCGCCGTCCTCACTCTCTTCCTGCTGCGGCACAGCACGCGCCACGATGCCCGCCGGGCACGGCGGGCATCCGTCGGCGTCGCACTCGGCGTCGGGGCGGCCGCGATCGTCGCCGCCCTCGTCATCACGCCGGTCCTTCCCGTCTCCGCCAGCTGGGTCGGTGCGGGAACCGCGGTCACGCTCAACCCGTCGCTGCGGCTCGGCGACGATCTGCGCCGACCGGCGCCCACCGACGTCCTCACGGTGGCGACCAGCGCCGCGACGGCGCCCTACCTGCGCATCGCGACGCTGTCCGGTTTCGACGGCCGCGTCTGGCAGGCGGACGAGGAGGGCACCCGCCCCCTCGCCGACGGCTTCGGCGAGGCGGAGTGGACGGAGGACATCTCCGTCACGGATCGGCGCACGTCGATCCGAGTCGTGGGCATCTCCAGCTCGTGGCTCCCTGTGCCTTACCCTGCGACGCAGGTCGCAGGCACCTCGTCGGGGTGGGAGATCATGCCCGGCAACCGCACCGTGGTCTCCGAGACGCGAGACGCAGCGGGCGAGGACTACACGGTGTCCGCAGCCTCCGTGCAGCCCACACTCGAGCAGATCCGTGCTGCCGCCGCCGACCGTGGCCCCGCGGATCGGCCGGCCCCCGACGACCTTCCTTCCGTGATCGAGGAGAGGGCGCGTGAGGTGACGGCGGATGCGGAGAACGACTACGACCGGATGATCGCCCTCCAATCGTGGTTCCGCTCGGACTTCACGTACTCGCTCGATGCTCCGGTCGACGGCGGCTTCGACGGCACGGGCGCGGACGCCGTCGCGGAGTTCCTCGAAGTGCGTTCGGGATACTGCATCCATTTCGCTGGCGCCTTCGCACTGATGGCGCAGACGCTCGATCTTCCGGTGCGGATCGTGGTCGGCTACCTGCCCGGCCGGCTGACCGAGGAGAAACGCGGCGACGAGTTCGTGTACGTCGTCAGCAGCGATCAGCTGCACGCCTGGCCGGAGGTGCGCTTCGAGGGCATCGGATGGGTGCCGTTCGAGCCGACCGCGTCGCTCGGCGTACCAACGGGATTCCAGGCCGCGTCCGTCGATGGCGGATCGACCAGCGGACCTGCGACACCGGCGCCGAGCGCGGCGCCCTCGACAGCGCCGACGAGCGGACCGGAACTCGAAGACGAGCTGGACGACCCATCCGCAGCGGGCGGCGGCTCACTGCAGCGGCTCGACCCGACGCCCGTGGTGCTCGTGGTCGCCGGGACGCTCGTGCTGCTGCTGCTCCCCGCCTCGATCCGGCTGCTGGTGCGGATGCGGCGACGTTCGCGTGCCGGCTCGGGCGACGCCGCCGCCGCGTGGCGCGAACTCACCGCGACGCTGATCGACCTGGGCCTGCCGGTCTCCGATTCCGACTCCCCGCGCGCCAGGGGCAGTGGGGTCGTCGAGCGCGGTGCGGACGCCGCTGCCGTGCGGAGGCTTGTGGATGCCGTGGAACGGGCCAGCTTCGCCCGCGAGGCTCAGGATCCGATCGACCTCGCACCTGATCTCATCCGCGTGAGCGCGGACCTTCACCGCCACGTCGACGCGCGCACGCGGGTCGTGGCACTTCTGCTGCCGCGCTCACTGGTCGTCGCCGACGCGTCCCGTCGTCCGATGCGCGCCTGAACCGGCTGTGCCGGGGAATCAGGCCGGTTGCGCGGCGTGGTCGGCGCACGAGACAGCGTCGCAGCCCTCGCACACGACGAACTGTCGGCGGCACGCGGCATCGGGGCAGTTCGCCGTGCGCTTGGTCGGTGCTCCGCACCCGGCGCAGGTGCCGATCACGGCGGTGTGGTCGCTGAAGTCCACCGATCCGCGCTTGTCGAACACGTAGAGCGACCCGTCCCACAGCCCGTCGTCTCCGAATCGCTCCCCGTATCGGACGATGCCGCCCTCGAGCTGGTACACCTCGCCGAACCCGCGCGCCGTCATGAGGCTCGACAGCACCTCGCAGCGGATGCCGCCCGTGCAGTACGTGACGACCGGCTTGCCCTTGAGATCGTCGTACGCTCCGGAGTCGAGCAGGTCGACGAAATCCCTGGTGGTCTCGGTGTCGGGAACGATCGCACCACGGAAGCGGCCGATCTCGGCCTCGAGCGCGTTGCGGCCGTCGAAGAAGACGACGTCGTCGCGCGACTGCACGAGGTCGTGCAGCTGATCAGGACTCAATCTGGTCCCACCGCCGACGACGCCGTTCTCGTCGACGCGCAGCTCCCCCGGTGCTCCGAACGAGACGATCTCCTCGCGCACCTTCACACTGAGCTTGGGGAAGTCCACACTGAGACCGGCTTCGTCGAGCCCTGTTCCCTCACTCCATTTGATGTCGGCGTCCTTGAACGCCGGGTAGGAGCGGAATGAGCGAACCCACTTCTTGAGGGCGGGCAGGTCGCCGCCGAGCGTGCCGTTCACGCCGTCCTTCGAGATGATCAGCCGCCCGCGCAGCCCGAGGGCCCCTCCGAGGTCGCGCTGCCACACGCGGATCGCCTCGGGGTCGGCGAGGGGCGCGAACGCGTAGAACAGGACGATCTTGGGTGTGGCCACGCTGCGATTTTACGCGGGCTGCGCTCCACGGCGCCTGCGCGCCCACGCCCCGGCGCTCTCACTCGAGAGGCACAGGAGCGTGACGGCCTGGACGGAGGCGGTGAGCAGAGTCCAGTCCAGCCCGAGCACGGCGCTGCCGTCCAGGTAGTCGATCGCCATGAAGACGATCTGCAGTGTGACGAGCACCATGAGCACCGCGCGGGAGCGGCGACCGCCGCGCAGGACCAGCCAGGCCATGACGAGCTGCCAGATCATGAACGCCCCGAACACGGAGACGACGATCACGATCAGCGCCACTTCCTCGGGCTCCGCCGACGCGAGCAACTGCCAGAACGTGGCGTCGCTGAGCACGTCGACGAGCTGCAGAGCGGTGACGAGCGCGATGAGCGCCACCGCGGCGATCACCGTCAACGGGGCGCGGGCGATCTGGCGTGCGGTGCTCGGATCGGGTTGCCGAACGACCACAGGCTCCGGCGGAACGGTGCGGGAGACGTCGATGATCGGGAGGTCGCCGTCGGTCACGAACCGGTCGCCGCCGCCGTTTCGCGAATGGTATCCGGTGGTGAAATCGCGGAGCAGTCGCACATGGACGTCGGCGTCGGCCGACTGCGCCGTCGTGACCACGTGGTCGCGTTCCACGTCGGTGTTCTGGTCGATGCGATGCGTGACCTGCAGTGTGAACAGCGACAGCCCCACATCCGTGTCGTAGGTCGCCGCCCCCAGCCAGTCGGCGTGCGCGCCGCCTGGCAGCAGCCATCCGGGAGGACTGTGCCAGAAGCGCACGTGATGGCGCTGCTTGGGATTGCCCTCCACCTCCTGCTGATAGGCGACATCGTGGCGTCGGCCGAACAGCATGAGCGGCGACACCGGTGCGGTCGCGTAGCTGCGCCGGGTGAGTGTGGATGCGATGATCCGCCACGTCGATGCGGCAGTGATCTCATCCGCGCGATGCCACCCCGCCGTCGTCATGACGTGATCGAGCTGGGCTCCTGAGCCGTCGACTCCGAGGTTCACCGGGTCACCGAGCAGCCCGTCGGCCGTGCGGGTGCGTCCGAAGAAGTAGTCGGGCACGTAGAGATCGGAGAGCATCCGATGCAGACGAGGGAGCACGAGATACGCGGTGATCGCCCAGATCGGGATGAACCAGGCCAGCGCCCAGGGCGTGCGAACGCCCTGGATCGCGATGATGACGGCCATCCAGACGGCGGCCGCGGTCCCCACGAGGAACGCGGTCCTGTCGAACACGGTCGCCGGCGGCAGCGGCTGCTGCATCTGCAGCATCCACCGTCTGCGGTGCGGAAGCTCGTTCACGCGCTCTCCCTGTGCGATCCGATCACGTCGTGCCCCTCACCCTATGGGGCTGAGCGCGACTGGCGCAGGCGGCTTCGGCGATCGGATAGACTGTTCAGGTTGTTCCTTGGTGACGTGTCCGAGCGGCCGAAGGAGCACGCTTGGAAAGCGTGTGTTGTGCAAGCAACCGCGGGTTCGAATCCCGCCGTCACCGCCATGTGACTGAAGGGCTCCGCGCCAGCGGGGCCCTTCAGCCATTTATCGGACTCAGTCCGTGAACCGTTCTCCGTAGCTGCGCCCGCCGTCCTCGGACGCCAGGCGCTCCATCCCGAGCCGCTCGTAGAACGCGGCGGCACCCGTGTTCTCAGGGTTCATGCCGAGGTGCAGGCCCTTCACGCCGCGACGGCGGAGTTCTGCGAACAGCGTCTCGATCAGCCGGCGCCCGAGGCCTTGGCCCTGCGTCTCGGGCAGCAGGTCGATGTGCAGGTGCGCCGGATACTGCGCCGTGTGAGGGTTCTGCCCTGGCCCTCGCTGGTAGCCGTACTCGATCATCTTCTCCTCGGCGCTCTTCGCGACCGCCGGGCGAGGGAAGCGCTGGGCGAACTGCGGCCACCACTCATCGCGGAACCACTGCTCGAAAGCATCCGTGTCGTCGGTGGCGACGATGTAGCCGATCCCGCGGCCGTCGTCGGCCTCGACCATCCAGCACAGATCGGGATGACGCTCGGCGTACGGCACGGCGAAGAGGAGTCCCCACAGCTCGTCGTCGCCGAACATCCCCGTGGCATCGGCACCGGCATCCGCCGTCTTCACGCAGACCTCGAACAGCGCCGGGCGATCCGCGGGGCGATAGGGACGGATGCCGGTCATGGCAGGCTCCTCGGTGTCGGGGGGCCGTCGGTGGCCGACGGCGGCGGCGTGAACTCTTTCGTCCGAACCCAGGTCAACATGATCGCACCGACGATGAGCACCGTGCCGACGCCGACGAGCATCCCGCCGATCGTGTCGCTGAGCCAGTGCACCGAGAGCAGGGTACGTGAGAAGGCCATGGCGATCGTCCAGATCACGCCGAGCAGCAGCACCCAGATCCGCGGGAACAGCAGCACCGCGATCACCGCCATGGTCGCGGCGTTGGCCGTATGCCCTGAGGGGAATGAACCGAAGTCGGAGATCACGAGCATCTCCTCCGGTCGGGCGCGGCCGAACAGGCTCTTGAGCAACTGCACGACGACGACGCTCGCGAGCAGCGAGATCACCACGAACAGCGCCGCTCTCCACCGCCGCACGATCAGCAGCGCCGCCACGATCACGAGCGGGATCAGATATATCGCGATCCAGTTGCCGCCGACGTCGTTCATCACCTCGGAGAACCCCACCAGCAGCGGCGTCTGGATCCCGATCATCATCCGGTTCCATCCGCTGTCCATCGCCGAAGGGAGGTCGGGGCCCGGCGCGGTCATCGAAGCGCCCAGCGCCATCGCCGCAAGCAGGGCGCCGATGCCCCACCACAGCAGTACGGGTCGTCTGGTCATCCGCCCATTCTCACACGCGACACGCGCCCGACTACGGAGTGAGCATCCCGACGGTGCGCGGACGCACGATCAGCCACAGCGCGAGGATGCCGACCACCGCGCAGCCGACCATCACGGACGCCATGGTGGTCGCGGTGATCCCCGCCCCGACCGAGATCAGGCCCACCACGGGAGAGATGATCGCGGCGATGCCGTTGTTGCTCGCGCCGAGGATCGATGCCGCCGTGCCTGCGGCCTTGCCGTGACGGTCGAGTGCGAGCACCTGCACGCAGGGGAAGGAGAACCCGCACGCCGTCATGAACACGAACAGCGGGACGACGGTTCCCCAGAATCCCAGGTCGAGCTGATCGAAGACGATGATCGCGGTGCCGCTGAACAGCAGCACCGCGGTCGAGAACGCGAGCACCCACTGCGGGCCGAAGCGTGCAGCGAGGCGCGACGCGGCCTGCACGCCCAGCACGACGCCGACCGAGTTGACGGCGAACAGCCAGCCGTACTCCTGCGCGTTGAGCCCGTGCGTCTCCTGGAACAGGAACGGGGATGCTGAGAGGTACGAGAACAGCCCCGAGAACGTCATACCGCCGATGACCAGCACGCCGAGGAACACCCGATCGCTGAGCACGCTGCGGTAGCGCTGCCAGATGGTGGTGCTGCCGCGTTCGTGGCGGCGCTCCTTCGGGAGGGTCTCGGGAATGAACAGCACAGCCGACAGCAGCATCACGACCCCGTAGCCGGCGAGCACGACGAAGATGCCGCGCCACGGCATGATGCCCAGCAGCCATGATCCGATCAGCGGTGCGGCCACCGGCGCCACGCCGGAGACCAGCGCGAGCCGCGACAGCATCACGACCAGCCGGCGTCCACCGAACAGGTCGCGCACGATCGCCATGGCGACGACGCCACCGGCTGCCGCACCGATTCCCATGACGACGCGCGCACCGCCGAGCAGCAGCAGATCCGGTGCGACAGCGGCGGCGACGCTCGCGAGCACGTGCAGCGCCGTGACCGTGATGAGCGGCATGCGCCGGCCGACTTTGTCGGAGAGCGGACCCACGACGAGCTGACCGACGGCGAAGCCGATCATGGTGCCGGTCAGGGTGAGCTGGATCGCCGCCGAGGTCGTCTGGAAGTCGGACTCGAGCAACGGGAACGCCGGCAGATACAGGTCGATCGTGAACGGCCCGAGCGCTGTGAGCGCGCCGAGCAGCACGATGTACAGCACGCGACGGCTATGCGGGATCGCATCGCCGGGATGCAGCATGATCGGCGCGGTCGCCGGGTTCGGCCCCAGCACGCGGATCGCGCCCGTCGGCGTGCTGGTGCGGATCGTGCTCGTGACGGCGCGGATACTGCCGGTCGGTGTGCGTTCGGAATCGGGAGTGGGGGCGTCAGCCGGCGATGAATCGTTCAAGATCCCTCAATGCTACTCGCGTCCCTCTGCCGGACCGGAGTCGATCAGCTGCCGAGGCGCGCGAGTCCCTGTTCGAGGTCGGCGATGAGGTCGGACACGTCCTCGATGCCGACCGACAACCGCACGACGTTCTCCGGCACGGCGAGGGCGGTTCCGCGCACCGACGCGTGCGTCATGTCCGGCGGGTAGCCGATCAGCGATTCGACCCCGCCGAGGGATTCGGCGAGCTGGAACAGTTCGGTCGACTCGGCGAAGGAGCGTGCCGCGTCCGCACCCGCGGCGAGCGCGAGCGACAGCATCCCTCCGTATCCGCTCATCTGACGCGCCGCGATCTCGTGACCGGGGTGCGAAGCGAGGCCAGGGTAGAACACCGTCTCGAACTCGGGGCGGGCGGCTGCCCACTCCGCGATCGCCTGCGCATTCTCGCTGTGCTGGCGCACGCGCACCGCGAGCGTCTTGATACCGCGAGTGGTGAGCCACGCATCCAGAGGGGCGGAGACCGCGCCGACCGCGAACTGCTGGAACTTCACCTGGTCGTAGAAGCGATCGTCGGCGAAGACCACCGCGCCGCCGAGCACATCGGAGTGGCCGCCGAGGTACTTCGTCGTCGAGTGCACGACGAAGTCGGCGCCGAGCGAGAGCGGACGCTGCAATGCGGGTGAGGCGAACGTGTTGTCCACCACGACGACGGCTCCGGCCGCATGCGCGATCTCGGCCGTCGCTGCGATGTCGACGATCTTGAGCAGCGGGTTGCTGGGCGTCTCGAGCCAGACGATCCTGGTCTCGGGGCGCAGCGCCTCACGGATCGCGTCGGCGTCACCGAGCTCGACGGTGGTGGTCTCGATGCCCCACGGCGCGAGCACCTTGGTGAGCAGTCGGTAGGTGCCGCCGTACACGTCGTTGCCGAGCAGCACATGATCGCCCGGCTTCAGGATTCCGCGCAGCAGCGCGTCCTCCGCGGCGAGGCCGGATGCGAACGACAGCGCGCTCGCGCCGCCCTCGAGTGCGGCGAGCTGCGTCTCCAGCGCACTGCGCGTGGGGTTGCCCGCGCGGTTGTACTCGTAGCCGTCCCGGAACCCGCCGATGCCGTCCTGCACATGCGTGGAGGCCTGGTAGATCGGCGGGATGATGGCGCCGGTCAACGGATCGGGCGCTTGGCCTGCATGGATGGCACGGGTGGCGAAGGAGTGATCGGAGGACATGCTCACAGCCTACGTCCGTCCCCGGCGGCATCCGCTCCTGTTACGCCGGGTGACCGGGGTGCCGGCCGGTCACCGCGCGAGGTAGGCCAGCAGGTCCTGACGGGTGAGCAGCGTGTGCGGCCTGCCGTCGACCGTCACCAGCAGCGCGTCGGCGTCGGCCAGCGCACTGCGCGCCTGATCGACGGATGCGTGGATGCCGACGAGCGGCATCCGCGCACCGACGTGGGCTCCGATGGCGTCGGACGGCTTCGCCTCACCGCGGAAGAGCAGATCCAGCAGTCCGCGCTCGTCCACGGTGCCCACGACCTCGCCCATCATCACGGGCGGTTCGGCGCTCAGCACGACGAGCTGGGAGACGTCGAACTCGGTCATCATGCTGATCGCTTCGAGCACGGTGTCGCTGGGATGGGCGTGCACGAGGTCGGGGACGACGTGCTGACCCTTCCGCATCGAGGCGCGCGCCTCGAGCACGTCCGCGACCGTCTCCCCCTCTTCGACCTCGCTGAAACCGTACGAGCGCATCCATGAATCGTTGAAGATCTTCGACAGGTAGCCGCGGCCGCCATCGGGCAGGAGCACCACCATCACCGCGTCCGCGGGCAGGGTCCTGGCCACACGCAGCGCGCCGACGACGGCCATGCCGCTCGATCCGCCGACGAGGATGCCCTCCTCGCGAGCCAGGCGGCGAGTCATCGCGAACGACTCCGCATCGTCGACCGCCACGATCTCGTGAGGGACGGCGGGGTCGTAGGAGCCGGGCCAGATGTCCTCCCCCACGCCCTCGACGAGATATGGGCGACCTGTGCCGCCGGAGTACACGCTGCCTTCGGGGTCGACCCCGACGATGCGCACGCGCTCCTCCGACACCTCGCGCAGGAACCGGCCGGTCCCGCTGATCGTGCCACCGGTGCCGATACCGGCGACGAAGTGCGTGATCCGGCCGTCGGTGTCGCGCCAGATCTCTGGACCCGTGGTCTCGTAGTGGCTGCGCGGCCCGTTCGGGTTCTCGTACTGGTTTGGTTTGAACGCGCCGGGGATCTCCTTCACGAGCCGGTCGCTGACGCTGTAGTACGACTCGGGGCTGTCCGCCGGGACGGACGTCGGCGTCATCACGATCTCCGCGCCATATGCGCGCAGCACGTCGATCTTGTCCTCGCCGACCTTGTCCGGCAGCACGAACACGCACTTGTAGCCGCGCTGCTGCGCGACCAGTGCGAGACCGACGCCGGTGTTGCCGCTGGTGGGCTCGACGATCGTGCCACCAGGCCTCAGCTCGCCTGAGGCCTCCGCCGCATCGATGATCCGCTTGGCGATGCGGTCCTTCGACGATCCCCCCGGGTTGAGGTACTCGAGCTTGACGAGCACCGTGCACTCGACGCCCTCGGTGACGTGCTGCAGCTTCACGAGGGGTGTGTCGCCGACGAGATCGGCGATGTGCTCGGCGTAGTCCATGCCTCCCAGGGTACGGCCAGGGCCGCGCTCGAGATGCAGTGTTACCCCTTCGTCGAGCCCGCCAGCAGCCCTCGCACGAAGTACCGCTGCAGGGAGAAGAACACGATGAGCGGGACGATGATCGAGACGAACGCGCCGGCGGTCAACAGGTACCAGTCGTTGCCTCGCGTTCCGGTGATCTCGGCGAGCAGCTTCGTGATCGGCGCCGCGCCGCCGTCCGCGAACACGAGCGAGACGAGCAGATCATTCCAGACCCACAGGAACTGGAAGATCGCGACCGATGCGATGGCCGGCATCGTCAACGGCAGCACGATCCGGAAGAAGATCTGCCCACGGGATGCGCCGTCGACGCGAGCGGCCTCGATGATCTCACCGGGGATCTCCGCCATGAAGTTGTGCAGCAGGTAGATCGCCAGTGGCAGAGCGAACATGGTGTGCGCGAACCAGACCTGGGCGTAGCCGCCCGCTGCTCCCAGCGGCAGGGTCACCTGCAGACCGAAGAGGTTCAGTCCCCGCGAGAAGGTGCTCAGAAGCGGCACCAGCGCCATCTGGATCGGAACGATCTGCAGGGCGAAGACCAAGATGAACAGGAAGTTGCGTCCCTTGAAGTCGATCCAGGCGAACGCGTACGCGGCCATGGAGGCGACCATGAGGGGGACGATCGTCGCCGGGATCGTGATCGCGATCGAGTTCACGAAGGACTCGAGCATCGTCAGCTGAGTGGTTCCGGATGCGAGGACGTCGACGTAGTTCTCGCCCGTCACCTGCGGGTTCAGGAAGAACTCCCACCACCCGCTCGTGAGGATCTGATCGCGGGGACGGAACGACGAGATGAACAGCCCGAGCGTCGGGATCGTCCACAGCACCGCGATGACGATGGATGCCGCCGACGCCCACGGACGTGACAGCTTCTTGCGGGTGCGCCCGGCAGAGGCGTTGAGCTTCCCGCCGGTGGTGATCGCCCGCGTCGCGGATCCGCTCGCAGCGCCTTCGGCAGCGTCGGTCTTGACTGTATCGCTCATCGGATCTCCCGCTGCTTCTGGATCTGGCGTGCGTTGTAGATGACGATCGGCAGCACGAGTATGAACAGGATCACGGCCAGGGCGGCGCTGCGCCCGGCCTCGAACTTCGAGAACTGCGTGTACATCTCATTGGCGAGCACCGACGTCTCGTAGTTCCCGGCCGTCATGGTGCGCACGATGTCGAAGACCTTGAGCGAGGCGATCGAGATCGTCGTCAGCACCACGATGAGCGCCGGACGGATCGCCGGGACGGTGACCGAACGGAACCGCTGCCAGGCGTTCGCGCCGTCGAGCTCTGCTGCCTCCAGCAGTTCCTGGGGCACGCCCTTGATGGATGCCGAGAGGATCACCATCGCGAATCCGGTCTGCACCCAGATCAACACGACGATGAGGAACATCGTGTTCCACGGCGGATTGAGCAGGAACTGCTGCGGTTCACCGCCGAACCACACGATGATCTGGTTGAGCAGACCGATCTGGTCGTACTGCTTGTCGCGGTACTCGTACATGAAGCGCCAGATGATGCTCGCGCCGACGAACGAGATGGCCATCGGCATGAAGACGAGGATCTTGTAGATCTTCTCACCGCGGGTGCGGTCGATGAACACCGCGTAGGCGAGACCGACGATCGTGGACACGGTGGGCACCACCAGCACCCAGACGATCGTGTTGACGACCACGCGCACGCCGTCCGGCTGTCCGAAGATCCAGGCGTAGTTGTCCAGTCCGATGAAGTCGGTGCCCGCGGAGTTCATGAACGACGCGACCATCGTCTGAATCGACGGCAGGACGAGGCCGATCGTCAGGAGCAGGAAGGCCGGTGCCATGAACGCGACGAGCTGGATGAAGTACCCCTTGCCCTGCCGCGATCGGAAATCGAGCAGGAAGAAGACGGCTCCCACGACGACGGCGACGCCGATCGCCCAGTAGTACGAGCGGAAGAACCACATCACGGCGAGCGGAATGATCAGGCACATCGCCAGGCGTGCGACGGTGTACCACTTGCCCGTGCGCGGCGCGACGTCGATCAGGAACAGGATGATCGCCACGACCACCGCGAACGCGATGACGACGACGACCGCCTGCAGGATGGGCGGCAGCTGGCCTACCCAGCCGAAGAACTCAATCGCGGTCACAGAATCCCCTTCATAACTGCGTGCAGATCAACAGCTCACTCGGCGTCGAGTGAACCGGTGGAGCGGACCGCCTGCGAGGGCGGTCCGCTCCCAGTCCGATCAGCTGGCCGGCCAGCCGGTCTCGATCTGCTCGAGCACCTCCGGCGTCGGGCTGCCGTTGACCCAGGCGACCATGCCCTTCCAGAACGTGCCTGCGCCGACTGCGCCGGGCATGAGGTCAGAACCGTCGAAACGGAACGTGGTCTCGTCGTCCTGCAGGATCTTGATGCTCTCCTGGAGGATCGGGCTCTGCGCGCTGTCAGGGTCGAGACCCGTGTTCGCCGACACCACGCCGCCGAGGGAGACGCGGTTGTTCGCCCACTCGGGAGTGGAGAGGTAGGCGAGCACCTTCTGGGTGGCCTCGTCGTCGCTGAACGCACCGATGATCTCACCGGCGCCGGTCACCGCGGTCTCTCCCGCAGTCATACCGGGGGTCATGAAGGCCCAGACGTCGCCGTCCTCACCGACCTCGGTCCCGTCGGGGAGGAAGCCGTCGAGGAACGACGGAGCGTGCGTCAGTGCGCACTCGCCGTTGGCCACTGCCGGTCCGACATCGCCCCACGCCGTGGAGTTGATCGATCGCACGTCGCCGAAGCCGGCGTTCACGTACTCCGGGTTCAGCAGGATCTCACCGAGCGTGTCGAACGCGGTGGCGATCTGCGGGTCGGTGAACGGGACCTCGTTGGCGACCCACTGGTCGTAGACCTCTGGTCCGGCCTGACGCAGGACGAGATCCTCGATCCAGTCGGTGCCGGTCCAGCCGGAGGCCGTACCGGATTCGAACCCGTGGCACCACGGGGCCGAGCCGGTCTTGTCGCGGATCGTCTGGGTGAGCGTCATCAGCTCGTCCCAGGTTCCCGGAACCTCCACTCCCCACTCGGCGAAGCTCGCCGGCGAGTACCAGATCCAGCCCTTCACGCTGGCCATCATCGGTGCGCCGTAGAACGTGTCCTCGTAGGTTCCGTAGTTCACCCAGTCCTCGGACCAGTACTCCTCGGCGTTCGCCTTGACTTCCTCGGGCGCTGGCTTCAGATAACCACGCGCGGCGAAGTCGGCGAACAGACCGGGCTGGGGGAAGATCGCGATGTCAGGCGGGTTGCCGCCCTGTGCACGGGTACCGACCTGGGCCTCGAAGTCCTGGCTTCCCTCGTACTTGATCTCGATGTCGTTCTCCTCTTCCCAGTCCGCCCAGGACTCTTGGAGGAGTTCCGCCTCTTCATCGGTGATCGTTCCGTACATCGTGACGACGTTGTCGCCACCGCCATCGCCACCGCCGCCGTCCGGCGCACCCGGTGCGCCACAACCTGCGAGCGCGAAGGCCGCAGCCCCGAGCAGGGCGAACGGCGCGAGGCGCCGATAACGCTGTGTCAGTGCCATGTGTATCTCCTCTTCGAGTTCGCGTTCCGCACCTGAGGGCGTCGACTGACGCGTTCAATAGGGAACCGCTTCCAGGGCCAACATACTGGCCTCCGCGACCCTGCACAATGACCGGATGGTCACAAGCCGACAACCTTTGGGGTTCGATCGGACGAACTCATGGGAGCGCTCCCGTGGTTTCTGGTGTGGAACCGGTTCCTTTTCCGGGGACACGCGGCTACGCTGTGCCAGGGGCGCGCCCCTTGGGCTGCCGTCATCGAGGAGGATGCATGAGCACGATCGCGGATGTCGCGGCGCGCGCCGGCGTCTCCAAGGCCACGGCCAGCCGCGCACTGAGCGGACGCGGATACGTCTCAGCCGAGACGAGGGCGCTGGTGTCGGCCGCAGCGAGCGAGCTGTCGTACGTCGCCCACTCCTCGGCGACCAGCCTCGCCACGGGTCGCACGTCGACGATCGGCGTGATCCTGCCGACGGTCGGGCGATGGTACTTCTCGGAGCTGCTGTCGGGCGTCCAGAGCGCCCTGCTCGCGCACGACTACGACCTTGCGCTCTACGGCGTGTCGGAAGGCTCGCCCACCAGGGATCGGGTCTTCGAAGCCGTGCTCCCCCGCAGACGGTTCGACGGCATCATCGCCGTGGGGATCCAGCCGCGCAGCCACGAGCTGGAACGCCTGTCGGCGCTGGATCGCCCGTTGGTCACCGTCGGCCCGTACCACGCCGGCACGAGCTCGGTGTCGATCGATGACGCCGCCGCCGGTCGGATAGCGACCGAGCACCTGATCGACCTCGGCCACGAGGCGATCGCATTCATCGGCGCGTCGGACGATGACGCGAACGCGGGGTTCGGCGACGCGTGCCGCCTGCAGGGCTATCGAGAGGCGATGGATGCCGCGGGGCTCGGCACCCGCATCAGTGTGAGCCCGGCGGCGAGCGACATGCCCAGCGGATATCAGAGCGCTGTCGATCTGCTCGGCGACCGGCGCACCCGCCCGACCGCTGTCGTCGGAGTGTGCGACGAGACGGCGATCAGCGCCATCATCGCCGCCCGGCGACTGGGGATCGCCGTACCCACCGAACTGAGCGTGGTCGGCATCGACGACCATCAGCATGCGGAGATGTTCGCCCTGACGACCATCCGGCAGCAGCCGCGGGATCAGGGCGTGGCAGCAGTGGGACTGCTGCTTCATCAGCTCGCCCATCCGGACGCCGGGGTCGAGCACGTCGTCGCGGCATCCGCTCTGGTCGTGCGCAACTCCTCCGCCGCGCCGCGTTGACGTTACCGCCTGCACGCACGAATGCCCCGGGCACAGGCCCGGGGCATTCGAATGAGTGAGGCGGTCGACCCGCCTCGGCTCACTTGAGGGTGACGGTCGCGCCGGCAGCCTCGAGGGTCTCCTTGGCCTTCTCGGCCGTCTCCTTGTTGGCGCCCTCAAGGACAGCCTTCGGAGCGCCGTCGACGACAGCCTTCGCCTCGCCGAGGCCGAGCGAGGTGAGCTCGCGGACAGCCTTGATGACCTGGATCTTCTTGTCGCCGGCAGCCTCGAGGATGACGTCGAAGGAGTCCTTCTCCTCAACCTCTTCAGCAGCGCCTGCGCCACCGGCGCCGGCAACGGCGACGGGAGCGGCAGCGGTGACGTCGAACTTCTCCTCGAACGCCTTGACGAACTCGCTGAGCTCGACGAGGGTCAGGTCGGCGAACTGCTCGAGCAGCTGCTCGGTGGTGAGCTTAGCCATGATGTATCTCCTAGATTGATGGGGTTTGTGGAAAGAGAACGCCGGTCGCTCACGCGGCCTGTGCGGTCTCCAGCTTTTCGCGAAGCGCGTCGATGGTGGCGGCAGCCTTGCCCATCGTCGCCTTCATCATGCCCGCAGCCTTCGCCAGCAGAACCTCACGGCTCTCGAGCGAGGCGTACTTGTTGACCTCGTCGGCGCTGAGGGCATTGCCCTCGAAAACGCCGCCCTTGATCACGAGAAGCGGGTTGGCCTTGGCGAAATCACGAAGAGCCTTCGCAGTGGCGACGAAGTCACCGTGCACGAATGCGACAGCCGACGGACCCTTGAGGTCATCGTCCAGCGCAGAGATGCCGGCCTTGTTGGCGGCGATCTTGGTCAGCGTGTTCTTCACCACGGCGTACTCAGCGTCCTGACGGATGCTGTTACGCAGCTCCTTGAGCTGGGCAACCGTCAGACCGCGGTACTCGGTCAGCAGGACGGCGTTCGAGTTCTCGAATGACTTCGTGAGCTCGGCAACCGATGCATCCTTCTGCGCCATGGTCACTCCTTGGTGGGTACGAGATGCCGCACGGTGGTGGGGCATCGACCTCGACCACCCCACAAGCCAAACAAAAAAGCTCCGGCGCAAGCGCACGGAGCTTCAGAAACTGTTCGTGACACCTGCGCGGGCCTCTGCTGAGCAGTGCTTCGATCATGCTGCGCTTGCGCGCATCACGATGACCGGCGGTCTTCGGTTGATCCAAGGATACGACATCTCGTCGCGTCCCCCAAATCGGCGCCGCCCGGCGTCTCAGCGACGGTCGGCCGCGCGCCCGGTGTGGCCAGCGAGCGCGTCGGCCGCGCGGACCATCGCGAGGTGGGACAGCGCCTGCGGCGTGTTCCCCGCATGCCTGGCGCCCTCGATGTCGTACTCCTCCGAGAGCAGCCCGACGTCGTTCGCCAGCGCGACGAGTCGCACCATCAGCGCTTCGGCATCCCGCAGTCTGCCGCTCGCGGCGTACTGCTCCACGAGCCAGAAGCTGCAGGCGAGGAACGGGTGCTCCCCTCCCTCGAGTCCGTCGACCCCGCTCGTCGTGCGGTAGCGCATCAGCAGGCCGCCACGCAGGAGAGTGCGCTCCATCTGCGCGACCGTGCGCGTCATCCGCGGATCGTCTGCTTCGCAGTACCCGACCTGCGGCAGGACCAGCAGCGAGGCATCGACCTCGTCGGAGTCGTAGTGCTGCACGAAGTAGCCGTCGGCATGGACGCCGCGTTCGTCGATCTCGGCCCGCAGGCGATCGCGCATCTCGGTCCACCGATCTGCGTCACCGGTCAGACCGTGCTCGCGAACCGCGCGGACGCCGCGATCGAGCGCCGCCCACATCATCACGCGCGAGTGCGTGAACCACTGCGGCTCGCCCCTGATCTCCCAGATGCCGTTGTCCGGGCGGTCCATTCCCGCGATGACGCGTTGGAGCAGCGCACGCTGCAGCGGCCACGAGAAGGTGGACTCCTCGAGTCCGGCGATGCGCGCCGCCTCCAGAGCCACGAGCACCTCGCCGATGACGTCGCCCTGATACTGGTCCACCGCACCGTTGCCGATGCGCACGGGGGACGCGCCCTCGTAGCCAGGCAGGCAGCTGAGCTCACGTTCGGTGAGGTCGCGCTCGCCCGCGATGCCGTACATGATCTGCACTTCGGCCGGATCGCCCGCCACCGCCCTCAGCAGCCACAGCCGCCAGTGCTGTGCCTCGTGCAGGAACCCGTGCGAGATCAGCACCTCGAGAGTCAGCGCGGCGTCGCGCAGCCACACGTAGCGGTAGTCCCAGTTGCGTGATCCTCCGAAGTCCTCCGGAAGCGAGGTGGTCGCGGCCGCGACGATGCCGCCGGTGTCGCGATTGGTGAGCGCGCGCAGCACGAGCAGCGAACGGACCACCGTCTCTCGATGCGGCCCGTCGTGCTCGATACCGCTGGCCCATCCCTGCCACCACGCGCGCGTCCTCGCCACTGCCGCTTCGATGTCGAGCGGCTCAGGTGCGCTCTCGTGCGAGAGGAACCAGGTGAGGGTGAGCGCGCGCTCCTCGCCCTCGGAGACGGTGACGTCGCCGGTGTGGACGTGATCGGATGCGGAGAGCGCGACGCCGCGGACGATCACGGCATCCGGCCCTGCTGTCGCCCTCAGCGCTGGTGCGGAAGAGGTTCCCACCTGTCGCACCCACGGCAGCGCCCTCGCGTAGTCGAAGTGCATCCGCAGCTCGGTGCGGAACTCGACGGTGCCCGAGATGCCGATCACCCGTCGCACCACGTCGGTGCGGTGAGAGCTCATCGGCATGAATTCGTGCACCTCCGCGACGCCTGCCGCGCTCTCCCATCGAGTGACGAGGATGAAGGTGTCCGGCAGATACTGCCGGCTCATCGTCGCGTCTTCATCGCTCGGCCGCAGCGTCCAGCATCCGTGGGTCGGGTCACCCAACAGCGCTCCGAAGATCGACGGCGAATCGAAGCGCGGCAGGCAGAGCCAGTCGACGCTTCCATCCCTCGAGACGAGGGCCGCCGTGCGGCAGTCGCTGAGCAGTGCGTAGTCTTCAATCGGAGATGGCATCCGTCCGAGTCTGGCAGTGACCGTGCATGCGATCCAGACCTGTTGCGATCTCTCTGCGCCGACTACGGTGGGCCGCATGGCCGACCACACCGCACTCATGATCTTCGGCGCATCCGGCGACCTCACCTCCCGGCTCCTGCTGCCCGCACTGGGCCAGCTGCTGATGACCGAGCCCACGCGCACGGTGCAGCTGATCGGCGCCGGTATGGACGACTGGACCGATGACAAGTGGCGCGACGTCGTTCAGATCGCGTTCACATCATCGGATGCCGCGGATGCGATGGCGCGCGTGAAGACCGAGTACCACCGCGCCGACATCACCACGCCCGAGGATCTGAAGACGCTTCTCGACGGGCGCGAAGCCCCGCTCGCGCTCTACTTCGCCGTGCCGCCGTCGGTCGCCGCAGCAGCCTGCGACGCGATGGCGACGATCGATCTCCCCACGGGAGTCGTGCTCGCACTCGAGAAGCCGTTCGGCGTCGACGAGGACAGCGCCAGAGCGCTCAATGAGCGCTTGGCGCTGCTCGTGCCGGAGAGCCAGGTGTTCCGCATAGATCACTTCCTCGGACGTTCCACGACCCTGAACCTGCTCGGCGTGCGTTTCGCCAATCGTGTGCTCGAGCCGCTGTGGTCGGCGACGGACATCGAATCGGTGTCGATCACGTACGACGAGTCCCTCGGCCTCGAGGGCCGCGCGGGATATTACGATCATGCCGGCGCCTTCGTCGACATGATCCAGAGCCATCTGCTGCAGGTGATGGCGGTGTTCGCGATGGAAGAGCCCGCGACCCTCGACGAGGTCGACTTCCGTGCCGCGACGACGGCCGTGCTGCGGGCGACATCGGTGTGGCAAGACGATCCGGTGCGCAACTCCTACCGGGCGAGGTACACGGCCGGCAGCGTCGGCGACCGCACCTTCCCCTCGTACGTCGACGAACCGGATGTCGATCCAGCACGAAACACCGAGACGCTGGGAGCGGCGACCTTCGAAGTGCGCAACGCCCGCTGGGCGGGTGTGCCGATCACGTTGCGCTCGGGCAAGGCCATCGGCGAACCCTCGCGTGAGATCGTCGTGCGCTTCCGTCCCGTGCGCCACGTGCCGGTCGGCCTCCACGGCGAAGCCGAGGGTGCCGTACTGCGGTTCTCGCTCGGCACGGCCGAGATCTCGCTCGAGCTCAACGTCAACGGCGAGGCCGACCCGTTCGAGCTGGAACGGACGACGATGTCGGCTGAGCTCGGTCCCGGGGCGCTCAAAGCGTACGCCGAGGTGCTCTCGTGCATCCTCGACGCCGATCCCGTCCTCGCAGTGCGGGGCGACGCAGCCGAGGAGTGCTGGCGCATCGTGCAACCGGTCCTGGATGAGTGGAAGGCGGACAAGGTGCCGCTCGAGGAGTACTCCGTGGGCTCGCGCGGCCCGGACGGCTGGCCGGCCGCCGGCTGAGATCCGGAGGCGGCGCACCCCGGCGCGGCTGGTCCTGCGCGTCCGAGGCCGCGGGTAATCTCGAATGGTGACTCCCGAACTGCAGGCTCGTATCGTCGCGGACTCCCGTGACCGCGTCGCCTGGCTCAGGGCACGCACACGCGGGATCACCGCGACCGACGTCGCGGGGCTCTCCGGCGAGAAGTCGATCATCCGCGCCGCAGACGCGAAGCTCGGAGGCGGTGCCCACTTCGGAGGGAACGCCTACACCGACCATGGGCGTCGCCGTGAACCGGAGATCGCCTCCTGGGTGGCGGGGACGCACGGCATCCACCCGTCATCGGCGCTGTTCCGGGCAGAGGCGGAGCACCGTCATCTGGCGACGCCGGACGGCATCGTGCAGGACCGCGACGGGCGCATCCTGCTCGCCGAGATCAAGACCACGAACAAGAACTGGCGCACGATCCCGCGCACATATCTGCGCCAGGTGTGGTGGCAGCAGCACGTGCTCGGCGCGGAGCGCACCCTGTTCGTCTGGGAGGAGCACGACAGCTTCCGCCCGATCCACGACGAGCCGCGCTGCGTGTGGATCGATCGCGACGAGAAGGAGATCGGCCAGCTCGTCTCCCTCGCGACGCGGCTGATCGACGAGCTCTACCACCGCACGACGGGGCAGCGTCCACCCACCGCTGCCGTCGCAGCTAACGCCAGCCGACGCGAATCGCTGCGCGAACGCGATGCGTTCCGCGCACTCGCCCTCGCCGACTGAGCGCCGCGACCGCGTCAGTCCAGGACCCGCCCGGCTTCCGCGATGATCTCCGCCGCGATCGCATCGAGCAGCGCTGATCGCAGGTTCCACTGCTGCCAGTACAGCGGCACGCTGATCGGTTCTCCCCCCAGCGGGATCGCCGTGCCGGCCGCTGCGGCCTCGGTCGCCTGCGAACCGGGCAGCATGCCCCACCCCAGACCGAGCAGCACGGCCTGCGCGTAGTCGTACGACGCAGGCACATAGTGGCGAGGAATGCCGTGCTCGTCCAGTCCGCGAGAGCGCAGCCAGGTGTGCTGCAGGGTGTCGCGCCGGTCGAAGTCGACGAACGGCGCGCGGCGCAGCGCGGCCTCGGTGGCGCCGTCGGGGAACCATCGCGCCACGAAGGCGGGGGTCGCCATCGCCTCGTAGCGCAGCACTCCGAGCGGCGCGACGATGCATCCCGCGACCGGAGCATGCTCGGAGGTCACCGCAGCCATGACCTCCCCCGATTCGAGCAGTCGCGCGGTGAAGGTCTGGTCGTCCCGGTGCAGATCGAAGTCGATGTCGTGCTCCTCCGCGAGGCGTGCGAGCGGCGGAAGGAACCAGGTGGCCATGGAATCGGCATTCACCGCGAGAGGGATGCTGACGCGGTCGCCGACCGCGTCGAGCCCGAGGGCCGACAGGGCATCGTGCTCGAGCAGGGCGATCTGACGGGCCAGCCGCACGACCGATTCGCCGGCGGCCGTCATCCTGGCCGGTCGACCGCGGACGATGAGGACCTGGCCGAGCTGCTGCTCAAGGCTCTTGAGCCGCTGACTCACCGCGGACGGGGTGATGTGCAATGCGCGCGCGGCCGCATCGAGGCTGCCCTCATCGACGATCGCCGCGATCGTCGATGCCAGTTCCGGTGAGATACTCGCCATGTAAGCCATGCTAATGGTGAGTAAGAACCGTTAGCTGGTGCTAATGCTGTCGCGCTCGTAACGTCGAAGAGTGATCTCGTTCTTCGCCGGCCTCGGGCTGGGCCTCTCCCTCATCATCGCCATCGGCGCTCAGAACGTCTTCGTGCTGCGCCAGGGAATCAGACGCGAGCACGTACTGGCCGTCGTCCTCATCTGCGCCCTGTCGGACGCCGTACTCATCGCGACGGGTGTCGCCGGCCTCGGCTTCGTCGTCGAGAGCGTGCCGTGGCTGGTCGATGCGGCGCGCGTTCTCGGCGCGGTGGTCCTGCTCGGATACGGACTGCTCGCTGCACGGCGGGCATGGCGAGGAACGGATCAGACCCTGCGCGCGGACGGCGGCGAGAAGCGGGAAGGACGACTGGCGACCGTCATCGCCGTAGCTCTCGCACTGACATGGTTGAATCCTCACGTCTATCTCGACACGGTCCTGATGCTCGGATCCATCGCGGCCACCCACGGTGAAGGACGCTGGGTGTTCGCCGCGGGCGCGATCGTCGCGAGCGTGCTCTGGTTCACCGCCCTCGGATACGGCGCGCGCTGGCTCGCCCGCTGGTTGGACACGCCTCGGGCGTGGCGCATCCTCGACGGCGTCATCGCCGTCATCATGATCGCGATCGCCGTGAGCCTCGTGGTGCCCCTGTTCACGAGCCGGTGAAGGTTCTAGACTCCTGCGCGAAGCGAAGGAGACGACATGCAGACTCTGACGATCGACTTCATCTGCTCTCTCGACGGCTTCGGCTCTGCAGTGGGCTGGCCCGGATGGTGGGGGATGGAGAGCCCCGAGTACCTCGACTGGCTGGAACAGGCGCCCGACAGCGGCGCCCCTCTGCTGATGGGGGCGACGACGTACCGCGTCATGTCCGAGCTCACAGCCGGAGGCGAACCGGGCACTGACGTGCTCAACGACATACACAAGTACGTCTTCTCGTCCTCGCTCGATGCTCCGTTGAAATGGGCGAACTCGACACTCGTGGATACGGATGCCGTCGCGTACGTGCGACGTCTCAAGGACGAGTCGGCGCAGCCGCTGCGCACGATCGGCAGCATCGCGCTGTGCCGGTCGCTGTTGAAAGCGGGTCTGGTCGACCGCTATCGGGTCGTGATCTTCCCCGTCATCACCGGGGCGAGCGGTCGAGACCGCATCTTCGACGGCTATCCGGACGTGACGCTCGAACTCGTAGAGGAGCGCACCTTCGATCACCGGACTCAGCTGCTCGAGTACATCCCGACCGTGGTGGATGGTCCGCCAGGCAGCTGATGGCGAACCGACAGAAGGACGGTTAACGCAAAATGGCCACCCTGCGTTGGGTGGCCATTTTGTTTAGAAGAAGTT
>NZ_BAAGXE010000004.1:0-585422 GCF_054779995.1 Microbacterium shaanxiense | reverse complement strand
CAGACGATGAACTGGGTCGACTGGTGGAACAACAAGCGTCTCCACGAAGCTCTCGGCTACGCCACTCCAACCGAGGTCGAAGCCGCCTACTATCAATCACACAACGCCGAACCGGCGCTCACATAAACACCGGAACAGAACCCAGGGCGGTTCATGGCTGCGCGGTATGGCGATCGAGGTCGAGAAGTTGGAGAGCGGAACGGAGGCGATCCCGGCCGCGGTCGAACTCATCGTGGGTGATTCTGCGCGGCTTCCCTCTTCCCCCATTTCACCCAACACTCGCCTGAACCTGGCTCTCGGTCTCTTGGCGGGTCTCGCCCTGGGGCTCGTGTACGCGTTCGTACGACACACGTTGGATCGTCGCATCCGTCACCAGCGCGACGTGGAGCGCATCTCCGGGGTCGCAGCGATCGGTGTTCTTCCTCTGGAGAAGGCGATGGCTGGAACTCGCCAGGTGATCGACTTCTCGCTAGGGACGCAGCACGGCGTCTCGCATCACACGATCGAGTCGATGCGAGAACTGCGCACGAATCTGCAGTTTATCGACGTTGACAACCCGCCCCGTGTCATCGTCGTGACGAGCGCTGTTCCCGGCGACGGCAAATCCACCGTCGCGGTGAACCTCGCCTCAAGCCTCGCCGCAGCCGGCCAGCGGGCGATCCTGGTCGACTGCGATCTGAGACGACCCGTGATCGCCGATATCTTCGGCATCTCACGTGACGTCGGACTCACCGACGTTCTTGCTGGACGCGCTGAATTGCAAGACGTCGCGCACCACCCGAACAACGCGGTCCCACTTGTGGTCCTCGGCGCCGGACGCATCCCTCCGAACCCGAGCGAGTTGCTCGGATCGCGCCGCATGCGTGACTTCCTCGCCGAGGTCAGCAAATCCGCCATCATCATTCTTGATTCCCCGCCCGTGCTTCCCGTGACCGACGCCGCTGTGTTGTCCGCCGGAGCCGACGGAGTCCTGGTGGTGGTGTCGTCGGGGAAGACGACTTTCGACATGCTGCAGCGTGCGATCGACAGCGTCGCCCGTACCAGCGGCCGCGTCCTCGGTGTCGTGCTCAACAAAGTCCCTCGCAAAGGCGCAGAATCCGCCTACTACCGACGCGAATATTACGGCGCATATGCGGGGCAGGCGGCGACTCCGGCCGACGACGTGGCAGCCGACTTCCTCGGGAAAGATGCTGACGCAGTTTTCGCGGGTTCGCCGACGTCTGTGTCAGCCAAGCCGGACCTACGCCGCCGCGGACACCGCCAGAGCTAGCGGTGTGAACCCGTCGCGACGCATGAGGACATCGAGTCGCCCGAGTAGACGGTGACGGTCGCGGAGGTGCCGCCAGTGCCGGCGACACCGAGTGAGCCGCCCGCGCTTGCATGGACCGGTGGAGACACCCCCATTTGGGGCGCTTGCGTCTGCTGCGGTCATGCTCGCTCTCGGTGCCGCTCTCATCGTACGCCGCCGTCGTCCCCGGACGTAATAGCGCAGTGCTACAGGAGGCCGTCGGGGTGATCTCGACGGCCTCCTTCTCACGTGGGTGCAGGATCAGAGCGTCGTCGAATGGCGCCGACGTACGACGTCAGCACTTCCGCCGCTCTGACGTTGTATCGCATCCCGCATGCGGCGAACGCTTGTGAAGCCCGCGTGTGCGGCGATTTCTTTCTCGTCCATGTGCCCATCGGCGAGCTGCTGAAGGGCGAGCGCGGTTGACACCCGCCGCTCCTCGATCGCATCTCGTGGCTTCGAGCCCGCATGAGCGAAGAGACGATGGACATGCGGCACCGAGACCGATAGTCGTTGCGCCAGGATGGTGACGCTGAGGGCTGGGTCACGGTGTTGCCCGTCTATGATGCGCAGGGCATCCGCGTACAAGGACGGGCGCGCCGCCATGAGAGGCGCTACTGCGCTGGACAATGCCGCTGTCAGCGCGGCGCCCAGTGCCTCCGCGAGGAAGGGGTCCTCGTCGCTGTGCGGACGGTTATCTGACGGGGCGAGGACGTTGGTGATCGCGGTGATGAGGTTCCACAAGTGTCCTTCAACGTTCAGAACTCGGGTATAGGCCGCGCGGAATCGGGGGAGATGGAGGGCAGGGTAGTCCACCTCCCAGAACATCCGCGCCCATGGCGCGCTCTGCGTTGTCTCGACCTGTGCATCGCCCGGTAGCGCAAGGATCGTGCGCGGGGGCACCGTCACCGAACCGGCGGCGGTACGGACGGTACCCTCGCCATCGATACCCACGATGGCTCGAATCATTCCGGGACGGAGCGGGAGGCCGGCGAACGTACCTGCCGACGACCATAGACGTGTCGTTCGCCAGCTCTCGCCGCCTCGCGAGTTAAGCGCGATACGAGGGAACGGGCGCGAAACTTCCCAACCGATCGAACGGACAGTGCTTGGTGCGACGAACCCTTCGCTTTCTAGTTGAGCTTCCGCGAGCTGTGCTCGAGCAGACGACAGCACTAGAACGCCGTGATATGGGAAGGCCGTGCACATCGAACGGACGTCGGCTGACGAAGACTCAACGCCATACTTGCCTCGATCTTGAGCTCGAAACAACGTTCAACAGTGCGGCGGACGAGCATGCGCGAACAACCCTTTCGACATCGACGACGTGGCCCTTGTCTTTCATGACGACATCACTCGCCAAATCTGGCGAGCGCTCGCCGGCGCCCTGAGGTCTCCGCGCGGGTCTGACTCGCATCGATGTCCGCTGGACGAGAATCTCGCGTCCTTCGACGTAAAGGTCTCCAGTGCTCGCCTGTCGTCCGTGTCCGCTCGTCCCTCGATCCAGACTCAGCGTGAGCGGCCGTCAAACGCGTGCCGTGCACCGGCATTCGTCGCCGGTCGGACAGAGTCAGGCGCGAGTCTGGCGAGAGGGGAAATCAATGAAGAAAACCAATGAGCTCGAAGAAGAGTCACGCAACGGACGCGGTCAGCTCAGTCGGCGCACCGTCGTGCAGGGCGCTGCGTGGTCAGTGCCGGTCATTGCCGCCGCAGTTGCCACGCCGCTCGCTGCGGCGAGCGTGAGCAGTCCCTGGAACGTGAGCGTCACGCCCGACTGCGTCCTCGACGCGGGTGGAACCGGTCTGCTCGCACCTGGGTTCCGTGTCGTCGCGGACTCGCCGAGCGATCCGATCCCGGCCGTGCTGTCGGTGACGGAGACGGCCAGCGGAACGTGGGCGATGACGCTCCCGGCACCTAACGTCCCCTTCGTGGGAACGACCGATCCGACCCTGCTCCCGGGTGCGGACCTCGCATTCGGAGCATTCTCGCTGGCGTATGCGAGCGCGATCGTCGCGGCAGTTCTGGTTCCCGCCGCGCTCGCCGTGAACGGTCCGAAGGTGGCCGGCGACCTGTGGATCACGCCGTCCAATCTGGGGGACTACCTCTCGCCGCCGACGTTCACGCGGACGTACAACGGCACAGGGATCAACCAGACTGTTACCTTGACCTGCACGTGGGACATCTCCCGCGACCTGGAGCTCATCGGACTAGTTCCCGGCGACAGCACTTTCTGGGGCTACTTCGGTGCGCTGGTCCCGCCGGATGTGACGGGTGTGCCCGGATACGATGCGCTCAACGCATTCATCCAGGGCCTCGGCGTTATCCCGGTCGCCGGGCCGCTGATCACCAGCGCCTGGAACACCGCGGTCGGCTCGATCAGCCCCGAGTTGCAGATGACCGCCGTCGGCAACTGGAGCGACGCGCAGGCTGATCACATCGGCCAGCTCTCGAACCTCTTCGCGTTCAGCTGCTGACCCCATGAGGGTTCTGGAGAGAGACTCTTCTCTCCAGAACCCTCAGTCGTTCACCGTGCGGGCCCGGCATGAGACGCATGGAGTCCGCGTGAGGCCATGGAGGTTGAGTGCATGAACGCACTCGTGGTCGTACTGATCGCGCTTCTCGTGCTTGTGCTTTTCGCAAGCGCTTTCGGCAAGGTACATGCCACCGATCGTGGGCAGGCGGCATTCGCCGCGCTGCGGATACCGATGAGTCAGCCGCGCGTCGCGGCGCTTGCACTCATCGCTGCCGAATCGGCCATTGCCCTGTGGTTGACCCTCGCGTCGGGGTGGGCACTGGCGATCGGCGCATGGCTCGCGACAGCTTTCATGTCTGCGTTGCTCGCCGTCGTCGTACGCGCGCATCGACTCGGCTCAACGGAGGACTGCGGGTGCTTCGGCGACTGGCTCCCTTCGCGCATCGGCGCCTCTCTCATCGGACGCAACCTCTCGCTCGTCATAGCGGCAGTGGTGCTCAGCATCCTGAGCACGTTCGCTGCCGCCGAAGGGCGACGCGCGGGCGTCACACCCCTATTTTCGCCGGCGGCTGAAGACGCCGCAGTCTACTGGGCACTCGCGGCATGCGCGATCACGGCCATCGTGATCGGAACGGCTGTCAGAGCGCTCAGCCGAGCGTCGACGGAGCCGTCACCGCTCGTCGAGCCGACGTCCAGCGTGGTGCTACTGCCCGACAGCGGCGACATCGTCGATCTTGCGAAGCCAGGAACGCGGGCACGGCTCATCGTCTTCCTCCGCGCAGGATGCCGCGCGTGCATCGCCGTGCACGAGCTTCTGGCCATGGAAGGCGGAGCACTCAGCGCCGTGGTCGACGTTTACGTCGTTTACTCACTTCCACAGGGCAATCTCGACAATGTCGACGCTCTTTCCGCGCCCACCGGTGCTGCCCTGGCGGTCGACCTGGCAGGTTCGCTGGGCAGTCGCCTTGAGGTCGGCGTACGGCGCCCGGCAGCCGCGCTCGTCGTCCCAACGGGGAACGGGACGGTGCCGGTTGCGCTCGGGACGGACGGCATCTCCGCGCTCGTCAGCAGCCTTGTCGCTGTCGCTGAGGGGGCGGAGATGCGGTGAGGTCGCATCGTGATTGTCGCGACCACTCCGGTCAGGTCAGCAGGCCGATGGCGCGTGCGAGTGAGACCGCCTCGTCGCGAGTATGCACGTCGAGACGCTTGTAGATCGCCTTCGCATGCGTGCGGACGGTATGGACGGACAGCTGCAGTCTGCCCGCGATCTCTTCCAGCGTGCCACCGTGGTGAAGTTCGCGAAGCACTGCCAGCTGACTACTGCGCAGGCGCGTCGCTGTGACCGGCTCCGGGATGTCGATCAGTAACGCGTTCGTAGGGGAGACCATCGACGCGATTCTGATCGGCACGGTAGTGAGGGCGCGCATGACGTTCTCCGCCGCGACGGCGTGTCTCGCCGCACGGGTCGACCACGCGACATCGCTGGATTCTGCACGATCCGCGATCCACACTTTGATCAGGGAGGCCTCGGCCAGAACGATGGGTCCGGTCGTCTCATCCCTCAGGACGAGATCGATCTGCGTCTGCGCCGTCGCGTCGTCACCGAGATGCAGAGTAGCGCGAGCGCGCATGAGAAGGAGCTCAGGTGTATCCGCGGCGATCGAGTCGATGATCTCGATCGCCGCGCGCGGGTGCCCGATGCTCGTCAGCGCGGCAGAACGGCAGTACGCGAGGGCTGACTCCGCGATGGTTCCCGGCATGACCTCGTGCTCTGCGTCGGCGATCGCCACCTGATTGAGCGCGGCACCGTATGAGCCGTGCGCAAGTTCCCAGCGCACCCGAGCCAGGACGCAATATGGCCAGAAATCGACGAGCTCGCACTCCGCCAGCTCGTCGAGCAGCACTTCAGCATCGGCGTCGAGCCGTTCGACAGCGATCAGTGTCGCCGTCAGAACGGCTAGCGGCGCGAGTCCGGCCGTGGGCGGCACGGCATCCGCAGCGACGCCGAGAAGACGGGTCGCTTCGTCGATGCGACCGCAAGCGGCGTTGACCACTGCTGCATGCAAGGCGATGCCGTTGCGCAGCTCGGGGGACGAAGATGCGAGACGTAGCGCTCGTGTGAAGTCGGCGATGGCGTTGATGGGGCGACGACACAATGCTTCGACGGTTCCCGTCTCCAGAAGGAGCGACCCGGCATCGGCATCCGCGACATCTGTGAGGGTGTTGATTCGCTTGCGAAGCCGGCGCGCGAACTCGAGCGCGTCACCGGCCTCTCCCTCGTTGAACGCCCGACGCATCTGTGCCGTGAGCAAGAGCAGCAATGTGGTCGGCTCAGAGGCATCCGACCTGGCCATCGCGGGCGGTGAAATCCGGGGTGGAGTGCGACGGGACGTCTGCGTTGCTCTCGGCTGGATGTTGAGCACACGGGAGAGTCGGCGGAGGGCTTCCGAAACGATCTGCGGATGCTCTCGTGTGAGCCTCCGATAGTCCTCCACCAGACTGTCCGCTTCGGACAGCCCGGCTCCGAGCTCAGGGGGAGCCGTGGTCGCACGCGCGTGAAAGGACGCAGCGCGTTCAGCTGTTCGTGTCGGCATCGTCCCTCCCAAGGTGAGCTCCATCGCGCAGCTCCAGTCAGGCTGCTCTGCGCCTCGATGCGAGGATCGGGTCTCGTCGCATCACTGTCAAAATATCGGAATGCCGTCCACGCACTCATGGTGGTGGAGTGTGGAAACCACTCACTTGGAGGCGGTGACGACGCACCGTTGAGCGTTGTCAGAAATGTCGGCGGTTCTCGTCGGTATTGATGGAGGTGCTCCCCAGTCCTCCTGAGGCAGTATCGCTGCCTCATCCCCAAGGGGGTGTCGGTACCTGCCGGCACCGCCATCGCGACTTGGTACCCAGCAAGCGCGATGTGGGGGAGGGCCCCCACATCCTCCCCCACAGCTCTCCGGGGTGTGTGCACGGCGGTGTGAATTCGCATGTCTGGAACGAATGGCACCAAGCGATCCGAATCCGACGGTCCCTACGCGTCGGGCGTCTCGTCGATGAAACCGAGATCGCGGGCCTTCTCGACTGCCTCCGCTCGGCTGTGCGAATCGAGACGTCGGTATATGGCCTTGATGTGCGTGCGCACGGTGTTCGCGGAGAGTTGAAGACGCCCGGCGATCTGTCCTACGGACTTCCCCTTGGAGAGCTCAGCGAGCACACGCTGTTGGCTGGGACGCAGAGTGGGTCGGAGGGGAATGTCTGCCACCTCGACCATGTGGTGCTCGGCGTCCACGGCTCGTGCGAGAGACCGGGGGACGGTGGTTGTCACTCGGGCAAGACCTTCACGTTCGATGGCAACACGAGCCGTTTTAGCTATCGGCACGTCGACCTTTCCGGTGGCCTGTTGGCGTCTCCAGAGGTCGAGCAGCAAGGCCTCCGTGCGGATCACGGGACCGATCTGCTCCTCGCGGATGAGTCCGCGCAGCAGCATTCGGGACTGGTCATCGCGCCCCTCGATGAGGAGTACCCGGGCCAGAACTACGCGCAGCTCTGCCCAGTCATCGACTGCCGACTCCGCGAGTTCACGACGGGCCGCTCCATACTCGCCGAGGTGCGTCAACGCACTGCTGCGAAGCGAAACGAGGATGGCATCGGCAAAGCTCCCTCTGAGGGGAGCATGCTTCGTTCGTGCAACGGAGACGCGCTCGAGGGCGGCGCTGAAACCCCCGTTTGCAATCTCCCAACGTGTACAAGCCAAGGTCAGGAAAATCCAGAAATCATCTTCCTGCTCGAGTGCATCCGATCGAAGCAGCAGTTGTTCGGCATCCGGGGCTAACCGCTCCACGGCGAGCAGCGCCTTCGCCAGCGTCCTAAGGAACTCTGAACGGGGTGTTGCCCCCATCGCCGGGCGGGGTGGGAGCTCATCGAGTATCCGCTGCGCCTCTCGCAGCCGACCACGCGCGGCATCCACGGCAGCGGCGCGTATGGTCGCTTCGAGAGCGAGGTCGGAGTCCGCGTCATCAGCCCATCGTGCCGCCGCTCGCAGATCAGACGCCGCCGCGACGTGGTTCCCGGCCACGGCTTCGCTGATTCCGAGTTGCAAGGCGACCGGCGCCAAAGCAACCACCGCCCCCGGCTCGCGCTGGGCGCGGTTCTGCAGGCGCTGTCGAAGACGTCGCGTGACTTCCACCGCCTCCGTCTTCCGGCCTGCGTTCCTGAGGCTCCGGACCTGGTCCATGAACCAGGTATCGATTCGAGTCGGGGGAATCGATGCCAGCTCTGATGCCGTCAGCACGTTGAGAGAGTCAAGCGCGTCAACATCGGCGTCGATCGGCATTCTCATGGCAAGAGAGACGAGAGGGACTCCGCGAAGTGCCGCGTGGAACATCACCGGACGGCTCCTGGCTAGCGACTGCAAGTAGTTCGCCAGTGCGGCGACGATCTCTGGTTCCCTTTGCCTGACGAGCGCGCGTGAAAGTCGCCGTGCGTGCTCTGGGTAGGTCGGAACGTCGGTCTCCTCCATCGACTAGCGAGGGTACGCAAGCGCTTCGAAATCACGCAGGCCCTGACTGCATCGGCCGCAATGCCACAACTCAGCGAGCAGTTTGTTGTCTTCCTGACCTAAGAGCATGCCTCCGCTGACGGTGCTGAAGCGTTCCTGCCGGGGACGGCAATCTTCCGAGTCGCACGCGCGACTGAGGATCACGTTCAGTAGCGCGCTGCGCAGCCGCTTCTTCGACCGGTAGAGCGTCGTGTGGATCCACGCCGCGGGACGCTGGAAGTCAGCAGTGAGGTCGCGCGCCGGCGTTCCGTCGATCAGCACGTAGATAAGTAGTCTTCTGTGGTCTTCTGGCAAGGTTGCCAGTGCGTCCGCGACGATTCGACGACTCATCTGCGCCTCGACGTCGTAGGTATCGGAACCGTGGGGGAGGAACCCCACGCGGTCCTCCTCCAGGCTCAACTCCTTGGAGCGCGGCGACTTCATATCATCGAGAAGGCGGTTGCGCATCGATTGCGCGATGTAGCCAGTGACGTTTCGATCAGGCCCCGTTCCAATGGTCCACTTCGACCAGGTCGATGTCACAGCGGAGGCCAGCAGATCGTCGGCATCTCCGCGCCAGCCCGCGATGAACCGCGCAGTGCGCTGCAACGCGCTCCAGTGTCGGCGCAGGTAGAGATCAGCAGCTTCGCGTTGGCCGGTGCTCGCTCCGCGGATCAGCGCAAGATCGTCATCGAGGTCACTCCAAATCGCTGCCGTGGCCGGCGCCGCGTCGATGGTTGCGATCATGCTGGTCCCCTATCCACCCACCACCCCATGGGTAGGCCTAATACATAGGAGACGGCAGAAGACTGGCGCTCGACGTCTAAACACCGAAAGACCACCCATGGCATACACCACGAGTCACCCATGAAGTACCCCATGGCGTGTGAGTGTGGTTGGGAGCCTGTGATGGGGGTGAGGTCGGCGCATGCCCGCGACGGCGAAGGTCGCCCGGTAGCAGGCCAACCTGCCCGTTCGAAATCGCTCAGAGCCATCGAGAGCACTGTGTCTTAGCCGGTCGTGTCCCGTGAGGTCAACGGGTATTTTCGTCTTCCACGGGCGCTTAGCCGCCCATCGTCATCAGTATCCTTCTCGAAAGGTCTACGACAACCGGGCTGGTCAGTTGCCCCAGCGTAAGGCGAGGATGCCGGAGGGGAAGTTGATTCTCTCCGCGTGAACGGCGTGCCCATCGAGTTCGCGCATCCGACGCTTCTCGACGCCGCTGATGATCTCGGTCTCTTCGATCCAGGCGGGCGGCGCTCCCTCAGTGAATCGTGCCCAGAGCACGATTTCGTGTGTCCGGCGACTAGCCGCGAAACCGCATTCTTGCTCCTGTGGATAGCCTTCGGGGTAGTCGATCTGGTACTCGAGGATCGTGGACTGACCCACTGGAACTGTGCGATCCAATGTGAACTGGCAGCCGAATCCGTCCGCGGATGCACGCGACGCCGTCCCTGCGACGCGACATCCGTACTGCGCCGTGAAGACGGGGGTCACCGGGCTTGGAACGTACGTCATCTCCACCCACACGAACTCGGTCATCGGCGTATGCACCGCTTGAATGCGGAGGCGGTGCCGCTGACGCTTGACGAATCCCTGCGCGTCGATGTCGGCCACGATCTGCACGCTCAACGCTCGGACGTTGTCGATCGGCTCCGAGGAGAGCAACTGACCCATTTCATCGATGGACTCCGCGACCGGTCCGATCCCCTCTGGAGTGCGCATCGGTGCGAGACTACCGAGCCGTTTGCTCGGGGGCAGAAGCGCGCTCAAAGAACCCAAATCAAGGCCGAGCACGCTTTCGATATCGGCGACGGCCGTTAGCGATTTGGCGCCCTCCGGGGTACGTTCTCCGCTTCGCCAATACCCGAGTGCCGAGATCGACATCGGATTGCCGTGTTCCGTCAGGCGCGATTGTAGTCGCGATAGGGTCATACCCCGGTCGCTCATCGCATCACGAAGCGCGTCCGCAAACGCTCTGTTCTCGCGCACCCACTACTCCTCGTCAAAAACCATCGAGACTCACGGCCACCCGGGGACTACACCTAGCGGTCAGTTCCGGTCGTACTCATTGCACTCAATTGCTGCAGCCATTCGGTGAGGAGCGATGTCGCGTTGGCACCGAGAACATCGGGATGGGACGCCGCGTATTCGAGGACTCTGTGAATCTCCAAGCGCTCGGAGTCGGAGGCCGCCGTCCCTGTGATGGCGGCGATGGCGCCTTCACGGACACTGATACTCAACGGGCGGTCCTCTTCTGCGAGAACGATCTGTCGCAGTGTGACGCCGATGTTGGTGACGAGAATATGAGAGGCCGCTTGCTTCGGGGGGACCACGAGCCGGCCTTGTGCTGCGGCGTGCTCGGTCAGGGCGAGCAGTACCTCACTGGGACGCGATTGCGCGGCCGGCGAATGTCCGGGGCGGACCTTTCCATACATGAGGGTGTAGAAGCCGGGGTTGGTGATCCCGAACCGGACGTGTGCATCCCATCCGTGACGGATGTCTTGGATAGGGTCGCCAGTGCGTTCGTGCGTGTTCTTCTGCGCCATGTAGAGATCGAAGCCGCGCTCGATGACGGCGTTGATAAGGCCGTTCTTGCTGCCGAAGAAGTGGTACAGGGTGGGCATCTTCACCCCGACCTGGTCGCAGACGGCGCGGAGGGAGAAGTCGTCGCCGGGGGTAGCGGCAATCATGTCGGCGGCCGCTTCCAAGAGGCGCTCTCGTGTATCGCCACGCGCGCTTGCTGTCATGTCGCTATAGTACCCCGTGTAGCAATGCTATATATTGGTATCTGATTGATACACGATGAAGGGGAAACACGTGACCACATACACACTCCAGGGCAAGAACGTCCTCGTCGCGGCTGGCGCGAAGAACCTCGGTGGGCTGATCAGCCGACAAGCTGCGCAGGCTGGCGCGAACGTCGCCATCCACTACAACTCGGAATCGACCAGGCCTGCGGCCGAAGAGACGCTCGCCGCGGTCGAGGCTCTCGGGTGCAAGGGCGTCGTTCTCACCGGCGACCTCACTAGTCCCGCGAACGTGGAGAAGTTGTTCGCCGATGCCGAGGCGGCGATCGGCACGATCGATGTCGCGGTGAACACGGTCGGGAAAGTGCTTCGCAAGCCGATCTTGGAGACCTCCGAAGACGAGTACGACTCGATGTTCGACATCAACTCGAAGGCGGCCTACTTCTTCATCAAAGAGGCGGGCAAGCACGTCGCCGATGGTGGCAAGGTGATCACCATCGTGACGTCGCTTTTGGCAGCGTTTACGGATGGGTACTCGACTTACGCGGGAGGCAAGAGCCCGGTCGAGCACTTCACGCGGGCAGCGGCGAAGGAATTCGCCGGTCGGGGGATCTCCGTCACTGCGATCGCTCCCGGTCCGATGGACACCCCGTTCTTCTACGGACAGGAGACCCCGGAGCGGGTCGAGTTCCACAAGTCCCAAGCGATGGGGAATCAGTTGACGAAGATCGAGGACATCGTCCCGATCGTGCGGTTCCTCGCCACCGAAGGCTGGTGGATCACCGGGCAGACGATCTTCGCCAACGGCGGATACACCACCCGCTGAGCTTCGAAAGGACGCCTGCCATGACTGCAGTTAGTCTCCCTGAGCCCATCGCGTCATTCATCGACGCCGTGAACAGGCAAGACGAAGCGGCGTTCCTCGCCGCGTTCACCCCGACCGCTTTCGTCGATGACTGGGGCACCATGTATGACGGCCCGGTTGCCATCAAGCGGTGGAGCGACCGGGAGTTCCTCGGCGCCACCGGCACGCTCACACCCGAACGCATCACCCAGGACGGCCATACAGCCACCGTCATCGGCGACTGGCGCAGCTCCTTCGCTAACGGACTTTCCTCGTTCCGTTTCGTGTTGGAGGGCGACAAGATCGCTTCAATCACCATCCGCGAAGGCTGACCAGGCGCAGTTCGCCAAGTGTGTGCGCGACTCCCGCTGAGCTAGTCGCGCACACACCGCACCAACGAAACGAAGGCGATCATGACCGCAGACAACCGCCGGCCATCCCGGTCGCCACTTTCTCGTGTGAGGCTCGCCCGGATGCAACCCCGTGATCCGGACGAACCCCATCGGGCCGCGAGTCCGCTCGAATTGTTCTTCGACCTCGTGTTCGTGGTCGCGGTCGCGTTTTCGTCGCAACAGTTGCATCACATGGAAGCCGACGGGCACGCAGGTGCGGGGGTCCTCGGCTACCTGATGGTGTTCTTCGCGATCTGGTGGGCGTGGATGAACTTCACCTGGTTCGCGACCTCCTTCGCGACCGACGACTGGCTCTACAGGACTATGACGATCCTGCAGATGGCAGGCGTGCTCATCCTCGCCGCCGGTGCGTCCTCCGCGATGGCCGAGCACGACTTCACGCTAGTCACCATCGGGTACGTCATCATGCGTCTCGCTCTCGTTGGGCAATGGCTCCGCGCCGCGGCCGCGGGTCGGGCACTACGAACCACGACATTGCGATACGCCTCCGCCATCACGATCGTCCAGATCCTCTGGATCGCACGACTGTTCCTCCCCGAGACGGCCGGGTTCATCGGGTTCTTCATCCTCGCCGCCACAGAGATCGCGGTTCCGATCTGGGCGGAGGCGAAGCGCCCGACCCCGTGGAATGCACATCACATCGCCGAACGCTATGGGTTATTCACTCTGATCCTCTTGGGCGAGTCGATCCTGGCATCTGCCAACGCCGTCGTAGACGCGATCGACACCGGCCACCGCGTCCCTGACCTGCTCATTATCTCCGCATCAGGGCTTATCATCGCTGCCGGCATGTGGTGGATCTACTTCGCACGCGAACACCACAATCACATCAACGGCCTAGGTTCCTCCCTCACATTCGGCTACTTCCACTACGCGATCTTCGCTGCCGCCGGCGCATTCTCCGCCGGCATCGAGATCACCATCGACACGACCGCCGGCGATACCGACATCGCCCACGCCGCTGCCGCCGCCATGCTCACCATCCCCGTCGGACTGTTCTTCCTCGCCGTATGGTGGCTAACCCTCCGACACTCCCTCACCCGAACAAGCAACAGTACATTTCTGATCGGCGTCGCGATTATCTTCGCCGGGATACTCCTACCGGGACTCTGGTCGGTAGTCGTCGTCGCTCTTGGAGCCATATGTTCCGTCGCTGCTGTGGAGGAGAGACCCAACGTCACTGCGGACCTCATCGGCGGCGGGACAGAAAACCCGGACGCGTGAGGGCCGGATCCAGCCAACTGCCGCTACTTCTTAGCGCCCAGGTCTCGGACGAGGTGAAGCGCGAGCGCGGTGCGATCGGGCTGGCCGAGCTTGCGGAGTAGCGCTGAGACGGTGTTCTTGACCGTGCCATGGGCGAGATGTAATCGGGCTGCGATCTCGGGCTTCGGCCGGCCTTGTGCGACGAGGTTGGCGACGGGGGTGACGGCGGACTCGACTGTCGAGATCGTGCGGGCTGTTCTGCGTGTTTCGCTCTTCATTGAGGATTCCAGCTGTTCCTGGGGAGCCACGCATCAATCGAATGTCAGCCTTGACTGTCAAGCTTCGATGTTCGCCCCGGATGGGTTGTTGCTTCAGGCGAGTTCGCGGTTTGCCGTCGACGCGGGTACTTTCCGCTATCGGGGAAATCGCGCATCCCGCGCCTGCGCCGGTCACTCCTGCACCGCTCGCGGCGGCGCGTCAGTCCTCGATCCGAAGCTCCCGGCCGAGGGACTCGGCGGCCCCCTGATCAGCTTCATCTTGGCGTTGTCTTCCAAAAGCGCGTCGAACCGCGCGCTCGGGGGCAGACGACGGTGATCGTTCTGTTGGTGGTGGGCCGACACCGGGAACGCCACGGCGCTGATCCCCATGACCGCCTCTTCCCGGGACAACGCATATCCTCGGTTGCGCGTGCGATTGAGTTCTCGCATCAGTTCGGTGAATGCCGCATCGTCGAGAGCGGCTCCTGTCCTCTCCGAGGCCGGACCACGGAAGAGATGCTCGAGTTGCACGTCGCTGACGCCGGCGAGCGAGACACGACCGGCGGCAGTGGCATAGGCGGGATGCACGGCACCGCTGCGTTCCATCTCGGTATGCCCACACGTGCCGACGACCATGAGCATTCGCGTGTGCGGACCCACACGGAGGGTCAGATTGACCGTCTTGCCGGTGCCCTGTGCCAGTTCCTCAAGGAACGAGGACGAGATCTGCAGCAGCGCATCCACGTTGCGGGCCATCAGCACCGGTGCGCCGAGCGCCGGCCCGACAGGTAGTGACGATGCTCGTCTTGCACGGCGAACCCATGGAACACGAGCATCGAGACGATCCGATGCGCCGTCGACACGCTCACCTGAAGGTGCTGGGCGATGGCAGTGATCCGCAACGGAGCGCCGTTGCGCAGCATATGCAGCACAAGCAGTGCTCTGTCCACAGAGCCGAGCGCGTACGTCGGCGGATCGATCTCGCCCGCCGAGTGCTTCATTGCCTGATCGTACAGCGGCGGAGCTCACTGGCCGGGCGTCTGAGGTGGGTCAACCCGCTTCGTGGCCGGTGAAAACGCGCGCGAAGAAGGCGGACAGGCGCTCGACAGCATCCAGTGGCAGAACATCAGCGACGAACTGATCGGGACGGACGACGACCATGCATCCGAGTGTGCGGTCGACGCTGCGGGCCTCGAAGATGTCAGTACCGCCCGTCCCGGCTGCGGTGAAGACCTTCTCGTAGTCGATCAGGCCGTACTTGCCCTTGCGGGGCGCAAGCAGAGCAGGCAGAGATCCGAGATCCACTTCGCGGTGCGGTCGCTGCAGGATCGCACGCACGTCGATCAGCGCGTCGATGTCGGCGCCGGGCCGAGCGTATCGACGAAGCGGCGACCCGTCTCGGACGAGCCATTCGCACAGTGCCTGCATCCGCGATCCCTCGGCATCGGTGAAGGCATACAGCCGCCAGCGCCCGTCCGCCTTGGCGGCATGGCCGAGCTCGGTCTGCAGCGCATCGGCGACGCGGACGACGGGCGCGGAGTGCAGTCGCATGCCGATGGGGAATCCGGTTGCCAAGCCCTGATGAGACGGATCAGCGACGAGAAGGCCCTCGCGATACCGCGTGGCGACGCCCGCGGTGTAGTCGCCGGCACGTACGAAGTACTCTTCGAGCTCTTCCGAGGTGATTCCGCCTCGCTCCGGGTGATCAGGATCCTGGGCCGGCGATGCCATCAGAGCCGACCACTCCCTGTCGAAGTCGATCAGCTCCTGCGCGACGGGTCGACGCTCCGCCGAGTACGACGCGAGCAGCGACGATTCGCTGAAGCCACCCAGCACCGAGGCGAGCTTCCAGCCCAGGTTGAAGCCATCCTGCATCGAGACGTTCATGCCCTGACCTGCCTTCGCGCTGTGGGTATGGCAGGCATCCCCGGCGATGAACACCCTCGGATCGGAGCCCTCTGCGGCGTCATCGAAGGCGTCGGCGATCCGCTGGGCCACTTCGTAGACCGAGAACCAGGCGGTCTCCGCAGCCTCCAGCGTGTAGGGGCGAAGCACGTCGTTCGCCACCGCGAGGATGTCGTCGGCGCTCATTGCCCGAACCTGCGCGCGGTTCTCCGCTGTGATGGTCCCCAGGTCGACGTACAGGCGAACCAGATGCCCGCCTTCGCGAGGGATGAGCAGGATGCTGCCGGCATCCGATTGGATCGCCGACTTGAGGCGGATGTCGGGAAAGTCCGTGATAGGGAGGATGTCCATGACGCCCCAGGCGTGGTTCGCCGCGTCGCCGCGCAGCTGATGCCCGATCGCCGTGCGAACCGCGCTGCGCGCGCCATCGCATCCCACCACGTACTTCGCGCGCACGGTGCGCACGGCATCCGTGGACGTCTCTCGAAGCATGACCGACACTGGCCGGTCAGCACCCCGGTCGACGTCGAGGCCGACGAACTCCAGTCCGTAGTCGGGCGACAGCCTTGTAGCGCTGCGCTGCATGGAACCGAGCAGGTAGTCCTGCACTCGCGCCTGGTTGACGATGACGTGCGGGAACTCGCTCATACCGTCGCGGGTGTCCTGCACGCGTCCCGTGCGCTCGATCACGCGGCGATCGGTCGCGGACGGTCTCCAGAACGTGGTCTCGTTGACCCAGTAAGACTCCTTCAGCAGCTGATCGCTCAGATCGAACGCTTCGAACATCTCCACAGTGCGGCAGGCGATGCCGTCGGCCTGGCCCAACTCAAGCGGCCCGGGCCGGCGTTCCGCGATGCGGGTCGTGATCTCGGGGAACCTCGCCAGCTGTGCGGCAAGCACCAGGCCTGCCGGTCCTGACCCGACGATCAAGACATCGATGTCCTCCGGCAGCGACGCGGGAGCGGGCATCGGCGCCGGGGCGATGGACGGATCGCCCGTGTAGAAGCCATTCAGGTAGTACTGCATGCGAACTCCTCTGTCCGTGACAGTCATACAGTAGGGCCCGCGCGCCGCCGATCATTCGCCGAATCCGCGAATGTCTGCTCTGCGGAAAACTATGTCGCGTCGATGGCCAGGTCAGCGGCGATCGCAGAGATCTCGTCGCGGCAGAGGAAGATCTGCGCGAGCCGGTCCGGCGTGAGCATCGCATCCAGTCGAGCAATGGGCGTGGCGATCGACAGGCCGGCTACTGCGATCCCACGCGGCCCGACGATCGCGACACCGACCGCTCCGACTCCGAACTCCGTCCCTTCACGGCTGAGTGCGTATCCCAGCGAGCGAACAGTGCTGAGCTCTCTGCGCAGATTCTCGAAGTGCTCGTCATCGAGAGCGACGCCGGCGATCTGAGCGGAACGACCGCGGTACAGGGTCTCCAGTCGCTCTTCGGTTTCGTGTGCCAGCAGCGCTTTGCCACTTGAGGCTCCGATCGCGGGGATCACAGTTCCCGTGCGGTCGCCGATGCGCAGAATCGCGCTGGACTCGACCGTGGCCAAGAAGCGGATGTTGATCCCCACGCGCACCACGAGGTTCACCGTCTCGACGAGCTGCGCCGACAGGATCTCCATGGGCTCCATGGCGCGGTGCCGAAAGTCATGAAGCCACGGCGCCCCGATCGCCCTGGTGCCCAGGGCGGGGCCGGCCACATACCGCCTGCTGTCCTCCTGCATCGCGAAACCGCGGTACACGAGCATCGCCATCAGCCGGTGCGCGGTGGATGGCGCGACCTGCAGTTCCTCGGCCGCATCCGTGAGACGGATGCTGCCGCCATCGCGCAATAACTGCAGCAGGCGCAGGGCATTGTCGACGGATTCGATGGGGTAGGGCGGTCGCTGTTGCAGGAGTTGCTTCCTCATAGCAGAAGATCATTGCTCACAATCTTGCGGAAGGAAAGACTCTGAGTACCCGATAACCGGGACGAGCTCGAAGGAGAGACCGATGCCAGACACCGATGTCGTGCCGACCGACACGCGCGAAGACACCCTTTACGTGGGGGTCGATACCGGGGGAACCTTCACAGACGTCGTCGTGATGGATGCCGACGGCGGTGTCGTCACGAACAAAGCGCCCACGACCCCCCACGCTCTGGAAGAAGGCGTGCTCGCCGCACTCAGCCTGATCGCGGATGAGCGCGGCGAGACCCTGAGCGAGATGCTGGGTCACGTGGCCAGCTTCGGGCACGGGACGACGCAGGCGACGAATGCCCTGATCGAACGGCGGGGCACCACGACCGGGCTGATCACCACCCGCGGGTTCGGCGACACCATCCTCGTGCAGCGGCTGATGGGATTCACCGCCGGCACCCCGACAGAGCTGCTGGGCAAGTTCAGCGCCCGGAGATACCCCGATCCGCTGGTCCCCCGCACCCTGATCGCCGAGGTACCCGAACGCGTCGACCAAGCAGGCACCGTGCTCCTGGGCCTGGATGAGGAAGCCACTCGCGCGCAGGTTCGTCGGCTCCGGGATGCCGGCGCCGAGGCATACGCCGTGTGTCTCCTCTGGTCTTTCCGCAACGCCGCGCACGAGCGCCGTGTCGGCGAGATCATCCGGGAAGAGGCAGGAGAGGGCGCCTACATCAGCCTCTCGAGCGAGGTGAACCCGGTGCTCGGCGAGTACGAGCGCACCGCCACGACAGTGCTCAACTCCTACCTGGGGCCCACCGTCGAGCGGTATCTTGAAAGGCTCGAGCGATCGCTGCGCGATGAAGGTCTGCGTGGCCGCTTCAGTGTGCTCAACTCCATCGGCGGGGTGATGGGCGCTCGGGATGCGGCGAGCCGCGCCGTGCTGCTGCTCGCATCAGGACCCACCGGCGGAGTGCTCGGCTCCCACTTCCTGGCGCAGGAGCTCGGCCATCGCAACGTCATCACGACCGACATGGGCGGCACGAGCTTCGACGTCGGCCTCGTGGTCGCCGACCGCCCCGTCATCTCGCAGGTGACAGAGGTCGCTCAGTACCACGTGGCCGTACCGATGGTGAACATCGCGGCCATCGGCGCCGGAGGCGGCTCGATCGCCGAGGTCGTAGGCGGCGAGCTGCGCGTCGGACCCGCCAGCGCCGGCGCGTTCCCCGGACCGGTGTGCTATCGGCGCGGCGGCCAGCGGGTCACCGTGACCGACGCCGATGTCGTTCTCGGCGTCATCGACCCCGATGTCTTCCTGGGAGGACGAATGAGCCTCGACAAGGCGGCCGCGGAAGCCGCTGTCCGCGAGCAGATCGCCGACCCTCTCGGTCTGAGCGTCGTCGAAGCAGCCGCCGGGATCAAGCGCATCGTCGACTCGCGAATGGCGGACACCCTGCGTGAGCTGACCGTCGGACACGGTCACGACCCGCGCGACTTCGTCATCTACGCCTATGGGGGTGCCGGCCCGATGCACTGCGCAGGGTTCGGAGCCGACCTCGGAGTGGGCACGATCCTGGTTCCGGCGACATCGATGGCCCATTCGGCGTATGGCGCGCTCGCCGCGGACATCCGCCACAGTGCCGAGCGCTCGGTGTCGTTCCGGTCCGCGCCCGGCAGCCCGCATCCCTCCGCCGACTTCGATACCGCGCTGCTGCGTGGCGTCTTCGAGGAGCTCGAAGAGAATGCGCGGGCGCAGCTGATGCAGGACGGAGTTCGTCCCGAGGACATCGTCATTGAACGGTCGGTCGACATGCGATACCGCATGCAGACCCACGAGCTCATCGTGCCGGTTCAAGAGCCTCTCGACGACGATGCCGCGGCGGGACGCCTGATCGACCTGTTCGAGGAGATCTATGAAGACACCTACGGTCATGGCGCCGGCTTCCGAGAAGCGGGGATAGAGATGACGACGTTCCGCGTGTCGGGGATCGGTCGCACCCCGAAGCCCAAATTCGCGCACGCGCCGGCGAAAGCCGCCACCGCGTCCTACGGCAGCAGGCCCGTCTACGACGTGAGTATCGGTGCCTGGTCCGATGCCGTGGTCGCCGACTGGGATTCGCTGGGCAGCGAGCCGCTTCTCGGACCGGCCGTGATCGAACACCCGACGACGACCGTCTACGTCGCCAGCGGCCAGCAAGTCGCGGTCGACCGCATCCGCAATCTCGTCATCACACCCACCGCGTGACAGGGAGGCCACACACCATGAGTATCACCATGCAAGAAGAGTCCGTTTCTCCGCTCGACGTCGATCCCATCACTTTCGAAGTGGTGCGCAACCGCCTCTCCGCCATCACGGAGGAACAGGCGATCACCCTCAAGGCGGTCTCCGGGTCACCGGTGGTCACCGATGCCACCGACTTCAACGTGGGCACGTATCTCTCCGACGGGCAGATCGTGACGATGGGGCCGCAGGTGCTGTTCCACTCGGGATCGATGGCGAGTGTCGTCCGCAACATCGTCGCCGACTGCGAGGCGAGTCCCGGCATCCGCGAGGGCGACATGTTCATCCTGAACAACCCCTACAAGGGTGCACTGCACCAGCAAGACGTCTCGATCGTCGCCCCGGTCTTCTACCACGGCGAGCGCGTGGCGTGGGTGGGGGCGTGCGCACATCAGATCGACATGGGAGGAATGAACTTCGGCTCCTGGGGGATCGGCGCGACCATGATCCAGCAGGAGGCCGTGCTCATGAGCGGTGTCCGTCTGGTCGAGCAGGGCGAGATCCGCACCGACATCTGGGACATGGTGCTCGGGATGACCAGGATGCCGCTCGCGGTCGGCCTGGATCTGAAAGCGATGATCGCCGCCAACAACGTCGCGGCGCGCCGCCTCACCGAACTCTTCGACCGCTATGGCCTCGCCGAGGTGCTGCGCATCATGGAGCTGGAGATCGAGCACTCGGAGCAGCACCTGCGCGATCGGCTCCGGGAGCTTCCCGACGGTTCGTACCGCGGTCAGGACTTCCTGGAGCACGACGGGCACACGAACACGCTTTACGAGATCTGCGTGGAGGTGCGCAAGACAGGGGATCGACTCGTCTTCGATTTCACGGGCACGAGCCCGCAAGCGCCCGGCTTCATCAACTGCACCTGGTCGGGAATGCTCGCGGGAGTCTTCACCGCGCTGCTGCCGACTCTGGCCCCCGATCTTCGGTGGAACGAAGGGCTGCTGCGAGTCATCGAACTGGAAGCACCGGAGGCGATCGTCTGCAACGCGTCGTTCCCCGCACCTGTCTCGTCTGCGACCATCTCAGCGACGTGGGTCGTCACCAATGTCGCCCTGCAAGCGCTGTCGCGACTCGCCGCGACCACCGCTGCCACGCTGCCCGATGCGACCGCGGTGACGAAGGGCTCCATGACCGCGTTCGTCATCAACGGCGTCAACCGTGACGGGACGCCATACGGCAACTTCCTTCTGGATTCGACCGCCGGAGGCGGTGGCGCGTACAGCGACCACGACGGTCTGAGCGGGTCCGGAGACTTCTGCGTGCCGCGCCCCGCCATCACGAACGTGGAATCGCACGAAGCGTCCGGGCCGATCCTGTTCCTGTACCGGAGCATCCTCACCGACACCGGCGGGCCAGGGCGGCAGCGCGGGGGAGCGACGCTGGGGCTGGCCATCACTCCTCACGATGTCGACGGGCTGCACGGCATGATCGTCGGCCACGGCGTCGAGGTGCCGAATAGTCTCGGTCTGTTCGGCGGACTGGAGGGATCTTGCAATCGCAACGCGAAACTCCATGCCGATGGCGATACGCCGGTGGGACGCATCTTCGGAGTGCACGACCTGCCGTCATGGTCGGGTGAGATCGAGCACTTCGGTGCCAAACCCGGCTTCTTCCGGATCGACCGCGGCGACGTGATCGCCTACAGCTTCCAGGGCGGCGGCGGATTCGGCGATCCGATCGACCGCTCGCCTGGGCTGGTGGCCGCCGATGTGGCCGACGAGTACGTGAGCATCGGCGTCGCCCGTGACATCTACGGTGTCGAGTTCGACGGCAGCGACGTGGATGAGCTTGCGACGCTGCGGCGACGCGACAGCATCCGTGAAGGGCGGGTCGCCGGCGCCGGTATCGGCGAGGACGTCACCGTGCCCGACGATGCGGTGTGGCTGACGCCGGACGTGTTCCAGTTCGGAAACGAGGTGCGCACGCGTGCGGGGGCCCTGCTCGGCGCCCCGACGGACTGGGTGTCCGGCGTCATCAAGCGGGTCGTGCCGGCTGAGGCGCATGGCCCCTACATCGCGTTGCACGAAGAACTCGAGCTGCGAGAGTACCTGTGCCCGGCGAGCGGTCGTCTGCTCTGGTCGGCCGTGGCGCGCACCGGCGCCGCCGACCTCGTTCCGGTGGAGGTGCGATGACTCTCCAGTTCCAGGTGCAGACACGTATCCACGCGGGGATCGGCGCGGTGTCAGGCACGAGAAGCATCCTCGATCGGCTGGGTGCGCAACGGGTGCTCGTCGTGGTCGATCGGGGACTCGAAGAGATCGGCATGCTCACACGGATGCTGGACACCGGTCGTGTCGGCGATCTGGTCGTCGACACGGTGCGCATCGATGTGAACCCCGCACCTGCGCCGGTGGAGGAGGCGGCAGCGGGTGCACGTGCGGCCGATGTCGATGTCGTCCTCGGCGTGGGAGGAGGCAGCGCGCTGGGAGCGGCCAAGGCCATCGCGCTGCTGCAGACCAACCGCGTGCCGATCCTCGAACTGGAGGGTGACGCACGCGCTCGGCACCTGCCAGTGCCCACCGTGGCGATTCCGACGACGGCGGGCAGCGGCAGTGAGGTCTCCAATGCCCTCGTGCTGCACGAACCCGGCCTCGTGCGTGAAATCGTGATCCGCGGGGCGGGTTACGAACCCGTCGCGGCGATCCTGGATGGCACGACCCTGCGAGACCTGCCGAGGAACCCCCTGGTCTTCGCCGGGCTGGATGCGCTCACTCATGCCCTGGAATCGCTCTGGGCGCGAGGGCGCAGCGTGTTCACCGATGCCTGCGCAGCCCAGGCCGCGCGCGAGCTATTCGAGGTGCTGCCCATCGCCGTCTCCGGAGATGCCGATGGCCGAAACAGCTCGGGAGAGAACGACACCGCGCTGCAGCGCCTGATCGAAGCATCCAGTCTCGCCAACATCGCCTGCGGGAACAGCGGCCTCGCTCTGGTGCATGCGCTCTCGTCGTCCCCTGTGGTGGAACTCGCGCACGGCTTGCAGAACGGGGTTCTGCTTCCGCATGTGGCGCACTTCAACCGCGATGCTCTTGACACCTCGACACGTGAGCTTGTGGAACGACTGCCCGCGCTGTACGAGCAGATCGGCTTCCACGCCCGCTTCGAGGAGCAGATCGCCGATGCGGTCGCCATGGTTCAGGCGAGCCGCGGGCATCCCTTCCGTGAGAACAACGTCCGCGACGCGACCGATGAAGAGCTCCACGCTCTACTGCACGCAGCGGGCGCTGACGACCTGGCACGAACGACATGACCCTGGAGGAGCACGAAATGACAGACGTGGACGTGGACAAGGTGCTGTCCGGCCGTGAGCACGAGGCGACGGTTCGCCGCCTGCTGCAACGCGATTGGCGGATGCTGATCGACGGTGAGCTATGCGGCGCGAGTGACGGTGGCGAGTTCGCCACGGTGGACCCGTTCTCGCAACTTCCCATCGCGCGCGTGCCGGACGCGAGTGCGCACGATGTCGATCGTGCGGTGGAAGCAGCCCTCGCGGCCCGTGCCGCCTGGCGTGAGACGACGGCTGTGGAGCGTGCGCGTCTCGTACTCGACTTCGCTGATCTCGTGGAAGAGCATCGAGACGACCTGGCGCTGCTGGATGCGATCGACGCCGGATCGCCCATTGTCAATGCGCGATTCGATGTGACGATCGCCCTTGCGCAGATGCGGATGTTCGCGGGCCTTGCCTTGGAGATGAAGGGGCAGACGGTACCCGCATCCGCTGCTCTGCATTTCACGATCCGCGAGCCTGTGGGCGTGGTCGCGAAGATCTGGCCGTACAACCATCCGCTGATGTTCTTCTGCCGCATCGCGGCGCCACTCGTCGCCGGCAACTGCGTCGTGGCCAAGCCACCGGAGGCGGCTCCGCTGTCGCCCCTCGCCCTCGGCGAGCTGGCGGCACAGGTCTTCCCCCCGGGAGTCGTGAATGTCGTGGTGGGCGACGGGCCGTCGGTACCCGACCGGATCGTCCGGCACCGCGGCGTGCGCCGGGTCGGCTTCATCGGGTCGGAACCGACCGGACGATCGATCCAGAAAGCTGCGGCGGAAAGCGGCGTGAAGCACGTGACGCTGGAGCTGGGCGGCAAGAACGCGATGGTCGTGTTCCCGGACGTCGATCTCGATGCGGCTGCGGCCAGCGCCGTGAACGGCATGAACTTCACCTGGTCGGGACAGTCCTGCGGATCGACGTCACGGTTGCTCGTGCATGAGGATGTGCACGATGCTCTGGTGGAGAAGGTCGCCGCCCTCATCCGCGAGCGGCGCCAGGACGATCCCCTCAGCGAGGCCTCTCAGCAGGGGACGATGATCAACAAGAATCAGTACGACAAGTCGCTCGACTTCATTCAGACCGCCCAGGCAGAGGGAGCGACAGTCGTCGTCGGCGGTGGCAGGCCCGAAGGGGAGCGGTTCGGAGACGGCCTGTTCGTCGCAGCCACGTTGCTGACCGGAGTGTCTCCCGATTCGCGGATCGCTCAGCAGGAGGTCTTCGGGCCGGTGCTGTCGGTCATCACGTTCCGCACCGAGGACGAGGCGCTCCATATCGCGAACGATGTCGAATACGGACTCACCGCGAGCGTGTGGAGTAACGACATCCATCGCGCGCTTCGCATGGCTCGCGGGTTCGAGGCGGGCTTCGTGTGGGTGAACGGGTCGAGTGCGCACTACCCGAACGTGCCCTACGGAGGTGTGAAGAGCAGCGGTGTCGGTGGAAAAGAGGAGTGCCTGGAGGAACTGCTCTCGTACACCGAAGAGAAAGCCATCAACATCCTGTGAGCGGGTCAACGAGCGTGAAAATGGGTCGACATGACTGACTATCCCGAGCTGCGAGAGACCGTGGCTCTCTCCAGCCGCATCATGGCGGCCTCCGGCAGCGGGGACTTCATCTGGGGTCATGTGTCGGCGCGTGATCCTGATGGTCGAGGGGTCTGGCTGAAGCAGGCATCCTGGGGTCTTGAAGAGATCACGCCTGAGCGCGTCCACCTCGTCTCGCCCGGGGGCGAGGTGCTCGCAGGCGGCGGCCAGCGCCACAGCGAGTACCCGATTCACACCGAGATCATGGCAGCGCGCCCCGATGTCGGCGGCGTGGTCCATGTGCACAGCAGGCACTCGGTCGCTCTCGCAGCCGCCGGGGTGGAGCTGCGTCCCGTGAGCCATGAGGCGAACTACTTCGCACCTCTCGGGGTGCCGAGGTTCACCCGGACGGCCGATCTCATCCTGACCCGCGAACTCGGCGGCGCCGTCGCTGATGCTCTGGGCGATGCTGAAGCGGTCTTCCTGGTCAATCACGGCGTCGCCGTCGTCGGCCCTGATCTCCAGACGGCCACTGTCGCCGCGATCGTGCTCGACCGTGCCTGCGCCCAGCAGCTGCTCACCAGCGGCTACGGCGGCTCACCGTCGTGGTCGGACCCAGAGGAGTCGCTCGCCAAGCGCGAGCACATCTACGGCGGCAATGCTCGCCGCCAGGTGTGGGACTACCTCGTGCGGCAGCTGCCTGCACTGCGATAGCCGCGTTCGGACGCGCACAACGACGTCGCACCTTCCCCTCAGAAAAGGTGCGACGTCGTCACTCGTTCAGGGGGCGCTGGCGCTGACCGCGTTCGGATCGAGGACCACGGATGCGGCGAAGCCCCCGTCGACGGCCAAGTCCACGCCGTGCACCAAGTGGGTGGATTCGCTCAGGAGGCACCCAATGGCCGGTGAGATGTCGTCTGCCGTGGCGGTCGTGGGCCGCGAGCGATGTCCGATTGATCAGCTCGTCGCCCAGCGCGGAACGGAATTGCGTGATCATCGGCGTCACGACCGGTCCCGGGCTTACGGTGTTCAGCCGGTGTCCGGTCCTCGTCCAGCTCACGGCCTCGCGTGCCGACCAGATGATCAGCGCCTCCTTCGATTTCGAGTAGCTGTGCAGGCCGTCCTGCGGGTTCTCCTCCAGTCATGCCTCGCCGGATTCCCAATCGGTCGTTTCAGCAAGCGGAAGGAATGTATCGAGGTCGTCCCGCCATTTCAGACCGGTTCCTGATGCGACGTTCACGACCAAGCCGCCCTCGGCGATGTGCTCGCGGAACACCCATACCATCTCGCGGGTGCCGAGGAAGTTGACGGCGAATTACGCCCTCCACGGGAACGACGACGGCACGCCGGCCGTGTTGACGAGACCATCGAGTGCGCCCACCCGCTCACCGAGAGCATGTATGTGCGCGCGGTCGGACAGGTCGAGCTGGTGCTCATTTTGCTGTTTTCTCTCTGCGGGTGAAAGCCCGGGGTGGATTGTGATGCGGTCAGTGCGCGCGCATCACCCGGATCAGAGCGACCGGAGTCAGCGCGGAGAATTGCGCACGCGGCCGCCGAGGACCGCGAAGAGCAGGATGATGCCCGTGAGCACCTGCTGCCATGCTTGAGGAACACCTGAGATGCTCAACAGGTTGCCGAGTCCGCCGATGAAGAGGACTCCCAGAACCGCGCCGATGACGCTGCCAGCACCTCCAGTGAGGAGGGTGCCGCCGAGCAGGACGGCTGCGATCGCCTGCAGAGGGAGGAACGCATCCACCTGGGCGGTTGCCGCTCCCGCCCGGCCGACAGCGATCGCCCCGCCAGTGCCGCAGCGCCTCCGGAGATCGCGTACACCACGGTCAGGGTACGGACGGTGCGGATGCCCGAGAGCTCTGCTGCCGTGACCGACCCGCCGACGGCGAAGACGTCGCGGCCGAATTAGGTGTAGCGCTCGACGAAGAATGCGAGCGCGAGGGTGGCGACCATGATCCACACCGGCACTGCGACCCCGAGCACTTTCCCGCTGCCAAAGGGCTGTGAAGAACGCATCCGAGAGGACGACGGACGACGAGCCCGTCCAGAGCTGGACGACACCGGTCAGCACCGTCATCGAGGCGAGCGTCACCAAGTAGACGGAGAGTTTCAGCCAGACGCTGAACAGCCCGTTGAGGAGTCCTCCCAGCGCCGCCCCGAGGGCGACCACGACGACGAGCGTCGGCCACGCCGGCACGCTGGCGGTGACCAGCGTCGTGACGACACCCGAGAATGTGGCGATCGCTCCGACCGACAGATCGAGTCCGCCGCTGACGAGCACGAAAGTCATAGCGAGGGCGATGACCCATGTGACTGACTGCGATAAAACGAATCCTGCTCTTCATTGAGACTCCAGATTCATCGTGGAGCCACGCTCCACGATTTGCACGGCGGGGGTTCCCGCCTTGGCGAGTATGCAGCGCATGCCGAAGGTCGACACTGTCATTTCTAGCAGGAGGAAAAAGGCGTCAGACGCAGTCATGGCGGGGCGCATCATAAGCTGCCGTTTCTGACTTACAGAATCCTCTGTACCCGCACGCATTTCGCGACAAGTCTGCAGATCAGCGGGGCAAGGATGCTCCACCGACGAAGGAGTCAGCTCACATGAGCGATATCGACACTCTGAAACGCGACTCCGCCCCTGCAGTGCGGACACCGCAGTCCGACCATGCGCGGCGGCCGCTGCGCGGCATCGGATACAGGTACGGGCTGATAGTGGTCTGGGCGATCGAGATCACGATCTTCGCTTCTCTTGCACCGAACTTCTTCACCGTCGCAACCGTGACGTCCATTCTCAGCTCTCAATCCGCCCTGATCGTACTCGCTCTCGCGGTGGTGCCGACTCTCGTGGCCGGCGAATACGACCTATCGGCGGCGGGTGCCATGACCGTGGCGGCGACGATCGTCGGGCAGCTCAACGGCGTGCTCGGGATTCCGATCCTCGTGGCGGTGACCGCCGGTCTGGCAGCGGCCGCCCTGGTGGGCGTCGTGAACGGTCTTCTTGTCGTGCGGGTCGGGGTGCAGAGCATCGTCGTGACCCTTGGAATGGGGACGCTGCTGGTCGGGATCTCGATCTGGCTCAGCGATTCCCTGACCATCGGCGGGGTCTCGCGTGACCTGGGCAAGCTGTTGAACACACCTGTTCTCGGCGTAAACGCATCGTTCTTCCTCGCCATGCTGATCGGCGTCGTGCTCTGGTACGTCTACCGCCACACCCCGTTCGGCCGTCACGTGGTCTTCGTCGGCCAGAGCCGAGACGTTGCACGCCTTTCGGGGCTTCCGGTCGGACGAATCAGATTCCTGTGCTTCGTCGCGACAAGCCTGCTTGCGGGCGTCGCGGGCGTCATGGTCGTCGGTATCGCGGGCGGCCTTCAGCCGTCGTCACTGCAGGGACTGCTGCTTCCCGCATTCGCCGCCGCGTTTCTCGGGACGGCGGTCTTCGAGCCGGGTCGGGTGAATCCGATGGGAACGATCGTCGCTCTGCTCTTCCTCGCGACGGGAATCAACGGGCTGGTGCTTCTCGGACTCGATGCCTGGATCCGCGATGTCTTCTACGGGGGCGCCGTCGTCATCGCCGTGACCGTTTCGCACCTTCTCTATCGACGAGCTCAGCAGAAGAACCTGCTCTGACCTGTTATCCGCAATACCCGATCTGAGCCGGCACTGTCGCCGGCATGAAAGGAAATTCCTGTGCATTCTGCTACCCGAAAAGCAACTCTTGCGGCGGCTTCGGTCTTCACCGTTGCGGCTCTTCTCTCAGGCTGCTCCGCCCCTACGAATTCATCGTCGGATACTTCTGCATCGAGTGAGATCGATTCTGAAGTGATCGCCCAGCTCGATGAATACTCTGCTCCCACCGAAGTGTCGTACGAAGGAGCGCCTTTCTCCGTGGGAGACGCAGCAGGAAAGACGGTCTGGTGGGTGACGTTCTACAGTGGCAATCCATTCCTCGCGGCCGTTGGCGAAAGTTTCACTCAGGCTCTGGAGGCCCAGGGAGTCAATGTTGTCAACTGCGATGGGAAAGGCAATCCCGTTGACGTGGATGCGTGCATCTCACAGGCGGTGGCGCAGAATGCCGACGCCATTCAGGTGGACGGGCCCGAGCCGAAAACGTACTCGAATGCGCTCGCTAGTGCCCAAGCGGCCGGTATCCCAGTCATGTCGGGAGCAGCGCTCGACGCTTCAGGTGAACTCTACGATGGCCTCGCCGCGCAGAGCAGTCAGCCCTTCGAGCTGACCGGCGCACTGGCCGCCGACTGGATCATCCGCGACTCCGGCGGCGTGGCGAACGTGCTGTTCCTATCTGTTCCGGATGTGATCGGCTCGACCCAGGAAGAGACCGCGTTTAGCGACCGGGTCGCCGAGAAGTGCCCGTCCTGCACAGTTTCGGTTGAAGGAGTCACTCTGGCAAACTGGGCCACCGATCTGGCGACGACGACGAGTGCAGCGCTTCTGAAGAACCCTGACATCGACTATGTCGTGCCGGCCTTCGATCCGATGACGCAGTTCGTGACGCCCGCTATCCAGCAGGCAGGTAAGGCATCCAACGTCAAGACCGTCACGGTGAACGGCAGCCTGCAGCAGATGCAGGACCTTGCAGACGGAGTCATCGCTGCGGAGATCGGGATCGACCTGAACGCCCTTGGCTACATCGAGGCGGATCAGGCGCTCCGTGTGATCACCGGTAATACGCCGGTCGAGCTTGCGTATGCGCCAGTGCGGATCTTCGATGAGAGCAATGTCGGCGAGCTCACCATCGACGAGGCGTCGAGAACCAGCGGAGCGTGGTTCGTCGACTCCGGATCGTTCTCAGACGTGTTCACCGACCAGATCTGGACGAAGTGATGACCACCCCGGCGGCGCTGCGTGCGCGCGGCATCCGTAAGGCATACGTCGAAGGCGTGACCGTGCTCGACGGGGTCGAGCTCACTGTGCCCCCGGGGTGCATCGCCGCTCTTGTGGGCGCGAATGGGTCGGGCAAGAGCACTCTGGTCAAGATCCTGAGCGGATTTCACCGGCCCGACGAAGGATTCATTGAGATCAGGGGTGAGCGGATCGAGGGAATCACCCCTGATCTTCTGCGGTCGGCGGGCGTTCGCTTCGTCCATCAGGAACCCACGATCGTCGGCGGGGTGAGCGTTCTGGAGAACCTCGCAGCGGGCAGCTACGAGACCCTCGGCGGGCGCATCCGTTGGCGAAAGGAGCGCCGCAGGGTGCGAGCGCTTCTCGAGGAGTGGCGGATTCCGGTTGACCCGTCCACGAATGTCGCACGCTTGAGCGCGGCAATGGTCGCGAAGCTCGCCCTGCTGAAGGCGATCCGCATGCGGCCGGGCGATGAGCCGGTTCACGCCATCGTGCTCGACGAGCCGACGGCGGCGCTCGGACGGGAGGACGCCGACGAACTGCTGGGATGGCTGCGAGACATCGCGCAGCAGCAAGGAGTCGGCATCCTTTTCATCAGCCACCGAATCGAGGAGATCCTCGCGTTCGCCGACAGCGTCGCGGTTCTCCGAGAAGGGCGAATCATCGTTGACGGGCCCACTGCGGGTCTGAGCGCGACGGCCCTCGTCGAGCACATCGTGGGCGGGGCACTGGGCGAGTATTACCCGCAGCGAGAAGAGGCGACCTCTGAGGATGCGGTCCTCGTAGTGAAAGGCGCCACTGGCTCGGGAGTGGACATGCTCACCTTCACCTTGGCGGCGGGAGAGACGCTCGGAATAACCGGTCTGCCCGGCAGTGGGTTCGAGAGCATTCCTCTTCTGTTGATGGACCCCCAGTACGCGGAGGCCGGGACCCTAACATTGGACGATCGAGAGCTGTCGCTGCGATCGACGTCCATCAGAGCGCGGGTGCGGCTCGGGATGGCGCTAGTTCCGGCTGATCGTAAGCGCACCGCGCTCGCGACCGAACTGAGCGTGCGAGAGAACATCGCCTTGCCGCGGTTGAAGCAGTTCCGCGTGAGCGGTGTACATCTGCTGTCGCGGGAGAAGCGCGATGCGGAAGGCCTCATCGCGCGCTTCGGGATATCGACGCAGTCTCCGGCAACGGCGGCGAGCCGCCTGTCGGGCGGGAATCAGCAGAAGGTCGTGCTGGCGAAGTGGATGAGCACAGAGCCTCGCGTGCTCATCGTTCATGAGCCGACACAGGCGGTCGATGTGGGGGCCAAGGCCGAGATCTTCGCATTGCTGTCAGAAGCGTCCGCACGAGGAGTGGCCACGGTGATCGTCAGCGTCGAACACGAAGACCTCGCGCATCTGTGCGATCGTGTGCTCGTACTCGCGGACGGCGTCGTATCTGCCGAGCTGTCCGGCTCTGGGCTGACCGGCGGTTCACTTGCGGCGGCGACGTTGGCCGGTACTCCGGCCTGACGGCGGGCGTGGCAGGTTTACAGTACCGGCGCGACTCTCTTCGACGTCAGGAATCGTAGACGATCTCCCTGCCGGAGCTAGAGCTGCGCTGTCCTCCAGGCGGACCAGCAGCCGCGGGTCTCGGGGCTCTTCCGCTCGGAACGTTATACGCGCGGAGCGCGTCTCGATGTGACTGAGGACACGGTCGGCTGCTTGGTAGTACGCGGTGATCTCCGTCTCCAGTTCGCGAACACGCGGATCGAGCGGATGGAGGGAGTGCTTGCCGGCATGGAGAGCGTGGCCTAGGAGGCGGGTCTGCTCGTCGATGCGGTCGAGACGCTCGGCGACTTCCGCTACTGCATCCATGATGTCGGTGACGCCTGCGCTGGCCGACAGGAATGACGACCAACGCGCCAGGGCGGTGGTGAGAATGTCGTGATCGTCAGCTGCGGCTTGTGAGAGGAGACTCACTCTTCCAGATATTCGGCCGTGGTCGAGAAGGGCGATGTGGTCGGCGAGTTCGTCAGCCTCCTGGAGATACTGGGTGGTGAGGAACACCTGCCGGGTGTGACCGTGACAGGCGTGCACCTGGACACTGCGATCTGCAGTGTCCAGGACGGCGCGCGATTGGGGGACCGCATCGGTGGCGAGGTCTTCCCGGACCTATCTCAGCAGATCAGTGTTCTCGCTCCGTGCGGGTGAAGGGTGGTGGACCGACGTGTGGCCCGGTGCGTAGGCGCTCAGCAGCATCTGCAGTTCACGAACGTCACGCGACAGACTGCGCAGAAGGGTTGGAAAGGGATGGGATTTCCTCGGGTCGGCGCACAGCGACGGGGGAGCGGGAGACGGACTCCCACAGCGCGGGGCGCTGTGGTGCAGCCACAGGTGCACATCCCGGTGTTCGGAGAGAGCGTCGAGCATCTCGAGGTCACGGCGGGTCCCCGGCTCGGCCCGAACATACTGAAACGGCGCGGGAGCACCACCCGCTGCGGGTTGTTGCGCATTTCCTCCAGGAGTTGCTAGTGCAGGTCGACGGGAGAAGCGCTTCCCAGCCTGTTCAGCACGCTTCGCCAGAGGCGGGTTGCCACTGCTCTGGGACAGCTACTGGTGAACCGTCGGACCGTACGTACTCATCGGTGGCCCACCGTGCCAGCATGGCTGGTCGAGAATGCGCGTACGTGTCGAACAGCCGCGCAACGCGCGCCGCGAAACCTAACCGACGATCCGGTACCTCATCTTCACCTGCATCGTTTGGAAAGAGATACTGACGTGGCAGTCGGCACCAGTCCTCGTTGAGGTTCTCGTCCAGAGCGGCACGGACAGACCAGGTCAGTCGCGGTGGCGCCCACATCGCCAACTGCTCTGCAAGGACGGGGGAGCTCTCAGCGGCGGCGTCCTGGAGCAGTTGCCGAGGCGAGGGGAAACGACGTTCGCACACACCCCGTCGTCGGGTGCGATGCCGTCGAGGCGGGATGTCCCTAAGTGCAGTGAGAGGCGCTGCACCAACCAGCGCTCCACGCCCTTCGCGGGTACTGCGACGATCTCGGGCGCAAAGGGGGTCCTCCAAAGGGTCGGCGAGCAGCCGCGCGGGCTCTTCCGCAAGCACTTCACCGCTCTCTGCCCGATGGACGACGAACATGCCTCACCCCCTTCACAGCGAGAGTACCGGCTGACCTGAACGCACCGCACGGCGGGGTGCCACCGTCCCCGTTGATACGAGCTACCTTGCATCTATGTCACGTTCCCGGTAAGCTTTCGTGACATGAGCAGTATGTCTCCGTCGGCCGTGATCCGGAGTGCCCCTGAACGGTCCTTCGTTCACGTCAACCGCCTGCCTGGCACCGCCGCGGCCGCGCGGCAGGCTGCCTCGCGGGCTGCGCGGAACGGCGACCTTTTTCCTATCCGTCGGGGCCTGTACTACCGGGGAGCGAAGACGCGGTACGGCATGTCTCGCCCCCGTGTAGAAGAGATCGCCCGCGAGGTACTCGGGGAAGTAGGAAGCGGCCCGGCCGGGTACTCTGCTGCACGCGAGTGGGGCGTGACGACCCAAGTTCCCTCTTCATTCCATGTCGCGACGCTCTGGACAGCCGATCCGATTGCCGGGGTGACGCAACATGCGCGACGGAACAAGGAGCGGACGAAGCTCAACGCGAAGGAGATCGCCCTCCTCGAACTGCTTCGCGCCCCCGACGTGTACGTCGAAGCGGGCTGGGATGCGCTGGTCGGGCGAGTCCGGGACGCTCTCGCGGCAGAAGAAGTGCGAGAGGAGACTCTTCGTGCTGCCGTCACTGGGGAACGGAATACCGCCGTGCGAGAGAGCTTCGACAGGCTCATTATCGACCTGGTGACTGAATGAGCGAGCGGCTTCGGGATAGCCCAGACGATCTTGACGCGCTCGTAGGTGTTACGGCTGAGGCTTTGGGGATGCCCGCGGCCTACGTAGAGAAGGATTTTTGGGTAACTGAAGTTCTCCGGGCCGCTAGCGCCGAGCAGTCGATCGCCGTCCCGGACGGATCGTTTGCACCGGTGACGTTCACGTTCAAGGGCGGGACGAGCCTCAGTCGGGTGTTCGGTATCGTGAAACGCTTCTCGGAAGACGTCGACCTGCTCGCAGAATTCCCCGCCGAAGCTTCTCTGAACGCTCGGCACAAGATTCTGAAAGCGGTTGATGACGCCGTTCGGAACCATCTATCCCTCGAGAACGATCGGGTGACCGTTGGTTCCTCGACGACGGGCGTCAAGCGCTACACGACCTATGCCTACCCAACCGCAACCCAAGACCCGTCGCTGAAGGAGGGCGTGCTCCTCGAGCCTGGGAGTAGGGGTGGAACTCAGCCGTCTGCGCCGCACCGGTATCGATCGCTCGTCGCGGATCACGCGATCGGCATGCTCGGCGATGATGAGTCAGCGTGGGAAGAGTTTGCCTCCTTCGATGTGAATGTGCTGGCACCCGAACGCACTCTGTTTGAGAAACTCGCCGCCGTTCATGACGCGGCAAGTAGGAATGACGCTGCCACTCTGTTGAAGTACGGTCGCCACTTCTACGACATTCACCGTCTCGTAGAGAACGAGCAAGTCGCGAGGGTACTCGAGACGCTCAGCCCCGTCGGCAAGCAGCAGCTCATCGACGACATCGAGCAGCAGAGCATTGCCGCAGGTTTTCCGTCGACGAACCGACCAGCCGGCGGCTACGCATCGAGTCCTGCATTCGACCCCGAACACTCATCACGCGACGCGATCGAGACCGGCTACAACGCCGCGCAGCAGCTCATCTACGGCGAACTCGTCTCGCTGGACGAGGTGGTCGGGAGCGTGCATCGCCTGCGGGATCTGCTCTAGAGGGGCGTGTCTGCGAGGTGCCACGCGCTCAGTCGGAGCGATCGCCCCCCCCGGGTGTTACGAGCTCCCAACGGTCGGCGAGCACGTCTCATCCCGCGCCTCTCGTCATCGCTGATGGTCTCGGCGTTTGCGGCGCTTCTTGCTGATCTTCACATCGATCCGCCGACGAATTGGCGCATGACCACGGATTCTCGCCGCGTTGGGGTGTCGCGGTTGGCTGCTCGGGGAGAGACCCCACAGGCATCGACGTTCTCTCGTACTTGTCCCGTTCGTCACAGTGGGTCCTATCTATCGGTCCGACGAGGCGCTGCAAGTACCCTAATGATTCCGAGCATCGACGTTCGAAGGAGCCTGAGGATGTCCAGGTCGTTCGGCTCTTGAGCTTCTCCGACATGCGCCGCGAGGAAGATATCTGTGTATGCGCACAAGAGCACGGAGCCATGCTCACGTATCTGCGAAGTCCACCTCGGGTCAACCGCACCTCCGAAGTTTGGTTCTCCCGTGGGCTGGAGCACGAGTGTTGATGCGGTGAAGTCGTTGGTGGGATTCAAGATGCAGGTACGAACGGACTCTGCTTCGTCGATGAAGAGTGCTAGGGGGTCCGAGAACTCGAACTGGGTCGGCTGCGTAGCTCCTGGTTGGAGCTGCAAATCGAGCTCGTCGGAGAAGCCCTTTGGAACGAGCAGCATTGGCAGGCGGCCAACGACATCGTCGATGTTAAGGACCGTCCAGACTTCGGGGCCCGTGCCGAGTTCGTAGACGGCGCTCACCAGTTGTGTCCGAATGGATCGAATGCAATCGCCCGCCCGTCCATAGTTCTCATTGAACTGTTGGGTGAGCGTCTGCCGGGTGCCGTGGGCGGGTGAGGTTCGTTGAGGAACATCCGCAGGGCCACAGATTCGGAGTTTCTGTCGCGGACGTCGCCGCTTCCGTCCTCCGGCGAATGCCCGATCAACCAGCGAAACATAGAACTCGCAATGCCAACTGCTGCGGGGGAGGCGGCCTCGATGGCGGTCGCAGCCAAGTTTTGATGCGTGAACGCCGCGACTGGGGCGACCGCGATCCCCGCTTGGATTGAATCACCCAGGCCGGCTTTTAGCGCCGATGACAGTCGTTCATTGGTCTGAAGTTGTTGTGCGTGGTCAGCGATGTTCTCCTGCACCTCCAACCTGGTGGCGAGGTCGGGCGTTGAACTGAGGAGTTCAATATCCTCACGGAAAAGTTCACGCCAGTGGCTCATGTGATCGGTGTGCCGGACTGCCAGGATGTCTTTGACTGAAAGTTGTTGCACGATGTTCGCTGCGGGCGCCGGCAGATCGAGTAGTTGAGAGACGGCTCTTTGGTCCCGGAGTCCCTGCGTGTTCAACCATCCGGGTGGTGTCGCGGTTCTATACAACCATTCGAGAAGCTCGGGACCGGCGAACCAGTCCGGAAGATACAGATCGACGCTTTGGCGGTGACGTTCGGCGTGGCCGAGGGCCGCCTGTAACTGCTGGAACCAGTATCCAAGCTCGAAGATGACTTGGTCACGGCCGTGCGGACTGTCCTTGACAGTGGGAATCCAGCCTCGCCGCTCAGCCACCAGAGTGTCGAGATCCTTCGCCGCTTTCGTGGCAACTTTCTCGCGAACCTCGTCTTCGTCGGGGAAGATCGGTGGTTCGACATAGTAGAGCAACTGGGCGTTCTCTAGCTCTGCGTATCGTGCGATGCGGCGGAGAGCCCAGGGTAGATTGCCGCATTCAGGGAATCCGCCAAAGTACATCTCGTTGAGATGCGCTTCCGGATCGTGCTGTGCGGCCCAACCGGCGACTTCATCGACGACTGCGACCTGGTCGGCGTAGCTCAACGAACGTGCAACGAAGGCGAACTCTCGGTCGTAGGGAGTGTCGCTTTCTCCGTAGTAATCGAGGAGGAAAGCTGGACGAAACGTCGATGGCGTCTTCGATGGCACAGGGTCGAGGTAGCCAGATCGGTACCTCTCGAGAACATCGAGCGCGAGCGCCATTCCGCTGCGATCTTGACGCGTCGCCAGCCAGAGGTTCCGGTCTGTCGGTTCCGCTCCAAGGGAATCTGCGAGGAGTTCAGAAACGAGCATCGTGTTCCCATCTATGTGAAGGCGTCGTCGTTCAGCGGATCCACCGCGGGTGTAGGCACATGTTAGGGGAGACGAGCCTGAGAACGCGGAGGCAGTCCGCGGTCACGCAGCGTATCGACCGGAGGATCGCTGCGATCAGGGTGCAAAACGAGCGTTCTCGGACAAGCTATCCGTCTCGGCACGACTCACTACGCAAGCTCTTCGCCGACCGGCGCCACCTTCATCGGGTTTGAGCTCATCGACGCGGTGTGAAGGAGGCTTGAGCGAAGGGGAGGGTCTGATCATCGGGAACCGAACCGGGACCACACCCAGCGCTGCACCCCTTGCAAGATCGTGCCAGAAATCGCGAGATCGTCCGGGGGATGGCGTTGATAGACCGAGACCCGGTGCCTGGAAACGGTCTACAGCGAAGAGCCCACAAGCACGAATGAGTGGTCAGGGGAAAACGGCCCCTGCGCGATGTGGTACTCGCTATGGCGGCCTTTGAGGGCCGATTTGTCGGCCGTGCGTGCAACTATTGGCTATGGCTCACATCCAAGTTACTGCAGGTAGGACGCTGCTTGAGGGGTACGTCAGGACGCCCCCGGTCGGGTTGTGTGAGCTGGTCTGGAATGCGTTCGATGAAGATGCGACGACGGTGCGTATCGAGATAGAAGCAGGATCGCTCGGCGGGACGGAACTGATCCGTGTTGTCGACGATGGCAACGGGATGACGCGCGAGCGTGCCGAGCTAGCCTTTTCACGAGTTGGTGACAGTTGGAAGCTAGCGCCCGGCACAACGAGCGAGGGCGGGCGGCCTGTTCACGGTAAGCATGGGCGTGGACGGTACGCAGCTTTCTCTCTTGGCTCATTGGTGCAGTGGGTGTCGACCAGCGAAGTAGTCGCGGGAGGTAGCCTGGCGACGATACGCGTCAGAGGCTCCCGGTCGTCTCTCGATGGGTTCGAAATTGAGGAGGTACCGGTCGAGGGGGATGACACCGGTACACGGGTTGAAATTGCCTCGATTACGCCGGATGCGATCGCTGCCTTCGATGCCCCAGAATCGCTTCGGCAACGACTGCTGATGGAGTTCGCTCTTCACTTGGAAAGACATGAGAACTTCGCAATCGAGTTTCTCGGGACGCAGGTAGATCCATCGGCTGTGATCTTGTCACGCACCCCGATCCCGGTTGAGCGCCCTGAAGGCGTTGAGGGTGACGTGCTACTGACCGTGATTGAGTGGAAACTCAGCCACGTTGAGCGACGTCTCTACCTTTGCAGCCCAGGCGGTGCGATTGTCGACGAGATGCAGCCGGGTATCCGAGCCGTCGGGTCAGAGTTCACGGCATACCTCGAATGGGACGGCTTCACCCATGACCAAGGGCTCTTGCTGGAAGGCGACAACGCTACCCCGGCGGGCAAAGTGGTTCAGGCGGGCCGCGAGGCTCTACGGGCTCATCTCGTGGAGACATCGAGACGACGCGAGGCAGAAACAGTCCAAAGATGGAAAGCTGAAGGCGTCTACCCATACAAGGGAGAACCCTCGACGACCGTCGAGCGGGCGACTCGTGACACGTTCAATATCGTCGCAATGGCCGCTTCACGTACTGTCGATGAAGCGAAATCCCAGTCTTCAAAGGCGCTTGCGCTCGGCCTCTTGAAAGAGACGTTCGAGAACGATCCGGAATCTCTACTGCCCATCCTGCGGCAGTTCTCACAGCTTCCGGCTGCACGGATCGACGAGCTCCGCGAGATCCTCGAGCATACGACGCTTACGCAACTGATCTCGCTCGGGAAAGAAGTAGGAGACCGGATCGAGTTTCTCAGCGGTCTGAACGCGTTGATCTTCGACAAGGCTACGAAGAAGCGCATGCTAGAGCGTCGACAGTTGCATCGGATTCTCGCCCATGAAACCTGGCTCTTCGGAGAGGAATGGTCGCTTACCGGGGATGACGAGCGGCTCACCGAAGTGCTCAAGAAGTTCCTCGGGAAGCTTGGCGCCGATGTGGAGCTTGTTGGCGAAAAGTTGGTTCTGCGTGAAGACGGTTCAGACGCCATACCCGACCTCGTGCTCGGGCGGCAGCTGGAGACCAGAGAAAATCACTTCTCGCACCTGGTCGTCGAATTGAAGCGGCCCAGTCACAAGCTGACCGACGACGACGTCTCCCAGCTGCGGAGCTATGCGAGCGCGATCACCAACGACGAACGCTTCGACCAGCCCAACAGCTCGTGGGAATTCTGGCTTGTCGGCAACGAGACGACTAACGCCGTGGACGAGCAGCGTGAGCAAGAGCATCTTCCTTTCGGGGTCGTGCAAAACAGCAAGAAGTATCGGTTGATCGTCCGTACATGGGCGGAAGTGCTTGGTGACGCCGAGCATCGCCTCAAATTTGTCCAGAAGTCGCTGCAGTACGAGTCCAACCGCGATACTGGTCTGGCATCTATGCGAGACAAATACGCTGACTATCTCCCGAAGGAGGCGTTCGATCAACTCGACCGAATCCCCGACATCGTCTTGGCGGCGGACAGTGAGACAGCCGACGAAGAAGATGGTTCGATGCCGAACGAAAACACCGCGTAGAACTGAGTCAGCGGCTGACAATTACAAACTCGTCGGAAGTGCGGGACGAGCGTTCTGTCGTCCGGCGAATGAAGCGCGATGGCCGCGGACCGGGACCGCAAGCGCAGCGTGCGATCTGCTCGGTGCGGTGGTTTCTGTGCATGAGTGGGTAGCAGACGCGGCAGGAGGGGTCGCTGTCGCCCTCGGCGCCGGGAGGATCTACGCGGGATTGCAGCAAACCCGACGCTACTAGTGGTGCCACGTACCTACGTCACGTAAGGGTGGAAGCGGCGCAATCCTTCCGGCGGTTCCAGCTGAGAGAGTCTGACATTCGCCGGGACCAGAGCGGGACCACAACCATGCAATCCATGCAATGCATAACATGAATTGGAGTCCTCTGCGCAGCACTACGGCCCGGAAAATCAAGGAAAACGCCTGAACGGGCTACCTGGGGGTCAAGGGGTCGCAGGTTCAAATCCTGTCAGCCCGACAAAAAGCCCTGGTGAGAGTTGACTTTCACCAGGGCTTTGTCGTCACCGGACTTGATCACTGCCTGAATCGGAGTTCTGGGCCTGATTTTCCGTTCCTGCCCTGCAGCGTCTCGGGATCATTCCGAGTAACGCGACGACCCGCCTTGCAGGGCTCATCACGCTCGGGTGTTCGGCCGTGCCTCGGCGTCGAGGGGCCCAACTCCTATGCCTGAGCAGGGACTGGTGTCTGCTGGTAGAGCGCGAGTCGCCACACGCCTTCGTGCCGTGTGTAGACACTGGACATGAGTGCGCTGAACGCGGGTTCACTCTCGTCGCGGTAGGCGCGGCCGGTGTAAACGAGGATCGCACAATCCTCGCCGAGAGAGATGAGTCGCTCGTCGGCGACGTCGTAGGTCCGCCACGGAGGCGCCTCATTCAGGGAGTCGATGACCGCCTGACGGTCGAAGACCTGGCCGTGCGCCAGGACCATGACACCGTCGCCGGTCATAATTCGCCCGTAGAAATCCGCGCCACTGCTGTTGCAAAGGGATTTCCATCCTTGGTGTTCGAGGTCGAGCAGTTCGTCGAGCATGGTCTTTCTCCTTCCATAACCGGGGCGTTCAAGCCTACTGAGGGAGCTAGCGGAGGTTAGAGGGCGTTGAGATCGCGGTCAGCGCTGCCCATATCAGACCGCACCGGTCGCCGATGCATCATGCGACGCCGCCGGAGTTGTGGACCTCGGCGAGGACGCAGTCCTCGGGCAGGTCGGCGGCGTGCGGACGAGGATCGTGTGACTCCTCCACGCTTGTGGTGGGCCGCGGACGCATGCGGCAGTTCATTCGAAGTGCGAAGAAGCGATGCGGTCGAACCTGACGGGCCGAAGGCAAGTGGTCCGCCAGGCTGACCGGCATCGTCAGGCGGTGAACTCGGAGACGGCGGCGTAGATGCCGGGGCTTGGCGTCGCGATGGCGGCGGTGCGTTCGACGTACGCGGCCGCGGCAGGGTCTGCCTGGGTGGCCTTCGCGTCGTCGGCGCTTTTCCATTGGGCGATGTTGACGACGCGGCTCTTGTCGGCGCTCGCGAGGACCGTGACGGAGATGAAACCGGGCCGCTTGGAGATGACCTGCTCGGTTCCTTCATTCAGGATGTCGATCACCTCCTGCTGCTTGGACGGGTCGACGTCGATGATGTTGACGAACGTGACGGGACTGGACATGTCCGGCCTTCCTTTCTGATCGTTCCGCGATTGGTGTCCGTGGTCGGCGCTGTTGAGTGCGTCCGGCCTGGTGAGCAAGACGGTCGTCCGCTCTGGGACGAGACGAGATAGCGCCGCAGAGTGTGAGGCGCCCCCAGCAGTGGGGCGGCCCGCCTCACGGTCTGGGGGGCTGCGTCGTCCTCATTGGGGTCGGGCTTTTCCGGCCCTCGGTGACGGAAGGGGCAAGATTGGCAGGGTCAGCGCGGGGGAGTGCTCGGGTCACCGATCGGGCCGCCCGGTGGTTGGATGATCGGACACGTATCGGTGTGATGGTCCGCGTTTGGCGGGGCCGGGCGTTCCCGGATCACTGGTCACTGTTGCTCGGGCACGTCGTCGTAGTGAGTTTCGTCGTCTGCTCGCTCACAGGAGTGTTTCTGCTGTTCTTCTACGACCCGTCAACCACTGCCGTGCAGTACGACGGGCCCTATATCCCGCTCCAGGGTGTTGAGATGTCCCGTGCGTTGGAGTCGACCCTGGACATCTCCTTCGAGGTCCGCGGCGGCCTGCTGATGCGGCAACTTCACCACTGGAGCGCGTCGCTGATGATCGCAGCTCTCCTGCTGCATATCCTGCGCGTGTTCTTCACGGGCGCGTTCCGCAAGCCGCGTGAGCTGAACTGGCTGCTCCTGTTCGGCATCCTGTTCGCGAGCATGGCGGCGGGACTGACCGGCCACGTCTTGCCCGACGACATGCTCTCCGGCAGCAGCCTGGCTGTGCTGGACGGGATACTCAAGGCGATCCCCGTCGTGGGTACGTGGCTGTCATCCCTGGTGTTCCAGGGCGAATTCCCCGCCGGCGCGATCACCACGTTCTATCTGCTCCACATTCTTGTGCTGCCGGCGATCATCGCCGTGCTGATGGTCGTGAACGGCATCCTCGCCACCCTGCACAAGCCTGCACAGTTCCCTGGCCCCGGCAGAACGGAAAGCAACGTCGTCGGGCGGCCATTCGGTGCGGCGGCGATGAAGAGCGTGGGCCTGTTCTTCATCGTGTTTGGCGTGCTCACCGGGATCGCGGCGACCGTGACTGTGAACCCGATCTGGACCTATGGGCCGGCCGATCCGGGCAACGCATCAGCCGGTGGCGGTGCGCTCTGGTATCTCGCGTTCCTCGACGGCGCGCAGCGCCTTGTCCCTCCGGGCTGGGAGTTCGTGTTGTTCGATCGCACGTGGACGTTGGCGATTCTGGTCCCGGTCGGCGTGTGCGTGTTGTTCCTTGTCACAGCGATGGTCTACCCGTTCATCGAACGCTGGATCGCCGGTGGCCGGCGTGAACACCACCTGCTGACCCGACCTCGCCATGCCCCGACCCGCACTGGCATCGGCGTCGCGGGGATCGTGTTCTACGGCGTGCTGTGGGCGGCGGCGGGCAGCGACCTCATCGCGCTGCACTTCTCGCTCAGCATCGAAGGGATCGTGCTCACCCTCCAGGTCGCCCTCATCCTCGGCCCGGTGGCCGGCTTCGTCCTGACGAAACGCATCTGCCTCGGTCTGCAACGCAAGGACCGCGAGATCGCCCTCCACGGGTACGAGACCGGCCGGATCGTCCGTCTTCCCGGCGGCGAGTACGTCGAAGTCCACCAACCCGTCGACGCCTACGAACGGTGGCGACTCATCGATCACAACGGCTTTGAACCGCTCGTGCTCCGACCTGACAAGACGGGGCGCACCCGTTCCCGCGACCGCGTGAGAGCGACACTGTCCGGCTGGTTCTTCCAGGACCGCATCCTCCCGGCCACCGCTCTCGAACTCACCACCGACTCCGGCAACCGTCCGGTTGCCCCCGCCCAAGGGACGGCACAGGATCATCAGCCCTGACCTGTGATCACCTCACAGTTCGCCGGGCTGTCTCGTCTACTTCTCACGGGCATGTGATCCGATAGACACCACGCATCGAATCGAACACGAGAGCCTGGTCGATGAGAGGAGGAACGAATGAGTAGGCCACGTCGCGCAGGGGACGCCGAACCACCCGAGCTTGGTGACGCGATCCGCGAACGCAGCGTCCTCCTCGGCCTGTCCTACCGGCTCCTCGGTTCCCTCACCGACGCCGAAGACGCCGTTCAAGAGACCTACATCCGCTGGTACCGACTCAGCGACACCGAACGCCGCCAGATCGGCTCCCCGCGAGCGTGGCTCATCAAGACCGCCAGCCGCATTGGACTGGACATGCTCACCACCGCCCGCGCCCGCCGCGAACAGTACGTCGGCGAATGGCTCCCCGAACCCATCCCCACGCCCGGCACCTGGACCAGCCACCACGACAGCGCCCCCACCGACCCGGCCGAACGGGTCAGCCTCGACGAATCGGTCTCGATGGCGCTGTTGATCGTGCTCGAATCCATGACCCCCGCCGAGCGGGTCGCATTCATCCTCCACGACGTGTTCCGCTACACCTTCCCCGAAGTCGCCGACATCGTCGGACGCACCCCGGAAGCCTGCCGACAGCTCGCCTCCTCCGCGCGCCGCCGCGTGCACAGCGCTCGCAGCACAATGGTTGAGCGAGCCGAGCACACCGCCGTCGTCCGCTCGTTCAAGGCGGCGTGGGAGACCGGCGACCTCGCCACCCTCATCAGCCTGCTCGACCCGGACGCCACCGCGATCACGGACGGCGGCGGACTCGTTTCCGCAGCTCTCGAACCGCTGCTCGGTGCCGACGCCATCGCAGCGTTCCTCCTCGGCGTCTACGAACGGCAACCCGACCTCGCCATCCGCGAAGATCTCGTCAACGGTGAACTCGGGCTCGTCGCCTCGGGCGCCGGACACATCCTCGCGGTCGTCAGTCTCAGCCACCGAGCCGGCAAGATCGAACACGTCTGGGCCGTCCGCAACCCCGGCAAACTCGGAGCGTGGAGGTAACCCGACTCGTGCCTCCGTGGCGACCCGACGCCCGAGGAAATGTGCCAAACGTCTCAGGCGACTCACCTTCATCACGGAGTGCAACTAAACGACGCTGTAGCCGAGCGCGGGCAGCTTTCGAGCAGCGGAGGTGCGAAGCGATGGAGGTGGCAGTCATGTGCGCCCAGACGCTCGAGCATGTGCCGGATGTGCGGAGCCACCTATCCTTCCCTTAGTCGAGACGTCTGGGAAGAGCGACCGCACAGCACCTCTATCTGCTCGTCGACGCTCCCATCAACGGTGGGGATGTTTCCGGGACTCGGGGCCTCGGTCCACTGACCAGTCGAAGATTGCGCGACGGAACACTGATGTCGGAGACCGGATGTTGTCGCTGTCGAAGACATCCTTTACGGCGAGGCGAGCACTCCGTTTCCGGGGCAACAGTGACCTTATTCGCAGGTGTCGCTGCTCGCACTGGTCGACTCCTGCATGAACTTCCCGGCAGGTAAGGGGACGGCCGGCCTTGTTCCGCTCGTGAACTCGATGCTGTGCAGGTCACCTGCCGAGATGCACGGACTCCTCCTACCGCCGCGCTGATCTCTCCCGCGGTATATCGCCGGACGTGTCGGCCACCCCTCGCCTGAGCTGCCACACGTCTTTCAGACGAGGGCTTCTCGCCGTCGAAGCTCCGCGGCAAGCGCGTAGACCTGGCAGACCAGTTGTTCTAAAATCAGGCCATGCGTTCTGAAGATGCCATCGCGGAGTCCTCGGCGTCTCGTGAGAGATCGGGGTCGTTCATCGAGATGGCGCGGCGCCGGCAGTTGATCGATGCCGCGGTGGTGACGGTGAACGAAGTCGGATATCACCGGGCATCGCTGGCGGAGATCGCGGGGCGTGCTCAGATCGCCAAGAGCGCGGTGGCGTACTACTTCGCATCGAAGGAGGGTCTGCTGCTCGACGTCGTCCAGACCGTGTTCACGGCCCTCGGGGATAGCGTGCTGACGGCGGTTGACGGGATCGTGGGGCCTGTAGCGCGTCTGCGGGCTTATGCGGATGCGTATGTGACGCATGTGGATGCGCAGCGTCACGCGATAGCGGCGGCGGTGGAGATCGTGATCTCGCATCGCACGGCGGACGGCACACCCCTGTACCTCGTTGAGGATGAGGGCGATACGGCCCTGTTGCGCAGCATCCTGCGCGCCGGAATCGACCAGGGTGTCTTCACTGCGATGCCGCTCGATGTCGCAACCGGGCTTGCGGAGAGTGTGCTGGATCGTGCAATCACCCTCGTGCAACGCAACCCCGGTGCAGATCTCAGTGCGTTGCGTGCGCACGTCGTACCGTTCCTGTTTCGAGCGTTGGGAGCGGCCGATGACTGAACCGGTGCGCGGGATCGGCTACGACGCCGGTGTGCTCTACGAGAAGGGCTTCGAGAGCAACCCCTTCTTCACCGAGCAGCGCGCACGCCGCGATCTCCGGGCGATTCGTGAGGAGCTCGGCTGCGATGCGGTACTTGTCATGGCCAGCGACGCCGACCGCTTGGCGATCGCTGCGGGCATCGCCGTGGAGGAGGGGTTGGGGGTTTGGTTGCAGCCGCGTCCCTTCGATCGCCCCCGCCACGAGCTCGTGGCGGACGTCCGGTCAGCAGCTGCGGTAGCCGAGCGTCTTCGTGCATCGGGCGCCGAGGTCGGGCTGGTCGTCGGCTGCGAACTCACCCTGTCGACTCCGGGCATGCTTCCCGGCCCGACGTTCTGGGCCAGAGGGAGCCTGTTGACGGTGACGTTCCCGCTGCTGCCGCTGGCGAACCTGCGGCTACGACGTTTGCTCGCAGTGCTCGTCGGTGAGGCGCGGGAGCGCTTCGCCGGACCGGTCTCGTACGGGGCGGGGGACTGGGAGCGTCCAGACTGGTCGATCTTCGATGTCGTCGGCGCCGACCGTTACCGCGATGCGCGCGATGCGTGGCGGTTCGAAGACGCCATCCGCACGCTCGCCGATCGGGCCCACGCGCAGAACAAGCCCTGCTACATCTTCGAGTTCGGATCCTGCACCTACCGAGGTGCGGCCGCGAAGGCGTCGACTGCGGCGGGCGTGCTTGGCGGGCGCACCGAGCTGTCGGTACCGAAGAATCTCGTTCGAGATGAGCAGGAGCAGGCCGATTACCTCACCGGTCTGATTGATGTGTTCGACCGCGCGGGAGTGGACGGGACCTTCGTCTGGGGATTCAGCGAACCCGACCTGACCACCTCAGATGAGCCCGGCCGAGACCTCGACCTCGCCAGCTACGGCATCGTCACCGCCCACGCCGACGGCACCTGGACGCCCAAACGCGCCTACCACGCCCTCGCGCACCGATACCGGGGAACACCATGACGACAACAACCAGACCACGCTCCCACCGGCTCGGCTCCGCCGCGTGGCGGATTGCGCTCGCCATCCTCCCACTCGCCGCGGGACTGGCCCTCGCGACCATTCTGCTCCCCTCATCAGATCATCCCTCCGCACCCGGGACCCTGGGCGTCCGGATCGCGGTGGGCGTCGCGATCAGCGCCGCCGCTCTCACCGTGATCGCTCTCCTGGTCCGGCTCGCCGACCGCCGCCGACTGAGCGAGGTAGGGCTTACGAGCGTGCGCACGGGATGGCGGCTGGCGGTGTGGGGCGCAATCGTCTGGATCATCCCGGCCGCGGCGACCTTCGGGGTGCTCGCCATCCTCGGCACCCCTCTGACAGTCACCGTCGCCGGACCGGAACTCGCGCGAACCGTCATCCTTCTCTTCCTCGCCGTGCTCCTGGCCGAGGCGCTTCCGGAAGAGGCGGTCTTCCGCGGCTACGTCACCACCGTGCTCGGAACCCTCACCCGCGGGTGGGGCATCATCATCATCCAGGCTCTGCTGTTCACCCTCTTCGCCGCGCTCCTACGGCAAAACGCCAACCCCGCCGATCTCTCGCTCTTCCTAGCGATGGGCATCGGGTTCGGGTATCTGCGCATGATCACCGGCTCGGTATGGATGCCCATCGGATTCCACACGGCCTTCCAGACCGGCGCGCAATTGATCCTCACCCACGACGCCATCAACTTCGCAGGCGGCACCGGCGCGGCCATGCTCGCCCTTGGCGTCATCCCGTTCTCGGTCGCCGCGATCCTCATCAGCAGCACCGGCATCCCCCGCATCATCCGCCCCGGGGCGGGTGGCGCCCGCTGACGACATCAGCCGCCGCGTTCGGGGGAGGGTCGAGCCCACTTCACTCTCTCCACGAGACAACAGCGTGTAACCGCTACACCCTGTTAAAAGCGTTACTCTCCGCGGTATTCGTGAAACGAGAGAGGTCGACAGTGAGGCGCGTAGCAAAGACGAGACATCGGGACCGGGACGTCGCCGGGCTACGAGTGCACTACCGCGAGGCAGGCGTTCCATCGACAACGGCTGTCGCGCTGCTGCACGGCGCGCCGAGCTCGTCGTACTCCTTCCGCGAGGTGCTCCCGGTGCTGGGCGAGCATGCGTACGTGGTCGCCCCCGACATCCCGGGGTTCGGGCTCTCGGGCACGCCATCGGTAGCGGACTACGAGTACACCTACGAACGCCTATCGATGGTGATCGAGGCGCTGCTGGATGACCTCGGAATCGAGCAGTTCATCGTGTTCGTCACCGACTACAGCACTCCCGTGGGCTACTTCCTCGCCACCCGTCACCCGGAGCGAATCCTGGGGCTGGTTTCGATACGTGTGATGTCGGCCGGCGATCCTGTCAGCCCGACAAAAAGTCCTGGTGAGAGTTGACTTTCACCAGGGCTTTGTCGTCACCGGACTTGATCACTGCCTGAATCGGAGTTCTGGGCCTGATTTCCGTTCCTGCCCTGCAGCGTCTCGGGATCGTTCCGAGTAACGCGACGACCCGCCTTGCAGGGCTCATCACGCTCGGCGGAAAAGCCGGCTGATAGGGGGGCGATCGACCTCGTTCCGCTCGTGAATGCCCCTTGGCTCACCTGGGGCTCCCTCCACTGGTCCTGAGGGAGCATGCGCGATCCGAGCTTTCACCACAAGAAACCGCTTGTTGTCGTCAGCGACGAGGCTGGCGGGCGCGGTTCTCTCTGTGCAACCACTCCGGTCCATCGCCGGGTGATCGAGCTGCGATGATCTCACGGCACTCGGAACTCAATCCAGCTTGATCAGCACAATCGCGGCTGCGGCGAGCATGAGGCCGATGGCTTGAACGGGCGTCGCGCGCTCGCGTAGCAGGGCCGCTCCGAGGGCGACCGTCACGGCGGGATACAGGGAGGTCAGCACGACCGCGACCGTCAGCGGACCTGCCTGCGCGGAGATCTGAAAGAGCAGCGTCGCGGCACCGGCAAGTGCGCCCGCCGAAGCTGCGGCGAGAGCGGTTCGCCCGCTCCCGGGGACCCAATCGACATGACGTGCACGCGCTACGAGGACGATGAGCGCCACGGAAACGAGTTGGCTGATGGCAACCGGGGTGAGACCGGACTCAGCCGGCACCTGACCCAGGGCAGCGAACTGCGTCCCGAATCCCGCTCCGGCGAGGACGCCGATGACCACGTTGGCCTTGCCGGTTCGCTTGAGGATCCGCACACTGCCGCCGGAGACAAGCCAACCGGCTGCGACGGCGACGATCACGCCAACCATGAGAATGACGCTGAGGCGTCCTCCGCTGATGACGTCCGTGATGACGGGAAGTACGGTGGAGGTGACCGCCGCGAGTGGCGCGACGACCATCATGCGTCGAGTGGCGAGACCGTGGTAGATGAGGACGTTGCCGGCCCCTGCGCCGATCCCGGCGAGGATTGCCCACCCGACGTCGGACGCTCTCGGAACGGTCAAAGTCGCCAGCGCGAAAGGTAGCGCCAGCGCTGCCGCCGTGGCCTGACTGGTCGCGGCGACAGCCCACACGCTCTCGCGTCGACTGGTGAGCCCGCCGATGAAGTCCGATCCTCCGTAGGCGACCGCGGCGCCCAGTGCCAACAGCATCGGCACGCCCAAGGCCACCTCTGTCACCGCGCTCCAGAGGCCTCGTGGATGTGCTGGTCAATCAAACCGATGACCTGTTCCCAGACTCGCGGTGGAAGTTCGTGCCCCACGCCCGGCAAGCGTTCGAGACGTGCACCGTGAATCTCGCGAGCCAAGACCTCCGCGTTCCCGACCGGAAACATCGGATCCGCCGTGCCATGCAGGATCAAACACGGCACTGAGATCTCCCCGAGCCGATCGCGCCAGCGCGGCCCCTGGTCCGCCATCGGATGATTCGCGACTGCCGACCGGACCTGATGCGCCCGGCGCACACAGCTCTCGACGATGGACTGCGCGTGAGGCTCATCGAACTCATCGCCCGCGATGGACCTTTCGCCCTCGACGAGGAACTCGATGATCTCGTCAGGGCTCTCCCAATTCGGTTCTGCGGACGCCTCGCTCCACGAGGTGAGCAGACGTTCCGAGACTTCAGGGAGGTCAGCATCTGCTGGGCCGTGGCCGGTGGCTCGCGTGGAGAGCAGCACCAGCGAGCGCACTCGCTCGGGGTGGTCGAGTGCGGCGAGCTGGGAGATCCATCCGCCCTGGGAGAATCCGACCCAGTGGGCGGACTCGATCTCGAAGTGATCGACCACTCCGAGTGAGTCGGTGACGAGATCCGGCAGCGAGTACGACGGCTGACCGGGAGGATCGTAGGAAGCCTTGCCCGTGTCGCGCTGGTCGAATCGGATCACGAACAGACCCCGGTTCGCGAGCGCCTCGCACAGGGCAGCAGGCCACCAATCCATCGAGCAGGAGGTGCCTGCCACGAGGAGCACGGGCTCGTCGGTGCGGGACCCAAACGACTCGACACATATCTCCACGGTGCCGACCTGAGTTGTACGTTCCATGTTGACTCCCTGCTTGATCAGGCTGCAATGACATCGACTTCAGTCGTGTGCTCGATGCTATGGCGGGGCTGCGCTGCCCCGGATGTGCCGAAGGTCACCCTCCGCTAACACGCTGTGGGTTCGGAGTCGCTGCGTCCTGGGACCGGGCGTTCCAGGACTTCTCGAGGTGGCGCAGCAGCGCGGGATACACGATCAGGTATCGGAAGGGCTTGATGACGGTCATGTAAGCGGACCCGAACCGGCCTCGGGGCTTCACGAGCACCGCCATTTGTCCCTGATACTCCTCGGCGCCTCGAGGGACCCAGGACAGGTGCATCACGCCGTGCATCGTTGCGTTCGAGATCTCTGCAGCGAACTCGTCATCGAGTTGGTACAGGGCGGTCATGGGCACCGAGCTGAAGTGCACACCCGCGGCTGTGCCCACGAGATCCTCGTCCAATCGTTCTGCCAATGAGGCGCGGTCGTCACCGGGGATGAGACGTTGGTTCGTACTCTCGGAGGGTTCGGTGATGGTTCCGAGGCGAAAGAGGCGGCCGAGCAGATCGCGCAGCCTCCACAGGAATCGCGCCGCTGCGGAATCCAGGAAGTCGATCTGCTCGCCTTGTCGCTCTTCGTTGTCGCTGTCCGTCATGAGTTCGGCGAGGGCAGTGAACTCGGTGGCGCGGCCGTGGACGGGGAGCGCCCAGACATCCTCGACGACGAAGTCCGGGACGATAGCGTGAATGCGCCACGGCCGTGACGTGTGCTCCGTGTTCGACAGTCTCATCTTGGTCTTCGTTTCAGGGAGCAGGGTGCTTCAGGGCGCGCCGCTGCAGGAATGCGAACGCGAGGACGATGAGCGCCTGTGCGATGACCCAGACGATGCCCCACACAGACAGATGGAAGGGGTTTACGAAGGCGATCACGAACGAGCCGAGAGCCCAGACGAGGTTGACGGCTGCGAGGAGCTCAGGCAGGACACGGTGACGTCGCGAGGAGAGCGTGACGACGAGCAGGCCGACGGTGACCACCGCGAGGATGATTCCGGCGACTGTGTACAGGGTTGGTGTCGAGCCGAACACCTCGGACAGCAGCTGGTGCAGGATCAGATAGGCGACCGCGTTCGCTCCCGAGACGACGCCGTCCACGAGAAACCAGAAGCGATAGCGGGATGCGACTGCCTGGCGTGTGCTCATGAGGCACCTCCTTGGGCTTCCTCGAGGGCCTCCGCGGAGAACTGGGCAAGGTACTCCTCGCTCGGCTGGATCGGGGTGATGATGTCGATCAACACGGCGTCGGGACCGGCGAAGATCGCGTGGCGCTGGCCGAACTCCTCTGAGCGCAGTGGCAGGACAGGGTTGAGCCCGGACGCCACGAGACGCTCATACAGGGAGTCGACGTCGGGGACCTCGATGTTGAGGAGCATCCCGCTCGCCGCCTTATTGCGGAACTGTTCCGGGATCGTCGGGTGGTCGGCCTGGAGGATCGCGAGTTCCCAGGTATCGAGCTTCAAGCTCACGTACCAGTCGGACTCGAACGAGGTGTCGAATCCGAAGTGGCTGCGGTAGAAGGCTGCGGTCGCCGCGACATCGTTCGTCGCGAGCACGGGGTAGAAGCTGGAGATGTTCATGAGCGTCTCTTTCTGAGTCGGTGATGAGTAGGCGAGTCTCTTCTCGACGGTAGGCATCCGAGCGTCCCGGCACAGGTGTCGAAGGTCACGACATCACGGCGTCGCTTTGCTCAGCCGATCATGACGCCGATCAGGATGAGCGCGGCGATGCCGGCAACCGACCCCATGACGGGCGTCCAAGATGAGCGGAGGCCTGATCGGTGTGCATGCGAGATCGCCGCCAGCACGAAGAGCGCTCCGGGCAAGCCGAAGACTGTCAGCACCGCGCCGAGATGAACCCAGCCCTGCACTGACAAGTTACCCACGCCGGTATCAGGCAGCTCGACGACTCCCAACAGTACGAGCATCTTGATCAGCGTCGCGGCTGCCGGATAGGCGAGCTGGGCAGCCGCGCATCCCCACAGTGCTACACCGACGACATACCTCGGCAGCCGCATGCCCCAGCGCTGGACGCTTCCCAGCGCCACGACAATGGTTCCGAGACGCAGAAGCGTCGCCAGGGCCACGATGCTCGCGTTCTCATCGATCGGCGTCCGCACCACAAGATGATCGAAAGCCCACAGGCCACCGACGACCGCGCAGAAGATCCCGACCAGGATCACGACAGTGTACGCAGGCCAGACGGCGGTGAATCGCTGTCTCTGGATGTTTCCGGCGGCCTTCTGGGAAGAAGTGACCAATCGGCGAGCTCCTCTCGCGATAAGGGCTGCCCTCGCGAATCTTCGTCGACGGCCTTCCGACGACGCTACGTCCCATTGCGTCCTGCAGCATGTGCCACAGGTCACGGTCGAACGTGCTCACCATGCGGAGGTGCGCAAGAGGTTGGAGTCCGTTACCTGTGGCACATGCTCGACTGGCGACGCGGCCATAGCGTCTATGTCAGCGACGGGCGAAGGAGGGCCTTAGCTCGGAAGCGCACGGTTTGTCGAAGGAAAGGGAACGCCCGTGAAAGATGCGATCGAGGTCGCCGGGCTCACGAAGCGGTATGGGTCCGTTGTGGCGGTGAACGATCTCTCCTTCACCGTCCCGGCAGGAAGCGTGTTCGCTTTCCTGGGAACGAACGGCGCCGGTAAAACGACCACGATCGGATGCCTCACCACCACTATCCCGTTCGACCGCGGTGCCTTGCGCTTAGCCGGCTCCGACGTCGCCCGGGACCCGGGCGTCGTGCGGCAGCGCATCGGCGTCGTCTTCCAGGAATCGCTGATGGATGCCGCCCTGACGGTCCGGGAGAATCTTCAGACCCGCGCACGCCTGTACCGGCTCGAGGCGTCGCGGATCTCCGCGCGCATCGAGGAGCTATCGGATCTGATCGACCTTGCCCCGTTCCTCGATCGGCGGTACGGGCGCCTGTCCGGAGGGCAACGTCGCCGGGCTGACATCGCCCGCGCACTCCTGCACGAGCCATCATTGTTGTTCCTCGACGAGCCGACCGCCGGCCTTGACCCGGCGAGCCGCGCAGCCGTATGGTCCACGATCCGCGCGCTCCGTGAGCGGCGCGGTCTGACGGTGTTTCTCACGACGCACTACATGGAAGAGACGGAGGAAGCGGACGAAGTCTGCATCATCGACGCAGGCGCCCGTATCGCCAAAGGAAGTCCCCATCAGCTCCGCGCGGCACACAGCAGCAGCATCCTGCCCGTCACGACACGGGATGCCAGCGAGCTGCGCACCGTCCTCGAACGCGTCGGAGTCAGCAACGCGGCAGAGGACGGCAGCGTCGTGACGATCCACGTCGACCGCGCGGATCAGGCGCTGTCGATTCTCACGGCGCACGGCGATGCCGTCGTCGATTTCGAGTTCCGGCACGGCCGGATGGACGACGTGTTCCTCGCCCTCACCGCCGCTCGAGATCCCGAGGCGAACCAATGACCGCCGTCCGCGCCGTCATCAGCCGAAACCTCCGACTGTTCTTCCGGGACCGGATGGCGGTGTTCTTCTCGCTGCTGGCTGCGATGATCCTGTTCGTCCTTTACACGCTGTTCCTCGGACAGCTTCAGGCCTCCGATCTGCAGGAGTCGTTCCCCGCCGCGACACCACGTCAGATTCGGGCCTTCATCGACTCCTGGATGTTCGCCGGTGTTGTCAGCATGACCTCGATCACCACGGGCCTCGGCGCGCTCGGGGTCTTCGTCGAGGACGCGGCGACCGGTCGGTTTCGCGACTTCCTCGTCTCACCGATCAGGCCAGGACAGCTCGTGCTGGGCTACTTCGGCGCGGCATTGATCATCGCCGTGACGATCACGTTCACGATCCTCGCCGTGAGCCTCGCCTACCTCGCCCTCGCGGACGGCATCCTGCTCCCTGTCGATGCCGTGGCGCGGACAGCGGGCATCATCGTCCTCACCGCGGCAGCCTTCGCCGCCATCTCCGCCTTCGTGACCTCGTTCGTCGCCAGTCCAGGGGCATACTCCGCGCTTTCGACCATCGTCGGCACCACCCTCGGCTTCCTCACGGGCGCCTACATCCCCGTCGGCTCGTTCCCGACCGCCGTACAAGCAGTCATCAGTGGCCTCCCGTTCGCGCAAGCGTCGATGCTCATGCGTCAGGAGTTCGCTGACGGAGCACTCGATGCGCTCGCTTCCACGGACCCGGGATCCCGCGAACCGCTGCGCGAGTACTTCGGTATGGAGGCGTCGATCGGGGATTGGGCCATCACCGCCCCGTTCGTCTCTGCATCCCTCGTGGCGTTGATGGTCTTGTTCGCATGGCTCGGCGCGATGCGAATCCGCCCGCAAATAGCACCCACGAGGTCCGGGCGTCAGCCTCGAGGAACAGAAGCACGGCGACGGCCGTGAAAGTCGCACCGCAGGCGGCGGGCGCCGTTGGTCCCGTCGGCGAGCAGCTCGGAGCGATCCGGCACGTCACATTCCTTCACTCGGTGCCACCCATCGCAGAGCACCAGCAGGAGAAGGGCATGAAACGCGGTCGATTCTTCCCGAGTGCTATCCATCGCGAACTCTGCCCAGGTTGTCCGGATAGAAACCTCCTCGCGGCAGGTGCCGCAACGTCAAGATCCAGGCATGTGAGCCTGACGTTACGTCAGCCGGAAGAGTGGAACTGCTTGGAGATCAGGTCTCAGCGGACGCCGGCGACCTTCGGGGAAGCTTGCCGGTGATCGTCGTTCCTCGCCCGGGGCTGCTGGCCACGTCGAGGCTTCCGCCGAGCGCCTCGAATCGCTCTCGCATCCCTGTCAGACCGTTTCCGGGCACGATGTGTTCGGCTCCCTTGCCGTGGTCGGAGATGGTCACAAGAACGTCACCCCCGTTCTCCTGGACTGCTACGCGAGCGTTGCTCGCGCCCGAATGACGCAAGGTGTTCGTGATTGCCTCCTGAACACTGCGGAGGATGACGATGACTCGATCAGCGTCGAGGGCGAGCTCGGGATCGACGTGAACCGAGACGTCCAGCCCGGGGGTGTCCGCGGTCAGCCCGAGCAGTGCGGGCTCAAGTGCGGGAGCCGTGCTCCGCATCGCCCCGACCGCGGCCCGGATGGTGTCAAGCATATCCTTGGCGATCGACTTCGCGCGCTGCACATGCTCGTGACCGGATGTGTCCGCGGTCAAGTGGCCTGCGACCTCAAGTTCCAGTGATAGCGCGGTGAGGTCGTGACCGGCTAGGTCATGAAGATCACGGGAGATCCTCAACCGCTCGGCCTCGCGCGTCGTCAGTTCCAACAGTGCTGCGGTCCCGCGCAGCTCGGCATGCGCGACCGCCAGTTGAGCATGTGCGACCGCCAGTTCGTCGCGCGCCTGCGCCTCACTACGAACGGCGAAGACGACCAGCGCGCCGAACACTTGGAAGTTGCCGAATCCCACCATCACGAGGACGAGCTCAGTCACCGGCCATACGCCGACGACGCCGATCCCGAGGGTGAGCAAGACTTGGGCGACGATGAGAACGACGACGGCTCTCGGTGGCCAGAAGAAGGACGCCATCGCGGCAGTCATCACGAAGAGTGCCAGCATCCATGTCTGGTCGGGGATGAGCAGAACGAGAAGTGCAGCGAGCACGATTAGTGCGCCGAGGAGGATGTGGGGTGAGAGTGCTCGCGGCGACGGCAACCAGCCGTGAATCGCGAGAAGAGTCGCCATGAAGAGTGCATAGGCCGTCCACCACAGGGTCAACCGCGCCGTGTGATCCGGTCCGTTGCTCGTGCTCTCGACGATCACGACGAGCCCGATGGCCGCGGCGCAGACGATGCTGGTCAAGACGATCCAGCGAGATGTCCGTCGCCGCGCCCCGTTTCCCTCCACTATGACGTCTCCGTGTCGCGCTCGACCGGAGGAGAGAGGAGACCGTCGGCGAGGGCCTTCAGTACAGCTTTCGTCCGGTCGGTGACCCCGAGCTTGAGCAGGACATTGGACATGTGGTTCTTCACCGTCCCCTCAGCGAGAAAGAGTCCCTGTGCGATCTGCGCATTCGACCACCCACTCGCCGCGAGTCGCAGCACGTCGAGCTCACGATCGGTCAGCGGGTCCTGGTGGGCGAGAGGGGCGATCGACAGCGGCGCGCGGGCAACGGCGCGCATGAGTCGATCGGAGAGCGCCGGCTGCAGCACCGTGCCGCCGTCGGCGAGAGTGCGCACGCCATTCATCAGCTGCTCGAGCGTCACATCTTTGAGCATGTAGCCCTTGGCCCCGGCATGAATCGCGGCGAGCACGAGCTCATCATCGTCGAATGTGGTGAGCACGAGCACCGGAATATCGATGCCTCGCTCTTGCATCGCTCGCAGCGTCTCTATCCCATCGCGACGAGGCATGCGAAGGTCCAGCAGCATGACGTCCACCTCGTTCTCGACGAGGAAGTCGAGCGCCTCGTCACCATCGGTGCAGCTGCCGACGACCTCGACCTCGGTGCTCAGGGACAGCAGGCTCAGAAACCCATCCCGCACGAGCTTCTGATCGTCGACGACCAGGACCCGAATCTCTTCTGTCATCGCCGTTCCCGCGAACGCCGTGACTCCGTAACCGCTGCCATAGCCGAAGCCTAGGCAACGAGGTCGTGAGTCAGATGTGCCGATAGTCATCTGACTTCCGAAGTTCGGCCTGATCTGGATGGTTCGCGTGACCATGATGGTCTGGAGCGACCATTGACCTTTACGCGACGTCAACGTCTATTCTCAGTTCCAATCTGGTTTGCGAACACGAAAGTTGGTGTGCTCATGACGAAGCGACGAATGCAATCTCCGATGTCCTCTGCTGAAAAGCGCGAGCAATGGGGCACCTTCGCTGACCGCGAGGATGAACTGCTCGACGAAGTCGAAGCGCGGTGGGGTGACTCCGATGCGTACCAGGAATCCGCGCGCAAAGTGTCCAAGTACACCGCAGCCGACTGGGCACAGATCAACGCCAGCAACGCGGCAGTCGAATCCCGCATCCGCGAACTGATCGACGCTGGGACTGATCCGACGAGCGAGGAAGCGATGGACGTCGCCGAGGCGCAGCGCGTGCACATCAGCCGATGGTTCTACGCCATGGACCACGATTTCCATGTGCAGAAGAGCTACCTGTACGTCCAGGACGCGCGGTTTCGTGCGGGCATCGAGGAGAACACACGACCGGGCGCTGCCGAGTGGCTGCAGGTTGCGATTATCGCGAACGCCCAGCGGGCTCAGGCGGGAACGGACTGAGACACTGTATCGAAACGCCGTCGAGAGACGTGGGCTGCCACACGTCCGGGCGCTCGCGGTCGTCAGCCTCAGCCACCGAGCCGGCAAGATCGAACATGTCTGGGCCGTCCGCAACCCCGACAAACTCGGGGCGTGGGGGGGATCCAGGTCTGAGCGCCATCACAGCGTGCAACTACCCTACGTCGTACCCGTGCGATCCCCTTGAATGATGGGGGTACAAAGAGGCGGAAGTGGTACCTAAGGTGTGCCCAAAATGTCCGGGACGAGCTACCGCACAGCACCTCCAACTGCTCGTCGGTGCTCCCATCGAAGGTGGTAACTAAAAGGGGCGCAGGTTCAGATCCTGTCAGCCCGACCAAGAAGTCCCGGAAACTCAAGAGTTTCCGGGACTTTCTCGTTGGTGAGAGTTGATCGGGCCTCAGTGCTCCCGCACGGCGTGCCGGCTCATGCTTCTACCGATCTCTGCAGCGCTTCGAGGTAGACGTGCACAGGCTGGGCACCGGAGATGCCCCACTTCCCGTCGATCACATGGAGGGGCACGCCGCTCGCGCCGAGTGCGCGGAGCCGTTCGCCGTCCTGATCGACCGCGGCGCGGTGGCGGCGGTCGAGTAGGACTTCTCGTGCGGCCTCAGGATCCATGCCGATCTCGCGACCAAGATCGACGAGTTCGTCGACGTGTCCGATGTGTCTCCCCTCGGTGAAGTACGCAGTGAAGACTCGGCGGGTCAGTGCAGCCCGGTGTCCGCTCTGCTGGGCGTGATGGAGCAGTTCCAGGGCGAGGTGCGAGTTCGTCGGCCGGGTGAGGTCGGGACGAAAACTCATTCCTTCGGCATGGGCGAGCTGTGTGAGTTGCGCGGTGACGGCCTCGACGCGTCCAGGGGACGCGCCGGCGTGTTGTGCCATCTGAAGCTCCTTGTCGATCTCGGTGGGCACGCCGGGGCGCAGCTCGAAGGACCGAAACGTCACTTCGACCTGTCCGTCGAACGCTGCGACGGCCTTCTGAAACCTCGGATGCGCGATGAAGCACCACACGCACTGGGGATCGGACCACACTTCGACCTGCACGGGCCTGGCGACTGTCGTTTTCATGATCAGTCGGCGTGCCGCGCGGTGTCGGCGTCAGCGAAGTCCTCTGCCAGGCCGTCGGGTTCGTCCACCGGCGACGCAGTCGGGGCAGCGCCCTTGGGGCCGCGGAAGAGGATGAAGATGACGAGGACGATCATGACGGCGACGCCGACCCACATGGCCTGCTGCCAGCCGGCGATGAACGCCTCGTTCGCTGCAGTGCGAATCTGCTCCGCATAGTCCCCGGCACTCTGGCTGACCGCGGTGGCGTTGGCGATGCCTTCGCGCGCTGTCGCCGCGAACTCTTCGGGCACACCGGAAAGGCGTCCGGCGATCGCACTCTGGTATCCGGCCACCAGCACACCACCCAGAAGCGCGATGCCCAGGGCCGCACCGAGCTCTCGGGAGAGGTCGTTCAGGGCCGAGGCGACACCCTGCTGCTCGCGAGGAAGCGAGGAGGTGATCGCTTCGGTCGAGGGCGTCATCGCCAGGCCCGCGCCGAGTCCCATCGTGATGAGTCCGGGCAGCACGCTGAGGTATCCGCCGTCAGCGGACACGAATCCGGCCATGAGCGTGAGCCCCGTGGTGGCGATGGTGAGTCCGATGACCATGGAGGCCCGAGCTCCGATTCGTGCTGTCAGCCGAGGGGCGAGCCCGGAGGCGAGCATCATCAGCAGTGCCATGGGCATCATGGCGAGAGTGGACAGCAGTCCGCTCCATCCGAGGACGACCTGGAAGAACGGGTACAGCACCAGGGACACCCCGCCCAGGACGCCGAACCACACGAGCAGGAGCGTGGCGCCGGACGAGAGTCCGCGCTTGCGGAAGTGTCGAATGTCCAGCAGCGGGAACCGGGTGCGCAACTCCCACACGATGAACACCACGGTGGCGAGCACAGCCGCGATCAGCGTGGTCAGCACCACCGGGTCGGTCCAGCCCACGGACGGTGCCTCGTGCAGAGCGAAGGTGAAGCCCACCGTCGCGACGATCGACGTCAGCGCTCCCAGGGCATCGAACCTGCCTGGCGCCTTCTCTCGGGAGTTCGGCACTGAGCGCGTGCCGATCAGCAGGGCAGCTGCGGTGAGCACGATGGGGAGCGCGAACAGCCAGCGCCAGGACGCGATGTCGACCAGCACGGCGGAGAGGTACATGCCGACGATGCCACCGCCCCCGGCGACGGCGCTCCACACCCCGATCGCCTTGGACCGCTCCTTGTCCGGGAACGAGGAGGTGATCACCGACAGCGTGACGGGCATGATCAGTGCCGCACCGATGCCGCTGAACAGTCGGGATGCGATCATGACCTCCATGACCGGAGCGATGGCCCCGGCGACGTTCGCGACACCGAAGATCACGAGGCCCATGATGAGCACGGGCTTGCGCCCGAGGCGATCGCCCAGGGCTCCGAGCGGCAGGAGGAGGGCTGCGAGAGTGAGTGTGTAGGTGTTGATGATCCAGAGCACTTGTCCCTGTGATGCATCGAAGGTCGTCGCAAGCTGCGGCTGTGCGACGTTGAGACCGGTCACCGAGGCGACAACGGCCATCAAGGCGATGCCGACGGCCCAGAGAATCGCGCGTCTGCGACGGGGATCCTCGATGACGGGCGCATCGCCCTCTGCGTCGGCGTGAGTGATGGAGGTCATAGCGGGTGGTGTTTCCTTTCATGGTGATGTGCCCTGTGTGCGTGTTCGCAGGCAGGGCGAAGCAGCGCCGAGGTTGAAAGACCTCGGCGCGCGAAGGGGGAAGGGTGGGTCAGGTGAGTCGGTGGACGCGGACGATCACGTCGCGCAATTGCACCGGGGAGCCGCCGGGACGGACCGTGCGGGTGTGCTCATACGCTGACTCGATCCGCCACTCCGGAGAGTCGAACAGGTTCGTGATCCCCTCCAGCGTCGCCGTCGCTCCCTCGGGATGGTCGTGTCCGTGGTGAACGTCGCGATGCTGGCCGTGGAGGTGCCCCACGATGAGGAGCGCTCCGCCAGGGGCGACCCAGGAGGCGATACGCCGGTAGAACGGGAGCTGCCCGATCTGCGCATGCGCGTAGTTGGTGACCACGAGGTCCCAGGTCCGTCCCGGCTCCCACTTCGACAGGTCGGTTTCCACCCAGTCGACGCGCTCGCCCATACCGGCGGCAGCAGCACGAACCCGTGCCTCAGCCAGTGCGGTCGCGGAGATGTCGGCAGCCGTGACGTCCCAGCCTTGTTCGGCAAGCCAGAGCGCTTCGGTTCCCGTTCCGCAGCCCGCATCCAGAACCGTGCCGACGGGCAGATGCGCGGTCTCGGCCGTGAGATAGGGGTTGACCGGGAGCCGGCGTTCGTGGCCAGCGGTGGTGGGACCCCACTGATCCTCCCAGTAGTCCTTGTCGAACTCCGCCATCATGCGCTCGTCCGGCCGTGATCATGTGTGGTGCGCAAGGCGCAGTCCTCCCGTTTGTCCGTGATGTGAGTACCAGGATCACCCAGATCATTCGCGTTGGCAATCTATCTTGCCGAATGGCAAAATAGGGGGATGACCCAACACATCGATCAGACCCTCGACACGGTGGGCCTGCGCCTGAAGCATCTTCGGCTGCGCCGCGACATCACCCTGACCACACTCGCCGACGAGACCGGGATCTCGACGAGCACCCTCTCCCGGCTGGAAGCAGGCCTTCGGCGGCCGACGCTGGAGCAGCTGCTTCCGCTGGCCCGCTACTACGGCGTCACCCTCGACTCCTTGGTCGACGCGCCCCGCACCGCGAATCCCCGTATCGATCTGCGGCCGATGGCATGCGCTGACGGCTCGGTCATCATCCCGCTCACGCGCCGTCCCGGAGGCGTCCAGGCGTACAAGTTCGTTCTCCCGACCGGGAGCGACGACATGATGCCGGACCTGCGCTCACATGAAGGATTCGACTGGGCTTTCGTGCTCAACGGTACCCTGCGTCTGGTGCTCGGCGACCAGGATCTGCGCTTGCAGGCAGGCGAAGCGGCTGAGTTCGACACCCGCACGCCGCACTGGTTCGGAGCCACGAGCGCGGGGCCGGTCGAGTACCTCAGCCTGGTCGGGAGGCAGGGCCAGCGGGCCCATGTGCACGCCTCCGGTGGCGACCACGAACACTGATACGGACTGACCGGCGGACAGGGTCAGCCCAGCAGGGTCACCCCGAATCCGGAGACGACGGTCCGCAGCTCGGCGAGAAAGCGCTGTGCCTGCTCGGTGAGGGGGATCGCCGAGTGACCGATCCAGCCGATCTCGATTCGCTCGTCGACATCGAGCGGGATGGCGACGATCTCAGGGTCGAGGTCGTCGCTGATGATGCCTGTCGAGATGGTGTACCCGTCGAGACCGATCATGAGGTTGAAGATGGTCGCGCGGTCGGAGACTCGGATCTCCTGCGGGCTCGAGAGGGTGGAGAGGATCTCCTCGGCGAAGTAGAACGAGTTGTTCGCGCCCTGGTCGAACGTGAGCCGCGGCACATCGGCGAGGTCGTCGAGGGTGACGCGATCACGAGAGGCGAGCGGGTTCTTGCGGGAGATGAAGATGTGCGGCTCGGCGACGAAGAGCGGATGGAAAGCGAGCCCGGAGTCCCGCAGCAGCTTGTCGATGACGTTGCGGTTGAAGTCGTTCCGGTAGAGGATCCCCAGCTCGCTGCGGAGGGTGCGGACGTCTTCGATGATGTCCCACGTGCGCGTCTCCCGCAGTGAGAACTCGTACTCGGCCGCCGAGGTCGCCTTCACCATCCGTACCAGCGCGTCGACGGCGAACGAGTAGTGCTGCGTCGACACCCCGAGCAGGCGCCGTGACGGAGGGCGCCCGAGGTATCGCTGTTCGAGGAGCGCCACCTGCTCGACGACCTGCCGGGCGTACCCCAGGAACTCCGCACCGTCGGTGGTGAGCGTCACGCCCCGGGCGGAGCGGAGGAGTAGCACGCGCCCCACTCTGCTCTCCAGATCCTTCATCGCCGCGGACATGGTGGGCTGGGCGACATAGAGCAGATCCGCGGCGGCGCTGATCGAGCCCTCCGCGGCCACCTCGATGTAGTAGGTGAGTTGCTGCAGAGTGATGCCGCTTGAGCGCTTAGCCATAGCCTCAGACTATGTCATGGCATAGTCGCAGCACATTTCTCGATGGGCCGCGCAGCCGCCACCATGGAGATACCCCTGCTTGCGAGGCCGAGCCCGGCCGATCAGCTCATCGATTGGCATCTCCATGGCGCACGAATTCACGTTCCGAATCACGAAGACCCGTTTCGACGAGGACTACCGTCCATCGGACGATTCTCGGATCACCACGAATTTCGCCAACCTGGCGCGTGGTGAGCACCGTCAGCAGAATCTCCGCAACGCCCTGACGATGATCGACCGACGGTTCAACGATCTCGCGGACTGGGACAACCCGAATCGCGGCCGCTACACGGTCGAACTCGAGATCGTGTCCGTCGCGGTGCAGTTCGCCGCAGAGAGTGAGGATCAGGAGTTCCCGCTGCTCGAGGTCCTGGACATCCGGATCCTCGACCGTCTCACCGGAAAGCGGAGTCAGGGGATCGTGGGGAACAACTTCTCGTCCTACGTCCGCGACTTCGACTTCAGTGTGCGGCTGCCGGCGGCCAGCGAGGCTGCGGGCGGGTTCGCCGTCCCCGCCGACTTCGGTGATCTGCACGGCAAGCTCTTCCAGCACTTCCTCGACTCGCCGGCCTACCGGGAGCGCTTCACCGGGTCGCCGGTGATCTGCATCAGTGTCTCGACGAGCAAGACGTACCGTCGCACCGAGAATCACCATCCGATCCTCGGCGTCGAGTACGAGCAGAAAGATCCCTCGCTGACCGACGAGTACTTCGGCAAGATGGGGCTCTCGGTCCGATACTTCATGCCGCGCGGCAGCGTCGCGCCGCTCGCGTTCTACTTCCGCGGCGATCTGCTCGGCGACTACACGAACCTCCAGCTCATCGGCACGATCAGCACGATGGAGACGTTCCAGAAGATCTACCGACCGGAGATCTACAACGCGAACTCGGCAGCGTCGAGCGTCTATCAACCGAGCCTCGAGCAGCAGGACTACTCGGTGACGAAGATCGCCTACGATCGCGACGAGCGCAGCCGGCTCGCGGCCGAGCAGGGGAACTATGCGCACGAACACCTCATGAAGCCGCACGGCGACCTTCTCGAGCAGTGGGCGGCCAACTCCCTCGTTCCTGTCGGATGACCAACGGAGAATCACCGACCATGAACACGCTGCTTCCCACCTCCATCGTCGGCAGCCTGCCGAAGCCGTCCTGGCTCGCCCAGCCCGAAACCCTCTGGTCCCCCTGGAAGTTGGAGGGTGACGCGCTGGTCGAAGGCACGCAGGACGCGCTGCGCATCGCCGTCCAGGAGCAGCGGCACGCGGGCATCGACATCATCAGTGACGGGGAGCAGACGCGCCAGCACTTCGTCACGACGTTCATCGAGCATCTCTCCGGTGTCGATTTCGAACAGCGGGAGACGGTCCGGATCCGCGACAGGTACGACGCGAGCGTGCCTACGGTCGTCGGCGCCGTGAGCCGCGAGAAGCCCGTGTTCGTCGAGGACGCGAAGTTCCTCCGTCAGCAGACCGATCAGCCGATCAAGTGGGCGCTGCCCGGCCCGATGACGATGATCGACACTCTCTACGACCGCCACTACAAGAGCCGCGAGAAACTGGCCTGGGAGTTCGCGACGATCCTCAATCAAGAGGCGAGGGAACTCGAGGCGGCCGGAGTCGACATCATCCAGTTCGACGAGCCGTCCTTCAATGTCTTCTTCGATGACGTGCAGGACTGGGGCGTGGCAGCGCTGGAGAGGGCCGCTGAAGGGCTGCGCGCGGAGACCGTGGTGCACATCTGCTACGGCTACGGGATCAAGGCGAACACCGACTGGAAGGCGACTCTCGGGGAGGAGTGGCGCCAGTACGAGAAGTCGTTCCCGCTTCTGCAGCGATCGAGCATCGACACCATTTCCCTGGAGAGCCACCACTCTCACGTCCCCCTGGACCTCATAGAGCTCATCCGCGGCAAGAAGATCATGCTCGGAGCGATCGATGTGGTCAGCCACACGATCGAAACCCCGCAGGAAGTGGCAGACACCCTGCGGGATGCACTTCCTTTCGTCGACGCGGAGAAGCTCATCGCGAGCACGAACTGCGGTCTGGCGCCGCTGCCGCGCGACGTTGCGCGCGGCAAGCTGCACGCACTAAGCGCTGGTGCCGGCATCCTTCGCGAAGAACTCTTGGCCGGGAAGCACTGACCGGCCGGGCTATCGATTGAGCGGGATGTGTCCCGCTCAATCGTCGATGTCGGTGCTGATGACGGCGAAGTCCGCGCTGAAGTCGATGTCGATCGAGCGGTTGTCCGAGGTGAGGACCGAGGCGTCGTATGGGCTCACGTCGTCCCCGTCGCCGTCGACGTCGAGGTCCGTGATCGTCCCGTCGGCCTCGGCGAGTGCGGCGGTGACCAGCGAGCGGATCGTCTCGTCGTCCAGGCTCAGGCTGGCGGCCGTGTCGTCGCCGTCGGCCGGGTCGGTCGAGATGACCGAGGCTGCAAGCCCTTCGTCGACGCGGACCTCGGTCTCGTCGCCTGCGGCGTTCGTCAACTGCACCTCCCAGGTGCCGTCGCGTTTCGCATCGATCGACGTCACATCTCCGTCGGCGGCGTCACGCGCGGCATCCGCGATCGCGATCAGCTCGTCGGCCGACGCCGTTCCGATACTGGTGCCTGAGCCGCTGCCGTTCGAGGGCGCACCCCCGTCGTCAGCGCTGTCGTCGTGATCGCTGTCGTCGCGGGACGCATCATCGTCGTGGGCACCATCGTGGCGGGGGTCGTCGGATACCGATGAACTGTCGTCATCGCCGAACTCGTCGCCGACCGCCGCACCGATCGCGATGCCGCCGCCGGCGAGCAGCACGGCCGCCGCGATGCCGCCTCCGATGAGGAGCGCCCGCTTGCGTCCAGGCTTCGCCTCGGCGGGAGCCGAGGCCGGTGCCGCCGAGTGCGGTGCCTCGCCGGAAGTCGGCGTCACGGAAGCCGTCTGAGCGTCGGGCCCGGACTCCGGGGTGTGACGAGGGGCGTGGTCGGGAGTCTGGTCTGGGATGGGTGTCTTGTCGTCCATATGATGATCGTCTCGCGCAGGCACTGAAGCCTTCCTGAAGCGTCCTGAAGGCTTCTTCAGGAACCGGAGATCAGTCGCCGAGTGGAAGCGTGAGCACGAAGCGGGCGCCGCCCCAGCGAGAGTCGTCGACCGCCAGAGCACCGTGGGCGGATCCTGCGATGCCGCGCGCGATCGCGAGGCCGAGTCCGCTGCCCCCGGCATCGCGGCTGCGCGCCTCGTCGAGCCGGACGAAGCGTTCGAAGATGCGCTCGCGCTCCTGGGCGGGGACGCCGGTACCGTCGTCCTCGACTGTGACGAACACATGTCGATCCGATGGGGTCACGCCGATCGCGATTCGGCCGCGGCTGTGGCGGACAGCGTTGTCGGCGAGATTGCGCACGAGCTGACCCAGCAGGCGCGGGTCACCATGCACACGCGCGGCGCGGATGCCGGACCCGTCGACCTCCAGCCCCACCGCACGCAACCGACGCACCTCGCTGAGCGCGATGTCGTCGAGATCCACCGCCTGACCTTGGACGCTCGCGCCCTCGTCGAGCCGGGCGAGCAGCAGCAGCGACTCGACGATGCCCTGCAGACGCAGCCCCTCCTCCGACACGACCTCGGCGAGCTCGCCGATGCTCGTCACGTCGGGGTGTGCCTGTGCAAGCTCCGCATGCTGGCGGATGGTCGCGAGTGGGGAGCGCAGTTCATGCGACGCGTCCGACACGAACCGACGTTGCGCGGTGGCCGCGGCATCCAGCCGATCGAGCATGCCGTTCATGGTGGTCGCCAGCGCGGCGATCTCATCTGCTGTCGCCGGCACGGGCACGCGCTGGTGGAGGCGCTCAGCGGTGATGCCGTCGACGTGTTCGCGGATGCGCTCGACCGGGCGGAGCGCGCGCCCGACGACGAGCCACGTGGTCACCGCGACGAGGAGCAGGATCAGCGGGACGGCGACGGCCAGCAGGGTCGAGACTGTCGTCAGGGTCTCCGCGTCGTCCTCCATCGAGACGGCGAGCACGAGAGTCTGGTCGCCGTCGAGGTCTTCCGAGACGACAAGCATCTGCTCCTCGTCGACGATGAGAGTCTGCGCGTCGTCGGAGACGGCGATCGCGTTCGACCCCAGCGCTTCGCGGGCATCCTCGCTGGCGGCACTGACCGATCCGTCTGGTCCGATGAGCTGCACGATCTCGTCGTCGACCGCGTCGACCACGTCGCCGCGGGTGCCGTCGACACGTTCGACGAGTTCATCGAGGCGCAGTTCAGCCGCGCGCTCCGTGCTGCCATGGATGCTGGTGCTGAGAACGCCGTAGAACGAGAACGCGCCGACGAGCAAGGCGACCGCGACGACGGCAGTCGCCCCGAGTGTCGTCCTGCCGTGCACCGAGCGCCACCCACGGCTAGCCACCGTCCGCCGCCAGCCGGTAGCCCGCACCGCGGATGGTCTCGATGGCCTCGCGGCCGAACGGCTTGTCGAGCTTGCGGCGCAGGTGGCCGACATACACCTCGACGATGTTCGGGTCACCGTCGAAGTCGTCGTCCCAGACGCCGTCGATGAGTGCGCGTTTGGACAGCACCTGGCCACGGTGGCGCATCAGGTACTCCAGCACGGAGAACTCCCGAGCGGTGACCGTGACAGCGTTCTCGCCGCGCCAGACGCGGTGCGCGGCGGGGTCGAGCCGCAGATCGCCCGCTTCCAGGATCGTCGGGCGGGCGACGGCTCCTCGGCGTACGAGCGCGCGCAGCCGCGCCACCAGGATCGCGAACGAGAACGGTTTCGTGACGTAGTCGTCGGCCCCGGTCTCCAGCGCCTCGACCTGATCCCATTCGCCGTCCTTCGCGGTGAGCATCAGCACGGGCGTCCAGTTCTCCTCGGTGCGCAGCGCCTCGCAGACCTTCCACCCGCTCATGCCGGGCATCATCAGATCGAGCACGATCGCGTCGTAGCGCACCTCCCGCGCCCGCCAGAGTCCGTCGACGCCGTTGTGCGCGACATCGACGGCGAACCCCTCGGCCTCGAGACCGCGGCGCACACCCTCGGCCAGGCGCGCCTCGTCGTCCACCACCAGGATCCGCATTCTTCCAGTGTGGCCGTTCGACGCTGAATCCGGGCTGAAGCGATGCGCGAAGTCGGGTCTCCGGCGCGGAACGTCGGCACATCGCACTGCGCTGGTTCAGGACACATCGGCGGTTGATGTCTGCGGTTCACGACCCTCTTTGCGAAGACCGAACCTTCGGAAGACCGGGGTGAGGAAAGCGGGTGCCCACCAATTCGCCCGCCCTGCAGCCCGTCCAGCCTGTCGGCCGCGAACCTGGAACGCCATTTGCGGACCGTGTCCACATGCACGCCTTCCGCCGGGCAATGTGCGCGTTGGACGCTCCGCGGGCTGCCGCGAGAATGATCCTGTGGATAACCTCGGAAGCGCTTCGGTGTGTCCAGGAATCATGCAGCCCCGGCCGGCGTACGGCACCGGGTGCGCCGGGCGATGGCCCGCGCGAGCGATCAGTCTGTGTCGTGAGGATAGGCCGCCATGGCATCGGCGATCGCGGCCGTCGCATGTTCGGGCAGCAGCCAGCCCGCCGTGACGAGCCGTGCGGCATGGGAGCGGAGGAGCGCCCGGTATCCTTCCGGCCCGCCGTATCGTCGATCGGCCTCCTGCCGCGTCAACACCTCGGAGCGCCAGACGCGCATGATGTGCCTGCCCGTCTCGACCGGCACCGCCCGGCGCACGGGCAGATCGATCTCCAGATAGCGCAGGCCGCCGATCGCGTGACCGTCGGCGTCGACCACGGGCTTCACGGCGCGGTAGTCGACTCCTCGCGGATCGCGGCTCGCTCCTCGATCTGCACGCACGCGCAACGGCTGCGCTCGGGGCGGCACAGTGCCATCGAGCCACGCTACGAGATGGGAGACGGCCGCCGCGATCAGCCAACGGCTGGCGGGATGCCGGAGCGGGTCGTGGTCGTCCAGTGATGTGTCGGAGATGTCGAGATGCTGCTCGACCGCTCGCGCGCTCGTGGCGAGCAGCCCGGTCTCGTGGCCGCGCCCTGGCACCTGGTAGCAGCGGTATGCGTCGCCGTGAGTATCGCCGTCCGGTCGCCGATGCCAGACATGCTGCATCGCTTCGTCCTCGCTCATGTACTCGATCACCGGCACGGGCGGGTCGAGGATGATGCGGCGTGCATCATCTAGCGCGAGCTGGCCGACGGTTTCACCCGTGGGGGCGAAGTTCTCATCGAGGTCCATTTCGCCGTCGCGCCCGATCTCGACGTAGCCCATCGGCCCGAATCCGCCGCTGGAGACACCGATCAGGTAGCCGTCGATGATCTCGCTCCCGCCGACACCGAGTACGGTGGTGTGCTCTTCGTGGAGCCGCTCGGAAAGGTACGTCCGTAGAAAGCTGCCCGACTGCGACCACCCGGTGGCGACGCGGCGCTCCGGACGCCGGAACCCGGGGAGAAGGCCGCCGGCGGCAGGCAGGTGCGTGGCGGCCGCGACCGCTCCGAGGATGTCCCACACGGCGCTGTCGTGCGGAATGCTCAGCGTCTCGTAGCGCTCGGGATCTTCGGTGCGCAGGTCGTCGGCAGTCACCGACTTGCAGGTCACGCCGAGGTACGCGTCGCCCCGTGCCATGAGGTGGAAGCCGGCGTCCGGCCAGTACATCGGGTAGTCCGTCCCGCTGGACGGATTGATCAGTTCGATGTGGACGACGCCGCTGAACTCGTGGTCGTGGGAGGGACGGATCGCGAGCACGCGCGTCGTATACGCAGTGGTCCCCACACTCTCGCGCTGGTCGCCTTCGAAGACTCGCGCCGTGCCGGATGCGGTGAAGTCCTCGCAGACGTATCCCGCATCCTCGAGTGGCGGATGCGGCAGCGTCTGCCATCCGCCGGGTGCGAGGAAGGGGAAACGAGGGGAGTGCGTGGGAGTGACGGTGAGAGAGAGGTCGATCACATCGAGTCCTTGAGGTGTGGGTCGGTCACGATATCCGGACGATCATGCCGTCGCGCAGGTCGTAGGTCATGAGTCCGGCAAGGCTATGCGTCTCGCCGGCGCGATAGGGACGCAGCGGAGAATCAGTCCAGTCCCGCACCACGGTCAGCTCGTTGCGGACGTCCGCGACGATGCGCTCGTCGTCGGCCGACACAATGGTCGCGCTGACGTTCTCGTCCAGGTACTGCCAAGCAGTGCGGTAGAAAGAGAAGAACGCCTCACGTCCGACGAGATCGTCCATGACATCGCCCCATTCGAAGACGATATCCGGCGAGAGAAAACCCTCCAGCGCGACGAGATCCTTCCCGTTGAAGGCCTCGAGATACTCGCGGTAGCGTCGGCGCACCGCATCCGCCGCGCCGCCGCCGACGGACGCGGTCATCGGAGACCTCCAGCCAGCGAGGGGTGCGCGAAAGACAGGCGGCCTGAGACGACCGTGGCGAGCACGCTCAGCTCAGGAAGCTCGTCGGCAGCGACTTCGAGCGGGTCCGACGCGAACACGGTGAGGTCTGCTCGATACCCGACCTGCACCGAGCCTTCGAGGTGGGCGGTGCCGTGGATCAGCGCGACAGCCCGGGTGTAGCCGTCGAGCGCTTGGCGGGCCGTGGCCGCCTGTTCGGGGCGTACCGGATCGTTCGACGAGCCAGGCATCCGTCGCAGCCGAGCCATCGCCATGATCTCGCGAGGGTCGTACGTGCCGATCGGCCAGTCGGAGCCGAAGGCGACGGTACCGCCGGCATCCATTATCGACCGGGCGGGGAACGCATCGGCTGCGCGCGCACCGAGACGACGCGACCACTCGTCTTCCCCATCGGCGCGAATCGAGGTGACGGCGTGTGCGGGCTGCATGCTTGCGATCACCCCGCTCGCGGCGAACCGCCGCACGAGCTCGGCATCGACGGTCTCGACGTGCTCGATGCGGTGCCGGAGCCCGGGAAGCCCGGGTGGCAGCGCCTCGAGCGCATCCAACGCGTACGCGACCGCGGCATCTCCGATGGCGTGCGTCGCCGTCGGGATCCCCGCCGCGTGCAAACGGGCTACGGCAGAGGCGTACGAAGACACGTCTGACCAGATCGAGGCATTCGACTCGCCATGGCTGTCGGGCGACGACAGCCATGCGGTGCCGTTGTCGATCGTGCCGTCCAGGAAGAACTTGGCACCCTCGACGCTCCAGTCCCGCCCGCCCGTGCCGTGGAGCGCGATGATGTCTTCGATGTCTGCTCCTCCCGCCTCTTCACGAACGGCCGGGGAGAGCCGCACCCGCAGCGGGAGCGGCGCTTCGCGTTCGAGCTCGGTGAGCAGGTCGATGCAGCTCGGATCGAAACTCAGCGAGTGCGTCGCCGTTAGACCTGTGCTCGCCATCCCCTCAAAGAGTGTGCGCAGGTCAGCGCGCCGCTGAAGCTCGGCGAGCGGTGGCATTGCCTCCAGTACGAGCTCCATCGCCGCCATCTCCTGCAGGAGACCGGTCGGTACACCGTCGGGGTCGACGACGACGGATGCGCTGCCTTCCAGGGGCATGGAACCGTGCACTCCCGCTTCGCGCATCGCACGGGTGTTCGCGATACCCGCGTGGAAGTCGAAGAACCGCACGAAGACGGGATGGTCCGGTGCTGCGTCGTCGATGGCAGCAGAGTCCGCCGGACCCTCCAGCGCGTCGGGATGGAGTCCCCACCCGAGCAGCCATTCGCCAGGTTCGCGTCGGGCCGCTTCGTCCGCGATCGCCTCGACGAGGGCCGCACGGTTCCGTGCCGTCGTGAGGTCAATTCCGCGGATGACGGGGAGGCCGTGGATCGGGTGCGAGTGTGGGTCGCTGAGACCGGCGACGATCGTCGACTCTCCGAGGTCGAGAACCACGCCATCCGGAGCGAGCGCCCATCGGCTCGCGTCTTCGCGCGAGCCGATGGCCGCGATCAGGCCGGCTGAGATGCCGACCGCCGCGGCGCGTTCTGGCTGTTCACCGTCGACCCGTCCACCGAGCAGTATGAGGTTCATGGTCATGAGATGGCCTCCGAGATCGGGTGCAGCGCCGCAGAGAGGAGGCGGCGTGTGTAGTCCTGGACGGGGTGGGCGAAGATCTGCTCGGCGTCGTTCAGCTCGACCACCTGTCCTTCTTTCATCACGGCGACGCGATGAGACAGATGGCGCACGACGGCAAGGTCATGGGAGATGAACAGGTAGGTCATCCCCAGGGAGCGCTGCAGATCCACCAGAAGGTTGAGAATCTGCGCCTGCACCGAGACGTCCAACGCACTGGTCGGCTCGTCGAGCAGGATCAGCTCGGGTGCCGTAGTGATTGCACGGGCGATGGCGATCCGCTGTCGCTGTCCGCCCGAGAACTCATGGGGTCGCCGCGACACCGCGTCCTGATCGAGACCGACCAGTTCGAGGCATTCGGCGACGCGCGCACGCGTGGCCGCGGTCGCCGTGCCCGCGGCGCGCAACGGCTCGGCGATCGAGGAGCCGACCGGCTGGCGGGGATCGAGGGTGTCGTTGGGGTCCTGGAATACGATCTGCACGCGGCGACGGTGCGCGCGAAGCGCCTGGCCTCGCATCGAGGCCAGCGGGACGCCGTCGAACTCGACCCGACCGGACGTTGGTCGCTCCATGCGCGTGGCGATCTGCGCCAACGTGCTCTTGCCAGAGCCCGACTCGCCAACCACGCCGAAGGTCTCGCCGCGCCGGACGTCGAAGTCCACGCCCCGGAGGGCCTGCACCTCGCCGCCGCGCACGCGGAAGCGCTTCGTCACGTCGACGAATCGCACGAAAGGGGTGCCGGCCGCGGATTCGACGTGGTCGATCGGACCGGTGAGTGGGGAGGACGGGTGGTCCTCTACCCGATCGACGACACTCAACCGGATTCGCGGAGGTGTTTCAGGACCGGGCGCGCACGCGAGAAGTGCGGCAGTGTAGGGATCGCGGGGACTCTGTAGGACGCTCGAGGGAATGCCCTGGTCCACGATCCGACCGTGGCGCATGACCGCAATCCGATCGCACACCGATCCGGCCATCGCGAGATCGTGCGAGATAAGCAGGATGCCGATGCCCAGACGTTCGCGTAACTCAAGCAGCAGAGTGAGGATCTGTGCTTGGACCGTGACATCGAGCGCAGTCGTCGGCTCGTCGGCGACGAGCAGCGACGGATTCGAGGCGATAGCCATCGCGATCAGCACCCGCTGTCGCTGCCCGCCCGACAGTTGGTGCGGGTACTGACGCATTCTCAGATCGGGGTCGGGTATGCGCACCAGTTCGAGCAGTTCTCGTGCACGCAAGCGCGCCGCTCGGCGATCGGCGAGGCGGTGGATTTCCAGGACCTCGCCGATCTGGGCGCCGATTCTCATGGTGGGGTTGAGCGCGGTCATCGGCTCCTGGAAGACCATCGCGGCGACACGGCCGCGCAGGTCGCACAGGCGGCGCTCGTCGGCTCCCGCGATCGATTCGCCAGCGATCTCGAGCGTGTCCGCCCTGAGGTCTGCCGCTGCCGGCAGCAGACCAAGGGCGGCCATCGCGATCGTGGACTTCCCGGATCCGGACTCGCCGATGATACCGACGACTTCCCCAGCGCCGACGGTGATCGAGACACCGTCGACCACCGTGCGGCCGCCGTAGGCGACGGTCAGCGCGTCGATTCGCAGCGCGTCCACGTTCTCTCCTCGTCGTCTCAGTCGATCAGCCGGAGATCCACGCGTCGCGGAGCGACGTGCGTGCCATGTAGGGATCAGGTGTGTATCCCTTGACTGTCGGCGACAGGACCTCGTAGCCCTGGGCGTTGGCTGCCGGGGTGAGCACCAGCACCTGATCCGCGATCTCGTTCGACAGTTCGGCAGCGATGTCGGCGCGTGTCTTCTGATCTGTCTCGCTGATGAGCTCTCCGACGAGCTGGTGAGCGGTAACCACATCGGGTGAGTCGCCCCAGAAGTCCAAAATGCCCATCGACACCGCTGCGAAGTACCCGGAGATGTCGGACTGAGCGATCGCCGGTAGAAGAGTGAGCCCGGGCGCCGGCGCGGCGCCTCCGAGTACCGCTGCGATCGCGGGCCACTCGACGGCACGCAGATTCATCGTGATGCCCGCCTTGGCGAGTTGTTGTTTGATGACCTCGAGGGCGGGGACGTCGGCGGCGCTAAGGTCGCCGGCGTACGTGAGATCGAACGAGACATCCGTCATTCCGGCCTCAGCCAGGAGTGACTTGGCCTCATTGATGTCCTGCGTGTAGAAGGGCGTGTCCTTGGTCGGGCGAACCGTGCCGGGGTCTCCCGGCGGGATCGCGAGAGTCAGCTGGGCTGCTCCGCCCAGACCGACGTCGATGACCTCCTCGCGATCGATGGCGAGGGAGATTGCCCGACGCACGTTCACGTCGGCGAGTGGCCCGCCCGCTGCGTTGATGAGCATCAGGAGGGTGCGAAAGTCGGGAGACGAGCCCGGGAGGAATCCGGACGCCTCGGCCTGCTGGGCGAGCAGTGGATCGCTCAGATCGGCCATCTGGACGCGGCCCTGTTGGAGCATGGCGAGACGAGTCGTGTCGTCGACAGCGAGAACCCACTCAATCTTGTCCAGATGCACGTCAGCCGCGCCGCGGTACTCGGGGTTCTTGGTCATCGTGAGACTCACGCCGTCTTCCCACTCCGACACGACGAACGGACCGGAGCCGTTGGTCGTGCGCGAACGGTCTTCGGGAGCGGTTTCTTTGTACCAGGCTTCGCTGATGATGAAGACACCGGACCAGGACGACAGGATGGGGAGGAACGCCCCGTTCGACGCAGCGAAGTCGACACGCACGTCGCCGGATTCGGTCACCGAGGCGCCTGCGAAGCCGACCCACTGGTCGGGCATCAACGGCGCGGCCTCGTTGAGTGAGAACGCTACGTCCTCAGCGGTGACCGGGGCGCCGTCGGCGAAGGTGAGGTCGTCGCGGATGGTGAAGACGTAGGCGTTGCCGTCGGTCGTCCACTCGTTCGCCACGCCTGCTTCGATCTGGCCGTCATCACCGCGGGTCAGAAGCGTGTCATATGTCTGCGCCAGTACGGACCGGTTGGCGTAGGGCGCCGATCCGAGAATGGGATCGAGAGCGGCACCCACGGGAAGCGAATCGACGGCGTAGCTGAGCGTGCCACCCTTCGTCGGCGTGGCGTCGTCGCCGCCGGTCGAAGGGGTCGTCGGGGAGCAGGCGGTCGTGAGCGCGAGCGCCGCGCCGACGATGGCGGCGACCAATGCGATACGCCGGGTGTGTACAGGGATCATGCGAGGGGTGTCCTCTCGGAGGGGTGGGATGATGCCGGGTTCTGTGATGCGGCGCCGGCGGGGGCCCGGCGCACGGTGAAGCGCGACGACCTCCCGATGCTCTGGCGCATGCGCCTCGTGCCGCGTGTGGCCGCGAAGCTGTTCTGCAGCCCGTCGGCCAGCAGGTTCCAGGCGGCCACCTGGAAGAAGATGAACAGCGCGGGGACGATGACGAGCAGAGGCTGCACGGTCATGAACTTCTGGAACTCGTTGATCATGCGACCCGCTGACGGTGTCGGCGGCTGAAGGCCCTGGCCCAGATAGCTCAGGGTGGCCTCGACGAGTACGGCTTCTCCCGCGATCCCGGCCGCGGTGACGAAGAGCGGCGTCAGGATGTTCGGCAGGAGATGATGCCAGGCGATCGCGACGCGATTGCGGCCGACGACCTCGGCGGCCCGGACGAATCCTCGTTCGCGGACGGCGAGCACCGGTCCGCGCATGATCCGTGCGAACACCGGCGAGAAGATGATCACCATCGTCAGGATGAGCGTTCCCATCCCTGGCCCGAGGATGACCTTGATCATCAGCGCCATGAGCAGGCCGGGGATGGACAGGACGAGATCGAGTGCGCGCATGATCAGCGCGTCCCATACGCCGCCCAGGTAGCCGGCGACCAGAGCGAGTGTCGTGCCGATCGCGGCCGAGAGCCCGGTGGCGACCAGCGAGAGGAGAAGCCCGTTGCCGGTGGCGACGGCCATGCGCGTGGCCACATCGCGACCGAGGTTGTCTGTGCCCAGCCAGTGCGCGAGCGAAGGAGGGGCGAACGGCGTCGATGAGTACGCATCCGGATCGCTGCTCGGAAGGAAGGAGGTGAGCGCGAAGAGGATGAGAGCGGCGAGTATCGCGGCGCCGAGCCACAGCTCCCAGTTCCCGGCTCGCCGTCGCGGAACGGAGAGGCGCACGATGTCGGTGCGGACGTTCATCGACTGACCAGCCTTACTCTCGGATCGAAAAGGGGATAGCTCAGGTCGACGACGAGGTTGATGAGCACATACAGCGCCCCGAGGATGACGATCAGGGTCTGGATGGTCGGATAGTCGGTCGTGTTGATCGCCGAGATGAGGGCAGTCCCCATCCCCGGCAGCACGAAGACGTTCTCGATGACGATCGTTCCGCCCACCAGCACCGCCAGTTGTGCGCCGAGGACGGTGACGACCGGGATCATGGCGTTTCGAAGCCCGTGCTTCAGGGCGAGGCGTCGTGGTGAGGCGCCCTTGGCACGTGCGGTGCGGATGAAGTCCAGGTCGAGCGTGTCGAGCAGCGCGTTGCGGATGTAACGGGCGAGGACTGCCCCCATGGGAACGCCGAGCAGGAGGCCAGGCACGAGAAGGGTGCCGAGATGGCCGACCGGGTCGGTCGCCCAGCTCGTGTATGTCAGCAACGGCAGCTTCAGCGTCGTGGAATTGACCAGCACGATGAGGGCAGCGATCACGAACACCGGCGCTGCAATGAGGACGAACGAGCCGGCGCGGATGGCGATGTCCGGCCAGCGGCCGCGGTAGATGGCGGCGGTGATGCCGAGCGGGAACCCGATCAGGATGCTGAAGAGCGTGCCGAGCAGGGCGAGCTCGAGGGTCACGGGAAGCCTTGCCGCGACCTGCTCGCTGATCGGGATCGGCTGCGTCAGCGACACGCCCATCTGCCCGGTCAACAGGCCTCCGAGCCAGGCGACGTACTGCTCCAGCCACGGGCGGTCGAGTCCCAGACGTGCCCGAACCTCGGCGATCTGCTCGGCGGAGGCCGTCGCGGTGTTGATGACGTTCGCCACCGGATCGCCCGGTATCAGCCGGACCATGAGAAAGGAGAGCAGGGATAGGGCGATCAGCACTGCTACGGCGGCGGCGAGTCGACCGAGGACGTAGCGGGTCATGACGGGATCTCCTGCAGGGGAAGACGAAGCACGCTCTCCAGGCCCGGACCCGAGTGCACGGTCCACAGTCCGTGGTTGCGCAGATCCTGATGGAGGATCTGGAGGGGTGGGACACCGGCTGACGCAGGACGGTGCAGCACGTCGCGACCCTGCACGGAGAGGACGATGGTCTCACCGGCCCGGAAACGAGTGGCAGACGGCCAGATCTCGATCTCGAGTTCCACCGGCGTGCCAGGGATGAGCGGCTCCTCCTCGAGATGCGGATGCCACGGGACGAGGGGAGTGGAGCGTGCGGTATCAAGCGCGCGATGGCTGGCGCGGAGCCACCCCAGTGCGACTGGGCCATCGGCGAAGAGCGCGTTGATGGGAAAATGCACCGCCTCACCGCCGGCAGCCCTCTTCTCCAGAGCGACGAAGACGTCGGCGTCGGTGGCTTCGTCGTCGACCGAGAGTCGCAGGCGGAGCGACGCGGGGCCGACGACGTCGACATCGCGCGTGAACGTGTGCGTGAGCTGCAGGCTCTCGGTGGCAGGGTCGAAGGTGCGCGTGGACGGTCGACTCAGGTCTCCTGTGCTGAGCAGGCCGGCGGAGAGGTCGAGCGGGAGCATCTTGAACCGCTCGGGAAGCGGCCAGTCTTCGGTGCTGGTCCATCGCCAGCCCGCCGTGTCGTCGCCGTCCCTGACCTCGAGGCGGACGCGGGGCCAGTCCCGCATCCTGCCGCTCTCGCCTTTCAGGAAGGTGTCGAAGAACTCTCGCTGCCGCTCGACGCTCTGCGGGTCGTAGAAGTGCCGCCACTTCTTGCGGCCGTGTACTTCGAGCCATTTGTCCGGCGAGCCGAGTTGCGAGTACGCACGGAGGGTGCCGCGCGTGTGCAGCCCATGATCGCTCCAGGAGGCGACCACATAGGCGGGGATGTTCACCGCGCTGAGATCGCCGTATTTCTCGGCGTAGTAGGGGCCATCCAGCGGACGCGCCGCCATGTTGGCGTCCGGATCCTCTGTCGAGCTCAGGGAATAGGAGACGTTCTGTGCAACACGGGGCCGGAATCCCGTCTCAGGGACGCCGCCGTGGAATCCGAACTCGCGGTACCAGTCCGAGAAGCATTCCCACGGGCTGATCGCCTTGAGTGAGGGCGGCCCGGCCGCTGCCGCCTGATATTGGCTGCCGGCAAGGTATGACACGCCGAGCATGCCGACCGAGCCGGTGCACCACTCCTGGGCACCGATCCACTCGATCGTGTCGTATAGGTCGTCGCGCTCCTGCGGTCCGTTGTGCGGGAAGGTCCCCTCGGAGTGCCACAGCCCTCGCGGATCGGCGTAGATCACGGCGTAACCGTGGGCGCACCAGTAGGCGGGATCCGGCGCCTCGAAGCCGGTGAGCTCGGAGATCCATCCGGCGTCGACATCCGAGCCAGGGAACATCCGGTCGGTCTGCCAGTGCTTCCCGTACGGACCCCAGGCGAGCAGTGCCGGCACGGTGCCCGTGAGGTCGCGGGGGAGGTAGGCGTCGACGTACAGCACCGAACCGTCGCGGAGTGGTACGGCGAGATCCTTCTCGCGCACGACATCGCCCAGTACCTGCCGCTCCCGCGCCAATGGTGGCGGTGGAGGCTTGCCGATCACGTGCGCGGGATCGATCCCGGCGCGGATGATGATGACGTCGTTGCTCATCGGGGGTCCACTCAGAAGAGATTCAAGGGGCGGGGGATGCCGAGGTGACCGCGCAACATCGGCTCCTCGTACTCGGTGCGGAACAGGCCGCGGTTCTGCAATTCCGGCACGAGGAGATCGCAGATGCGTTCGAAGCCCTCCGGGTTGTAGGGGGAGTTGAGGTTGAACCCGTCGCAGGCTCCCGCGTCGAACCAGTCGGCCATCACATCGGCGATCTTCGACGGGGTGCCGGCGATCCACTGATGCCCGGTCGAGCGCGCCCTGTCGACGATGAGTTCGCGCAGCGTCAACCGCTCTTCGATCGCCTTGTGACGAAACAGCGCCTGACGGGACGTGGAGGCTTCGCTGTGCGCGAAGCGCTCGGCGGGGATGACGTCGTCGAGGTCGATGTCATCGAGCACCGCGCCTGCGTCGATGCCGAACTGCGCGCGCCCCTGCTCGAAGTCGAGGTATTCCGACAGCTCAGCCTCGATCTCATCCGCCTCGGCCTGGGTGGCTGCCACCACCGGTACGATGCCGGGGAGGATCTTCACCTGGCGCGGATCACGTCCCGCTGCGGCGATGAGGCGTCGTGACTCCTCGGCGAACGCGATCGCCTTGGTGCGATCGGGCTGGGCGGTGTAGATGGCGTCCGCGACCGCTGTGCCCAGCGCCATGCCGGGTCCCGACGACCCTGCCTGGACCATGACCGGCCGTCCCTGGGGCGAGCGCGGACCAGGAAGCGGGCCCCGGATGCGGAAGTACTCCCCGGCGAAATCGATGGGCCGGAGGCGCGGTGTGTCCAGCCATCTCCCGCCGGCGCGATCGACCACCACGGCGTCGTCTGACCAGCTGTCCCAGAGCGCGATGACGGCTTCGACGAACTCCGTCGCACGTCGGTAGCGTTCGGCCGGCTCCGGCATCTCGTCCAGTCCGAAGTTCTGATAGCCGTCCGTGGAGGTGACGATGTTCCAGCCCGCGCGACCGCCGGACAGATGATCCAGCGCCGCCAGCTGACGAGCGACGTTGTACGGGTGGCTGAAGGAGGTGGAGATCGTACCGATCAGTCCGATGCGCGTTGTGCGCGCGGCGATCGCCGAGAGCACGGTCATCGGCTCGTAGAAGCCGTTCATCATGGTGTCGCCGCGCATCGCGGTGTTCCCATGGACGACATCGCCGAAGAACACCGCATCGAGGAGCGCGCGTTCGGCACGCTGTGCGATGTCGACGACGAAGTCGAGGCCGGGAACCTCCTCCGCGCGGCTGGCCGGTCGGCGCCAGCTGTTGCGGTGGTATCCCAGAGGGAGCACGAACGTGGTCAGGGTCATGCGGCGCTGCTTCATGGCGTGAGTCCTCTCGGGCTGATCAGTCGGTCGGGACGTTCTGCGGGCGCAGAGCCGACCCGAGTGTGCGGTTCTGGGCTATGGCTGCCGCGATCTCGGCATCCGAATCCGGAGCATGCACGCGGAACCACAGTCGGCTGATACGCCAGTGTCCGTCTTCGCGGCGGTACTCGGCCTCGTAGCGTCCTTCCGACCAGGGGCCCCAGATCCGAACGCGGCCCAGGCCGGTCTGGAAGTCGCTCTGGAACCTATGCCAGGTCCATGTCCCGCTGGCGTGATCGCCTTCGACCGTGATCGACGGCGAAGACAGGATGTAGCCGTCGTTGCTCAGCACGACTTCGCGCAGATCCGACGAGAACATGCCTCGGATCGACTCCCGCCCGATATGGACTCCATGGTGGCGGATGTCGCACTCCGCGTCCTCCGTGTAGAGGTCGGCGACGGCATCCCAGTCCCTCGTGGCCAGAGCCCGTACGTACTCGTTATGGACGAGCGTGATCGCCTGCACGGCCTCGAGGCGGTCGACCCTCGCCAGCAGTTCGGCGAGATCGGGGGTGGTGCTCACGTCAGACATCTGTCTCCTCAAGACGAAGCCTCGTGAGGCGTGGAGCCGCGACGAGGGTAGGAAAGACGGGCACAGTCAGAGCGGCGTCGGTCCGGTGGGGCGGTGGTTCGGACCGTGAGTCCGGGTGGTAGCCAGAAGCTAACACCGCAATGAGAATTTAGTCAAGTACCGAACTACTTTTTGCAACTGATTCGTGAAGACCACTGTTATCGCGGGGAAAACGTTCTTCGACTTCCTGGAAATTTAGTTCTGTTGTGTACTATATTTGCCAGGACGCCAGTGCTCAATCCGTGCCGTACGAGACGTCTGAAGGAGACGCGATGCCGCAGAACACCCCTGATAGTCTGGCTTCTCAGGAGGCACAGGAGCCTTCGCCGCATCGCTTCAGCTCCTTCGTCGCACGGTCCCAGCAGCGTGCGCGAGAGCACGATGATCGCGCCGACACGGATGTGACCGTCGCGATCGGACTCCTCATGCGACGCGTCAACAAACTGATGATGCTGGATGCCGAGATCGAGATCCTGCGGCCCGCCGAACTCTCCTGGGCGGCGTTCCGCGTCTGCGTGTCGCTCTGGGTCGACGGTCCGCAGCAGCCGGCGGAGATCGCCACATCGACATCGATGAGTCGTGCGGCGATCTCCGCGACCATGAAGGCTCTGGAGAAGCAGGGGCTGATCTCGACGGCGGCCATGCCTGAAGATCTGCGCGGCATCGTGATGAGCCTGACGCCGGCGTGCCTCGAGATGATCAGCCGCGCGCACGCCAAGCACGTGGAGCTGACCGCGCAGTGGTTGGCGCCGCTCTCCGATCCCGAGAAGCTCCTGCTTCAGGGTCTGCTCGGAAAGATCATGATGGGTCCGCGATCCCTGGTCTACGACAACGGTCGGGCCATCAACAGCTGAAGCAGAAGGAGAGCAATGTCTTCCATGACCCACGCAGTCCGGTCCGATGATTTCGATCGCGACACGTTCCGCGACGTGGTGGGGCACTTCGCCTCGGGAGTGAGCGTCATCACGACGATCGACGGCGGCGTCCCGTTCGGGTCGACCGTCTCCGCCGTCAGCTCGCTCTCGATGGAGCCCCCGATGATGCTCGTCTGCCTCAACGGATCGAGCACCACGCACGCCGCGGTGGAAAGGTCGGGGCGCTACGCGATCAACATCCTCTCCGCCCAGCAGGGGGATCTCGCGTCGGTGTTCGCGCGTCGGGCCGATGACAAGTTCGATCGTGTTTCGCACACGGTCTCGGATGCCGGTCTGCCGCTGATCGCGGGCGCCCTCGCGACGATCGAGTGCGAGGTGGTGGAGGCGCCGCGCGGGGGGACGCATACGATCTTCATCGGCCGCGTGATATCGGCCACCGCCGCCCCTGGGCACCCGCTGACCTACTATCGCGGGCGGTTCGGGGCGTTCGAGGATGCGCAGGAGGCCAAGGCCTACGCCGCGATGCGTCGCTGGGTCCTCGGCCGCCACACTCCGGTGGGCGGCTGCATCGACATCGAGAAGGTCGCGGAAGAACTGCGCCTGCAGCCGGCATCGGTCTACAACGCCCTCATCCGCCTCGCCGCGCAGCCTCTCGTCAGCCGAGGACGCGACGGGGAGTTCATCGTCGAGTCCCTCACCGCCGACACCATCGATGCCCTCTACGATGCGCGCGCGGTGGTCGAGGGGGGAGTCCTCGAGGCTCACCTCGAGTCGGCCGGCGACCGGGAGCTCGCCGAGATCGCCGAGCGCTCGCGTCGACTTCTGGACATGCACGTCACGACCGAGGACCAGCTCGACGAGTTCCTCGACGCCAATCTGGAGTTCCACTGCGCGATCGTCGCGCTGGCGCATTCGCGTCCGCTCGTCGATCGTTTCCGTGAGTTCAGCGTGGCGCCCGCGCTGCGCGGGACGTACCGGGACGCGCTGTGGCAGACTCGCGCAGGACACCGGTTCGTCGACGAGATGACCCGCGCAGTCCTCGCCCGCGACAGCCGGACGGCGCGCACTCTGGCGAAGAGCCAGGTGGCATTCGTCAAACGCGGAGCGCGCGAGGCGGTCGAGCGCCTGGGCGGGTCGGTCTGAGTTCGATAGAGCTCTTCCGGATGGCGCCCGGCAGGGCGGATTCGGCGATCCCGTGCGTGGCGCGACCCGGTACGGACAGGCGCCGGGTTTGCACCTACGCGGCAGGAGTCATGCGACGAACTTACGACAAGCACCACTAGCGGCGCGGCACGAGGTGCTTGCCGGCCCAATCCGATGCATCACGTCTCCCGCGTCCACCGTGAGGTTCGGATGCTCGACGCACTGACGAGCGTCGAGGTGAGGGCGATCCGCGCTGATCGCCCGCGGTGAGTCCGGCGGCGACCTCATCTCAGGTCCCGGTCCGATGGGCAGCTCGGCGCGATCGTCGAGCTTATGCTCGGCACGTCCGTCCGCATCGGCGAGTAAGCGCAATGCACCTGTCGAGCGTGCGCGGGTGCTGCTTGACGTGCTCTCGCGCTACGAAGATCGGTGGCCGGGCTGGGCGACGCATCACCCCGAGCGACCGCCCCGTTCGCCGAAGTGCTGCCTACAACGTGCCCGGTACGACTCGATGCCGCCCACGTGCTCGGCGGTCGCGTCGCGAGCGTCCGCGACTTCATCGGCGAGGACGCGCTGATGGAAGGTGGCGTCTTGCCCGCAGATGGTGCACACGGCTGTGAGCTTCGTCACGTCCTCGGCGAGCGCCATGAGCGATGGGAGGGGCTCAAAGGGGCGGCCGTCAAACGTCACGCAGAGGCCGGCGACGACCACCGACATCCCAGTGAGCACCAGCCTGCTCACCGCCGGGACGAGCTCCGGCCCGAAGAACTGGGCCTCGTCGATTGCCAGCAGGTCCAGCTCACGATCACCGACCAGCTCCACCAGCGACTCGACGTCGGACGCTGATCGGGACGCAATGCTGAGCCCCGAGTGCGAGACCACCTGGCCTGTGGCATGCCGATCGTCAAGCGCGTGGTTGACGACCTCGACGGTGAGGCCAGCAAGTTGCGCGCGGCGTACCCGCCGCAGCAGCTCTTCGGACTTGCCGGCGAACATCGGCCCGCAGACCACCTGGAGCCGGCCGTTCGGGTTCCTGGACATGGGTCAGAGCTTAGGCCAGGCCTTCGTCAGTTGGGGCTTAGCGCCGCTTCTCGAACTCAACGTCATCGAACCGGAAGCGGCGCCCGCTGCCATCGACCAGCATGTGGATCAGCTCTTCCGTTCGGCGTCGTGACCACGCCCTGGAGTCGTATCGATGTACCCGGAGCACAGTCGAGCCCGTGGATGCTGTGCTTGCGCGACGCTGACGGGTTCACAAGGCTCGAATAGGGTCGCAATATGGACATCTCCGACTTTCCCCGGGTCGATCTCCCGTCTCTCAGGTCGACCCTCGGCGAGCCGGGTGCCCCCACGAAGCAGAAGATCACAGATTTCCTCGACGACAACTGTCTGGCATTCCTCGCGCACTCGCCGTTCTGCTGCCTGTCGACGGCGGACTCGGAGGGAAACTGCGACTGCTCGCCGCGCGGAGACTACCCGGGCTTCGTACGCGCTCTCGATGAGCGCACGGTGGTGATCCCCGACCGGCTTGGCAACAGGATCGCCGATTCAATGACCAACATCCTCGACAACGGGCACGTCGGGCTGCTCTGCTTCGTCCCGGGCATGACCGAGACTCTGCGCATCAACGGCACGGCGACCGTCACGAACGACGCCTCGCTGTTGGCGATGCTGGAGCAGGACCACGCCGTCCCCGATCTGGCGATCGTCATCCGCACCGAGCAGGTCTATCTGCACTGCGGACGCGCGCTGCTGCGCGCCGGACTCTGGGATCCCGAGTTGCAGGATCTCGCGAACGAAGTGCCGAGCTCCGGTCAGATCTGGGCGAGCATGTCCGGATTCGCGCCCGAAGTCGGTGACGACATCAACGATGCGATGGCCGGCGCGTACCGGGCCCTGTACTGAATGCGCTCCCGGGCAGGCATGACGGAACTCGTCGTGCGCGAGATCATCACAGAGACCCCGTCCATCCGCAGCATCCGTCTGGAGTCCCCGGACGGATCGATCCTCCCGCCGTGGCAACCGGGCTCGCATGTCGACCTCCAGCTGCTCACCCGGCACGAACGTCAGTACTCCCTGTGCGGGGATCCTGGCGACCTCACGTCCTACCGGATCGCCGTCCGCCGCGAACCGCGCTCGCGCGGCGGCTCGCACTACATCCATGGGTTTCTGCGTGTGGGCAGCCGGGTCTGGGTGCGTCCACCGCGCAACCTCTTCGCTCTCGCCGATGCACCCGCGCACCTCCTCCTCGCTGCAGGCATCGGCATCACGCCGATCCTCTCGATGGCGCGTCATCTCGCGGCGCAGGACGCGGACTGGCGGATGACGTATGCGACCCGCCACCGCGATGACATCGCGTTCTCGGACGAACTCGCTGCGCTCGGTGACAACGTGACGACGCACGTCAGCGGTGAGTCCGGACGGCTCGATCTGCCCGCCCTTCTCTCCGCGCTCGCACCAGGCACCGCGGTCTACGCCTGCGGTCCGCAGGCGTTCATCGACGATCTCACCGGGCTGGCGGGGCTGCTGCCCGAAGGGAGCAGCATCCACGTCGAGCGATTCGAACCTCGACAGCGCGAGAATCGGCCGAACGCCCCGTTCACCGTCGTCTGCACGCGATCGGACGTCACCGTGGAGGTCCCGGCGAAGCGCTCGATGCTCGAGACCCTCCAAGGTGCTGGAGTTCCTGTCGAGGGCTCCTGTCTTCGCGGCATCTGCGGCTCATGCGCATTGAATGTGCTCGAAGGAGATCCGGAGCACCGCGACTCACTCAATGGCGACGATCAATCGACGACGATCTACCCGTGCGTCTCCCGTTCGCTTTCGCCGACACTCACCGTCGACATCTGACCGCTTCGCGGTGCTCTCTCACTTCGTGATCGCGAGTCTCGGATCGCTGAAACGGACGCCGTGTTCCATTAACTTTGCCGCATGGAGATCAATCAGTCGGCTACCCGTCCCGGCGTCGAACACCGTCTCGATGTGGACATCTGGACAGACGTCGTGTGTCCCCACTGCTATCTGGGTGACACGCACTTCGAACAGGCGCTCCAGCGGTTCGATCACCGGGATCGGGTCGAGGTGCGCTACCGCTCGTTCCTGCTCCTCCCTCAGGTCGACGGCGCACCGGTTCCGCTCAATCAGTTCATCGCTCAGCAGATGGGCATCAGCCTCGACGATGCCGCCAGGGTGAACGATCCCGTCGCCGCGCGCGGACGGAAGGACGGGCTCGACTACCGTTTCGACCGGGCCTTGGTCGTCGATGCGCGTCCCGCTCATGAGCTTCACCATTTCGCCGGAGTCCGTGGGCTGCAGCACGAGATGCTGCGCCGTCTGTTCCGCGCGTACTTCACCGAGGGACAGGATCTCAGCGACCATGAGGCACTCGTCAGACTCGCGGCCGATGTCGGCCTGGATGCGGACGAGGCGTCCGAGGCGATCAGATCGCGGGAATTCTCCGCCCAGGTCGACGCGGATCTGCACGAGGCCCGCAGACTCGGCGTCACCGGTGTGCCGTTCTACGTCTTCGACGGTCGCTACGCGGTCTCGGGCGCGCAAGAGGCAGGAGGCTTCCTCGATGCGCTCGAGACCGCGTGGAACGCTATGGTCGAGCGTCGGGGATGAGCACGATCTTGCCGCGTGCGTGACGCGTCTCGCTGAGCTCCTGAGCGGCGACAGCATCCGAATACGGGAAGACCGCAGCAACCGGGATGCGCAGTCGCCCCTCATCGGCGAGCCTTCCCGCTTGGGCCAGGCCGTACTGGGCCAGGGCGTCCGTGGCGCCGCTGGTCATCCGTACCCCGTGAGTCGCAGCAGAGGGATCAGCGATCGTGATCACTCTTGCTGCGTCTCCGGCGATCTTCACCAGGTCGGGAAGGGCACCGCCCGCGCAGTCGATCACGGCATCCACGCCGTCTGGAGCGAGAGTCCGCACCTGCTCGATCATCCCTTCCCCGTAGGTCGTGGGCAGTGCGCCCAGAGAGCGCAGGAACTCGTGATTGCGTTCGCTCGCCGTGCCGATGACACGTGCGCCAAGGGCCACCGCGACCTGCACGATCACCGACCCCGTCGCGCCCGCGGCTCCATGCACGAGCACCGTGTCTCCACTCGCAGCGTTCACGATGTCGAGCACGCGCGCGGCTGTCTCCACCGAACCGGCGGCTCCACCCGCTTCCTCCCAGCTCCACGACGCAGGCTTGCGTGCCCAGGCGGTCAGCACCACGAGCTCGGCGTTGGCGCCCCGCTGTTCCGGGTCCACCCATCCGAAGACCTCATCGCCCACAGCCATCCCCTCGACGCCGTCGCCCACCTCGTCGACCACTCCGGCGGCATCGAAGCCCATCCGGAACGGGAAGGCGATGGGCATCACGTCCTGCAGGTCGCCGGCACGAATCCGCAGTTCTCCTGTACCGAGACCGGACGCTCTCACGGCGATCCGGATGCGCCCGGCGGTGGCGTGGGGTTCGGGGACGTCGCCGATCTCCACGACATCGGCTGAACCGTATTGGCGAAACAACAGTGCTCTCATACGATCAACGTAACGAAACACCCCGTCCGCTTAGGCGAAATGAGAGCGGGGACGACGGAAGTGAGATGCCGAATGCGATCGGACGCGAGAGACAACCGTGAGCAGATCCTCGCCATCGCGCGAGAAGCATTCGCGCGGGAAGGACTCGACGTTCCGATCCGAGAGATCGCCCGACGTGCGGGAGTGGGTCCGGCGACGGTCTACCGGCACTTTCCGACGAAGGACGCTCTGCAGACGGAGGCATTCGAGCACCAGCTGACCACGTGCGAGGAGATCCTGCGCACCGGACTCGCTCAAGAAGATCCAGGGGAGGGGTTCCGGTACGCGGTCACCGAGCTCATGAGCCTGCACTCGCATGATCGGGGCTTCGCTCATGCGTTCACATCCGGACAGTCCGTGAGCGACGCCTTCGCAGAGCGACGCCGTCGCAGCATCGGTCTCGCCGACGAGCTGGCGCAACGAGCCAGGCGATCAGGGGTCATCCGCCCCGACGTCACCCTGGACGATCTGATTCTCGTGCTCGCTGCCAACGCCGGATTGCGCGCGGAGAATTCTCCCGCACGGGTGCGCGCCGCACGACGCCTGGCGGACCTGTCCCTCCGTGCTTTCGAGAATCGCGGCTCCTGAGGGAGTGATGTCGACGGGCAGGTGACGGATGCCGTTGAGTGCGACCGCCTCATGGCACTCGCGTGAGTATGGTCGTCACCATGGCGGTGATCGAGGACGTCCTGGCCCTGGGCGCTGAACTGGAGCGCTCGTACCAGGTGCGCGTGCGCGGACGATTGAAGTTCCGCGTCGGGCAGCTCGTCTATGTGGCGTTCTCCCTCGACGAGAGCGTCATGGAGTTCGCCTTCCCGAAAGAGGAGCGGGCTGCTCTCGTCGGTGGCGATCCGCGCAAGTTCCAGATGCCGGCAGAGTCGGATCTGCGCTTCAACTGGGTCCGAGCCGACCTCGGATCGCTGGCACCGGGCGAGGCGCGTGAGCTGGTCGTCGACGCGTGGCGCATCGTCGTTCCCCAGAAGCTCTCCCGCGCGTATGACCTCGCCCATCCGTACGGTCCGGGCTGACGGGACGGATGGGCAAGGGGTTCGCCCAGGTCGCGCCGTTACCCTCTGCAGTATGCGCCGCATCGTCATCGTTCCCGTTCTCCTCGCCGCCGGCCTCCTCGTCTCGGGATGCTCCCAAGTGGCACAGGTCGCAGGTGACGCCATGGGCGTCGACGTCGAGGCCACCTGTACGACGATCGATGACGCGTACGCGCAGTACCAGACGCTGCTCGATCAGGGTGGGGCGTCGGCCGAGCAGGTCGATGCAGCCCGTGACGATCTCGTCGCGACTCTGGACACGCTGGCATCGGACGTCGACGGCCAACTCGGCGATCTCATCCGCTCGGGAGCGCAGCAGATCGGCGGCATGACCGATCTGCAGGCTCCGCAGACCATCGAAGCCATCGACCAGCTCAAGGACTCCGCGTCCGCGTTCTGCGGCTGACCCCGCACCGCGGGCACAGGGGAGGGGCGGTCAGGCGAGCTCTTCGCCCAGCATCCGTCCCGCCAGCCCTCGTGCCACCTCGAACGGCTGGGCGAACGTCTCCATACCGACCGTGACGATCGCGCCCTCGTAGAGAAGCATCATCGCCCTGGCTGTGGATTCGGCGTCCGCGATACCCCCTTCGCGGCACAGTTCGGTGAAGAGCTCGTAGAGCCAGGCCTTCTGCCGAGCGACCTCGGGAAAGACGGGGTGGCCGTCGTGACCGTCGCCGATCTCGGCGCGGGCGTTGATCGCGCTGCATCCCTTCGGGCTGTTCTCGTCAGACCAGCTGATCGCCGCGTCGAACACGGCGAGGATCCGTGCCGCCCCCGGCTCAGGCACGCGTGCGAGGTGCGTGGCGACATGCGCGCGCCATCTCGCATCCCGATGCTGCAGGTACGCGACGACCAGCGACTCCTTCGATCCGAAACGGTCGTACAGCGTCTTCTTCGTGACGCCGGCTGCTTCGGCGATGGTGTCGACGCCGATCGCGTGGATGCCGTGCTCGTAGAAGAGCCGTGACGCGGCGTCGAGCACGCGAGTTGCACCCGGGGTGAGCGGGGCGAGGTCGGGAATGAGAACTGCCATGACATTGAGTATACCAACCTGTATAGTCGGAGAAATGAGTAAACAGGTCGGTATAGTCCGCGTCGGAGTGACCGTGATGGCGGGAGCGGGTTTCATCCTGAGCTGGAGTTCGGGCTTTCTCGTGCCGGCGATCGCCGCGGTCGATGTCTCGCCACTGACCCTGCTCGTGTGGCGCTTCGTGCCGCTCGCCATCGTGCTACTGGCGGTCGTCGCATTCACCGGCGCAGCGAGAGGAGTGACGCGGGTGGATGTGCGGCGTCAATCGCTCATCGGCCTCTTCGCACAGTTCGGCTACTGCACCGCGGTGTACGCCGCTGTCGCCGAGGGCGTCGCCACGGGTACGACGGCACTGATCGATGCCGTGCAGCCGCTCGTGGTCGCGATGCTCGTCGGCCCGCTGCTGGGTCTGCGAGTCCGAGGGACGCAATGGGCGGGTCTCCTCATCGGCGCGGCCGGCGTCCTGCTGGTCGTGCGCTCGCAGCTCGACGACTCCACGGCGCACCCTGCCGCCTATCTATGGCCGGTGCTGGCGATGGTGTGCCTGATCGTCGGCACCTTTCTCCAGCGGCGATCCGAACCGCGAACGGGAACCCTTGTCACGCTCACCATTCACGTGACCGTGACCGCTGTCGTGCTCGTGCCGGTCGCCGCGCTGTTCGGCGCTCTCATGCCACCGGCATCCGCCTCGTTCTGGCTCGCCTCTGCTTTCGCTGCACTCTTCCCGGCGCTCGTGGCGTACGGACTCTACTGGTGGTTGCTGCGTCGGGTCGGCATCACAGCGCTGAACGCGCTGCTCTTCCTGGTGGCGCCGACGACCGCGGCGGCAGGGGCGATCCTTCTCGGCGAGCCGCTCACGATCGTCACCCTGCTCGGATTCGCGCTGTGCGGTGCCGGGGTCGCCGTCGTGCTCACGAGCGAGGCGCGCGCCTCACAATCGCCCGCTGCGACAGTCGGACACGCACAATAGGAAGACCATGACGGTCCATCTCCTTTCCGTGTCTGTAGTGATCCCGGTGCGCAACGACGCGCGATTGCTCGACGGGTGCCTGCATGCGCTTGAGGAGCAGACGCACCGAGCCGACGAGATCGTCGTCGTCGACAACGGCAGCAGCGATGACACGGTGTCGGTCGCACAACGGTACGGCGCACGCGTCGTACCCGAACCTGTTCCGGGAATACCGCAAGCCGCATCGACGGGGTATGACGCGACGTCGGGGGACATCATCGCTCGACTGGACGCCGACTCGCGTCCGGGGCCGGACTGGATCGAGAGGATCGTGCATCGATTCACTCAACACCCCGACCTGGACTTCCTCACGGGAGATCCGCGCTTCTACGGCTCGACCCGCTGGGTGCACTGGGTGGGCGAGCGCCTCTACATCGGAGGCATGTACGCCGCGCTCACACCGTTCCTCGGACACGCGCCGTTGTTCGGCTCGAACATGGCGATGCGCGCCAACGCGTGGCGAATGCTGAGCCACGAAGTGCATCGCGACGAGCCGAACATCCACGACGACTTCGACCTCTCGTTTCACGTGCGTCCCGACATGACCGTGCTGCACGACCGCGACATCGTCGTCGAAGTATCGGCGCGCCCGTTCCGGGATTGGTCCTCCCTGCGGCGACGGCTCAGTTTCGTGCTTCCCACCGTGAAGCTCCACATGCCGCAGGAGGCGCCTCACCGTCGTCGTCGGGCTCGTCGCCGTGCTCGTGACACGTCGGCATCAGGGCGATGAATCAGCGGGTGCTCTGGCGTACAGATCGAGCAGGTCGGCACTGAGTTGATGCGGAGTGGTCTCGCTCGGGCTGTGCCCTGTCGTGTAGGTCCGCAACTCCGCCCCGATGTCCTGGGCGAACCGCTCGTGCGCCGACAGAGGCCACAGGTCGCGCGAGCCGGCGGCGACGAGCTTCGGCAGCGGCAGATTCCGCAGGCGGCTACGGAGGTCGGGGGAGACCATCATCAACCCGACGATCTCCTCCACGCTGCGTCGGCTCGTGAGGGCGAAACGCGACCGTACGAACGCGAGCCGTCGGGGCGGCACGCGGTTCTTGTTCGTCATGATGCCCCAGATCATGAGAGCGGCAGCGCGACGTGCATTCGTGATCGGTGCGAGAGGGCCTAGCCAGCGCATGCTCGTGAAGACGTTGCCGACGCCCGGCGGCGTGGTCAGGAGCGCGAGGGAGCGGAGGAGGTCCGGCCGGTGCACCGCCGCGAGTTGAGCGATCGTTCCGGCGAAAGAATAGCCGAGAAGGTGCGCCGGCCCGCCTGATTCGAGGAAGGCGATGAGGTCGTCGACGAAGAGCTGATAGGTGTACGTCGAGTCCGCGCCCGCAGTGTGGGACTGGTATTGACCAGCCAGGTCGAACGACTGCACGAAGTAGCCGGCGTGCGCGAGGATCGGCAGCATCAGTGCAAAATCCTCTTTGGAGCCTGTCGCGCCGGGCACCAGCACGACGCGCGGATGTCCCGGATCGCCCAACGAGAGCACCGCCAGTTCACCGCTGGGTGCGGAGAACCTGGAGACATCTGACCCGGGCGGTGGAACCGTCCAATCGATGTCGCGGAGAGCAGCGTCCAGCGTCGCCGGAAGCGCGGAGGAGGCCCGCTCGCTCCTCGAATCTGTCGACACGGTCATAAGTTACTCGTCGCCGCGCCCTGGGAGAAGCGACCGAGCCGTTTCACGCATATCCCGTCGTGGATAGAGATCAGGGGCCAGGCTACGAGGCAGGCGTCTGCCCTGTGTAGAACCCGTAGGTCGCGTCTGCCATGCGGGCCGCCGTGCCACGGTCTTCTCCCGCCGCGACATTCGCGTCTGCCCAGCGATCAGACGCCGCACGGGTGAACGCCCGGCCTTCGTCGGACAACGCCCACTGCTCGGCGTCTTCCGGAGAAACCCGGCCGTCCTGCGCGCCGAGGTGCAGCGCGAGGCCCAACAGGCTCTGATCCCAGCCCACGCCGGTGGCGCCAGGGCCGAACGTGTCCCACATCTCGGCCGGCACGTCCGCGACACGTGCGGTGTGCTCGAGCTCGAAACGCGTGTGCGCGGGATCCAGGGCCGTCAGTCGCACCCGAATCCACGAGATGCCGCCGCCGAACTCCCAGGTCGCGTGGTACTCCGCACCGCCGTCAGTCGGCGGCGTGCAGGAGAGGACCTCGCCGCTCGCGTTCCCGGTCAGCTGATAGCGACCGCCGACGCGGAGATCGCCCGTCACCGGCAGGAACCACCGTGCGATGCGTTCGGCGTTCGTCGCGGCATCCCACACATCGTCGATGCCGGTCGGATAGTCCTGGGTGATCGTCTGGACCCGTGAAGGCGTTCCGTCGACCTCCTCGGTGCGCAGCGCGCGCGTCACGGAATTGATCTGTTCGTGGATGTCAACCATGGTCACTCCTCATCGTCAGGTGGTGAAACGGATCTGTGCGTTCGCCGTCCGCGGGCCAGTTCAGTGCCCAGTGCGGCGAGCGGACCGCGCCAGAAGCGCTCGAACGGACTGAGCCATTCGCTCGCCTGCTGGAGTCCCTGCGGATCCACTGCGTACAGCCGTCTGGCGCCCGCGGGACGCACGGTCGCGAATCCGTGCTCTCGCAGAACCCGCAGATGCTGCGAGACCGCCGGCTGGGAGATGCCGAACTCCTCTTCGATGACCATGGAGATGCTGCCGGCGGGCTCTTCTCCGTCTACCAGCAACTCGAGAATCCGCCTCCGAACGGGATCACTCAGGACGTCGAACGCGTGCATGGCTCAATGATTACGCGACAGCTTATATAAGTCAAGGCGTAACCATTCACAGAAGCAGCTGGCTGAGGGGATGGACGAAGTAGCGCAGCGAGTACGCCTCCCAGGCGGCGCCGATGATGAGCAGTGCGACTGCGGGTAGTGCGAGAAGTCCGATGCGCTGCAGGCCGCGGACGTATCCCTGACGGCGGTTCTTCGCTCCGATGCTGCGCGGGAACAGCCAGTACTTGCCCAGCAGGTATGCGCCGAGCAGCAGCAGTATGTATGCCTGGAGCTCGATGATGAACGTCAAGGAGTGGGGGATGAGCGCCACCCACCCCTGGGCGGATGCCGGGACCAGTGTGATGCCGGTCTCGACCGCCCAGTATCCGAAGAACGCGAGACCGGCGAACGGCACGATGAGCGACGGCAGCACGATCGTCAGCAGGCTGAGCCGGAAGACGTTCACGCCCAGGATCGTAAGTGCGAACAGGGGTGGGATGTTCACCAGCCAGCGAACCAGTTCGCCGGTGCCGTCCTCTTCGAGGCCCGCGGCCTGTGCTGCATTGAGTTCAGGGAAGACCAGTCCGATCGCGAACCCGATGAGGGCGAGGCCGTACGCGGCGAGATTGATCACGAGATAGGCGCGCCGGTTGTCGCGGATGATCCGGAAGGGGCGGCGCCAGAAGGGAGCGGGTGCGGGCTGCTCGATGCGCGCGGATTGAGTTGTCATGCTCCTATCCCACTCTGCCCGCCGCTCTCCGTGAAGTGCCGGGCTGTCACTGGAAGGCATGACACCAGTCATTGCCGTCCAGGAGAAGTCATCGCATCCGTTTGAGGAGAGGCTTGCGGAATGTAAAGAATTCTGTACATTGGACATGTCAAGAATCTTTTACATGGAGGTCGTATGTCCAGGTCATCTGCTCGTTCCGCCGCCCTCGTCGCCGGTATCTGCCTCGCTCTCATGGCGGTGATCGCACCGATCGCCGTCTTCGTGGCGATTCCGGCCGGTCTCACCGGCGTGGCGGCACTCGTCGTACTCGTCGTCGCGATCCTCGACGTCATCGTGGCTTTCGCTCTTCTCCCGGTCTTCTCCGGACGCGCCCAGACGCTGGGGCACATCACCGCCGGGCTCCGCATCGCCTATGCGGCCGTGTTCGCCGTCGCGGGCGCGAATCTACTCGGCAGAGCAGATGTCGACGCATTCGAACGCATCTGGGATGCCGGACTGCTCCTGTTCGCCGCGCATCTCATCGCACTCAGCGCACTCATCTGGCGCTCGGAGGTCGTCGGTCGGTGGCTGTCCGTACTGGTGCTGATCGCAGGACTCGGCTACTTGGTGGATGCCGTCATCGTCGCCGTAGCGCCGGATGTCGGTATGGAGGTCGGCAGCGTCACCTTCGTCGGGGAGGTCGCGCTCCTGTTGTGGCTGCTCATCCGAGGTGGGCGTCCGCACCGCAACCGTGACGCTGATCAGCTGACCGCAGACGCGGTGGCAGCCGAGCAGAGCGCTTAGCCTTCGCGAACTCCCTGCAGCTCGGCGATCATTCCGAACACCCTGTCGTCCATCTCGACCTGGGTCATGACGATGCAGATCGTGCCGTCCGGGTCCACGAAGAAGTCGGTGCCGAGACCGCCCGACCATCCGAAACGGCCACGGTGCGGACCGCCCGTGACGACCGAGACTCCGTACCCCCAGCCGGTGTTATCCCAGAACCCGGGGAAGAAGCTGTCCGGCTGCTTCGCGCTCGCATCGACCTGATCGGTGCGCAGGGCGTCGCGCAGGTCGGTGTCGATCAGCCGTCCGTCGATCAGGGCGCGAAGGAACGCGTGGTAGTCGACGAGGGTCGAGACGAGTTCCGAGTGGCTCACATCGAACGGCGCCGGAGCGACGTAGAAACCCGCACCACCCGGTTCCGACTGCTCATAGCCCTGCGCGCCGTGCCGGAACGCCGGAGGCAGACGGTGCGCCTGGTCCGCGGGCACAATGAACCCGGTGTCCGACATCCCGACGGGCGTGAAGACTGTCGCATCCAGCACTTCTTGAGTGATTCGATCGGTGACGCGGCCCAGCAGGATGCCGAGAATGCCGAACGAATGGTGATAGCGCCACGCTTCGCCCGGCTCGAAGGCGAGCGGGAGTGCGGCGAGCGTCTCGAGCCACTCCTGCGCGCCGCGATCCACCGGCTCGGCGCCGGCTTCGACACCTGCGTCGATCATCGCCTGTCGCAGCGGTGCGTCGGAGGTCATCATGCCGTAGCCCGACTGATTGGTGAGCAGGTGGCGCACGGTGATCGGGCGCCGCGCCGGCCTCGACTCGTCAAGGGGAGCATCCGGACGGGGGAGGACGCGCGGCTCGGCCAGCTCGGGGATCCAGGTGGCGATCGGGTCGTCAAGGGCGATCACTCCGTCCTGCACCAGACGCAGGGCGGCGACCGCGGTGATCGCCTTCGTCATCGATTGGATGCGGAAGATCGCGTCCGCACCGAGAGGCGGGCCGCCCGGGGCCGTGAGGCCGACAGCGACCGGCTCGCACCCCTCTCCGATCGTGCCGACCGCTCCCGGCATCGTGCCGGCGTCGACGTGGCGGCTGAGGAGATCGTGCAGGGAATCGGACACGTGGGTGCTCCTTGATCGGACTGCGTGGGCCCAGAATAGCCCGGCCGCTGCGCGCATGCGTGTTCAGAATTCGGCAGGGACTTGCACCTACGATCGGAGGAACCGATCGGAGCACTCATGACGACGCTGTACTTCGCCAGACACGGCGAGACCGAGTGGCACGCAGAGCATCGCTATGCGGGATCGTCGGACGTCGCACTCGTGCCGGATGCGATCTCGCAGGCTGCGGGACTCGCCGCATGGGCGGGCACGGCAGAGCTCGGCGCGATCGTCGCCTCTCCGCTGAGCAGGGCTCGATTGACGGCCGAGCCCGCAGCGGAGTCCGCCGGACTGCCGCTCCGCATCGATCCGCGTCTCGTGGAGATCGATTTCGGCCGGGGCGAGGGGATGTCGCCGGCGGAACTCGCGACGGCCTTCCCCGAGGATTGGGCCGGATTCGAACGGCACCCGGCGCAGCATCCGCTTCCGGGCGGTGAATCCGGACGCGACGGCATCGCGCGCGCCATGCCGGTGCTCGACGAGCTCGCCGCCGAGTTCCCTGACGGCCGGGTGCTCATCGTCGGACATGCGACGCTGATGCGGCTCATGCTCTGCGCGCTGATCGGACTCGACCCCGACTGGTATCGCGACATCTTCCCGGCGCTCGACAACTCGGCGCTTCTCGAACTCGAGTTCCCGTACGCGGGGGAGTCCGACTGGCCAGGGCGCGCGCGCATCCTCGGCATCAATGTGCCGCCGATCTCGCACATCCCCAGGACCCAGCTCCCGTCCTAGTACCTTGACGTCATGATCTCCACCGCGAGTTCTCTCCTGCGCGATCTGCATCTCGTCGCGGATCCGAAGGCCAATCCGAACCGGCACTATCGAGGAGATGCCGCGCTGCTCGGAGTCCGAATGGGGACGTTGTTCGAGATCTCCAAACGCCACATCGAGATGCCGATCCAGGAGGTGGCGCGTCTGCTGGATGAGGAACCGTACGAACCGAGATTGGCGGCGTTCTGCGTCATGGACTTTCAGGTGCGTCGCCCTCGGATCTCGCACGCTGAGCGCGAGGAACGCTACGACCTGTATCTGGAGCGACACGATGCGATCGACTCCTGGGACATGGTGGATCGGGCTGCCCCGCGCGTCGTCGGTTCTTTCCTCCGCGCCAGGTCGCGGGAACCGCTGTTCAGTCTCGCTGCCTCGAAGGACCCCCTACGGCGGAGAACTGCGATGACTGCGCCGCTTGCGTACACGCGCCCCGCACATCCGGAAGGGATAGCCGACCTGCTTCGTCTTGCAGAGCAACTCGCCGCGGACACGGATCCGATCGTCAGCAAGCCCGTCGGAATAGCGCTCAAACACGCGGGTGCGGTTGCACCGGACCTGGTGCGTGCATTCCTCGACAGGATGGGGGATCGTCTACCGGCGCCCGTGCGTCGAGAAGCGCGTTCCAAGCTGCCATAGAGAGCCGGGGTGTGGTCACTTCTGTCCGGGCAGCTCGCCACGCGCCCGTGCCACGACTATTCCCCGTTGCGAGGTCGGGAACCGCTCGAGCATCTCGCGCAGCTGCGCAGCTTCGACGTCGGCGCCGAAAGCCTCGGCACCCGGCTCCAGCATGATCCCCGCGGCGAGCGGCCCGGCGATGACCGGGTCGAAACCGAGGTCGTCCACGAGGTCGGCGACGATCGAGACCTGCGCTGCGTCATCGCCTGCGATCGCGATGGCCTTGCGTTCGGGGCTCCCGGCCGGTCGGGCCTCGTCCTCGAGATCCTGATAACCCATGTGGCTCAGCGCCTTGACGACGTGCGCGCCGATGAGATGCGCCTGCACGAGCTCGCTCGTCGAGGTACGCGGGTCGCTCAGGTCGTCGCGGATGCCGTCGGACGCCCACCAGTAGTTCATGGCGTCGATCACCAGGGTGTCGTCCAGCAGTTCGGCCGGCAGCATCCGGTACTGCCCCAGCGGCAGCGCCAGAACGACGGCATCCGCTTCGGCGGCGACCATCGCGACGGTCCCCGCCGTCGCGCCGATGGAACGCATGGCGGGAGCGATGAGGGTCGGCGCTCCGGAACCCGCGACGATGACCCGATAGCCGGCGGAGGCCGCGAGGCGGGCGAGCACCGCGCCCAGTCGACCGGCTCCGATGACGCCGAGAGTCCGGATCGTGCGCTCGTCGCTGCCCATCTGGTCATCGTACGACGCCGCGGACTGTAGCCCTCGGCCACCGCATCAGCAACCCCCTGAACGCCTCGCGTCGGATCGGGAAGACTGACCGCAGCGGGATCGACGCATCGCTCGCTCCCACGCGAAGGAGGAGACATGACATCGACACCTGGCATCGGATCCACCGAGGACCCGGACGACATGCAGCCGTTGCGCGATCGCGATGCGACGGCGCCTGCCGACCCGATCGACGACCCTGCGCAGGTCGAATGGGACCGCAGCGCAGCACTCGATGAGGGCGCGACCGAAGAAGACCTCACTGCGACCACCGCGACCGGTCGCGACCCGGATGAGATCCCCGCGGCTGACGACGAGATCCCGGCCGAAGACCTGCACGGGTCCGCCTCGCAGCCGGAGTCGCAGGGCGAGGATCCTGTCATCGCCGATATGGGCGATGAGGGAGAAGGCGATCTCTCGCCCGAGGACGCCTGATCGACACGGGAGGAGAACACGATGAGCACGCCTGAGTCGCGCGCGTCCGCCGATGCGACCGATGCCGATCTGCAGGAGCAGCAGCGATCGGCGCTCGAGGACGGGTTCGACCCGGAGCAGACCGCGCAGAGCGACCCGCCGGACGGTTCCAGGGCCGATGCCGACCCCGCCGACGTTCACGACCAGTCCCTCGAAGTGCCGGAGGACGACGAGCGCCCACCGGAGTGAGAATCACGGGTCAGAGCACTCGTGCGGTCGGATAGACGTCGCGGATGTGCGCCACGAAGAAGCGGCCCTTGCTCTCGGCATCCATCAGCGCGCGGTGCACCGACGGTGCCACCGCGTGATACCGGTAGACGTCGCCGCTCGTGAACTCGATCTCCAGAAGGGCGAGCGCGTCGTCGTAGCCGACCGATCGGATGGCCGAGGATTCCACGCCGAGGCGTCTCATGAGAGGAAGCCTAAGCCGCGTCAGCGCGTCAGTCGACGGCAACCCTGTTGCGGCGCACCTGGCGGACCCGCAGCGTGATCCACACGGCGACCGCCACCACGACGACCGCGATCACGACCTTCTGGAACACGCCGGCGTACTCCTCGACGACGTGCCAGTTCGCGCCGAGGAAGTACCCCGCGAGGACGAAGATGGTGTTCCAGATCGCGCTGCCGGCTGTCGTGAGCAGCGTGAACCGCAGCAGCGGCATCCGCTCGATCCCCGCAGGAATCGAGATCAGGCTGCGGAAGATGGGGATCATGCGGCCGAAGAAGACCGCCTTCGATCCGTGACGGCCGAACCACGCCTCGGTGCGTTCCACGTCTGCGACCTTGATCAGCGGCATCCGCTCGGCGATCGCATACATGCGGCGCCGTCCCAGCCAGGCGCCGATGCCGTACAGGGCGAGTGCGCCGGCCACCGAGCCCGCCGTGGTCCAGATCAGCACCTCGATCAGACCCAGCGTGCCCTGCGCCGCTGCGAACCCTGCGAGAGGCAGGATGACCTCGCTCGGCAGCGGGGGGAACAGATTCTCGAGGGCGATGGCGAGCCCTGCGCCGAAGCCGCCGAGAGTCTCCATGAGGGCGACCGCCCATGCGGCGATCGCGTTCAGGTTCTCGGCTCCGGCATCCATGCTCTCCAGGCTAGGAGGCCGAGCCTGAGGATCTCCGCTGAGTCACTGGATGTTCACCATCCGGAAGGAATGGCGTGAGCCGGGGCACCCAGCACCGCACGGCGTGGGTGTAGTCGGCGTACTCGGCACCGAAGCGGTTCGCGAGATCTGCTTCCTCGAGCGGACGCACCACCCAGTTCCACACCAGCGAGCCGCACAGCGCGTAGACGACCACCAGCCAGGAATCGACCAGCAGTCCGACCGCCGCGCCCTGCGCGATCCCGGCCAGTGCCATCGGATTGCGCACGAACCGGTAGGGCCCGGCGATCACCAGCCGCCGCGCCGTCGCAGACGGCAACGGGGTTCCCTCTCCGCGCGTCGACATCGCCACCGCCGACCAGACGCCCAGTGCGCTGGCCGCCAGAAGAATCACCAGCCCCGACCATCGTGCGGCCTCCGGAAGGGGCAGATGCAGATTCCAACGACGCTCGATGACGGCGATGATCGCCGGGAAGACCACGAGGAACAGCCCCCAGAACACGACCACCTGGCCCGTCGTGCGTGCCACATGCGCCGAGGTGGACGCCGATGGCGCCACGCGGATGGCGAACGGACCGAAGAGGATCCACTCCGTGGGCAGCCTGTCGAAGCGGATGAGCAGCCCGGCCCCGATGCCGACGGCGGCCGCGGCGATCATCAGCAGTGCACCCCACCCCGCCTCGCCCGTCACCGTCGCGTACAGAGCCATACCCGCCGCGACCAGCGCCGTCCACGCCGCGACGACCCACACCACCGGGCGCACACCGCATGCGACGAGCGCAGAGCCGATCACGAACAGGGGGATGTCGAGCCACGCGACGAGGATCGGATCCAGCGACCCGAGAGTGAGGGAGCGGATGCCGTCGCTGAAGAACACGCCCAGCCACCAGGCCGCACCCGCCACTGCCTGCACGGCGAAGTACAGTCGCCCCACGCGTGCATCGAGGCGGAGCGGGAAGGGCATGGCCCGAGTATAGGAGTCGGCGAGGTCTCGCCCCGGCACTGTCCTGCACGACCTTGCTCTTGCCCGGGGGCCGGAAGTTCATAGGCTGGAGCCATGGACAGGACGATCACGATCGCGGTGCCGGCACCGATTCCCCACGGGCATCGCATCGAGGTGGTCGAGCGGGTCGACGATGCGGGGTCGCGCTCGGTCGTCGTGGTCACCGACCTGGAGACGCGTGTCCGCTATCGGCAGGATACGTCACACGTCTCGGATGCCGCGACCTGGACCGGCCGGGTCATCGAATGCGTGATCGCCCCGACGAGAGCCGGGGTCAAGACCATGCTCGTCGTCGATCCGACGGGACCGGGCTCGGCAGAAGCCGACGTCGCGCTGCGCGGAGCGGATGCTGCGGCCGATGCCGCCAGGGTCGAGGCGCTCCGCTGGGGCGGCGCGGACACCGTTCCCGAGCCGGAGCCGCCGCGCTTCTGGTGAGTTCCGCTCCGCGCCCGAGAGCACGGTGCTGATCAGGTGCGCTCGCGCAGCATCCGATCACCGGAGTCGATGTATGCCTCGAACAGATCCGTGACGTCGCGCAACCGTGAGACGGCGTGCTCGCCCTCGACCACGTCCTCTCCTGCGCGCAGCGTTCGAACGAACGCGCGCGCACGTTCGTGACTCGCGGCGAGCAACTGCTCGAATCCACCCGCCGCCTCCACGAGAAGCCGCCTGCTGCCGGGCTGGGGGATCGTGCGCGCCAATCCCCACGAGACGAGTTCACGCACGGATGCGCTCACCGCACCCGTGCTCAGTGAGAGCTCGGCGCGGAGCTGATCGGAGGTCACCGGGTCTGCGCTCGCGAGCAGGTGACCGTAGACGCGGCCGGTGGCGCGGGAGAGGTTCCAGGAGGTGAGCAGGTCGCCGACCGTGTTGATGAACCTCTGTCGGTCGTCATCCATGCTCCGCACCTCCGATCCGGCCGGCGAGGAACTGCAGGATCACGTCGGAGACCTCATCCGGCGCATCCAGCGGGGAGATGTGGCCGGCCGCGGGGATGACGTGTTCGGTGATGCCCTCGGCACGTGCCCACCGCGGCATCGCGGTGCGGATGTTCCCCGTGTCGTCCTCCGCGCCGCGGAGGAGCGCGAGCGGCACGGAGGAACGTGCGCCTGGGTCGGGATCGACCAGCGAGAGCGTGGCGCGCCAGACGTCGAGGAACACCGGTTTCGACATGCGTGCGAAGCACTCCCTGGCGTACGCGATGCCGGCCGGAGTCGTGGCGGAGGCCTTCGCCATGAGATCCGGGAGCCGTGATGCGGGTATCAGGGCGAGAAGCGGTGCGGCCAGGCGCAGCCCGAGGCGCTCCATACTCGTCAGGGGCCCGGCGTTCCAGGTGGAGTCGATGACGATGAGCCCGCCGGCGAGAGCGGGACGCTGCTTCACCACGGTCTGCGACAGGTTGCCGCCGAGGGAGTGGCCGACCAGCGTCGGGCGCTCGAGTTCGAGGTGCGCGACGAGCGACACGAGATCATTGACGGCATCGGGCGCGCGGAAGCGGACGCCGTCGTCGAGAACCGATGCGCCGTGTCCGCGCAGATCCCAGCGGATGACGCGGAAGCCGGCTCCCTGCGCGGCCTGCGCCTGGGCGTCGAACATCACGTGATCCACGCCGGCCCCATGCGTGAAGACGACGGGATGGCGGTCCCCACCGCTGTCGGAGTAACGCAGGTCGCAGCCGGGCCTGGGCAGGTGCTGAGCTAAATTCACCATTTTCTGAAAATAGCAGAAGAACCTGTCGGTAGGGGTTCAGCGGAAATCGCGTGAGCGGTGCTCGATGCCGGTGCGCAGATCCTGGAATCCGTCTGCCAGCACGTTGATGACGCCCTCGGGGGAGCGCTCCAGCATTCCTCGTATGATCAGCGCCGGTGAGTCCCGCGCGACCCGTCGATAACGATTCCAGACCCCGGTGGAGCAGACCACGTTGACGAGGCCGTGCTCGTCCTCGAGGTTGAGGAACGTGACCCCCGCCGCCGTCGCCGGCCGCTGCCTGTGGGTGACGAGTCCGGCGACCTCGATGCGCCGGCCGACCTCATGATCGCGTAGCTGTGCGGCGGTGAGCACGCCCCGCTCGCTCAGTGCGGAGCGGAAATGCGCCATCGGGTGGTCATCCGTGGAGACGCCGGTGGCGGAGAGATCGGCGGCAAGCTGCTCATAGCTCGTCTGGTCGGTGAACAGCGGAGGCTGCACGGACACGGTCGTGCCCGGCAGAAAGCGGGCGCGATCCTCGGCGGCGGCGCCCGCGAGCCAGATCGCCTCCCGCCGCTTCAGTCCGAGGCATTCGAAGGCACCAGCCGTGGCCAGCGCCTCCAGCTGAGCGGATGTGGCATCCGTGCGCCGCACCAGGTCATGCAGGTCGCGATAGGGGCCGTTCTCCTCGCGTTCCGCGACGATGCGCTCGGCCATCGGCTTCCCGATCCCGCGCACCTCGCTGAGCCCCAGACGCACGGCGAAGGCGCCGTCACGACGGTGCGCTGCCGACTCATCCGGCGCATCGCGGTCGAAACGCGGCGGGTCCGGCTGCTCGTAGGCGAGGCAGGAGTCCCGGCCTGTGGGGCCGAGGGAATCCGACCTGTCTTCCGGGGACAGGGGCTCCAGGGAGTCGGTCGCCGCCGATGCGTGAAGGTCGGGCCTGCGCACCTCCACGCCGTGCCGCCTGGCATCGGCGGTGAGCGTCGACGCCGAGTAGAAGCCCATCGGCTGAGAGCGCAGGAGACCGGCGAGGAACGCGGCGGGGTAGTGCAGCTTCAGCCAGGAGCTGGCGTAGACGAGCAGCGCGAACGACAGCGAGTGCGACTCGGCGAACCCGAAGTTCGAGAACGCCTGGATCTGCTCGTAGATGCGATCGGACTGTTCATCGGAAAGCCCGTGCCGCGCCATGCCTGCGTACAGCTTGTCGCGGATGCTGTCGATCCGCTCCAGGCCGCGTTTGGAGCCCATGGCGCGCCGGAGCGTGTCGGCCTCGTCGGCCGTGCAGTCGCCGATCGTCGTGGCCATCTGGATGAGCTGCTCCTGGAAGATGGGGATGCCCAGGGTGCGCTCCAGAGCGGGCTTGAGGACCGGGTGCGGGTAGGGGATCTCCATCGGTGGCGTCGGAGCCTCACCGCGGGCCGCTCGCTGACGATTCTCCTCATCGATGCGGTCCTTCTCCATCTTGCGACGGACGAACGGGTGCACGGCACCGCCCTGGATGGGTCCGGGTCGGATGAGGGCGATCTGGATGGCGAGATCGTAGAAGCTGCGCGGCTGCAGTCGGGGGAGCAGCCCGATCTGCGCACGCGACTCCACCTGGAACACACCGATCGAATCGGCGCGGCAGAGCATGTCGTAGACCGCCGGCTCCTCCTTGGGGATCGTCTCCAGCCTCCACGTCTCTCCGGTGGAGGCGGCGATCAGCTCGAAGCAGCCCTGCAGAGCCGCGAGCATCCCCAGTCCCAGCAGATCGAACTTCACCAGACCCATCCAGGCGGCATCGTCCTTGTCCCACTGGATGACCGTGCGATTCTCCATCCGGGCGTGCTCGACCGGCACGACCTCTCCCACCGGGCGCGCGGTGAGCACCATCCCGCCGGAGTGGATGCCGAGATGCCGCGGCGCCTTCAGCACCTCGCCGGCGTACTCCAGCACTGTCTCGGGGATGTCATGGCCGTCCACGGGCATGAGGTCGGCACCCCAGCCGTCGACCTGGCGCGACCAGGCGTCCTGCTGCCCGGGGGAGTAGCCCAGCGCCCTCGCCATGTCGCGCACGGCGTTCTTCGGGCGGTACTGGATGACGTTCGCGACCTGCGCGGCGCACTCGCGGCCGTACTCGCCGTAGACCCACTGGATGATCTCCTCTCGCCGGCCGGAGTCGAAGTCGACGTCGATGTCCGGCTCCTCCTCGCGCGTGCTGGCGAGGAAGCGCTCGAACGGCAGTCCGTAGAGGATCGGGTCGACAGCGGTGATGCCGAGCAGATAGCAGACCGCGCTCGCCGCAGCAGAGCCCCGCCCCTGGCAGAGGATGCCGCGGCGCTTCGCCTCGGTGACGATGCCGTGCACGATCAGGAAGTAGCCGGGGAAGTCCTTCTCCTCGATCACGTTCAGCTCGCGTTCGATCCTGGCCCGCCCGTCGTCGTCGAGTCGTGGATACCGAGCGGGAACCGCATCCCACACCAGTCGCCGCAGCCAGCTCATCGGAGTGTGCCCCTCCGGGACTTTCTGCCTCGGCAGATCGGGCCGTGCACGGCGCAGCGGGAAGGCGGACTCCTCGGCGAGGAGAAGTCCGTGCGAGATCGCACCGGGGTAGCGCTGGAATCGGGCGGTCATCTCGGCGCCGCTGCGCAGATGCGCCGCGCCGTGGGAGGGCAGCCACCCGTCCAGATCGTCCATGCTGCGCACCGCTCGTATCGCCGACATGGCCTCTGCGAGCCCGGCGCGCTGCGGAGTCGCGTAGTGCACGTTGTTCGTCGCCACCACGGGGAGGCGGTGCGCAGCGGCGAGGTCGGCGAGGGCGTCGTTGCGACGGGTGTCCTGCGGATCGCCGTGGTCGAAGAGCTCGACGGCGATGCTGTCGCGGCCGAACAGCTCGACGAGGCGGCGCAGCGGTGTCTCGGCGTCGCCTGCCGCGAGCCCCTGGCGCACGCCGCCCTTGCGGCATCCGGTGAGGATGGTCCAGTTCCCGTCCGCGCTCGCCGCCAGATCATCGAGGTCGTAGACCGGGCGCCCCTTCTCTCCGCCGCGCAGCTGCGCCCTGGTGATCGCTCCCGAGAGACGGTGATAGCCCTCGAGTCCGCGGGCGAGCACCAGCAGATGCTCGCCCGCGGGGTCGGGAACGCCGCCCTGCGGAGCGGGGAGTCCGAGCGACAGCTCGGCGCCGAAGACGGTCTGCAGCTGCTTCTGCGCTCCGCGCTGTCCTTCGGCTTGAGCCCTGGCCCTCATCAGATCGGCGACCTCGGCGAATCTGGCGGCGCCGTAGAAGCCATCGTGGTCGGTGATGGCGAGCGCCGTGAGCCCGAGCCGCGTGGCCTCGGCGAGCAGTTCCTCGGCGGAGGACGCGCCGTCGAGGAACGAGTACGACGTGTGCGCGTGCAGCTCGGCGTAAGGGACCGCATCCTCGGGCGGGGTGACCGTCGGCGGAGCCGTCGGTGCACGGCGACGGCTGACCGGCCCTGGGTCGGGTCGTGGCCGGGGCTCTGCCGGCTCGGAGGGCGCGCGCCCGCTGAGGGTCTGCTCGAGCTCCTTCCAGGTCAGCGGCGGGTTGTGCCAGCCCATCAGCGGTACCGCCCCTCGACCCACCACGAATCGTGCTCCCAGAGCACCAGCCAGGCGCGCTGCGACTCGTCGACGATCTGGAGCCGCTGTGCGAGGCGCCCCTGAGTCTTGTCCCAGGTGCGCTCGCGCAGCGGCCATGGGCCCGCCCAGCCAGATACCGCTGCCTCTTCGATCCATGCGGGGGCGGCGGAGAGCGCGCCGCGATCGTCCACCCGCGGCGGCGTGCCGTCCGCCGCGGTCACCCGTGCCGGCAGCGGCGGGTCGAACACCTCGGACGGATACGGCGGAGGCAGGCTGCCCGGCCATGGCAGGGTGGCATCGCGCTCCGGCGGCACTCTGTCTCCCCATGGCTGGAGCAACTGCCGATCGGACAGCCGGCGTCCGCCGATGACGACGGGGGTGACGACGCCGCGATGGCCCAGCATCGCCTGCACCCGGGAGACGGCATGGTGCAGCCGCTGCTGCGGCCCCTGCCCGAAGAGGCCCGGCTGATGGTGGGCGCTGTCATCGACCCTGGTCGGTACGATCCGCACCTCGACGATGCCGGCCGACGTGCGATCAGGGGTCGCGAGGGCGGGCGTGCTCTTCGCGGGAGCGGAGAGCGACTCCAGCTGCCAGCGCACCCGATCGACCAGGTCACTCGCCTCGAAGGAGGTGGGGTGCAACCACACCCGCGACGAGATCGCCCCGTCGTCGTCGGTCAGGTCGATCCGCACCTCGGTGCACACCTGCGAGAGCTCGGCGAGAGCCGCGGTCACGGCATCCGCTGTCTGCCGCACCGCGAACGCCACCTGATCGGCCTGCTCGAGGGGGCTCTCGAACACGACTTCGCGTGCGAGCTCCGGTTCAGGATGCTGCGGCACCAGCGGCCGTGAATCGGCGCCGGACGCCAGGGCATGCAATCTCGCACCGCGCTCGCCCAGCCGGTCGCGGACGTCGGTCTCGGCGAGGGCGGCGAACTCCGCCAGGGTGCGGACGCCCAGTCTGCCGAGCAGGGCGGTGACCTCGTCGTCGCCCAGCGCCTGCACGGGGAGAGGGGCGAGGAACTCCCGCGCGCTGCCGGGCTCGACGACGAGAGCCGGCATCGCCAGACGCGCAGCCTGCTCTGCGGTGAAGAGCCCGTCGGCGATGGCGGCACGGGCATCGGGATGCTCGTGCTCGGCGAGGGCATCGATGAGGCGCAGCGCCGCCTGCTCTTCTCCGCCGTAGTAGCGGGCCGCACCGCGGGCGCGCAGTGCGGCGAGTCCTGGGCGCAGCGGCTGCACGCCGGGCACCAGCTCTTCCAGCAGGCGCAGCACGGGCAGGAACGCCCTCTCGTCACGACGGGGGTCGGCGGGAATCAGGCGCAGCGCAGGGGAGCGGGTCTGCGCGAGCCGGCGGCGCTGACCCCGTCGTACGCCCTGTGCCCTGGCGGATGTCGAGCACGCGATCACGATGTTCCCCTGAACGACGGCGACCGGCTCCTCTGCGGGCGGCGCTCCGAGCGCCGCCCGCACCGGCCAGTCCGGCAGCCACAGCACGAGATGACGAGGAGGCATGCTCATCCGGCCACCGCCCACCTGTCGGATTCGGCGCTGATCGTCAGGGGCGCGGGTACGGGCAGCGGAGCCACCGGGCGCAGGGGCGCCGGAGCGGCATCCACGCGGCCGAGCGAGGTGGGCATCCGCACCCGCACCCGGCTCGGGGCCTCATGCCTCCGCCCCGATGCGCGCAGGGTCACGGTGCGATCGGCGAGGAGGCCCCAGCCGGAGCCCAGGCCGTGCCATTCGGTCTCCTCCACGCGGATCGTCGCCTCGCTCTGCGGCCAGGGCGCCGTGACCAGCAGCGTGCAGCCGCGATCGCGCAGCCGCGCGTTCAGCCGGGCGATGTCGGCATCGGCGACCCTGCTGCGCGGGTGCACCGCGATGAGGGGGATCACCTCGGAGAGCGCGGTGGCGACCGTGAGCCAGCGCGGACCAGGGTCGGGTACGAGGACGAGACGCTCCAGCTCGACTCCGAACCCCGCCATCGCCTCGACGCCGATCGTGGGCATGCCGATGATCGCGCACCACGATCCCTTCTGCGAGGGGGCGGCGAGCAGAGCACCCAGAAGACTGGGCGAAGGAGAGAGGGAGTAGGAGGATCCGACCCGCAGGCCGGGATCGGGCAGCAGACCCTCCAGTGCGGGGTCGAGAGGGAGGAAGGGCACATCGCTTCGTCGCCGCTGCATGCGGGCGATCTCACCGCGCAGGCGATGCACCTCCTGAGCGCGCGAGGCCGTGCTCGTGCGGGAGGCGTCGCTCTCGCGGAGGAGAGCGGAAGGGGCGGAGAGTGCGGTGCCCATGCATCCATCCTCGAATCTATCTACGAATAAAGCAAGTGGAACCATCATGCTAATTCGCACATCCGACAACCGTTCACCGGGTAGCGTTGACGCATGCAGATCGAGTTCGAGAGTCCGGTCACGCGCTGGGGCAAGCGCGTGGAGTCGTGGTACTTCGCGACCCTGCCCGAGGAGCTCTCGCTGGAGCTCCGCGAACTGCCCGCACCGAAACGGGGCTTCGGTTCGCTGCGCGTGCAGGCCAGGATCGGCGCCTCCATCTGGCGGACCTCGATCTTCTTCAGCGACAACGCCTTCGTGCTGCCGCTGAAGAAGGCGATCCGCGACGCGCAGGGCATAGAAGAAGGCGACATGCTCACCGTCGATCTCGACATCATCGATCTCTGACCTGCCCCGGCGATGCCGGGTTATCCACAGGCCCTCATCCACGGCATCCGCCGTTCTCGTAACCTTCGGGCATGCTCTCAGCCGTGACGCCGTACGACGTGGTCGTCGTGCTCGTGCACATCGCGCTGGCCGGCGTCGGCGTCTGGCTGCTCGCGATCGACGCGCGCACGCACCGGCTGCCCAACCGGATCGTGCTGCCGACGCTCGCGGCACTGCTGGCACTGGTGGGGGTCGACGCACTGGTGACGGGCCGCAGCGGCCCACTGATCGGCGCCGTGATCGGCATGCTGGTGCTCGGCGGCGTCTACGCCGTGCTGCGCGGCGCGAGCAGGGGCGGCATCGGAGGGGGAGATGTGAAGCTCGCCGCGCTGATCGGCCTGATGCTGGGCTGGCACGGCTGGCAGGCGCTCGCCGTCGGTGCGGCATCCGCCTTCGTCCTCGGCGCGTTCTACGCCCTCGCCCTCATGGCACTGCGCAGGGCCGACCGCTCCACCCGCATCGCCTTCGGCCCCTGGATGATCATCGGCGCGGTACTCGGCGTCGCCGTGGCGTGAGCACCACGCCGCGCACTCAGGACTATGGTGAGCACATGGCAATCGCACGACTTCACGACGGCCCGCTCGACGGGCAGATCCTCCCGCTCGAAGACATCGAGCAGGACAGACTGATCGCACCGTACGGCGCGACCCAGGTCGTCTACCGACGAGGCACCGCAGCCGCGGCGAACACCGGCGCGAGCGACGGGCCCACCGAGGTCGGATTCTGGTTCGTCGAGTCCAGCGACGACATCACGCCCAGCGACGACTGACGGCGACGCCTGAGAACAGTGACGACTGAGCCTTCTCGCACGGTCGAGGTCGAGCGCAAGTACGACGTCGACACCGATACGCCTCTTCCTGCCTGGGATGCGGTTCCCGGCGTGGATGCGGTGACCTCCGGCGAGCATCGCGCGCTCGATGCCGCATACCTCGACACGGTGGATGCCACGCTGTCGCGAGCCGGCGTGGCGCTGCGCCGCCGTACCGGTGGACCGGACGAGGGCTGGCACGTCAAGGGGCCGCGCGAGGGCGACGGACGCCTCGAGCTCGGCTGGCCGCTGGGCGATTCCGACGCAGTGCCCGATGCCGTGACCGCGGCCATCTCACGCTGGACGACCGATCCGCTCGCACCGCTCGCACGCATCCGCAACGATCGCACCGCCTACCTGCTCACCGGACAGGGCGGCATCGTCGCCGAGTTCGTCGACGATCACGTGCGTGCCACGGATCTCCGCTCCGGGACCGAGCGCGAATGGCGCGAATGGGAGATGGAGCTGGGCCCTGCCGCTCCGGCGGACGCCGCAGGACGCGAGGCCTTCTTCGCGGCCGTCGAGGCCGCGGTCTTCGCGGCGGGCGGCAGGCACGCGGCATCCGGATCCAAACTCGCTCGCGCACTCGGCTTCTGAGCGCAAGCCCCTTCCCCGCGAAGGCAGTGTCGTGCTTGAGTGACACTCATGACGCCACCTGCTGTACTGCGCTCCATCCAGACGATCGTGCCGGAGACGGTGCTGGAGCAGGAGCAGGTACGAGACGTCTTCGCCGCGCAGCCCGAGATCAGCCGTCTCGCCAAGCGCATCGTCTCGGCGTCGTTCAACGGATCGGGGATCGACACCCGGCACACGGTGCTGGAGGAGCTTTCGTTCTCTTCCGAGGCCTCCTCGCCGCAGTTCTTCGACCGCGACACCGGCCTGCTGCTCGAGCCGGGCACCAAGGCGCGCAACGAGGTGTACATCCGAGAGGCGGGACTGCTGTTCGTCGAGGTGGCCAGGCGCACGCTCGACGCCGATCCCGACATCACCGCCGCTGACGTCACCCACGTCATCACCGTCTCGTGCACCGGGTTCTACGCGCCGGGCCCGGACTACGAGATCGCACGAGCCCTCGGATTGCGGGAGGGCGTGCGCCGTCAGCATTTCGGTTTCATGGGCTGCTACGCCTCGATGCCGGCGCTGCGAGCGGCGAGCGAGTTCTGCGCCGGGGATCCGGATGCCGTGGTGCTGGTCGTCAGCGTCGAACTGTGCACGCTGCATCTGCGCTCCACCGATGACCCCGACATGATCGTCGCGACCTCGCTCTTCGCCGACGGCGCTGCGGCGGGCCTCGTCACGTCTCGGACCTTCGGCTCCGAGGTCGCCGGACTCGCTCTCGACCGCTTCCACACCGGCGTCATCCCCGAAGGCAAGAAGGACATGGCGTGGACGATCGGCGACAACGGCTTCGAGATGGTGCTCTCGACGGCTGTCCCGCAGCTCATCGGCGATCACATCCACGATGCGCTGCGGCCTCTGTACGCCGAGGAGGAGCCGCTGGCCGACGCGTTCGCCAAGGACGAGATCGGAGAGCTCATCGCGCATTGGGCGATCCATCCCGGCGGCCGGAGCATCCTGGACCGTGTGGAGGAGAAGCTGCTGCTGTCCGAGGCGCAGCTCGTGCCGGCGAGGGAAGTCCTGCGGGAGTACGGCAACATGTCCAGCGCCACAGTGCTGTTCGTCATGAGCAGGATCCTGGAGGACGCACACAACGGGGAACGCGTGGCGGCGATGGCCTTCGGACCCGGCCTCACCGCCGAATCCGCGTTGATGACCGTCGTCGCGCCGGTGACGCAGCGGCATGAGGGCTGACCTCTCGGTCCGCGCCGTCGACGAGCGCGAGCTGATGGACGATCCGGATGCGGACCCTCAGATGCTCGAGCGCACCTACGAGCGCTTCGCCCTGATCAACGCGGTCGTCTCGCGATGGCGCGGTGTGTACCGGCGGGACATCCGTCCACTCGCGAGAAGACGGCCGATCAGCCTGCTCGATGTCGGTGCGGGCGGCGGCGATGTGTCGCGCGCGCTCGCCGACTGGTCGCACGACGACGGACTGGCGATCGAGATCACCGCTCTGGATGCCGATGCGAGAGCGATCCGGTGGGCACGCGGTCGCGGCGGAGCGGTGCAGTACCGCTGCGCGTACACGAGCGATCTCGTGGCTGCCGGTGAGACGTTCGACATCGTGATCTCCAACCATCTGCTGCACCATCTGAGCGACGGCGAACTGGGCGTGGTGATGCAGGATTCGGTGGCTCTCATCAACGAGGACGGACTCGTCATCCATCGGGACATCGCACGCAGCGGGTTCGCCTACCGAGGCTTCGCCGGCGCCACCCTTCCATTCGCGAGGAATCTGCTCGCCGGATCGTTCATCCGCCCCGACGGGCTCGCCAGCATCCGCCGGGCGTACACGCCCGCCGAGCTCTCCGCCGTGGTGCCGCGCGGCTGGCAGGTGCGGACCGGTTTCCCCGCGCGGCTCGAACTGCGGTACGAGGGCGCAGATGCCGGATCATGACGTCGCAGTCGTCGGCGGCGGGCCCGTCGGACTGCTGCTGGCCTGCCTGCTGGCGCAGAGCGGCGTCGACGTCGCGGTGTTCGAACAGCGCACCTCGGATGACGACCGCTCCAGGGCGATCGGCATCCACCCTCCCGGCCGCGCTGCTCTCGACGCGGCCGGGGTGGGAGCGGAGGCTGCACGCCTGGCGCTGGCGCTGGACGGCGGCGATGTGCTCTGTGGAGGCCGCGTGCTCGCCTCGGTCTCCTTCACTCCTCGCCAGCAGGTGCTGATCCTTCCGCAGCGCCGCACGCATGCGCTGCTCTCGGAGCGCCTCGCCGATCTGCAGCCGGATGCCGTGCGTCTCGGTCATGCGGTGAGCGACCTCCGCGATGAGGGCGAGGTCGTACGCCTGACGGTCGAGTCGGAGGGCGTGGCCAGGGAGGTCACCGCATCCATCGTCGTCGCAGCGGACGGGGTGCGCAGCGGGGTACGCCGCCGTCTGGGCGTCGAATGGCGGGAGATGCGCGGCAGCGGCACGTATGCGATGGCGGACGTCGCCGACGATGAGCCGGGCAGGAGGGTGAGCCTGTACTGCGAGCCCGCCGGCATCGTGGAGTCCTTTCCTCTTCCGGAGGGACGTAGACGCTGGGTGGTGGCCGATCCGCTGGAGCGGCTGCGCGATGAGGCGGCGTTCTCGCAGGAGATCGAGGAGCGCACCGGGATCCGGCCCGACCTCGCGCTCCCGCCGACGCCGTTTCGCGCGCGACAGCATCGTGCGGCGCGTGCGGGCGTTGGCCGCGTCGTGCTCCTCGGTGACGCCCTTCATGAGACGAGTCCGATCGGTGGTCAGGGCATGAACCTCGGGTGGAACGCCGCGCGGCACCTCGCGGCGGCCATCGAGAAGTCGTCGGGAGGCACTGAGCCCGACTTCCGTGCCTACGGACGACGCGCGCTGCGCTCGGCCGCTCGGGCCCAGCGGCGTTCGTGGTTCTACATGAGCATGGGGGAGCCTGCCCACGGTGTCGGCCTTGGCACCCGCAACGCGGTGATCAGGGCACTCGGATCGCCTCCGCTGCGCCGCAGCGCCGCGGATCTGATCACCATGCGCGGTCTGTGAGGGGCACCCTATACTTCAGCGTGTGACCGACGCCGCCGCTGTTCCGCCACGTCGCGCACGTATCGGACGTCGGATAGGTCTCGCGTCGTTGGCGCTCGTCGTCGTCGCGCTGATGGTGGGAACCGTCTTCATCGTGGTGAAGCTTCCGCAGCCGTCCACAGCCCTCGCCGATGCGCCAAGGGGCGACCTGATCGTTGAGGGTGCCGAGGGCGAGTGGAGCGTCGGCGCGTTCACGGTGCGACTTGACACGGGGCTCAGCGTCACGCATCCCAGTGCGGCGACCACGGTCTGGGAGAGCCCACATGGCGAGGGGTTCCTCGCCGCGGCAGAGGGAGCATCGAACATCATCGACGACCTCGGCCTGCTGCGCGTCAGCGACCGCCTGACGCAGCGATGGGCGGACCAGCGAATCACGACCGTGCGCCCCGACGCGGATGGCTCGCTCGTTCTCGAAGGGACCCTCGAGGGCGACGGAGCCCTCGATTGGGAGATGCGCATGAGTGAGGCTGCGCCGGGACGTCTGGAGGTGTCGGTGCGGATCGACCCCGTCGCTGATCGGCTGTACCTCGCTGCGGCGCTCGGAGCGGAAGAGGGTGTGCACGGGTTGGGTGCGCAGTCGTCCGGATGGGATCTGCGCGGTACGCGTGTGGCACTCGTTCCCCGCGAGCAGGGAATCGGACGCGGGGAGCAACCCTTGTCGCTGCTCGTCGATCTCGCCGCGAGTGCCGCCGGCGGTCAGGACACGACGTATCTCACCAGTGCCGTCGGCGTCACCGACGCAGCGCGCAGCGTGGCGTACCGCGGCGACGCGATATCGTCCGTCGACCTGCGCTCCGACGACAGGATGACCTGGGAGGTGTGGGACGGCACGGCGACCTTCGCGCTGGCGGCCGCCGAGACTCCGTCGCAGGCGCTGGCGATCCAATCCGAATGGGCCGGCGCGGCTGCGCCGCCTCCACCGTGGACGGCCACTGGACTCATCGCAGGTCTCCAGGGCGGCACGGACGAGGTGCGGATGAAGATCGAGACACTGCAGTCGGCAGGCGTGCCGCTTGCCGCGGTGTGGTTGCAGGACTGGGTGGGACGGCGCACGACCGGCTTCGGCGAAAGACTGCAGTGGAACTGGAGCCTCGACGAGCACCAGTACCCCGATTGGGAAGAGCTGATCGCAGAACTCGACGACCAGGGCATCCGAGTTCTCACCTATGTGAATCCCTCGCTCTCGGTCGATAGCGGTGCGGCATCCGCCTCGCGAGGCGGTCGCGATCTGTATTCAGAGGCGGAATCGGCCGGCTATCTCGCGCTCGCCGCGGACGGGAGCGTGCTCGATGCCGATCAGCACGGGTTCACCGCCGCCACCGTGGATCTGTCGAATCCGGCTGCTCGGGAGTGGTTCGCCGAGGTCATCGCAGACGAGGTCGCCGGCGCCGGGGCGTCCGGCTGGATGGCGGACTTCGCGGAGGGGCCGCCGCCGGATGCTGTGCTCGCCGGTGGCTCCGGGATCGACTGGCGCGTGCGGTGGCCGGTGCTGTGGCAGGAGGTGAACCAGCGTGCCATGGAGATCGCCGGACTGACCGAGGACGGATTCGTCTGGCACCGCAGCGGGGGCACCACGTCCGCGGGTCTCGCCGATGCGCTCTGGCTCGGTGATCAGACGCAGGACTGGTCGCGCACCGACGGACTTGCCTCGACCGTGACCCTCACGCAGTCACTGGCTGCAAGCGGCATGATGCAGGTGCACGGCGACATCGGTGGTTATACGGGCGTCGATCTGCCGGTGCTGCCTGATGTCGCTCGCGATGATGAACTCGTGCTGCGATGGGCCGAGGCATCCGTGCTGCAGCCGGTGTTCCGCACCCACGAGGGCAACCGGCCGGCTTTCGCCGCACAGCCGGCGGAGGATGCAGAACTCGCCGCGAGACTCGGTCGCCTCACCCGGTTGTTCGTCGCGCTCGCACCCGAGCGGGATCGTCTGGCAGCCGAGGGACCGCTCGCCGCCGGAGCACAGCATCCCTGGATGCTCGATCCCGACGAAGAGCTGAACGGCGGCGCCGATGACGAACTGCAGTTGGGACCCGACGTGCTGCTCGCGCCCGTGCTCGAACCGGGTGCCGAGACGGTTGAAGTCGTGCTGCCACCGGGTCACTGGCGTCACATCTGGTCGGGAGAGCGATACGGCGACACGGCCGAGGTCGTCCACGTCACCGTCGCCGCTCCACTCGGGCAGCCTGCGCTGTTCGCTCGGGAAGGCACGGCGGTCGCGAACGAGCTCGCCGACTTCGTCGGGTCGGAGTGAGGCCGCTCCGCTCAGTACTGCTGCGGCGGCCGTGAATCCTGTTCACCGTGCGCCGGCCAGCGCGCCATGGCCCGCTCAGCCATCGCTGTGATCGTCAAGGAGGGGTTCACCCCCGGGTTGGCCGGTACGGCGGCGCCGTCGACGACGTGCAGCCCCGGATAGCCCCAGATGCGGTGGTACGCGTCGACGACACCGTGTTGCGGGGAGGCGGAGACGATCGCGCCGCCGAGGAAATGCGCGGTCAACGGTATGCCGAACACCTCCGGCCACGAGCCGCGTGCCTCGGTCCGTACACCGCCTTCCTTCTCGAGCCGAGCTGCGATCGCCCTGGCGGCGACGTGCGCGCCCGGCAGATACGAGGGATTCGGCTCGCCCTCGCCCTGCGCGCTGGTGAGGCGGTAGCGGCCGAAGCGCCGTTTCACCGAGAGCGTGAGCGAGTTGTCCGCGGTCTGCATGACGAGCGCGATGATGCCGCGCTCGCTCCAGCGCCGCAGGGAGCCGAGCCGGAGGGCGGTGAGGGGAGCGCGGAGCACCTGGCCGATCAGCGAGCCCAGCCGGGCGAAGAGCGGACGGCCGCCGTCGACGAGCCCGGTGGCGAGCATGCCCATCAGGTTCGACCCTGGACCGTATCGCACGTTCTCCACGTGAGTGCGCTCGTCGACGTGGAACGAGGTCGTGATCGCGACGCCGTCCGCGAGGCCGACATCGTCGGGTACGGCCACCGAGATGGCGCCGTCGAGCGCCTCGGAGTTGGTCCGGGTGAGGTGCCCGAGGGAATCGGGCAGCAGGGGGAGCACACCCGTCGCCTTCATCCGGTGCAGGAGCGATTGCGTTCCCCAGGTGCCGCCGGCGAAAACGACCTGTTCCGCCGTCACGGTGCGCGGTCGTCGGACCCACGCTCCGCTGCGCACAGTCGTCACTCGGTAGCCGCCGCCGGTCAGCGGCTTCACCTCGACGACCGTGCGCAACGGTTCGATCGTGACACCACGCCGTTCGGCGAGGGCGAGGTAGTTCTTCGCCAGAGTGTTCTTCGCTCCGACACGACAGCCCACCATGCAGTTGCCGCACAGCGTGCATCCGGTGCGTGCAGGGCCGTCGCCCGAGAAGTAGGGGTCGGGCGCGGTCACACCCGGCGTGCCGAAGTACACGCCGACCGGCGCGTGGCGGAATGTGCCGCCCACGCCGAGGTCCTCGGCGGCCCCGGCCATGATCCGCTCGACGGGGCCGGTGTGGGGGTAATGCTCCACGACGCCCAGCATCCGCCGTGCCGTCGCATAATGCGGATCGAGTTCTCTCTCCCAATCGAATCCGTCGGGCCAGCGCGCATCTACGAAGAACTCAGCGCCGGGCCGGTAGAGCGTGTTCGCGTAGTTGAGCGATCCGCCGCCGACGCCGGCCCCGGCGAGGATCATGACGTGAGGCAGCTTGTGGATGCGCTGCACGCCGAAGCATCCGAGGGCGGGTGCCCACAGGTAACGCCTGACATCCCATGAGGTCTTCGCGAAGTCGTCGTCCTCGAAGCGGCGTCCGGCTTCGTACACGTGCACGCGGTAGCCCTTCTCCACCGATCGCAGGGCAGCCACAGAGCCGCCGAAGCCGGAGCCGATGATCACGACGTCGTGATCGAAGCGTTCGTTCATCGGTGCGCCTTCCGCGGGTCGGGGGTCTCGTGATCGCCATCGACCGTGGGCAGCAGCATCCGCAGCGCTCCCGGAAGGGTGCTGATGCGCACGCTCTCGGTGCCGACGCGCTCACCGTCGGCGTAGACGACGAGATCCGCAGCCGAGACCTCGACCACCGCGGCACGCATCGTCGTCACCTGCGCCAGCTCCACATGCGTGCCGCGCAGCAACCGAGGGAAGAGTCGGATCAGCTTCATCCTGCCCACCGGCGCGATATGCACGACATCGAAGACGCCGTCGTGCGGGTCGGCCTGCGGACACACCGGCATCCCGCCGCCGTAACTGCGGGTGTTGCCCACGGCGATGAGCGTGCCGCCCGACAGCGGGCTCCGCACGCCGTCGGTGCGCAGAGCGAAAGCCATCGGCCGCAGGCGGAGCAATTCGATGACCAGCGCCAGGTAATAGCGTGCGCGGCCTCGCGGCCAGCGCAGACGATTGGTGCGCTCACTCACCTTCGCGTCGAAACCGAGAGCGGCGACGGTGAGGAAATGTGCCGCACCGTCCGGACAGATCGCCTGTCCCACGTCCAGGGCTCGCGGCACCCCGTGCACGACTGCGGCGGCCGCGATCGCTGCGGTATCGACCGAACCGAAGGGGACGCCGAGAGAGCGTGCGAGGTCGTTGCCGGTGCCGGCGGGAACCAGCACGAGTGGGATATCGGTCCCGACGAGAACATCGAGCACTGTCGCCAGTGTCCCGTCGCCGCCGACGAGCACCAGAGCGTCCGGCCTGGCCGCGACCGCCTCGGCGGCGAAGCGACGGGTCTCGGCGACCGACGAACCGGTGCGCTCCGAGACGCGGACCCCGAGCTCATGCAGTCGTGCGATGGCGGCGTCACGCGCGGCGGTGCCTCTGCCGCGTCCTGATTCGGGATTGGCGAGGACGAAGACATGCCGCATGTCAACTCCTCGCGCGGGCGACTGCCGGCAGCAGTGCCCCAGGATTCATGATCCCGGAGGGGTCGAGTTCGTCCTTCACCGCACGCAGCAGACGGATCCCGCCCTCGCCGACCTCGCGCGAGAACCAGGGCGCGTGGTCCCGCCCCACGCCGTGATGATGGCTGATGGTGCCGCCGTGTGCGAGGATCGCGTCGTTCACGCCCGCCTTGATGCGGTTCCACTCGTCGAGCACATCACCGCGCAGGTTCCCGATGATGGTGAAGTACAGCGCCGCACCGGTGGGATAGATGTGCGAGATGTGGCACATGATCAGCGATTTCGAGCCGTGCTCGCCGAATCCGGAGCGGATGGCGTCGGTGACGGCATCCTTCAGGCGGGGGAGGTCCGCCCAGGTGGCTGCGGTCTCCAGCGTCTCGCAGAAGGCACCGTGATCCAGCAGTGCATCGCGCAGGTAGGGGGCTCCGAAGCGTCCGCGCGCCCATTCCTCTGCAGGGGCCGGCCCGGTCGGGCGTCCACCGGCGTCTGTGAGCACGCGTGCTGTGCGCTCGTGACGCTCTGCGACGGATGCGGCATCTCCTTCGAACACGGTGACCGCACTGCATCCCTTCGCCAGGGCTTTGCCCACACGCCCATGCTGCGCGAAACCGATCCCGGTCTCGACCTCGTCAGAGAGCCGGATGACGGTCGGTCCCGCGCCGAGCTGAGCGACACGGCGGAGTGCATCGGCGCCGCGTTCGAAGTCAGCGAAGGTCCATCCCTCGTATCGGCGGGCCTCGGGCAGCGGATGTACCCGCACGCTCAGCTCGGTGATGACGCCGAGGATGCCCTCGGCTCCGAGGAAGAGTCGCATCAGATCCGGACCGGCGGCCGACCCCGGTGCCCCGCCGAGCGAGATCTCGCCGGTGGGCGTCGCGACGCGCAGCGCGGTGACCATCGTGTCGAATCGGCCGTTGCCGGCGGAGTTCTGGCCTGACGAGCGCGCCGATGCGAATCCTCCGAGCGTCGCGTAGAGGAAGCTCTGCGGAAAGTGTCCCAGCTCGAAGCCGTGCGCGGTGAGCAGCCGCTCGGCCTCCGGGCCCGTGGTACCTGCGAGGAACCGGGCGTCGCCGCTGATCTCGTCGAAGTGCAGTAGTCCGCTCAGGCGGCGCAGGTCCACCGCGATGACGGTTTCGTGCGCGCCGCGTTCGGGTGCGAGCGCGCCGACGACGCTGGTCCCTCCGCCGAACGGGATCACCGCGATGCCGTGCGCTGCCGCGAAGCCGAGCACGCGGAGCACCTCATCGTGATCACCCGGCAAGACGACCGCGTCCGGAACCGCCTGATGCGTTTGCCGGCGGCGCAGCAGGTCGGGCGTCGATCGTCCACCGGAGTGGCGGATGCGCGTCTCGTCGTCGGTGTGAAGCGCATCGACGCCGACGATCGAGATCAGGCCGGCGCGATCCTGCTCAGTGAGAGCGGAGGCGGCCACGACGACGTCGGCCAGCGCGGTCGGCGGTTCGGGGCGGCGGATGCGTCCGAGGATCGTGGGCAGCAGCGCGCGCACGGCCAGGGGAAGGTCCTTGGCCAACGCGGGATCGCCCCAGCCGTTCCAGCTCGTCGTCGATGCCGGTGTCGTCTCCGTCGTCATGCGTTACAGTGTGACACATCATGGAAGATCGTCAAGCAGTCATGGTGTCATCGGCCGGATTCGAACCACCCGTGTGGGACGAGGTCGACGCGCGTCTTCTCAAGGTGGCATCCGACCTGATCGCATCGCGCGGGACGGGCGGGTTCACGATCGCGGAACTCGCACGCGACGCGCGTGTGAGCCGGCCGACCATCTACCGGCGGTGGGCCGGCACCGATGAGGTGGTGCGTGCGGCTCTGCTCAGGCAGACCGTGTCGATCATCAGGAGGATGTCGACTGATGTGCGCACAGGCGCGCAGCTCGTGGCAGAAGTGATGCGCTTCGCCGAACTCTTCCGTCACGACCCTGTCTTCGGGCGGCTGCTGGATCGAGAACCGGAGGCGTTCACGCAGTACAGCCTCGAGCGGGTCGGATCCAGCCAACGTGCGATGCTGCGCTGGCTCGAGCTCGCCATCGCCCGTGGCCAGATCGGAGGCACGGTCCGCGAAGGGGACCCGGGCGACATGTCGGTCATGCTTCTGCTCATCGTGCAGTCCGCCATCCTCTCGCACCACGCGGTCTCATCCTTGATCGGCGCCGCGGAGTGGGAGCGGGAGCTCACCCGCGCTGTGGAGGGGTATCTGCTCGCATGAGTCGACGAGGGGGGAACGAGGGGGCCGCCGGCGGGGTGAGGGCCTCGTCCATGCTGAACGTCTCGAGACGCGCTCGCGACCTGGAGACGCTCGCCGACGGCGGAGAGATCGACCTGCTCGTGATCGGCGGCGGCGTGACCGGCGTCGGAGTGGCGTTGGATGCCGCGAGCCGTGGGCTCTCCGTCGTCCTCGCCGAGGCGCACGATCTCGCATTCGGCACGAGCAGGTGGAGCTCGAAACTGGTGCACGGCGGGCTGCGCTACCTCGCATCCGGCGATCTGGCGGTCGCCCGCGAGAGCGCCGTCGAGCGCCACCTGCTCATGACGCGCATCGCGCCGCATCTCATCCGGCCGTTGCCGCAGCTGCTCCCGTTCGTGGACGGTGTGTCGTTCAGACAGCGCACCGTCGGGAGCATCGGTTTCCTGCTCGGCGACGGGTTGCGGCGCTTCGCCCGTACGCCAGGTGACGTGCTGCCGCGTCCGCGTCGAGCCTCGGCGGGGGAGTCGATCGGCATGTTCCCCGCTCTGAGCAGGAGCGGGCTGCGGGGCGGGATGGTCGCCTCCGACGGTCAGCTGATCGACGACGCCCGGCTCGTGACGGCGATCGCCAGGACCGCGGCGGCCCATGGCGCGAAGATCCTCACCCGCACGCGAGTGACGGACATCGACGGCGAGGGTGCGACCCTGGAGGACGTGCTGACCGGTGGCTCGTTGCGGGTGCGCGCCCGCGCCGTCGTGAACGCAGCAGGCGTCTGGGCGGCAGAGCTCGATCCCGACATCCGCCTCCGGCCCAGCAGGGGAACCCACATCGTCCTGGATGCCGCGGCCCTCGGCCATCCGACCGCTGCGCTGACCGCCCCGCACCCCGGATCGGTCAGTCGTTTCGTGTTCGCCCTGCCCACCCAGCTCGGACGAGTCATCGTCGGACTCACGGATGTGGACGCCCCCGATCCGATTCCGGACGTGCCTTCGCCGACCGATGACGAGATCGACTTCCTGCTGACCACGCTGTCACGCGTGCTGGAGCGTCCCCTCACGCGCGACGACGTTCGCGGAGCGTTCGCCGGACTCCGTCCTCTCGTCGCATCCGGTGCCGGCGAGTCGACCGCGGACATCTCCCGTCGCCACCGCGTCGAGGTGTTGTCGAACGGCGCCGTCGGCATCCTCGGTGGCAAGCTCACGACATATCGCGCCATGGCGAAGGATGCCGTCGATCTCGCCTGCCGGCAGGCAGGCATCGACGACCCAGGGTGCCGCACCGATCGTCTGCCGCTCGTCGGAGCACCCGGTTCGCCGGTGTCGATCGCGGACCCGGGCGTCTCCCGCCGTTCGTCGGCGACTCTCCGTGCACGCTACGGGGCGGAAGCCGCAGCAGTCCTCGCGGCGGGCGGCTCAGGCGGTGCGGGGCGCGTGGCCGAGGGCATCGACGTCATCCGCGCCGAGGTGGCGTTCGCGGTGCGCGGCGAAGGAGCGCTGGATGCCGATGATGTGCTCGACCGTCGGACGCGGATCGGACTGGTTCCCGCCGACAGGGATGCCGCGTCTGAAGTAGTCGGCCAGGTCGTGGCCGAGACCCTCGCAGCGTTCCCGCGATAGGCCAGGAATGAAGAAGAACCCGGCTTCCGAATCGAATTCGGAAGCCGGGTTCTTCTTGTCCGGTCTGTGCGGGCCGATCAGAAGTTGATCATGTGGCCGGCGAGGCCGTGGAAGCCCTCCTGCAGCGCCTCCGACAGTGTCGGGTGCGTGTGCACGTTGCGGGCGAGCTCGAGAGCGGTGAGATCCCACTTCTGCGCCAGCGTCAGCTCGGGGAGGAGCTCGGAGACGTCGGGGCCGATCATGTGCGCCCCGATGAGCTCGAGGTGCTCGGCATCCGCGATCAGCTTGACGAAGCCCACGGGCTCGCCGAGGCCGTGGGCCTTGCCGTTGGCCATGAACGGGAAGGTGGAGACCTTGATCTCGCGGCCCTCGTCCTTGGCCTGCTGCTCGGTGAGGCCGAACGAGGCGACCTGCGGAGAGCAGAACGTCGCACGCGGCATCATCCGGTAGTCGCCCAGCGTCTGGGTCTCTGCCCCGCCGATGGTCTCGGCCGCGACGACACCCTGTGCCTCCGCGACGTGCGCGAGCTGCAGCTTCGCGGTGACGTCGCCGATCGCGTAGATCCCGTCGACGTTCGTCTTCATGTGGTCGTCGATGTCGATCGCGCCGCGCTCGGTGAGCTTCACACCGGTCGCTTCGAGTCCGAAGCCCTCGACGTTCGGCGCGAAGCCGACGGACATGAGCACCTTGCCGGCCTCGATCGAGGCCTGGTTGCCGTCCTTGCCGGTGTAGGTGACCGTGACGGACGAGCCGTTGTCGACGACCTTCTCGACCTTGGTGGAGGTGAGGATGTCGACGCCGTAGTTCTTGTACTGCTTCGTGATCTCCTTCGACACGTCCGCATCCTCGTTGGGGAGTGCGCGGTCGAGGAACTCGATGATCGTGACCTTCACGCCGTAATTGGTGAGGACGTAGGCGAACTCCATGCCGATGGCGCCCGCGCCGACGATGACGATCGAGTCGGGCAGCTCGCGGCTGAGGATCTGCTCCTCGTACGTGACGACGTTCTCGCTGAGCTCGACGCCTGGCAGCAGGCGCACCTTCGAGCCGGTCGCGATGATCACGTTGTCGAACGTGACCTCTTCGGTCGTGCCATCGGCCTTGGCCACGGAGATGGCCTTCGGGCCGGTGAAGGTTCCGCGTCCGTCGAACTCGGTCACCTTGTTCTTCTTCATGAGGAAGTGGATGCCCTTGACCCGGCCGTTGGCGACCTCGCGCGAGCGGTCGAACGCCTTGCCGAAGTCGATCGTGAACTCACCGGAGATGCCGAAGAACTCGGCCTTGTGGTTCAGCGTGTGGGCGAGCTCTGCGTTCTTCAGGAGAGCCTTGGAGGGGATGCAGCCGACGTTGAGGCAGACACCGCCCCAGTACTTCTCTTCGATGACCGCGGTCTTCAGACCGAGCTGTGCGCTGCGGACCGCGGCGACGTACCCGCCGGGGCCCGCGCCGAGGATGACGACGTCGAAATGTGGCATGTCTAAAGCCTATCGCTCTGCAGGGGCGTCGGAATCGGAACGAGGTTCCGATGATCCGCGCCTGCCGCGGATGACCATGAAGATGATGAACGCCGCGATCAGCAGCACCACTGCGCCGCCGATGATCCAGGGCGCGGAGATCGAGAACCCCGAGGTCATGCTCGGATCCTCGTCCGCCGGCACCGTGGGGGCGGCCGTCGTGGTCTCTTCCGGCTCGGTCGTCGGCTCCGCAGCAGGCGGCGCATCTCCTGCCGCACCGGTGCTCACACTGAACCCGAACTCGCCGGAGGTCGGGTGCCCGTCGCTGGAGACGACCTTCCAGATCACGTGGTACTGACCAGCGGTTCCGCCCGAGGCGAGCGGCTGGACGACCATGGCGCCGTCCAGAGTCGCCTCCCCGTCGGTCACATCGTTGCCCTCGGCGTCGGTCACGACGACGTCGGTGGAGCCGTCGCCGCCGATGAGTGCGGCGCTGAAGGTCAGTGAGAGCTCGTCGGGAAGCGTCTCGACGGTCGAGTCCGCGGCCGGGTTCGAGTCGATGAGGGCGTCATGGGCCGCTGCGGGCTGGGGCCACGCGAAGAGCACGAGGACGGCGGCGAGCAGCGTCGCAGCCAGCAGGATCGGGGCGGGGGAACGTCGAACTGTGAGGGTGCGCACAGTCCCAGCATAGGAAACCCCGGTGTGTGAGCGCTGACTCGCACAGACCCTCCCGGCGGCGGCGTGTGATCAGTTAGTCTGGACTCACGAGGAGGGCCACCGTGACAGACAACGACAGCCGATCAGCAGGCGACGCCGCAATTCATCGCGGCGGCGAACAGAGGCACGACGCGACGCAGACCTTCGGACACGACTCCGATCTCTCCTTCGTGCCCTTCGGCGCAGAGCTCACCGACGTGGAGCAGGCAGCGATCGCGGCACTGCCCGCCGGATCCGCACTACTGCTCGTCCGCTCCGGCGCGCTGGCGGGGGCCCGCTACCTGCTCGACACCGACGTCACCACCATCGGGCGTCACCCCGAGGCCGACATCTTCTTCGACGACGTCACCGTCTCGCGTCGTCACGCGGAGATCACCCGCAACGGCCATACCTTCGAGATCACCGATCAGCGCTCGCTCAACGGCACGTACGTCAACGGTGAGCGCGTCGATCGCAGCACACTGGAGAACGGCTACGAACTGCGAGTCGGCAAGTTCCGGCTGAACTTCTTCGCCTCGACCGCTGACCTCCCGGCGGCGAACGACTGATGGTGGCGCTTCACGCCCGCGATCGCTCTGCGTCCGCGGGTCTTCTGAGTATCGGTCAGGTACTCGCCCGCCTCACTCCAGAGTTCCCCGATCTCACCTCCAGCAAGCTGCGTTTCCTCGAGGTGCAGGGCATCGTCAGCCCGTCGCGCACCGACTCCGGCTACCGCAAGTTCTCGCAGGCGGACATCGACAGGCTGCGCCTCGGGCTCACCCTGCAACGCGACCACTACCTGCCGTTGAGCGTCATCCGCGAGCAGTTGGACGAGGCCGAGGCGAACGGTGACTCCGCAGCCGCGTTCCCGCCACCGCCGTCGATCACCCCCGCGCCGAGGCGCTATCGGCGCGATGAGCTGCTCTCGGCAGCCGGAGCAGGCCCGCAGATCCTGAACGACGCCATCAGCACGGGCATCATCGCGGCGGCTGAGACGTATCCGGAGACGACGGTCACCCTGCTGCGCGGCCTCGTCGCGCTCGACCGCCACGGGATCGAGCCGCGTCACCTGCGCACGCTGCGTCAGAGCGCGGAACGCGAGGTGTCGCTGATCGAATCGGCGATGTCAGCTCTGCTGCGCCGAACGGATGCCACATCCAGGGGCAAGGCGCGCGAGATGGCGCCCGAGCTCGCGACGAAGATCGACGAAGTGCGCTCGCTCTTCGTCAGGGAAGCCCTCACCCGAGTGCTTTCGTAACGAACTGGTTGCGACACACCTTCGCCGATGGGCGGATGTCATTGCCGGTGCCGGGGCACTGCTCTAGCGTGGAGTTAATTGCTTCAGGGAGGACTTCATATGAATGCGGATGAGCTGTCAGGCGACCCGCGGTTCGTCACCGAACTCCTCTTCACGGACGGTCTGCCCGCGATGGATGACGAGGTCGGGTACCGCGGTGCGGTCGCCGCTCGCGCCGCCGGCATCACGTACCGTCAGCTCGACTACTGGGCACGTACCGAATTGGTCGAGCCCACCGTCCGCGGCGCGAGCGGATCCGGATCGCAGCGCATGTACGGCTTCCGCGACATCCTCGTGCTCAAGCTCGTCAAGCGTCTGCTCGACACCGGCATCTCACTGCAGCAGATCCGCATCGCGGTCGAGCAGCTGCGTGCCGCAGGCATCCGCGACCTGGCCGGAACCACTCTGATGAGCGACGGCGCGTCCGTCTACCTGTGCACGTCGAACGACGAGGTCATCGACCTCGTCAGCCGCGGCCAGGGCGTCTTCGGCATCGCCGTGGGCAAGGTGCTGCGCGAGGTCGAATCGACCCTCGTGGAGTTCGACCCCACCGCGCCCGACCCCGTCGACGAGCTCGGCGCGCGCCGCGCGAAGCGCAGCGCCTGATACCTCGCATCAAAAAACGCGCCCGGCATCGCCGGGCGCGTTTTTCGTACGGTGCCGCTCAGGCCTGAGGTCCGGCCTCCGGCACCGGCACGCGGCCAGTGCGGATGATCCGGTCCAGGAGAAGGTCGAAGTCGGCTGCGAGCTCCTGAGCGGAGTCTCCCGGCCAGATGTGCAGCGGCTTGGCCGCGCCCTGCGCCTGCTGCAGCGAGGTGCGCTCCGGCAGCTGAGGGGACAGCACCAGCGGGCCGAACATGTCGCGCAGTTCCTTGATGCGGAACTGGTGCTCGATCGACTGCGGGCGCACGCGGTTGACGACGATGCCGAGCGGCTGAAGGCGGGGGGAGAGGCCGCGACGGATCTCCTCGATCGCGCGCAGCGCACGGTCGGCGGCCGCCACGGAGAACAGTCCGGGCTCGGTGACCACCATGACGCGGTCGCTTGCGGCCCATGCCGTGCGGGTGAGGGCGTTCAGGGACGGTGCGCAGTCGACCAGCACCAGGTCGTAGTCGCTCTCGACCGCGGCCAGTGCCTCCTCGAGCTTCCAGACATCGCGCACGCTCGGGTGCGGGCCGTCGAAGTTGATGGCGGAAGGGCTGCCGATGAGCACATCGATCGTGCCGGGGTGCACCTTCGCCCAGCCGCTGGAGGTGATCGCCTGTCGGACGACCTTCTCCTTCGGGTTCGCCAGGACATCGGCGATGTTGAGTCGTCCGGCGACCTGGATGTCCATGCCTGTGGACACATCGGATTGCGGGTCGAGGTCGACGACGAGGGTCCGGACGCCTCGGGCGAAAGCCGCTGAGGCCAGTCCGAGAGTCACGGTCGTCTTGCCGACGCCTCCCTTGAGAGAGCTGACGCTGAGTACGTGCACGGACACCACGTTACCGTCCCCTAGGCTTGGAGAACACTCAGCCCCGCCCCGTGAGCGTCGTAAACGGCGTACAACGAGTCATCAGAGGTGTGCATGTTCCAGAAGATCCTTGTGGCCAACCGCGGTGAGATCGCAATCCGCGCGTTCAGAGCCGCGTTCGAAGTCGGGGCGCGCACGGTCGCGGTGTTCCCGTATGAGGATAGGGGCTCGCAGCATCGGCTCAAGGCCGATGAGGCGTATGAGATCGGTGAGCGCGGCCACCCCGTGCGCGCTTACCTCGACGTCGACGAGATCATCCGCGTCGCTCTCGAATCGGGAGCCGACGCGATCTACCCCGGATACGGATTCCTCTCGGAGAACCCCGAACTCGCCGAGAAGGCCGCGGCGAACGGCATCGTCTTCATCGGACCGCCGTCGAAGGTGCTCGAGATGGCCGGCAACAAGGTCGAGGCCAAGCATCACGCGATCGAGGCCGGAGTCCCCGTGCTGCGGTCCACCGAGGCGTCATCCGACGTGGAGGAGCTGGTCGCCCAAGCCGACGGCATCGGCTTCCCGGTCTTCGCGAAGGCCGTCGCCGGTGGTGGTGGCCGAGGCATGCGCCGCGTCGAGACGAAGGGCGAACTCGCCCCCGCGCTGGCCGAGGCCATGCGCGAAGCGGAGAGCGCCTTCGGGGACGCCCGGATGTTCCTGGAGCAGGCGGTCGTGCGCCCCCGTCACATCGAGGTGCAGATCCTCGCGGACAAGACCGGCGAGACCGTGCACCTGTTCGAACGCGACTGCTCGGTGCAGCGCCGGCACCAGAAGGTCGTCGAGATCGCGCCGGCGCCGAACCTGGACGACAGCATCCGCACCGCTCTGCACGGATACGCGATCGCGTTCGCCCGATCGATCGGCTACGAGAACGCCGGAACCGTGGAGTTCCTGCTCGAGACAGCGGGGGAGCGCACGGGTGAGGTCGTCTTCATCGAGATGAACCCGCGCATCCAAGTCGAGCACACGGTGACCGAAGAGGTCACCGACGTCGACCTGGTGCAGTCCCAGATGCGGATCGCCGCCGGCGAGTCCCTCGCAGACCTCGGTCTGCAGCAGGGCGACATCCGTCTGCGCGGCGCTGCGCTGCAGTGCCGCATCACGACCGAGGACCCCACACAGGGATTCCGCCCCGACACGGGGAAGATCACGACCTACCGTTCGCCCGGCGGTGCCGGTATCCGCCTCGACGGCGGCACCGTGCACCAGGGAGCGCAGATCAGTCCCCACTTCGACTCGATGCTCTCCAAGCTGACCTGCCGCGGACGCGACTTCGAAGCCGCGGTCGGCCGTGCGCGTCGTGCACTGGCGGAGTTCCGCATCCGCGGTGTCTCGACGAACATCCCGTTCCTGGAAGCGCTGCTGGCAGACGAGGCCTTCGTCTCCGGGGACGTCAGCACGTCGTTCATCGACGAGCGCCCCGACCTGCTCCAGGGCAGGGTCTCGAAGGACCGGGGAACGAAGCTGCTGAACTGGCTGGTCGACGTCACCGTCAACAAGCCGAACGGTGCGCACCCCGGTGTCGCCGATCCCGTGACCAAACTGCCGTCCATCGATCTGCACGCCGAGCCGGTCGCGGGTTCCCGTCAGCGACTGCTCGAGCTGGGGCCGGAGGGCTTCGCCGCGAGCCTGCGCGCACAGAGCGCGCTGGCCATCACGGACACCACGTTCCGCGACGCGCATCAGTCGCTGCTCGCCACCCGCGTGCGCACACGCGATCTCGTCGCTGCCGCTCCCTACCTCGCCCGTCTCACCCCGGAACTGCTGTCGGTGGAAGCATGGGGCGGCGCGACCTACGACGTCGCGCTCCGGTTCCTCGGTGAGGACCCGTGGGAGCGACTCGACAAGCTGCGCGCCGCGCTGCCGAACATCAACATCCAGATGCTCCTGCGCGGCCGGAACACCGTCGGCTACACGCCCTACCCCAGCGCGGTCACCGAGGCGTTCGTCTCAGAGGCGGCCACGAGCGGCGTCGACATCTTCCGCATCTTCGACGCCCTCAACGACGTCTCCCAGATGCGGCCGGCCATCGACGCCGTGCGCGCCACCGGCACCTCGATCGCCGAGGTCGCCGTCTGCTACACGGGCGATCTGCTGAACCCTGCCGAAGACCTCTACACGCTGGACTACTACCTCGGCCTCGCCGAGCAGATCGTGGACGCCGGAGCGCACGTGCTCGCGATCAAGGACATGGCGGGCCTGCTGCGTCCGGCCGCAGCGGCCAAGCTGGTGACGGCGCTGCGCGAGCGCTTCGACCTGCCGGTGCATCTGCACACCCACGACACCCCCGGCGGACAGCTCGCGACCCTGCTCGCGGCCAGTGCGGCCGGCGTCGACGCGGTGGACGCGGCATCCGCACCGCTGTCGGGCACGACGAGCCAGCCCTCGTTGTCGTCGCTCGTGGCGGCCCTGGTCCACACGGATCGCGACAGCGGCATCGATCTGGATGCCGTCTCCGATCTCGAGCCGTACTGGGAGGCGGTGCGCAACCAGTACGCGCCGTTCGAGTCCGGCCTGCCCGGCCCCACCGGTCGGGTGTACCACCACGAGATCCCGGGCGGGCAGCTCTCCAACCTGCGTCAGCAGGCCAAGGCCCTCGGTCTGGCGGACGACTTCGAGCTCATCGAGGACATGTACGCCGCCGCCGATCGCATCCTCGGCCGTGTGCCGAAGGTGACACCGTCGTCGAAGGTCGTCGGCGACCTCGCGCTGCATCTCGCCGCTGTCCGCGCCGATCCTGCGGACTTCGAGGCGAACCCCGAGAAGTACGACGTGCCGGACTCGGTCGTGGGCTTCATGGCGGGCGAGTTGGGCGACCTCCCCGGCGGCTGGCCGGAACCCTTCCGGACCAAGGTGCTCGCCGGGCGCGAGGTACGCCTCGGCCTCACCGAGATCTCCTCCGACGACGAGAAGGCTCTGGCCGGCTCGAGCCTGGAGCGACGCGAACGACTGAACTCGCTGCTGTTCCCCGTGCCGACGCGGGAGTTCGCCCAGCAGCGCGAGGTCTTCGGTGACCTGTCGGTGCTCGACACCAGCGACTACCTCTACGGTCTCGTGCAGGGCCAGGAGCACCTGGTCGAGATCGACCGCGGTGTGCAGTTGTACGTCGGTCTCGAAGCCATCGGTGAGGCAGACGATCGCGGCATGCGCACGGTCATGACCACTCTGAACGGCCAGTTGCGCCCGGTGTTCGTGAGGGATCGATCCATCGCGGTCGATGCCCACGAGGTCGAGAAGGCCGACACCGCCAAGCCCGGTCAGGTCGCAGCACCGTTCTCGGGTGTGGTCTCGCTCAAGGTGGAGGTCGGGGTCACCGTGCGTGCGGGTGAGCCGGTCGCGTCGATCGAGGCGATGAAGATGGAAGCGGCCATCACCGCGCCCGTCGACGGCGTCGTGGAGCGGCTCGCGATCGGCGCCACCCAGCAGGTGGATGCGGGTGACCTTTTGGTCGTCATACGTCCAGCCCAGTAATCTTGTGCGAGCGACACGCTCGCACAAGCTTGGAGTGACACAGTGACACCGAAGAACGAATCAGACTCCGCGGAGGACGACAGCCGCGGCGTGCTCGACGAGGCCGCCTCGTTGGACACGACCGGCATCGGCATACTCGGGCAGACGGCGCAGGTGAGCGTCGCCCTTCCGCAGCATGAGGATGACGACCTGGTCGACGACGCGGTGGTCGACGGTGAGATCCTCTCGGAACTCATCGTCGACCCACCGCTCGAGGCCGCCGCGGTCTCGGTGGCCGACGAACGTGTCGGCCGGATCCAGGAAGACCGGATCGGGATCATCATCGAACTGCCGGCGGAAGAGCCTGCGGCGACGGCGACCGACCCGGTGCCGGTTCCTGAGGCCGATGACGACGTCGCCGAGGGTGTCATAGAGCCGGATGCGGCATCGGAGCCCGAGTCGGGATCAGAGCCGGGACGCGACGCGGAGCCGGCGGCGACGTCGGATTCGGACCGCGAGATCATCGTCGACCCCGTCATCGCGGCTGCTCCTGCCGCGACCGCCGCTCCGGCTGCTGCGGCCGCGAAGCCGAAGACCAAGAAGAAGCCTCGTGCTCGGCCTGCGGCGAAGCCAGAGCCGACAACGGCATCCGGGTCGGACACCGCACCCGAGCCGGCAACCGCGATTGAGTCGGAGATCGCATCCGAGACGGTCACCGAGTCCCAGCCGACATCCGAGCCCGTCTCCGCACCCGACGCAGAGCCGGCGGCCGCGTCCGAGGATGGGTCTGCGGACAAGTCGATGGAATCGGCCGTGGCACCGCGCGAAGCGAAGAGCGGCGAAGCGAGGAACGGCGAGACAGGGCCGCGCGGCGAGAGCGCGACGTCGGCATGGATCGCTGCCGCGCTGAAGAAGGACGCCTCGTCGAACCCGACTCCGGCGCCGGCGGCATCCGTTCCTGCAGAGAAGGCGAAGAGCGAGACCGTGATGAACTCCCAAGAAGATCAGCATCCGGCCGAGAAGACCGCAGAGACCGCGATCGCACAGCGACCCGCGGTCTCGCGACCGGAGGTGGCCCTGACCTCCAAACGGCTCGGTGACCAGCTCGGCGAGTCGTCTCGCGAGTCCGCGGATCTGCTGACGGCCGACCGCCTGCTCGATCCGCATCAGGTGACGAAGCCCGAGCCGGAGGGCGCGTGGAGCCACTTCCTGTACGCCGCATCCGGACGACGCATCAACATCGGCGACGGCCGACGTGCCCGCGAGCGCAAGGCGCTCACCGCACGCATCGCCGCACCGCTCGTGGGCGGCGCACGATTCGTGCCTGTGCTCTCGCGGAAGGGCGGGGTCGGCAAGACGACGATCACGGCGCTGCTCGGGATGGCACTGGCGGATGCGCGTGACGACAGGGTCATCGCGGTGGACGCGAACCCGGATCGCGGCACTCTGGCTGACCGGATCGTGCGCACGCACAGCAGGTCGGTGCGCGACCTCGTACGCATCCACGACGATGTCAAGGGATACCACGACGTGTCGTCCATCGTGGCCCGCGATTCGACGCGTCTCGACGTGCTCGCATCCGATGCGGATCCGCGCATCGCCGAGGCGTTCAGCGATGACGACTACCGTGATGTCGCCGACGTCGCGGCGCACTACTACTCCCTCGTGCTGACGGACACCGGCACGGGGATCGTGCACTCCGTGATGGGGGCGACCCTCGATCTCGCGGATCAGCTCATCATCGTCTCGGGCCTCAGCGTCGATGAGGCGCGACTCGCCTCCGAGACGCTGACATGGCTGGAGACCAACGGCTACGCCGAGTTGGCCCGACGGTCGATCGTCGTGCTCAACCAGTCGACCCCCGGCAGCCCGCTCGTGCGGCTCAACGAGCTCGAGGCGCACTTCGCCACGCGTGCGAAGAGCGTCGTGCGGATGCCGTACGACTCGCAGATCGCGGGCGGCGGTGCGATCGTGTTCGCCAACCTGCAGCCCGAGACGCGACAGGCGGCCCGCGAGCTCGCCGCCTCCCTCGTCGAGGGCCTCCGGGCGAGCGCGGCCTGATGGCGGTTCGCGAGATCCGGGTCTTCGGCGACCCTGTGCTGCGTACGGCGTGCGCGCCCATCACCGAGATCGATGAGGGCGTGCGGGCGCTCGTGGCCGACCTCGTCGACACCGTCGAACTGCCAGGGCGGGCCGGCGTCGCGGCCCCGCAGATCGGCGTGGCCGTGCGCGCGTTCAGCTACAACATCGACGGCGACATCGGCTATGTGCTCAATCCCGTGTTGACCGAGGTGCGCGGTGAGCCGGTTCCGACGGGGGAGGGCTGCCTGTCCGTACCGGGACTCTGGCACGACGCCCTCCGTCATCCGTGGGCCAGGGTCGAGGGGATTGACCTCGACGGCAACCCGGTCGTCCTGGAGGGTGAGGGGCTGCTCGCCCAGGCGCTGCAGCACGAGACGGACCACCTCGACGGCACGCTCTACCTCAACAGGCTCTCGCCGGAGGACCGCAAGACCGCGATGCGCGAGGTCCGCGAGAGCGACTGGTTCTAGCGGTTCCACCGCCGAGACCCGTCTTCGCGCCGAGACCCCGCCCTGCTGACATACGCAAGGCGGGGTCTCGGTGATGAAGCGGGGTCGCGGCGAATTCAGCCGCCGATCGCGACGTTCGTGGTGTTGACCGGCTCGTCGTAGATGGCTGCGACCTCGTCTGCGAAGTCCGCCATGATCACGTTGCGCTTGATCGACATCTTCGGCGTGAGGTGTCCGCTGTCCTCTGTCCACTCCTTGTCGAGGATCGTGAACTTGCGGATCGACTCCGCGCGCGACACATTGCCGTTGGCGATGTCGACGGCGCGCTGAATCTCGGCCCTGACCGCCTCGTTCTTCGAGGCCTCCGTCAGCGTCATTCCGGCGGGCAGGCCGTTGTTGCCGAGCCATGTCGGCAGCATCTCGGAGTCGAGCGTGATCAGTGCGGAGATGAAGGGCTTCTGATCGCCGACGACGACGACCTGTCCGACGATCGGGTTGGCGCGGATCGGGTCCTCGAGCGCGGCCGGTGCGACGTTCTTGCCGCCCGCTGTGACGATGATCTCCTTCTTGCGGCCGGTGACTGTGAGGAAGCCCTCTGAGTCGAAGCTGCCGATGTCGCCGGTGCGGAACCAGCCGTCGTGGAACGCTTCGGCGGTCGCCTCCGGATTGTTCCAGTACTCCTTGAAGACGTTGATGCCCTTGACCTCGATCTCGCCGTCGTCCGCGAGGCGGACGCCGACGCCGGGGAGTGCGGGACCGACGGTGCCGATCTTCGACTTGTCGGCGAGGTTCACCGTCGCGGGAGCCGTCGTCTCGGTGAGGCCGTAGCCCTCCAGGATCACGACGCCGAGGCTGTGGAAGAAGTGGCCGAGCCGCGGGCCCAGGGGAGCGGAGCCGGACACCGCGTAGACGATGTTGCCGCCCATGGCCGCGCGGAGCTTGCTGTAGACGAGCTTGTCGAACAGCGCGAACTTGATCTTCAGACCGAAGGGGATCTTCTTGCCCTCTTCGAGCAGACGCGAGTGCTCGATCGCGGCTGCGGCAGCGGCACGGAAGATCTTGCCCTTGCCGCCGGCTTCTGCCTTCTGCTCCGCCGAGTTGTAGACCTTCTCGAACACGCGCGGCACGGCGAGGAGGAAGGTCGGCTTGAACGAGCCCAGCGCTGGCAGCAGCTGCTTCGTGTCCGGCTGGTGGCCAGTGCGCACGCCGGCATGGATGTTCAGGTGCGAGATGAACCGGGCGAAGATGTGCGCCGTGGTGATGAACAGCAGGGTCGACGCGCCCGGGGTCTCCACGACGGCGTTGAGCGACTTGGCGGAATTGCGGCACAGCTCGACGAAGTTGCTGTGCGTCAGCACGCAGCCCTTCGGGCGACCGGTCGAACCGGACGTGTAGATCAGGGTCGCGATGTCGGATCCGACGGCGATGTTGCGACGGCGCTCGATCTCCGCGTCCTCCACGGCGACGCCGGCAGCGGTGAGAGTGTCGATGGCCCCCAGATGCAGCTGCCACACCTCGCGGATCAGCGGAAGATCGCCGCGGACCTCGTCGAGCTTGGCGAAGTGGTCCGCGGACTCCACGATGAGCGCGGTCGCCCCGGAGTCTTCGAGGATCCACTGGATCTGCGACGGAGAGCTGGTCTCGTAGATCGGCACCATGACGGCCCCGGCGTAGAACAGCGCGAAGTCGACCAGCGTCCACTCGTACGTGGTGCGCGCGAGGAAGCCGACCTTCTCTCCGGGCTGGATGCCCACGGCGACGAAGCCCTTGGCGAGGGCGATCACCGCGGTCTGGAAGTCGGCGGCGCTGATGTCGCTCCAGCCGTCGCCGGCCGGCACCGAGAACAGTGCCCGGTCGGGAGTCGCTTCGACGCGCTTCACGAGCAGGTCGGTGATGTTCGCGTCGGGATCAGCAGGGACGATCGCGGGAACTTCGAATTGAACCACGGCAACTCCTTCGGTACCGGTCGGGCACGGGTTTCCCCTGAGTCTAGGGCACATCCGTCCGCGAGTCGGGTCAATTTTGGAATCGAGTCACGCGAAAGCTGACACTCAGTCGCGCCTCCTGGAGTGCGCTTTCACGAGTGTCATGACGGATGGTGCCGAGCCCGGGGATAGACTTCGTGACGATGTTCTACTGGCTGATGAAGTACGTCGTGATCGGCCCCGTGGTCAAGGCGATCTTCCGTCCCTGGATCGTGGGTCGCAGCAACGTGCCCCGCAACGGCGCCGCGATCCTCGCGAGCAACCACCTGTCGGTGTCCGACTCGGTGTTCCTCCCGCTGCTGATCGACCGGCCGATGTCCTTCCTCGCGAAGAGCGACTACTTCACCGGGCGCGGGCTCAAGGGCTGGGCCACGAAGTACTTCATGAAGGCCACGGGCCAGATCCCCATCGACCGCTCAGGCGGGAAGGCGTCCGAGGCCTCGCTGAACACGGGGCTTCAGGTGCTCGGCCGAGGAGACCTGCTCGGGATCTACCCGGAGGGCACACGCAGCCCGGACGGGAAGCTGTATCGCGGTCGCACGGGAATCGCGCGGATGGCGCTGGAAGCGAAGGTTCCCGTCATCCCAGTGGTCATGGTCGACACGGACTCGGCGATGCCGATCGGCCGCACCGTGCCGCGGATCGTCAGGGTGGGCATCGTCATCGGCGAGCCGCTGGACTTCTCACGATTCGAGGGCATGGAGAACGACCGCTACATCCTGCGATCGGTCACCGACGAGATCATGGTCGCGCTCCAGCGTCTGGGGGAGCAGCAGTACGACGACGTCTACGCCTCCTCTGTGAAGGACCGGCTTCCGCAGCGCTCCTGACGGCGAACCGGGGCGTCTCCGGCCAGTAAGCTGGGAAGATGCCTCAGCAGCTCGACGCCGCCCTGGATGCCTGGCGTGCACTCCCGATCAAGCAGCAGCCGTCCTGGCCCGATGCCGACCGCGTCGCAGACGTGTCGGCGCAGATCGCGGGGCTCCCGCCTCTCGTGTTCGCCGGTGAGGTCGACAACCTCCGCGACCGCCTCGCACGCGCGGCATCCGGACAGGCGTTCCTGCTGCAGGGAGGCGACTGCGCAGAGACGTTCGCGGGAGCCACTGCCGAGCAGATCCGCAACCGGATCAAGACGGTGCTGCAGATGGCCGTCGTGCTCACATACGGCGCGTCGATGCCGATCGTGAAGATGGGCCGTATGGCCGGGCAGTTCGCCAAGCCGCGCTCCAGCGACTCCGAGACCCGTGGAGACATCACGCTGCCCGCGTACCGCGGCGACATCGTGAACGGCTATGACTTCACCGAGGTCTCCCGCCAGGCCGACCCGGGTCGACTGCTGCAGGGGTATCACACGGCAGCGTCCACGTTGAACCTGATCCGCGCGTTCACGCAGGGTGGATTCGCCGACCTGCGCGAGGTGCACTCCTGGAACAAGGGCTTCGCGCAGAACCCCGCCAACCAGCGGTACGAGCGGATGGCATCTGAGATCGACCGTGCGATCAAGTTCATGGAGGCCGCGGGCGCGGACTTCGACGAGCTCAAGCGCGTCGAGTTCTTCACCGGCCACGAGGGTCTGCTGATGGACTACGAGAGCCCGATGACGCGCATCGACTCGCGCACGGACACGCCGTACAACACCTCGGCCCACTTCCTGTGGATCGGGGAGCGCACGCGCGACCTCGACGGCGCGCATGTCGACTACTTCTCGAAGATCCGAAACCCCATCGGCGTGAAGCTCGGGCCGACCACGACCCCTGAGACCGCACTCGCGCTGATCGACAAGCTCGACCCGAACCGCGAGCCGGGCCGTCTCACGTTCATCACCCGCATGGGGGCGGGCAAGATCCGTGACGCGCTTCCCCCGCTTCTTGAAGCGGTGCGCGAGTCAGGTGCGCAGCCGCTCTGGGTGACCGACCCCATGCACGGCAACGGCATCACGACTCCCACCGGTTACAAGACGCGCCGCTTCGATGACGTGGTCGACGAGGTGCGCGGCTTCTTCGAGGCCCATCGCGCGGTGGGCACCTTCCCCGGCGGCATCCACGTCGAGCTCACCGGCGACGACGTCACCGAGTGCCTCGGCGGGTCGGAGCACATCGACGAGGCCGCTCTGGCGACGCGCTACGAGAGCCTGTGCGATCCGCGACTGAACCACATGCAGAGCCTCGAGCTCGCGTTCCTCGTGGCAGAGGAGCTCGAGAAGCGCTGAGTCTGCGCCGCTGGCCGGGGCGTCGCCTCCGGCTGCCGTCCCCCGGGCTGTCGTCCTTGGCGGCGCCGTCGGGGCTCAGAGCGCGCTGCGGATCAGCAGCGTGACCTCGCTGCCGGCCCTGCGCATGGTGCCCGCGGCGGGGTCGGTGCCGGTGACCTCGGTCAGACCGTTCGGGAACGGGGTCCACAGCGGGTTCCATGTGGGTTCGAAGCCGGCGTCACGCAGGGTGTTCGCCGCGTCGTCACGATTCTGACCGGTGACGTCGGGCACCTCGAAGAGCTGGGGCCCCTTCGAGATCACGAGCGTCATGGTGTCGCCGGGGCGCCAGTTCGCGCCGCCTTCGCGTTCGTAGGTGCTGATGACGCGACCCTGTTCGACCGAATCGTGGAACTCTTCGACCGTCGTCGTAGCGATGTCCTTCTCGCCCAGCGCCGCTGACGCCTCGTCGGCCGTCATGCCGACGACGTCGGGCAGGCCGCCCAGGGAGACGATCAGGTCGACGGTGTCGGCCTCGAACGCCGAGCATCCCTCACCGCACTCGTACGCGTCGCCTCCTGCGCGCGGGGTGACGCTCGCATTGATGACGATGCCTTCGTCGGCCCTCGAGTACAGCAGCAGATCCTCATCGGACACCGTGATGTTGAGATCGGCCAGATAGGCGCGTGCTTCGTCGGCGCTCTTGCCGTTGAGCGCCTCGAGAGCATGCTCCGCGGGTCCGGTGGAGATGAAAACGGTGACCTCAGTGCCCTTGTCGAGCCGCACGCCCTCTTCGGGATCGCTGCGGATCGCGATGCCGGCTGCGACGTCGGTCGAACTCTCTTCGCCCTGCACGGGGGCGAAGCCCTCCTCGGTGAGCACCGCTGAGGCATCCTCGTAGCTGAGACCCGCCACCGGAGGCACGCCGACGAGCGAACCGGGTCCTGACCCGAACCACCAGCCGACGCCACCGGCGAGGACCGCGAGCAGCAGAACGAGTGCCAGCAGGAATGCTCCGCGCGCACGGCGCTTCGACGTGCGCCGTCGCAGCACGGTCGCGTTGTCGAGCGGCTGTGACGGCGCCTGCGCCGGTGCATCGTCGATCACCATCGTCGACGGCATGACCTTGGTCAGGTCGCCCGAATCGCCCTGCGAGCGGATCGGCGTGGTCGCCGTCGTGACGGCCGCGGGGGAGACGCCGAGGGACCGCTCGATCTCGCGCAGTCGATCGAGCATCTCCTGCGCGTCGTTCGGGCGCTCGTCCGGCGACTTCTCGGTCGACCACAGCACGAGTTCGTCGAGCTGCTCCGGCACACCGGGGTTGCGCGCACTCGGGCGCGGCACTGACTCAGTCGCGTGCTGGAAGGCGATCTGCATCGGCTGTTCGCCCTTGTACGGCTGCTCGCCGACGAGCATCTCGTAGAGCATGATGCCGAGCGCATAGATGTCGCTGCGCGCGTCTGCGGTGCCGCGGGTGACGAGTTCGGGGGCGAGGTAGGCGATGGTGCCGAGCAGCTGCTGGCCCGTCGCGGTGTTCGCCGTCGTGGCGCGGGCGAGGCCGAAGTCGCCGATCTTGATGCGGCCGTCCTCGGCGAGCAGCACATTCTCCGGCTTCACATCGCGATGCACGATGCCCGCCTTGTGCGCTGCTGCGAGGCCGGCGAGGATCGCGTCCATGATCGTGATGGTCTGCGCGATCGTGAGCCGACGCTGCTCGCGCATCAGCTCGCGCAGGGTGATGCCGGGAAGGTATTCCATGACGAGGTAGGCGAGTTCGCCGTCCTGGCCTTGGTCGAAGACGTTGACGACGTGCGGGTCGGCGAGCCGCGCGGCCGCGCGCGCCTCCTGGATGAACCGGCTCTGGAACACCGAGTCATCGCTGAGATGGCCGTGCATCACCTTCAGCGCGATCCTGCGTTCGAGACGCAGATCTGTCGCCACGTAGACCGTGGCCATTCCGCCGCGAGCGATCCTGGCACGCACGCGATAGCGGCCGTCGACAAGCCGCCCGATGAGGGGATCAGCCTGCTGATTGGTCGTCACGTACAGAGTCTATGAATAAGTGGCTGACAGACCGCGGAGCGGCTCACCCTTTGGGCGATCGGATCGGCTGGGAATCAGCCATACAGCGCGATCCACTCGTAGGCCTGAGCCTCCCACTGGGCGTAGCGGTCCGGGTAGGCCGAGATCTGCACGGCCTGCGCGGCATCCTTGAAGGCCATGCCCTCCCAGCCAGCGATGTCGAGAAGGCCTCGTGTCGTCGTCCCGTTGGGGTCGTGCGCGCCGCCGTAGAAGACGCGGATGCTGCGATCGCGGTCCATGATCTGATCTGCCGTGCCCCAGCCAGTGCTCGGCCGCTGCTGGAAGAGGCCCAGCGAGTCGCGGTCTCCCCAGTCGAGGTTGCGCAGCCATGACTCGACCATGGACGTCGCCAGGGCGATCGCGATACCGCGATCGGACACGCCGAGCTCGCGCCCGATGCGGATGATCATCGCGGCGTTCTCCGCCTGAGGTGCGTTGAGCACAGCCGTCCGGGCCGGCGCGGATGCGGCGGGCGCGGTCGTGGCCGCCGGCGCAGGCGCCGAGATGGCGATGCTCTGCCCCGGGTAGATGATCGACGCGGCGCTCAGGCCGTTCGCCGCGTAGATCGTGCTGACCGACACTCCGTGCTTCTGCGCGATGGCGAAGACGGTGTCGCCCGCCACGACCGTGTGCGTCGCGCCCGAGGGCTTCGGCGTGACGGCGGCGGGAGCCGTGGTCTGCGCCGGTGCCGCGGCGGGCGCTGCGGAGATCGTGATCGTCTGCCCTGGATAGATCACCGACGCGCTGCTCAGTCCGTTGGCGGCGAAGATCGACGCCACGGACGTTCCGTGCTTCTGCGCGATCGCGAAGATCGTGTCGCCTGCCACCACCGTGTGCGTCGTTGAAGTGGAAACGGGGGCGGCAGGAGCGGGCGCGGCAGGAGCGGGAGCGGAGGCCGGCGCCGTCACCCTGAGCGTCTGACCCGGGTAGATCACCGAGCGCCAGCCGAGACCGTTCCAGGTGAGCACATCGACCGTTCGCAGTCCGAAGCGCTGCGCGATCGAGAAGACGGTGTCGCCGTCCTGCACGGTGTAGTTCGTCGGATTCGTGGTGGCGGGCAGTACCCGCGGCAGTGCGGTGAGCCGGCTCTCCGAGCCGCGCTCAGCGGGTACCGCGGCGTGGGCCGGCGCGGCAGCGATCGCGCTTGCGAGCACGCCGAGGACGGCAGCGGGAACGCCGAGCTGGACGTATCCGGCATGGCTGTTCATCGTGTTCGGTCTCAAGGTTCCCCCCTTTGCTGACCCTGAAACGCTGACACGTATGTATACAGATGTCAATCAAAGTGACTGATGTGACTGAAGTGATAGAAGTTCTGATGTGCGATGGGACGCCGAAGGTGAGATAGTCGAGACGTGTCTGAGACTGCCCCTGAACCCACGGCCATCGAGTGGCTGACGATGCCCGAACTCGTCGAGAGGCTCGACGAGCCGCTGGGTCGCGTGCGTCGGATGATCTCCGAGCAGTACCTGGTCGGATCGAGCAGGAACGGCGTCTTCGGCGTACCAGCGCAGTTCATCGTCGACGGTCACCCGTTGTCGTCGCTGCGCGGCACGATCATCGTCCTCACGGACGCCGGTTTCACTGATGACGAGGTGATCGACTGGCTGTTCTCTGAAGAGGAAGAGCTCGGACGGACGCCGATCGCAGCGCTCCTCGACGGACACAAGAGCGCAGTGCGCCGCGTCGCACGCACCCTCGCCTGAGCGGGGTCAGGCCGAGCGGACGGTCGCCGCGCGCGCGAGATCGCGCAACTCGCCGACTGCCGCGTTGTCGAGTCGTGCCCCGGAAAGGGCGCGGTCTGCCTCCTGCGCATATGAGGTGATCAGCTCTTCGACCCTGGCCAGCGCCCCGGATTCTGCGATCGTCGCCTGCAAGGACGACACCTGATCCGCGGTGAGCGTCGGATCGCCGAGGAGTTCGTCGAGCAGGCGGCGCGCTGATGCATCCAACCGCTCGCGGGTGAAGGCGATGAGCACGGTGCGCTTGCCTTCGCGCAGGTCGTCACCGGCGGGCTTCCCCGTGACGGCGTGGTCGCCGAACACGCCGAGCACGTCGTCGCGCAGTTGGAACGCCATGCCGATCGGGCGCCCGAAACGGCGCAACGACTCCTGCTGAGCACCATCAGCGCCCGCGAGCAGCGCGCCGAGCAGAAGGGGCTGTTCGATGCTGTACCGCGCCGACTTCAGCGCCACCACGCGCAGTGCACGATCAGCATGCTCCGCGACCGGGTTGACCGCCCACGCCGATTCCTCGGCGATGTCGAGGAACTGGCCGGTCGTGACATCGCGACGCATGCGGGCGTACTCGCTGCGCACGGCCGGGGCGTGCACGGCATCCGACAACGCCTGCTCAAGGAGGTCGTCGCTCCACGCGACGAGGAGATCCCCCAGGAGGATCGCGGCGGCGCGCCCGAACGACTCTGCGTCCCCCGACCAGGCGAGCGACCTGTGCTGCTGCTCGAGCGCGCGGTGCGCCGCAGGGCGTCCGCGCCTGGTGTCCGAGTTGTCGATCAGATCGTCGTGCACGAGCGCGGCGGACTGGAAGATCTCCAGGGCGGCGCAGAGATCCCACAGGGCGTCCGTCCCGACGGCGTCACGATCGGAGAATCGAGCCACCGCGCGCCAGCCCGCGTGGCAGAACCGAGCTCTCAATCGTTTGCCGCCGCGCAGCGTGGCCGCCGCGGAGGCGATGAACATCGCGGCATCCGGACCGTATTCCTCCGACTGCGATCCGAGGGCGGCGAGGAAACGATCCAACCGAACGGAGACGGCGTCCTGGACAGGCGTGGAGGAGGGCACGATAATCAGCTTAGGTTCTCAGCCGATAACTAGCCTCGGCGGTTCTGCGAGCGTAGAATGAAAGACACTGAACCAAGGGGGGCGTCATGCCACTGTCTGAACAGGAGCAGCGTCTGCTCGACGAGATGGAACGCCATCTCTTGCACAACGACGCAGACATCGTAACCGCGCCCTCCGGCGATCGCACGCTCAGCTACCGCAACCTCGTGTACGGAGCCGTCCTGCTGCTCGTCGGCATCGGCGCTCTCGTCGCCGGTGTGGCGCTCGGCGGCCAGCTCGGCGCTGTCGCGAGCATCATCGTCGGAGTGATCGGGTTCGCCGCGATGGTGGCGGGCGTCATCCTCGCAGCCACACCGGTACGTCGAGTCGGTGGCACCCCTCGTCCCAAGACCGGAGCGTCGACGAAGCCGCCACAGACTTCGGCTTCATTCATGGATCGTATGAACGACCGATGGGATCGTCGCCAAGACGGTCGCTGACCTCTCCGCTTTCACAGCCCGGATGCATTGAGCATCCGGGCTTTTTCTTTGTCCGGGCAGCGTTCGATGCCTCGCCGACGCGCCTGAGGCGCGATCTCCCTCCACCTTCCTCCACAGCCGTCTCCCGCTGATCGTGCCCGGAATCTCGGGGCTCTCTGACGGCCGCGGTGCGAGATATGCCATGCTCTACTCGTTTGCTCATATGAAAGTGGAGCAAAGTGGAGTAAAGTGGGGGACACCTCGAAGTTGGCCGGACACAGAGGGGGTGATGGCCGATGTTGCTGGGAACGCATTCACCGAAGCTCGACGACAAGGGCCGAGTCATCCTGCCGGCGAAGTTCCGCGAAGACCTCGGTGGCGGCATCGTCGTCACCCGTGGTCAGGAACGATGCCTGTACGTCTTCAGCACGGCCGAGTTCGAGGCCATGCACGAGCGGATCCGGCAAGCACCGCTCAGCAACAAGCAGGCACGCGACTTCCTGCGCATGTTCCTCTCGGGAGCGAGCGCGGAGATGCCCGACAGCCAGAACCGCATCACCATCCCCGGCCACCTCCGCCAGTACGCGGGGCTCGAGAAGGAGCTCATCGTCACCGGTGTCGGCGCGCACGCCGAGATCTGGGATGCCGCGGCCTGGAACGACTATCTCGCCGCCGGCGAGGACAACTACTCAGAACTCGAACAGGAGGTGATTCCGGGACTCTTCTGACCTCGACTGTGATGCCCCGCCGCTCCCGCCCCGACACACTTCCCCGGTGCCGGGTCGAGAAGCGGAGGGGGATCAGAGTCGAAGGTCACCCGAAAGATCATGAACCTTCGCGACATCCACACCCCGGTCCTCCTCGAGCGCTGCATCGAGCTGCTGGCACCCGCCCTGCAGCACGACGGAGCGGTGCTCGTCGACGCGACGCTCGGCATGGGCGGGCACTCCGAGGCGCTGCTCGAACGATTCGACAACATCCGGTTGATCGGTCTCGATCGCGACACCGACGCCCTGCGCATCGCCGGGCAGCGGCTCGAGCGTTTCGCGGACCGGATCACGCTCGTGCACACGGTGTACGACGAGATCGGGATCCACGCGCATGGCGCGTCGGGCATCCTGATGGACCTCGGCGTCTCGTCTCTGCAGCTCGATGAGGCCGAACGCGGGTTCGCCTATTCGAAGGATGCTCCGCTGGACATGCGCATGGACCAGACGAAGGGCACGACAGCGGCCGACGTCCTCGCGACGTACAGCGAGGGCAACCTCCGCCGCATCTTCGAGCGCTACGGCGAGGAGAAGCTCGCCGCCCGCTACGCCCGCTTCATCGTGCAGGCCCGTGACGCGAAGCCCCTCGTGCGTTCGCAGGATCTCGTGGACCTGCTCCAGGCCGCGACACCGGCCGCCGCGCAGCGCGCCGGTCACCCGGCCAAACGCGTGTTCCAGGCGCTGCGCATCGAGGTCAATTCCGAGCTCAGTGTGCTCGCCGATGCGATCCCCGCGGCGATGGACGCACTGGCCGTCGGCGGACGGATCGTCGTGATGAGCTATCAGTCGCTCGAGGACCGCCTCGTGAAGCAGGCCTTCGCCGCGGCATCCGCCTCCACCGCTCCCGCAGGCCTCCCCGTCGAGCTTCCGCAGCATGCGCCGCGCTTCCGCACCATCACCAAGGGGGCCGAGCTCGCGAGCGACGAGGAGAAGGCCCGCAACCCCAGAGCCATTCCGGTGCGACTGCGCGCCGCCGAGCGAATCCGGGAGGCAGCATGAGCCGCCAGGCGACTGCAGCGATGCTGCCCGAACCGATCGCTCCCGCGCCGCGCGCGCCACGGAGGCTGAAGCCCGTCACCGCTCCGGCACGGCGGGGCAAGCCGAAGCTCGCGTACGCACTCATCGCGCTGGGGGGAGCGGCAGCGATCGGCATCGCGCAGATCGGACTGTCGCTCGCGATCACCCACGACTCCTTCGAACTGGCGGAACTGACGTCGCAGCAGCGTGAGCTGGACCTGCAGGCGAGCGCGCTGGAGGACGAGCTGGCGGGGACGAGCTCCCCGCAGCTGCTCGCGATCAAGGCGGCAGAGCTGGGGATGGTCGTCGCCGGCTCGGCGTCGTACCTGCGTCTGAGCGATTCCGCCGTTCTGGGCGCGAACACCGGCGCGGACGGCCTGTCCACGATCGATCCGAAGGGCACCGGCGCAGTGCACAACGCACTGCTCGAGCAGAAGACGCCGGTCGCCGCGACGGAGGACGACACCGCTGCATCCTCTGACGGCACCACCGAGACCGTGGATCCGAATCTTCCCCCGCCCATCACCGACGGACTCCCGAGCCCCACCACCCGCTGAACACCGATGGAGAGAGTGAAATGACGACACGAGCCACTCGCGGCCCACGGCGCCGTACCGTCGTCGCACTCGCGGTCATCCTCGCGGTGCTGTCGGCCTTCGTCGTGCGCCTCGTCGACATCCAGGTGGTCAGCGCCGACGATCACGTCGAGGACTCGCTGCAGGTGGGCCAGCTCGGCTCGACGGTGACGCTGCCGGGCAGTCGCGGATCGATCGTCGATGCGAACGGCACGCTGCTCGCATCCAGCATCACGGTCTACGACGCGCAGCTGGACCCGAAGGTCATGAAGCTGCTCGAGGACAACACCGAGAACCCGCCGAAGGTGGCCTGGTCAGACGCGGCCGATCAGATCGCGGCGATCACCGGGCAGGACGCGGAAGAGATACGGACAGGTGTCGCGGAGACGATCGCGGCGGATCCGAGCTCGCAGTACTACCCCTTGAAGAAGGGCCTCAGCACCGAGAAGTATCTGGAGCTGCGCGAGCTCGGTCTCGTCTACCTGCACATGAAGCCGCGCGAGACGCGTGTCTATCCGAACGGCGCCGTCGCCGGAAACATCATCGGCTACGTCGACAGTGCGGGAGCCGGCCAGTCCGGCGTGGAGAAGCTCGAGACGCAGTGCCTCTCGCCCACCAACGGGGAGCGCACGTATCTCCGGGGCAAGGACGGCAACGTCATCCCCGGCAGCGACCGCACAGTCGACGCCCAGGACGGCGGATCCGTGCAGCTGACGATCAACAGCGATCTGCAGTGGTACCTGACGCAGATGATCGCTGAGGAATCGCAGAAGATGGGTGCCCAGTCGGGCACCGTGACGGTCGTCGAGGTGAAGACGGGAAAGATCAGGGCGGCCGCGGAATGGCCGTCGCTCGACCCCAACGACCTCAACGCCTCGTCTCCGGAGGACTGGGGCACCAGGCTCTTCACCCACACGTTCGAGCCGGGGTCGCCGTTCAAGGCGATCACGGCCGCCGCCGTGTTGGATTCCGGCGCAGCCGACGTGAACACGACGGTGACCGCATCGAGCAGGGAGACGTTCCCCAATGGCGCCGTCATCAACGATGCGTTCGTGCACGGCGCGGACAACTACACGCTCGCCGGCGGACTCATCGATTCGTCGAACGTCACGCTCTCGAAGTTCGGCACGATGATCGATCCGCAGGTGCGATTCGACTATCTGCAGAAGTTCGGCGTCGGCGAGAAGACGATCGGCTTCCCCGGGGAGGAGCCAGGCGTCCTGCACCCGGCATCGGAGTGGGATGCCCAATCGTTGTACACAACGACCTTCGGACAGCACTTCACCGTCACGGCGCCTCAGCTCGCCGGCGCGTATCAGGCGCTCGCGAACGGCGGCGAGAAGATCGACCTGTCGCTCATCGAGTCGTGCACGGATCAGGACGGAGACGTCGTGAAGCCCGACGCCCCCGAGCGCGAGCAGATCATCTCGGAATCGACCGCTGCCACTGTGAGCAGGATGCTGGAGAACGTCGCTGTGCAGGGCGGCCTCGCCGAGATGATCGAGGTTCCCGGGTACCGTGTCGGGATCAAGACCGGTACCGGTGAGGTGCCGGACGGGAACGGCGGGTACAAGCAGGGACTGTACTTCACGAGCATGGTGGGCTTCGCTCCGGTGGACGATCCGCAGTACGTGGTGGTGGTCACCCTCGATCAGCCGACTAAGGTTGTATCGTCCACCGCCACGGCATCCGCCTTCCAGCAGGCGATGACACAGGTGCTGAAGACCTACCGTGTCTCGCCCTCGACCGTCCCGATGGACGAGCTGCTTCCCAAGTTCAACTAGCCGGCACTGAGCCGCGCATGGAGATTTCATGATCGCCCTGACGCTTGCCGAGATCGCCGCGATCACCGGTGGCGACCTGCGTCTCGCAGAGCTCGACACCCCCGAGACCACTGTGTCGGGCGTCGTCGACACCGACTCGAGGAACATGACCGCCGGCGGCGTGTTCATCGCCAAGCCCGGCGCCGAGACCGACGGGCATCGCTTCGTCGCAGCCGCGGCGCACGGCGGTGCGGCAGTGGCGATCGTCGAGCACATCGTGGATGCCCCGGTGTCGCAGATCGTCGTGCCGGATGCCGTCGCCGCACTCGCCGTCCTCGCGCGTGCCGTCGTCGCTCGCGTGCGCGCCGAGGGCGCGTTGAAGATCGTCGGCATCACGGGCTCGAACGGCAAGACGACCACCAAGAACCTGCTCGCCCGCATCCTCGAGGACGAGGGCGAGACGATCGCACCGATCAACTCGTACAACAACGAGGTCGGCGCACCCGTGACCATGCTTCGCGTCACGGACACCACGCGGTATCTGGTGAGCGAGTTCGGTGCGGCGGGCCCTGGCAGCATCGCTCATCTGGCGGGACTGGTCGAACCGGACGTCGCGGTCGTCCTCATGGTCGGTATGGCCCATGCCGGCGGCTTCGGCGGCATCGAGGAGACCGCCAAGGCGAAGGCGGAGCTCATCGCGGCCTCGCGCCCCGGTGGCATCGCGATCCTGAACATCGACGACTCGAGGGTCGCCGCCATGCGTCACGCGGCTGTGACACGCGGCATGCGCGTGGTCGGATTCGGCCAGGATTCGTCCGCCGACATCCGCGCGACCGACGTCCAGGTGGCCGCGGACGGCACCAGGGCGACGATCACCACATCGGAGGAGAGTCTGCCCCTGCACCTGAAGGTGCTCGGTGCCCACCACATCACGAACGCCCTCGCCGCGATCGCCGCCGCGGGCGTCCTCGGCGTGCCTCTCGCCGACGCGATCGCGCGGATCGAGACGGTCCAGGTCGCCGAGCGCTGGCGCATGCAGCCCCTCGGGAACGATCGCGTGCGCATCATCAACGACGCCTACAACGCCAGCCCCGACTCCATGGCGGCTGCTCTGCGGACGCTCGCCCAGATCACCGGACCCGACGAGCGCACGGTCGCCGTTCTCGGCGCCATGAGCGAACTCGGCGAGAGCGCAGGGGAGGAGCACGACCGGATCGGGCTCCTCGCCGTCCGCCTGAACATCCGCCGCATCGTCGTGGTCGGTCCCGAAGCGCGCCGCCTCTACCTCTCCGTCGTCGGAGAGGGCTCCTGGGACAGCGAAGCCGTGCACCTTCCCGACCAGGACGCGGCCTACGAATACCTGCGCACCGAGCTCCGTGACGGAGATCGCGTGCTCGTGAAATCATCCAATTCCGTGGGCCTTCGGCATCTCGGCGATCGTCTGGGAGAATTGTTCTCGTGAGATCACTCCTCATGGCGGCTGCGATTTCGCTCGCCTTCACCCTGTTCCTGACTCCTGTCTTCCTCCGGCTGTTCCGCCGGTGGGGCTGGGGGCAGGTGATCCGCACCCCCGAAGACATCGCGAATCCCAGCCACAGCGCCAAACGGGGCACGCCGACCATGGGCGGTCTCATCTTCATCGTCGGCACGATCGTCGGCTACTTCGTCGGGGTCTACGCCGGTGGCAGCGAGCCCGCACTGTCGGCGCTCCTCGTGCTCTGGCTCATGATCGGCTTCGGAGCCGTCGGCTTCATCGACGACTACATGAAGGTGAAGTCCCAGCGCAGCCTCGGACTCTCGGGGTGGCGCAAGGTGATCGGCCAGCTCGTCGTGATGATCCCGTTCGGGGTGGTGGCGCTGAACTTCCCGAACCAGTTCGGTCAGCGGCCGGCGAGCGGCTACGTCTCGCTGTTCCGTGACATCACCTGGCTCGACATGTTCGCGTTCGGCGTCGTCATCGGCTGGATCGTCTACCTGATCTGGATCGCAGTGATCGGCATCGCCACGTCCAACAGCGTGAACCTCACCGACGGTCTCGACGGTCTCGCATCCGGCGCCGGAGTGTTCGTCGTCGGCGCCTACAGCCTGATCGCCTTCTGGCAGTTCAAGCAGTCGTGCGCGAGCATCGGAGTCGATCCCGGCACGCTCGACGCGTGCTACGAAGTGCGGGATCCGTTCAGCCTCGCGATCGTGTCCGCGTCGTTCGCCGCGGGCCTCATCGGATTCCTCTGGTGGAACGCGCCCAAGGCCAAGGTCTTCATGGGCGACGTCGGCTCGATGGCCATCGGCGGCGTCATCACCGCGATGGCGATCCTCACGCGCACCGAACTGCTCCTCTTTGTGATCGCCGGCGTTTTCGTGCTGTCGTCCGGATCCGTCATCCTGCAGCGGCTGTACTTCAAGATCACCCGCGGCAAGCGGCTGTTCCTGATGAGCCCGTTCCATCACCACCTGGAGATGCGCGGCTGGTCGGAGATGACGATCGTCGTGCGACTGTGGATCATCGCCGGTCTGCTCGCGGTATCCGCGGTCGGTCTGTTCTATGTCGAATGGCTCACCGGGGTCGACGGATGAGCGACGCGCGTCTGGATGCGCTGACCAGCTGGCATGCCGATTGGAAGGGGCTGCGCGTCGCGGTGCTCGGCCTGTCGGTCACAGGATTCTCCGCAGCCGACACGCTCGCCGAACTCGGCGCGGACGTCCTCGTGCTCTCGGAATCCGCCGCGGAGGAGTACGAGCGCCTCATCCCCGTGATCGGCGCGCGACTCGAGCTCGGCGCACTCGGCGAGGTGCCGCAGTCGCTGCGCGACTTCGATCCTGAGGTCGTCGTCGCGTCACCAGGCTTCTCGCCGTCGCATCCGATCATCCGCTGGACGCAGGATGAGGGAATCGCCCTGTGGGGCGATGTCGAACTCGCCTGGCGCGTACGCGACAAGGTCGTCCGCCAGGACGGGACCGCCGCGGACTGGGTGCTGATCACCGGCACCAACGGCAAGACGACGACGACGCAGCTCACCGCGACGCTGCTCGTCGAGGGCGGCCTGCGCGCGGCGCCGTGCGGCAACATCGGCGTCCCGGTCCTCGATGCCGTCCGCGACCCCGCCGGCTTCGACGTGCTCGTCGTGGAACTCTCCAGTCATCAGCTCTGGTACATCGGTCAGAGCACGACCGCAGGCGAGCTCGTGCCGTACGCCTCCGTGTGCCTGAATCTCGCGGACGATCACCTCGTGTGGCACGGCAGCGCCGAGGCCTACCGCGACGCGAAGGCGTTCGTCTACCGGAACACGCGCGTCGCCTGCGTGTACAACAAGGCGGACACCGCGACGCGGATCATGGTCGAGGAGGCCGAGGTCACCGACGGAGCACGGGCGATCGGATTCGACCTCGGAGTGCCGGGGCCGAGCGACCTCGGCGTCGTCGACGGCATCCTCGCCGACCGCGCGTTCCACCCTGACCGCGCGCACAGCGCACTCGAGCTCACCACGGTCGCAGACCTCGCAGATGCGGGGCTCGCCGCTCCGCACATCGTCGAGAACATCCTCGCTGCCAGCGCTCTCGCACGATCCCTCGGCACTGCGCCGGAAGCGATCCGGCGGGCGCTGCAGACCTTCCGCCTCGACGAGCACCGCATCCAGGTCGTCGCGCGCCACGCAGGCATCACCTGGGTCGACGACTCGAAGGCCACCAACCCGCACGCTGCGGCCTCCTCGCTGCGCGCATACCCCGGTGCCGTGTGGATCGTCGGCGGAGATCTCAAGGGCGTCGATCTCTCCGACCTCGTCGCCGATGCCGGCCGCACCGCCGGTGCAGCGCTCGTGATCGGCGTCGAGCGGGGCGAGGTCGTCGCGGCATTCGAGCGACACGCGCCAGCGGTGCCGGTGATCGAGGTCGTCACTGGCGAGACTGAAGATGTCATGACCCGCGTGGTGGAACTCGCCGCAGGGATCGCTGATGACGGGGGCACGGTTCTGCTGGCTCCCGCGGCGGCATCCTTCGACCAGTTCACCAGCTACGGGGATCGTGGCCACCGCTTCGCCGACGCGGTGCGCAAGTGGATCGACCGGGGGAGCGCCGATGACACAGGTAGCCCGCCCGCCGCGCACTGAGCAGGGACAGCGCCGAGGCCTCGCCGCACGCGTCTCACTGGGCCGCATCTTCACGCCGCCGTCGAGCGAGTTCATGCTCATCGCCTCCACGGCGCTGCTGCTGACCGTCTTCGGGATCATCATGGTGATCTCCGCGACCAGCGCCACGGAATCGGGCGTGATGGACACGGCCATCAAGCAGGCGATGTTCGCCGCGATCGGCATCCCCATGATGTTCCTGGTCAGCCGCCTGCCCGTCTCCTTCCTGAAGAAGATGGCCTGGCCGGCGCTCATCCTCGCGACGATGCTGCAGCTGCTCGTCTTCATCCCCGGTATCGGCGTCGAGAACGACGGCAACCGGAACTGGATCAACATCGCCGGCTTCTCGCTGCAGCCCTCGGAATTCCTCAAGCTGGCGATCGCGCTGTGGGTGGCGTACGTGCTCTTGCGCAAACGCGTGCTGCTCGGCATCTGGCACCACGTCTTCATCCCCGTCATCCCGGTCTCGCTGCTCGCGATCGGGACGGTCATGGCCGGACACGACCTCGGCACCGTCATGGTGCTGGTGCTGATCCTGCTCGGCTGCCTGTTCTTCGCGGGCGTCAAGCTGCGCCTGTTCATCCTCCCTGTGCTGCTGGGCATCGTGGGCGTCATCGCCCTCGCGGTCGTGAGCCCCGACCGCATGCGGCGCATCTCGGCGGTCTGCTCCGACATGACCAACTACGAGAACGACTGCTATCAGTCGATCCATGCCGTGTGGGGAATGGCGAACGGCGGGATCTTCGGACTCGGTCTCGGCAACTCGCAGGAGAAGTACGGCTGGCTGCCGGCGGCGGCCAACGACTTCATCTTCGCCATCGTCGGGGAGGAGCTCGGCCTCATCGGGTGCCTCGTCGTCCTCGCCCTCTTCACGTTCTTCGCCGTCGGGGCCTTCCACATCATGCGCAAGACGACGGACCCGTTCATCCGCGTCGCGGCCGGTGGCATCACGGTCTGGATCCTCGGCCAGGCGCTCATCAACGTCGGCGTCGTCATCGGGGTGTTCCCGGTGCTCGGCGTGCCGTTGCCCTTCATGTCGCAGGGCGGCACGGCCCTGCTCGCGGTGCTGCTGGCATGCGGGGTGCTGCTGGCCTTCGCTCGCACGATCCCCGCATCCCCGCGGGGTAAAGTCACCAGGTGACCACGTACCTCCTCGCCGGCGGCGGCACCGCCGGCCACGTCAACCCCCTGCTCGCCGTCGCCGACTCACTGCGTGAGCGCGATTCCGAATCGACGGTCCTCGTGCTCGGGACCAAGGAGGGACTCGAGGCCAGACTCGTGCCCGAACGCGGTTACGAGCTGCTGATCGTGGACAAGGTGCCGTTCCCGCGACGCCCGAACACGCAGGCACTGGCCTTCCCCGCACGCTTGCGCAGAGCGATCGCGCAGGTGCGCACGCACATCCGGGAGCACGGCGTCGACGTCGTCGTCGGTTTCGGCGGCTACGCATCGGCGCCCGCCTATGTGGCCGCGCGCCGGGAGAAGGTGCCGTTCGTGGTGCACGAGGCCAACGCGAAGCCCGGGCTGGCGAACGTGCTGGGCGCGCGCAGCGCCGCCGGCGTGGGCGTCGCCTTCGAAGGCACTCCGCTCAAGCGCGGGGAGGTGGTCGGCATGCCGCTGCGCCACGAGATCGTCGACCTCGACCGTGCGGCGAGCCGATCGGAGGCGGCCGAGCATTTCGGTCTGGATGCCGCGCGGCCGGTGCTGCTGGTCTTCGGCGGTTCGCTCGGCGCGCAGCGGCTCAACGAGGCGCTGGCGGACTCATGGAAGGACGTGCTCGCTGCGGGATGGCAGCTGCTGCACGTGACAGGGGAGCGCAGCGACCTCGCCGATCCCGGAGTTCCCGGGTACGTCGTGCGCCGCTATGTCGACCGGATGGACCTGGCCTTCGCGCTTGCCGATCTGATCGTCTCCCGCGCGGGTTCCGCGACGGTGAGTGAGATCAGCGCCCTCGGCATCCCCGCCGTGTACGTGCCGTACGCGGTCGGAAACGGCGAGCAGCGACTCAACGCCGCGTCGGCCGTGGCGGCAGGGGCTGCGACGCTTCTGGAAGACGGCGGCTTCACCGGCGAGACAGTGCGCGCCGCCGTGGTGCCGATGCTCGCGGATCGTGAGCGCATCGAGCGGATGGCACGCGCGGCGGAGCACGTCGGCACGCGTACCGGAACCGAGAACGTCGTCGCGATGATCGACCATGCGCTGCGCGCCGCGAATTAGAATGGACAGGACATGATCAGACCTGACCTCTCCCTCCCGATTCCGGAGCAGATCACCGCAGCCCACTTCATCGGGATCGGCGGATCCGGGATGAGTGGACTCGCGAGGATGTTCCTCGACGCCGGCATCCGCGTGTCCGGATCGGATCGCGCGGACAGCGATGCGCTTCGATCGCTCGCCGCCGCGGGAGCGACTGTGCACGTCGGCCACGATGCGGCCCACTTGGGTGATGCCGACACCGTCGTGCACACCGGGGCGATCTGGCCGGAGAACCCCGAGTTCGTCACGGCGAAAGAGCGCGGGCTGCACGTCATCCACCGCTCGCAGGCCCTGCACTGGCTCATCGGAGGGCGACGGCTGGTCTCGGTCGCCGGTGCGCACGGAAAGACGACGTCGACCGGCATGATCGTCACAGCGCTGCAGTCGCTGGGCGTCGACCCGAGCTTCGTCAACGGCGGGGTGATCGAGCAGCTGGGCACGTCCAGCGCCTCCGGATCCGATGACCTCTTCGTGGTGGAGGCCGACGAGTCCGACGGCACCTTCCTGCTGTACGACACGGCGATCGCCCTGATCACGAACGTCGATCCCGACCACCTCGACCACTACGGATCCGATGACGCGTTCCACGACGCGTTCATCCGGTTCGCGGATGCGGCGAGCGAAGCGGTGGTCATCTCCAGCGACGATCCCGGCGCGCTTCGCGTCAAGGCAGGGTTGTCGCACCGCAACGTGATCAGCTTCGGCGTCGCGACGGACGCCGACGTGCGACTCACCGACATCTCGACGGCGGGCCCCGTGGCCGCCACCATCACGCACGAGGACCGCAGCGAGCGCCTTCAACTCGTCGTACCCGGCGCTCACAACGTGATCAACGCGGCAGGGGCCGTCGCCGTCCTGCTGACACTCGGGCACGACCTCGCCGCCGCCGTGCGCGCCGTCGAAGGCTTCGCCGGTACCGTTCGCCGATTCGAGTTGCACGGCGTGGAGCGGGGGGTCAGCGTCTTCGACGACTACGCCCATCATCCGACCGAGGTGAAAGCGGCCCTCGAGGCCGCGCGCAGCGTCGTCGGCGAGGGCCGACTCATCGCGATCCAGCAGCCGCACACGTACTCGCGCACCCAGCACATGTACCGGGAGTTCGCCGAGGTGCTCGAGGCCTTCGCGGATCACACCGTCATGCTCGACGTCTACGGGGCGCGTGAAGACCCCGTTCCAGGCGTGACCGGGGCGCTCGTCAGCGACGCGTTCAACGACCAGGAGCACGTGCACTACGTCGCCGACTGGCAGGAGGCCGCCGACTACACGGCGACCGTGGCCCGCGAGGGCGACTACGTCATCACGCTCGGGTGCGGCAATGTGAACCTGATCATCCCGCAGGTGCTGGAATCGCTGCGGCGGACGACCGGAGCCTGAACCGTGCGTCGTCCGGCCCCGCTTCCGACACCGCCGGAGCAGAAGGCGAAGCCCGAATCCGTCCGCCCATCACGCCGTGCGCGTGGCGGGCAGACCGACGCGGGCCCGGCGGCGGAGCCTGTCGCGATCGTCGACAGCCTGGATGACAAGCGAGCGGATGCCGCGGGCGCAGAGCAGGAATCGCTCGACGGTCTCACCGCGGGAGACGTGTGGCGCGCCGCGCGTGCCAGGCGCAAGGCCCTCCGCGCGGAGATCCGCCGGTTCACCCAACGATCGCGGCGTCGGCGACTGATCTGGCTCTGCGCGATCGGCGCCGTGGTCCTGCTGATCGGCGGCAGCGTCGCAGCGGCGTACAGTCCGCTCTTCGCCGTCGAGAAGATCACCGTCGCAGGTGCGTCGACGCTGGACGCAGCGGCCGTGGAAGCGGCGCTGGATGACCAGCTGGGAACGCCGCTGGCACTGGTCAGCGAGAGCGAGGTCAAGGCGGCGCTCATCGCGTTCCCACTGATCGAGACCTATGCGCTCGAGGCCAAGCCACCGCACGACCTCGTGGTGCGCATCGTGGAGCGCACACCGATCGGCGTGATCGAGTCCGGAGCCGGGTTCACGCTCGTCGATGCCGCAGGCGTCGCACTGTCCACGACGCAGGATCGCCCTGAGGGGCAGCCGGTGATCGCCGTCGACGGAGGGATCGAGTCGGCTGCGTTCGAATCGGTCGGGCTGGTCGTTCGCTCGCTGCCCGCAGACGTGCGTGCCCTGGTCGCCGACGTGTCCGCGTCGACCCTGGACGACGTGACCCTCACGCTGTCGAGCGGTCTGACAGTGGTGTGGGGGAGCGCGGAGAAGTCCGTGGAGAAGGCGAGGACTTTGAGCTCGGCGATGCTGGCGAATCCGAACGCCAGGTCCATCGACGTCTCCTCTCCCGACGTCGTCGTCGCCGGCTGAGCGGACTGGATCGCCACCGCAGACCGTTCTGTACGTCAAAGCGGCGACACGCCCGTGTCGTTGCGCCCGCGCGGCCCCGCGGCGCATACCTTCGATCAAGAGAACGCAATACCGGGAAATACTTTACACCTCTAGTTGAGGTTTAAGGTTCACATTCGTTTCCAGGCTCGACACATCGGAGGCCGGCCATGAGCCAGAACCAGAACTACCTCGCCGTGATCAAGGTCGTCGGCGTCGGCGGTGGCGGCGTCAACGCCGTGAACCGCATGATCGATCTCGGCCTGCGCGGGGTCGAGTTCATCGCTGTCAACACCGACGCCCAGGCGCTGCTCATGAGCGACGCCGACGTCAAGCTCGATGTGGGCCGCGAACTCACCCGCGGTCTGGGTGCAGGAGCCGACCCTGAGGTCGGGCGCCGCGCCGCCGAGGACCACGCGGAGGAGATCGAACAGGCGCTCACCGGCGCCGACATGGTCTTCGTCACCGCGGGTGAAGGCGGTGGAACGGGTACCGGTGGCGCTCCCGTCGTCGCCCGCATCGCCAAGTCGATCGGCGCGCTGACCATCGGCGTCGTCACCAAGCCGTTCTCGTTCGAAGGCCGTCGCCGTCAGAGCCAGGCCGAAGCCGGCGTCTCCAAGCTGAAGGAAGAGGTCGACACCCTCATCGTGGTGCCGAACGACCGTCTGCTGGAGATCAGCGACCGCGGCATCTCGATGATCGAGGCGTTCGCCACTGCGGACCAGGTGCTCCTCGCCGGTGTGCAGGGCATCACGGACCTCATCACGACGCCCGGCCTCATCAACCTCGACTTCGCCGACGTCAAGTCGGTCATGCAGGGGGCAGGCTCGGCCCTCATGGGCATCGGCTCCGCTCGCGGCGCCGACCGTGCGATCAAGGCCGCGGAGCTCGCTGTCGAATCGCCGCTGCTGGAGGCCTCGATCGAGGGTGCGCACGGAGTTCTGCTCTCGATCCAGGGTGGATCGAACCTCGGCATCTTCGAGATCCACGACGCCGCCGATCTGGTCAAGGAGGCAGCGCACCCCGAGGCGAACATCATCTTCGGTACCGTCATCGACGACACCCTCGGCGACGAGGTGCGCGTCACGGTCATCGCGGCCGGCTTCGACGGGGGAGAGCCTTCCCTGCGACTCGACCCGATGGTCGTCTCGCGCCCGGCGGCGGACACCCTGCCCGAGGTCTCGCTCTCCGACGACACGGAGGCACCCGCAGCGGAGCAGCGGCCGAGTGAAGCTCCGCAGCAGCCGGCACCTCGCATTCCGGCCACCAGCCTCGAGCCCGCTTTCGCGGATGACGACATCGACATCCCCGAGTTCCTGAAGTAGGGGCGCGTTGTCCGACCTCGCTGCGCGGCTGTCCGCGATCGATTCTCAGATCGCGGACGCCGCGCGCAGTGCAGGGCGGGATGCCGCCGACATCACCCGCATCGTGGTGGCCAAGTTCCATCCCGCTTCGCTCGTGCGTGAACTGCACGCCCTCGGCGTGCGAGATGTCGGCGAGAACCGGCAGCAGGAGCTCGTGTCGAAGCGAGCCGAGCTCGAACAGGACCAGCCGTCGCTCGACGGACTGCACTGGCATTTCATCGGGCAGGCGCAGACCAACAAGGCCGCGTCGATCCGTCGGAACGCGGATGCTGTGCACTCCGTCGACCGCATCAAGCTCGCCGATTCGCTGCACCGTGCATCGGAGCACCCCGATGAGGGCGCACAGGGCGCACTCGACGTGCTCGTGCAGGTCAACCTCACCGAGGACGCTGGTCGCGGCGGCGCCGCACCCGACGATGCGCAGCGGCTCGCCGAGCACATCCTCGCTCTGCCCTCGCTGCGCCTGCGCGGCGTCATGGGCGTCGCACCGCTCGACGAGGAACCGGCATCCGCCTTCGCGCGGTTGCGCGATGTCGCAGACGGCATCCGGTTGCTCGATGCGAGTGCCACATGGATCTCCGCCGGCATGACCGGCGACTTCGTCGAGGCGATCGCGGCAGGTGCGACACACCTGCGGATCGGCTCGGCAATCACAGGACCCCGGCCCGACCGGGGTTAACCTCGAATCAGATCAGCCCACGTCGAACACGGAGGACACGATGGGAAACCCGCTCAAGAAGACCATGGTGTACCTGGGGCTCGCCGATGAGGAAGAGGCCTACGAGGAGCAGCTGGCACCGGCTCCCGCTCGGGCCAGCCGCGAGCGTGACCGCGATCGCGAACAGGACGACGCGCCGCCGGCACCCGTGACGCCGTTGCGTCGCCCCGTCGCCGTGCGTCAGCCCTCTGCCGGCACGGTGAACGAGATCCTCACCGTGCACCCCAAGCAGTACCGCGACGCCCAGCTGATCGCCGAGAGCTTCCGCGAGGGTGTTCCCGTCATCATCAACCTGTCGCAGATGAGCGACGCAGACGCGCGTCGCCTGATCGACTTCGCCAGCGGTCTCTCCCTCGGTCTGTACGGCCGCATCGAGCGCGTCACCAGCAAGGTGTTCCTGCTCTCGCCGGAGAACATCGCAGTGTCGGGTCATGGCGGCATCGCGAGCGCAGATCCGGAGTCTGCGGGCTTCGATCAGTCATAAGCCGTGACCGCTCTGGTCTCGGTGATCGCATCGATCATTCATCTGGTCCTGCTGATCTACATCTTCGTGCTCTTCGCGCGCCTGATACTCGACTACATCCCGCTGTTCAATCGTGAATGGCGACCCAAGGGCGCCGGCCTCATCGCGGCGGAAGCCGTGTACACGGTGACCGATCCTCCGATCCGGCTGTTCCGGCGCTTCATCCCTCCGCTGCGCATCGGCACGCTCTCATTGGACTTCGGATTCACCTTCACCATGCTCGCCGTGCTGATCCTGATGTCGATCGTGCGCGCGTTCATCTGAGCGCGCTGCGCGCCCTCCGCAGAGCTCTCACATCGCGTCACTTGCGAGCGGGGACTATGCTTGCTCGGAGGTGCGCGCCCCGGGTACGCGCCGGATCAATACCGAGCCACACTTCAGTCACTGGCAACAGAACTCATCGAAAGAGGAGCCGAGAACAATGGCACTGACCCCGGATGACGTCGTCACCAAGCAGTTCCAGCACGTCCGTTTCAAGGACGGCTTCGACCCGGACGAGGTCGACGACTTCCTCGACGAGATCGTCGTCGAGTGGCGCAAGGCCCTCGAGGAGAACGCTGAGCTGAAGGCGAAGCTCGCCGCCTACGAGTCCGGCGAGACCCCCGCTGCTGCTCCCGCCGCGGCCGAAGAGACCCCCGCTGTCGTGGACGAGGTTCCCGCTCCCGTCGTGGCCGCAGCTCCTGCCCCCGCTCCTGCGGTCGAGGCTCCGGCCGCCGGCCCGACCACGGCCACGGCCGGCATCATCGAGCTGGCGCAGCGCCTGCACGACGAGCACGTCGCCGAGGGCGAGGCCAAGAAGAGCCAGCTGATCTCCGAGGCGCAGACCGAGGTCGACCGCATCCGTGCCGACGCTCAGGCCAAGGAACGCGAGGAGTCCGCCCGCCTCGAGCGCGAGCGCAACACCCTCGAAGCGCGCATCACCGAGCTCCGCAACTTCGAGCGCGACTACCGCACTCAGCTTCGCGGCTACATCGAGGGCCAGCTCCGCGATCTCGACGAGAAGTCGGCATCGACGGACTCGACCCCGGTCTCCGCCATCGGGCTGTAGGTCGTCCCTTTGCCAGGACGTCGTCCACTCAGTCGGTCGGCGGCCGGCGTCATCGTCGCGATTCTCGCGGCAGTGGTGCTGGCCGCCGATCAGTTTGTGAAGCACCTCACCATCGAGCATCTGCCTCTGCACGAGGTCGTGCCGGTTCTCGGTGAGTTCCTTCAGCTGTACTACATCCGCAACTCCGGCGCGGCGTTCTCGCTCGGCAGCGAGGTGACGTGGATCTTCACGATCGCGCTCACCGTCGTCGCGGGGATCATCATCTGGAAGTCGTTCGGCCTGCGCTCCCGGCTGTGGGCCGTGGTGCTGGGTCTGCTGCTCGGCGGTGTGCTCGGCAACCTCACGGACCGACTGCTGCGCGAGCCGGGCTTCGCCGTCGGACATGTCGTGGACATGATCTCGATGCCGTGGATGATGCCGGCGATCTTCAACGTGGCCGACATCTTCATCGTCGGCGGCATGATCTCGGTCGCTCTGCTCGTCGTGCTGGGCCTGCGGTTCGACGGCACACGTGAGAAGGACGACGTCGCATCGGACGAGGATGCGACCGGCGAGGCGGAGGGCGACGTCGTCGCCGAGAAGCCTGCCGCTCCGATCGACGCCGAGCCCGAACAGGCCTCCTGAGGATGCAGTCCCGGTCGTTGCCGGTGCCGGACGGGCTCGAAGGCGCGCGTGTCGACGCCGCCCTGGCGAAGATGCTCGGTTTCTCCCGCACTTTCGCCGCAGAGGTCGCCGAGGCCGGTGGTGTGAGCCTGGACGGCGTGACACTGGGCAAGTCCGACCGTCTTCGCGCGGGCGGATGGCTGAGCGTCGAATGGCAGCCGAGGGAAGAGCCGAAGATCGTGCCGGTGGTGGTGCCCGAGCTGGGGATCATCCACGATGATGACGACATCGTCGTGGTGGACAAGCCATCCGGTGTCGCGGCTCACCCGTCGCAGGGATGGGACGGTCCGACCGTTCTCGGGGCTCTGGCCGGCGCCGGCTTCCGGGTGGCCACCAGCGGTGCGGCGGAACGGGCGGGGATCGTGCATCGTCTGGATGTCGGCACGAGCGGCCTCATGGTCGTCGCGAAGACCGAATCCGCGTACACGGCGTTGAAGCACGCGTTCAAGGAACGCACGGTCGAGAAGGTCTACCACGCAGTGGTGCAGGGCCGCCCCGACCCTCTTGCCGGCACGATCGATGCGCCGATCGGCAGGCATCCGAATCATTCATGGAAGTTCGCCGTCACGCCCTCCGGCAAGGACTCGGTAACTCACTACGAGACGCTCGAGGCGTTCCCTGGGGCGTCGTTGCTGGAGATCCATCTCGAGACCGGGCGCACGCATCAGATCCGTGTGCACATGGCCGCTCACCGGCATCCGTGCGTCGGTGATCCGCTCTACGGCGCCGACCCGACGATGGCGGCGCGGCTGGGGCTCACGAGGCAGTGGCTGCACGCGCACCGGCTCGGCTTCACGCATCCGGCCACGGGGGAGTGGGTGCAGTTCGAGTCGCCGTATCCCGCCGACTTCCTGCACGCCCTGGAGGTCCTGCGCGGGGAGTGAACGGCGCCATCGCTGATCGGGGTCCGTGGCGGATGTCGACGGCATCCGCCACACTGTCGGCATGAGCATCCGTGTCCGACCGGCGACGGTCTTCGACGACGTCGTAACGCTCGTCGGCCCGAAGAAGCCGACGTCGAACGTGTGCTTCTGCCTGAGCTATCGGCTGGGGAACAAGGAGAACGTGGCACTGCGCGGAGAGGCGCGTGCTGCGCGCGTGCGCGAGCTGTGCGAGCACGATCCGCCACCGGGGGTGATCGCCTACCTCGATGATGAGCCCGTCGGATGGGCGGCGCTGCATCCTCGGCGAGACACGAGTTTCGCGCGCAACCGGCTGATCCCGCACGTCGACGATCTCGATGTCTGGTCGTTGTGGTGCTTCCGCGTGCGGCCGGGATATCGCAAGCAGGGCATCTCTCATGCGCTGATCGAGGGCGCCGTGGCTTACGCCCGTGAACGCGGCGCTCCGGTCATCGAGGGGTACCCCGTCGACAATCGGGGGGAGAAGGTCGATCTCACAATGGCGTACGTCGGCACGAAGGCGATGTTCGAGAAGGCGGGTTTCGTTCAGGCCGCCGAGACGAGTTCTGTGCTGAACGGTTTCCCACGGGTGCTGATGCGGCTCGACCTGCGGAAGATTTCGTGAACTGTTCTCGCACGGCAGGGCAATACATAGTGTGAGCACAGACAGCGAGATCATCCGGCGATCGCTCGAGCACCCTCGAGTCTTCGCTGAATTGTTCGATCGGCATGCACGGAGCGTCGGCGGCTTCGCGGCGCGACGAATCGGATCCGACGCAGCTGAAGACGTGGTCAGCGAGACATTCCTCGTCGCCTTCAAGCGCAGGGAATCGTTCGACCTGACGGTGGAGTCATCTGTCCCGTGGCTGCTCGGGATCGCATCGCGCCTCATGCGGAAGCACCGTGCGCAGGAGGCGAAGAACTGGCGCACTCTCGTGGCGACCGCCGGACAGGGGATCGATCACTCCCACGACGGCACCGAACCGCTGATCGCCCGGTTGGATGCCGCGAGTTCGACCCGGCGGCTGGCGCCGTTGATCGCAGCGTTGTCCACGAAGGACAGGGAGACCCTTCTGCTGTACGCGTGGGGCGACCTGACTTACGGGGAGACCGCGTCCGCACTCGGCGTGCCGATCGGTACTGTCCGTTCACGACTCAACAGGGTTCGCCGACGACTGGACCCGGACCGGTCAACTCGAATCGAACCGAAGAGCTATGAGAAGGAAGGAGAGGTCGATGGACGTTTTGGAAAGCGTGCGTGAGGTCAACGGAGGAGTGGATCTCGCGGAGGCGCGCTACGCCCGGTCTCGATCGTTTCTCATGGAGGAGATCGACGCGAGCGTCAGCTCCGCGCGCAAGCGCGCGGCCCGGCGGCCGATGTTCGTGATCGCAGGGATCGCGGCCGGAGCCGCTGCGGCCACCGTCGGCGTCGTGGTCGTCAACCAGATGACCTCGTTGAGTCCGCAGGTCGGTGCGAATCCGGTCGAGACGTCCGATCCGCGAAGTCCGGTCCGGACCCCGGTTCCTACTCCCGTCCCGACCCCATCATCTCCGAGCGAGGTCCTCAACTCCGCGGCCAACACCGTGGAAGGGCTCGGCACTCCGCAACTCGAGCCGGGGCAGTACCTGCGCAGGGAGTGGACGAGCACGGAGCTGGTTCTCAGTGACGAAAGCGGTTCCGGCAGCTGGGGCATGGGCGGCTCGCACCAGACGGCGACAAGCGCGTGGCAACTGCTGATGGACGGCGTCACCTACATACCGGCGGACTTGTCAGACACCTGGTACGCGGAGGGAAGCGCCCCTCGACTCGGAGAGTTCTACGGGGATCTGGCGGAGGCGTACGAGCGGTCGCAGCTCGACGCCGCGACGCACATGGCGGGACGCCCGCTCGAAGGGTTCACCAAGTTCGCGCCATGGGATGGAGTCGGTGAAACCGAGACGTTTGACGTGTTCTTCGCGAGCATGCCTCGTGACCCTCAGGAACTCGTCGCGTGGGCACAGGAATTCGCTGGGACGGACCAGCCGGGATGGGCCGAGGGAAAGGTGGGATGGTTCTTCATCGACATGCTTTCATACAACATCGGCCCGCCCGACTTGCGAGCGGCGATGTACCGTGCGCTCAGCCTCCTGCCTGGATCGACCGTCTCGGACGAGGTCAGCGGTGTGCGGACGGTAACGTTCGACGCTCAGTTGGCGCTCTCCGGCGCGACGGAATCCGGTTCGTACCGGATGACGATCTCGATCGAGATGAGCACGGGGAACGTGCTTGAGGTTTCGGAGCGCGCCGAGGCGGGCATCGGGGTCGTGCCGTCGGACGTGCCCGATCATTGGGTGCGCTACTCCACCAGCATCGTGGATTCGCTGCCCACCGGATAGGGACGAGACGAAGGCCATATCAAAATGCCGGCGTCCCTGCCCCGACGTAGACTCGAAGACGTGGCATCCGACTCCTTCGTACACCTGCACGTGCACAGCGAGTACTCGATGCTGGATGGTGCTGCCAAGATCAACTCGATGACGCAGGCGGCTGCCGATTACGGCATGCCGGCCATCGCGGTCACCGATCACGGCAACACCTTCGCGGCCTTCGAGTTCTACAACGCGGCGAACAATGCGGGCGTCAAACCGATCATCGGCCTCGAGGCCTACGTCACCCCCGGAACCCACCGCAGCGACAAGTCGCGCGTGGCGTGGGGTTCCCCTGATCAGAAGCGCGACGACGTCTCCGGTTCCGGTGCCTACACCCACATGACCATGTGGAGCCAGAGCACCGAGGGCATGCACAACCTCTTCCGGCTGAGCTCGCTCTCGAGTCTCGAGGGCCAGTACTTCAAGCCCCGCATGGATCGCGAGCTGCTGCAGACATACGGCAAGGGGCTCATCGCCACGACCGGATGCCCGTCGGGCGAGATCCAGACGAGGCTGCGTCTCGGTCAGTACGACGCTGCGCGAGCGGCTGCGGCCGAGTTCCAGGACATCTTCGGCAAGGAGAACTACTTCGCCGAGATCATGGATCACGGGCTCTCGATCGAGCGCCGGATCATGACCGATCTGCTGCGCCTTGCGAAGGATCTCGGCATCCCGCTGGTCGGTACGAACGACTCGCACTACACGCATCAGCACGAGGCCGACGCGCACGCGGCACTGCTGTGCGTGCAGTCCGGATCGACGATGGACGACCCGAACCGCTTCAAGTTCGACGGCGACGGCTACTACATCAAGACCGCGCAGGAGATGCGCCAGCTCTTCCGCGACAACCCGGAGGCGTGCGACAACACGCTGCTCATCGCCGAGCGCTGCCAGGTCGACTTCAACACCTCCGCGAACTACATGCCGCGTTTCCCCGTGCCGGATGGCGAGACGGAGGACAGCTGGCTCATCAAGGAGGTCGAGGCAGGGCTGCACTACCGCTACCCGTCCGGCATCCCCGACAATGTGCGCAAGCGCGCCGAGTACGAAACCGGCATCATCCTGCAGATGGGGTTCCCCGGCTACTTCCTCGTCGTCGCCGACTTCATCAACTGGGCCAAGGACAACGGCATCCGCGTCGGTCCCGGCCGTGGTTCCGGTGCGGGATCGATGGTCGCGTACGCGATGAAGATCACCGACCTCGACCCGATCGAGCACGGCCTCATCTTCGAGCGGTTCCTCAACCCCGACCGCGTCTCGATGCCCGACTTCGACGTCGACTTCGATGATCGTCGCCGCGGCGAGGTGATCGACTACGTCACCGAGAAGTACGGCTCGGAGCGCGTCGCGCAGATCGTCACGTACGGCACGATCAAGTCCAAGCAGGCCCTGAAGGATGCCGGACGCGTTCTGGGCTTCCCGTTCAGCATGGGGGAGCGCCTGACCAAGGCGATGCCGCCGCCCGTGATGGGCAAGGACATGCCGCTGGACGGCATGTTCGACTCGAAGCATCCCCGGTTCAAGGAGGCCAGCGAGTTCCGCACGCTGATCGAGACCGACCCGGAGGCGAAGACCGTCTTCGACCGCGCCGTCGGACTCGAAGGACTGAAGCGGCAGTGGGGTGTGCACGCCGCGGGCGTGATCATGTCGAGCGAGCCCCTGCTCGACATCATCCCCATCATGCGCCGCGAGCAGGACGGCCAGATCGTCACCCAGTTCGACTATCCGTCATGCGAGAGCCTCGGGCTCATCAAGATGGACTTCCTCGGGCTGCGCAACCTCACGATCATCTCGGATGCTCTCGACAACATCCGCACCAACAGGGGCGAGGAACTCGATCTCGAGCACCTCGCACTCGACGACCAGGGCGCATACGATCTGCTCGCCCGCGGCGATTCGCTCGGGGTCTTCCAGCTCGACGGCGGACCAATGCGCTCCCTCATGCGCCTCATGAAGCCCGACAACTTCGGCGACATCTCGGCACTCATCGCGCTGTACCGCCCGGGACCCATGGGTGCGAACTCGCACACGAACTACGCGCTGCGAAAGAACGGGCTGCAGCCGATCACTCCGATCCATCCCGAGTTCACCGAGTCGCTCAAGGACATCCTCGACGAGTCGTACGGCCTCATCATCTACCAGGAGCAGGTGATGGCGATCGCGCAGAAGGTCGCCGGGTTCTCCCTCGGGCAGGCAGACATCCTCCGCCGCGCGATGGGAAAGAAGAAGAAGTCGGAGCTGGACAAGCAGTTCGAGGGCTTCCAGGCGGGGATGCACGCCAATGGGTACTCCGACGGCGCGGTCAACGCGATCTGGGAGATCCTGCTGCCGTTCTCCGACTACGCGTTCAACAAAGCGCACTCCGCCGCGTACGGCGTCGTCTCGTACTGGACCGCCTACCTCAAGGCGCACTATCCCGCCGAGTACATGGCGGCGCTGCTCACGAGCGTCGGCGACTCCAAGGACAAGATGGCGATCTACCTCAACGAGTGCCGCCGCATGGGCATCCAGGTGCTGCCGCCTGACGTGCGCGAGTCGATCAACTTCTTCGCGGCAGTCGGCGACGACATCCGTTTCGGTCTCGGCGCAGTGCGCAACGTCGGCAGCAACGTCGTCGACGGGATCGTCAAGGCACGTGAGAAGAGCAACTTCGATTCCTTCCACGACTTCCTCAAGAAGGTGCCGCTGCACGTCTCGAACAAGCGCACTGTCGAGTCGCTGATCAAGGCCGGCGCATTCGACTCGATGGGCGACACGCGCCGTGCACTCATGGAGATCCATGAGGATGCCACCGAGGCCGCCGTCGATCAGAAGCGCAACGAGGCCCAGGGCGCGATCGGGTTCGACTTCGACAGTCTGTACGACGCGGTCGAAGAGGCCGTTCCCGCCAAGGTCCCTGCGCGCCCCGAGTGGGTGAAGAAGGACAAGCTCGCCTTCGAACGCGAGATGCTCGGCCTGTACGTCTCCGACCACCCTCTTGCCGGGCTCGAGGTGCCGCTGGCGAAGCACGCATCCATCTCGATCCACAACCTGCTCGCCTCTGAAGACCTGCAGGACGGCGATCAGGTCACCGTGGCCGGTCTCGTGACCAGCGTGCAGCACCGTGTGGCGAAGGCCAGCGGAAACCCCTACGGCATGATCACGATCGAGGACTTCAACGGCGAGGTCACCGTGATGTTCATGGGCAAGACCTACACCGAGTTCCAGCACACGCTGCAGCAGGACGCGATCCTCGCGGTGCGCGGCCGGGTCTCACGTCGTGACGACGGCCTCAACCTGCATGCGCAGTCGGCCTTCTCTCCCGATGTCGGTTCGTTCGATGCGACCGGTCCGCTCGCGCTGGTGCTCGCCGAGCAGCGCGCCACCGAGCGGGTGATGCACGACCTCGCCGAGGTGCTGCGCCGACACAACGGCGAGACCGAAGTGGTGCTGCGGGTGCACCGCGGCAGCACGGCGAAGGTGTTCGAGGTGCCGATGCCGGTGAAGGTCTCCGCCGATCTGTTCGGTGACCTGAAGTCGCTTCTCGGGCCCGCCTGCCTGGGGTGAATGGGTATTCCTGCACCATGCGCCTCCCGGATGCAGCGGGTAGTATCGGGACGCGTTGGGCGCACAAGCTCAGTCAGAGTGCGCCACGTTGAAAGGACCACGCTTCATGAGCACGGAATCCCCCCTGTCCGGCGAACGAGAGCCGTCCGACCCGGTCGAGTCCGCACCCTTCGCGGACGACGACGGAGTGCTCTACGACGAAGAGGTCACTCCTCAGCACGGGTTCTTCGGCTTCACGCTGCGTGAGGTGCTCATCGTCGGCGTGTGGTTCATCGCCTTCGTCACCTCCTTCTTCCCGATCCACGCCTACGACGGCTCCGGATCGCTGTGGGGGCAGGGAATCCAGTGGGTCCTCGCTCTCGGATTGCCGACAGCCGCCGTGTTCCTCATCGTGCTGCGTCGCTTCTCCCCGGAGGGCATCCGCAGGGTGGGGTCGCTCGGAATCGACCAGTTCGCGTCCGTCGCGTTCTCGGTGAGCGCCCTCTATTGGGCGACCGGCAACTGGGACCTCATGATGGTCTCCGCAGCAACGGGCGAGTTCGCGTTGACATGGCTCACGATCCTCCAGCTCGTCGCGGCACTCGCGCTCGTCGCGCTTACGGTCTTCGCACCTCTGATCCCGAGGCTGCGCGAGGACTTCCATGGACGTCTGGTCACGCTCGCCCATCGCAACGCCAACCCGGTCAGGCCTGTGATCCCGCGTCCGCGTCCTGAGAAGCCCGTCCCGGCCGCACCGGCGCCGTCGGTCATCGATGAAGAACCCACCGATGAGCACCCGAGCGACGAGATCGCGCAGCTCGGACTCGGCGAGCGAGTGTCGTCGACTGCGCACGCATCGAGCGGCGACCTTCGCGGCACGTCGGGATTCGCATCCGACATCGGTCTCGGAACGACGGTGGGCGCAGACGACAGCGATTACGTCCCCGCATACGCTCGCACTTCTCGTGCGCAGTCCGAAGACGATCAGGACGGCGAGACGGACGCCGCCGACGAGCTCACGGACGGCACCGCGTATGCGGAGGTTGCCGCGCCCGCTGCCGAGAACAGCACCGAGGTGATCGAGGATCTCGACACCACGTCGCCGCGCGCAGTGACTCAGCCGGATGCGGCGTCCACGGTTGCGGCGTCCGATGCCGCGACTGTCGTGTCATCGCAGCCGTTCTGGGCCCTCGCGCCCACGGAGCGCGATGTGTACGACGAGCGCGGTGAGCCGCTGTTCCGCATCGGGCCGACCGCGTGGGCGCTGGTGGTCGAAGATCGAGGCGGCGCATACGTGATCCGACACGACGACGGACGTATCGGCTACCTGCACGACATCGCAGACATCACGAAGGGCTGAAGTGCGAACGATCGATCTACGAGGGCAGAAGCTCTCGCCGGCTGACATGCTCGCCGCCGTGCCCCGCGCCACGCAGGCCAGAGCCGAGGCGCTGGAGACCGCGGCGCGGATCGTCGATGACGTCCGTGCCGGGGGAGAGGATGCGCTGCGCGCTCAAGCGGAGAAGTTCGACGGAGTCACCGGCCACGATCTCCTTGTGCCCGTGTCTCACATCGATGATGCCCTCGCGGCCCTCGCACCCGAAGTCAGATCTGCTCTCGACGAAGCGATCGTACGGGTGCGCCGGGCTTCGACCGCACAGGTGCCGGATCCTCGTGTGACAGAGATCGGCCCCGGTGCACGCATCACGCAGCGTTGGCAGCCGGTTCAGCGCGTGGGTGTCTACATCCCTGGTGGCAAGGCTGTCTACCCATCCAGCGTGATCATGAACGTCGTGCCGGCGCAGATCGCCGGCGTCGAGAAGATCGCGCTCGCCTCTCCGCCGCAACATGACCAGGGCGGTCGGGTCCATCCTGTGATTCTCGCAGCAGCAGGTCTCCTCGGCATCACCGAGGTGTACGCCATGGGAGGGGCCGGCGCCATCGGCGCATTCGCCTGGGGCGTTCCCGGAATCGGCCTCGACCCTGTGGACGTCGTATCCGGTCCAGGCAACAACTACGTCGCGTCGGCCAAGCGCGTGGTCGCGGGAGTCGTCGGCACGGATTCCGAAGCCGGGGCGACCGAGATCCTCATCGTCGCGGATGCGGCGGCGGATGCGCGCCTGATCGCTGCAGACCTCGTCAGCCAGGCGGAGCACGATGAGCAGGCGTCTGCCGTGCTCGTCACCGATGACGCTGGCCTCGCCGAGCGCGTCGCCCTCGAGATCGAACAGGCTGCGGCCGTCACCATGCACAGCGAACGCGTCGCGGTCTCGCTCGCCGGGCCGCAGTCGGCGATCGTCCTGGTCGATGACCGCGAGATGGCGACCGCCTTCAGCAACGCGTACGCCCCGGAGCACCTCGAGCTCCACCTGGCGGACGCCGAAGCAGCGGCATCCGTCTTCACCAGCGCCGGTGCCGTGTTCGTCGGCGACCAGACCCCGGTGAGCCTCGGCGACTACATGGCCGGCAGCAATCACGTCCTGCCGACCGGTGGCCAGGCCCGCTACGCGCCGGGCCTGGGGGCGTACACGTTCCTGCGCCCGCAGCAGGTGATCTCCTACGATCATGCAGCCCTCGCGGCCGTGCGCGAAGGGGTCGTCGCCCTCGCGAACGCCGAAGCGCTTCCCGCTCACGGCGAAGCGATCGAGGCCCGCTTCCAGGGAGCAGCCGGGGTAGCGACTACGCTGTAACACCATGCACTGCCCCTTCTGCCGTCATCCGGACTCCCGCGTGATCGACTCCCGCACGAGCGACGACGGACTCTCGATCCGCCGACGCCGTCAGTGCCCCGAGTGCGGGGGAAGATTCACCACCACCGAGACCGCGAGTCTCAACGTGATCAAGCGCTCAGGCGTGATGGAGCCCTTCAGTCGGGAGAAGGTCATCTCGGGCGTCCGCAAGGCGTGCCAGGGCAGGCCGGTGACCGAAGCCGACCTCGCGATCCTCGCTCAGCGGGTCGAGGAGGCGGTGCGCCAGACCGGTGTGTCGCAGCTCGACGCCAACGAGATCGGTCTCGCGATCCTCGGGCCGCTGCGCGACCTCGACGAAGTCGCGTATCTGCGCTTCGCGAGCGTCTACCAGGCCTTCGACTCGCTGGAGGACTTCGAGAGCGTCATCGGCGAGCTGCGCGCCGAGCATGCGGCGTCCCGACAGGATTCCGCCGACCGGTAATCTGGCAGGGATGTATCCGCTGCTCTTCCGCGCTGTCCTGACGCGCTTCGACCCCGAGTTCGCCCACCACGCCGCGATGGCGGTGATCCGAGTGCTCGGCGTCCCCCCGTTCTCGTGGGTCACGCGCACGATGACGTCGCCGTCGCCTGAGCTGCGGGTTCAGACGCTCGGGCTCACGTTCGAATCGCCCTTCGGCGTAGCCGCCGGGTTCGACAAGAACGCCGTGGGCGTGCGCGGACTCGCCGCCCTCGGGTTCGGGCATGTCGAGATCGGGACGATCACGGCTGTCGGACAGGACGGCAACCCGAAGCCGCGCCTGTTCCGTCTCGTGCCGGATCGAGCGGTGATCAACAGGATGGGCTTCAACAACGCCGGAGCCGACGCTGCGGCGCGCCGCCTCGAGAGGCTGCGCCGGCGTCGCCCGAAGACGGTCATCGGCGTGAACATCGGCAAGAGCCGCATCGTCGAGGTGGAGCACGCGACGGCCGACTACGTCGCCAGCACGACGAAGCTCGCACCCCTCGCCGACTACCTGGCCGTGAACGTGTCATCGCCCAACACCCCGGGCCTCCGCGGCCTGCAGGCGGTCGAGACGCTCGCACCACTGCTGCGTGCGGTCAAAGCCGCCGCCGGACCCACACCTCTGCTGGTGAAGATCGCTCCTGACCTGCCGGACGAGGAGATCGCCGCGATCGCGCGGCTCGCCGTGGCTGAAGGACTCGACGGCATCATCGCGCACAACACCACGATCAGTCGCGAGGGGCTGAGCACGGATGCCGCAGTCGTCGAAGCGGCCGGCGCGGGCGGACTCTCCGGAGCACCGCTGCGTGAGCGGTCGATGGAGGTGCTGCGAGTCGTGCGCGACGCCGTGCCGAGCGATTTCTGCGTCATCTCGGTGGGAGGCGTCGAGACATCATCCGACGTGCAGGAGCGCCTGGATGCCGGTGCCACCCTGGTGCAGGGCTACACGGCGTTCCTCTACCGCGGACCGCTGTGGGCCCGTCAGATCAATCGAGGGCTCAGCCGGGGTACTGCCCGCGCTTGACCTGCGGCTTGGGCAGGCGCATGAAGCGCATCTGCAGTGCGCGCATCGCGGCGTACCAGCCGAGACCCTTCTCCATGCGGTCCTTGCCGAACTTGGCGGCGACCTTGCGCTTGACGCGGATGCCGAGCAGCACCATGTCGATCACCGCGATGACGATGAACGCCCACAGGCCGATGAATGCGAAGAACGAGAATGTCGGGTCGGGCACGAGCGACACGAGGATCACAACGACCATGAGCGCCATGACCCACTCCGACAGGTGCCAGCCGGCGTCGACGTAGTCGCGCACCCAACGGCGCTGCGGACCCTTGTCGCGCGGCGGAAGGTACTTGTCCTCGCCTGCGGCCATGCCGGCCTGCGCGCGCTCGCGCTGTTCGCGCATCTGCTGCTTCGCAGCGGCGCGGGCCTCCTTCGTGTCGGCGACCAGCGGACGACGACGTGCGGCCTCCTGCTCGGCGCGGCTGGGCGTCGGGCGTCCCTTGCCGACGGTCGGCGTCTGGGCGGCCGCGTCGTCGTTCGTGGGTGGGGTGGAAGTGGCCACGAGGCTCCTCGGATAGAAATCGGTGTTCAGCCTTAAGATTACTCGCATGACTTCACAGACGCCGAACGTCGACCCAACGATCGAATCAGCAGTCACGGAGGCGGTGGCCATCGGCATCCCCTCGGCGCTGTCCGACCTGGGAGATCTCGTGCGGATCCCCGGCATCGCCTGGCCGTCGTTCGATCAGACCCAGCTCGAGCGCAGCGCGGAGCGCGTCGCGGCGCTCGCGACCGGCACCGGCGTCTTCGACGACGTCAAGGTGCTGCGTGCCGCGATACCCGGCACTGACGAGCACGGCCAGCCCGCAGTGCTGGCGACGAGGGCTGCGCGCAACGGAAAGCCGACGATCCTCCTCTACGCGCACCACGACGTGCAGCCTCCCGGGGCCGACGAGCTCTGGGAGACGCCGCCGTTCGAGCCGACAGTGCGCGACGGGCGCCTGTACGGGCGCGGAGCCGCCGACGACAAGGCCGGCATCATGGCGCACATCGCGTCGTTGCGAGCGGTCTCCGAGGTTCTCGGCGACGACCTCGAGCTCGGCGTCTCGTTGTTCATCGAGGGCGAGGAGGAGTACGGCTCGCGGTCGTTCGCGCAGTTCCTCAGCGACAACGCCGATGCCCTGCGCGCTGACGCCATCGTCGTCGCCGACTCGGGCAACTGGGATTCGGTCACTCCGGGACTCACCGTGTCCCTGCGGGGGAACGCGCGCTTCACGATGAAGGTGCGCACCCTCGACCACGCGTCGCACTCCGGGATGTTCGGGGGAGCGGTGCCCGACGCCATGATGGCCACGGTGCGCCTGCTCGCCACCCTCTGGGACGACGACGGCGCGGTGGCCGTCGACGGTCTCACGGAGACCGACACGCCGACGCCCGACTACACCGAGGAGACGCTGCGTGATGAGGCCGGGCTCCTTTCCGGCACGTCACCGATCGGACGGGGAACCATCCTGAGCCGGATCTGGAACAAGCCGGCCGTCACGGTCATCGGCATCGACGCGACCAGCGTGGCGTCGGCATCCAACACCCTGCTGCCCGAGGTGACCGTGGTGATCAGCGCACGGGTGGCCCCCGGGCAGTCCGGCGAGGAAGCGTATGCCGCGCTGGAGTCGCATCTGCGCGCCCACGCGCCGTTCGGTGCGGAGCTGACCTTCTCCGACGTCGACCTCGGCAACGGCTTCCTCGTGGACACCAGCGGGTGGGCGGTCGGCCTCGCACGCCAGGCCATGGCGGACGGCTACGGCGCCGATCCCGTCGACCTCGGAGTGGGAGGATCCATCCCGTTCATCGCCGATCTCGTGCGGGAGTTCCCCGAGGCGCAGATCCTCGTCACCGGGGTGGAGGATCCGCACGCGCGGGCGCACAGTCCGAACGAATCCCTGCACCTCGACACCTTCCGGCACGCGATCGCGACCGAAGCACTGCTGCTCACGCGCATGAACGAGATCAGGCAGTGATCGGCTCTCGCATCGAGATCAGCGCCCCTGCGGGCGCCCGAAGGTAGAATCAGAACACACCGCCGCCTGCACGCGCGGCCTGTCACAAGGAGCGACATGAGCGACACCACGCTGACCACAGAGACTTCGACCGCACACGGCGTCACCCTCACCGACGCCGCGGCGACCAAGGTGAAGAACCTCCTCGAGCAGGAGGGCCGCGACGACCTGCGCCTGCGCGTGGCCGTCCAGCCCGGCGGATGCTCGGGTCTGATCTACCAGCTGTACTTCGACGAGCGCTATCTCGAGGGCGACGAGACCGTCGACTTCGGCGGCGTGGAGGTCATCGTCGACAACATGAGCGTGCCGTACCTCGACGGCGCGGCGATCGATTTCAAGGACACGATCTCGGAGCAGGGCTTCACCATCGACAACCCGAATGCAGCGGGAAGTTGCGCATGTGGAGACAGCTTCCACTGAGTGACAGCCGTGCCCGACCTGCGTGGTTGGCATGAATCAGGTGTGAGGTTGCCCTAGACTTGACTACGCCTTGTCCGTCATCTTGAAAGGTGCATCGTGCCCTCGAAACGCCGCCTTCGTTGGGTCGCCATTCCTGTGGGAATCGCGACAGCCGTGGCCCTGGCGGGATGTTCTCCCACCGAGCTTCACGGATTCCTCCCGGGCTTCGTAGAAGACGGCACCGCCGCGACGAACCAGACCGACCGCGTAGCCGGCCTCTGGGTCAACTCCTGGATCGTCCTCCTCGCGGTCGGCATGATCACGTGGGCTCTGATGGGCTGGGCTGCTGTCGCATACCGCCGTCGCAAGGGCCAGGCCGGCCTGCCGGTGCAGATGCGCTACAACATGCCGATCGAGATCTTCTACACGGTGATCCCGCTGATCCTCGTGATGGGGATGTTCTTCTTCACGGCGCGCGACCAGGCCGAGATCGAGACGCAGTGGGACGACGCAGACGTCGAGATCACCGCGATCGGCAAGCAGTGGGCGTTCGACTTCATGTACGCCGGCGAGGACGACGATCTGTCCGACGCGGTGTGGACGATGGGTGTGCAGGCTCAGCCCGACGCCGAGGGCAACATCGACACCGAGAAGCTGCCGACGCTGGTCCTCCCGGTCGACCAGAAGGTGCACATCAGCCTTCAGTCCCGTGACGTCATCCACTCCTTCTGGATCATCGACTTCCTCTACAAGAAGGACATGTACATCGGGAAGGACAACTCCTGGTCCTTCATCCCGACCCGCGTGGGCGAGTACGCCGGTAAGTGCGCCGAGCTCTGCGGCGAGTACCACTCGATGATGCTCTTCAACGTGAAGGTCGTGGAGCAGGACGAGTACGACGCCTACGTCGAGTCCCTCCGCGAAGAGGGCAACACCGGCGACATCACGGACGCGTACGACCGTCTGAACAACCTCCCCGGCACGACAGGCACGACGTCCGAGACGGACTCCGAGGAAGAGGGAGAGTAAACCTCATGTCGACCAACTCCGCAGCAGGCGACGTCCACGGATCCCGCCCCACAGCCATCCCGGCCCGTCAGGCCGCGTTGATGAGCTCCTCGCGCGTCGAGCAGAAGGGCAACATCGTCGTCAAGTGGATCACCTCCACTGACCACAAGACCATCGGGTACATGTACCTGATCGCCTCGGTGCTCTTCTTCCTCCTCGGCGGTGTGATGGCGCTCGTCATCCGCGCCGAGCTGTTCGCTCCCGGGATGCAGATCGTCCCCACCAAGGAGCAGTACAACCAGCTGTTCACCATGCACGGCACGATCATGCTTCTCATGTTCGCGACGCCGCTGTTCGCCGGATTCGCCAACGCGATCCTCCCGCTGCAGCTCGGTGCGCCGGATGTGGCGTTCCCGCGTCTGAACGCGTTCGCCTTCTGGCTGTTCACGTTCGGTTCCATCATCGCGATCGCCGGCTTCCTCACCCCGCAGGGCGCTGCGTCGTTCGGCTGGTTCGCATATCAGCCGCTCGCGAGCGCCACCTTCACGCCCGGCGCCGGTGGAAACCTCTGGATGGTCGGACTCGGCATGTCCGGTTTCGGAACCATCCTCGGTGCCGTGAACTTCATCACCACGGTCGTCACGATGCGCGCCCCCGGCATGACGATGTGGCGTATGCCGATCTTCAGCTGGAACACGCTGATCACGAGCCTGCTGATCCTCATGGCCTTCCCGGTGCTCGCGGCCGCGATCTTCGCCGCCGCAGCCGACCGCATCCTGGGTGCGCACATCTACGACCCGGCCAACGGCGGTGTGCTGCTGTGGCAGCACCTGTTCTGGTTCTTCGGCCACCCCGAGGTGTACATCATCGCGCTGCCGTTCTTCGGCATCGTCTCGGAGATCTTCCCGGTGTTCAGCCGCAAGCCGATCTTCGGATACAAGACCCTCGTCTACGCGACGATCGCGATCGCGGCTCTGTCCGTCGCCGTGTGGGCGCACCACATGTACGTCACCGGTTCGGTGCTACTGCCGTTCTTCGCGCTCATGACGATGCTCATCGCGGTGCCGACGGGCGTGAAGATCTTCAACTGGATCGGAACGCTCTGGCGAGGATCGGTGACCTTCGAGACGCCGATGGTCTTCGCACTCGGCTTCCTCGTGTCGTTCGTCTTCGGCGGTCTGACCGGTGTCATCCTCGCGGCGCCGCCGCTGGACTTCCACCTCAGCGACTCGTACTTCGTGGTCGCGCACTTCCACTACGTCGTGTTCGGCACCGTCGTGTTCGCGATGTTCGCCGGCTTCTACTTCTGGTGGCCCAAGTGGACCGGCCGCATGCTGAACGAGCGTCTCGGCTATGTGCACTTCTGGATGCTGTTCGTCGGTTTCCACATGACCTTCCTCATCCAGCACTGGCTGGGCGTGGACGGCATGGTGCGCCGCTACGCGGACTACTCGGCAGCTGACGGCTGGACCTGGGGCAACCAGGTCTCGACGATCGGCGCGATCATCCTCGGAGCCTCCATGCTGCCGTTCTTCCTGAACGTGTGGATCACGGCGCGCAAGGCGCCCAAGGTCATGGTCAACGACCCGTGGGGTTACGGAGCGTCGCTCGAGTGGGCGACCAGCTGCCCGCCGCCGCGTCACAACTTCACGTCGATCCCGCGCATCCGCAGCGAGCGTCCCGCGTTCGATCTGAATCACCCCGAGGCTGCGGAGCATCCTGTCGCCGCCCCGGAGCCGGCCCTTGCCGGTGCGAGCGGAGAGGCCAAGTAAGCCATGCGATCAAATGTCGTCCTCTGGTGGGTTCTCACCGTCTTCTTCCTCATCGTCGCGGTGGTGTACACGGGGTGGAACATCCTGGCTCACCCCGACCTCGAGCTCGTCAACCGAATCGAGTGGGTGGGCTCGGTAGCACTGCTGTTCACCGCCTTCATGGGTGCGATGGTGGCGGTCTACCTTCAGCGCACGCACAAGGCTCAGGGCGGCGAGCTGCCTGAGGACATCCTGACCGCCGACATCGATGATGGAGATCCTGAGCTCGGTGAGTTCAGCCCGTGGTCCTGGTGGCCCATCGTTCTCGCGGCCTCCGCCGCGGTGTTCCTGATCGGCATGGCCGTCGGACACTTCCTCCTGCCGATCGGCGTCGCCATCTTCGTCGTCGCGATCGTCGGCTGGGTCTACGAGTACTACCGCGGGAACTTCGCTCGCTGAGCAGTCCCTACGAACGTTGAGAAGGCCCCCGGACTCCGGTCCGGGGGCCTTCTGCCTTTCCGGTAGGGAAGTGGTTCACGCGTGCGTGCGGATGCGGGCGACTCCGGTGAGCGGGTCGACGGGCCGTCGATGGATGCCGTCGGCATCGGCGACCGGATACCCTTCGCGCACCCAGTACTCGAATCCACCGATCAGTTCTCGTACGGTGAAGCCGAGCTTCGCGAACTCCAGGGCACCCTTGGCTCCTGCGTTGCAGCCAGGGCTCCAGCAGTACACGATCACTTCGCTGCCGGACGCGATCTCCGCCGGCGCCCGCGTCGCGATCTCGCTGTAGTGCATGTGCACGGCCTCAGGGATGCGTCCCTGCGCCCACGCCTCGTCGGAGCGGACGTCGATGACCACGACATCGTCAGAGTCCTTCAGACGGGCGTACAGGTCGCTCGCGTCGGTCTCGTACGCGAGCTTGGCGGCGAAGTAGTCAGCACGATCGATCATGGTTTCAGCCTATTGCGATGCTGCGACCCGCCACCGCACCGGCCCGGACGCCGTACGTAGGATTTCCGCCATACTTCAGCGGTACCGTTCGGACGCGTCCTCAGGCGTCTGCGACCGCCGCGATCGCTTCGATCTCGACGAGCTGGTGATCGTATCCGAGCACCGTGACGCCGAGGAGCGTGCTGGGCACGTCGTGATCGCCGAAAGCAGCGTGGACCACGTCCCATGCATCGACCAGATCCTGCTGTGCGGACGAGGCCACCAGCACGCGCGTGCTGATGACGTCGGTCAGCGACGCGCCTGCCGCACGGAGCGCCTCGGTCAAGGTCTCGACGCAACGAGACGCCTGACCGGCATAGTCGCCCGGGAACGCCGTCGATCCGTCGTCGTTGAGCGGGCATGCACCGGCGAGGAAGATCAGCCGTGACTGCGATGGAGCTGTCGCCGCGTACGAATAGGGGGCATCGGCGAGCGTGGAAGAGCGGATGAGACGAACGACGGAGGACATCCTTCGAGCGTAACGAAGAAGGGCCCCGACCGTGCTCCGAAGAGCGACGGCCGGGGCCCAGGGGGCGGCGTCGTTACTCGCCGTCCTCCGACTTCTTCTCGGGTGTTCCGACCTCGCCGTGCGCCGAGCCCTTCTTGGGCTTCTTCACCGGGTCGGTGGCGATCACCGAGCTGGGGGTGTTGGCGGTCTCGTCGATGTGCGTCTCGGCCGGAGCGGTCAGGGGAGCGTCAGGGGCACCTGCGCGCTCGTGGGCTCCCTGGATCTCTTCGGCCTCTGCCTCGTCCATGTGGGCCGTGACGTGGCTCTGGTGCGCGTCAGCCGCGGCGACCTCGGCCTGCGTGAGCGGGGCGAGACGGTCCTCGAAGAACCAGCGCGAGATGGACGAGCGCAGGTTCTCCGTCCACGGGATGCGTCCCTTGTCGTTCGGGCGCACGACGAGCGGCTCGTAGCCGTCGACATCGATGAGCTTCCAGCGATCGTAGGTGTCGACCGGCTGGTGCACCTCGATGTACTCGCCTCCGGGAAGACGGACGATGCGACCGGACTCGTAACCGTGCAGCACGATCTCGCGGTCCTTCTTCTGCAGCGCGATGCAGATGCGCTTGGTGATGAAGTAACCGAGGATCGGGCCGAGGAACAGCAGCGCCTGCAGCGCGTGGATCACGCCTTCCATCGTGAGCATGAAGTGCGTCGCGATGAGGTCGGAGGATGCTGCAGCCCACAGGACCGCGTAGAAGATGACGCCGGCGGCGCCGATCGCGGTGCGCGTGGCGGCGTTGCGGGGGCGCTGTGCGAGGTGGTGCTCCCGCTTGTCTCCGGTGATCCACGCCTCGAGGAACGGGTAGATCGCGACGGCGACGATGAACAGTCCGAGCACCAGCACCGGAACGATGATTCCGAACGACCAGGTGTGACCGAGGAGGACGAGGTCCCAGTTCGACGGCGCGAGGCGCAGGGCCCCGTCCGCGAATCCGATGTACCAGTCCGGCTGGGTACCCGCCGAGACGGGGGAGGGGTCGTATGGTCCGTAGGCCCAGATCGGGTTGATCTGGACGAATGTCGCTATCAGCACGATCGAGCCGAAGACGATGAACAGGTAGCCGCCCATCTTCGACATGTACACCGGCATCATCGGGTAGCCGACGACGTTGTCGTTCGTGCGGCCGGGGCCGGCGAACTGGGTGTGCTTGTTGATGACCATCAGCATCAGGTGCACGACGATCAGGGCGATGACCAGCATCGGCAGCAGCAGGATGTGCAACGAGTACAGACGACCCACGATGTCGGTGCCGGGGAATTCGCCGCCGAAGATCAGGAACGACGTCCAGGTGCCGATGAGGGGGAGGCCCTTGACCATGCCGTCGATGATGCGCAGGCCGTTGCCCGAGAGCAGGTCGTCAGGCAGCGAGTAGCCGGTGAAGCCCTCGGCGAGAGCCAGGATGAACAGCACGAAGCCGATCACCCAGTTCAACTCACGCGGCTTGCGGAACGCGCCGGTGAAGAACACGCGCAGCATGTGGATGCCGATGCCGGCGACGAACACGAGAGCCGCCCAGTGGTGGATCTGGCGAACCAGCAGGCCACCGCGCAGATCGAAGGAGATGTGCAGCGTCGATTCGAGCGCTGCCGACATCTCGATGCCGCGCATGGGGGCGTACGCACCCGTGTAGTGGGTCTCGACCATCGACGCCTGGAAGAAGAACGTCAGGAATGAGCCCGAGATGAAGACGACGACGAAGCTCCACAGCGCGATCTCGCCGAGCATGAACGACCAGTGGTCGGGGAAGATCTTGCGACCCAGCTCCTTGACGAAGCCCGAGAGGCTGGTTCGCTCGTCGATGTAGTTCGCCGCTCCACCGACGAAGCGGCCGCCGAGAGGCGCCTTGTTGTCCTTGTCCTCTTTGGACAGCGTTGCGGTGCTCAATGGCGCTCCCAGAAGCTCGGGCCGACAGGCTCGGTGAAGTCGCTGCGTGCGACGAGGTAGCCCTCATCGTCGACCGTGATCGGCAGCTGCGGCAGTGGACGGGCAGCCGGTCCGAAGATGACCTTCGCGTGATCGGTGACGTCGAACTGCGACTGGTGACACGGGCACAGCAGGTGGTGCGTCTGCTGCTCGTACAGCGCGACAGGGCAGCCCACGTGCGTGCAGACCTTGGAGTACGCGACGATGCCGTCGTACGACCAGTCCTTGCGGTCCTCGGCCTCGACGAGCTGCTCAGGACGAAGGCGCATCATCAGCACGATCGCCTTGGCCTTCTCCTCGAGATAGCCGTCGTGGTGGCTGAGCTCGGCGAGATCCTCGGGGATCACGTGGAAGGCCGAGCCGAGGGTGACGTCAGCAGCACGGATGGGTGTGCCGTCGGGGTCGCGGACCAGACGCTGTCCCTCCGCCCACATCGTGTGCTTGAGCAGCACGACCGGGTCGCCGGCCGTGGGGTCGTCCGGGGTGCTGTGCGGTGCGAGACCGCGGAAGAGAGCGACACCGGGGATGATCGACGCGACCACGGCTGCGAACAGCGAGTTGCGGATCATGGTGCGGCGTCCGAAGCCGGACTCCTCGTTGGCGTCGGCGAACGCCTGGACGGCCGCCTCACGCGTCGAGTCCTTGCCCCGGGTGGGGTGGCGGTGCTCGACGAACTCCTTGTCGGACATCAGCGCCTTGGACCAGTGGATGGCCCCGATGCCGAGGGAGAGCAGCGCCAGTGCGATGCCGAGTCCGATGAAGAGGTTGTTGTAACGGATCGAGACCATCGAGCCGTCTTCGATCGGGAACAGCATGTACGCGGCGACGGCCCAGATGCTGCCGGCGAGCGACAGGTAGAACAGTGTGTAGACCGTGCGGACCGCGCGCTTCTCAGCCTTGGGGTCCTTGTCGGTCATCCGCTCACGGTGTGGCGGCAGCCCCGGGTTCTGCACGGGATCGCTGACTGCGACACCCAGCCCCGGTGAGGGCTGGTAGGCCCGGTCAAGGGCCTTCGAGTCGTCGTCGTGTGCCATGGTGCTCCTCGTACGTTCCTCTTCGATGAATAAGCGTCAGTTGGACTTCGCCGTGATCCACACGGTGATGGCGACGAGGCCACCGATACCGAAGATCCAGACGAACAGGCCCTCCGAGACGGGGCCAAGGTTGCCGAGCGTGAATCCGCCGACCGAAACCGACTCCTGCTGGAAGAGCAGCGCGGAGATGATGTCGCGCTTGTCCTCGTCGGACAGGTTCATGTCTCCGAACACCGGCATGTTCTGCGGGCCGGTGACCATCGCCGCGTAGATGTGCAGCGCGCTGGTCGAGGTCAGGGCCGGGGCGTACTTGCCCTCGGTGAGCGCACCGCCGGCTGCCGACACGTTGTGGCACATGGCGCAGTTGACGCGGAACAGCTCGGCTCCGTGTGCGACATCGCCTTCGCCGTCGAGGATCTCATCGTCGGGGAACGTCGGGCCGGGCGCCTCCGACTGCACGTAGGCGGCCATCGCGTCGATCTGCGGCTGCGTGAACTGCGGGCTCTTCTGGGGAGCCTGCGGTCCCTGCATCTGCAGCGGCATGCGGCCGGTCGCCAGCTGGAACTCGACGGACAGTTCACCGACGCCGTACAGGCTCGGACCGTTGTCGGTTCCCTGCAGGTCGAGACCGTGGCAGGTGGCGCAGTTCGCCTGGAACAGCTTCTCGCCGTCCTCGATGCTGAGCTCGGTGCTCGCGCTCGTCTGAGTGTCGGTGGCGGCGATGGCCGCTGACGCTCCGGCGTAGATGCCTCCCGTGATGAGGAGGCCGGCACCGATCAGTGCCGCAGCCGCCAGGGGGCTACGGCGTCCGTTCGAGCGACGCTTCTTCTCTCGTGCCATTTCGCAGGTCAGCTCCGCTCTTATTTCAGGAAGTAGATGACGAAGAACAGCACGATCCAGACGACGTCGACGAAGTGCCAGTAGTAGGACACAACGATCGAGGAGGTCGCCTCCTTGTGCGTGAAGTTCTTCACTGCGAACGCGCGGCCCATGATGAGCAGGAACGCGATGAGTCCGCCGGTGACGTGGAGGGCGTGGAAGCCCGTGGTCAGGTAGAAGGCCGAGGCGTAGGAGTCCGCCTGGATCGGCATGCCCTCAGCGACGAGCTGCGCGTACTCCCAGACCTGACCGGAGACGAAGATCGCACCGAGTGCGAACGTGAGCCAGAACCACTCGATCATTCCCCAGCCGAAGAGGCGTCGACGGCCTGCGCCGTTCACCTGGCCCTTCGCGATGCGGTACGGCTGAAGGTCTTCCGCCGCGAACACGCCCATCTGGCAGGTCACGGAGGAGAGCACGAGGATCGCGGTGTTGACACCCGCGAATGTCACGTTGAGCAGCTCCGTGCGGTCTGCCCAGAGCTCGGGAGACGTGCTGCGGAGGGTGAAGTAGATCGCGAACAGTCCCGCGAAGAACATCACCTCGCTGCCGAGCCACACGATGGTGCCGACAGCTACCGAATTCGGGCGCTTGATCGTTCTTGCCGCCGGGGCATAGGTCGCTGAGGTGGTCACCCCTCCATTATGGCCGATCTGCGAGCGTGATTCTTGCATCGGCAGGGCCCGATTCCCCGAACCGATGCTTAGGGGACCCTAAGAAGTCCCTGCGAATCCTCGGTGAATTCAAGGGAAATCAAGGATGCACGTCAGCGAGGCTCTGCGCAAGGAATTTATTCGCGCCGATAGGATCGCAGACATGCTTGATTCCCCGACCTGGCCGGATGTGCTCACCACGCTCCTGGAGGGGCGCGATCTCAGCGTGTGGGAGTCCACGTGGGCCATGCGCCAGGTCATGCAGGGGAACGTCTCGGATGCCAAGCTCGCCGGCTTCCTGGTCGCTCTGCGGGCCAAGGGCGAGACGATCGATGAGATCGTCGGATTCCGCGACGCCATCCTCGAGGCCGCTGTTCCGTTGCCGGTCTCCTCCAACGTGCTCGACATCGTCGGAACCGGCGGCGATCGCGTGGGTACCGTCAACGTCTCGACGACCGCGGCGATCATCATCGGCGCGACCGGCATCCCCGTGGTCAAGCACGGCAACAGGGCTGCCAGCTCGGCGTCCGGGTCATCCGACGTTCTGGGTGCCCTGGGCCTTCAGCTCTCGCTCTCTCCCGAAGAGGTCGCGGCCGTGCTCGACCGCACCGGCATCACGTTCGCATGGGCCGCTGCCTTCCACCCCGGGTTCAAGCACGCCGGCAACGCCAGAGGAGAGCTCGGCGTGCCCACCGTGTTCAACATGCTGGGCCCGCTCTGCAACCCCGCCCGCGCGGAGGCGAACGCTGTCGGCGTCGCTCAGCTCGAGCGGGTCCCTCTGATCACGGGTGTGTTCCGCACCCGCGGGGCGACCGCGCTCGTCTTCCGCGGCGATGACGGTCTCGACGAGTTGACGACCACCGGCCACAGCCGCATCTGGGAAGTCAGCCTCGGCGACATCCACGAGCACGACCTCGATCCTCGTGATCTCGGCATCCCGACCGCAGAGCTCGCGGACCTCATCGGAGGATCGCCCGAGCACAACGCCGGCGTGCTCCGCGACACTCTCGAGGGCACGAAGGGCCCGGTGCGCGACATCGTGCTGCTGAACGCCGCGGCGGGGATCGTCGCATTCGAACTGTCCCAGGATTCGACGCAAGTGCAGCGTCCGATCCTCGATCGCCTTCGTGACGGGTACGCGCGTGCGGAGGCGGCGATCGATGACGGCAGCGCCGCTGCCAAGCTGACGGCGTGGGTGGATGCGACGCGAGAGCTCGCCTCTGCGTGAACGATCATGGATCCCGTAGACGCGCTGCTTGAGATCGCGACCCTGCTCGAGCGGGAGCGCGCCTCGCGATACCGGGCGAAGGCCTTCCGCCAGGCTGCGGCGACCCTGCAGGGGTTGTCCGACGACGTGCGCAACGATCCCACACGACTCCGTGCGGCCAAGGGCATCGGCGAGTCGACCTTCGCCGTGATCCGTCAGGCGCAGGCCGGTGAGACTCCGGACTACCTGGTGGAACTGCGCGGCGAGGTCGAACCGGAACGCGCCTCCGTGCTCCGTGGGAAGCTGCGCGGCGACCTGCACGCTCACACGGACTGGTCGGACGGGACGACCTCGATCGCCACGATGGCGGCGGCCGCACGAGCTCTCGGGCATGAGTATCTTGCGATCACCGATCACTCGCCGCGGCTCAGAGTCGCCCGTGGGCTGTCCGCCGAACGGTTGCGTGAGCAGATGCCGCTCGTGCGCGGCGAATCGGCAGACGGCTTCACGATGTTCGCCGGGATCGAGGTCGACATCCTCGAAGACGGCGCCCTCGATCAGGACCCCGAGCTGCTGAGTGCGCTCGACATCGTGGTCGCCTCCGTGCATTCCAAGTTGCGCATGGAACCGAGGCCGATGACCGCGCGCATGATCGCCGCGGTGCGCAGCCCGTACGTGAACGTGCTCGGCCACTGCACCGGGAGGCTGGTGCAAGGCGATCGCGGCACACGGCCGCCCTCGCAGTTCGACGCCCGCGCGGTGTTCGACGCATGTGCCGAGAACGGAGTCGCCGTCGAGATCAATGCGCGACCCGAGCGGCAGGATCCGCCCGATGAGCTGATCGCGATCGCGCTGGATGCCGGGTGCCTGTTCTCGCTCGATTCCGACGCACACGCGCCGGGGCAGCTGTCGCTGCTCGACTACGGCGCCGAGCGTGCCGAGAAGGCCGGTGTGCCGGCCGAGCGGATCGTGACGACGTGGGGCGTGGACCGGCTGAGAGCCTGGGCCGAGTAGCTTGCTGACTCGGCCGCCGCGTCAACGGCCGAGGGCCGCGATGGCGCGGTCCATCGACGAGCCGAGATTCCACTTCTGCGCGAGCGCGATGGCGGCGTCCGCCTCTGAGGGGTCGAGTGCGCGCACCGGATCGATGGGGGGTGCGATGTCGAGCCCGCGTGCGACCTCGACCACCGTCGGCGCGACATCGAGGTAGAGGGAGGCGGCGAGGATCTTCGCGCGCAGCCCGGCGCTCATGCCCTCGCCTGCTTCCGCCGCCGCGCGGATGCCGGCGAGATCGCCGTGCGTCTGCAGAAGCGTGGCCGCGGTCTTCTCGCCGACGCCTGGAACCCCGGGCAGACCGTCGGAGGCGTCGCCCCGCATGGTGGCGAAGTCGGCGTACTGCGAGGGGAGCACGCCGTACTTCGCGACGACGCTCGTCTCGGTGAGGACGTCGAGGTTGCTCATGCCTCGCGCGGTGTAGACGATGCGGATGCCGCGATCATCGTCGATCAGCTGGAACAGGTCGCGGTCGCCGGTGACGATGTCGACCGGCATGGTCGCGAGCGTGGCGAGGGTGCCGATGACGTCGTCGGCCTCGTGCGCCGTGACCCCGATGATCGGGATGCCGAGGGCGGTCAGCTCTTCGCGGATCAGCGGGATCTGAGTTTCAAGAGGGTCGGGCACCTCTTCGACGTCCGGACCGGCTGGAACGATCTCGACGACTCGATGCGCCTTGTAGCTGGGGATGAGGTCGACGCGCCACTGCGGACGCCAGTCATCGTCCCAGCACGCGACGATGTGCGTCGGCTCGTACAGGGTGACGAGCTTGGCGATCATGTCGAGCAGTCCGCGCGCGGCGTTGATGGGGGAGCCGTCGGGGGCCTTCACCTTGTCCGGAACGCCGTAGAAGGCACGGAAGTAGAGGGAAGCGGTGTCCAGCAGCATCAGCCTGTCGCTCATGGGATCAGCATGTCACAGCGCCTCGACGGATCCGGCGTCAGCAGCCGGGGGAGTCGGGAGCCTGCTCGCAGGTGTGCGCCACCAGAGCCGTGTGCGCCTCGAAGATGCGGACCTCCTGCGCAGCTCCCGACGAGGTGACTTCGCCCGAGATCGGGAACCAGCCGATGCCGAAGTCGACCTCCGCCGCGTAGCGCACATCGACCGCCGCGGAATAGGTGCCGCGCTCGGTGTAGGTGTGGCTCGTGGGGGTGGGTGTGAACTGGGCTTGTCCGAGATCGGCCCACGATCGACCTCCCTCGGTGGTCGTGGTGGTCGTGCCGTCGCCGAATGTGAAGTCGTAGCCGACGGGGGTGAACCTCACCGCGATGGGGAACCCGAACAGCGAGTCGTTCACGGTGTGGACGGATGCTGCCGCCACGAAGTTCGTCGGCAGACCGACGACCCCGACATTGTCGGGCTCTGCGGAGATCGCAGAGCCCGCGGGAGCGAAGCGGGCGACATCGGCGATCGTGACGGCGGGGATCGCGGGGGCCGCGGCTTCCTCTGCCGGAGTCTCTTCCGCTTCTTCCTCCTGCGCACGGAAGCACTGGATGTAAGAGTCCCAGTCGTTCAGACACTGCGCGAAATTGAACTCCGGAGGAGGCGCCCACCCCGGCGGCGGCGTCCAATCCGAGTCCGTGCCGGGATCGGAGTCGCCTATGGGAGAGTTCCCAGGAGTCTCGGGTCGGGTGTGGCTGTCATCGATGATGATCTCGCTGCCGGTGTTGGTACATCCAGTCGTCGCCTGTTCGATCGCGGTACAGCCGCCTGCAGACGCACGGACATCCGTGCTGGCGAGAGCGGGCGCTGATACGGCCATCATGACCGAAGCCGCGAGCGCTACGAAGACGCGCACCCGGGGTCCTCGGTGGGAGTTGCGCTTTCGATGCGCAACGCAGAGTCGGCAACAACGAGGGTCAGAAGTAACACGTATCGGTCGGGCCGATCTTTGGGGACAAGGTTGGTTCCGTCTTCGTCGGTGAACGTTGTAGCGCTGACGTCGTTGCAGGTGATTGCTTCGACGTGGTCGCCGCCGTCGTACGCGGTGCCTTCAAAGGTGACGATCTTAATGGCGCCATCGCGGAGATGTCCCTCCGCGTGCAGTTGAGAGAGCGATGCTTTCTCGCTGCTCAGGTAGTCGCCGGTCGAGTACTGGAATACGGTTTCGAATGTCGACGGATCACGCAGATCCACTTGATTGAATGCATCCATGTACTCCCGATAGACCTCTTCCGCCGCGGCGAATGCTTCCTCCTCCGATGCGAATGCCGCGCTCGGAGTCGGCGTCGGCTCCGGGGTCGGCGTGCAGGCGCTCAGGGCGGTTGCTGCGAGTGCGAGCAGTGCCAGCATCCGGATCCGGCTCGTCTTCGATCGGGGGAGGGTCACCCGTTCACGCTAACGCGAAGCGCCCGCATCCGCCGGAGTTATCCACAGCAGCGTTCAGGACGAATCTCTGATAATCTGAAGTGTCACTCGTGGCGTGCACTCGCATGCCCGTTGATTGAAAATCCAAATCCATTCGCTTCAGGCGATCACTCATGCGTGCATGAGCGCCCGTGGCCCGAGTACCCACCCAACAAGGACAACCCACTACATGACTACCGCAACGACCGCCCCGGCCACCAAGCAGGTCGCCATCAACGACATCGGATCTGCTGAGGACTTCCTGGCCGCGGTCGAGAAGACTCTGAAGTTCTTCAACGACGGCGACATCATCGAAGGCACGATCGTCAAGATCGACCGCGATGAGGTTCTGCTCGACGTCGGTTACAAGACCGAGGGTGTCATCCCCTCCCGCGAACTCTCCATCAAGCACGACGTCGACCCTAACGAGGTCGTCAAGGTCGGCGACGAGGTCGAGGCTCTTGTTCTCCAGAAGGAGGACAAGGAAGGCCGTCTGATCCTGTCCAAGAAGCGTGCGCAGTACGAGCGCGCCTGGGGCGACGTCGAGAAGATCAAGGAAGACGACGGCGTCGTCACCGGTACGGTCATCGAGGTCGTCAAGGGTGGACTCATCGTCGACATCGGCTTGCGCGGCTTCCTGCCGGCATCGCTCATCGAGCTGCGCCGCGTCCGCGACCTGACCCCGTACCTGGGCCAGGAGATCGAGGCGAAGATCCTCGAGCTGGACAAGAACCGCAACAACGTCGTCCTCTCGCGCCGCGCTCTGCTCGAGCAGACGCAGTCCGAGTCGCGCACGACCTTCCTCAACAACCTCCACAAGGGCCAGGTCCGCAAGGGCACGGTCTCGTCGATCGTCAACTTCGGTGCGTTCGTCGACCTGGGTGGCGTTGACGGCCTCGTGCACGTCTCCGAGCTGTCCTGGAAGCACATCGAGCACGCATCCGAGGTCGTCGAGGTCGGCCAGGAGGTCACCGTCGAGATCCTCGAGGTGGACCTCGACCGCGAGCGCGTCTCCCTGTCGCTCAAGGCGACGCAGGAGGACCCGTGGCAGGTCTTCGCCCGCACCCACGCGATCGGCCAGATCGCACCGGGCAAGGTCACCAAGCTCGTTCCGTTCGGTGCGTTCGTCCGCGTCGCAGACGGCATCGAGGGCCTCGTGCACATCTCCGAACTCTCCAGCAAGCACGTCGAGCTGGCTGAGCAGGTCGTGTCCGTCGGCGAAGAGGTCTTCGTCAAGGTCATCGACATCGACCTCGAGCGTCGTCGCATCTCGCTGTCGCTCAAGCAGGCCAACGAGTCGGTCGACCCCAACGGCACCGAGTTCGACCCGGCCCTGTACGGCATGCTCGCCGAGTACGACGAGAACGGCGAGTACAAGTACCCGGAGGGCTTCGACCCCGAGACCGGTGCGTGGAAGGAAGGCTTCGACTCCGCACGCGAGGCTTGGGAGCAGGAGTACGCTGCAGCTCAGACCCGCTGGGAGGCTCACAAGGTCGCGGTTGCCAAGGCAGCCGAGGCAGAGGCCGCTGCAGGCGACGACTTCGCCGCTGCACAGTCCTTCACGAGCGACTCCGGCGCCGGAACGCTTGCCGACGACGAGGCACTCGCGGCTCTGCGCGAGAAGCTCTCGGGCGGCAACGCGTAATAACGCCTCACACGGAACGGGTCGTCACCTTCGGGTGGCGGCCCGTTCCGCGTTTCCGGCATCGGTGCCGAGCATCCCGGCACCGATGCCGCATCGATGGGAGCTTTCCGCATCCAAGGCGCGCCTTTCACGTGCGAAAAGCTCCCATCGGCGCGATCTGCACGGCGCAGGACGGATGCCGTGCGCGGTGTGACGGAACATTACGCCCGCTTTCGTAACATGGGTGCGCCTCCGCGACGATGGGGGTATGACATCCGCAGTCCTCGCCCCGCGCACCGGTGACGCGCCGGTCGCTCTGGGTGCGGCGAACGCCGTCCGCCTCGAGAACATCGAGCGCACGTTCCCGATGCCCGAGGGGCGACGCGAAGTGCTGCGCGGCGTCGACGTCGAACTGGCCCCCGGCGAGATCGTCGCAGTGGTCGGTCCGTCGGGCTGCGGGAAGTCGACGCTCCTGCGCCTCGTCGGAGGACTCGATTCGCCCACGAACGGACGCATCAGCCTCGACGGCACCGGCGTCACCGACACGGATGAGCGCACCGCCGTCGCATTCCAGGAGCCCCGGCTGCTCCCATGGCGCACGCTGGCCCAGAACGTCGAGCTCGGCCTGCCCCGCGGCACACGGCGCCGCGACGGCCGCGAGCGCGTGCGGGAACTGCTGCACCTCGTAGGCCTCGACCACGCCGCCGACCAGCATCCCCGTGAGGTCTCCGGGGGCATGGCGCAGCGCGCTTCGCTCGCCCGCGCTCTGGCGCGAAACCCCGGCGTCCTCCTGCTCGACGAACCGTTCGGTGCGCTCGACGCGCTCACCAGGCTGCGGATGCAGGACCTCCTGCTCGACATCCACACCGCCGAACCCACCACCGTCCTCCTCGTCACCCATGACGTCGAGGAGGCCCTCTACCTCGCCGACCGCGTGCTGCTGCTGCGCTCGCTCGCCGGCGAAGCCGGCAGTGGCGCGACATCCATCGCGCGCACCATCACCGTGCCCGGCATCCGCCCGCGTGACCGCGCCGATCGCGGTCTCGCGGACCTCCGCGCCGACCTTCTCGAAGGCCTCGGCGTCGACACCCACCACCGCATTTCCACCGAGGAGACCCGATGAGCACCATCACACGCCGAATCGTTCCTGCGATCGCCATCGCCGGCACGATGATGCTCGTCGCCACCGGCTGCGTAGCCGGGGAGAACGCCGGTGCCTCTGAGTCCGACGGCTCCGCCGCGACGGGCGAGTGGTCGTCCGACACGCTCACGGTCGACTTCGCGACGTACAACCCACTGAGTCTCGTCATCAAGGACCAGGGCATCCTCGAGGACATCGTGGGCGACGACGTGACCGTCGAGTGGGTGCAGTCCGCCGGATCCAACAAGGCCAACGAACTGCTGCGCTCCGGCTCGGTCGACGTCGGATCGACCGCCGGATCGGCCGCGCTGCTCGCCCGCGCGAATGGGTCGCCCATCCAGGTCATCGACATCTACTCGCAGCCGGAGTGGTCGGCCATCGTCACCGGTCCGGACAGCGACATCACGTCGTTGGAAGACCTCGCCGGCGCCTCCATCGCCGCGACGAAGGGCACCGACCCCTACTTCTTCCTGCTGCAGGCACTCGAAGAGGGCGGTCTCTCGCTCGACGACGTCGAGGTGCAGAACCTGCAGCATGCCGACGGCCGCGCGGCGCTCGACGGCGGCTCCGTCGACGCGTGGGCGGGCCTCGACCCGATCATGGCCGCAGCCGAGGTCGAGTCCGGTGACCAGCTCATCTACCGCAACGTCGACTTCAACACGTACGGGTTCCTCAACGCCACCGAGGACTTCATCGACAACCACGCCGACCTCGCCCAGGCCGTCGTCGACGCCTACGAACAGGCACGCGTCTGGGCTCTCGAGAACCCGGAGGAGACCGCTGCGCTGCTCGCCGAGGTCGCCGGCATCGACATCGAGGTCGCGACGACCGTGATCGAGGAGCGCTCCAACCTCGACGTGAGCGGCATCCCCGGCGATGCGCAGCTCGAGGTGCTCGAGAAGATCGCTCCCGTGCTCGTCGACTCCGGCGATGTGCAGGGCGGCCAGGAGTCGGTCGACAAGGCCCTCGAGACGATCATCAACGCCACGTTCGCCGAGAAGGCGGCCAAGGGCTGATGACCATTCCCGACCAGCGAGTCGTCGTTCCGGCGGATTCGCGGGACGCGCTCGATTTCGCCAAGGGGGAGCGCCGGAGACCGGATGCCGGAACCCGAGGCATCTGGGATCGCACCGGCGTCCGCGTGGCCGCCGGGCTGATCCTGCCCGTCGTCATCCTCGTGGCATGGCAGTTCGCCACCACGAGCGGGCTGGTGCCGCCGTACCGTCTTCCCACACCGGCATCCGTCTTCACCGCCGGCGTCGAGCTCGCCGAGGCCGGCCAGCTGTGGACGCACATCGCGATCTCGGTGCAGCGCGTGCTGCTCGGCTTCGCGATCGGTTCCGTGATCGGCCTCGCGTTCGCCGGCTTCGTCGGGCTGTCCCGGCTCGGTGAAGTGCTTCTCAGCCCGACCCTCGCGGCACTCCGCGCCGTGCCGTCACTCGCCTGGGTGCCGCTGCTCATCCTGTGGCTGCAGATCGGCGAGGAATCGAAGGTCACGCTGATCGCGATCGGCGCCTTCTTCCCGGTGTACACGACGGTCGCATCAGCACTTCGGCACGTCGACCCCCAGCTGGTCGAGGCAGGGCGCTCGTTCAGCCTGCGCGGGTGGTCGCTGTTCCGCACGGTGCAGCTCCCGGCCGTGGTGCCGTCGGTGGTCTCCGGCCTGCGCCTCGCACTGGCACAGGCATGGCTGTTCCTCGTCGCCGCCGAGCTCATCGCCTCGTCGATGGGGCTCGGATTCCTGCTCACCGACTCGCAGAGCACCGGTCGCGTCGACCGTATCCTGCTCTCGATCGTGCTGCTCGCGCTGCTCGGAACGATCACGAACGGGATCCTCGCACTGGTCGAGAAGCACCTGCTCAAGAAGTGGGCCTGAGGGTGAGCGAAGCACGACTGCTGGAGACCCGCGAATACGCGCCTCCGGCCGCGTTCACCGCGCAGGCGAACGTCACGGCTGAGACCTACGCCGAGGCGGATGCCGACCCCACCGCTTTCTGGGAGCGGGCTGCCGCGCGGCTCGACTGGGCAGAACCGTGGCACACCGCTCATGAGTGGGAGCCGCCCACAGACGGGGCGATCCCCGCGGCACGCTGGTTCGTCGGCGGAAAGCTGAACGTCGCGTACAACTGCGTCGACCGCCACGTCGACGCCGGCCGCGGCGACACGGTCGCGTTGCACTTCGAAGGCGAGCCGGGGGACCGGACCGAAGTGACGTACGCAGATCTGCAGCGGCGCGTCTCGCAGGCCGCCAACGCCCTGCTCGCCCTCGGCATCGAACCGGGCGACCGTGTCGTGATCTACCTTCCGGTGCTCGTCGAGACGATCGTCATCACACTCGCCTGTGCGCGCATCGGCGCCGTGCACTCGCTCGTGTTCGGCGGCTTCTCCGCCGAGGCCGTGCGGTTCCGGCTCGAGGACACCGGAGCGAAGCTGCTCGTCACCAGCGACGGGCAGTTCCGCAGGGGCGTGGCGACCGAGGTGAAGACGACGGCGGATGCCGCGGCCGCCGAGCTGGCCGAACTCGAGCATGTCCTCGTGCTGCGGCGTACAGGCCAGGAGGTGCCATGGACCGAGGGTCGCGACCTCTGGTGGCACGACGTGGTCGACACCGCGTCGACGACGCACGACGCGCAGCCCTTCGACGCCGAGCATCCGCTGTTCATCATCTACACCTCAGGCACCACGGGGAAGCCGAAGGGTCTCGTCCACACCTCCGGCGGCTACCTGGCGCACACGAGCTGGGCGCACTGGGCGCATTTCGACGCCAAACCGGACGACGTGCACTGGTGCACCGCCGACCTGGCATGGGTCACCGCGCACACCTACGAGATCTACGGACCGCTCTCCAACGGACTCACCCAGGTGATCTACGAGGGCACACCCGACTCCCCGAACAGGGAGCGGCACCTCGAGATCATCGAACGCTATGGCGTGACGGTCTACTACACCGCACCGACGCTGATCCGCACGTTCATGACCTGGTTCGGTGCCGAGCTGCCCCGAGGGCACGACCTCTCCAGCCTGCGTCTGCTCGGAACGGTCGGCGAGGCGATCAACCCGGAGGCGTGGATCTGGTTCCGTCGCAACTTCGGCCGCGACGAGCTGCCGGTCGTCGACACGTGGTGGCAGTCCGAGACCGGGGCCGCGATGATCGCCCCGCTTCCCGGTGTCACGACCCTCAAACCCGGATCGGCGACCGTGCCGCTGCCGGGCATCGACGCGACCGTCGTCGACGAGCACGGTCACGAGGTCGCACCAGGAAGCTCCGGGACACTCGTCGTGCGCCGCCCCTGGCCAGGCATGGCACGAACCGTCTGGGGCGACCCGCAGCGCTACCGCGACGCGTACTGGGCGGCGTTCGCCGGTCACGGAGACTTCGGCGGCTACTATGTCGCGGGCGACGGCGCGACGAAGGACGCCAACGGTCGCATCTGGCTCCTCGGCCGCCTCGACGACGTCGTGAACGTCTCCGGCCATCGCCTCTCCACGATCGAGATCGAGTCCGCCCTCGTCGCGCACGAGAGCGTGGGAGAAGCCGGTACCGCCGGCGTCTCCGATCCGGTGACCGGTCAGGCGGTGGTCGCCTTCGTGACGCCGTCCGGAGCGGCCGCGGTCACGGCATCCGCCCTGCGCGATCAGGTCGCGATCGCGATCGGGCCGGTCGCCAAGCCGAAGCACATCGTCGTCGTTCCCGACCTGCCCAAGACGCGCTCCGGGAAGATCATGCGCAGGCTGCTCGCGCAGCTGTGGGAGGCTGAACAGGACCGACGCGCCGGCCGCGAGCCGGAGGCGCTCGGAGACACGACATCACTGCAGAACCCGTGGGCCGTCGACGGCATCGCCGACGTGCTGGCCGCGGCCGAACCGAGGACGACATGACGGAAGAGCACCGCTTCGGGTTCCGCACCCGAGCACTCCACGCGGGCGGCACGCCCGACGCATCCACCGGCGCACGCGCCGTGCCGATCTACCAGACCACGTCGTTCGTCTTCGACGACGCGACGGATGCCGGGAACCTCTTCGCTCTGCAGAAGTACGGCAACATCTACTCCCGCATCGGCAACCCCACCGTGGCTGCGCTTGAGGAGCGGCTGGCATCGCTGGAAGGCGGGATCGGCGCCGTGGCCACGGCATCCGGCATGAGCGCCGAGTTCATCACCTTCGCCGCCCTCGTGGGTGCAGGTGACCACATCGTCGCCTCCGCGCAGCTCTACGGCGGAACGGTCACGCAGCTGGATGTCACGCTGCGCCGCTTCGGCGTCGAGACGACCTTCGTGCCGTCGAGCGACCCGGCCGACTACGCCGCCGCGATCCGCCCGGAGACCAAGGTCGTCTACGTCGAGATGATCGGCAACCCCTCGGGCGAGATCGCCGACATCGAAGGACTCGCGGCGGTCGCACACGACGCCGGCGTGCCGCTCGTCGTCGACGCGACGCTCGCGACGCCGTACCTTGCGCGACCGCTCGAGCACGGCGCCGACATCGTGATCCACTCGGTCACGAAGTTCCTCGGCGGCCACGGCACGACACTCGGCGGCATCGTCATCGAGAAGGGCACGTTCGACTGGGGAAGCGGCAAGTTCCCGCAGATGACCGAGCCGGTCGAGTCGTACGGCGGCATCAAGTGGTGGGACAACTTCGGTGAGTACGGATTCCTCACCAAGCTCCGCACCGAGCAGCTGCGCGACATCGGTCCTGCGCTGAGCCCGCAGTCCGCGTTCAACCTGCTGCAGGGCGTCGAGACGCTGCCGCAGCGCATCGACGGGCACCTGGCCAACGCACGGATCGTCGCGGAGTGGCTGGACGCCGACCCTCGGGTGTCGTACGTCACGTGGGCGGGCCTCGATGGTCATCCGCACCGCGACCGCGCGGCCAAGTATCTTCCGCTCGGACCCGGATCGGTCTTCGCCTTCGGCGTCGCGGCCGCTGACGGTCGCGCCGCGGGGGAGGCCGTGATCGAGAACCTGCAGCTCGCGTCGCATCTGGCGAACATCGGCGATGCGCGCACGCTCGTGATCCATCCGGCATCCACGACCCATCGTCAGCTGACCGCGTCGCAGCTCGACGCCGCCGGCGTGCGCCCCGATCTGATCCGCATCTCGGTCGGCCTGGAAGACGCGGACGACATCATCTGGGATCTGGATCAGGCTCTCACCGCAGCGACAGGAGCGACCCGATGAGCACCTCGAATCCCGCGGACTCTTGCGCCCTTCCCGCGCCGACGGATGCTGTCGCCTGCGCTCTGCCCGGTACCGCAGTTGCCGCCGCCTCCGAGCGGACGTGGACCGGTCCGAATCAGCAGGAGCGCTTCGCGCTGCTGCGCCGTTCGAAGTCGATCGCGATCGTCGGGGCGTCCAACAACCCCGCACGCGCCTCGTACTTCGTGACGACCTATCTGCTGTCGAGTTCGCCCTATGACGTGTATCTCGTGAACCCTCGCGAGACGGAGATCCTCGGACAGCCGGTGTACGCGTCGCTCGCCGACCTGCCTGTCGTGCCCGACATCGTCGACGTGTTCCGCAAGCACGACGATCTACCAGGCGTCGCGCAGGAGGCCATCGATGCGGGAGCCGCGACGCTGTGGCTCCAACTCGGCTCATGGAACGAGGAAGCGGCCGCCCTCGCGGAGTCCGCAGGCCTCGCGGTCGTCATGGATCGCTGCATCAAGATCGAGCATGCGCGGTTCCACGGCGGCCTGCACCTCGCCGGTTTCAACACCGGAGTGATCAGCTCCAAGCGGCAGGTGCTCGCACGCTGAACCACTCCCGCGACGAACCCTAGACTGGGCGTCATGCCTCTCATCGCGCTGACCGGGGGAATCGCCTCCGGTAAGTCCACGATCGCCCGTCGGCTCGAAGCGCATGGCGCGGTGGTCGTGGATGCGGATCAGATCGTGCGCGACGTGCAGGCCCCTGGTGCGCCGGTGCTCGGTGAGATCGCCACGGCATTCGGCGGGCACCTGATCGACGAAGAGGGCGCGTTGGACCGCGCGGCGCTCGGCGCGATGGTGTTCTCCGACCCCGAGGCGCTCGCGCGGTTGAACAGCATCGTGCACCCCGCCGTCCGGCGAGAGTCGCAGCGCAGATTCGAGGCCGCGTTCGCCGCGAACCCGCACGCGATCGTCGTGTACGACGTGCCGCTGCTCGTCGAGGCCCGCGTCGAAGATCGCTGGGACGCCATCGTCGTCGCGCACGCCCCAGCGGAAGTGCGGCTGCGTCGTCTGATCGAGCTGCGCGGAATGCCGCCGCAGGAGGCGCAGAACCGCATCGACGCCCAGGTGCCGGACGAGAAGCGGCTCGCGATCGCCGATGTCGTGATCGACACCGCGGGTTCCCTGGCGCAGACCGAGCAGCAGGTGGACGCGCTGTGGCGGCGTCTGACGCAAGAGTGAACTCGGACGACCTCTTCGCGGGCCACCTTCCACGGACTCCGTCGTATCGACGTCTGATCGCCGGACTCTTCTTCGCGGGCGTCGCGACGTTCGCGCAGCTGTACTCGCTGCAGGCCGTGCTGCCTCAGGTCGCCGCTGACCTGGACGTGCCCGCGGCGACAGCGGCGCTGACGGTGTCCGCCGCGACGCTCGGGATCGCCATCGCCGTGATCCCGTGGTCGCTCGTCGCCGACCGGGTCGGGCGGATCCCCGCGATGGCGATCGGCATCATCGCCGCGACCTCTTTCGGGCTCGCGGCACCGCTCAGCACCGAGATCACGGTGCTGCTGGCACTGCGCCTCGGCGAAGGGCTCGCTCTCGGCGCCGTGCCCGCCGTGGCGCTCGCGTACCTCAGCGAGGAAGTGCACGCACGGCATGTCGCGGCCGCCGCTGGCAGCTACACCGCGGGGACGACCGTCGGCGGGCTCACGGGGCGACTGGTGGCCGGACCGATCGGGGAGGCGTTCGATTGGCGCATCGGCGTATGGAGCGTCACCGTGCTGTGCACTGCCGCGGCCGTGCTCTTCCTCTGGCTGGTGCCGCGCGCCCGGCGATTCGTGCCGGGGCGGATGCGGGCGGATGCCGGACCCGGTATGCGCGCACGCCTCTTCCGAGCCTTGCGCTCGCCACGCCTGCTGGCACTGTACGCGCAGGGCTTCCTTCTCATGGGTGCGTTCGTCGCGGTGTACAACTACCTCGGCTTCCATCTCATCGCCCCGCCCTTCCTGCTTCCGGTCTGGGTGGTGACGCTGCTGTTCCTCGCCTATCTGGCGGGAACGTTGTCGTCGCCGTTGGCGGGGTCGCTCGCCGTGCGGCACGGGCGTCGAACCGTGCTGCTCGGCGCGATCGGTCTGTTCATCACAGGGACGGCGCTGATGTACGTGCCGTCGCCGATCGTCATCCTCGTGGGTCTGGTCGTGTTCACCGCCGGTTTCTTCGGAGCCCACGCGATCGCCTCGAGCTGGGCTCCCGTGCTGGCCGATCCGGAGAGCCGCGCGCAGGCTCCTTCGCTGTACTACTTCGCCTACTACGCCGGCTCGAGCCTGTTCGGATGGGCCCTGGGGGTGGTGTTCGGCCACGCGGGGTGGGAGTGGTTCCTCGCACTGGTGATCTTCATGGGCGTGCTCGCGGCGGTCATCGCCTTGGCCCTGCTGCGGTCTGATCGAGCGATCGATGCCTAGACTCGAGCCCGTGCGACACACCCTCCTCGATGCCTACGACTCCCAACTGCGCACGTCTTCGGAGATGCCGCGCTCCGCGCGCGTCGTGCGCACCGGACCGTTGTGGTTGGCAGTTCTTCCTGGCGGACGCGGCTTCGTCACGTACGAGTCGCTCGATGGTGCCGATGAGGGTGTGATCGCCGAACTCGTGGATGCGGCCCTCGCGCACTTCGCCGCGTATCCCGAGGTCACGGTCATCGAATGGAAGACACGGGGGCATGACCTCGCGCCGGGCCTGCACGAGGCTCTCGTCTCGCGGGGCTTCGCACCGGACGAGCCCGAATCGATCATGATCGGCGAGGCCGCGCTGCTGGCCCAGGGCGCACCTGCTCCGGCGGGAGTGGAGATCCGGCAGGTGCGGGACGAGGCCGAGATCTGGGCGATGGAGGAGATGCAGGGCACCGTCTTCGGCGACCCCGGCTGGCGGGCGCGCGCCGAGACGACGGTTGCCGAGTGGTCGGCCGGGTCAGGCATCGGCTTCTGGATCGCTCTGGTCGAGGGCGACATCGTGAGCGCCGGACGACTGGAACCGGTCGAGGACACCGAGTTCGCCGGGCTCTGGGGCGGGGCCACGCTGCGGCAGTGGCGTGGTCGCGGGATCTATCGGGCGCTGACGGCCAGACGTGCGCGTTCAGCGCTGCTGCAGGGCAAGAAGTACCTCAATGCCGATTGCACCGAGCTCTCACGGCCGATCCTGGAGCGGTCGGGCCTGATCAAGGTCTCGACCACCACGCCGTACATGCGCCGTCAGCCGTCCGTCTGAGCAGCCGCCTGTCCGCTGCGGCGCCGTCGCCGCCGGAAGAACATCGCGATCGCGATGATCAGGCCGATCAGGAGCAGACCTGCCAGCACGGGGACGATGATGGCGAGCGCCGCGAGCAGGAATGACGCACCGTCCTCGGCCGTGCTCAGCACCGGCGCTGCGAGACCGCCCGTGACCGTGTTCGCGGTCACGCGCGCAGTGGCCTTGACGATGTGCACGATCAGGGCGATCACGATGCCGGTGACGATGGGCACCCACGTGTTCTCCGAGAAGAAGGACGAGGGGTCGTCGACGGCCACAGTCTCCGCGCTGGCACCCGCACCGAACACGATGCCGCCCGAAGCCGGCCGCAGCACGCTCTGGATGACGTCGTTGATCGAGTCCAGTGCGGGGACCTTGTCGGCGACGACCTCGAGCAGCAGCAGGATGCCGAGGATCCAGAGGGCGAGGTCGCTCGAGATCCACGACCATCCGGAAGGGAGATTCACAGCCGGAAGGAATCGGTCGGCGAGGCCCAGCAGGAAGAGCGGCATCCAGGCGTTCAGCCCGGCCGATGCCGCGAGGCTGGCGCCGATCAGGAACTCGATCACGACCTCACTATAGGGCGACGGCACGACGTCACCGCGGTGCGGTCGCAACCGGCGACCCCGATGTCCGAGGCTCCGCATACGCTGGAACCATGCAACCCACGCGCAGCGTCCGTCCGTTCGAGGTGATCAGCGAGTACGAGCCGGCCGGTGACCAGCCGCAGGCGATCGCCGAGCTCGCCTCGCGTATCAACGCCGGCGAGACCGATGTCGTGCTGCTCGGCGCCACCGGTACCGGCAAGTCGGCGACGACGGCCTGGCTGGTCGAGCAGGTGCAGCGCCCCACGCTGGTGCTCGCACACAACAAGACTCTGGCGGCTCAGTTGGCGAACGAGTTCAGAGAGCTCATGCCGAACAACGCGGTCGAGTACTTCGTCTCGTACTACGACTACTACCAGCCAGAGGCATACGTGCCGCAGACCGACACCTTCATCGAGAAGGACTCGTCGATCAACGCCGAGGTCGAACGGCTGCGCCACTCCACGACGAACTCGCTGCTCTCCCGCCGTGACGTGATCGTGGTCTCGACCGTGTCGTGCATCTACGGCCTCGGTGCGCCGGAAGAGTATCTGCGGGCGATGGTCGCGCTCCAGGTGGGGGAGCGGTACGACCGCGACGCCCTCATCCGCCAGTTCATCGCGATGCAGTACAACCGCAACGACGTCGACTTCTCCCGAGGCAACTTCCGCGTGCGCGGCGACACGATCGAGATCATCCCGGTCTACGAAGAGCACGCGATCCGCATCGAGCTGTTCGGTGACGAGATCGAGGCGCTGTACACGCTGCATCCGTTGACCGGCGAGGTCATCGAGAAGCTCGATGCCGTGCCTATCTTCCCGGCATCGCACTATGTCGCCGGCACCGACGTGGTCCAGCGCGCGATCGGCACCATCGAGGATGAGCTCGCCGATCGTCTGAAGGAGTTCGAACGGCAGGGCAAGCTGCTCGAAGCGCAGCGACTGCGCATGCGCACCACCTTCGACCTCGAGATGCTGCAGCAGCTCGGGTTCTGCTCCGGCATCGAGAACTACTCCCGCCATATGGACGGGCGCGCGCCGGGAGAGCCGCCGCACACGCTTCTCGACTTCTTCCCCGACGACTTCCTGATGGTGATCGACGAGTCGCACGTCACGGTGCCGCAGATCGGAGCCATGTACGAAGGCGACGCGTCGCGCAAGCGGACACTGGTCGACCATGGCTTCCGCCTGCCCAGCGCGATGGACAATCGTCCGCTGCGATTCGACGAGTTCAAGAACCGCATCGGGCAGACGGTGTATCTCTCGGCGACCCCCGGCAAATACGAGATGGGCATCGCCGACGGCGTAGTCGAACAGATCATCCGTCCGACAGGACTCGTCGACCCCGAGATCATCGTCAAGCCCTCCAAGGGGCAGATCGACGACCTGCTGGAAGAGATCCGCGTGCGCGCAGGGCGTGATGAGCGCGTGCTCGTCACGACGCTGACGAAGAAGATGGCCGAAGAGCTCACCGACTTCCTCGGCGAGCACGGGGTGCGGGTACGGTACCTGCACTCCGACGTCGACACGCTGCGACGGGTCGAGTTGCTCAGTGAACTCCGCTCCGGCGTCTACGACGTGCTCGTCGGCATCAACCTGCTGCGCGAAGGGCTCGACCTCCCCGAGGTGTCGCTGGTCGCGATCCTGGATGCCGACAAGGAGGGGTTCCTGCGCTCCGGTACGTCCCTCATCCAGACGATCGGTCGTGCCGCTCGAAACGTCTCCGGCCAGGTGCACATGTACGCCGACAAGATGACCGACTCGATGGCGAAGGCGATCGAGGAGACGGACCGCCGTCGAGAGAAGCAGGTCGCGTACAACAAGGAGCGCGGCATCGACCCGCAGCCGCTGCGCAAGAGGATCGCCGACATCACCGACGTGCTGGCACGCGAGGCATCAGACACGGAAGACATGCTGCGCAGCAAGAACAGGACGAAGTCCGGGCGTGGCAAGAGCCCGACGCCGCAGCTGCGCCGTGAAGGGATCGCCGCTGAGGGCGCCGATCAACTGGAGGACATGATCAAGGATCTCTCCGACCAGATGCTCGCGGCGGCGGCCGAGTTGAAGTTCGAGCTCGCCGGCCGGCTTCGCGACGAGGTGCAGGACCTCAAGAAAGAGCTGCGCGCCATGGAACGCGCTGGGCACGCGTAGGGGCGGTGCAGTCGAGCATGGATGCTGCCGCCACTGAACTCGCCGATCGTGTCCGAGCGCTGCTGATGTCGGAGCCTGGGCTCGAGGAGAAGCGGATGTTCGGTACGCGCGCGTTCCTGCTGCACGGTCGAATTCTCGTGGGAGTGCGGAAAGAGGGCGTCCTTCTCGTGCGTGTCAGTGAGGAGAGGGGTGCTGAGCTGCTGACCGAGCCGGGTGTCTCCGTCGCCGTGATGGGGGCGAAGACGATGGGGTCGAGCTGGTTGGACGTGGCAGCGGCGGCCACCGAGAACGATGAGTCGCTGATGCGATGGATCGATGCGGCGCGGGAGAGTGCAGAGGCGAAGCCCTGACGAGCGCCCGATCGATCAGGGGCAGTGCATGAGCGGCTTCGGGCCGGACCTGTCGATCTCATGCGCGCTCATGGGCTGGCCGCACAGCGGACACGCCCGCTCGGCTCGTTGCGATGCCGTCGGCGGAGGGGTGGCTTCGTAAGGCCCGACAGCGGCCGGACCAGCGAGGCGGATGAGGTTCTTGTTGAACCAGCGATACAGCCCACCCGCTTCGCGGATGCGTGCGCGGAGCGGCACTCGGTCTGAACTGTTCGACATGTTCCTTAGTGTACTAATGATTAGCCCGTCTGTATAATCGGGATGTGACCGCTTCGGATGATCTGCTCAGACTCGAGAACCAGCTCTGCTTCGCGCTCGTGACCGCAGCGCGCAACGTCGTGGCGATCTACCGCCCGATCCTCGAGCCGCTCGGGCTCACGCACCCGCAGTACCTGGTGATGCTCGCTCTGTGGGAACGGTCACCGCGTTCGCTCAACGACCTCGCCGCAGACCTCGCGATGGATCCGGCCACTGCCTCGCCCTTGGTCAAGCGGCTCGAGAAGGAGGGCCTGATCGTTCGGGAGCGCAGCGCCGAAGACGAGAGGCGCCTCGACATCCGCCTGACGGAGGCCGGGCAGGCGCTTCGACAGCGGGCCCTCGACGTCCCGCGGCAGGTGATGGCGGCTGTACACATGGACATCGAGCAGGTGGCCATCCTGCGCGATGGGTTGTCGCCGTTCGCGGGTCGCGCTCCGATCGACGGTGTCCTCACACCCTAGGGCTCCGGCGCCTGACTCCGTGGAACCGTTCCTGAGGACGGACACAGAGCCGATGTCCGTGGCCCCTCGTAGACTTGTGCGGTGCCCATTGTCCCCGTTGCCACCCCCAGCAAACTCAGTGTTCGCGGCGCCCGCGTACACAATCTCAAGAACGTCGACATCGACATCCCTCGCGACTCGATGGTCGTCTTCACTGGCCTGTCAGGGTCGGGAAAGTCGAGCCTCGCGTTCGACACGATCTTCGCCGAAGGCCAGCGTCGCTACGTCGAATCGCTGAGCGCGTACGCGCGGCAGTTCCTCGGCCAGGTGGATCGTCCGGACGTCGATTTCATCGAGGGTCTGAGCCCCGCGGTCTCGATCGACCAGAAGTCGACGAACCGCAACCCGCGCTCGACCGTCGGTACGATCACCGAGATCTACGACTACATGCGCCTGCTGTGGGCACGCATCGGCATCCCGCACTGCCCCGAGTGCGGCGAGAAGATCCAGCGGCAGACGGTGCAGCAGATCGCGGATCAGCTCATGGAGCTGCCTGAGCGCACGCGCTATCAGATCGTCGCTCCGATCGTCTCGCAGAAGAAGGGCGAGTTCGTCGATCTGTTCCGCGAGCTCGGCGCCAAGGGATACTCCCGGGCCATCGTCGACGGCGATCTCATCCAGCTCGCCGAGCCGCCGACGCTCAAGAAGAGCTACAAGCACGACATCGCGGTCGTGGTCGACAGGCTCGTGGCGTCCGACGACATCCTCGGTCGCGTCACCGACTCGGTAGAGACCGCTCTCGGGCTCGCCGGCGGCGTCGTGCAGGTCAACTTCGTGGATGAAGAGGGCGACGACGCATGGCAGTCGTACTCCGAGAAGCTGGCCTGCCCGAACGGGCACGCGATCACGCTGACCGAGATCGAGCCGCGCACCTTCTCGTTCAACGCTCCGTTCGGCGCCTGCCCGACATGCTCCGGCCTCGGCACGCGCATGTCCGTCGACGTCGACCTGATGCTCGACGACGAGGAGCTCTCGATCCGCGAGGGCGCCATCATCCCGTGGACCACGCAGGGCAAGGGACTCTTCCAGTACTACGAGCGTCTGCTCGAGGGCCTCGCGCGCGATCTGAAGTTCGATCTCGACACCCCATGGAAAGACCTGCGCGTCGATGTGCAGGACGCGATCCTCCGCGGCGACAACTACAAGGTCACTGTCAAGTGGAAGAACCGCTACGGCCGTGAGATGCGGTACGCGTCCGGCTTCGAGGGCGTCGTGCCCTACATCGAGCGCCAGTACGCCCAGGCGGAGAGCGACAACCAGCGGGCGCGCTGGGCCGAGTACCTCCGTGAGGTGCCGTGCCCGACGTGCGACGGCAACAGGCTGAAGCCCGAGGTGCTCGCGGTCAAGGTGCACGGGCACTCGATCGCCGAGGTCTCGCACCTGAGCCTGGCCGATGCCCGCGGCTTCATGGAGACGCTGACCCTCACCGATCGCGAGGCGAAGATCGCGGCGCAGGTGCTGCGCGAGATCCGGCTGCGTCTCGACTTCCTGCTGCAGGTGGGGCTCGCCTATCTGAACCTCAGCCGCGCGGCCGGCTCCCTCTCCGGCGGTGAGGCCCAGCGCATCCGACTGGCGACCCAGATCGGATCGGGACTCACCGGCGTGCTCTACGTGCTCGACGAGCCGTCGATCGGTCTGCACCAGCGAGACAACCGGCGCCTGATCCAGACCCTGCAGACGCTGCGCGACCTCGGCAACACCCTGATCGTCGTCGAGCACGACGAAGAGACGATCGAGGCGGCCGACTGGGTCGTCGACATCGGACCGGGTGCCGGTGTCAACGGCGGTGCCGTCGTGCACTCCGGCCCGTACTCGGCGCTGCTCGCGGAGACCGAGTCGATGACCGCCGATTACCTCTCGGGTCGCCGTGAGATCCCGACACCGACGAAGCGCCGCAAGATCGACAAGAAGCGGATGCTGAGCGTCGTCGGTGCGCGCGCGAACAATCTGCGCAATGTCACGGCCGAGTTCCCCCTCGGCGTTCTCACCGCCGTCACCGGTGTGAGCGGCTCGGGTAAATCGTCGCTGGTCAACGACATCCTCTACCGGGTCCTCGCGTCCAAGCTCAACGGGGCACGCACGCTCGCGGGCAAGCACACCCGCGTCACCGGGCTCGACAACCTCGACAAGGTGGTGCACGTCGATCAGGCGCCGATCGGCCGCACCCCGCGCTCGAACCCCGCCACCTATACGGGCGTCTTCGACCGCATCCGCACCCTGTTCAGCGAGACGCCCGAGGCGAAGGTGCGCGGCTACCAGCCGGGCCGATTCAGCTTCAACGTCAAGGGCGGTCGCTGCGACGCATGCTCAGGCGACGGCACGATCAAGATCGAGATGAACTTCCTGCCCGACGTGTACGTCGACTGCGAGGTCTGCCACGGCAAGCGGTACAACCGCGACACGCTCGCAGTGCACTACAAGGGCAAGAACATCGCCGAGGTGCTCGAGATGCCGATCGTGGAGGCGGCCGAGTTCTTCGAGCCGATCCAGGCGATCCACCGGTACATGAAGACGCTCGTCGACGTCGGCCTCGGCTACGTTCGACTCGGCCAGTCGGCGACGACGCTCTCCGGGGGCGAGGCGCAGCGCGTCAAGCTCGCCACCGAGCTTCAGCGTCGCAGCAACGGCCGCAGCATCTACGTGCTCGACGAGCCGACCACCGGCCTGCACTTCGAGGACGTCCGCAAGCTCCTCGAGGTGCTGAACGGGCTGGTCGACAAGGGCAACACGGTGATCGTGATCGAGCACAACCTCGATGTCATCAAGTCCGCCGACTGGGTCATCGACCTCGGCCCTGAGGGCGGCTCCGGCGGCGGTCAGATCCTCGCCACCGGCACGCCCGAGCAGATCGCGCGTGTCGAGGAGAGCCACACCGGCATGTTCCTCGGAGAGATCCTCGGCGCGGGACGCGGGGCGCGGAAGGCCAGCTGATGGCCGACGTCCTCCCGTACAAACCCTCGCAGGGGGAGATCCCGACCGATCCCGGTGTGTATCGCTTCCGGGACGCAGAGGGGCGCGTGCTGTACGTCGGCAAGGCCAAGAATCTGCGTCAGCGGCTGTCGAACTACTTCGCGCCGCTGCGCACCCTCCACGAGCGCACCAGGCGGATGGTCACGACAGCGTCCTCGGTGGAGTGGACGGTCGTACCGACCGACGTCGACTCCCTGCAGCTGGAGTACATGTGGATCAAGGAATACGATCCGCCGTTCAACGTGCGCTACAAGGACGACAAGTCGTACCCGTTCATGGCGGTCACGCTGGGGGATGAGGCACCACGCGTGCTCGTCACCCGCAATCGCAAGATTCCTCGTGCGCGGTACTTCGGGCCGTATCCGAAGGTCTGGGCGGTGCACGAGACCATCGATCTGATGATCAAGGCGTTCCCGATCCGCACCTGCAGCGATGCGAGCTACAAGCGCGCCATGGCGACGGGGCGGCCGTGCTTCCCCGGACAGATCGGCAAGTGCGGCGGGCCGTGCTCCATGAAGGTCTCGATCGAAGAGCACCGGGCGATGGTCGACGACTTCGTCGCGTTCATGGCCGGGGGCGACGAGCGCTTCACCAAAGAGCTCACGAAGCGGATGCTGTCGGCGTCGGCCGCCATGGACTACGAGGCGGCCGCGAAGTATCGCGACCAGCTCGCCTCGATCGAGGCCGTGCTGGGCAAGAGCTCGCTGGTGCTGCCCTCCGACGAGGATGCCGATCTGTTCGGCATCGCGGAGGACGAACTCGCGGCGACCGTGCAGCACTTCGTGATCCGCGGAGGGCGCGTGCGCGGGGTACGAGCCACGACGATCGAGAAGGAGATCGACATCTCCGGGGGCGACCTCGTCGAGCAGGTGCTGCAGCGCACATACGGCGAAGGGGTCGACGTGCCCCGCCGCATCCTGGTGCCCTCGCTCCCGGACGACGCCGCCGAGCTCGAGGTCTGGCTGCGGGAGCGGCGCGGACGCAAGGTCGAGATCGCCGTCGCACAGCGCGGTCAGCGCGCGGAGCTCATGCGCAACGCAACCCTCAATGCGACCCAGGCCCTCATCCGTCACAAGACCAGGCGCACGAGCGATTACGTCGCGCGCACGCAGGCGCTCACCGACCTGCAGGAGGCACTGGACCTCGAGACGGCACCGCTGCGCATCGAATGCTTCGACATCTCGCATCTCGGGGGCACGAACGTCGTCGCCTCCATGGTGGTGTTCGAGGACGGGCTGCCGCGCAAAGACCAGTACCGCTCCTTCAACATCGCCGAGACCACTGACGACACCGACTCGATGTACCAGGTGCTCATGCGGCGCCTGGCGTACCTCGATCGGCCCGAGGAGGATCCGGTCGCCGAACCGCCGGCCGACCCGCTCTCGGACGGTGAGGACGTCGTCGCCGTCGCGCGGAAGAAGCCCCGGTTCTCGTACCTGCCTCAACTGCTGCTCGTCGACGGCGGCAAGCCTCAGGTCGAGGCGGCGGCGCGGGCCCTGCGTGACGCCGGACACACCGAGATCGGGCTGTGCGGAATCGCGAAGCGATTGGAGGAGGTGTGGCTGCCGGGTGAGGACTTCCCGGTCATCCTGCCGCGCACCAGTGAGGCGCTCTACCTGCTGCAGCGCCTTCGCGACGAAGCGCACCGGTTCGCGATCATCCACCAGCGCAAGCGGCGCAGGCGCGACATCACCACGGTGCTGGAAGAGGTACCAGGACTCGGCGCATCACGCATCAAAGTGCTGTTGAAGCACTTCGGTTCGGTGACGGCGTTGCGCGGTGCGAGCTCCGACGAGATCCAGCAGGTGCAGGGGATCGGACCGGCACTGGCCCAGAGCATCCACACGCACCTCGCGAATCGATAGGCTGGTCTTCAGAGCGAGAGCTGATCTTCACAGGGAGGAACCGTCGATGACCGTCGAGGAGAAGAACGAGTTCCTCATCGTCACCGGCATGTCCGGTGCAGGGCGCTCCACCGTGGCCAACGCCCTGGAGGATCTGGGCTGGTACGTGGTGGACAACCTCCCGCCGCAGATGCTGCGCCCACTGCTCGATCTGACCGACCTCGGCGGGGGAGCGCTGCCCAAGGTCGCCGCGGTCGTCGACGTGCGCGGTCGCAATCTGTTCAACGATTTCCCCGAGGTCGCGCGTGCGCTGCGTTCGCGCGGCAGCGTGCGCGTGGTGTTCCTGGACGCATCGGATGACGTGCTGGTGCGCCGGTTCGAGTCGGTGAGGCGACCGCACCCCCTGCAGGAGGACGGCACGCTGCTCGACGGCATCCGGCTCGAGCGCTCACGCCTGACGCTGGTGCGCGAAGCGGCCGACATCGTCATCGACACCTCGTCGCTCAACATCCATCAGCTCGCGACGCAGGTGTTCGAGGCATTCTCCGATGAAGGAGCGGCACGGCACAGGCTGACGATCCTGAGCTTCGGCTTCAAATACGGTCTGCCCACCGACGTCGATCTCGTCGCAGACATGCGCTTCCTGCCCAACCCGTTCTGGAACGATGACCTGCGCGGTCTCACCGGGCAGGATGCTCCGGTTCGCGACTACGTGCTCTCGCGCGAAGGGGCAACGGAGTTCCTCGATGCATACGCCGCAGCGCTCGCACCGGTGCTCGAGGGGTACCAGCGGGAGAACAAGGGTCATTCCACCGTCGCGATCGGCTGCACCGGCGGTAAGCACCGTTCGGTGGCCACTGCGGAAGAGCTCGCGAAACGGCTCTCCTCGATCCCGGGCGTGGCGGTAAATGTCCGTCATCGAGACCTCGGCCGCGAGTAGAACGGCGCGACGCCCGGTAAACTGTTCCTTTGCGTCGCGATCCGGCGCATGACGCTTTACAAGGAGTCCCGTGGCACTAACCACCGACGTCAAGGCTGAGCTCGTCAGCATCCGCAACGCACCGCCGACGGTGCGCGTCGCGGAAGTCACCGCGATCCTCCGGTTCGCCGGCGGACTCCACTCGATCGCCGGTCGCGTCGCGGTCGAGGCAGAGGTGGACGCCGACCTGCTCGCTCGTCGCGTGGCACGCGATCTCGCGGAGATCTATGGAGTGCGCCCCGAGATCGCGCAGGTGCAGTCCGCCAGCTCGCACGACGGAGCACGCTACGCCGTCCGCGTGATCGCAGCGGGAGAGACGCTCGCGCGCCAGACCGGACTGCTCGATCAGCGCCGCCGCCCCGTGCGCGGACTCCCCAACAGGCTCACGACGGGATCCCGCGAGGAGATCGCCGGTCTGTGGCGCGGTGCGTTCCTCGCTGCGGGGTCGCTCTCGGAGCCGGGCCGCTCCGCGATGCTCGAGGTCTCCTGCCCGACGTCCGAGGCGGCGATGGCGCTCGTCGGCGCCGCGCACCGGCTCGGGGTCGCAGCCAAGGCCCGCGAAGTGCGCGGCCTGCCGCGCGTCGTCGTGCGCGAGGGGGAGGCGATCCGCTCGATCCTCAGCCAGATGGGTGCCCAGAAGACGGCAGCCGCGTGGGAGGAGATGCGTCAGCGCCGCGAGGTGCGCGCAGGCGTCAACCGCCTGGTGAACTTCGACGACGCGAACCTTCGTCGCTCCGCGCAGGCGGCGGTCGCGGCGTGCGCGCGCGTCGAACGCGCGCTGGAGATCCTCGCCGAGGACGTGCCGGACCACCTGCGTGTCGCCGGTGAACTGCGTCTCGCGCACCGCGACGCGAGCCTCGACGAACTCGGCCACCACGCGGACCCGCCGCTCACGAAGGATGCTGTGGCCGGACGCATCCGCCGCCTCCTGGCGATGGCCGACAAGCGCGCGCAGCAGGAGGGCATCCCCAGCACGGAGGACGCCGTACCCGCAGGGCTCGACGTCTGAGACGACGGCGTCTTTTCTCGTCATCCGCGGAAGGATCCGTACCGACCTGTCGTTGACGTCAGTAGGATGAAAAAGTCTGCTCCGCACCGCACACGGGTGGCGCGGGGGACCGACAAGCGCCGCGGCGCGGCGCGGATTGGATGAAAGCGACATGGCGATCTACACGCTCCCCGACCTTCCCTACGACTTCGCAGCTCTTGAGCCGCACATCAGCGGAAAGATCATGGAACTGCACCATGACAAGCATCACCAGGCGTATGTCACCGGCGCCAACACGGCGTTGGAGCAGCTCGCTGAAGCGCGCGAAAGCGGTAACCTCGCGAACGTGAACAAGCTCGAGAAAGACCTCGCGTTCAACCTCGGCGGTCACGTGAACCACTCGATCTTCTGGACCAACCTCTCCCCGGACGGCGGCGGGCAGCCCGAGGGCGAGCTCAAGGCGGCGATCGACGAGTTCTTCGGCTCCTTCGACAAGTTCCAGGCGCACTTCACTGCGGCGGCCACCGGCATCCAGGGCTCCGGCTGGGCGGTACTGAGCTGGGACACGATCGGCCAGCGCCTGATCATCCAGCAGTTGTTCGACCAGCAGTCCAACACCGCGCAGGGCACGATCCCGGTCTTCCAGCTGGACATGTGGGAGCACGCCTTCTACCTCGACTACCTCAACGTCAAGGCGGACTACGTGAAGGCCGTGTGGAACATCGCCGACTGGCAGAACGTCGCTCAGCGCCTCGACGTCGCCCGTAAGCAGACGAACGGCCTGCTGGTACTGTCGTAACCAAGACGGGCGTCCCGACGGACTGAAGCCCGTCGGGACGCCGTCGTCCACGAATTCTCTATTGATAACGCGCGAAAGCGCACGAGAAACACAGGAGACCTGAGTGTCTGTAAAGATCGGCATCAACGGCTTCGGCCGTATCGGACGCAACTACTTCCGCGCGGCTCTCGCGCAGGGAGCAGACCTTGAGATCGTCGCGGTCAACGACCTCACCGACAACAAGTCGCTTGCGCACCTGCTGAAGTACGACTCCGTGGGCGGCGTCTTGGATGCCGACATCAGCTACGACGACGACAGCATCACGGTCGACGGCAAGAAGATCAAGGCATTCGCCGAGCGGGACCCCGCCAACCTTCCCTGGGGTGAGCTGGGTGTCGACATCGTCATCGAGTCGACGGGCTTCTTCACCAAGGCCGACCTCGCCAAGAAGCACATCGATGCCGGCGCGAAGAAGGTCCTCATCTCGGCCCCGGCCACGGGTGCTGACGGCACGTTCGTCATCGGCGTGAACGAGGAGACCTACGACCCGGCCAACCACCACATCATCTCCAACGCCTCCTGCACCACGAACGCGCTCGCGCCGCTCGCCAAGGTGTTCAACGACGCGTTCGGCATCGAACGCGGCTTCATGATGACGGCCCACGCCTACACCGCCGACCAGAACCTTCAGGACGGCCCGCACAGCGACCTGCACCGCGCTCGCGCTGCGGCGATCAACATCGTCCCCGCCTCCACGGGTGCGGCGAAGGCCATCGGCCTGGTCCTCCCTGAGCTGGACGGTAAGCTGAGCGGCTCGTCGTACCGCGTCCCGGTTCCCACCGGCTCCATCGTCGACCTGACTCTCGTCACCGAGCGCACCGACCTCACGGTCGATGAGATCAACGAGGCCTACCGCAAGGCGGCAGCCGAGGGAAGCCTCGTCGGCTACCTGCAGTACAACGCGGACCCGATCGTGTCCAGCGACATCCAGCACAACCAGCACTCGTCGATCTTCGACTCGACGCTCACCAACGTCAGCGGCAACCTGGTCAAGGTCTCCAGCTGGTACGACAACGAGTGGGGCTACTCCAACCGTCTCGTCGACCTCACCGAGTACGTCGCAGAGCGCATCTGAGTTCCTCATGACTCTGCGCACCCTGGATTCACTGGGTTCGCTCGAAGGCAAGCGCGTCATCGTCCGTTGTGACCTCAACGTCCCCCTGAAGGACGGCGTCATAACGGACGATGGGCGTGTGCGCGCTTCGCTGCCGACTCTCAACGCCCTCATCAATGCGGGTGCACGAGTGATCGTGTGCTCGCACCTCGGCCGTCCTGACGGGTCGCCCGACCCGCAGTACAGCCTCGCGCCCGTCGCGCAGCGACTGTCGGAGCTTCTCGGTAAGCCGGTGGCGTTCGCGCGTGACACCGTCGGCGAGTCGGCGAAGGAAGCGGTCGCCTCGCTTGAGGACGGCGGCATCGTCGTGCTCGAGAACCTCCGCTTCAACGCGGGGGAGACGGCGAAGGACGACGCCGAGCGTCACGCGTTCGCCGCAGAGCTCGCCGAACTGGGCGACGCTCTCGTCTCCGACGGCTTCGGGGTCGTGCACCGCAAGCAGGCGAGCGTCTACGACCTCGCCGAGATCCTGCCGTCCGCGGCCGGTCTGCTGATCGCCACCGAACTCGATGTGCTGGACCGGCTCACGGAGAAGCCCGAACGCCCCTACACGGTCGTTCTCGGCGGATCGAAGGTGAGCGACAAGCTCGGTGTGATCTCGCACCTGCTTCCGCGCGTCGATCGGATCCTCGTCGGCGGCGGAATGCTGTTCACCTTCCTCAAGGCGCAGGGACACGCAGTGGGTTCGAGCCTCCTCGAAGAGGACCAGCTCGAGACCGTGCGCGGTTACCTCGCGGAGGCCGCCGACCGCGGCGTCGAGATCGTGCTGCCCACCGATGTGGTCGTCGCCGAGTCGTTCTCAGCGGATGCTGCGCACGAGATCACGGCGGCGGATGCGATCGAGAGCACTGCATTCGGAGCATCCGGCATCGGCCTCGACATCGGCCCGGAGACCGCTCAGGCGTTCGCCGATGCGATCCGCGGTTCGAAGACGGTGTTCTGGAACGGCCCGATGGGCGTGTTCGAGTTCCCGGCGTTCGCCGCAGGAACCAAGGCCGTCGCGCAGGCGCTCACTGAGGTCGACGGCCTCGGAGTCGTCGGCGGCGGTGACTCAGCGGCTGCCGTGCGCCAGCTCGGTTTCACTGATGACCGGTTCGGTCACATCTCGACGGGCGGAGGCGCAAGCCTCGAGTTCCTCGAGGGCAAGAAGCTACCCGGCCTGGAGGTGCTCGGATGGGCAACAGCATGATCACCCGGACCCCGCTGATCGCGGGCAACTGGAAGATGAATCTCGACCACCTGCAGGCGGTGGCGTTCGTGCAGAAGCTGCACTGGGCGCTCAAGGACGCCAAGCATGAGGACGGCTCGGTCGAGGTGGCGGTCTTCCCGCCGTTCACCGACATCCGCAGCGTGCAGACGCTGATCGACGCGGACAAGATCCCCTTCGCGCTCGGTGCGCAGGACGTCTCGGCGCACGACTCGGGCGCGTACACCGGTGAGGTGTCCGGCGCGTTCCTGGCGAAGCTCGATGCGAAGTACGTCATCATCGGCCACTCCGAGCGCCGTGAGTACCACGCCGAAGGTGACGATGTCGTGGCGGCGAAGGTGCAGGCAGCGCTCAAGCACGGGCTCGTCCCGGTGATCTGCGTCGGCGAGACCGCTGAGGACCTCGAGAAGTTCGGCGCGAGCGCCGTTCCGGCCGGACAGCTGGAAGCGGCACTGAAGGGTGTCCCGGCATCCGCTGACATCGTCGTCGCCTACGAGCCCGTCTGGGCGATCGGCTCCGGTCAGGCTGCGACGCCTCAGCAGGCGCAGGACGTCTGCGCGGCACTGCGCGCAGTCCTGGCGAAGTCGCTCGACGAGGACGCGGCGGCACGTACCCGCATCCTCTACGGCGGATCGGTGAAGGCGGCCAACATCGCCAGCTTCATGCGCGAACCCGATGTGGACGGCGCGCTCGTCGGTGGGGCGAGCCTCGTCGTCGACGACTTCGCGGCAATCATCCGGTTCGAAAAGCACGTCGGAGTGTAGGTGGTGACGGGGCTGCGGCCCCGTCACTGCGTATACTTGACCCTTACGGGCAGACAACAGCCCCTTCGAAAGGCTCTTCTTCGTGGCAATTCTTGAGTTCGTCCTTCAGGTCCTGCTGGGCATCACCAGCGTCCTGCTGACACTCCTCATCCTTCTCCACAAGGGCCGCGGTGGCGGTCTGTCCGACATGTTCGGCGGTGGGATGACCTCTGCTGTCGGCTCGTCCGGTCTCGCAGAGCGCAATCTCAACCGTTTCACCATCGTTCTGGCGCTGCTCTGGTTCATCTCCATCGTCGCGCTCGGACTCATCACGAAACTCGAGGTGATCTGACCATGGCCAGTGGAGGAAACGCGATCCGCGGAACCCGGGTGGGCTCGGGCCCGATGGGTGAGCAGGACCACGGCTACCACGCCGACCGCATCGCGGTGTCGTACTGGGACGGCCTCGGAAACGAGACGGTCCGATACTTCGCCGCCGGTCTTCCCGAAGAGGAGATCCCGGACACGATCGATCACCCGCAGTCCGGACTTCCCGCCGGCCGCGACAAGGCGAACCCGCCGGCACTGGCGAAGAACGAGCCGTACAAGACGCACCTCGCCTACGTGAAGGAGCGTCGCACCGACGACGAGGCCTCGCAGCTTCTCGACGACGCGCTCACGCAGCTGCGCGAACGCCGCGGACAGGCCTAGTCCACTCGCTTCCGGCGATCATCCGTTGGTGATCGTGCAGCTCACTCCGAGGGCGATCGGTGCGTTGTAGACCATCCTGGAGACTCCAGTTGAGGTCCAGTTCTGCGTGACCGTGCGCATCTCGATCGGGACGTTCACACCGAGCAGACCGCCGACGAGTCCGCCCAGCAGTCCGGTGGTGAACGTGGTCGAATAGCGACCCTGCCCGTCAGGACCGGTCGACGAGACGACGACGCCGTCCGTGGTGCCCACCTTCCAGCGCACGTTCGCGGCGGTGGTGAACGTACTGTACGGCGCCGCCGTCGACGGCCATCGCCAGCGGATGGTGAACAGATTGCCGCCGCCGACGAGCGGGGGGCGTTGGCAGAGCGGCGTGTCGAGGATGACAGGTGGCGCCAGCGTGGTCGCGGCCACCTGCGCCGACCCGTGTTCGGCGTCCACGAACGCCGCTTCCGTGATCTGCGCCGACGGCAGCAGCAGCACCGTTGTGAGCACGGTCGTGCCCAAGACCCCGGACAGTATGCGCGTCCGCAACGACGTTCTCATCGCCCCACGCCCCCTTCGCGGGAACGGCGCCTGACGATCAGCAGCAGGCCGACGACCATGAGCAGCGCCGCGGTTCCTGTGATCCAGGGCGCGAGAGGAACCTGACCCGTCGGCGCGAGCGGCGCATCGGGAGAGACGCTCACCGAATCGCCCGCCCCCTCGGCGTGCACTCGCACCTCGGTCGCCCCTGCGGCGGGGTCGGCCTCGGGATCGAGTGCGATGGTCAATCGAAGATGCGCGATCTCGGTGCTGGTGATCTCGACGAGGGGAGTGCGGGAGCCACCACGCACGACTTCCCATCCCGAGAGGAGCGGCTCCGTCTCACCGGGGCACTCCGCATTCGCCCACTCGGCCGAGCACGCGCTGGCGCTCATCACGAGAGGCGCGTCGCCCATGGCGCTCACCTCGATCGCCACCGTGCCGGGATCCGGCGCATCCGCGCTCACCTCGAGGTCCCATCGGACTGTGTCGGCGACCCCCAGGCTCTGCGCTGCGTTCCAATCAGCCGTCGACACGATGCGCAGGTATGTGCCCTGGATCGTCTCGGTCGAGGACGCGGCCAACGCTGGCTGGGCGCTCGCGACGACGACCGCCGCTAGCGCTGCGGCGGCGGACAGGCGAATCATCGACCGGCTCATCTGTCGTCGATCGCCTCCGCAGGAGCAGACGGCTCATCCGTCGCTCGTGGTGATCGATCGCGCCGCGATCCTCGCGGCCAAAACGCCCATCCGACGAGCAGGGCCGCCGCGATGGTGATTCCGCCGAGCACGAACGGATTGCCGAAGGCGACGATCACCGGCGCCAATCCGGGGATCGCGAACCGCACGATGCGCACAGTGTCGACGGTGTACGGGAAGGGATCGTCGTCGACGTTCGCATCGCCGCGCAACGTGAGGATGCGTTCGGTCGTCGTCGGTCCGCTCTCGATCGATGTGACCCTGTGCGTAACGGGCAGCTCATCGGGACGATCGACGGTGACGACGTCACCGACCGAGATGTCGGATGCCGGGATCTCCTGGACGAGCGCGACGGAGCCGGCGGGGATCGCGGGCGCCATCGAGCCGGTACGGAACATGATCAGCGTGATGTTGGCCGTGTACGCGAGGATCACGAGCACGATGCAGATCACGCCCAGCAGCGCGGCGACCCACAAAAGCACCTCGCCGACGATCGCCGCGGGGGAGAGCCTTCGACGTGGGTTGGCTGACGCGTCTTCGCCCGGTCTCTCGGCTCTCAGCATCCGCCTGGTCGGTGCGGTCATCACGTGCGTCATCCCCTCGTCACGACGACGTCGCGGTGAACGTCCACCGTGCTGTCGTGCTGAGTCCCTGCGCCGCGTTCGGGGCCGTCGTGGGAAGGGTCACGGCGAAGCAGTAGTTGACAGGTGACGCGCCGTTCGCCGCCAGCGTCTGCGTGAGCGTGGCTCCCGTCGTGAGCGTGGATCCGGCGGGGACGATCACGGTCTCGCCCGTCTGCGGGGTCGCGTTGCACGTCGTTCCCGGGATCGTCTTCACCGTGTAGCGAAGATGCGTCCCGAGCCCGGCGCCGTTGGCGCCGTCGGCGGTCAACTGCACGGTTCCGGCCACGGAGGGGTTCACGGTCCGCACGCTGAACAGCGCGTAGACGGTGTTGCCCGGTGCCATCGCTGCAGCGGTCGCCGGCAGTTGGAAGCTCAGGGTCGCGGCTGAGGCGGGAGCGGGGTGCTCGGTGAACGTCGCGCCGTTCGTCGCACCGACGATGCCGAAGACGCCGGCGGTGAAGTTCGCCTGCGTGTACTCGGAATCGTTCCACGCGGCGAGCGTGGATGCGGCACCGACGCCCAGCACGACACCGGCTGCCAGCACAGCCCGTATGCGGCGGGAACGCCGAAGCCTGGCCTCCCGCGCCGTTCGGCGGGTCGACACGGAATCAGTTCGATTCGGCGGTGAACGACCAGGTGGCGGTTGCGGTTCCGGATTCGACGAGGTCCGTGCCCGCTGTCACCACGAAGCACAGCTGCGCGGCCGCGCCGGCCGCAGGCGCAGGGCCGGCGGCCAGCGGAACGTCCGTGCCATCGGTGAAATCGGTCAGAGTGGCACCCGATGCGACGAGCGTTCCACTCGTGGCCGTCGCATCGCACGGCGCCGTCGCCCCGATCGAATACACGTCGTACGAGATGTTCGCAGCGTTGTTTCCGATCGATGTGGGCGCGTTCGCCGTCAACGTCGCGGGGCTGGTCGTGGTGGCGTCGAGCCGCACCCAGAACGGTGCGTAGACGACGTCCTCCGGCGCGATGTTGTCGAAGCCGGCCGTGAATGCGATCGCGGCGGCGCTGGCCGCATCAGGGTGCTCGGCGAACCCGGCTGTCGCAGACGTCGTGGAACCCTCGAGATTGAAGGCACCGGCCGTGAAGGTGCCGGTCGCGAACTCCGAGTCGTTCCAGGCAGCGAGCGTCACCGCCGTGCCGACGCCGAGTACGAGGCCTCCGGCCAGTATCGCGAGCACCTTGCGCCGTTTGGTGGCTTTCACATCCATGATCTACCCTCCGTGTGTCCCCTCGGCCGCCGGACGCACTCTCCGAAGAGCCCCGTGTGCGCGCAGGCGATGTTCCGTCCATACTGGTCGGTCGGCTGCCCGGTTTCAAGGAAACAGTGATGAACGGACCGTGGAACTGTTCAGCGGCACCCGGCGGCGGCGTCGATCATCGACTGCGGGGGAGCGCCGTAGGCCGACGTGCCGTTCGCGGCATCCGTGAACCCCATGCTGATCGCCCAAGCAGTGGCCCACGCCTCGATGTTCGCCTGGTCGGAGTCGTCGTACATCCCGTCGCACTTGACGCTGATGGCATGGCCGACCTCGTGCGCGACGAGTGCTTGACTTCGTGCCCCTGGCCAGTGGGCGGCGACCGAGTCCGACAGCTCGATGGTCGCGTAACCGGGATCCTGATACCACCACGTGGCATAGCCACCCATACTGTCGCCGTAACCGTACCCGTTGACGAGTTCGGACCAGTCGAAGTCGAGAAGCACTCCGGGCGCGAGGGATCGCGCGAACTCCTCCACCTCCAGGCGCGCGCTGTACAGCGGCCCGCTCTTCTCCGCGAGCTCTGCCTGTTCCGACACCAGCATCTGCGACGCGGCAGCCTCGAGGTCGGCGTATGCGGCTGACGCAGCCTCGTCCAGGGTGCCGTCGCCGAGCTGAACCCGCTCGGCTGCCGAGCGCAGTGCGATGATGTCGAGGTTCCGCGCGGAGATGTGCGCTGCTTCGAAGCCCGCCGCCGCGTCAGCCGCCGACGCGACCGCCGCCGCACCCGCTTCTGCGACCGCGCTCGACGCCTCGCCGGCGTCCTCGCCGGCGGTGTCGAAGTCTTCGTCGAGAGCGTCGGCCTCATCGCGTTCCGAGTTCAGCTGCGCCGTCTCACCGAACAGTTCCCATGCCCACACAGGCTTGTCCCCGGTGGACGGCAGCTCCTGCTCCCGCACCGCGGCGCCGTCGGTCATCGCCGTCCGCGCCTCCTCGACGGCTGCGAGCAGTGCATCCTTCGACGCGCCGTCCATCAGCGTTCCTCTGTCGGCCTCTACGATCCCCGAAGCGATGGCGAGCGTGCCGTCAAGAGCGGCGAGCTCCTCGTCGAGGACGAGGCCGCTGTCCTTGGCGCCGTCGACCGCGGTCTCGAACCCGCTGAGGGCGTCGTCATAACCCAGGTTCGCGCTCACCTGGACCGCGGTGCATGCCGTCGCGAGCACGACGATGCCGACACCGGTCCAGATGAACCCTGCACGTCTTCCGCGTGGTCTCGGGGCGAGGGCGGCGGTGGCTGACGAGCCGAACGCGGTACCGAGATCGTGACCGCCCGATGGAGGAGGAGCAGCCGTTGCGGTCACGAATCCTCCTGAGGAAAGTGGAGGGGCTGACGAGAATCGAACTCGCATCATCTGTTTGGAAGACAGAGGCTTTACCACTAAGCTACAGCCCCGGATGCCGCCCCTCGAGAGGGTGCGGGAACCGACTCCATAATCATAGCGGACGATGAGCGACCCGCTGTCCGTTAGACTCGACAAGGCCGTTCCCGCGCGCGGGGTCACGGGGCGTAGCTCAGCTTGGTAGAGCGCCCGCTTTGGGAGCGGGAAGTCGCAGGTTCAAATCCTGTCGCCCCGACCACGGCCCTCCATACCTCACGACCGCATCATCACGCGGAAATCACAAGGAGAACACACAAGCATGGCGAACAGCACCGTTGAGAAGCTGACCCCGACCCGGGCCAAGCTCACCATCACGGTCACCCCGGACGACCTCAAGCCCAGCGTCGCGCACGCCTATGAGCACATCGCCCAGGACGTCCAGATCCCCGGCTTCCGCAAGGGCAAGGTTCCCGCCCCGATCATCGACCAGCGCATCGGTCGCGGCGCTGTGATCGAGCACGCCGTCAACGAGGGCCTCGACAAGTTCTTCCGCGAGGCTGCCAATGAGCAGAAGCTGCGCGTCGTCGGACGCCCCTCCGCTGACATCACCCAGTGGCCGAACGAGAAGGACTTCTCCGGCGACCTGATCGTCGAGGTCGAGGTCGATGTCCGCCCCGAGATCGAGGTTCCCTCGTTCGACGACATCACGCTCACGGTCGACGCCGTCGAGACCGATGAGGCCGCGCTCGACGCCGAGCTCGACACTCTGCGTGCACGCTTCGGCACTCTCATCCCTGTCGACCGCCCGGCTGCGAAGGGCGACTTCGTCGAGCTCGACCTCGTCGCCACGATCGACGGTGCAGAGATCGACCGTGCCGAGGGCGTCTCCTACGAGGTCGGCTCCGGTGAGCTTCTCGAAGGCATCGACGACGCCATCGAATCCCTCACCGCCGGTGAGGACACCACGTTCAACTCCAAGCTCGTCGGCGGAGACCACGCCGGTTCCGAGGCCGAGGTGTCCGTCTCCGTCAAGGCTGTCAAGGAGCGCGAGCTTCCGGACGCCGACGACGACTTCGCGCAGATCGCGAGCGAGTTCGACACGATCGCAGAGCTCCGTGCGAGCCTCGCCGAGCGCGTGAGCGAGCAGGCCGTCTTCGGTCAGGGCTCCGCCGCGCGCGACCAGCTCATCGAGACGCTTCTCGAGAAGATCGACATCCCCGTTCCGCCGAAGCTCATCGAGGACGAGGTGCACAACCACCTCGAGTCGGAGAACCGTCTTGAGGACGACGAGCACCGCGCAGAGGTGACCGAGGCGAGCGAGAAGCAGTTCCGCACGCAGGTCCTCCTCGACACGATCGCCGAGCAGGCCGACGTGCAGGTCTCGCAGGAGGAATTGAGCCAGTACATCGTCCAGTCCGCTGCGCAGTACGGCATGGCTCCTCAGGAGTTCGTCGAGGCTCTGCAGTCGTCGAACCAGCTTCCGGCGCTCGCCGGCGAGGTCGCCCGCAACAAGGCCCTCGCTGTCGCGCTTGGCAAGGTGAAGGTCGTCGACTCCAACGGCAAGACCGTGGACCTGTCGGGCTTCGTCGCCGTCGATGACGAGGACGAGCAGGCCGAGGCCGAGGCCTCCGCGGACGAGAAGCCCGCCAAGAAGGCCCCCGCCAAGAAGCCTGCTGCGAAGAAGGCCGACGACGCCGCGGAGAAGCCCGCTGCGAAGAAGGCTCCGGCGAAGAAGGCCGCGGCCGCGGACGACGCGGAGAAGCCCGCTGCCAAGAAGCCCGCTGCCAAGAAGGCGCCCGCCAAGAAGGCTGCCGACAAGGCCGAGTGATCTCACACCGATCGTGACGGAAGGACGGATGCCACGGCATCCGTCCTTCCGCGTATGAGGAGCAACATGGACGACTGGCAGGACCGCGTGGATGCGGTCTGGGCGGACGATGCCCTCTCGGACGACGACAGGGTCAGGGCGATCGACTCACTCGCGCTCGAGCGGGGGTACGAAGATGCCGTCGCGCTGTTCGAACGCGCAGGCGTCAGAGACTCCGCCGGCGCGGAGATGGCCGCGGTGTCCTACTACCGTCGCGCTCTCGCAGCCGGTCTCGACGAGTCCCGTCGGGCTCAGGCCACGATTCAATTGGCCAGCACCCTGCGCAACCTCGGTCGCATCGAAGAGAGTCTGCAGATGCTGAAGGAGGAGCGCGAACGAGGGGGAGCGCTCAGCGACGAAGCCACGGCGTTCTACGCACTCGCTCTCGTCTCGTCCGGCGACAGCGCGGCCGCGGCATCCGTCGCTCTGGAGGCGCTGGCCCCGCACCTCAGCCAGTACCGGCGTTCGGTGACGGCGTACGCACGCGAGATCGGCGAGCGGGACGCCTGATATGCCGACGGCGAACACGGCCTGGGCGCCGCGCGCGCGCCGGTAGATTCGAATCACCGAACACGGAAACAGGAGCTGACATGGCTGCAGAACCCCTCCTCGCGACGAGCGTCTTCGACAGGCTGCTGAAGGATCGCATCATCTGGCTGGGCTCAGAGGTGCGTGACGAGAACGCCAACGAGATCTGCGCGAAGATTCTTCTTCTCGCTGCAGAAGACTCTGAGAAGGACATCTACCTCTACATCAACTCGCCCGGTGGCTCGATCACCGCCGGCATGGCCATCTACGACACGATGCAGTACGTCTCGAACGACATCGTCACCGTCGGCATCGGCATGGCCGCCTCGATGGGTCAGCTGCTGCTCACCAGCGGCACCAAGGGCAAGCGCTACATCACCCCGAACGCACGCGTGCTGCTGCACCAGCCGCATGGCGGCTTCGGCGGCACGTCGAGCGACATCCAGACCCAGGCCCAGCTCATCCTTTCGATGAAGCGGCGCCTCGCGGAGATCACGGCCGGCCAGACCGGCAAGACCGTCGAGCAGATCAACGAGGACGGCGACCGCGACCGCTGGTTCACCGCTGACGAGGCACTCGAGTACGGTTTCGTCGACCACATCCGCGAGCACGCCAGTGACGTGACCGGCGGCGGCGGAACCGACCAGGACGCCAACTAAGCGGATTCGAAAGGACTCCTATGTACACCCCCACCTTCCAATCCGCCGGCAACCTGCCGTCCAGCCGCTACGTGCTCCCGCAGTTCGAGGAGCGCACCGCCTACGGCTTCAAGCGTCAGGACCCGTACAACAAGCTCTTCGAAGACCGCGTGATCTTCCTGGGCGTGCAGGTCGACGACGCGTCAGCCGATGACGTGATGGCTCAGCTCCTCGTTCTGGAGAGCCAGGACGCCGAGCGCGACATCACGATGTACATCAACTCGCCCGGTGGCTCGTTCACCGCGATGACGGCGATCTACGACACGATGCAGTACGTCGCGCCGCAGATCCAGACGGTCGTCCTCGGACAGGCGGCATCCGCAGCATCCGTGCTGCTCGCCGCCGGTGCGCCCGGCAAGCGCCTCGCGCTGCCGAACGCCCGTGTGCTGATCCACCAGCCCGCCATGGGCGAGGCGGGCCAGGGCCAGGCGTCCGACATCGAGATCCAGGCGGCGGAGATCCTCCGCATGCGCACCTGGCTCGAGGAGACCATGGCCAAGCACACCGGGAAGCCGGTCGAGCAGGTCAACCGCGACATCGACCGCGACAACATCCTGTCTGCGGCCGAGGCGCTGGAGTACGGCATCGTCGACCAGGTGCTCACGACGCGCAAGCGCGCGTAGCATCCGACGATAAGGGGCGACGGTCTTCGGACCGTCGCCCCTTTTTCGTGCCCTCCGCGTGTGCGCTTCGCTCGGAGAAGTGCGCCTGCTTCGGAGTGATTCCCCCGATTCCTCCGAGCGAAGCGCACATCTCCGAACGAAGCGCACGGCGCGCGAGAGACGAGGGCAGGGCGAGCGCGGGCGAGGCCCACGAATGTGCAGCGCCGCCTCCACGTTATGCGCATATGAGCAGGTGCGTGCGCGCGTGCGTGCTCACGCGTACGCTGGAGGAGGAAGGGAGGATGCCGTGGATGAAGACCTGCTCACTGTACGAGTCGCCGAGCTGTACTACGACGAGGCGAAGACGCAGGACGAGATCGGCGCCCTCCTGAAGATCTCACGGTGGAAGGTGGGACGGCTCCTCACACAGGCACGCGAGAAGGGCATCGTGCGGATCGAGATCGTGCATCCGCGCGCACGCAGACTCGGTCTCGAGCGCGAGCTGACCGAGCGTTTCGGTCTCGTGGATGCCGTCATCGTGCCGATGCCGGACGAAGAGAGCGCCACGCTCGATCGCGTCGCTCAGGCCGCAGCGGACCACCTCACGGCTCTTCGCCCTGTGCCGCGCACGCTGGGCGTGAGTTGGGGCCGTACGCTGACGGCCGTCGCAGAGGCGCTGCCCGACGGATGGGCGAACGGTGTGACGGTGGTGCAGCTCAACGGCGGTGTGAGCCTCAACCGGCGTTCAGGAGGGGCGGCGAGTCTCGCGATGACGATCGCCCAGCGCGCCGGTGGCCAGGCCACGCTGCTGCCGAGCCCCGCGATCCTCGAACGCGTCGAGACCAAGCAGGCGATCGAGTCGGATCGCACCGTCTCCGCGATCCTCGAGCACGCCGCCGCCGCACAGACCTACCTCTTCTCCGCCGGCCCCGCTGACGCGTCATCCGCCCACGTCGAGAACGGCTATCTGACCGCCGCCGACGTCGAGGAGCTCGCTCGGCGCGGCGCCGTCGGAGACGTGCTAGGCCGATATATCGACGCGGACGGCAACATCGTCGATCCGCAGCTCGACGCGCGCACGGTCGGCGTCGACCTCGATCGCCTGCGCTCAGCGAAGCAGGCGATCTTCGTCACCGCCGGCGCCCCGAAACATGACATCACGCGTACAGTCGTGACCAGCGGCCTTTGCAGCGTTCTGGTCACCGATGAGAACACAGCCCGAGCATTGTTGGAGGAACGATGACGACCAAAGAACTCACCCGCCGCACTGCGGTGGATGTGCTGGGCGGAGAGCCCGACGATGCCACTCTGCGTCGATTCCTGCATGGACTGCCCGGCGTGGACGCGACCGGTCTCGAGCAGCGCGCAGCAGGACTCGGCACCCGTTCGATCAAGACGACGTCGAAGGCATGGGCGATCGACAAGATCATCTCACTGATCGATCTCACCACCCTCGAGGGTGCGGACACCCCCGGTAAGGTGCGTTCGCTCGTGGCCAAGGCGAAGACACCGGATGCCGGTGACCCGGCGACACCGCTCGTCGCGGCCGTCTGCGTATACGGCGACATGGTCGGATACGCCATCGACGCCCTCGGCGCGCTGCATGGTGACCCCGACGACGGAAAGATCTCGGTCGCCGCGGTCGCGACGGCGTTCCCGAGCGGCCGCTCCTCGCTCGCGATCAAGCTCGCCGACACCGCTGAGGCGGTCGCCGCGGGCGCCGACGAGATCGACATGGTGATCGACCGAGGAGCGTTCCTCTCGGGGCGCTACGGACTCGTGTTCGATCAGATCTCAGCAGTGAAGGAGGCGTGCCGCCGTGAGGACGGCAGCTACGCCTCGCTCAAGGTGATCCTCGAGACCGGTGAGCTCAACACCTACGACAACATCAAGCGGGCATCGTGGCTCGGCATCCTCGCGGGCGGCGACTTCATCAAGACGTCCACGGGCAAGGTGCAGCCCGCGGCCACGCTGCCCACCACGCTGCTCATGCTCGAGACCGTGCGCGACTGGTACCGGGCGACCGGCGAGAAGATCGGTGTGAAGCCGGCCGGCGGCATCCGCACCTCCAAGGACGCCATCAAGTACATCGTCACGGTCGCGGAGACCGCGGGGGAGGACTGGCTGCAGCCGCATCTGTTCCGATTCGGCGCCTCGAGCCTGCTGAACGATGTGCTGCTGCAGCGGCAGAAGATGACCACCGGCCACTACTCCGGCCCCGACTACGTCACGATCGACTGAGGACCAGACATGTCTTTCCTGGAATACGCCCCGGCGCCCGAATCGAAGGCGATCCTGAACCTGCGCGACAGCTACGGGCTGTTCATCGACGGCGAGTTCGTCGACGGTTCGGGCAAGAGCTTCACGACCATCTCCCCGGCCGACGAATCGCACATCGCGGAGATCGCCGGAGCCTCGGACGAGGACATCGATCGCGCCGTCGCCGCGGCCCGCCGTGCCTACGACAAGGTGTGGTCGAAGATGAGCGGTCGCGACCGAGGCAAGTACCTCTTCCGCATCGCCCGTCTCGTGCAGGAGCGCGCTCGCGAACTCGCCGTGGCCGAGAGCCTCGACAACGGCAAGCCCATCAAGGAGAGCCGCGACGTCGACGTGCCGCTCGTCGCATCGTGGTTCTTCTACTACGCGGGCTGGGCCGACAAGCTCGATCACGCCGGTCTCGGTGCGGATCCGCGTGCGCTGGGTGTCGCGGGGCAGATCATCCCGTGGAACTTCCCGCTGCTGATGCTCGCGTGGAAGATCGCACCGGCTCTCGCCGCGGGGAACACGGTGGTCCTCAAGCCCGCTGAGACGACGCCGCTGACCGCGCTCATCTTCGCGGAGATCCTGCAGCAGGCCGACCTTCCCGCCGGTGTCGTCAACATCGTCACCGGCGCCGGTTCGACCGGAGCGACCCTCGTGCGTCACCCGGACGTCGACAAGGTCGCCTTCACGGGGTCGACCGGCGTCGGGCGCGACATCGCCCGCGCCGTCGCGGGTACGGGCAAGAAGGTCACGCTCGAGCTCGGCGGCAAGGCGGCGAACATCGTGTTCGACGACGCGCCGATCGATCAGGCCGTCGAGGGCATCGTCAACGGCATCTTCTTCAACCAGGGGCACGTGTGCTGCGCCGGCAGCCGGCTTCTCGTGCAGGAGTCGATCCACGATGAGGTCATCGACCGACTGAAGGCGCGCCTGTCGACTCTGCGCCTCGGCGACCCGCTCGACAAGAACACCGACATCGGGGCGATCAACTCCGCCGCGCAGCTCGATCGCATCCGCGAACTCAGCGACATCGGCGAAGCCGAGGGCGCCGAGCGCTGGACGGCCGACTGCGTCATCCCCGACAAGGGATTCTGGTTCGCTCCGACGATCTTCACGGGTGTCGAAGCGTCCCACCGGATCGCCCGCGACGAGGTGTTCGGCCCTGTGCTGTCGGTGCTCACATTCCGCACCCCCGCCGAGGCGATCGCCAAGGCGAACAACACGCCGTACGGCCTTTCGGCCGGCATCTGGACCGACAAGGGATCGCGCATCCTCGCCGTCGCCGACCAGCTGCGCGCCGGTGTCGTGTGGGCGAACACCTTCAACAGGTTCGACCCTGCGAGTCCGTTCGGCGGCTACAAGGAATCCGGATACGGCCGCGAGGGCGGCCGACACGGTCTCACCGCATACCTGAAGGGGGCTTCGGCATGAGCAAGCGACTGACTGTTCCGAAGACGTACAAGCTCGCGATCGGCGGAAAGTTCCCGCGCAGCGAGTCGGGTTGCACCTACGAGGTGCTCTCGAGCAAGGGCGCATTCCTCGCGAATGCTGCCAAAGGCTCTCGCAAGGACGCTCGGGATGCCGTGGTCGCCGCTCGCTCGGCGGTCAAGGGGTGGTCCGGCGCGACGGCGTACAACCGCGGGCAGGTGCTCTACCGGGTCGCAGAGGTGCTCGAGGGTCGATGCGCGCAGTTCGTCGACGAGATCGTGGCTCAGGAGGGCGTATCGGCCGCAGCCGCAGGGGCACAGGTCGATGAGGCTGTCGACCTCTGGGTCTGGTACGCGGGGTGGTGCGACAAGTACACCCAGGTCGCGGGAGGCGCCAACCCCGTCTCGGGCGCGTACTTCAACATCTCCGTGCCGGAGCCGACGGGAGTGGTGGCCATCGTCGCGCCGCAGGACTCGGCGTTGCTCGGACTCGTCTCGGTGGTCGCTCCCGCTCTGGTCGCAGGCAACGCCGTCGTCGTGATCGCGAGCGAACAGCATCCGCTCTCCGCCATCAGTTTCGCCGAGGTGCTCGCGACGAGCGATGTGCCAGGGGGAGTCGTGAATGTTCTCACCGGCTCGCCCGCGGAGATCGCACCGTGGCTCGCGTCGCATGCCGACGTCAACGCGCTCGACCTCGCCGGCGCTGACGGGCTGGAATGGGTCGACCTGCAGATCGCGGCCGCCGACACGCTCAAGCGGGTGCTCACGCCCGGCGAGGTGACGGCTTCGCCGGAGCGGATCGCGGCGTTCACCGAGACGAAGACGGTGTGGCACCCCAAGAGCCTGGTCTAGTCGATCGGGTACGGGTACACGAAGTCGGTGGCGTAATCCGCATTCAGCGTGAGAATGTCACCGGGCTGGATCATCGCCCCGCCAGGGTAATTGTTGAGCGTGGCGAGCGTCATACCGTTGTAGATGCAGAAGCGATCGCCGATGCGGGTCAATACGTCACCGGGCGCTACCGTGTAGGTCGCCGGACGTCCCTGTTCATCCAGACCGACGTCACCGACGGCGAACTCGAGCGGTCCCATGTCGACCAGATCCGCGCCGGTCATCTCGGCGCGCATCGGCTCGCCCTCGTCGCTTCCGATCCAGATGTAGGCCGACGCTGTGCACTCGCCGGGTCCGCCAGCAGGAATCGAAGTGCCATGGCCGACGTCGACGTAGCCACTGGGCGGGCCAGCGGTGTCGGACTGCGTCGCCGGTTCGGCGCTCGGCTCGGAGGTCGGCGCGGCCGTGGTATCTGCGGGAGAAGAGGACGAGGAAGCGCTTGCGAGCGGGGTCACAGCGTCCCACACGGCGCTTATAGCGGGAGTCGCGAGCGCGATCAGCCCGGCTACGGTCACCAGCGTCACGGTCGTGACAACGATCTTCGTGGCGCGCGGGGTCATGACGCCGAATCTACCGGTCGAGCCGTGCGGAGGGAATGATCTGATCAGGTCGGCCGCCAATGCGCCGGAGTGTCTGAGGGAGAGGTTAGGCTCGAAGATGTCTCTCAGGCTCTCCAAGGAGGATGCGCATGGCCCGAATCGGTGAAAGCGCTGACCTGTTCAAGTGCTCGTTCTGTGGAAAGAGCCAGAAGCAGGTCCAGCAGCTGATCGCTGGCCCCGGTGTGTACATCTGCGACGAATGCGTCGAGCTGTGCAACGAGATCATCGAAGAGCGCATGGCGGAGTCGTCCGCCGAGGGCGTCGCAGATTTCGATCTGCCCAAGCCCCGCGAGATCTTCTCGTTCCTCGAGGAGTACGTGGTGGGGCAGGATTCCGCGAAGCGCTCGCTCGCCGTCGCGGTGTACAACCACTACAAGCGCGTCCGCGCGCACGGCACGCTGCAGCTTGCTGAGCAGAAGGCCGACGAGGTCGAGATCGCCAAGAGCAACATCCTGATGATCGGTCCGACCGGTTGCGGCAAGACGTATCTCGCCCAGACCCTCGCCAAGCGGCTCAACGTGCCCTTCGCTGTCGCGGATGCGACGGCGCTCACCGAGGCCGGCTATGTCGGTGAAGACGTCGAGAACATCCTGCTCAAGCTCATCCAGGCCGCGGATTACGACGTGAAGCGCGCCGAGCAGGGCATCATCTACATCGACGAGATCGACAAGATCGCCCGCAAGGCTGAGAACCCCTCCATCACGAGAGACGTATCGGGTGAGGGCGTTCAGCAGGCGCTGCTCAAGATCATCGAGGGCACCACCGCCTCGGTACCGCCGCAGGGCGGCCGCAAGCACCCGCACCAGGAGTTCCTCCAGATCGACACGACGAACGTGCTGTTCATCGTCGCCGGCGCTTTCGCCGGCCTCGAAGACATCGTGTCCGCACGCGTCGGCAAGCACGGGGTCGGATTCGGCGCTCCGCTGCATGACAAGTCGAAGGATCTCGATCTGTTCAGCGAAGTGCTGCCCGAAGACCTGCACAAGTTCGGGCTGATCCCCGAGTTCATCGGGCGTCTGCCGATCATCGCCTCGGTTTCGCCGCTCGACCAGGACGCACTGATCGACATCCTCACCGGACCGCGCAACGCACTCGTCAAGCAGTACCAGCGCATGTTCGAGATCGACGGTGTCGAGCTCGAGTTCGACGAAGACGCACTGCGGTCGATCGCCGACCTCGCGGTCGAGCGCAAGACGGGTGCCCGCGGGCTCCGCGCGATCCTCGAAGACGTGCTCGGACCGATCATGTTCGAGATCCCGTCGGCCGAAGACGTCAAGAAGGTCGTCGTCACTCGTGCGGCGGTCGATGAGGGTGCGCCGCCTACGGTCGTGATGGAGCGCAAGCGCAAGAGCGCGTGAGCGGTCCGGACGATCTGGACTGAACCGACACAGGTTCTCGCGCACCACGGATACGGTAGCCGCCACCGTGGGATGTCAGTGACCCGCTCTAGGGTGAGCGCATGCGCAGCTTCCGAGTCTCGGTTCCCGAAGATGTCATCGTCGATCTTCGTCAGCGCGTGTCACGCTCGCGCCTGCTGCCCGACTCACCGCGGCGCCCCGAGACCGGGATGAATGCGGCATACCTTCGCGAACTGGTCGATTCGTGGAGCACGTTCGACTGGCCCGCCCGTGAGGAGTGGCTCAATCAGCATCCGCAGTTCATCGCGGACATCGAGGGCACCGACGTGCATTTCGCCCACCTGCGATCTGAGCGCCCCGATGCTCCGGCGCTGCTGGTGATGCACGGCTGGCCGCACTCGTTCGCCTTGCAGCTCGAGTTCGCCCGACTGCTTCCGGATTTCCACGTGGTCGTTCCGAGCATGCCGGGTTTCGCGTTCTCCGCACCGTACGACGGCACGATGACGGAGTCCGTGATGGCCCGATTGATGCACGCGCTGATGAGCGACGTGCTGGGTTATGAGCGCTATCTCACGTACGGCGAAGACATCTCTGCGAATGTGAGCGACCTGATCGCTGCGACGTATCCGGCGCACGTGCACGGCATCCTTGTGACGCATGCGCACTTCGGCACCGACGAGGAGCGGGCAGGGGTCGAGGATCCGGCGGCACGTGCCTTCTTCGACCGGCTGTCGGCGAGCGGCGGGCCGGACGGCGCCTATGGGCACATTCAGGGGACGCGCCCCGACACGCTTGCTGCGGCGTTGAACGATTCTCCGGCGGGGCTCCTGGCGTGGCTGGTGGAGAAGCTCGTCGAGTGGAGTGACACGCCGACGGGACGCCCTGAAGTGCTCGAGCGCAGGATCTCGCGTGACCGCATCCTCACCGAGGCGATGATCTACTGGTCGACGCAGAGCATCGCCACGTCGTTCAGGCGATACTTCGATGCCGAAGAAGATGAACGGATACCACCGGTCGAGGTGCCGGCCGCGATCGCCATCCAGCGGCACGAGCACGACTATCCCGAGAGCGTCGCACGAAGCTTCTACCGCGACCTGCGCTCATTCGATCGGATGCCGGAGGGCGGACATTTCGCGGTTGCAGAAGAGCCGCAGGCGATGGCTGCCAGGATGCGCGACTTCGCTCGTGAACTGGGGCTGCTGTCCGCCTGACCGCGTACCGTCGGTCGCAGATGTGCACGATCTTCGCAGGCTATCCCCGAATCCCTGCGAGGCTGACGCACATCTGCGAAGGAAGCCCCGATTCTCACCCACCGAGCCCGCGGCGGGTGAGCAGCGGCGCGATCTCGGCGTCGCGGCCTCGGAAGTCGCGGTACGCCTCAAGCGGATCCTTCGAACCGCCCACGCCCAACAGACGCGCACGGAAGCGATCACCGTTCTCGCGCGCGAGACCGCCGCTCTCGCGGAACCATTCCACGGTGTCGGCGTCGAGCACCTCGCTCCAGATGTACGAGTAGTACCCCGCGCTGTAGCCGCCGGAGAACACATGCGCGAAGTACGTGGAGGAGTACCGCGTCGGCACCGCGGGGTTGTCGAGCCCGATCTCTGCGAGTGCGGCCGCCTCGAAAGCGGCGACATCACCGATCTGCGCATCGGTGCCCACCCGGTGCCACGCCTGATCGAGCCATGCGGCGGCGAGGTACTCGCTCGTGTCGTGCCCCTGGTTGAACGCCTCTGTCGCGCGCAGCCGCTCGACGACAGCCGCATCCAGCGGCTCGCCCGTCTCGTAGTGGCGCGCATAGTTGTCGAGAACCTCCGGCCACAGGATCCACATCTCGTTCACCTGGCTCGGGAACTCCACGAAGTCGCGGAACACATTGGTCCCCGCGAAGTGCGGGTAGTTGACCGTCGCGAACAGGCCGTGCAGCGCATGCCCGAACTCATGGAACAGGGTTGTTACCTCGTCGAGCGTCAACAGCGTCGGCTGCCCATCGCCCGGCTGCGACACGTTCAGGTTGTTCACGACGACCGGTGCGGTGCCGCGCAGCGCTGATTGGCTGACGATCGGATTCATCCACGCCCCGCCTCGTTTGGTGTCGCGGGTGTAGAGGTCGAGCACGTACAGGCCGAGCGCACTGCCGCCGGCGTTGTGCACCTCGAAGATGCGCGCACCAGGGTGGTATGCGACGAGATCCGCACGCTCGGTGAACGTCACGCCGTACAGCTGCGTCGCCGCGTGGAAGACACCGTCCTGCAACACCCGCTCGGCTTCGAACCAAGGGCGCAGTGCCGCCGTGTCGATGTCGTACTTCGCGCTGCGCACCTTCTCGGTGAAGAAGGCCCAGTCGTGCGCCTCCAGCGCGAACGGCTGCTCCTCGGTCTCGTCGATGATCGCCTGGAGCGCCTCCTGCTCGGCACGGGCGTTGGATGCTGCGGCCGGTGCGAGCCGGTGAAGCAGATCCGATACGGCCTCCGGCGTCCCGGCGGTCTCGTCGGCGGTCACATAGGCGGCGTGCGAGGGATAGCCGAGCAGTACCGCGCGCTCGGCACGCAGCGCGACGATCTCCGTCAGCACGGCGCGGTTGTCGTTCGCGTTGCCGCGGATGCCGCGCGAGCGGGAGGCCTCCATGATGAGACGGCGGCTCTCACGGTTCGTCAATGACGCGAGGTAGGGATGCCCCGTGAAGAGCGGCAGCGAGATGAGGAAGCCTCCATCGTGACCGCGTTCGGTCGCCGCCCGCGCGGCAGCCGAGAGCTCGCCGTCGGTCAGCCCGTCCAGCGCTTCGGCGTTCTCGAACAGCACGGCGAGGTCATTGGTGTCGGCGAGCAGATTCTTCTCGAACGTGGTCGTGAGTGTCGACAGCTGCTGGTTCAGCGCGGTGAGCCGCGACTTCGCTTCCTCGTCAAGGGCGGCTCCGGCGTGCGTCATCTCACGGAAGTGCCGCTGGACCAGATAGCGGCTCTCGCCGTCGAGCTCCAGTTCATCGAGCTGCTCGTGCAGGGTCTTGACCCGCCAGTACAGCTGCGCGTCGAGGCGGATGGCATCCTCGTGCGCCGCCATCAGCGGGGCGAGTTCCTCGTCGATCGCCTGGATCTCGTCCGTGGCATCGGCTGAGCTCACCGTGTAGAAGGCGTGCGCGATGCGATCCAGAGCTGCACCGGACTGCTCGAGCGGCACCATCGTGTTCTCGAACGTGGGCATCGATCGCACCATCGTGATGCGCCGGATCTCCGCGAGATGCTCATCGAACGCCGCGCGGAAGGCCGGCATGTAGTGCTCGGGCCGGATCGCGCCGTAGTCCGGGAGCGCGTAAGGGAGAGCGGATGGCGTCAGGAGCGGGTTCACGGCATCGGTCATCCCACGAGCCTATGGCCAACTCGAAAAGCAATGCAAAGAATCACTTGCAAAGAAATACTTGCAAAGGTATCTTTGCATTATGACCGAGAACAGGAAGACCCCCGCACCGCAACGCCGGGTGCTGGACGCCGGCGCTCTCCGTGCCCTGTCGCACCCGTTGCGGGTGCGGATCTTCGACATCCTCGCTCAGGAAGGCCCGCAGACCGCGAGCACCCTCGCCGAGATCCTGGGGGAGTCCTCCGGTGCGACCAGCTATCACCTGCGGGCGCTGGCGCGACATGATCTGATTCGCGAGCTCGCCGGCGAGCACGGTGGACGCGAACGCTGGTGGGAGCGTCCGGTGGGCGGCATCGTCTACGACTCGCGAGCTGTGCAAGGCTCTCCCGCGGGCGAAGCCGCGCTTCAGGTCGCCGTCGCGGAGGTGCATCGCCGTCGCCACGAAGAACTGATGGAGTTCTTCGGCGGCCGCATCGACAAGGAACCGGCCGAGTGGGCCGATGCGAGCTCGTCGATGACCAGCGGCATCAGCATGACCGCTGAGCAGACGATCGACCTCATCAAGAGGATCGAGGCCGTCATCGATGAGGCCTCTGAGACCTATCGCGGACAGAAGGGTGAAGGCGTTCGCCGCGTCAGCGTGCGTGCAGACGTCTTCCCCCTGAAGAATCTCACGACCAAGAAGGAGGCCGCATCGTGAGCGCAGTGGCCATCACCCGGGTGATCCCGGTACCGAGGGGCGCATCCCTGATCGAACGCGCGTCCATACGCCTCGCGGCCGCGATCACCCGCTGGGCCACGGGGCGTGCACAGCGCCGAGAGGACCGGCGTGCGACGATGCTCACCGCGATCCAGGCTGAGCAGACGCGAAGGACCGATCCTCTGGCGACGGAGCACCTGCTCGCACAGGTGGGTCTGATGGGGCGCTGAAGTCGAGCGCGCTCAGTCCTGGAAGGGACGGGCGACGACCTCGCCGGATGCCGTGACCAGCACTTCCCACCCCGCATCCAGCTCCGCGATCGGGCGGCCCTCCAGCCACGTGAGGGTCCACATGCCGGTGATGCCCTGCGCCTCGACCTCGGCGATGGCGGGCTTCAGAACGGCGGGAACGGATGCCGGGGCAGCCGAACCCGTCGCCCAACGCGTGCCGAGTTGCATCAGCTCGCCTCCACGGGAGCCAGTTCGATCTCCGTGACCGCGAGCTCGTCGCCCTCCGCGAACTCGAGCACGGCGATGCGGCCGACGGCACGCAGATCGTCCGCCGCGGCGCGCAATGCCTCGAGGGTCTCCGCCGGGGCGACGATCACCGCACGTGACACCGGCGTCTTCTGAGAGGCCTTCGCCTCGGTCTTGGCACGACGGATGCCGATCAGCGCGGCGCTCGCGGCAGCCAGAACTGCGGCGTCGCCTTCGGTGCCGAGCGGCTCCGGCCAGGACGCCGTGTGGATCGAGCCCTGTTCGAACCAGCTCCACGACTCCTCCGTGGCGAACGACACGACAGGTGCCAGCAGGCGCAACAGCGTCGACAGCGCGATCCGCAGCGCGAGCGCGGCGGAAGGCTGGCCGACATGGGTCTGGTCGTACGCGCGCTCCTTGACGAGCTCGAGGTAGTCGTCGCAGAAGGCCCAGAAGAACGACTCCGTGACCTCCAGCGCGCGGGCGTGGTCGAACGCGTCGAACGCCTTGGTCGTCTCACGGACGACCTCGTCGAGCGCCGTCAGCATGGACGCGTCCAGCGCGTGCGTCACCTGCGCACCCTCCGGCACCGGGAACGACAGCACGAACTTCGCCGCGTTGAGCACCTTGATCGCCAGACGGCGGCCGATCTTCATCTGCGTCGGGTTCTGCGGATCGAACGCGGCATCCACTCCGAGGCGACTGGAGGCCGCCCAGTAGCGCACGGCATCCGACCCGTGCTTCTCGAGGATGTCTGCGGGCGTGACCACGTTGCCCTTCGACTTCGACATCTTCTTGCGGTCGGGGTCGACGATGAAGCCGGAGATCGAGGCGTGCTTCCACGGCGACCTGCCGTCTTCGAGCGTCGAGCGCAGCATGGTCGAGAACAGCCAGGTGCGGATGATGTCCTGCGCCTGGGGGCGCACGTCGAACGGGGCGACGAGGCTCCACAGCTCCTCGTCACGCTGCCATCCACCGGCCAGCTGCGGGGTCAGAGACGAGGTGGCCCAGGTGTCGAGGATGTCGGTCTCGGCCTCGAAACCGCCCGCGACGCCGCGCTGGTCCTCGGTGTAGCCGGCCGGCACATCGCTGGTCGGGTCGATGGGCAGCTGCTCCGGCGACGCCATCAGCACGCGGTCGTAGTCGCGTTCGCCGTTCTCGTCCAGGCCGTACCAGACCGGGAGCGGCACGCCGAAGAAGCGCTGACGCGAGACGAGCCAGTCGCCCGTGAGGCCGCCGACCCAGTTCTCGTAGCGCACGCGCATGAAATCGGGGTGCCACTGCAGCTGCTTGCCGTGCGCGATGAGCTGGTCGCGGAGTGCCTCGTCACGGGCGCCGTTGCGGATGTACCACTGACGCGTCGAGACGATCTCGAGCGGGCGGTCGCCCTTCTCGAAGAACTTCACGGCATGGTTAAAGGGCTTGGAGACCTCGAGGAGCTCGCCCGACTCCTCCAGCAGCTCGACGACGCGCTTCTTGGCGCTGAAGACGGTCTTGCCCGCAAGCTCCGCGTAGGCGGCGGTGCCGGCATCCGATTCGATCGCTTCTGGAGCATCCGCGATCACGCGACCGTCGAGGCCCAGGATCGTGCGGATCGGCAGGTCGAGCTCGCGCCACCAGATCATGTCGGTGACGTCGCCGAACGTGCAGACCATCGCGATGCCGGAGCCCTTGTCCTGCTGCGCGAGGTGATGCGCGAGCACCGGGACCTCGACGTCGAACAGGGGCGTGCGCACTGTCGAGCCGAAATACGGCTGGTAGCGCTCGTCGTCGGGGTGCGCGACAAGAGCCACGCACGCCGCGAGCAGCTCGGGGCGGGTCGTCTCGATGTGGATGTCACCCGAGCCATCGGACTTGTGGAACGCGATGCGGTGGTACGACGCCTGCTGTTCGCGATCCTCGAGCTCGGCCTGCGCGATGGCGGAGCGGAAGTCGACATCCCACAGCGTCGGCGCGAGTGCCTGGTACGCTTCGCCGCGCTCATGGTTGCGGATGAAGCCGAGCTGGCTCTGGCGGATCGTCTCGTCGGAGATCGTGCGGTATGTCTGCGTCCAATCGACGCTGAGACCCATCTGGCGGAAGACATCCTCGAACTGCTTCTCGTCCTCCACGGTGAGGCGCTCGCACAGCTCGATGAAGTTGCGGCGGCTGATGGGCTGCTGGTCGGCGGCCTTCAGGCTCTTCGCGTTGCCCTCGAAGGGCGGGGTGAAGTCCGGGTCGTAGGGGAGCGTCGGGTCGACGCGCACGCCGTAGAAGTTCTGCACGCGGCGCTCGGTGGGCAGGCCGTTGTCGTCCCAGCCGATCGGGTAGAACACGCTCTTGCCGCGCATGCGCTCGTAGCGCGCCTTGACGTCGGTGTGCGTGTACGAGAACACGTGGCCGATGTGCAGAGAACCGGATGCCGTCGGCGGAGGCGTGTCGATCGAGTAGACGCCTTCGCGTCCGAGCTCTGCGGCGCGCAGGCGATCGAACAGGTAGGTTCCCCGCTCCGCCCAGACGCCGTCCCACTTCGCCTCGAGACCTTCGAGTGCGGGCTTGTCGGGGATCTGGTTCTGGACGGTTGCCGACATGGAGGTCTCCTTGCGCGATGTATGCGGCACTGTGTGAGCGTGCCTGAGTGTGGGTTGTGACAGCCAGTCTACCGAAGGCGGTCAGGGCCGGATGTCGATGTAGATCGACTGCGTCCAACAAACCGGGGCTAGAATCGAGAGACCCCCTTCACTCTTCCTGAGGACTCGCATGCCCACTCCGCACGTGCGCCGTATTCTTCCCATCACCGCGCTCGCCGCGGTCGCCGCCCTGACGCTGAGCGCCTGCGCCGGTCCCGCGGATTCTTCCGGCGGTGACAACGGTGGGGAAGTGATCTGGGCCATCGAGGGCGCGAACCTGTCGGCCGGGCACATGGACCCGCAGACGAGTCAGCTCGACGTGTCGAGCATGGTGCAGCGGGTCGTGCTCGACTCGCTGGTGTTCCAGGAGTCGGACGGCTCGTTCTCGCCGTGGCTGGCCACCGACTGGACCGTCTCCGAAGACGGCACGACGTACACGTTCGATCTGCGCGACGACGTCACCTTCCACGACGGGGAGCCGTTCGACGCGGAGGCGGTGAAAGCGAACTTCGATCGCATCGCCGACCCTGAGACGGCATCCGCCCAGGCCGAGAGCATGCTCGGTGGCGAGTTCTATGCCGGTACGGAGGTCATCGACGAGCACACCGTCGAGGTCAGCTTCAGCCAGCCGTACGCGCCGTTCCTGCAAGCCGCCAGCACCCCGCTGCTCGGCTTCTACTCGCCGGCGGTGCTGGAGAGCTCTGCCGATCAGCTCAAGGCCGGCGGTCCCGACGTCACAGTGGGGACGGGCCCGTTCGAACTGACCGAGTACACACCTGACCAGGAGATCGTCTATACCCGCAACTCCGACTACGCGTGGGGCCCGGGGGGCGCGGAAGCCGTGCAGTTCGAGACGCTGCGCGTCGAGATCCTGCCGGAGGCGTCCGTGCGCGCCGGTGTCGTGGAAAGCGGCGAGGCCGACCTCGCCAGCAACATCCCGCCGAACCTCGCCGCCGAGTTGCCCGACACGCTCGCTGTCGACTCGAACGAGTATCCCGGGCTTCCCTACTCGCTCTACCTGAACGAGAAGTACGGCGTCTTCGCCGACGAGAAGGTGCGACAGGCGTTCGCCCGTGGCATCGACGTCGACGCGGCCGTCGAGGAGATCTTCTTCGGCCAGTTCCCGCGTGCCTGGAGCATCCTCGGCTCGACGACGCCCGGATACGACGCCTCGCTCGAGGGCGACCGGCCGTTCGACCAGGATGAGGCGAACAGCCTGCTGGACGAGGCCGGCTGGACCGAGCGCGACGGCGACGGCATCCGAATGAAGGACGGGCAGCGTCTCTCGGTGCGTTGGATCGCGTACACGCCGGTGTCCGACGACAACGCGGCGCTGGCCAACGCCATCCAGTCCGACCTCGCCGACATCGGCTTCGAGGTCGTGCGAGAGGTGCTCGAGCCCGGCGCCTACAACGAGCAGTACGGACCCAAGACCTTCGACCTCACCGACTGGGGCTTCTCCGGCGTCGATGGCGATCTGCTGCGCAGCCACCTGCACACCGACGGGTTCCAGAACGCCTCGCAGGTCACCGATCCGGAGATCGACGGACTGCTCGAAGAGGGCATCGCGACCAGCGACGTCGACGCGCGGGCCGCGATCTACCAGCAGCTGCAGCAGTGGAATGCTGAGTACACTGCGATCGTGCCGCTCTACAGCCCGTCGCTCATCACCGCCGTGAACGACACCGTCTCGGGTCTCGAGTACGACCTGTACGGGCGCCCGCTGTTCTACGAGGTCACGGTCGGCTGATCCGGTCGTGAAGCCTCTGCTCTCCCGGATCGCAGGACTCGCGGCATCCGTCGTCATCGTCCTGTGGGGCGCGGCGACGCTCGCCTTCCTCGCCTTCAGGGTGATCCCTGGCGACCCGGTCTCGGTGATGCTGGGGCCGCAGGCCCAGGTGAGCGAAACGGTCAAAGACGGCATCCGTGCCGAGCTGGGGCTGGACCGCCCGCCGCTGGAGCAGTACTTCTCGTACCTCTGGCAACTGCTGCAGGGGAATCTGGGCGAGTCGTACCAGCTGCGGATGCCGGTGACCGAGGTGATCGGTCGGCAGCTCGGTGCGACGGTGCAGCTGACGGCGCTCGCGCTCGTGATCGCGGTGGTGCTCGCCCTCGCCGTGGCGCTGTTCGCCCGTGGGCGGGTGTCGCGTGGAATCGTCGCTGGGGTCGAGCTGGTCGTGCTTTCTTCGCCGGTGTTCTGGATCGGCATCCTGCTGCTCAGCGTGTTCGCGTTCGGCCTCGGCTGGTTCCCGGTTTCCGGTACGCGCAACCCCGCCACGATCATCCTGCCGGCGGTCACCCTGGCACTGCCGGTCGCTGCTCTGCTCGGCCAGGTGCTGCGGGACGGCATCGAGGCGGCCGAGCGCCAGCCGTGGGCGACCACCGTGCGGGCGCGCGGAGCAGGACAGGTGCGGCTCACCGCGCATCACACGCTGCGCCACGGCGCGGCAGGAGCACTCACCCTCGCCGCCTATCTGGTCGGGTCGCTGCTCGGAGGCGCGGTGCTCGTGGAGACGGTGTTCGCCAGGCCGGGACTCGGGCGGGTGACGCTTTCGGCGATCACCGACCGCGACCTCCCTGTCATCACCGGGATCATCCTGTTCAGCGCGCTCGTCTTCGTCGTCGTCAATCTCATCGTCGAACTGCTCTATCCGGTGCTCGACCCTCGGCTGCGACCGATCGACGCGCGGGTACGGGAGGTGAGGACATGAGCGTTTCTGCTCGTGCGGACATCGATCGCCGCGTGCGCGTGTCGACGCGGGGGACCGGCCCACGGCGCGCGCTGCTATGGGCCGCACTCGCCATCCTCGCCGTGGTGGCCGTCATGGCGCTGTTCCCGCAGCTGATCGCGACGCAGGACCCGCTGCGCACGGATGTGCGGGCCGCGCTGGAGCCGCCCAGCGCGGCGCACCTGTTCGGCACGGATCAGAGCGGACGCGACGTGTTCTCGCGCGTCGTCCACGGCGCAGGGCGTTCGGTGGGCATCGGACTGCTCGCTACCGCACTCGCGTTGGTGATCGGCCTCGTCGTCGGCGCGCTGTCCGGCATCGCCCCGCGGGCGGTGGATGCCACGGTCATGCGCGTCACGGACGTGCTGCTCGCCTTCCCTGAGTTCCTCGTCGCGCTCGTGGTGGTCGCGATTCTCGGACCGGGCCCGACCAACGTCGCGATCGCGGTGACGATCGCCGCCGTGCCCGTGTACGTGCGGCTCGCGCGGGTGCAGACGCGCTCGCTCTCCCTCGCCGAGCACGTCGAGGCCGCTCGCATTCTCGGGGTGCCGCCGATGCGGGCGTTCGTCCGGCACGTTGTCCCCGGGGTGCTCGGCTCACTCAGCGTGCTGGCGACGATCGGGATCGGCTCCAGCATCCTCGCGGCCGCCGGCCTCAGCTTCCTCGGACTCGGACCGACCGAACCGTCGCCCGAATGGGGGCTCATGCTCTCGGGCGGACGCAACGCGCTCGGCACGGCATGGTGGATCGCGGCGTTCCCCGGTGTCGCGATCACGCTGACCGTGGTGTCGGCGACCATCGTCGGTCGCAGTCTGCGGGCCAGCGCCGAGGGGAGAGCGTGATGAGCGCACTCGTCGTGCAGGGGCTGTCGGTGACGGTGCAGGGGATGCTGCTCGTCGACGGCGTCTCGTTCGACGTCGCCGCAGGGGAGTGCGTGGCGATCGTCGGGGAATCCGGCGCTGGCAAGACGATCACCGCATCCGCCCTGCTCGGACTGACGCCTGAGTCGGCACGCGTCACCGCAGACGTGCTGAGCATCGACGGCGTGGACGCGCGCGCGTTCTCGGAGAGCGAGTGGCGTGACCTGCGGGGCAGCCGTGTCGGCTTGGTCTCGCAGGACGCGCTGGTGTCGCTGGATCCGCTACGGCGCGTCGGTTCCGAGGTGGCCGAACCGCTCGCGATCCACACGCGCCTCTCGCGACGCGAGCGCCGCGAACGCGCGATCGACCTGCTCGAGTCGGTGTCGATGACGGATGCTGCGCGCCGGGCCGGCCAATACCCCCATGAGCTCTCCGGCGGCCTGCGGCAGCGCGCGCTGATCGCATCCGCGCTCGCCGGTGAGCCCGCCGTGCTCGTCGCGGATGAGCCGACCACGGCTCTCGACGCCACGGTGCAGGCGCGGGTGCTCGCGCTGCTGCGCTCGATCGCGGACGCTGGCACTGCTGTGGTCTTCATCAGTCACGACATCGCGGCCGTGCGGCGGGTCGCGGACCGCGTGCTCGTGATGCGGGCGGGGCGCGTCATCGAGCAGGGGACAGCGGCCGATGTGCTGAGCGCACCGCAGCACGAGTACACCCGTGAGCTCATCGCCGCGACGACGCACCCCCCGCGCGCCGATCGATTCGGGCTCGGCGATGCCGTGCTCACCGGCGTCGAGGTGTCCAAGGCGTTCGCGGGTGCTCCGGCGGTCGACGGCGCGTCGTTCACGCTGCTTCAGGGGCAGACGCTCGGGATCGTGGGGGAGTCGGGGTCGGGCAAGACGACGCTCGCGCGCATGATCGTCGGTGTGGACCGGCCCGACTCGGGAGAACTGCGCTGGAGCCGCGGACCGGGTGCGCATCGAGTGCAGCTCGTGCATCAGAATCCGCTCGGCGCGTTCGATCCGCGCTGGACCGTCGGGCGGTCACTGCGCGAGGCGCTCGAGGCGGGCGGCGTGCCGCGTGCAGCCCGGGCCGCCCGCGTCGCGGCGTTGATGACGGAGGTCGGGCTCGACCCCGTGCTCGCGCGACGTCGGCCCGCCGCGCTGTCAGGCGGGCAGCGGCAGCGTGCGGCGATCGCTCGGGCGCTCGCCGCAGCCCCCGACGTCCTGGTGCTCGACGAACCGGTATCCGCGCTGGACCCGTCGGTGCGGGAGAAGGTGCTGCAACTGCTCGGACGTCTGCAGCGCGATCGCGAGCTGACCATGATCTTCATCTCGCACGACCTCGACGTGGTCGCCGCGGTCTCCGACGACGTGCTCGTGATGCAGGACGGGGTAGTCGTCGAGCAGGGGCCCGTCGCCGCGGTGTTCGCTGCGCCGCAGCATCCGTTCACTCAGGAACTGCTCGCCGCGGGGCGGTGATGACCCGTTTCGATCTCAGTCCGCGACCTGGATGCCGACCCCGGCGGCCAGGGCCGGGGCGAGCTGCTGCACCTGGAACGTGGTGAGCGTGGTGCCGCGAAGGCCGTTCGTGTCCGTGAACGCGATGGCGTCGAGTCCGCGCAGGTCGACGTCGCTCGCCCTGAGCCCACGCGGGTCGATCTCGTCGCTGCGGCAGTCGTCGAAGAGCACGCGGGTGAGTTCGGCCTGCGGCATGTCGAGGGTGCGGATCGTGCATCCGGCGAACAGCAGATCGGTGCCCTTGGCGCCGCCGAGGTTGAGGTAGTCCACGCGCAGATCGCGCAGTTCGAGCTCATCGATGCGGGCACCGCTGAGGTCGAGGGTTCCTATGCGGCCGCCGGAGATGCGCAGGCGACGGATGCCGGAGTTGCGCAGACTCAGCGATGCGATGCGAACCCGGGTCATCTCGACATCGAGGATCGTGGCACCGACCAGATCGACGCCGTCGGTGTCAGCGGCGATGACGCACTGCTCGAGCGAGGCGTAGGCGAGGTCGACCGTGCCGGAGAGGTCGAGTCGCGCGGCCAGCAGATCCGCACTGCGTGCGGGCGCGGCATCGGCGAGATGGGGCGGGATGTCAGGGGCGGAGACACGAGGAGCGGCGGGGGAGTCGGAGCGGGGCACTCCTCGAGCGTATGCGGTGGTGCGGACACGCCACGACGCCTCAGCCGCACGCGTTCGTTGCGCGGCGTGCACGTTCTTCGGAGAACTGCGGCTTCTTCGGAACTGAAGCATTGGATGGCTCCGAAGAACGTGCAATTCTCCGGTACGGGCGCATGCGTCAATAGCTCTGCACCGTCGACGATCCGTGGGATCGCTCCACCGTTCCTGTGATCTCACCGGGCACGTCTGCCGGCTGCAAGGCAGAATCACCGGATGCTGTATCCCACTGCCAGCCTCCCCGTCGAGCTCGTCGTGGAGCTGGGCGGCGTCGTTCGTACGCAACGCTTGCGCGCACAGGGTGTGAGCCGCACTGCCCTGGAACGTGAGGTGGACGCCGGCCATCTCATCCGGATTCGCCGAGGGTGGGTGGCGACGAAAGATGCCGACCCGGTGCTGGTTGCTGCGGCTCGTACCGGTGTGGTGGTCACCTGCATCTCGCAAGCAGCCCGCCTCGACCTGTGGGTGCACGAGAAGCCGGACAGATTCCACGTCGGCGCGGATCCGCATGGCTCGGGCGGCAAGACCGAGCGCGCGCATGTGCACTGGTCTGAGCCCATGCTGCCGCGGCATCCTGATGCCCTCGTCGATCCGATCGAGAATGTACTCGCGCTCGTGGCCGACTGCGAACCGTTCGAACGCGCGCTGGCCACTTGGGAGTCCGCTCTGAACAAGGGACTGGTGACGGTTGCCGGTCTCGCCGAGTATCCCTGGAAGGGGGCGGCACGCAATCTGCTCAATCGGGCCAGTCCTTTCGCCGACGCCGGAACCGAGACCTATATCCGTGAGCGCCTGGGCTGGTTGAAACTCCGACTGCTGATTCAGACGTGGATAGCGGGGCACCGCGTCGATGTGCTCATCGGCGGCCGGCTCGTGCTGCAGATCGACGGGAAACATCACGTCGGTGCCCAGCGCAGCGAGGATATCCGGCACGATGCGGAACTCCGTCTCATGGGTTACCACGTGATCCGCGTCAGCTATCAGCAGCTGATGCACGATTGGCCTGCTGTGCAGGATCTGATCATGCGGGCCGTGGCGCAGGGGCTGCACCTCGCAAGTTGAGGTCTGGGTCTGAGGACTGAACACCGAGCACTAACTTCGGAGAAGTGCGGCTTCTTCGGAGCTGAAACAGTGGATGGCTCCGAAGAACGTGCAATTCTCCGACCGAAGCGCACAACTGCGACGCACCGTTCGCCGCGCGCCGCCGCGTACAATGGATTCACACGCGTTGATCCGGCCATCACCGGGGAGCTCTCGGAAGAACAGCCGCAAGGCCCAGTAGAACCGAGCGGGGCAGGCCCGTCATCGCCGCAGTGAGAGTGGCAGTGCCGTGAGGCACCGCACGCGAGGTGGTACCGCGGTCCGAGAGGATCGTCCTCGCACGGAGCATCCGCCACGAGCACTGCGAGCACACATGACCTACCCCAGAATCTCATCCTTCGGCCCGGCCGCCGATGTCGTCCCCAGCCCTCGATTCCCGCAGATCGAGCGCGAGGTGCTCGACTTCTGGGAGCAGGACGACACCTTCCGCGCGTCCATCGCCCAGCGCGAGGGCGCCGAGGAGTGGGTCTTCTACGACGGCCCTCCGTTCGCCAACGGTCTGCCGCATTACGGCCACCTGCTCACCGGATACGCCAAAGACCTCTTCCCGCGTTTCCAGACCATGATTGGCAAGAAGGTCGATCGCGTCTTCGGCTGGGACACGCACGGTCTGCCCGCTGAGCTCGAGGCAATGAAGCAGCTCGGCATCACCGAGAAGAGCGAGATCGAGGCCATGGGCATCGACGTCTTCAACGCGAAGGCGCGCGAGTCCGTGCTCACCTACACGGACCAGTGGCAGGACTACGTCACCCGCCAGGCGCGCTGGGTCGACTTCGAGCGCGGGTACAAGACGCTCGACACGAACTACATGGAGAGCGTGCTCTGGGCATTCAAGACCCTGTACGACAAGGGCCTCGCGTACGAGGGGTATCGCGTGCTGCCGTACTGCTGGCGCGACGAGACTCCGCTCAGCGCTCACGAGCTGCGCATGGATGACGACGTCTACAAGATGCGTCAGGACCCTTCGGTCACTGTCACGTTCCCCCTCACCGGCGCGAAGGCCGAGTCGCTCGGACTCACCGGCGTGCGCGCTCTCGCGTGGACGACGACCCCGTGGACGCTGCCGACCAACCTCGCGCTCGCCGTGGGGCCGGAGATCGAGTACGTCGTCCTTCCCGCTGGCCCTGCCGGAGCTGCGGACGTCCACAACGAGGGCGAGACGGTCGAGGCATCGGCTCATCGCTACCTGCTCGCGCGCGACCTGCTCGCCGGCTACGCCAAGGATCTCGGCTACGAGACGGCAGCGGATGCTGCGGCCGCCGTCGACGCGACCGTCATGGGCGCGCAGCTGCAGGACGTCACCTACGACCGGCTGTTCGACTACTACGCCGACACCGAGACCTACGGCACCGAGAACGCCTGGCGCATCCTCGCGGATGACTACGTCACCACCACGGACGGCACGGGCATCGTCCATCAGGCTCCGGCCTACGGTGAGGACGACCAGCGCGTGGCTGGGGCGGCCGGCATCCCCACGATCATCTCGCTCGACGACGGCGGGCGTTTCCTGCCCAACGTCACCGATGTCGCCGGCCAGCTGTGGATGGACGCGAACCGTCCGCTCATCCGTCAGCTCAAGGACGAGGGCCGCCTCGTCCGCGAAGCGAGCTACGAGCACTCCTACCCGCACTGCTGGCGGTGCCGGAACCCCCTGATCTACAAGGCCGTCTCGAGCTGGTTCATCCGCGTGACAGACATCAAGGACAAGATGCTCGCGAACAACGAGCAGATCACCTGGGTGCCCGAGAACGTCAAGCACGGTCAGTTCGGCAAGTGGCTCGAGGGCGCGCGCGACTGGTCGATCAGCCGCAACCGCTATTGGGGCTCGCCGATCCCGATCTGGAAGAGCGACGATCCTGAGCACCCTCGCGTCGACGCCTACGGCTCGCTGGAAGATCTGGAGCGCGACTTCGGAACCCTTCCGCGCAACCCGGAGGGCGAGGTCGACCTGCACCGGCCGTACATCGACGAGCTGACGCGCCCCAACCCCGACGACCCCAGCGGGAAGTCGACCATGCGGCGCATCGAAGACGTCTTCGACGTCTGGTTCGACTCCGGATCGATGCCGTACGCGCAGGTGCACTACCCGTTCGAGAACCAGGAGTGGTTCGACTCGCACTCACCCGCCGATTTCATCGTCGAGTACATCGGGCAGACCCGTGGCTGGTTCTACCTGATGCACGTGCTGTCGACCGCCCTGTTCGACCGGCCGGCGTTCACCGGCGTCAGCTGCCACGGAATCGTGCTGGGCAGCGACGGCTACAAGATGTCGAAGTCCCTGCGCAACTACCCGGACGTCTCGGAAGTGCTCGATCGCGACGGATCCGACGCGATGCGCTGGTTCCTGATGTCGAGTTCCGTGCTGCGCGGCGGCAACCTCGCCGTCACGGAGGAGGGCATCCGCGCCGGCGTGCGCGAGTTCCTGCTGCCGCTGTGGAGCTCGTGGTACTTCTTCGCCACGTACGCGAACGCCTCGGACGGCGGCTACGAGGCCGAGTGGCGCACCGACTCGACCGACGTGCTCGACCGGTACATCCTGGCGCGCACCGGCGACCTCGCCCGAGAGGTACGCGCCGATCTCGAAGGGCTCGACTCGACCACGGCATCCGCTCGCCTCCGCGACTTCGCCGAGGTGCTGACCAACTGGTACATCCGCCGCTCGCGCGACCGCTTCTGGACCGGCGTGACCGACGACCCGAAGAGCCGCGAGGCATTCGACACGCTGTACACCGTGCTCGAGACGCTCACCCGCGTCGCCGCACCTCTCGTGCCGCTGATCAGCGAGCGGGTGTGGCAGGGGCTCACAGGCGGGCGCAGCGTGCACCTGACCGATTGGCCGGATGCCGACGCCTTCCCCGCCGCGGATGACATCCAGGGCGCAATGGATGCTGTGCGCGAGCTCTCCAGCGTCGGCAACGCCCTGCGCAAGAAGGAGAAGCTGCGCGTTCGTCTGCCGCTCGCGCGTTTCAGCGTCGTCTCGCCTCTGGCCGGTTCGCTGGGCCAGTTCGAGGACATCCTCCGCGACGAGCTGAACGTGAAGTCGGTGGAGCTCGTGCAGCTCACCGAGACGGCAGCGGTCGAGTACGGCATCAGCCACCGGCTGAGCGTCAACGCTCGCGCAGCAGGACCTCGTCTGGGCAAGCAGGTGCAGCACGTGATCGCCGGCGCCAGGGCCGGGCTCTGGGAGGAGAAGGACGGCACGGTCATCGTCGACGGCATCGCGCTCGAGCCCGCCGAGTACGAGCTCGAGCTCGAGACGACAGGACGGCCGGAGGGCGAGGCGCTCGCGATCGTGCCGAGCGGCGGCTTCGTACTGCTCGATACGCAGACCACGCCCGAACTCGAATCCGAGGGCATGGCCCGTGACGCGATCCGCGTCGTGCAGGAGGCTCGGAAGAACGCCGGTCTCGATGTCAGCGACCGCATCGTGCTGGCGCTCAACGTCTCGCCGGAGAACGCCGACGCGTTGCGCTCGCACGCCGACCTGATCGCAGGGGAGACGCTCGCCATCGCCTTCGCCGTGCAGCCGACGGACGACATGGACGAACTGGTGAAGGACGTCACCAACCCCGGCGACGGCGTGTTCCGCACCGGGGCCACGGCGCTCGGGTCGGACAAGTCGGCGATCATCGTGACGATCGACTCCCACATCGAAGGAGCATCCGCATGAACGACCGCGCACGCGCAGACGCCGTCTACGAGGCGCTGCTGAGCAGGGCGGGGGAGCGGTGGGTGCAGCCGCGCAAGGAGCGCACCGCTCGCATCCTCGAACTCCTCGACGACCCGCAGAAGACGTACCGGGTCATCCACATCACCGGTACCAACGGCAAGACGTCGACCGCTCGGATGATCGAGAGCCTGCTGCGCGCCCACGGATTGCGCACCGGGCTGTTCACGAGCCCGCATCTGGAGCGCTTCACGGAGCGGATCATGATCGACGGGGAACCGGTCGAGGACGGCGCGATCGCCGATGCGTGGGACGAGATCGAGCCCTTCGTGTCCATCGTGGATGCCGAGCTCCAGAAGACCGGCGATGCGCCCCTGACGTTCTTCGAGCTGCTCACGGTGCTGGCGTTCGTCGCGGCATCGGATGCTCCGGTCGATGTCCTCGTGCTCGAAGTGGGCATGGGCGGCTCGTGGGATTCCACGAACACCGCCGACGGAGACGTCGCGGTGTTCGCGCCGATCGCCATCGATCATGCCGACAGGCTCGGCGACACGATCACTGCGATCGCGGAGGTCAAGGCCGGGATCATCAAGGACGGCGCCGCCGTGGTGTCGGCCCAGCAGCCCGCAGAGGCCGCTGAGGTGCTGCGCCGGGTCGCCGCGGAGAAGAATGCGACGATCGCGTTCGAGGGCGATGAATTCGGCCTGACGGAGCAGAAGCTCGCGGTCGGCGGCCAGCTGCTGACGATACGCGGCCTCGCCGGCGCCTACGTCGAGGAGTACCTGCCGCTGTACGGCGCGCATCAGGGGCACAACGCGGCCCTCGCCGTGGCGGCCGTCGAATCGTTGATCGGCGCGGGCTCTCAGCACATCGCGGGCGACATCATCACCGAGGGCCTGCAGGGGGCGACCTCCCCTGGACGACTCCAGCTGCTGGGAATCGCGCCGACGGTCGTCGTCGACGCGGCCCACAACCCGCACGGCGCCAAGGCGCTGGCCCAGTCGCTCGACGACAGCTTCGACTTCGACGAGTGGGGGCTCGTACTCGGCATCCTCGCGGACAAGGATGCCGCGGGCATCATCGCCGAACTCGCACCGGCTGCGGCTCACGTGTTCGCGACCGCGCCCGAGACCGAGCGCGCGAGCGACGCCGACGCGATCGCCGACCTCGTCGAGGCCGCAGGGCACCGCGCATCCGTGCACCCCTCACTGGCCGACGCCGCGGACGCGGCGCGCGAGTGGGCCGCCACGTCGGAGCGTCGCGCCGTCGTGATCGCAGGGTCAATCGTGCTCGCAGGCGAGGCGATCGCGCTGGCGGAGGAAGAGGACTGGAAGTCGGGGTGGCGCGCATGAGCGACGCCCCGGCGCCGCGACCGGCCCGTGCGCCGCGCACGCTGGTGCAGAAGCTCGCCCCGATCGTGCTGGGATTCGAAGCCATCGTCGTGCTGCTCGTCGGGCTCACGATCTTCGGCCTGAACTCCCTGCCGTGGGGCCTGCCGCAGTGGTGGGCGATCATCGGAGGCATCATCGTGGCGCTCGCGATGGTGGCCGTCGCCGGGATGATCACAAGGCCCTGGGCGATCAGCGCCGGTTGGGTGCTGCAGGTGATCGTGGCGCTGTCCGCGTTCTTCGTGCCCGCCATCCTGCTCGTCGTGCTGGTTTTCGGAGGCATGTGGGCGTATGCGACGATCATGGGGGCCCGTCTGGACGCACGACGTCCGGCGGAGCAGAGCCGACTGACCGAAGAAACCGATACTCACACAGAGAGCGATTGACATGGCCACCGAAGAAACACTCGTCCTCGTCAAGCCCGACGGCGTCGCCCGCGGCCTCACCGGCGCGATCCTCGCCCGGATCGAGGCGAAGGGATACGCACTGGTCGACATCCGCCTGGTCGAGCCCGACCGCGATGTGCTCGCCGAGCACTACGCCGAGCACGAGGGCAAGCCGTTCTACGAGCCGCTGCTCGAATTCATGATGTCCGGCCCGTCCGTGGCGATCCGGCTGGCGGGCAACCGCGTGATCGAGGGCTTCCGTTCGCTCGCGGGCACCACCGATCCCACGAGTGCCGCGCCGGGCACGATCCGTGGCGACTTCGGCCGCGACTGGGGCCTCGCCGTGCAGCAGAACCTCGTGCACGGCTCCGACAGCCCCGAGTCCGCCGCACGCGAGCTCGGAATCTGGTTCGACTGACCTTCTACGAGCTCAGCCCGAAACACGAAGCCCGTCGCACTCCTGCGCAGGAGTCGGCGGGCTTCGTCGTAGGGTCTTGCTGCCTCAGAACAGGATCTTCGCCATCTCGCCGAGGAAGTCGAGACCCTGCAGCTGCGCCATCAGCACGATGAGTGCGAAGGCGAGGATCGTGGCGAGCGGAACCCATGGCATCAGACGCCCCGCGCGATCGTGCATCTTCTCGGAACCGCCGAAAGTGCCGTTGCGGAGCAGATGCACCATCGTGGCGAAGAAGGTCGGGATCGTCACCGCCCACGTCACCATGCACCAGGGGCACAGCACGAACAGGTCGTAGAGGCTCTGCGCGATCAGCCAGCAGACGAACCCGAACGCGAAGGTGATGCCGGCACCGAAAAGGGCCCAGAACCACCGCGGGAAGCGGGCGCCGGCGAGAACGGCCACGCCCACCACGAGCGGCGCCATCCATCCGGTGAGGCCGATCAGCGGGTTGGGGAAACCGAAGACAGCCCCCTGCCAGGACTGCAGGTTCGTGCTGCACTGGATGAAGGGGCTGAGATCGCAGGCGAGCGCGTCCTGGGGGTTCTCCAGCAGCGCGAACTTCTCCACGGTGAGCTGGAACGCGGCCCACCAGCCGATCACACTGGCGATGATCAGCCAGATTCCGAAGCCGACGGGGCGGGTGCGCTGCTCGCTCATGAGTGCGATTATCTCAGCGGATCCTATGGATCCCCAGGCCCGCCGCACCGGGCGAACCCGTAGGTGCTCCGCCGCGCAGAAGTGAGCGGATGCCGCGAACTGCTCGACAAGGTGCGATAATGACATCTGATGCATCGCGCGGCGCCGCCGCAAAACGCATCGACGCAGACTTCGGGGTCCAATGCCCCTCGCGATCAGAGCCATGAGCCGGTCGCAAACCGAGTGAGTTCGCGGCACCCGCGGGTGTCGCATGAGATTTCGCGGAGCACCCGGTGCTCCGCGCAGGGAGTTAGCCAGAGATGGCCGATGAGAACAATGACAACAACACCCCTACCCTCGACGCGCACACGGAGGCTCCGGTAACACCGGAGGAGACGCTCCCCGCGCCGGACACGGTCGCTGAGACCGAGTCCGACGGCGCGGTCTCCGAGGTGGTCGAGCCGGTCGCCGACGCGGCTGAGCCTGCCGAGCCTGCCGACGACGCGGTTCCCGCCATTGAGGCTGAGCCCGCCGTTGAGGCTGAGCCCGCCGTTGAGGCTGAGCCCGCCGTTGAGGATGAGCCCGCCCCTGAAGCGGAGCCCGCCGAGAAGGCCGAAGCCAGCGTCGACGAGGCGCCGGCCGCGCCGAAGAAGCCCGAACCGGTCACCGCGGTGACGCTCGGTCTGATCCCCGAGGTCTTCGTCTCGCAGGTCTCGACCCAGCTGCGGTTCTATGCGCCCGAGATCGTTCCGCTGCCCGCACTGCCCGGCCGTCGTGAGAGCGATTCGCGAGGCGACTCCCGCGGAGGACGCGACCGCGACGTCCGCGACAGCGATGAGGACGAAGCGCCGTCGGCACGCCGCGGACGTCGTCGCCGGGGCGGCAGCAACGACGGTGACGATCAGCGCGACGAGCCGCGTCAGCGTCAGCGCGCGGTCGAGTACATCACCGAGCCGAAGGCCATCAAGGGGTCGACTCGGCTCGAGGCGAAGAAGCAGCGCCGTCGCGACGGTCGGGATGCAGGGCGTCGCCGTCCGGTCGTGACCGAGGCGGAGTTCCTCGCACGTCGCGAGTCCGTCGACCGCAAGATGGTCGTGCGGTCCAAGAACTCGCGCACCCAGATCGGCGTGCTCGAGGACGGCGTGCTCGTCGAGCACTACGTCGCCCGCAACCAGGACGCATCGCTGATCGGCAACGTCTACCTCGGCCGCGTGCAGAACGTGCTGCCGAGCATGGAGGCGGCCTTCGTCGACATCGGTCGCGGCCGCAACGCGGTGCTCTACTCCGGCGAGGTCGACTGGGACGGTGTCGAGACCGGCAACCAGCCACGTCGCATCGAATTGGCGCTCAAGCCGGGCGATCGCGTCCTCGTGCAGGTCACGAAGGACCCGGTGGGCCACAAGGGCGCCCGTCTCACGAGCCAGATCTCCCTCCCTGGCCGCTACCTCGTGTACGTGCCCAACGGGTCGATGAACGGCATCTCCCGCAAGCTCCCCGACAACGAGCGCGCCCGCCTCAAGCGCATCCTCAAGGAGGTGCTGCCGGAGTCCTCCGGCGTCATCGTGCGCACCGCTGCGGAAGGGGCCACCGAGGACCAGCTGACGCGCGACGTGCAGCGCCTCACCACCCAGTGGGAGCACATCCGCAAGCAGGTCGAGAACCAGTCGGCGCCGTCGCTGCTGCACGCCGAGCCTGACCTTCTCGTCAAGATCGTCCGTGACGTCTTCAACGAGGACTTCACGAAGATGCTGATCCAGGGCGAGGATGCTCAGCAGACCATCCGTGCGTACCTGGAGAGCGTCGCACCTGACCTGCTCGAGCGCGTCGAGCCCTACGAGGACGAGACCGATCCGTTCGATGCGTTCCGCATCACGGAGCAGATCGAGAAGGCGCTGGACCGCAAGGTGTGGCTGCCCTCCGGAGGCTCGCTCGTCATCGACCGCACCGAGGCGATGACCGTCGTCGACGTCAACACCGGCAAGTTCGTCGGCTCGGGCGGCAACCTCGAAGAGACGGTCACCAAGAACAACCTCGAGGCTGCGGAGGAGATCGTCCGTCAGCTGCGACTGCGCGACATCGGTGGCATCATCGTCGTCGACTTCATCGACATGGTGCTCGAGTCCAACCGCGACCTCGTGCTCCGCCGCCTGATCGAATGCCTCAGCCGCGACCGCACCAAGCACCAGGTCGCCGAGGTCACCTCGCTCGGCCTCGTGCAGATGACGCGCAAGAAGCTCGGCCTCGGTCTGCTCGAGACCTTCAGCGAGCCGTGCGAGGTCTGCGCGGGTCGCGGCGTGGTCGTCCACCACGACCCGGTGGTCAAGCACCGCACGAGCTCGGGCAACGGCGGATCGTCGAGCAACCGCCGTCAGCGCGGAGGCAACGGTCAGCAGAGCCAGGGCGCTCAGGTATCGAGCACGGCGACTCACAGCATCCCCGAGGGAGCCAAGACGGCGCTCGCGCAGATCGCAGCCTCGACGCGCGCGCCCAGCGGCGACGCCGTCGCCGAGCCGACGCCGGTCGTCGAACCCGAACAGCCCGTAGCAACCGAGAGGCCGAAGAAGCCCCGCAAGAAGCGCTCGTCCGAGCGCGGCAAGGCGGCGCCGAAGACGCAGGCCGAGCAGCTGCTCGACTCGGTGCTGGATGCCCTTCCCGAGCCGAAGGCCCCCGGTCAGGGCCGCAACAGGCGCCGGGTGACGACGGCGGCGCTCACTGGCACCCCGGTGTCAGTCAACTCGTCGGCGACCGCGGTCGCGAGCGGGGATCCGGAGTCCTGAGGCGATCAGCCTCCTCGTGAGCTCTTTTCCACCGACGTGCACAGCGCCGGCGGCGATGAGCCGGGGGAGGGCATCGGCGGGAACGTCGTAGTGATCCAGGTCGAAGGCGCGAGCCGGAAGGTCGTTCGCGAGCGCGAAAGCGTGCAATTCCTCGAGGCTGTGCTCGCTGACCAGGTGCGCCCAGAGCCGTCCGTGTGCGGGCCAGATGGGGTCATCGATCAGAACGGTCACTCGGCGATCCTACGGCTCCGGACACGCGGTCCGGCTCGCTTTGCGGCTGGGCCATCTATCCGGTAAAGTTGTCCTTTGGTGCGCGAGCTGAGTCGTCCCCACGGGCGGCGCCGTACAACCGGGCTCGCACCCGTCGGACTTGCGACGAACGCAGGCACAGTCTTCCCGTGAGATTTACGGAGCCGTGAGCTCCCCAACGAAACAGGTATGAAGTGGTTTACGCAGTAGTGCGCGCCGGTGGACGGCAGGAGAAGGTCGAGGTCGGCACGATCGTTCAGCTCGACCGTGTCAAGGCGGCCCAGGGCGAGAAGATCGAGCTGGCAGCAGTGCTCCTCGTCGACGGCGCCACGGTGACCACCGACGCCGACAAGCTCGCGAAGGTCAAGGTGACCGCCGAGGTCATCGGAAACCTCCGCGGCCCGAAGATCATCATCCAGAAGTTCAAGAACAAGACCGGCTACAAGAAGCGCCAGGGCCACCGTCAGGACCTCACGCGCGTCAAGATCACCGGCATCAAGTAAGCACAGAAGAGGCTCAGGACATGGCACACAAAAAGGGCGCAAGCTCCACCCGCAACGGTCGTGACTCCAACGCCCAGCGACTTGGCGTGAAGCGCTTCGGCGGTCAGCAGGTCAGCGCAGGCGAGATCATCGTCCGTCAGCGCGGCACCCACTTCCACCCCGGCGTCAACGTCGGCCGTGGCGGTGACGACACGCTGTTCGCTCTTGAGGCGGGCGCTGTCGCATTTGGCGCGAAGGGCGGCCGCAAGGTCGTCAACATCGTCGCCGCTGCTGCCGAGTAATCGCAGCACAGCACACATCCGGTTCGGGGCGGGCTTCGGCTCGCCCCGTCCGCGTATCTGAGGGGTAATCCAGACATGGTCTCGTTCGTCGACACGGTGACGCTGCATCTGCGCGCCGGCAAGGGCGGCAACGGCTGTGTCTCCGTTCACCGTGAGAAGTTCAAGCCCCTCGGAGGTCCCGACGGCGGCAACGGCGGCAACGGCGGCGACATCGTGCTCGTCGCCGACGCCCAGACCGGCACGCTGCTGTCGTACCACCACTCGCCGCACCGCAAGTCCGCCAACGGCGGCTTCGGCATGGGCGATCACCGCTCCGGTTTCGACGGCGAAGCACTGGAGCTTCCGGTGCCGGTGGGCACCGTCGTCAAGACCACCGACGGCGAGGTCCTCGTCGACCTGGTCGTCCCCGGCGATCGCTTCGTGGTCGCGCAGGGCGGACGCGGTGGGCTCGGAAACGCCGCCCTGGCCACCACCAAGCGCAAGGCTCCCGGTTTCGCGCTGCTCGGCACTCCCGGCTTCGAGGGCGACATCGTCCTCGAGCTCAAGACGGTCGCAGACGTCGCGCTCGTCGGATACCCGTCCGCCGGCAAGTCGAGTCTGATCGCCGCGGTCTCCGCCGCTCGCCCCAAGATCGCCGACTACCCGTTCACGACGCTGCACCCGAACCTCGGTGTCGTCCAGGCGGGCGAAGCCCGGTACACGGTCGCCGACGTGCCCGGTCTCATCGAAGGCGCGAGCGAAGGACGCGGTCTCGGACTCGAGTTCCTCCGCCACGTCGAGCGCTGTTCCGCGCTGCTGCACGTGCTCGACTGCGCGACCCTCGAGCCCGGCCGCGACCCGATCTCGGATCTTGACGTCATCCTCGGCGAACTCGCCGCCTACGAGGTGCCGGAGGGGCAGACCCCTCTGCTCGAGCGCCCGCAGCTGGTGGCCCTCAACAAGGTCGACGTTCCCGAAGCGCGCGACCTCGCCGACCTGGTGCGTCCCGAACTCGAGGCCCGCGGATTCCGCGTCTTCGACATCTCGACCGTGTCGCACGAGGGCCTGCGCCCTCTGACATTCGCACTGGGTGAGATCGTCGAGAAGCACCGCGCCGAGGCAGCGGTCGAGGTTCCCGCGGAGCGGGTCGTCATCCGCCCCAAGGGTTCGGAGAAGCCGTTCACGATCCGCGTCGAGGGCGGCTCATACGGCACGTACTACCGCATCCTCGGCGAGAAGCCGGTGCGCTGGGTGCAGCAGACCGACTTCCAGAACGAGGAGGCCGTCGGGTACCTCGCGGATCGTCTCGAGCGTCTCGGCGTCGAGACCGAGCTGTTCCGTCTGGGCGCGACCCCCGGCGCAACCGTCGTCATCGGCGAGGGCGAGGGGCTCGTGTTCGACTGGGAGCCGGCCATGTCGTCGGCCGCGGAGCTCATGACCGCCCCGCGCGGCACCGACCCGCGTCTTGCCCCGAACGCCCGCCGCACGACGACCGAGCGTCGCGAGAAGTACTACGAGCGGATGGACGCCAAGGCGGCGATCCGTGCCGAGCAGGATCTGAAGCGACGTGTCACGGTCGAGGAGGACTTCGACGGAGACGGCGCATGACCGCACGCACGCGCGCAGAGCTGGCGACGGCCGAGCGCATCGTGGTGAAGGTCGGTTCCTCGTCGATCAGCGGTGAGTCCTCGTGGCGCATCCCGATGATCGTCCACGCCCTGGCGTCGGCGCATGCGCGCGGATGCGAGATCGTACTCGTCTCATCGGGCGCCATCGCGACCGGCATCCCCTTCCTCGACCTGGATGCCAGGCCCACCGACCTCGCGACGCAGCAGGCGGCGGCCGCCGTGGGGCAGAACATCCTCGTCTACCGCTACCAGGAGGCCCTGCGGCCGTTCAAGGTCGTCGCCGGGCAGGTGCTGCTCACCACCGGTGACCTCGAGAACCCGACATCGCGCAGCAACGCACGGCGGGCGATGGAACGACTGCTCGGCTTGCGGATCCTTCCGATCGTGAACGAGAACGACACGGTCGCGACCCAGGAGATCCGCTTCGGCGACAACGACCGTCTCGCGGCTCTGGTCGCCCAGCTCATCCAGGCGGATGCGCTGGTGCTGCTCAGTGACATCGAAGCGCTCTACACGAAGCCGCCGACCGAACCGGATGCAGAGCCGATCGAACTGATCGCCGCGGACGCGGATCTTGCCGGTCTCGAGTTCGGGGCGACCGTCGTGAACAGCGTCGGGACGGGTGGCGCGGCCACCAAGGTGTCCGCTGCGCGGCTGGCCGCGGCATCCGGGATCGGTGTGCTCGTCACGAGCGCCGACCTCGTCGCCGAGGCACTCAAGGGTCACGACATCGGTACGTGGTTCGAACCGCTGGTGACCGCCGCGGACTGAGACGTCATCGAGCGCTCTGCCGCCGACGGCCGTCGGTAGAATGACCGGATGATCGATGCCGCGTCAGAGACCACTTCTTCGACCGAGCCCTCTGGGACGTCCGAGTCGTCGGAGGCCCTCCTCCCGGTGGCGACGGAGGAGACCGCGCAGGACCGTCTCGCACGAGCCAAAGAGGCATCCCGTGAGACCGCGCGACTGACCAGCGACGACAAGGCACGCGCGCTGGAGGCGATCGCACGGGCGCTCGAGGCGAACAGCGCCGTCATCATCGCGGCCAACGCGCGCGACATCGAACGCGGTCGCGCCGATGGCATAGGGGAAGGGCTGATCGATCGCCTGCGCCTCGACGAGAAGCGCGTCGCCGCTCTCGCGTCGGCGGTGCGGGACGTGGCCGCCCTCGCGGACCCGGTCGGACAGGTCGTGGGCGGACATCGCATGCCGAACGGCGTCGCTCTCGAACAGGTTCGGGTGCCCTTCGGCGTTGTCGGGGCGATCTACGAGGCGCGTCCCAATGTCACGGTCGACATCGCGGCCCTGGCACTGCGCTCGGGCAACGCCAGTGTGTTGAGAGGCGGAAGCGCCGCCCGCGATTCCAACACGGTCCTGGTGCGCGTGATGCGCGATGCGCTCGCGGGCGCCGGCGTCACGCCGGAGGCGATCCAGACGGTCGACGACTTCGGTCGGGACGGCGCGAAGGCGCTCATGCGCGGCCGTGGATTCATCGATGTGCTCGTGCCGCGTGGAAGCGCATCCCTGATCGAGACCGTCGTCACGGAGTCGATCGTGCCGGTGATCGAGACCGGAGCGGGCAACGTGCACATCGTGCTCGACGAATCGGCGCCGGACGACTGGGCCAGGGAGATCGTCGTGAACGCCAAGGTGCAGCGCCCCAGCGTCTGCAATGCCGTGGAGACGGTGCTCGTGCTGCGGCAGGCGGCACCCCATCTCGTCCCCATGGTCGCCAGCGCACTGCACAGCGAGGGCGTCGCGATCCACGGCGACGACATCGTCGCAGGGATGGTGGCGAACATCATCCCCGCCACCGAGGAGGACTGGGCCACCGAGTACCTCAGCCTCGACATCGCGATGAAGGTCGTCGACACTCTCGACGATGCACTCGCGCACATCCGCCGCTACAGCACGGGGCACACGGAGTCGATCGTGACGACCGACTCCCGCAACGCCGAGCGGTTCCTCGCCGAAGTCGACTCCGCGGTCGTCATGGTGAACGCGTCCACACGGTTCACCGACGGGGGTGAATTCGGATTCGGCGCGGAGGTCGGCATCTCCACCCAGAAACTGCATGCGCGTGGTCCGATGGGCCTCGCCGAGCTGACGAGCACGAAGTGGCTGGCGCGTGGGTCGGGTCAGACACGCGCCTGAGAGATAGGATGGGGGAGCGTCTTCTCGCAACCGGTCACGAAACGGAGTCAGGATGAACCTCGTCGCACAGATTGCGATGGCTGCAGCCGAAACTGAGCACCACGGGAACGTGGCGATGGAGACCCTCATCTTCGGCGTCATCGCCGCGGCACTGTTCGCACTGCTCGGCCTCGTCACGTTCTCGTACCGCAACGTCGCGAACCGTCACTCCGCCAAGGCCGAGGCCTGGGCCGAGAAGCACGGCAAGGACGGCCACGGGGCAGGGCACGGCCACTAGGGCGTATGGAGACCACGACCACGCGCGCCCCGAGAATCGGAGTGATGGGCGGAACCTTCGACCCGATCCACCACGGGCACCTGGTCGCGGCGAGCGAGGTCGCGCACTCCTTCGACCTCGATGAGGTGGTGTTCGTCCCCACCGGTCATCCCTGGCAGAAATCGAACGTCACCCCGAGCGAGCACCGTTATCTCATGACGGTCATCGCCACCGCCTCGAACCCGCAGTTCACGGTGAGCAGGGTCGACATCAATCGTGACGGTCCCACCTACACGATCGACACTCTGCGAGATCTGAAGCAGGAGCGCCCCGATGCGGAGCTGTTCTTCATCACCGGAGCCGATGCCATAGCGCAAATTCTCAGTTGGAGGGACCATGATGAGTTGTGGGAGTTGGCCCACTTCGTCGCGGTATCCCGTCCAGGACACGTCCTCAGCACAGATGGACTGCCGAGCGAGAACGTCAGCCAATTGGAGGTCCCGGCCCTCTCGATCTCGTCGACAGCCTGTCGCGAACGGGTAGGCGATGATCAGCCGGTCTGGTATCTCGTCCCCGATGGGGTCGTTCAGTACATAGCAAAGCATCATCTGTATCGGAGCAAGGCATGAGCACATCGGATCAGCAGGGGAGAGCGCCGCTGACCCGCAAGCAGCTGCGGGAGATCCGTCTCACCGGCACCACGCCGGTGATCAGCGAGGAAGAGGCGGCGGCAGCCGCGGCCGAAGCGCAACCTGCCCCGGTCGTTCCCGTGCCCCGACCCGCTCAGCCCGTGGATGTCCCGCCCGCGCCGACCCCCGATGGCGACGTCGATCTGAACGATGCCCCGCTGACCCGTCGTCGGGCTCGCGAGCAGGAGCGCATCCGCACCGCGTCCGTTCCCGTGATCACGGATGACGAAGCGGCATCGGCCGAGCAAGCGCAGCAGGCGGAGAAGGACGATGCCCCTGACGACGAGGTCGTCTCGGGTGTGCCTTCGTTCGCCAAGCCCGGCACGGAGCAGCAGATCTCCGCTGATGCCGGCGACGACGACGACCAGGACGACCTCGATGAAGAGGCCATCGACATCGTGCCCGTGAGCGCGGCCGTCGCCGCGGACTCCGTCGGCGAGATGCCCCTCGACGCCGACGAAGACGCGGACGAAGCCGCCGTCGACATCGAGCAGGCCGCCGAGCAAGAGGGCGATGTCGCCCCGATCAGCGCCTCGACTCCCGATGCGAGCGGTGACGACGACGAGCAGGAGGCCGACGACCTTCCCGTCGCCGAACCGGTCGAGACGGGCGAGAACCACGTCGTCAGCCCGACGTTCGGAAACGGATTGCTCGCGGAGAAGAGCGAGGTGCCGTCGTTCGCGCCTTCGTTCGACGAGCTCATCACCGCGGACTCCGGCGGTTCCCAGCACCTCGCTCCGAACACGCTGATCTTCACCCCGTCGCCAGGAGAAGGGTCCCTCTCGGGACCGGTCGCCTCGACGGGCGAGATCCTCGTGACGGGCAGTTACGAGCTTCCGCGCGGGATCGGCTCGCAGGGGCACGCGCACGGCACTGCAGACGGCAAAGAGTCGGATGCGGTCCTCATCGATGGAGAGCTGCCACCGGCATCCTCCCCGACGCCGATCGCGGCGAGTTCTGCGATCAGCACGATCAAACCTGCCGGTGAGGTCATCCGACCGCCGGCGCCTGAAAAGGGCAACAAGCTCATGCTGATCTTGGCGATCACCGCCGGCGGGCTCGCGCTCGCTCTGGCGGTGGCGCTCATCGTCGCATTCACCACGAATATATTCAATTGATGCAATCACCTGAAAACGCCGAGGAGATGCTGCAGCTCGCAGCATCCGCCGCCATCTCCAAGGGCGGGGAGGATCTCGTCGCGCTGAACGTGTCGGAGCCGCTTCCGCTCGTGGACATCTTCCTCATCGTCACCGGCAACAGCGAGCGCAACGTCGCCGCCATCGCCGATGAGATCGAGGACAAGCTCATCGAATCGGGGCACAAGCGCGTCCGTCGCGAGGGACGCCAGGAGGCCCGCTGGGTGCTTCTGGACTTCGGCGATCTCATCGTGCACGTGTTCCACTCGGAAGAGCGGGTCTACTACGGCCTCGAGCGCCTCTGGAAGGACTGCCCGGTCGTTCCGATCGACGTGTCCGAGCCCGCGGTCGACCGCCCCTGACGTGGTTCCGCTGCTGACATGACGGTGCACCTGATCACCGGTGCCGGATCGGGCATCGGCGCGGCGCTGGCTCGCCGACTGCTGGATCGAGGCGACGAGCTCGTGCTCTTCGCGCGGGATGCAGGGCGTGCGCGAGAGATCGCTGCGCAGTTCCCCGGCGCGTCGACCCTGGTCGGCGATCTGGCGCAGCCGGGCCGTATCTCCTGGGCGTTGTCGAAGCAGAATCTTCCCGAACGCATCGACTCACTCATCCACGTGGCTGGCGTCGTCGATCTGGGGAGCGTCGCCGATCTCTCACCGACGCTGTGGGAGCGGCAGCTCGCCGTCAACCTGGTCGCTCCGGCGGAACTCACCCGCCTGCTCCTTCCCGTGCTGCGGGTCTCGCGCGGGCAGGTGGTGTTCGTCAACTCCGGAGCGGGCCTGCGCGCTCACGCGGACTGGTCCGCCTACGCCGCCTCGAAGCACGGCCTCAAGGCTCTCGCTGATGCCCTAAGGGCGGAGGAGGCCGAGAACGGGGTGCGCGTGACGTCGGTGTTCCCCGGGCGCACGTCCACGCCCATGCAGGCCCGTGTGCACAGGCAGGAGGGGCGCGAGTACGATCCCGAGCTCTTCATCGATCCCGACTCCGTGGCGACCACGATCCTCACCGCTCTCGATCTGCCGCGCGATGCGCAGATCGTCGACCTCTCGGTGCGGCCGGCCGGTGGCGGACGGCAGAGCCTGCCTTCTTGACAGTCTGACTGATCATCCCACTGAGCGGCGGATGGGCGCCGGCAGACCGCGCACGCTGACGCCCATCCCGATGGTCATCAGATGATCTGACGGCCCTCACGCTTGGCTTCGCGCGCGTCCTTCACGAACGCGCGGATGATCACGGCGAGTGCACCGATGACGATCACCGGCCAAACGAGCACGTATGCGGTCATGAGGAAGATGTCCATCATGCGTCCTTTCCTGCGAGTGCACCGTCTCCGGCGGCATCCGCATCGTTCGCGAGACGCTCAGTGGCGATCATGGTCTCGGTCTCGGCGGTGTCGAACTCGCCAGTGCGCTCCTTGATGAGGGCGAAGTCGAACCTCCTGGTCCTGTTCGACATCGTCAGCGCGACGCACACGATCGTGCTCACCGCGTACGCGACCAGCGATCCCGACAGCACCGGATAGGTGTGCAGGAAACCGATCGCGAACGGAGCGGATGCCACGATGGACACCGCACCGACGCCGATGGCGACCCTCAGGCCGAAGAATCCGAACGACATGAGCGCCAGAACCACGCCGATGCCGATCACCGACAGCACATCGCTGACGATTCCGAGGCCGCCGGAGAGATCGACCCATTCGAAGCGCACCGGGAGGAACGCGGCGAGGGCTGCGATGACCGCGACGCTGAAGGCCACGTTCGTGACGCGGTTCCAGTAGAAGCTCGCGATCACCGGGAACACCAGTGCACCCCACATGGCGCCGACGAATACCAGCAGGTCGAGGATGTTGAACTGCATCGACGCGAAACCGAGTGCCGCAGCGGTTGCGCCGACCATGGTCAGTCGCCCCACCAGGAGCATCGTCTTCGGGTTCGCGTTCTTCTTGCCCGCGATGTTCTGACCGTAGATGTCGGCCATCATGATCGACGAGAGCGCCGTCATGTCGGCATCCGCCGTCGATGACAGCGAGCCGATGATCATCACGAAGAACACGCAGATCAGGAGCGGACTGAGATACGTGGCGGCCATCTGCGGGATCAGGTTGTTGACGTCGCCGTCCATCGGCTGGATGCCGGCGTACAGGGCGATGACGCCCAGCATTCCGACGCCGATGATGGTCGCGCCGTAGCCGACCGTCGCCGTGATGAACGTCTTCTTGATGAGGTCCTCACGCACCGCGAACAGTCGCTGTGCGATCGTCTGGTTCCCGATCGCGTAGGCGAGCACCGCGGCGATGTACGGGGCGCCCTGGTTGAAGAACGCGTCGGAGGAGAAGAAGTCGCCCTGCTGCGGGGTGAGATTCGACGCTCCGGTGACGAACAGATCGGGGCCGCCGGCGGCGAAGAAGATCACCGGGATGATGATCGCCACGGCCCCCAGCATCGCCAGTACCTGCGCGAAATCGGTGAGCACCGATGCGCGGAACCCCGACCACAGCGTGTACGCCAGAACACCGATCGCGATCGCGACGATGCCCTGGGTGAAGGTGAACGGCGAGAGCATCGCGATGAGCGCACCGCCGGCGATCAGGTTCGAGGTGAGGCTGATCAGGCTGCCGAGTACGTTGGAGCCGGCGAGCATGAGCTGACTCGAGCGGCCGTGCCGCGCGAACATGACCTCGGCGATCGTGTGGGCCTTCGGAGCCACCTTGCGGATGCGGCGGCCGAAGGGATAGATGAGCAGGATCATCAACGCGCCCCAGAGCCCGTAGTGGATGGGGCCGGAGATCCCGTAGGTGTAGCCGGACGTGGCCGAGGCGTACATCGACGACGCCCAGATCCAGGTCGCCGTCATGGATGCGGCGGAGATGCCGAAGCCGATCTTGCCGCCGCCGGTCATGTAGCCGTCGGCGTTCTCCTTCTTGCGGGAGATCCGGATGGACATGTAAAGGCTGCCACCGAAGAACAGCAGCATGAGCAGGACCACGATCGGTCCTGAGAGTGTGTGGAGGTCTCCCACCGGGTGTTCTCACTTTCTCGTCTTGGATGCGGCGATGCCGCTGGTCGGATGAGAAAGCGCTGGCTAAGTGGGGGCGTAGACGGTGGGGACTCTGGTGGACATCGAGAGATCTGATGCTGTGAGCATGGCGAACGAACCTGGGCCACTGAGGCGCATATGAGCGCGCAGACGAGAGGCCCGGGGTGCGGCTCCTTTCTCATGGTCGTGCGCGGGCACGCCGAACGTCGGCGCATCCTCGGCGGGATTCGAATCGTCGCGGTGAGCGCGCAGACGGGCGCGCTTCGCGTGGGAGCGCGCAGCGCCCCCTGCTCATGCATGCACGAGCATTCTTTCCACCATAGCAAATTCCCAGGGAACTCCCGGCGACCGCGTGGGATCAGCGGAACAGCACGACGATGTACACGGCGAACAGCGCCAGGTGCGCGGCCCCGTGCACGGATGTCACGCGCTTCGCCGCGAACGTGCCCACCGACAGCAGCAACGTCACGCCGAGCAGAAGCAGATCCGCCGGGGTCTCGGCCAGGATCACCGGCTGCCCGGTGAACATGCCGATGATGAGGACGGCAGGAATCGTCAGGCCGACGGTGGAGACGAGCGCGCCGTGGCAGAGGTTGACCACGCGTTGCGCCTCGCCCCCGAGTGCCGCGCGAACGGCGGTGATCGACTCCGGGAGGAAGACGATGGCCGCGATGAGGACGCCGGCGAGTGCCGGCGGCGCACCCAGACGGCCGAGGCCGTCATCGAGCAGGCTCGCCATGTCGTGGGAGAGCAGCACGATCGGGATGACGGTGATCACGAGGAGCGACAGACGGACCGTCACCTCGGTGCGGTGACGGCGGAGGATCTCCCTGATGTCTGACGCCTCGGGTCGAGATCGAGGAGCACGTGCCGCAGTCGCTCGCACACGATCGTCCACCTCGGTGAAGTCGTTCGCCTGCGCACCCATCTGGCGGAACAGGAAGAACCCGTACAACGCGAGTGTGAGCAGGATGATCGGGATCTCCTGAGCGAGCGTGTACGCGCCGTTCTCACCGATGAGCGCCGGCAGCGCGAAGGCGAGTGCGGTGAGGACGATGAGCATCGCGAGGTACGCCGACGTCCCCGTGCGGTTGTGGGACATCCCGCCGTGACGGATGCCGCCGAGCAGCAGCGCGAGGCCGATCACGAGGTTCAAGATGATCATCGACACGGCCATGACGGAGTCGCGGGCGATCGTGGCGTGCTCTCCCGGGCCCAGCATCACGGCCGAGATGAGGATGACCTCGATGAGCACGATCGACAGCGTGAGCACGAGCGAGCCGTAGGGGTCGCCGAGTCGATGCGCGAGGGCTTCGGCCTGCTTCACGACGCCGAAAGCGCACACCAGGATGACGGCGATGATCACACCGAGCGCCATGATTAGAAGAGGCGCGGGGACCGGCGCCTCGAGGACGGGGGCGGCGAGCAGCAGAGCGCCGAACGCACCCCATCCGAGCGCGATGCGGACGATGTCGGATGCGCTGAGGAACTGCCGGAGGACTCGTCTGCGGGACATGGCCTGAACTCCTTGCGGGGCCGTCCCCTTGTGATGATGTCGACGCGGGTCGTCCTGCGCGGGTCCATCCTATCAATCACGCTGTCGCGATGCCCGCTGCTCGTCTCGAGCGGCGGGCATCGCGACGGTCAGGCGGAGCGGTCGCGCTCCCAGGCCAGCCGTTCCCCCCGGTGCGGGTCCATGACCAGCCCGGGCCGTTCACCGATGCGCATCGTCGCCCGCTCCTGGACGGTGTAGCGCTGCCAACCAGGGTTCCCCGTGCGTGCGAAGTCGACCCAGGCCGCGTGCATCTGCCTGGCGAGCTCCTTCGGTGGCTCGTGCGGACCGAGCAGGGCGTGGGTGCCCCGCAGCTCGGGCAGGTGGATCGCATCGAAGACGAAGGGGAGCTCCATGGCGTGCGTCGCTCCGAGGTCGCCGTCGAGCGCCCCGGAACGCCAGGTGAACTCATACGCGAATGTCGCGGTGTCCGCCCCGGCGGCGTGGGCTGCGACCAGCGCCCACGTTCCGGCACCGAACAGCGCATCGCCGAGGACCGCCGAACGCAATTGGGCGGGGGAGGCATCAGGGCGCCCGCGCTCGTAGGCCCGGACGAGCGCGGCCGGTTCCGGGTGCGCACGTTCTGCGGTTCGGAGCACGTCGTGGGCGGTGCTGCCGTGATAGTTGCCGAACGGAACGAGGTAGAGGTGCCCTTCCTCCGCGTTCGTGCCGATCATCACATCGATGTCCGCAGCCCGTCCGGAGGCGACGGCCTCGGCGGGCTGGACCTCGCTCACCAGGCTGAACGGGCTCAGGCCCACCAACGGGTCACGCGCATGTTCGGTGTCGAGATCGATGCCGGCGAGCTGCCCGGCGACATCGACGAGCTGTTCGTCGGAGAGTTCCGCGAACGCGGCAGCCGTCGCCTCCACGCCCAATCGCCGCGCCGCCTCCTCGGTCACTCTCGCGGCCTGCTCGGGGGTGAAGGCTCCGAGACCGCTGCCGCTCTGGATGATCGCGCGCCGGATCAGACCTCGTGCCTCTGCAGCGACGAGGACGCCGCCCACGATCGTGGCACCGGCGGACTGCCCGGCGAGCGTGACGTTGTGCGGGTCGCCCCCGAAAGCGGCGATGTTGTCGCGCACCCACTCGAGCGCCGAGATGACGTCGAGCATTCCACGATTGGCAGGGGCATCCGGGAGATCGAGGAACCCCGCGATCCCCAACCGGTAGTTGAGCGTCACGAAGACCACGCCGTCTCGGGCGAACGTGGTCCCGTCGTACAGGCTCGCGCGGCTCGATCCGGCGACGAACCCCCCGCCATGGACGAACACCATCACCGGGAGCGCGCCCGTCGACGCAGGCGACGACGGAGACCGGACGGTCAGGCTCAGATAGTCCTCGCCCCTGCTCCACCCCTCTCCGAAGTAGGCGGACATCTCGACGTCGCCGAGGCGCCGCACCGATTGCGGCGCATTCGGGCCGGGAACGGTCGCATCACGAACTCCTGACCACGGCTCATGCGGACGCGGTGGCGCGAACCTGTCCGCACCGCGCGGAGGTGCGGCGTAGGGGATCGCTCGGTAGGTGTCGACGCCATCGCGGCGCTCGCCGCTGACCGCTCCCTGAGCGGTCTCGACGACCGGTGCCGTGACCATCTCAGGCCTCCTTCGCGTACGGCGTGAACGGGGCCCATCCGGCGATGGCGAACCCGTCGCCCTGCTTGCTGACCTCGGTCGCGCCGTGTCCGCCGAGGTGCGCGGGGAACACGAGTGCGTTGTTGTCCGCCGCCCAGCCGAGCACGCGCCGCCTGGTCTGCCTCGCCTGCACCGGGTCCTCGCAGAAGCAGCTGTTGGTCTCGGGGTCGAGGATCTGCACCGGACTGTGGATCATGTCGCCGACGAAGACGGCCCGATCGGTGCCGGAGGCGAGGGTGAGGATCGAAGAGCCGGGTGTGTGGCCCGGCGCGGACTCCAGGCGCAGGTGGGAGTCGAGGTCGTAGCCGTCCTCCCACAGGTGCACCAGACCGGCGTCGTACACGGGTGCGACGCTGTCCTCGAAGACGTTCTGGTTGCCTCGTCCGAGCACCGCCTGGTTGTCGTTCGCCGGATTCCAGAAGTCGAAGTCCCTCTTCGGCATCAGGTACTTCGCGTTGGGGAACGTCGGCACCCATTCGCGCCCGTCGAGGAAGGTGTTCCAACCGACATGATCGACGTGCAGGTGGGTGTTGATGACGATGTCGACGTCCTCCGGTGCGACTCCGGCCCTCGCGAGGTTGTCGAGATAGTTCGTCTCGCGATGACTCCACACGGGGGAGTACGGGCGCTCCTTGTGGTTGCCGACACCGGTGTCCACCAGGATCGTGCGCCCTTCGCTTCGCAAGACCCAGGTCTGGATCCCGGAGTGCACGACTCTGCTCTCCGGATCCACGAAATGGTGATCCAACAGATCGGCGTTGTCCTTCCAGACCTCGTCGGACGCTCCGGGGAAGAACATCTTCGTCGTCATGTCGACCGGCCCGAAGTACTCCCATACCCGTGTGACCGTCACATCGCCCAATGCGATCTGGTGCATACCTTCTCCGCTCTTCGTTACCGCGCTCGCCGGCGGAGGCGCGTCTGCGCCGTCCACTGCCTGAGACAACGACACTATGAAGGGTGGTGGATGCGCGGTATCCGTCACACGACTGCACCTCCACGCGGAAGAAACGGAGCACCGCTGACGCTGTCACAAGCGTGAAGCCCCACCTCGACATGAATCACCACGATCCGGATCGCCTCGACCTGACGCGCACGACCGACGGTGAGCTCGTGGGGCGCACTCGTGAGTCCTCGCTTCTGCAGGACGCCGTCAGGGGCCTCGGCCTCGCCGATGGTCATGATCATGTCCTGCTGGTGTCCGGTACAGCAGGATCGGGTAAGTCGATGCTGCTCGGCGCAGCCATCGCGTTCGCCGAGGCCCGAGGAGCGAGTGTGCTCAGCAGCCACGGCAGCCAGGCCGAGACGACCCTGGCCTTCTCCGGTCTCGATCAGATCGTCCGACCCCTCGGCTCCTTCCTCGATTCGGTCGACCCCGGCCTGCGTCATGCTCTCCTGACCGCTCTCGGCGGGTCGAGGTCCGGCGAGGCGCCGGGCGTGCAGACACCGGATGTCATGACGGTCGGGTCGGCCGTGCTCGCTCTGCTCGCGGTTGCCAGCCGGAGCGCACCGCTCGTCGTGACGATCGACGACGCCCACTGGTGCGACCCAGAATCCCTGTCGGTCCTCGCCTTCGTCGGGCGCCGGCTGCGCACGGAGGCGGTGCTCATCCTCCTCGGCGCTCGATCCGATGAGCGATTGGCGGGTTTCGACGCTCGCGTGCCCGCGCTCCTGCTCGATCCGCTCGATGATCGTGATGCGGGTGAGCTGCTCGACCGGCAGCCCCATCCGCCCGTCGGCGCCGCACGAGTGCGGATCCTCGAGGAGGCCGAGGGCAACCCGCTCGCACTCGTCGAGCTGGCGGCGGTCAGCGTCGCCGCGGCCGAGGTGATGTCGGATGCGGGCCCGCTTCCCGTTCCCGAGCGGCTGGAGGGCCTCTACACGCGCCGCTGGAGGCAGTTGCCGGCTCCGACCCGTGCAGCGCTGCTTCAGCTCGCCGCGATGGACACCACCGACGCCGATGTCGCGCTCGTCGCGGGGCTGCCTGCGGCCACCGACGACGTCTGGCGTCCGGCAGAGGAAGCCGCACTGATCCGTCGTACGGCGCGGAAGGTGCGGTTCCGTCATCCGCTCGCCCGCTCGGGGATCTATCACGCCGCCGACTTCGTTGAGCGTCGCCGCGCACATCTCGCATTGGCGGCACGTCTCGGGGATGAACCCGATCGACAGGCGTGGCACAGGGCGGCGGCCACGAGCGACACCGACGCCGCCATCGCGGCCGATCTCGAGGCGACCTCCGGACGCGCGCTGCGCCGCGGCGGATACGCCGCAGCGGCCTCTGCGCTCCAGCGCGCCGCCGAACTGCACCCCGACCCGCACGAGAGCGCCAGGCTGCTCACCGAGGCGGCGTCCACGGCGACTGCGACCGGCGACATCACGTGGGTGGAGCAGCTGGCGGCGGCGACCAGGACGCTCACCGATGACCCGGCCCTGCTCGCGCGGGTCGCGGTTCACAGTGGACGACTGGCCGCCCTGACCTCTCGCCATTCCACCAGCTTCACGAGGCTGACCGCTGATGCCGCCGCGTTCATGGCCGAGCAGCCCGCGCCGGCACTCGATCTCGTCGCCGACAGCGCCGTGGTCGCCTTCTACTCCGGCGACGACGCGCACCGTCGGAGGGTCTCCGGCCTGCTCGTGCACTGTCCTCCCGGACTGCAAGGCGGGTGGCCATCCGTGTTCATCGATTCGGTGCTCGCTCCGCACCGAAATCGCCGGCAGGTCATGGACGCACTCGCCGATCTGCCCGGCGGCACCGATCAGGCGCCCGCACTGCTGACCCGTGCCGGTATCTCGGCCTGGCTGATCGATGAGACGCCCACCGCGGTGTCCCTCTTCGATGCCGCAGCCGCGCACGGGCACCCCGCCACCCCTCTTCCGGATCCGCTGGGCGGCGCCATCGCCTGGGCGTACGTCGAGCGGGGCCGATGGGACGACGCCCTCGCGGTGTGCGCACGGATCACCGATCTCGGGACGGCCGCACGACTCGACCACGCCGTCGCATGCGCAGCGACCGTCGAGGCGGCCGTGCTCGCCCACCGAGGGGACACCGAGGCCGCGCGTGAACGCGCTCGGGATGCGCTGACGTCGATCGATCCGTTGGAGAGCCGTTCGGTGTACGTCTACGCACGTCGTGCGCTGGCGGCCGCGGCGGCCGCCGACGGCGCGTTCGATGAGGCGTTCGACCACTTGCGGATGACGTTCCACGGCGACGGGTCGCCCGTGCACTACCACGCGTCCTACCCGGGAATCGCCGATCTCGCGACCGCTGCGGCACGGTCAGGACGCACAGCAGAGGCATCCCTCGTGGTCGATCGCACCGCCCGGGAGCTGGCCGGCTCTGCATCGCCCCGGCTGGCGGCGCTCCTGGATCGTGCCAGGGGCCTGCTCCTCGCCGAGGAGGGGGACCCCGCCGCCGAGATGCACCTGGCCGCCGCGGTCGCCGACCGGACGCTCGCTGCATGGCCCGTCGAATGGGCTCAGGCTCATCTCCAGCTCGGGGAATGGCTCCGGCGCGAACGACGCATCGCCGAGGCGCGCAGGCCCCTGCGCGAGGCCGTCGACACCTTCCGCGCCCTCGGGGCGCACCCGTGGACGGAGCGGGCGCTCGCCGAGTCCCGCGCGGCGGGTGTCTCCTCACCGTCACGATCGTCGGACGTCCTGTCAGCGCTCTCGCCGCAGCAGCAGGAGATCGTGCGGCTCGCCGCCGACGGCCTGACCAACCGGGAGATCGGGGAACGGCTCTTCCTGTCTCCGCGCACGGTCGGCTCGCACCTCTACCGGAGCTTCCCGAAGCTGGGTGTCAGTTCGCGGTCGAGACTGCGCGACCTGCTCGGTCCCTGAGCGGGGCCGACAAGGATCAGTCACATGACGCATACCCCTGCGAGCGCCCGACCGTCAGCCTGGGAGCATGGGGAGCCGGCACACGACAGCGGTGAGGGCCGCGCTCGCGTTCGCCGGCACGATGGCGGTTCTGCTCTCCCAGGACTCGAGCACCCAGATCGCGCTGGTCGGCGGATTCACCTCTGTCGTGCTGTCCCTCGGCAACACAGGATGCGGCCCCGCTGCGCGGCGTACGACGGTGATCCGCGTCGTGCCCGTCTCATTCCTCGCCCTGACCGCGAGCGCGTTGCTCACCTCTACGCTGATCGGCTCGATGATCGGTTTCCTCGCCGTCATCTTCACCGGATCGTACGTTCGACGCTTCGGCCGCCCAGGACTCGATCTCGGCGTCACCGCGTTCCTGAGCTACTACCTGGCGCAGTTCGCCCATCTCGACATCGCATCGCTCGGGGCCGCCTGGGGTGCATGGGCGGTCGCCGTCATCGCGCAGGTCTTCGCCCACGCGCTGACTCTCGGGCGCGCCGAGGCCGTTCCATGCGTCGGCGTATCGGCGCCTCGGTCAGCAGCTCCAGGTCGGGCGGCGTTGTCGCACGCGGCGCAGGTGACCGCCGCGGCCGCCCTTTCGATCCTCGGTGGGTTCGCCGTCTCCCCGACGCTGTGGTGGTGGGGCGTCGCGACATCCTGGCCGATCTTCATCAATGCCGATCATCCCCGCGCGGTGATGCGCAGAAGCGGTCAGCGTCTGGCCGGCACGGCGATCGGACTGATCGGTGGCGGCCTGCTCGTGACCCTCACCGACCTCGGGGCCGTGGCTCTCGGCCTCCTGCTGCTGGTCGCGGTCTTCGGGATCTTCGCCGCCGACGGCCGTTACGGCCAGGTCACCTTCTTCATCACGATCGCGCTGATACTGACGCTGGAGCTCCTCGGCGTGTCCTCACCGGAGACGCTGCTCGTCCGCATGGCGCTCACGGCGCTCGGCGCGGCACTCGGAGTCGCCGTCGCTCTCGCAGCCGCCTACTGGGGCGCACGGAGGAGGAAACGACCGGCGTGACGCCTGGAGACCGGCAGTCGTCACCTCGGATCAAGGTGACTCTCAGATGGTGGACCTGAGGGGACTCGAACCCCTGACCCCCTGACTTCGGTTCGAGTATCCCTGCCTATCCCGCCCTGGCCCAGCGATGCCCTGTATGACTGGCTTCGCGGCAACCTCGTCGAGCATGTCTGATGAGAGCGCCGAACGCAATGCGGGCACTTATACGGGCACCTATGCGGGCAAGGCGGCTCGATGAGCGCGGCGCCGTTGAGTCAGAATCCTGCTTCGCCGCAGACCTCTCCGCGCCCCGGCCGGGGTGTGGTTCGCACAAGCCCTCAGGACCGCGCATAGAGACCTCAGAGGCCGCCGCAGACGGCGCGGCCCCAACGAAAGTCGGCTTTCATGTCCCGTCTCACCCGCTTCTCCAAAGTCATCGCTGACTCCGTCAGCGGGCACGCAGCCATGCTCTCTGACGAAGGCGTCCCCACTTGGGTCCGCTATCACGGGGAGCTTGACGACCGGCTCGTCGGCGACGGCGACCTCATCCTCGACCTCTCGGACGTGTCGCGCATCGAAGACGGTGGCATCGATCAGAGTCGTGCCTACGACTTCTGGGACAACAACGGAGTGAGCTTCTCTCCGGACTATGACGACCCGAGGGTTCTCGGCATGATCACCGGGGCGCGGAGATCGGCCAATCGGGAGCCGCGAAGAAGCTCTGGGCGCTCGTCGCGGGGCTGCCGACGAAGGTCGTCGGAGTCGGCGAGCATGACGCCCCGATCGATGTCTTCTTCACGGACTACCCGGCCGACGAAACGGGTATGGAGGGCGACCTCGTCGTCGGCTTTTCGACGCAGGAGCGGAAGCTGGACATCGTCGACCGCGCGGATGTGGAAGAGGCGTTCCGTCGGTTCGTCCCGGAGGCAGGGGTTCTGAAGGTCGATGGACACGACTGGCTCGCCGATCCGTGGTCCAAAGGCACATGGTGCACCCCTCCCGCGGGCCTGCTCTCGACGTACGCCTCCGCCCTCGAGTCGACCGAGGACCGTCTCGTCTTCGCCGGGTCGGACATCTCCCATGCCTTCCGAGGGTGGATCGAGGGTGCGTTGCGAACCGGCGCGGTGGCTGCGGCTCGACTCGCGGCGATCATCGACGAGGGGTGAGAGGAGCTGCAGCATGGCTTGCCTAGCGCGTTGCGGTCATCCCCTCAAGCGTTTGGAAGTCATGCTCGATCTAACTTCGATGCGCAGCGAGGTCGCCGCCCTTTCCCGATGCGAGCGCGGGCAACGGATCGCCCTTCGCTGCGCACAGTGAGGTATCACATCCGCGGCGCTGAGAGAAGGCCCACGGAGCGGATGTTTTTTGGGCTGATCGCTCGAGACCCGCGTTTCAAGGTGTGATACCTTACCTGTACCGAAAGAGCTGCATCGGTGTGCGAGGAGGGATGTGCGATGAGCGACGAGGTCTCTGGAGCGACGGGCGAGGAACGGTCGGCCACGCAGTCGGCGCTCTCCGGGTGGGGGAGCCGCACGCATCCGCGACGCACGGATGCTCTCTCGGAGTTCATGGGGCAGGGCTGGGATGTTCGCGCCACGGCCTGGGGCTTCGACCAGCACGCGACCGCACTCGCCGGCGAGCGTCGTCGGATGCTGGCCTCACTGCACCCCGATGCCGTGCTCGTCATTCCCAGCGGTGCTCGGAAGATCCGCTCGAACGATGTCCCCTACGTCTTCCGCCCTCACACCTCGTTCGCGCAGCTGACCGGGCTCGGCAGTCGCGGTGAGGCCGATGCTGCGCTCGTCGTCGTCGGCGGTGATTCCGCCGAGGCGACACTCTTCCAGCGTCAGCCGATGGGACCAGGGACCGAGGACTTCTATCTCGACGGTGCGGCCGGCGAGTATTGGACGGGTCGTCGCCCGTCGACATCCGATCTCGAGGACGTGCTGGGTATCGGCGTGCGACGGTTGACGGAACTCGCGGATTCTCTTCGGCGCCTCGGTCGCCGGGTTTACCTCGTGCCGAACGCGTCGCCCGCCGTCGAAGAGCTTCTCGCCGCCGAGGGACTGTGGACACCGAGCGACGACGACGCCGCTCTCGCCACCGCGCTCGATGAGATGCGCCTGACGAAGACCGCGTGGGAGATCGCGCAGCTGCAGACGGCCGTCGACATCTCCATCCGCGGATTCGCGGACGTGGTCGAGGCCCTGCCGCGAGCGATCGACACCCCGCGCGGCGAGCGGGTCATCGAATGGGCCTTCCTCGGACGGGCGCGCACCGAGGCGAACGACGTCGGGTACGGCACGACCGCTGCTGCCGGCGACAATGCGACCACCCTGCACTGGGAATCGTGCGACGGTCCTGTACGCGAGGGTGACCTGGTGCTGCTGGATGCCGGTGTCGAGCTCGAGAGCCTCTACACGGCTGACATCACCAGGACGGTCCCTGCATCCGGAACGTTCTCGGACGCGCAGCGTCGGATCTACCAGGCGGTGCTCGACGCCGCGGACGCCGGGATCGCGGCGGCTGTGGTCGGACGGCCGTTCCTCGACATCCACGATGCGGCCGTGCGGGTGCTGGCTGAACGCCTCGAGGAGTGGGGTATCCTGCCCGTGTCCGCGGCGGAGTCGGTGTCGGACACCGGCCAGCAGCATCGTCGCTGGATGCCGCACGCGACGAGCCACCACCTCGGCCTGGATGTGCACGACTGCGCGGCATCGCGCCCGGAGAACTATCGGGGCGCACTGATCCGGCCCGGCATGGTCTTCACCGTGGAGCCGGGGCTGTACTTCAAAGCCGACGATCTCTCGGTGCCCGAGGAGTTCCGCGGCATCGGTGTGCGCCTCGAAGACGATCTCGTCGCGACCGAGGACGGGCCGATCAACCTCAGCGCGGCGCTTCCGCGCACGGTGGACGAGATCGAGGAATGGATGGCGGCCCTTCTCGAGCGCGGACGCCGTCTGGGCTCGGAGACGCGGTCGTGACCGCGCGGAGCGAGCGCGGCGTCGGCCTGATCCTGGCCGTCGTGGCCTGTGCAATCTTCGCGACCTCAGGGCCCGTGGGCAAGATGCTCATGGAGACGGGGATCGAGCCTCAGCATGTGTCATGGCTGCGAGTGGCCGGGGCCGCAGTGGTCTTCATCCCGGTGGTTCTGCTTCTGCGGGGGAAGGAACTCGTTGCCGCCTGGCGATCGTCGTGGCGCCTTCTGATCGCTTACGGCGCGGTCGGCATGGCCGCGTCCCAGACGCTGTTCTTCTATGCGGCCTCGCGACTGCCCATCGGCGTCGCCGTCCTGCTGCAGTTCTCCGGGCCCCTGCTCATCATCCTCTGGACGAAGTTCGTGCGACGCCGGATCGTCCCCCGTTCGGCCGCGATCGGGGTCATCATCTCGCTGGTCGGTCTGATGATCGTCGTCGAGGTGTGGGCAGGCCTCGCATTCGACCTGTCTGGCGTGCTCGCCGGAGTCGGCTCGGCGGTGTGTCAGGCGGCGTACTTCATGATCATCGAAGATCTCAAGGGTTCCGCCGACGTGCTGGTCATGACGGCATCCGGCGCAGTCGTCGGGGGCATCGTCCTGACCTTCACGACATTGCCCTGGACGCTGCCGTGGGGCGCGATCGGAGACTCCGTCAGCCTCGCCGGTGCAGAGATCTCCGGCTGGCTCCCCTTCGTCTGGCTGGTCGTGGTCTGCGCGATCCTGGCCTTCCTGATCGAGGGAGCAGCCGTGCGCCGCCTGTCCGCGGTGATCGCCGGCGCCATCGCGTACATCGAGGTGGTCTTCGCCGCGGTGATCGCCTGGCTGCTTCTCGGGGAGCACCTCGGTGTCGCGCAGATCGTCGGCGGGGTCATCGTCATCACCGGTGCCTACATCGCCCAGCGGCCGGCGAAGTCGGCCGCGCTCGACACCGACGAGCAGATCGAGTTCCCCGGAATAGTCGGGGCGACCACCATGATCCACAAGAACCCTGAATGATCGGAGCACGATGACCTCGCTTCTCGACATCCTCGCCGAGGCTGACCGCCTGCCGACCGTGAGTCTCGCGAAGGACTCCCGACCCGCCGGACTGTGGAGCGTCGTGATCGGAGTCCATTCCGACTGGGCCCGACCGGCCATCGTCGATCCGCACGCGCAACTCGATCCGGAGACACGCCGAGCCGTCGAGGTTTCGCTCGACGTGCTGTCCGTGGACTGGCACGGCTCTGCCGTGATCCTGGCGGCACCGGCGAGCAGCCCGTATGACTTCATCACCCTGACCGGCCTCGATGACGCCGACCCGACTGCCGACTCGACCGTTCGTCTGCGTCGAGCCGCCGGGTCCGCTGCCCGTGCGTCCGAGCGGATCACCGATCTCACGTTCGCGCTTCCCGTCGAGTCCGCCGCCGACGTGCGCGCCGTCGTCGAGGGTGCCCTGCTCGGTGGGTACTCCTACCCGGGGGTGCACGGTTCGCAGCCCGACACCGCCACGACGCGCACCGTCGAGATCGACGTGCTGGGCGGCGACGCGCATGCCGGTCAAGGCGACGTCACCGCCGCGGTCGAAGCCGCCAGGGCGACGAGGCTCTCGCGCACCCTCGTCGATCTGCCGCCCAACCTGCTGTATCCGTCGTCCTTCGCGCGCGTGGCCGCGCATCTGGCCCGCGATGCCGGCATCGACGTCGAGATCAAAGACGCCGACGCCCTCCGCGCGGAGGGCTTCGGGGGACTGATCGGGGTCGGACAGGGAAGCGAGCACGAGCCCGCTCTCGTGCGCGTCGACTATGTGCCGGACGAGCCCGCGCGCGGGCATCTCGCCTTCGTCGGCAAGGGGATCACCTACGACGCGGGCGGCATCAACCTCAAGCTGTCCCAGCAGGACTACATGAACTTCGACATGTCGGGCGCAGCCGCGGTGCTGGCTGCGGCACTCGCGTGCGCGCGTCTTCGGGTGCCGGTGCGGGTCACCGCGTGGATGGCGCTGGCGGAGAACGTCCCGTCCGGGACATCTCAGCGTCCGAGCGATGTGCTCACCCTTCGCGATGGGACGACCGTCGAGGTCCGCGACACCGATGCCGAGGGTCGCCTGGTGCTGGCCGATGCGCTCGTCGCGGCGATCGCGGAGCACCCCGACGTTGTCGTCGACATCGCCACGCTCACCGGCGCACAGCAGATCGCGCTCGGTGACCGAGTGACCGGTCTGATGTCCAACGACGACGACCTGGCGTCGGAGCTCGACGGTGCCGCGACCTCGGCGGACGAGAGGCTGTGGCGGATGCCGCTGCCGGTCGATCTGGCCGACGGACTGCGTTCCCGGGTCGCCGACATCGCGAACAAGGCAGACCGCCCTGGTGGGATGCTCACGGCCGCACTCTTCCTCGAGCACATCGTCTCGCGGGCCGAGTCGGTGCCGCGCTGGGCGCACCTGGACATCTGCGGTCCGGCGATCAACCGCAAGAAGCCCTACGGATTCACGCCGCTGGGAGGCACGGGTGTGGGCGCGCGGACTCTTCTCGCACTGGCCCAGCACACCGCGGAATGACCCGAAGGTTCGTTCTCGCACCCTGACGCCGCATCGCCCCCGCTCGACGGAGCGGGGGCGATGCGGCGTCAGGCGTGTGGCGCCCTGCGACGCCGTCAGTCTGTGACGCCGTCAGTCTGCGACGTCGGCGTGGCGGCGCGCGATCTCGTCGGCCACGACCAGGATCGAGCCGAGCTGCTGCCCCACCATCGCTCTGACCGGCAGTGCGTGGGTCTCGACGCGGCTGCTCCGGCGCAGCCATCCCTCGATGAGGTCGGTCACCTCGGCGGCCGCTGAGCGCACGGCGGGGTCCGCGAGGCCTGCGTCGACCTGCGCCTGGAGGGCGCGACGGAACATGCCGCCGTAGCGCAGGATGAATCCGCGCACACGTGTCTCCCGACTCACCGTCTCTGCCACCGTGGCGAGTCGATCGGGTGACGACGAGCCTGCGCGAACGCCGTCGGCCGCAGCATCGGCGACGAGGAAGGGAAGGAAGGCCGCGGATGCGCGCCAGAACGGAGAGTCGACGGACATCGAGGGCTGCACTCGCACGCGGAGCTCGTCGAGGCGCGAGGCGACGGACCCCAACTGGTCGGCGGTGCGCTCGATCATGGCGGCGTGCGATTCGTCGGTCTCCGCCGTCGAGGGAGCGGTCGGGCTCCAGTAGGGCACTTCCGGGATGAGGGTGACCGCGCCGCGGGCGGCGGCGTACTCCACGGATTGCGAACCGAGGAAGCCCTGGGTGGGGTCCTGACCGGCGGCCTCCGCGGCCTCGTACCCGACCTCGAACCGCGGAGCGAGGAACACTCCGGGGGACAGCCGGGTGAGGTGCGGGGACTCCGCCTCGCCGCGGTCGACGATGACGCCGGCCGTCTCCGACACGCGATGCAGGTCATCGAGCAGCTGTGCATCCCAGTGCGAGACGTACCAGTACGCGCCGCCGGTCTCCGAGTTGTGAAGGCTCACATACAGTTCGGGTCGGATGTCGTCGATGACGCGTGCGAGTGCCTGCGTCTCGGGCAGCATCCGGTCGAAGAAGGCGCGCTTGTAGTCGGTCGGGAACGTCCACTCCGGCTGCTCGTCGGGGGCGGGCCGGAAGAACCCGCGCACGTAGGAGTCGAAGTCGCCCGGGCGATCGAACCAGGTCTCGTTGAGACGCGTTCCGTCGGGGTCGAGGTTGTGGACGAAGTGCCAGGTGTAGTCGTAGCGGGCTCGGAAACGCGCATCCTCGACGACGAGTCGGGCGAGATGGGCCGCGGTGCGGAACCCCGTGACCTCGTTGGGATGGACACCTGCGACGACGACCGCGTCGCGGGATCCGGCGCCGACCGTGGTCAGCAGGAGCGCTTCGCCGAGTCGCGAGGTGCCGACGCGTCGAGTGCGGGCGCTCGACGGATGCCGCCGTGCCAGGTCGGCGAATCCGTCGTCGATCTCGTCGACCCCGAGAAAGCGGTCGTCGGTGTCGACGGCGGTGATCCAGCCGGCGACGTCATCGAAGTGGTGCGGGGTCGTCATCGTCTCTGCTCCTATGCTCTCGTCGCGGACTGCTGTGCGATCGCGGACGCAGCGGCCCAATCCTGGATCGCGAGACCGACCGATTTGAAGATGGTGCGGGCTGCGCGAGAGCCGGCGTCGGCGTCGAGGCGCGCTCCCAGCTCACTCACCGCGTCTTCGTGCAGATGACCGGAGGTGAGCGCGGGCATCAGATCGCCGGCCTCCTCGCGGATGGCGTCCCAACTGTCGATCACGACGTCGGCGCCGGTGAAGGCGTCGGCGGGCAGCTCCCGCATGTCGAGGCGATAGGAGCCGACCGCGTTGATGTGGATGCGCGGCGGGAGGTCGGCCGCATCGAAGACGGGCGTCGTCGACGATGTCACACACGTGAGGACGTCGGTGTCGCGGAGGGCTGCGGCCAGATCGTTCACCGTCACCACGAGCACCTCGGGATGCTCCTCCCGCAACCGTGCCACGAGGGCTGCGGCGCGAGAAGGCGTGCGCGCGCTGATGCGCACCTCACGGATCGGGCGGACGGCGAGAACCGCGGCCACCTGACGATACGCCTGGGCGCCTGCGCCGATGATCGTCATCACCGAGGCATCCGGCGCGGCCAGCAACGCGGTCGCGACCCCGCTCGCAGCCCCGGTACGGATGGCGGTGATCTCGGCGGCATCGAACACCATCTCCCCGCGGGGAGCCGTCCACACGATGACGCCGGAGATCGCGGGATCGCGGGAGGGCTCGATGCGCAGCACCTTGACGACTGCGGTGCTGCTCGGGCGATGATGCACCGGCATGGTCAGGATGCGCCCGCCGTCGAAGGCGACCCGCACCGGGAGGTCGAAGTCGCCGCGATGGAACCCGATGAAGGCCTCACGCACGGCGTCGATGACGGTGGTCAGGGCGACAGGAACCCCCCGTTCGACCACGGCGTCATGCGTCATGGGTCGGGTCGCCCTCGTCGAGCCCCGCCCAGAGGCCCCGGACGTGTCGGATGTGCATGGACATGATGTCGGCGGCGCGGTCGGCATCACCGGCAGCCATCGCCTCGATGAGGTCGTCGTGCTCCTGCAGCGAGCGCTCGAACGTGACCGTGTCGGCGATCGTGTCGAGCCCCAGGAGTCGGCTGCGATCGCGCAGCGTCCCGACCAGCGAGACGAGTTCCTGGTTGCCGAGCTCGGCCAGCAGTCCGAGGTGGAACTCGCGGTCGGTGGCGACGAACGAGGCCCAGTCTCGCGCCATGGCGTAGCCACGGGTGCGCATGCACCGCTCGCGGTGCGGTTCGTAGTCCTGGATCATGTGGTTCTCGGTGATCGAGCGGATGGCGGGGATCTCGAGAAGAGCGCGGACCTCGTTGATCTGATCGAGTTCCTCCGGCGTGGGGCGGCGGACGATGAAGCCCCGATTGCGCCGCATCTCCACCAGGCCGTCCTTGGCGAGATCGTGGAGGGCCTCGCGGACAGGGGTGATCGAGACCTTCAGACGCTCTGCCACAGAGCCGATGGAGAGCAGGGTGCCCGCCTCCAGCCGCCCCGACACGATCTGCGAGCGGAGGATCGCGGCTGCTTGGGAGCGATAGCTCTGCTGCTGCACCTCGGTGCCCGCCGTCGCATCCGACCAATCCAGTGTCGTCGCCACCCTGTCCTCCAAGATCGTATGAGGCCGTGATTTAGTGAGGCCTTACGTTCGGAACGCTATCACGTACTCACGGCGCGCAACCGGTCGGCTGAATATTTCGTGCTCGTGAACCGCTATTACGTCCTTGTAACGCTCGACATTCTTCCGAAAAAAGAGTGAGGTATTACACCCAGTCGTGTTAGCGTCTGCTCATGACAACCTCAATGCCCGCCCGAAGGGCCTCCGCCGTCGCCGCGCTCGGCATCGTCGCCGCGCTCGCTCTCACCAGCTGCTCAGGGGCGTCGTCGACCTCGTCCGCCGACACCGATCTGACCTGGGCCACCGTGTCCGCTCCGCAGAGCCTGGACAACACGAAGGCGATCTCCGCTGTCTCGTACACGGTGCAGGCCGCTGCGCTGGAGACACTCCTGCATGTCAACGGCGACGGCGAGCTCGAACCGTGGCTCGCCGAGTCGTGGACCACGTCCGACGACAAGACGTTCGTCTTCACCCTCCGCGACGACGTCACGTTCTGGAACGGCGACCCGCTCACCGCCGAGGACGTCGCCTATTCGCTCACCAGACTGGCCCAAGACTCTTCCCTCACCAGCTACAACTTCGTCTCCTTCGAACAGGCCACGGCGACCGGCGACAACGAGGTCACCGTCACCCTGAGCGCGGTGGACCCCCTGTTCCTGCCGGTGGCGGTCGCATCGAACGGCTTCATCGTCCAGCAGGCCTTCGCCGAGGAGGCGGGCGACGCCCTCGGTGACCCCGAGGTCCTCACGATGGGCACCGGCCCCTATCAGGTGGAGTCCTTCTCGAAGACGGGCGATACGGTGCTCGCCCGCTACGACGACTACTGGGGCGATGCTCCGTCAGCCGACAGCGTCACATTCACCACGATCACAGACCCCGAGACGATGCGCATCGCTCTGACCCAAGGGCAGGTGGACGGCACCTTCGACGCCCGTCTCGCCGACGCCGAACGGTACTCCTCGGAGAACGCGGTGACCACGACGCTCGCTCCGGGCCTCTCCATGGAGTACCTGTCGCTCGATGTCCGCGAGGCGCCGTTCGACGACATCCACCTGCGCAAGGCGATCGCATACGCGGTCTCGAAGGACGATCTCGTCACCGCGCAGCTCAAGGGCAACGGTCAGCCGGCAGACGTCGTCATGACACGCCCTCAGCTCGAGGCGATGTTCGGTGAGGACGGAACCGAACTGACCGATCAGATCGAGACCTACGACAACGACATCGACGCCGCGAAGGAAGAGCTGGCGCAGTCCGCGTACCCGGACGGCCTCACGATCGACGCGACCTTCGCCGAGTACGACTCCGTCGTCTTCCAGGTCCTCCAGGCCGACCTCGCCGAGATCGGCATCACCCTGAACGGATCGTCCGTGACCGCCGAGCAGTTCTACGACGAGACCAGCCAGATCGACCAGCCGCAGGGGCTTCGGCTGATCTACACCGGCTATGGATCGCTGGACCCATGGGAGTCCCTTCGCGGTCTGTTCGCCGAAGCGAACACCGCCGGTTACTCCAGTGCGGTCGGCACGGAGAACCTCGCCACCCTGGCATCGACCCTCGACGAGGACGAGCGGAAGGCGGCAGTCGTGGCGATCTCGCAGGATCTGGCCGAGAATGTGCCGTACATCCCGTTGTACACCGAGCAGAAGCTGCTCGTGCTGGGCAACGACTGGACCTATGAGGACTTCGCGCCGCGCGGAGCGGACTGGATCCATCGCATCGCCGCCGATCAGTGATCGAAAGAGCGGGACGCATCGGCGTCCCGCTCTTTCACCGCCCCGAATCCGATGTACGCGAAGGAAGTCAGCGTGGCACTCTATCTCCTCAGGAAACTCGGTCAGACCGCGGCACTGCTGATCCTGGTGTCGGTGCTCGTCTTCGCGCTCCTGTATCTGGCGCCGGGCTCCGTCGAGCGGACCCTGCTGCAGGGCCAGCCGGCGACTCCCGAGACCATCGCGGCGATCCGTGAGCAGTTCCATCTCGACGACCCCTTCCTCGCCCAGTACTGGCGATGGGTGAGCGGTGCGATCACCGGCGACTTCGGCTCGTCCATCGTGGAGCGCCAGCCCGTCACGACGGTCATCGGCGGGCGCCTCGAGATCTCGGCCACCCTCGCCCTCATGTCGATCGTGCTCGTGCTCCTCACAGCGATCCCGCTCGGAATGATCGCCGGTCTCCGACAGGGCAGAGCGGCCGATGCCCTCATCAGCGGGATGGCCGTCACCTTTCTGGCGGCTCCCGTGTACGCCACGGCCACGATCCTCCTCTACGTCTTCGGGATCGCCCTCGGGCTGTTCCCCGTGTTCGGAGCCGGCAACGGATTCGCCGATCGTCTCTGGCATCTGCTTCTGCCGGCGATCACGCTCGCGATCGCGCAGTTCGCCGTGGTCGCGCGCCAGATGCGCGCGAGCGTGCTCGGAGTCGAGAGCGCCGACTACGTCACCTTCGCGCGTGCGAGAGGGCTCGCTCGCGCGAGGATCCTCGTCGCCTACACCTTCCGCAACAGCATGCTGCCGGTTCTGACGGTCACGGGGCTGCTGCTCGCAGGAAGCCTCGGCGGCGTCGTCTTCATCGAGAACATCTTCTCCATCCCTGGGCTCGGGTCCCTGCTGGTCGAATCGATCCAGTCGAAGGACATGCCGGTGGTGCAGGCGGTGGCGATCCTCCTCGCGACGATCATCTTCGTCTTCAACTTCATCATCGACATCATGTACGCCGTCGTCGATCCCCGCATCCGCATGGCAGGAGGTCAGCGATGACCACGCAGCGCATCGTCACCCAGCTGGCCAAGGAGCGCGCTCGCCGCCCCAGGATCACGGCCGTCACCGTCGCCTGCCTCGTCGTCCTGATCGTCGCAGGGGTGTGCGCGGCGATCGGCCCGATGATCGCACCGCTGGATCCCACAGCACAGGACATCGCGCTGGGAGCGACGGCATCCAGCGCGGCCCATCTGCTCGGCACCGACGGCCTCGGACGCGACGTGCTATCGAGACTGATCGCGGGCAGTCAGACCGCCATCGTCGGCGCGATCGTAGTGGCGATCGGCGCGACCCTGATCGGAACAGTCGTCGGCCTCGTCGCCGGATTCCGCGGGGGGATGCTCGACAGCTTCCTGATGCGCACCACCGATCTGGTGTGGGCGTTCCCCTCGCTGTTGACCACGCTCGTCGTCGTCGGCGTGTTCGAGGGCGGCTACTGGGTCGCGGTGGCGATGTTCACCCTGTTCGGCTGGCCGATCGAGGCGCGTCTCGTGCGCAGCGTCACCCTCGTCCAGCGCACGCTCCCCTACGTGGAGGCGGCACGCACGCTCGACGTGAGCGAATCGGTGATCGTCTTCCGACACGTCCTGCCCAACGTCATGCCCACCGTGGTGGCGAACCTGCTCCTCGGCTTCGTCGGCGCGCTCGTCGGATTGTCCGGTCTGTCGTTCCTGGGCCTCGGCGTGCCGCCAGGCGTGCCCGACTGGGGGCTCATGATCAACGAGAACCGCTCGATACTCGACCTCAACATCTGGGGGTCGCTGGCCCCATCCCTCGCCCTGATCCTCGTCGGCCTCGCGGCCACACTCGCAGCGGATCGATGGTACGGCAAGGTGTCGACGAACGGAGGAGCACGATGACCATCGGACTCGACGCAGAGGTGTGCGCGGAGATACGCGGGCTCTCGCTCTCGTTCGAACGCGACGGCGTGCAGGTGCCGCTCACCTTCGACACCGACATCACCCTCTATCGCGGTGAGACCCTGTGCCTGGTGGGGGAGTCGGGAAGCGGCAAGTCGATCACCGTGCGGACCCTGGCTGGCCTCGTGCCGCCCGGTGTCACGGCGACCGGTTCGGTGCGCGTGGGAGGTCTCGAGCTGATCGGCGCGCCGGAGCGTGTGGTGGCGGGCATCCGTGGCAGGACGGTGGCACTCCTGATGCAGGATCCGTTCACGATCCTGAACCCGCTCCAGACGATCCGCACGCATCTCGTGGAGTCGCTGCCGCCGGAGCGGCGTCGCGCACGTGACCTCGACGATGTCGTTCGACGGATGCTCGAGGAGGTGCAGATCACCGATGAGACCGTCCTCGCGCGGTACCCCTTCCAGCTGTCCGGGGGCATGCGCCAGCGCATCGCGCTCGCGGCCGCCCTGGCTCAGGATCCCGAGATCCTCATCGCAGACGAACCCACGACCGCACTCGACGCGACGACCCAGAGGGCGGTGCTCGATTTGATCCGCCGCATACAGGCAGAGCGGGGGATGTCGGTCGTCCTCGTCACACACGACCTGCAGCTGGGCTTCACGTACAGCGATCGCGTCATGGTGATGTACGCCGGGAACATCCTCGAGACGGCCAGCGGCGAGGCGCTGCGCGAAGGGTCGGCGCACCCGTACACCGAGGGCCTCCTGAGATCCATCCCCAGCAGTCGGGAGCGACTGACCGTTCTGGAGAGCATCCCCGGCTCCATCGTCCCCGCTCGCGACACCGTCGGGCACTGCGCGTTCTCGAACCGGTGTCGTTGGGCGGCTCCCGAATGCCTGGTGGCCTCTCCGCCGCTGCACGAGATCGGGAAGGACCACGCGACGGCCTGTGTGCGCATCGAGGAGATCCGTGCGGAGGTTCTCTCGGAGACACCTGCGGAGACGGAGCTGGTGGTACCGCCGAACTCCGCTCTCGTCGCGGCGCGCTCGAACGCCCCTGCGCTGGTGATCGACTCACTGAGCAAGACGTTCGGCACGTCGCGACGCCCGGGTCAGCGCGCAGTGGTCGACGCATCCCTGGTCGTCGAGCGGGGCGAGAGCGTGGGAATCATCGGTGAGTCAGGCTCTGGCAAGACCACTCTCGCGCGGTGCGTTCTCGGTCTCGAGTCTCCGTCGTCGGGTCGCATCGTCGTCGGCGGCAGGGACGCGACCTCGTACGCGGCGATGAGTCGCGCCGATCGCCATGCGGTCCGCCGAGCGGTGCAGTGCGTGTTCCAAGACCCGTACACATCATTGAACCCCGCGCACAGCATCGGCAGCACCCTCAGAGAAGCGCTCTCGAAGTCGACCTCCGACATCACCCTCACCGTCGCCGAGATGCTCGAGCTCGTGCGGCTGCCCGCTTCCTACGCGACCAGGCGTCCGAGTGCACTGTCCGGCGGTGAACGTCAGCGGGTCGCGATCGCGCGCGCGCTCGCGGTCAAGCCCGACCTCATCGTGTGCGACGAACCGGTGGCCTCCCTCGACGTCAGTGTGCAGGCCCAGATCCTGGGGGTGCTTCGCGCGGCGAACGAAGAGCTCGGCACCTCATTGCTCTTCATCACGCACGACCTCGGAGTAGTGCGTCAGGTGACCGAGAAGGTCGTGGTGATGCTGAAGGGTGAGATCGTCGAGCGCGGCGACACGGCGACGGTCCTGGACGCCCCGAGCCACTCGTACACCCGGCGGCTCGTCGCCGCCACCGACTTCGACAGTGCGGCATGAGCGGAGCGGACACGCTGCAACTGACTCCGGACGAGTCGGCGATGCTCGCGGGCGCCGACGGCGCTGCCGTCGCGCTGGCGATGAGAGTCGTCGTGCAGCTGGCGAGGACGCTGCAGGCACCGAGACTGGTCCCCGTCGCCTCGGCGCACATCGATTCCGCGTTGTATCACGGACGGGTCAGTCTCGACTTCGCCGACCGATTGGTCGATCTGGGGGCGCGGGTGCGCGTGCCCACCACGCTGAACGTCGGATCGATGGATCTGCTGCATCCGCACTACGTCCGCACCGACACCGCGCATGAGAGAGAGGTCGCTGACGGCGGACGATCCCTGATGTCGGCGTACGTCGCCATGGGGTGCACGGCGAGCTGGACGTGTGCGCCGTACCAGCTGCCGGGCCGCCCGTCATTCGGCGAGCACATCGCCTGGGCCGAGTCCAACGCGATCGTCTTCGCGAACAGCGTGTTGGGCGCGCGCACCGATCGATACGGCGACTTCCTTGACATCGCTGCGGCGATCACCGGTCGTGCGCCCTTCTCAGGCCTGCACACGACCGCCGCGCGTCGGGGGCAGGTCGTGATCGACTGCACGGCCCTCTCTGCCGAGACCGTCGCCGCGGAGGCCTTCTGGCCGACCCTCGGCTATCTCGCCGGCGGGCTGAGCGGCACGCGCAATCCGGTCTTCACCGGCCTCCCCGCAGACACGGGCGAGGATCGGCTCAAGGCCCTCGGCGCAGCCGCGGCATCGGCGGGCGGCGTGGGCCTCTTCCATGTGGTCGGTCGCACGCCGGAGGCGCCGACCCTGCACGCGGCGCTGCAGGGGGCGGCGCCGGAGGAGGTGCACGTGCTCGACGAGGCGATGCTCAGGTCGGCGCGGCGCGATCTGTCGACCTTCGACGACGGCGCGATCGATGCGGTGAGCATCGGCACGCCCCATGCATCCTTCGACGAGCTGACACAGCTCGCGGAGCTCCTCGAGGAAGGGCCGCCGATCCACCCCGATGTCGACTTCTTCGTGTCGACCGGGCGGGCGCAGCTCGCGTTCGCCGAGGAGACCGGAGCCGCGGGGATCCTCCGCGCCGCGGGTGTGCGAGTGGTCGTGGACACCTGCACGTATGTCACGGCGATGCTCGCGCCTTCCGTGCGTCGCGTGCTCACGAACTCCGGCAAATGGGCGCACTATGCGCCGGCGAACATCGGCGTCGACGTCATGCTCGTCTCGATGCGGGATTGCGTGGATTCCGCTCGCACCGGTCGAGTGGTGCTCGAAGGCGGGGCAGCCGGATGACCGCGGTGCTCCTCGAGGGGCGCGGCACCGGGCCGCTGTTGCGCCTGCAGGCTCCCCTCTCCTTCTGGGGCGGAGTGGGTCATGACGGTACCGTCGTCGACGTGCATCATCCCGATCGGGGGAGAAGCCTCTCGGGGGTCGTCCTCGCGATGGACGCGGGGCGCGGGTCCAGCTCTTCGTCGAGCGTGCTCGCGGAGCTGATCCGCGCGGGGGTCGGCCCGTGCGCGATCCTTCTCGCGAGTCGCGATGCGATCGTCGTGACCGGGGCTCTCGTCGCCGCCGAGCTCTACGACGTGCGGGTCCCGGTGGTGCTGGTGCCGCCCGCCGCGCAGGCAGGGTTGGCAGGCAGGCTCACCGTTGACACGAGCCAGGACCCGATCGTCAGAACAAGCGGCGATGCCTCTTCGCTCCGCTCATGAGGTCTGATGGCGCGTACTGCCCTTGTTCGTAGAGCGGAAACGCTGTGGACTCTAAGGCTGTCCGATGGATCCGCCACAAAATACTCTGGTCGGCTGAGGTGCGCTTCCAATCCGCCGGATCTGACATCTCGCACGCGCTCGGCGGGCGGATCGACGGAGTAATGCGACGCCAGAAGAGGTGCGACGAGCGCTCCTTCTCTGCTTGTACGCAGGAGCAATCGTGCATCTAAGGAGCCGCAACAGCCCGGCCGTACTCTCTTCATTTACGAATGAGCGATTTCGCTTAACGTATCTGCTATCGGTACGAGACGGTAAGGAACTCCCCCTACGACTTGGCAAAGACGTGCGGCTAACCAGTGTGCTCGGGGTGCCCCGCACACGGCTCCAAAGGCGTCCGGTCGATCTCGGGTCCGCTCTTCCTCTGGAATGGAATCACTATGAAGGTTCGTGACGTCGTTTTCTCCAGGTCCGAGCGGGTTGATCTCCTGATCACCGTTTGCGGTTACGAGCGCAGATCCCAGTATGTCGCTCGTGTTAGCGCGGAAGCGGTGCGACATGTGGTAATCGACTACGACTCGTCGGGGGTTGGCGCTTACGATGCCAACCTCGCAGCGCTTAGCTCGTCGGATGCCGAGCTGCACTCGGAGGAGAGCGCGTTGGAAGTCGCCGTCGCCGCTGCTGCATCGGGGGAGCGACTGCGAGTCGACATCAGCAGCATGCGAAGATCTACGATTGCCGCCGTAGTTGATGCGCTCCAATCGTCGCCAGGCGAGAGGGATGTGCAATTTGTCTACTCACCGGCCGCCTATGAAGCGAGTTCGGGTGCAGTAACTGATCACTTGACCCTGAGTGCGGGGCCCGTATCGGATGCTTTCCGCGGCGATCTTCGTCCGTCATCGGTCCCGGTCGGTTTGGTCGCTGGCCTTGGACTCGAGCCTCACCGCATCATGGGGCTGACGGAACTTCTTGAGCCCGATCAGGTCTGGGCTTTCATCGCCTCGAGTGACGATTCTCGGTTCCAACACGATGCCCGTAGCGTTAACCAACTCACCCTTGAAGACCCGCACACGTCGGCAGTTACCTACGAGATCCGTTCGATCGCAGAAACGTATCTAGCCTTGGACTCGCTGGTCTTCGCCGCTTCCCCTCAGAGGCGACTCGTTCTGGCGCCATCGGGTCCCAAGATGTTCTCATTGGTTTGCATGCTGGTCGCCGCATCACAGCCGGACCTTCGGCCGGCCGTATGGAGAGTTGGTCCTGCGTCAGCTTCCAGCGCGACGCCGCTCGAAGCAGCCGGTGACGTGGTTGCTGCCGAGGTCAATTTTCGCGCCTCCGCAATCGACGGCGGCTAGAGCTCCGGTGCAGCATTGCTGAGGCGAGTTGTCGGGCAAGTCGGAAACTGAAGTGCCATTGGTGATCCTCGCGTCCCGACGTGTCCCGGCACATCTCGGCGGTGCCCGAGGGGTGTCGGTTCGGCGTTCGCTGCCGTGAATCCGGGCAGACACTCGCGAGAATGCCCTCATTTCTCGGGGTCCCCTACGTGCGAAAATACAAGAAAACCCGCGATCTCTCGCGGGTTTCGTTGTGGACCTGAGGGGACTCGAACCCCTGACCCCCTGCATGCCATGCAGGTGCGCTACCAGCTGCGCCACAGGCCCATCTTCGCCGCCCGCGTGAGCGGGGCAACTTGAAAAGAATACAACAGGTGAAGCGGCCACCGCCAATCGAGCGGCATGACCGTGTCGCGCACCGCGATCGCCGGGAACACTCCCGGCGATGCATGCGTTGTCATAGACATGCAGCAAATGGAGAGTGTCGTCATCGGTGCAGGGCAGGCCGGTCTCTCCACTTCGTACCATCTGAAGCGACTCGGCATCGAGCACCTCGTGCTCGATGCGAACCAGGCCCCCGGTGGCGCGTGGCAGCACCGCTGGGATGCACTCAGCATGAACGACGTCCACGGCGTCGCGGAGCTTCCCGGATCCACACCACCGGCGAGAGATGCGAAGCGCGCCAACGTCGTGGTCCCGGCATCCTTCGCGGAGTACGAGCGCGCGCACGACCTGCCGGTCATCCGGCCGGTCCATGTCGACAGGGTGACGGACGACGACGGGATGCTGGTGGTGCACGCCGGCGGGAGCGAGTGGCGCACGCGAACCGTCGTCAACGCCACGGGAACCTGGACGCAGCCGTTCCTGCCGCACTACCCGGGGATGGAGACGTTCATCGGCGAGCAGATGCACACCGTGGACTATCCCGGGCCCGATCACTTCCGCGGTGAACGCGTGCTGGTCGTCGGCGGGGGAGCCTCCGCCGTCCAGTTCCTCGGTGCGCTGGCTCCGATCACCGACACGCTGTGGGCCACCCGGCGTGAGCCGATCTGGCGTGGCGACGATTTCACGCCGGAGGCCGGCGCAGCCGCCGTCGCCCTCGTCGAGCAGCGTGTCGCGCAGGGACTGCCCCCGCAGAGCGTCGTGAGTGTGACCGGACTCATGCTGCGCCCGCAGGAGCGCGAAGCGGAGCGGCTGGGCGCCTACGCCGATCGGCGGCCCATGTTCGAGCGGATAGAGCCCGACGGAGTCCGCTGGGCCGATGGTTCGTTCGAACGGGTGGATGCGATCCTCTGGGCGACGGGCTTCCGCCCCGCGATCGGCCACCTCGCGCCGTTGCACCTTCGCAGTGAGGCGGGTGGTATCCAGCTCGATCGCGGCGGCCGGGGGACGACGGCGGTCAAGGATCCTCGCGTGCAGATGGTGGGTTACGGGCCGTCGGCGAGCACGATCGGTGCGAATCGAGCCGGCCGCACCGCGGCCAAGGGCGTGCAGCGGGCACTGTCGAAGACGAGCGCGGCCGTCGCCGACGTGCGCGATCTGTGATCGGGAGACACGACGCTCGATAGCCTTGGCCCATGATCCGAATCGTCGTCATGGGTGTCTGGCTGCTCCTGTCGGCCTGGTTGCTGGTCTGGGTGGGCGAAGGTCTCCTGGGCGTCGATCAGCGCTCGTCGATCCTCCCGTTCATGGGCGAGGACACGCTCGGGGCACCGATATTCATCGGGGTGGCGTGGGGGCTCATCCTGACGTTCGGCGGGACGATGGGCGCGCTCGTCCCGCGCGGTCGACTCCGCGGGGAGACCCAGCTCGGCGTCGGACGCGTCATCGATGTGAGCCGCACGGGTCTCACCGTGAACGACGTGCCTCAGTACGACCTCTTCGTGCGGGTGGCGCCCGCCGACGGCCCCGAGTTCGTGAGCCGTCTGAGAACCCTGATCGATCCGGTCGGACAGGGCTCCATCGAACCAGGACTCGTGCTGCCGGTCCGGTACAGCCTCGCCGACCACGATGACGTGGAGATCGCGGACATGGAGAACCCCACCGTGCGCGAGGCGATGCTCGAATGGCGGATCCGACGCGGCCTGATCGCGCCGCATCTCGTGCGCGCTCGGCGGGCAGGAATGCAGGCGCCGGCATCCGTGCTCGCGATCCGACCCACCGGTGTGCGCCGTGAGGGCCAGAGCGAGCTCGCGCTGCGACTGCTCGTTTCGCCGGAGGGGCAGCAGAGCTGGGAGGCGGACACGACCGTCTTCGTCTATCCGGAAGCGCTGTCCCGCGTGCAGGTCGGCTCACCGGTATGGGCGCGCTACCTGCGTGACGACCCTCAGACGGTCGCCATGACGATCGAACGGGAGGACACGGCGTGAACCCCATGGACACCCTGATCTGGCTGCTCAACTTCCCCGTCGGCCACGCCTATCCGACGGTCTTCATCGCGGGCTTCTCGCTCATGGGGCTCGGAGTGCTCTCGTTCCGCGGCGTGGGAGGCGCGAACCCGAAGCTGACGGCGATGCGCGAACGGGAGGGCCTGCCCGAAGCACGCAGTGCCGGTGGCGTCGGACACCTCGCCGCCCGCGTGCAGCGGTTCGGATTCCGCATCCTCGCCGTCGTCATGGTCTCCGGTCTGGTCATGGGCATCCTCGCCCTGACCGGAGTACCGCTGACGCGCGCGTACATCCACGAGAACGGCGTGCCGACGACAGGTTCCATGGACGGTGACTGGGTGACGTTCTCGACGGCGGGCGGGCAGACCTTCACGATCGAGAGCAACTTCTTCTCGCCGGCGGTGTATCCGGACACCGGCGCATGGGTGTCGTCGGACGCTCCTGTCGTCGTGAGATACCTTCCCTCTCACCCGCAGGCGTTCGTCATCGACACGACCCAGCTTCCCCAATGAGCGCGATGCGCTGGCCGGTCCGCACTCCACGGTGCGGGATCGGCCCGTCCGCGAGCTCTGGCCGTTAGCCTGGACATCGAGCCGTCAGACAGGAGATCCTCATGTCCAGAATCATCGTCTTCGGCGGCCACGGCCGCATCGCCCTTCTGCTCGCGCCGTTGCTGGTCGCGAACGGCGACGAGGTGACAGCCGTCATCCGCAATCCCGCGCACACCGCAGATGTCGAGGCAGCGGGCGCCAGCGCGCTCGTGGCCGACGTCGAGGCGATGGATGCCGCGGCACTCGCCGAGATCGTCCGCGGTCATGACGCGATCGTGTGGTCGGCCGGTGCCGGCGGGGGAGATCCGGAGCGCACCTACGCGGTGGACCGTGATGCGGCGATCCGCACCATGTACGCCGCCCCGCTCGCGGGTGTGCGCCGCTACGTGATGGTCTCGTGGCTCGGGTCGAAGGCGGACCACGGTGTTCCGAAGGAGGACTCCTTCTTCGCGTACGCCGATGCGAAGTGGGCCGCGGACGAGCATCTGCGCGGCAGTCAGCTCGACGGCACCATCCTCGGCCCCGGCACGCTCACGTTCGACGAGCCGACCGGACGCATCGAACTGGATCCGCACGGCCGCGGAGCGGTATCACGTGCGGACGTCGCAGCCGTGATCGTCGCGGCTCTCGACGAGCCGCTGACGATCGGTCGGACCATCCGCTTCGGCAACGGCGACGCCGAGACGTCCGAGCCCATCGAGACGGCGCTCGCGCGCTGACCGTCCTGGCACCGGGTCTCAGGGGTGCTTCGACGGCTGCGCGCACATGATCAGCAGCGCGATGCTGCCGAACGGGGCGAGGCAGATGAAGATCCATGCCCAGTGGAAGCCGGCATCGCGCAGACGCCTGACCGTCACGGCCAGCAACGGCACGAGCGAGGCCATGGCGAACGCCCACAGCACGAGCAGCGCCAGCCACCCGACGAACGGGATCCACACGACCAGGAGCGCCGAGAACGCGACGATCAGTGAGGCGAGCTGGGCGTACCAGAACTCGGGGCGGCTCGCACGGCCGTCGAAGCGGGCGTACTTCTGCACGCACACGCGCACCGCGTCGAAGATGTCGCGCACGACCGGACGCGAATCCGCCGGGCCGCGCCAGACTCCGACGGGAACGCCCAGGGGGACCTGCTGCGGATAGAGCACCATCGGCGCAGCAGCAGGAACGATCGTCTCTGGCACCGGTCGGGTGTGCGCCGTCCACGCGACGCCGTCCCAGTAACGCAGGAACCGTGCTCCCGACGGATCCGGATACCAGTTCGCGGGCTGCACGTGCGGTGTCGACATGGGGTCCCCTCCGCCACACATTCAAGCATGTCGGGCGTCGGATCGCAGACGTAGGGTGGACGTATGCGCCGTCATCTCCCGTACCGCGTCGCCGCGGCAACGGCGGGGGTGTTCGCGGTCTCGATCGCTCTCGCCCCGACAACGGCGGGCGCGACGGCGTTGGCCGGCGCGACGGCGCCGGGGACGGCGGGACCGCGTCCGGCGGTGGTCGAGCCGGCGGATGCCGGCGGAGCATCCGAGACGGCAGAGCGGCTCGTGTCGCAGATGACCACTGCGCAGCAGGCGTCGAGCGTCGTGATGGGCCATATTCCGTCCACCGACACGGCGTCCCTGGCCGCGTACATGGACTCCGGTCTGGGCGGTTTCATCCTGATGGGCGCGAACATCCCGGCGAGCGAGGCCGAGCTGCGGGCGGTGACAGCGGCTCTGACGACCGATCCCGCACGTGCACCGCTGGTCGCGATCGATCAGGAGGGCGGGCTCGTCTCACGACTGCCATGGGATGAGTTCTCCGCCTCGCAGACGCTCAAGGACAGGCCGGCCTCCGAGACCGCTGCCGCGTTCGCCGCGCGCGCATCGCTGGTGGCGCGCACGGGTGCCAACGTCAACTTCGGCATCGTCGCCGACACCACGGCCGACAGCTCGTCGTTCATCCACGGCCGCTCGCTCGGAGCCGATCCGGCGTCGGCGGCCGAACGCGTCGCGGCGGCCGTGACCGCAGAAGAGCCGTTCGTCGCGTCCACGATCAAGCATTTCCCCGGCCACGGAGCAGCTCCCGGTGACTCCCACTCGTTGATTCCCCGCACCGACAAGACTCTGGAGGAGTGGCGCCGCACGGACGCCCTGCCCTTCATCGCCGGCATCGACGCCGGGGCCTCGGTGCTGATGTTCGGTCACCTGGACTACGCGGCCGTGGACGCGAAGCCCGCATCGCTCTCCGCGCGCTGGCATGAGATCGCCCGTGATGAGCTCGGCTTCGAGGGCGTCATGGTCACCGATGATCTCGGCATGCTGCAGTCGACCGGCATCGCCGAGTACGCCGATCCGGTCGCGAACGCCGTCGCGGCGATCGCCGCCGGCAATGACCTGGTGCTGATGATCGCGCATTCCACTCCTGAGACGGCCGATCGGCTCTCGGCGGGCATCGCGGCTGCCGTCGAAGACGGCGCACTTGCGGCCGATCGTCTTCAGGATGCTGCGGAGCGCGTCATGACACTGCGACTGGAGCGCGCGGCGTCCGGCGCCGTCTGGGCGCTCTGCGCGACCTGCACTCCGGTGCCCTGACCGTCTCCGAGCCAGGCGGCGAGCAGCAGTCGGCGCAGCGCATTGCCCCGCTCGGCGAACCCGCGCTGGCGGCGCACGTACTCGGCCTTGCCGTCCGCGGTCTCGATGGGCACGGGTACGACGCCCCAGGCGGACAGATCGTACGGCGCGGCCTCCATGTCGAGCAGGCGGATGTCGCGGGCCAGTTCGAACGCGTCGAGCAGCAGCTCGCCCGGCACGAGCGGACCGAGCTTCATGGCCCACTTGTACACATCCATGCCCGCATGCAGGCACCCCGGCTGTTCGAACTCCGGCTGGTCGGCGCGGCTGAGCGCACGTCGATTGCGCGGCACGGCCTCCGGGGTGAAGAAGCGGAACGCATCGAAGTGCGTGCATCGCAGCTCGTGCGCCTCCACAACCGCATCGGTGCCGCCCTGTCCCAGTCGCAGCGGGGCGGTGTGCCGGTGTTCCGTGTCGCGGTAGACCATCGCCCACTCATGCAGTCCGAAGCACCCGAACTGCCCCGGCCGGGCCGCCGTGCGGCGCAGCATCCGCTCGATGAGATCCGCGAGCGCGGATTTCTCGATCGCGAAGGCACCTGCGTCCGGCACGGCGGAACCCGGATCGGTACCGGGGGAGTACCAGCGCCAGTCGAGCCTGTCCTGGGCGTCGTCGAGCTGCACTCCGGCTCCGGGATGCCAACGGCGCAACTGCGAGGGCGAGTACGAGTAGTAGGTGAAGAGGAAGTCCCACACCGGATGCTTCTCGCCCCGTCGTGCGCGTTCGCGGTGCGCGGCCGTCAGCGCGTCGACGCGCTCGTGGTGCGCACGCTCGCGCGCCGTCCACGTCACGCGGTCGAGAATGAGAGCGGACATCTCGTCAGCGCAGGATGCCCGCGTCGGTGAGGCGCTCCCGGAGCCCGGCCCCGTCGGATGCCGCGACCCAGGGCGCCGCGTCGTCGGAGTGGTCGTCCGACTCCGAGCGTCCACCGGCGAGGATAGCCTCGGTCGGCGACAGGCGGCGGATCGCCACCCCGGCGACCGAATCGGGGTTCTCCTGCATGAATTCGGTGTAGATCGCCTCGTCGTGCTGCCCGTCGTCACCGATCAGCAGCCACTTCACGTTCGGGAACTCGGTCGCCAGGCGGCGAAGGTTGGTGAGCTTGTGCTCGCGTCCGCTGCGGAACCACCGGTCATGCGTGGGGCCCCAGTCGGTGAGGAGCATCGAACCGGTCGGGAACAGGTGGCGACTCATGAACCGGCTCAACGTCGGCGCCACGTTCCACGCGCCGGTGGAGAGGTAGATCATCGGGGCGCCGGGGTGCTGGCGCATCAGCTGCTCGAGCAGCACGGCCATGCCAGGCACAGGAAGGCGGGCGTGCTCGTCGACGACGAAGGAGTTCCACGCGGCGATGAAGGGCCTCGGCAGGGCGGTCACCATGACGGTGTCGTCGATGTCGGACAGCACGCCGAAGTCCACCTCGTCACCCACGATGAAGGCCGTGGCCTCGACCGCGGCCTGACCCTCGACCGACATCGTGAACGTCTGCCAGCCGGAGGGGAGCTCCGCGTCGAGCACGGTGTCGACGACGCCACCGCGATCGGCGACGACCTCGTGCGTGCGACCGGCGACGGTGATCCGCACGTTCGCGAAGCTGACGGGGATGCCGACGAAGCTGCGCCAGCCCCGCACGCTGGCGTACTCGCCGTTCTCGGTGCGGCGCTGCGGGGGCACGATCAGCACTCTGCCGACGACGCGCACCCATCCGCTGCCGCCGTATCCGGCGAAGGGCAGCACGGTCGCGGTGCGCCCACGCCGGCGCGCCCTGCTCTCCCGCCAGACGTGCAGGCGGTGCTCCAAACGTGCGAACCAGTGGATCCTGGCGTTGGGGGCGCTGTCTTCGGACATCGCCTCAGTCTTTCATGCCGGAGGAGGCGTCCTCATCTGCGTCCTCCACGACGACATGCATGTGGCGGCTCTCCCAACGCGTGAGCAGTTTCTTGCCGATGAAGATGAGGAGCAGGAACGCCACGATGATGCCGACGAAGATGTAGCCGGCGAAGTGCACCTGGTCGACGAGATCGCGGAAGCTACCCGCCGCGAGAGAGGTGACGCTGACGTAGGCGGTCGCCCAGATGAGACACGCGGGTGCTGTCCATGCCAGGAAGCGCCGGTAGGAGTACGCGCTCATCCCGACGGTGAGGGGGACGAGGGAGTGCAGCACCGGCAGGAAGCGCGACAGGAAGATCGCGAGCCCGCCCCGTCGCCGCAGGTACCGTTCGGCGCGCTCCCAGTGCGATTCGCCGATCCGTCGTCCGATCCAGGATCGGCGGATTCGCGGACCCAGCCAGCGACCCAGCCAGAATCCGATGCTCTCGCCGATCAGCGCCCCGATCACGACGGCGACGACCATCGCCACGGTCTCGACGACGCCCTCCACGCCCATGGACGCGATGATCACGATCGTGTCGCCCGGAACGATGAGGCCGATCAGGATGCTGGTCTCCAGCATGACGGCCAGACCCGCGATGAGCGTGCGAGCGACAGGGTCGACGGCCTGCACGGCGTCGAGTATCCACAGCAGGATGTCGTCCACACGGTCGAGAATACGTGCTCCCGCGCACCGTACGCTGAGAAGGTGACCCGCCACCCTCTGCTCGAGCTGCGTCGTCCGGACGCGGCCGTCGATGTCGAGGCGCTGTTCCGGTCGCTCGCGGCGGTCCACGAGGACGTGTTCTGGCTGGATGCCGGTGCCGGGGCCACGGACGGCTGGAGCATGCTCGGGGTGGGGGAGCGCGACGCGAACGGGCCGCGGGATGTCCGGCTCGATGCCGCGGACACCGCCGTCCCCGACCACCCTCCGCTGCGCGGAGGGTGGGTCGGATGGCTGGACTACGAGAGCGGCGCGGCCGCCGCAGGCGCTCCGGCAGCGCATTCGGAGGGAGGACCGGCATGGCTGCGCGTGACCGCGGCGGTGGCGGTGGACCACGCGACCGGTGCGGTGTGGGAGATCGGTGAACCGTCGTCGTCACTCCTGGCCATGACGAGCGAGCGCAACGAGACAGGACGGGGAGAGCGGGAAGCCCGTCGACCAGGCGGAGCGGCGGCGCGCACGGCATCCGCTCGTCACACCCCCGCCGAGTACGCAGCGCTGATCCAGCGGTGCCGAGACGCCATCCGTGCCGGTACCGCGTATCAGCTGTGCCTCACCACCCGGTTCCACGTCGACGGCGTGCACGACGAGATCGAGGCGTACCTGCGGCTGCGCACCGCGACCCCCGCCCATCACGGCGGATTCGTGCGCATCGGCGGCAGAGCGCTCCTGAGTGCGAGCCCTGAGACGTTCCTGCATGCGTCCGGCGGCCTGATCCGCACTCGTCCCATCAAGGGCACACGCCCGCGCGGCGCGGATCCGGCATCCGACCGCGCGCTCGCCGCGGAGCTGCTGGCCAGCGAGAAGGAGCGCGCCGAGAACGTCATGATCGTCGACCTCATGCGCAACGATCTCTCCCGTGTATGCGTTCCCGGCAGCATCCGCGTCGACGGACTGTGGGAGGTGGAGTCGTATCCCGCCGTGCACCAGCTCGTCAGCACCGTGAGCGGGCAGGCGGTGGACGGGCTCACGGTCGGACGGCTGTGGGATGCCGCGTTCCCCGCCGGCAGCATGACCGGTGCTCCGAAGCTGTCGGCGATGACCCGGTTGCACGCGCTGGAGGGTGGAGCGCCCCGCGGTGTGTACAGCGGGTGCTTCGGCTACGTCGGAGTGGACGGCGCGATGGATCTCGCGATGGTGATCCGCAGCATCCTGGTGGACGGTGAGCGCGCGGTGGTCGGTGCCGGTGGGGGCATCACGTGGGGGTCCGATCCCGATGCCGAGGTCGACGAGGTGGCGACCAAGGCGCGGGCCCCGTTGGCCGCTCTGGGCGCGGAACTGCCGGAAGCCTGGCGTCGTTAGGGATCCGATATCCTGGAAGTTCCTGACTTCTGCAGTTCGAAATGAATCTGTGCAGTCCGCTCCCTGAGATTGGCCGTTCGTTGTCTGAAAATCTGTCGTCCTCCGCCGAGCCCGTCGACGAGTCGTCCTCGGCGCACGCCATCCAAGCCAAGTGGCAGAAGTACTGGGCGGATGACGAGACGTTCCTCGCAGGAGGCGCCGACGACAGCCGCCCGCGCAAGTACGTGCTGGCGATGTTCCCGTACCCCTCGGGCGACCTCCACATGGGGCACGCCGAGAACTATCTCTACTCCGACATCGTGGCGCGCTTCTGGCGTCACCGGGGCCACAACGTGCTGAACCCGATCGGCTGGGATTCGTTCGGCCTGCCCGCCGAGAACGCCGCCATCCGCCGCGGCGCCGATCCTCGCGAGTGGACGTACCGGAACATCGCGCAGCAGAAGTCCGCATTCCAGTCGTACGGTGTGTCGTTCGACTGGAGCCGCGAGCTGCACACCTCCGATCCGGAGTACTACCACTGGAATCAGTGGCTGTTCCTCAAGCTCCACGAGCGCGGGCTGGCGTACCGCAAGAAGAGCCCCGTCAACTGGTGCCCGAACGACCAGACAGTGCTCGCGAACGAGCAGGTCGTCGACGGGCGCTGCGAGCGCTGCGGCGCCGAGGTCATCAAGAAGAAGCTGACGCAGTGGTACTTCAAGATCACCGATTACGCCGACCGTCTGCTGGACGACCTGAATCAGCTCGAGGGATCGTGGCCGCACAAGGTGCTGCAGATGCAGCGCAACTGGATCGGTCGCTCGATCGGTGCGGACGTCGACTTCGTGATCGAGGGTCGCGACGAGCCGGTGACGGTGTTCTCGACGCGCCCCGACACCCTGCACGGTGCGACGTTCTTCGTGGTCGCCCCGGACGCCGACCTCGCCTCCGAGCTGGTGGCGGATGCCTCGGATGAGGTGCGCGAGAGCTTCGCGGAGTATCTGGCCAAGGTGCAGAAGACCACCGACATCGATCGGCAGGCCACCGACCGGCCGAAGACCGGCGTGTTCCTGGAGCGCTACGCGGTCAACCCCGTGAACGGCGAGAAGCTGCCGATCTGGGCCGCCGACTACGTGCTCGCCGACTACGGTCATGGTGCCGTGATGGCGGTTCCCGCCCACGACCAGCGCGACCTCGACTTCGCACGCGCCTTCGACCTGCCGGTCAAGGTCGTCGTCGACACCACCGCGCCGATCACGGGCGCCATGCCGGTCATCGAGGTCGACGACGACGGCGTGCCGATCGACACGCTGCCGAGCCTGGACGACCAGCATCCGTCGGTCACCGGCATCGCCCTGACCGGTGAAGGCCGGATGATCAACTCCGGAGACCTGAACGGGCTGTCCAAGCGCAACGCGGTCGCTCGCGCGATCGAGCAGCTCACCGCGAACGGCACGGGCCGTGCGGCGAAGAACTACCGCCTGCGCGACTGGCTGATCTCTCGTCAGCGGTTCTGGGGCACGCCGATCCCGATGCTGCACCACGAGGACGGCGAGGTGACGCCCGTTCCCGAGGCTCAGCTGCCGGTCACGCTGCCGAGCGTGGAGGGTCTCGACCTGTCGCCGAAGGGCACGTCGCCACTGGGGGCGGCGGAGTCGTGGGTGCGGACGGTCGATCCCGTCTCCGGAGACCCGGTGCTGCGCGATCCCGACACCATGGACACGTTCGTGGACAGCTCGTGGTACTTCCTGCGGTTCCTCTCACCGAACAGCGACCAGTTCGCGTTCGACGCGAAGGAAGCCGCACGCTGGGCTCCCGTCGACACGTACATCGGCGGTGTCGAGCACGCGATCCTGCACCTGCTCTACGCGCGTTTCATTACCAAGGTGCTCTTCGACATGGGGCTGATCGACTTCACCGAGCCGTTCTCGAGCCTCATCAACCAGGGCATGGTGATCCTGAACGGCGCGAAGATGTCCAAGAGCAAGGGAAACCTCGTGCTCTTCCAGGACGAGCTCGGCGCATACGGCGCGGATGCCGTGCGCGTGGGCATGGCCTTCGCAGGGCCCGTCGAGGATGACAAGGACTGGGCCGACGTCTCGATGACCGGCGCCCAGAAGTTCCTCGCGCGTGCGCTGCGTCTCAGCCACGACGTGGCGAGCCCCGTCGACGTGCTGTTCAAGGGCGGGGATGCCGCGCTGCGCCGCGGTACGCACCGCCTGCTCGCCGACGCGCCAGCGCTGGTCGAGCACACGAAGTTCAACGTGCTCGTCGCGCGGCTGATGGAGCTCGTGAACCTGACCCGCAAGACGATCGACGCAGGCAGCGGCGCGGCGGACCCCGCAGTGCGCGAAGCCGCTGAGACGGTCGCCGTGATGCTCGACCTCATCGCTCCGCACACCGCGGAGGAGATGTGGGAGATCCTCGGGCACGAGCCCTCCGTCGGACTCGTACCCTGGCGTCAGGCCGATCCGACGCTGCTCGTGGAGGACTCGGTCACCGCGGTCGTGCAGATCGCCGGCAAGGTGCGCGCGCAGCTCGAGGTGCCCGCCCGCATCAGCGAGGCGGAGCTCGAGGCGCTCGCGCGCGCGGACGAGCGCGTCATCCGTGCGCTCGGTGACAAGGAGATCGTGCGGGTCATCGTTCGCGCTCCGAAGATCGTGAGTTTCGCCGTCAAGGGCTGAGGACCTTGCCGGCGCCGGGTGCCGGCGCCGGCTGGTGACGCGAGGTGGTGAGCAGGCGACGCGAGAACAGTTTCCCGGGTTGCGAGCGTCTGGAACCCGGGAAAGTCTTCCGGCCTCGGGCACTCTGCGCATCTGCAGTCTCTCTGCACCCAATGTCTGCAGCGGGCGTCTGTCCACGAGTGCGGGGATCCCGGCATCCGTGCGTCGGCCCGCTATCCTAGCGTGGGCGGGTGCCAGCGACTGACGAGGAGCCTTCGTCCCCGAGTGCGGGCGTCGCTGCGCGCCCGGCGCGATCGAGGCTGCGACTGAGCATGGGTGCCGCCGTCGTGCTCGGGCTCGTCGTGCTGTCGGCCGCGGTCGGGCTCGGCATCATGCGAGGTCAGGCGCAGCCGGTGCAGAACGTGCCGCTCACGGAGACCTCCGAGGAGGTCGCCGTCGACGGCGAGCTGTACGTGCACGTGCTCGGGCAGGTCGCGCAGCCCGGCCTGTACATGCTCGAGCTCGATGCCCGCGTCGTCGACGCCCTCGCTGCGGCCGGAGGGACTCTCGACGGCGCCGACCTCCAGTCCGTCAATCTCGCCAGGCCGCTCAGCGACGGCGAGCAGCTGATCGTGCCCGTGGCGGGCGCGGCGGCGGAGCCGGGGGAGGCGACGGCACCCGTCGGTGACGGTCTGATCGACCTGAACAACGCCGATCAGGCGGCTCTGGAGACTCTTCCGCGCATCGGGCCGGCCTTGGCGCAGCGGATCATCGAATGGCGCGACACGAACGGTCGGTTCCAGTCGGTCGACGACCTTCTCGCGGTGCCCGGCATCGGCGAGAAGATGCTCGCCGGTCTCGCGGAACTGGTACGGGTGTGACGGCCGGTATCCGATCGCGCGACCTGCGGCTCGTGCCGATCGCGGCCGTCGTCTGGGCCGTGTCCCTGATCTGCGTGTTCCTGCCCGGCGCACCATGGTGGTGCGTGATCGGGTGCGCGCTGGCGGGTGCGGCGGCGTTCGGGATGCTGGTGCGCGCGCACATGCGCGGTGAGGTGCGAGCGCGGGGCGGGCTGCTCGCTGTGCTCGCGGTGGCCGCTGCGGCCGCGGCCATCACGGCGGCGCTCGCGATGCCGCAGCGTGAGATCGCCGGGGAACTGGATGGGCGGGTGGTCGACGTCTACGCCGAGATCTCGTCATCGTCCACGAGCGGGAGCGACGGCCGGGCGTGGTTCGACGCGCAGACGACGCATGCGGGCACACCGAACCATCCCGAACCGCTGACCGCAGCGATCCGCATCGGAGTGGAACGCGTGCCGGGGCTGGACCTCGGCGCCGTCATCCGCGTCAGGGGGCAGGTCATGATCACGGATCCGGGTGAGCGCGCGGCGCTGGTGATGTTCGGCACCGAGGTCGAGATCATCACCCCGGCGCAGGGCGTCTTCGCCGTCGCGGCTCAGGTGCGCGAGGACTTCGTCGCGCGTGCTGTCCGGCTGCCGGAGCCCGGCGCCGGGCTGCTGCCGGGACTCGCTGTCGGGGACACCAGAGCGGTGACGCAGGAGCTCGATGACGCCATGCTCGCGTCAGGGCTGAGCCACCTCACCGCGGTCTCCGGGGCGAACTGCGCGATCGTGGTCGGCGCGGTGTTCTGGCTCGTCGCGCTGTGCGGAGGCGGGCGCACGCTGCGGGTCGCCATCGCGTTGAGCGCTCTCGCCGCGTTCGTCGTGCTCGTGACGCCCGAGCCCAGCGTGATCAGAGCCGCGGTGATGGCGGCCACGGCGATGCTCGCCGTTCTCTGCGGTCGGCCGAGCGCAGGCGTCGGCGTGCTCTGCCTCGCTGCGACCGGCATCCTCATCGTCGATCCATGGCTCGCCGCGACCCCGGGGTTCGCCCTGTCGGCGGCGGCGACCGGGGCGTTGATCGTGCTCGCGCCACCGCTGGCGCGCGGTCTCACCAGATGGATGCCGCAGCCGCTCGCCCTGGCAATCGCGATCCCGCTCGCAGCGCAGCTGGTCTGCGGACCGATCATCGCGCTGTTCTCCGAGCAGCAGTCGATCGTCGCGATCATCGCGAACATGATCGCCGATCCCGCTGCGCCGCTGGCCACGGTGATCGGTCTGCTCGCGTGCCTGGCTGCGCCCATTCCGCTGCTGGCCGATCTGCTCGCGGCGTGCGCATGGCTGCCGGCTGCGTGGATCTCCACCACCGCGACGGTGACGGCAGGGCTGCCAGGAGCGCAGGTGGCGGTGATCCCCGGCATCCCGGCCGCGCTGCTGGTCGCGGTGCTGAGCGCCGCGACCGGCATGGTCCTCTGCACGGACGGGATCGCTGCGCGCCGTGGCGTGCGCGGGGTCTCGGTCGTGGTGCTCGTCGTCGCCGTGGCACTGGCCGGTGCTCGGATGCTGCTCACCGGTCCGCTCGTGGGCGCCGCGGTGCCGGAGGCATGGGCGATCGCGGCTTGCGATGTCGGGCAGGGCGATGCGCTGGTGGTCCGATCGGAGCGGCAGGTGGCGCTGATCGACACCGGGATGGAGGTGGAGCCGCTGTCGTCGTGTCTGAACGCACTCGGGATCGGCAGGATCGATCTGCTCGTGCTCACCCACTTCGACGCCGATCATGTCGGCGCCGCGTCTTCGGTCGTGGGCCGTGTCGGCACAGTGCTGCACGGCCCGGTGGGATCTCCGGAGGACGCGCTTCTGCTGAGCGAACTCGAGAGCGGTGGCGCGGCGCTCGTGGAGGCATCGACCGGGATGCGCGGCACTCTGGGCGCGTCATCGTGGCGGGTGCTGTGGCCGCGGAAGGATTCGGCGGCGTTCCCTGCGGGCAACGACGCCAGCGTCGTGCTCGAGTTCGACGGGGGAGAGGTGCCGCGCTCGCTCTTCCTCGGCGATCTCTCGGCCACCCCTCAACGGATGCTGCGCGAGCAGCTGCGCGGCGCGTACGCGGTGGTGAAGGTGGCTCACCACGGCAGCGCCGATCAGGACACCGGCCTGTACGAGCTTCTCCGGCCGACTGCGGCGATCTTCAGCGCCGGCGCGGACAACGACTACGGTCATCCGAGACCGGAGACGCTGGCGTTGCTGGATGCGGCAGGCGCCGTGCCGCTGCGCACCGATCTGCAGGGACGGATCCTGATCGGCCTGGACGCGGACGAACTCGTGCTGTGGACCGAGCGCACCGCCGATCCCGTCGATGCCGGTGAGCCCGCCGACGAGCCGGTCGATGTCGATGACCACCGGTAAGCTCGGATCATGGCCGCTCCCCGTTCCTCAGCCCGTGGCGGTGCGAAGGCGACCAAGATCCCGCAGGTGTCGTGGCGAGACCCGCGGCCTGCGCCGATCGTGCTGGTGTTCGGACCCGAAGAGGTCTGCGCCGAACGCGCGATCGCGGGTATCCGCGACTATCTGCGCGCTGAAGACCCTGCGCTCGAGATCAGCGACGTGCGCGCCGACGATTACGCGCCGGGCACGCTCCTGTCGCTCACCTCGCCCTCGCTGTTCGGCGAGCCGCGGCTCGTGCGCGTGTCCGGAGTGGAGAAGTGCTCGGACGCCTTCCTGCAGGAAGCCGTCTCGTACCTGGCGAACCCGCAGGAGGGCGCCACCGTGCTGCTGCGTCACACCGGCGCCAGCGTGCGCGGCAAGAAGCTGCTCGACGCGCTACGGGCCGGAACCGGCGGCGGCATCGAGATCCCTTGCCTCGCGGTCAAGCGCGACGGCGATCGCGTCGACTTCGCGGCGGGTGAGTTCGCTGCCGCGAAGAAGCGCATCGCACCGGCAGCGCTGCGCGCACTCGTCTCGGCTTTCGCCGATGACCTCACCGAGCTCGCGGCGGCCTGTCAGCAGCTGATCCGCGATGTCGACGGCGACATCGCGGAAGAGACCGTGACCAAGTACTACGGCGGGCGCGTCGAGGTCTCGGCGTTCGTCGTCGCCGACACGGCGATCTCGGGGCGATACGGTGAGGCTCTCATCGCGCTGCGGCACGCGCTCGACTCCGGAGCGGATCCGGTGCCGATGGTGGCGGCGTTCGCCATGAAGCTGCGGACCATGGCACGCGTGGCCGGCCAGCGCGAACCGAGTCGCAGCCTTGCCCAGCGGCTGGGCATGAAGGACTGGCAGGTCGATCGGGCCCGGCGCGACCTGAGCGGATGGAACGAGCGCTCCTTGGGCCTCGCGATCCAGGCCACCGCACGGGCGGACGCCGAGGTCAAGGGCGCGGCGCGCGATCCGATCTTCGCGCTGGAGCGCATGGTGACGGTCATCGCCACGCGCGCGCCGTTCGGGGAGTAGTTCCGAGCTTTTGCCGCTCCACACGGCGTCCTTCACGCGTTCGGCGTGCCTCCGCTGCACTTTTCGGCACCCGCGCCATCGATCGGTGTAGCGGACGTCACGAACTGCAGCGTGAACGCTCCGGACGACTGAGCAGAGAAACGAAAGAACCCGCCCCAGCGGGACGGGTTCTTTCAGACGTTCTCGGTTCAGAGAGCGGCGACCTGCTTGGCGATCGAGGACTTGCGGTTCGCAGCCTGGTTAGCGTGCAGCACGCCCTTGCTGACGGCCTTGTCGAGCTTCTTCGACGCGACCTTCAGCGATGCCTCGGCAGCAGCCTTGTCGCCCTTGGCGATGGCCTCGCGGGTACCGCGGACGAGGGTCTTGAGTTCGCTCTTGACGGCCTTGTTGCGCGCCGTAGCCTTCTCGTTGGTCTTGTTGCGCTTGATCTGCGACTTGATGTTTGCCACGCGTGGAAACTTTCGTTCAGGGATGGATGGGATGTGCCGTAAGCAGGAAGAGGGCTGCTGTTCGGCGGTCGTGAGGGAAGAACCCACACGCAAGCCAAGAACCAACTCTACCAGGTCTGACACGAATTCATCGCGCGCCGCTGTCGCGGAGTCCGATGCATGCGGCATGCTGAGCGCTATCGACCCGAAGGAGTCATCCATGGCGGATGCGACTGTCCGAACCTTCACCGTGCCGGCCGGGCTGCGCTGGTCCGCGGCTACTGCGGCCTTCCAGATCGAGGGCGCGCGCCGCGCCGACGGGCGCGGACGCTCGATCTGGGATGACTTCGTCGACACTGCCGGCCTGGTCAGAGACGGCTCGACCGCGGAGCCAGGGCCCGAGAGCTACCACCGCATCGCCGAGGACATCGCACTGCTGCAGGAACTCGGCGTCGACCGATATCGCTTCTCGATCTCGTGGGTGCGCGTGCAACCGGACGGTCGCGGTGCGGCGGAGCCCAGAGGGCTGGCTTACTACGATCGCGTGGTCGACAGTCTCCTCGAAGTGGGGATCGAGCCGTTCCCGACGCTGTACCACTGGGATCTGCCCTCATCGCTGGAGGCCGACGGCGGATGGCTCGCAAGAGACACCGCCCTGCGGTTCGCCGAGTACGCGGAGATCGTGGGAACCGCGCTGGGGGAACGCGTGAAGAACTGGTACACGATAAACGAACCCGTCTCGACCTCGCTGCAGGGTTACGCCATCGGCGAGCTCGCGCCGGGTCGTCAGCTGCTGTTCGATTCGCTTCCGACCGTGCACCATCAGTTGCTCGCGCACGGGCGGGCGGCGGGCGTCCTGCGCGACCACGGCGCCACATCCGTCGGCATCGTGAACAACCACACCTGGGTGCAGCCGGCGACCGAGTCCGAGGCCGATCAGGTCGCCGCCCATGTCTATGACCTGATCCACAATCGGCTCTTCGCAGACCCGGTGCTCACCGGCGCCTACCCCGACCTCGCCGCTCTCGGCGTCGAGATGCCGGTACAGGACGGTGACATGGAGCTCATCTCGGCAGCATCCGAGTTCTACGGCGTGAACTTCTACAACCCCACGACGATCGCCGCGGCGCCTGAAGGCGCACCGGTGCCGTTCGTGCAGGTTCCCACCCCCGGCGCTGCCCATACCGGGTTCGGCGAGCTGTGGGGGATCCAGCCGCAGGCGCTCACCGCGTTCCTCACGGATGCCCTGCGTCGTTACGGTGACCGTCTGCCTCCCGTCATCATCGGCGAGAACGGCGCCTCCTTCTCCGAGCTCGACGAGGTCCACGCGCCGCTCGTCGACCGTCAGCGGATCGACTACCTCGCCTCCCACATCAGCGCAGTGGCGGATGCTGTCGCGCAGGGCGTGCGCATCGACGAGTACACCGTGTGGAGCCTGCTCGACAACTTCGAATGGGCCGACGGCTTCACACAGCGGTTCGGTCTCGTGCATGTGGATCAACGGACGTCGAAGCGCACCCCCAAAGCGTCGTATGAGTGGTATCGCCGGCTGATCGCCGAGGCGAAGTCCGACCGAGCGCGAGCATGAAAGCGCTGACACCGCGCGACGGGCGCGTCGGCGGGGGATGGCTCACACTGTTCGCGGTCGCCTGGCTCGCCGTGTGGACCGTGCAGCTCACGCCTGTGCAGCTGCTGCTGCCGTTGCAGCTGGATACGCCGGGTGGTGAGAGGGACTGGATCACCGGCGTGATGTGGTCGGGGTTGATCCTGTCCGTCGGCGGTGTCGCGGGAGTGATCGCAGGTCCGCTCGCCGGCATGCTCTCGGACCGCACGAGTTCTCGCTGGGGGAGGCGCCGGCCCTGGGCCATCGGCGGCTCGGTGCTCACCGCGGGGTCGCTCCTGCTCACGGGAGCGGCCTCCGAACCCCTGGCCGTCGGCGCGGCCTGGATAGGCGTATCGGTCGGCATCGCCGTGGTGTCCGCGGCGCTGACCGCGATGATCGCCGACCAGGTGTTCGCACAGCGGGGCACAGCATCCGCATTCGTGAGCTCCGCGCAGGCGGTCGGAATCGTGGTCGGCGTCGGAGCCGTCGTGCTGCTCGGCCTGGGCATCGGCGCCAGCTACGTCGTCCTGGCGGTCTTCATCCTCGTCGTGGGGGTGGGAACCGCGGTGCTGCTGCCGGACCCGCCGGCCACCAGGGAGCGACCGCCCGCACATCGAAGTCGGCGCGATCGGATGGGTCTACTCCAGGACCGCGACTTCATGTGGGTGCTGGCGAGCCGGCTCACGGTCAACATCGGCAACGCGCTCGGCACGGCGTTGCTGCTGTTCTTCCTGCTCTACGGCGTGGGTTCGCCGGTGGCCACCGCGGAAGACGATCTGCTCGTGCTGGTCGTGATCTACACGGTCTTCGTGGTCGTGGCTTCGCTCGTCGCCGGCTCGCTCTCCGACCGGACCGGCCGCCGCAAACCGATCGTGATCATCGCCGCTCTCGTGCAGGCGCTGTCGGCCGTCATGATCCTCGTCTCGCCGACGTTCATCGGAACCGCGATCGCGGCAGGTGTCATGGGCGTCGGATACGGCGCGTACATGGCGGTGAGCCTGGCCCTCGCCACGGATCTGCTCCCGCGAGTGGAGGACCACGCACGCGACCTCGGCATCGTCAACGTCTCCGCGAGCCTCGGTCAGCTGCTGGGTCCGCTGCTCGGAGCCGGGCTCGTGGCACTCGTCGGCGGCTTCTGGCTGCTCTTCCTCGTAGCGGGCGTCCTGTCCGTCGTCGGCGCGATCATGACGGTCGCCGTGCACCCTGCTCGAGCGTCGCGACTGCCACATCCAGCAGCGCGTTGAAGACTCGGGGCCGCATGGCCGTCACGAGATGAGAGGTGCGAGGGACCACGATGAGCTCGGAGTGCGGGGTGAGCCGAGAGAACAGCCGCTCCTGAGAGCGCAGCTGGTCGAACTGTCCGTTGATCCACCACAGCGGCATGCGGAGCCGGTGCACGTCCGCCGCGAGATCGAGTGCAGCGAGGCTCGCGAGTGCGACGTCCTGCGCATCGAACGCGTAGCCACCGGCGGCGAAGTCGGCCCTGGTCTCATCGGGCAGCGTGGCCGCGAGCACCTGCGTCGTCAGCCACAGGCCCTTGTCCGGCAGGGCATTGAACCGACGTGCGAGGAACCGGTACGCGGCGAGACCCGCGCCGCGGGGGAGCGCCGTGCACGACGCTCCGATGAAGCCGGCGACAGGCGGCGGAGAGTCCTCGGCGCCGGCGTAGGCGATCGAGAGCAGCCCGCCCATGGAATGCCCCACGAGCAGCACAGGGCCACGGGTCGCGGCATCCCGCACCGCCGTGTCGATCGCGGTCATCGCCGCGTCGAGCACGAAGCCCTCGGCGATGCGTGTGCCGTGCCCCGGCAGGTCGACCGCGGTCGCTGCGACGCCACGGTCCGCGAGGTGCGAGAGCTGCGCGCGCCACATCGTGGCGGATGTGCGGATGCCGTGCACGAAGACGACCTGGATGCCCATGGATACAGCATAGAAAAGCGGGGCCGGTGGATGGACCACCGACCCCGCTCAGAGTGCTGCGAAGTGCTTACTTCTCCCAGCCCACGTTCTCCACCGGCGTGATGCCGAAGAGGTCCTGACCCACGTAGGGCTCGGGGGTGAGGTTGGCGAGACCCTTCTTGGCAACGGTGATGTTCGGGCCGTTGTAGAGCGGGATGACGCCCCAGGTCTCAGCGATGATCTCGGCCTCGAGCTTCATCGACGCAGCGGTCCATTCCTCGGCCGTCGTCTTCGACTCGACCTCGTCCTTGATCTTCTGGTCGATCTCCGGCGTTCCGGTGGCGGACAGGTTCAGGCCGCTGTCGGAGCAGTAGAGCTGGCAGAACCACGCCGGTCCGAACGGGTCGGAGTCGGTGAAGCGCAGGCCGACGACGTCCCAGTTCTTCGAGGTCAGATCCGCACCGAAGTCAGTCGACGGACGGATGTCGATCTGGAGGTCGATTCCGAGCTCCTTCTGCTGTGCCTGGAGCGACTTGGCGATGGCCTCCTGAGTGGGGTCGTCGCTGAAGACCGGGTAGGTGACCGTGAACTTCTCGCCGTCCTTCTCGCGGATGCCGTCTTCGCCTTCGACCCAACCGGCCTCGTCGAGCAGCTTCTTGGCCTCTTCGACGTCGTACTTGAGGCCGGCCTCGGCGAACGAGTCGCTGTAGCCTTCCTGGAACCCGTACATGTTGAGCGAGCCTGCGGGCTCCTCCTCATATCCGAGGCCGTTCCAGGCGATCTCCTTCTGCTGATCGATGTTGATGCCGAGGAAGAAGGCCTTGCGCACGTCGAGGTCGGCGAACTGCGGCTTGTCGGCGTCGACCATGATGATGGTCTTCGCGGTCTGCTGGGCGCGGTAGATTACCGAGTCCTCGACGTCCTCGACCTGAGACAGGCGGTCCTTGGAACCTGCGACGACCGTGTCGATCTCGCCGTTCTTGTAGGCGTTGAGCGATGCCGACGCCTCCATGGCCTGGAAGGTCACCTCGTCGAGCAGCGGCTCATTGCCCCACCACTCCGGGTTCGGCTTGAACGAGACGAAGCCTGCATTCGTGTCGAGCTTGTCGACCGTGTACGGGCCGGCACCCCACTCGGGGTGCAGCTCGCCGATGAACGCCTCGTTGAAGAGCTCGGGCGTGTTGATGGCCGGGTGCACGAGTCCGCCGGTGAGGAACGCCATCGACGGCCAGGCGTATTCTCCGTCGAAGGTGACGACAGCGGTCTTCGCCGTCTCGCCCTGCTCGACCGTCTTGATCTGCTTGTAGCCGTCCGTGGCGTTGGGCGCGTAGCCCTCTTCCGAAGAACGGTTGGCGATCCAGGTGTTCTCGACCGACTTCCAGTCCATGTCGGTGCCGTCGTTCCAGTGGGCCTCGTCCGTGAACGTGAACGTGACGGTCGTGTTGCCGTCGACGTCCTCGATCTTCCATTCGTCGAGGTACGCGTCGTTCTTGGAGAGCTCGCCCTCCGGGCTCACCAGCAGGATCTGCGGCATGTACCAGTACGCCACACGCATGGTGTCGGCGGTTCCGTCGCTGTGGAACTGGTTCAGCTGCTCGGGGATCTCGTTGATGGGGAAGCGGACTTCTCCACCCTGCTGCAGGTTCTCGCGAGGTTGCGGGTTGAAGTCCGCCGCCTGCGTCTCCACGGGCTCGTCGCCACCGTCGCCACTGTTGTCGCCGGTGCCGCTCGCGCAGCCCGCGAGGGCAAGTGCGAGGACGCCGCTGAACGCGATCGCCCCCATCAGCTTGTGCTGCTTCATGGTTCTCCTTCCGCCTTTCGGCGTGTCATACAGGGAAGAATAGTTCGGACGCTCACCGAATGCGTGTGGCCGCAGTGAATCGCGCCTAACTGTTATCGGACGGTGACCAGCTGTCATCGGCCGGAAATATGCTCAGACCGATGAGGTCTCGACCTGCATGGTCTCCGGGTTGAACGTGAGCCGCTCGCGTGTGCGCTCGATGTCGGGATCCGGCACCGGGATGGCAGACAGGAGGGCCTTCGTGTACGGATGCTGCGGGTTCTCGAAGATGTCGTCGACATCGCCGTGCTCGACGAAATCGCCGAGGTACATGACGGCGACGCGGTCGGCGATGTGGCGCACCACCGAGAGGTCGTGCGCCACGAACAGGTACGAGACGCCGAGCTTGGCCTTGAGCTCGTCGAGCAGGTTGATGACGCCGGCCTGGATCGAGACGTCGAGTGCCGACACGGGCTCGTCGAGGACGATGATCTTCGGGTTCGTCGACAGCGCACGGGCGATGCCGATGCGCTGACGCTGGCCGCCCGAGAACGCGCCGGGGAACCTGTCGATGTGGGCGGGGTTGAGTCCCACCAGATCCATGAGTTCCTTGACGCGACGGTGCACCTCATCCTTCGAGGTGCCGATGGCGCGCAATGGCTCGGCGATGACATCGGCCACCGTCATGCGCGGGTCGAGGGCGCCCATCGGGTCCTGGAACACGATCTGGATGTCGCGGCGGACCTTGCGTTCGATCGAGTGACTGGTGATGTCGTTGACGCTGGTGCCGTTGATGATGATGTCGCCGTCGTTCTGCTTGACGAGGTCCATGATCTGCAGCAGCGTCGTGGTCTTCCCGCTGCCGGACTCGCCGACGATCGCCATGGTCTCGGCTTCGCGGACGTCGAAGCTCACGCTCTTGACCGCGTGCACCTCGCCGACCTTGCGCTTGAAGAACGCACCCTTCATGAGGGGGAAGACCTTGTTCATGTTGCGGACGTCAAGCGTGATCGGACGCTGCTCGCGCGGCGTGCGGGTCAGGTCGCTCTCCGGGATCTCCGGCACGGGGTAGACGGGGAGACCGCCGATGAGCCCGTTCTCGTCGATCTCGTGCGCGCGGATGCACGCCGCCTGGTGGGGAGCGTCGGTCAGCGACGGCACATCGAGCAGCTCGGGCTCGCGCTGGCGGCATGCGTCGACCACGATCGGGCAGCGGTCGGCGAACGGGCACGCGTCAGGCAGGTTGATCAGCAGCGGCGGGTTGCCCTTGATCGGGGTCAGCGGCTCCTTCTCGGCCTTGTCCACGCGGGGGATCGCGCCGAGCAGTCCGATCGAGTACGGCATCCGCGTATTGTGGAACAGTTCGCGGACCGGCGCGTGCTCGATGGGCTTGCCCGCGTACATGACCATGACGTCGTCTGCCAGCCGGGCGACGACACCCATGTCGTGGGTGATCATGATCGTCGCAGCACCGGTCTCGGCCTGTGCCTTCTCGATGAGGTCGAGGATCTGCGCCTGGATCGTGACGTCGAGCGCAGTGGTGGGCTCGTCAGCGATGATCAGCTTCGGGTTGTTGGCCATCGCGATGGCGATCACCACGCGCTGGCGCATGCCGCCGGAGAACTCGTGCGGGAAGCCCTTCATGCGCTTCTCCGGCTGCGTGATGCCGACCACGCGCAGCAGTTCGATCGCGCGATCCCACGCTTCCTGCTTCGACATGCTGCGGTGCACGGTGAGCGCCTCGATCAGCTGGTCGCCGACGGTGAACACCGGCGTGAGCGACGTCAGCGGATCCTGGAAGATCATGGCGATGCCGTTGCCGCGGATGACGGACATCTGCTTGTCCGACTTGCCCAGCAGTTCCTGGCCGTCGTACACGATCGAACCCGTGACGCGGGCGTTCTCGTCGAGGAGTCCCATGATCGCGAGCGACGTGACCGACTTGCCTGAACCGGACTCGCCCACGATGCCGAGCGTCTTGCCCGCCTCGAGGTCGAAGGAGACGCCGCGGACGGCGTCGACGCGGCCGGCCTCGGAGGGGAAGCTGACCGTGAGATCACGGACGGAGAGAACAGTGCTCATGCGCGGCCTCCTGCTGCCGAAGTGGGATCGAGCGCGTCGCGCAGGCCGTCGGCGACGAGCGCCATCGAGACGGTCAGCAGCGTCAGGGCGGCGGCCGGGAAGTAGAACAACCACGGGGCGCTCGTGATGGTGTTCGCGCCGGAGCCGATCAGTGAACCGAGCGACACATCGGGGATCTTGACGCCGAAGCCGATGAACGACAGGCCGGTCTCGGCCATGACCGCGCCGACGATGCCGAGCGTGAAGTTGATCACGAGCAGCGAGCCGATGTTCGGGAGCAGATGGCGGATGACGATCGTCATGCCGCGCACGCCCATGTAACGGGCCGCGTGGATGTATTCGCGCTCGCGCAGGGAGAGCGCGGTCGTCCAGATGACGCGCGCCGGGAAGTACCAGCCCACGACGAAGATCATGATCAGCGCGATCACTCGCCAGTCGCCACCCGAGCGGTTCGACAGCAGCGAGAGGATGAGGAAGCTCGGGATCACCATCATGAAGTGGATGATCGTGAGGCTGATCTTCTCGGTCCAGCCGCCGAAGTACGCGGCGGCCGTGCCGACCAGGGCGCTGATGACGGTCGTTCCCACCGACACGGTCACGGCGATCATCAATGAGCGCTGCGTGCCGACGGCGACTTGCGCGAAGATGTCGTTCCCGGATGCCGTGGTGCCGAACCAGTGTTCGAGCGACGGAGGAGTACCGAGGTTGAGGAAGTCGAGTTCGATGTGATCGTACTTCGCGATGAGCGGACCGATGATCGCGAACAGGACGAGCAGCACGAAGATCACGATGCCGCCGACGGCGGGCTTGTTGCGCATGAAGCGCCGCGTGTACAGCGTCCATTTCGACATCGGCTTGCCGTCGGACTTCTCGGCGATCACGGGGTCTGCGGGTGCCTCGACGGTGGGGTCGATCATTTCGCTCATGGTCAGCTCACCCTCACTCGCGGGTCGAGAACGACGACCACGATGTCGGAGAGGATCGCTCCGAGCGCGGTCAGAAGGCCGGCGAATGCCGCGGTGGCGACGACGCCGTTGATGTCGCTCTTCGTGATGGTCTCGATGAAGTACTTGCCCATGCCGTTCCACGCGAAGATCGACTCGGTGAGGATCGCACCGGTGAACACAGCCGGGATGCTGAACGCCACCTGCGTCGCCACCGGGATGAGCGAGGTGCGCAGTGCGTGCTTGCGGATGGCCTGCTGCTTGGTGAGCCCCTTGGCCCTCGCGGTGCGCACATAGTCGGCGTTGATGTTGTCGAGCAGCAACGAGCGCTGCAGGAAGTGCGTTCCCGCGTAACCGACGATGATGAGCGCGATGGTCGGCAGCGTCACGTGCTGGAGCTTGTCCACCAGGACGGGGAAGAAGCCTTCCACCCCCTGGCTGGAGGCGCCCGTCACGTAGAAGACCCGCACGCCGAGCCAGTCGTTCAATGCGATCGCGAGAAGCACGATGCCGAGCGCCGCGACGATGACGTTGATGTTCATCGTGATGATCGACGTCGCCTGACCGATGCGGTCGGCGAGCTTGTACTGCCTAGACGCGGTGTACACGCCGAGCGCGATGCCGAGCACCGTCATGATGATCGTCGCACCGAGCACGAGCTCGGCGCTCACCCACATGCGGTAAGCGAGCTGCTCGTTCACCGAGCCGCCCGTCGGGCTCACGCCCCAGTCCCAGCGGAAGATCACCCCGCTGAACCAGTTCCACCACCGCTCCCAGATCGGGACGTTGGAGTCCAGATTGCGGGGGAGGAGAAGGTTGGAGATCTGCTCTTCGCTGAGCGGGGGCCTACGACCGACGAAGTTGTTCCGGGGGTTGAGGAAGCCCCAAGCCAGGAAGAACGTCAGATTGGTCGCGACCACGATCATCAACAACCAGCCGAGGGTACGGCGGAGGAGATACTTGATCAAGGTTTTGTCTTTCTCTTTTACAACGCGCTCGGGATCGTCCGATGCGACGTCGAATCGGGAGGATCGCCCGTGGCACTCAGTCCCACAGATCTGAACCAAGGCAACCTCGGGAGACTATCACCCGTCAAGTCGAATCGGGGATTAGGGCCCCCTGAACGTAGAATCGTCGGAACATGTCCCCACGCGCTCTCACTCCGCTCTCGCCTGCCGCGACGCCGCCTTCGCAGATCCGCAATTTCTGCATCATCGCCCACATCGATCACGGCAAGTCGACCCTCGCCGACCGCATGCTCCAGATCACCGGCGTCGTCTCCGACCGCGACATGCGGGCGCAGTATCTCGACCGCATGGACATCGAGCGCGAGCGCGGGATCACCATCAAGAGCCAGGCGGTGCGGATGCCGTGGCAGGACGACTCCCAGACGTTCGCGCTGAACATGATCGACACCCCTGGACACGTCGACTTCACCTACGAGGTGTCGCGGTCGCTGGCCGCATGCGAGGGTGCGATCCTGCTCGTGGACGCGGCGCAGGGGATCGAGGCGCAGACGCTCGCGAACCTCTATCTCGCGCTCGAGAACGATCTGCACATCATCCCGGTCCTGAACAAGATCGATCTGCCTGCCGCGGACCCGGACAAGTTCGCCAAGGAGCTCGCGGATCTCATCGGCGGGCGCCCCGAGGACGTGCTGCGCGTGTCGGGCAAGACCGGTGTGGGCGTGGAAGAGCTGCTCGACCGCATCGTGCGCGACATCCCTGCGCCCAAGGGCGACGCGGATGCTCCGGCCCGCGCCATGATCTTCGACTCCGTCTACGACGCCTACCGCGGCGTCGTCACCTACGTGCGGATGATCGACGGCAGTCTGTCCCCGCGTGAGCGCATCCAGATGATGTCGACGCACGCGAACCACGAGCTCCTCGAGATCGGCGTCTCCAGCCCTGAGCCGATCCCCTCCGACGGACTGGGTGTCGGCGAGGTGGGCTACCTCATCACCGGCGTGAAGGATGTGCGGCAGTCGAAGGTCGGCGACACCGTCACGACCAGTCGCGGCGGAGCGACCCAAGCGCTTCCGGGCTACACCGACCCCAAGCCGATGGTGTACTCCGGTCTGTACCCAATCGACGGAAGCGACTACTCGGAGCTCCGCGAGGCGCTCGACAAGCTGAAGCTGTCCGATGCCTCCCTCGTGTACGAGCCCGAGACGTCGGTGGCCCTCGGCTTCGGCTTCCGCTGCGGGTTCCTGGGCCTGCTGCACCTCGAGATCATCACCGAGCGGCTCGCGCGCGAGTTCGACCTCGACCTCATCACCACCGCTCCGAGCGTGATCTACGAGGTGACCACCGATACGGGCGAGAAGGTGACGGTGACCAACCCGAGCGAGTACCCCGACGGCAGGGTCGCGTCGGTCGCCGAGCCCATGGTGAAGGCGGCGATCCTCCTTCCGAAGGACTACGTCGGCACCGTGATGGAACTGTGCCAGACGCGCCGCGGTTCGCTGCTGGGCATGGAGTACTTCTCCGAGGAGCGGGTGGAGCTGAGATACAACATCCCCCTCGGCGAGATCGTGTTCGACTTCTTCGATCAGCTGAAGTCGAAGACCCAGGGCTACGCGAGCCTCGACTACGAACCCTCCGGCCAACAGGCCGCCGACCTCGTGAAGGTCGACGTGCTGCTGCAGGGCGACAAGGTCGACGCGTTCAGCGCGATCGTGCACCGTGACAAGGCGTACGCCTACGGCACTCTCATGGCGGAGCGGCTGCGCAAGCTGATCCCTCGCCAGAACTTCGAAGTACCGATCCAGGCGGCGATCGGTGCGCGGATCATCGCCCGCGAGACGATCAGGGCCCTGCGCAAGGACGTGCTCGCCAAGTGCTACGGCGGTGACATCAGCCGTAAGCGCAAACTGCTCGAGAAGCAGAAGGAGGGCAAGAAGCGCATGAAGATGGTCGGCCGCGTCGAGGTCCCCCAGGAGGCGTTCATCGCCGCGCTGAGCGGTGACGTCGACGGCAAGGACAAGAAGTAGCATTGCACCTCCCGCGGCGCGGGAGGTGTCCGTTCAGGTAACCCGAAGTAGGCTGGAACTCATGCGGCGCGGGACTTTCCGAGACGACACGGTGGACTATGCCGCCGTCGGGGCCACTCATGCCCCTGACCTGATGCAGTACCCGCCGGAGCGCAGCGTGCCGGCCGAGGACTCCTGGCGCATCGGCAGCGGCGAGGAACGATTCCGCTCCGCCGGTGAGGCGCTGCTGTCGTGGACGGCGCAGCGGGCGGCCGGGCTCGGCATCGAAGACGTGCGCCCCGCTGCCGGTCCGGCATACTCCGGGGTCAGCTTCGATGCGGAGGGCAATCCGATCGCGCCGAGCACGCGCGAGATCGAGCAGCGCTTCGACGCGGAGGGCGTGCCGTTCGTAGGACCGGGCATGACTCTGCGCCTGCATGGGCGGGTCGCCGGAATGCGTGCCGATGCTGAACTCCGCGTCATCTCGGTGACCGAGGAACCGCGGCGGATCGGATTCGTGCTCGGCACGGTCGGCGGGTCTGTCGTCAGTGGTGAAGAGCTCTTCGAGATCGAGTGGCGCGAGGGCACCGACGAGGTCTGGTTCACGGTCCGCGCGTTCGACGCACCCAACGCCTTGATCTATCGGATGCTGCGTACGCTCGTGAAGCGTCGTCGCAAAGAGCTCTTCGCGCGCTACCTCCGCGCGATCTCTCCGCTGTACGCGACGCCGCTGTGATGGCGCGACTCTGATGGCCGGGCCCTTGCCGCTCGGCGACCCCGCGCCGTCCGACGGCCGGCTTCCCGCCGACCTGCCGATCGATGCGGAGGTGCCATTCTCGGCATACCTGCACATCCCGTTCTGCCGCGTGCGCTGCGGATACTGCGATTTCAACACGTACACGTCCGGTGAGCTGCGCGGTGCGCGGCAGGAGGACTACGCCGACACGCTCTCCGCAGAGATCGCGCTCGCCCGACGGGTGCTCTCCGATGCGGGCGCACTGCGCCCGATGGACACGGTGTTCTTCGGCGGCGGAACGCCGACGCTGCTTCCGGCCGGAGACCTGGCGCGGATGCTGGAGCGCGCGGTCGACGCGTTCGGGATGGCCGACGGCGCCGAGGTGACGGTGGAGGCCAATCCCGATACGGTCACGCCCGCGGTCGCGCGAACGCTCGCGGATGCAGGGGTGACCAGGCTGTCGGTCGGCATGCAGTCCGCCGTTCCGCACGTGCTGGCCGCGCTCGACCGGACCCACCGGCCCGAGAACGTGCGCACGGCGGTCGACGCCGCGAAGGACGCGGGACTCGCCGTCAGCGTGGATCTGATCTACGGCGCGCCCGGGGAGTCCCTCGCCGACTGGGAGGCATCGCTGGATGACGCGCTCGCTCTGGATTCCGACCACATCTCCGCCTACGCACTGATCATCGAGGACGGCACGAAGCTCGCGCGCCAGATCCGTCGCGGCGAGGTGCCGATGCCGGACGACGACCTGCAGGCCGACATGTACGAGCTCGCCGACGCGCGTCTCGCGGCTGCGGGATACGACTGGTACGAACTGAGCAACTGGGCACGCAGCGACGAGCAGCGCTCGCGGCACAACCTGGCGTACTGGCGGGGGAGCGACTGGTGGGGTTTCGGTCCCGGCGCGCACAGTCACGTCGCGGGGCTCCGCTGGTGGAACGTGAAGCATCCTGCCGCGTACGCGCAGCGGATCGCGGCATCCGAATCGCCGGCGGCCGGAACAGAGCGTCCCGATGCGCAGGCGCACCTGCTGGAGCGGGTGCTGCTGGAGAGCAGGCTCGCGGAAGGTCTCGCGATCGCCGATGTTCCCGAGCACAATCGTGACGGCGTCGCAGGTCTCATCGCCGACGGACTGATCGACGGCGTCGCTGCGCTGCGCGGACGTGTGCGTCTCACACTGCGAGGACGGATGCTCGCGGATGCCGTGGTGCGCGCGCTGACCGACTGACGCGTGCTGCGGGTCTCCCGCCGGCTCTCAGCGCGCGCGGGGTAGAATTGGCACTCCGAGTATTCGAGTGCCAGATGGGAGGGTGCGACATGGTCACTGAACGCGGTCTTCAGGTTCTCAGAGCCATCGTGCAGGACTACGTCGAGTCGCACGAGCCCGTCGGCAGCAAGTCGATCGTCGACCGGCATTCCTTCGGCGTCTCGGCGGCGACGATCCGCAACGACATGGCGCAGCTCGAGGACGAAGAGCTGATCACCGCGCCGCACACGTCCTCGGGGCGCGTGCCGACCGACAAGGGATACCGCGTCTTCGTCAACCACTTGGCGCAGCTGCGACCGCTCTCGTCGGCGCAGCGCAGCGCCATCGAGTCGTTCCTCACCGATCCGACCGACCTCGACGACCTGATGGCGCGCACCGTCAGGGTTCTGACGCAGCTCACCGGTCAGGTCGCGCTCGCGCAGTACCCTTCGTTCGCGCGGGCGCACCTGACGCACATCGAGCTCGTCGCGCTCGCACCCAACCGACTGCTCGTGGTGCTGGTCACGGATGCCGGCGGCGTCTCGCAGCGCATCGCGGGTCTGCCCATCGATCTCGATGACGAGGATGTCGCTGTGCTGCGCGCCCGTCTGTCGGCGCTGCTCACCGGTCAGTCGGTGCGTGAGGCGTCCGATCGGGTGCAGCTGCTCGTCGAGGGGCAGAGCGACAACCGCACGGACGCGGCGGTGCGGGTGCTCGGGGGCATCATCGGCGAGGAGCTCGACGAGTTCCGGCAGGAGCGCCTGGTCATGGCGGGAGCGGCGACACTCGCGCGCCGCGAGCAGGATTTCCGCGGCAGCATCCATCCGCTGCTGGCAGCCATCGAAGAGCAGGTGACGCTGCTGCGTCTGATGAGCGAGATGGTCACCGACGAGCACGGACTCGCGGCGAGCATCGGCACGGAGAACGAGCCGTTCGGGCTCCCCGAGGCCTCGATCGTGGCGAGCAACTACCTGACGCCAGGCGGCACGGCGCGGGTCGGTGTGATGGGCCCGACGCGCATGGACTATCCGAGCAATCTCGCGGCGGCGCGGGCTGTGGCCCGTTATCTGTCGCGAATGCTCGATGAGGACGAAGCGAGCCGCTGACGCGGACCGCTCGACAGTTTGCACATGCAGGAAGGTGATTGTGGCGGACCACTATGAGGTTCTCGGGGTGTCGCGTGACGCGACGACGGACGAGATCAAGAAGGCGTACCGGAAGCTCGCTCGACAGCTGCACCCGGATGTGAATCCAGGCGAGGACGCGGCCGAGCGCTTCAAGAGCGTGACCCACGCCTACGACGTGCTCAGCGATGACGAATCGCGTCGTCGCTACGACATGGGCGGTGGCGACGGCGCCGGTGGCGGTGACTTCGGCGGTTTCGGAGGCTTCGGCGACATCTTCGAGACGTTCTTCGGAGCAGCCCAGGGCGGCGGCCGGGGCGGCCGGCCGCGGTCTCGTCGCGAACGCGGCCAGGACGCCCTGGTTCGCGTCACGCTCGACCTCGGCGACGTCGTGTTCGGGGCGCACCGCGACATCGAGGTCGACACGGCGGTGCTGTGCGAGACCTGTCAGGGCTCATGCACGCAGCCGGGCACCTCGCCCGTGACCTGCGACATCTGCGGCGGAACGGGGCACGTGCAGCGCCAGGTGCGCAGTCTGCTCGGCAACGTCGTGACGTCGCAGCCGTGTGGCAGCTGCGAGGGCTACGGCACCACGATCCCGCACCCGTGCGGCACGTGCGCCGGCCAGGGCCGCGTGCGCTCGCGTCGCACCGTCTCGCTCGACATCCCCTCGGGCGTCGAGACCGGTCTGCGCCTGCAGCTGCCGGGCTCTGGCGAGGTCGGCAGGGCGGGCGGCCCGAACGGCGATCTCTACGTCGAGGTCACCGTCTCGCCGCACGCCGCCTTCAGCCGTGACGGCGACGATCTGCTCGCGACGCTCGAAGTGTCGATGACCGACGCGATCCTCGGCACGGAGACGGCGATCGACGGCCTCGACGGCAAGGTGGATCTCGAGATCCGTCCGGGCGTCCAGTCCGGCGACGTGCTCACGATCAAGGGCCGCGGCATCACGCCGCTGCGCGGCACCCAGCGCGGCGACCTTCGAGTAGGCGTGCAGGTCGTGACACCGACCAAGCTCGACTCGTCGCAGCGCGCGCTGATCGAGGACTTCGCGAAGAAGCAGAAGGCGCCCGGTCCGCAGCTCGCACAGTTCCAACAGGGGCTGTTCTCGAAGCTGCGCGACAGATTCCGTCACTGATCGGAGGACCCTATGGCGTTGCACTTCCTGGTGGAGAGCTCGGGCTCGGCATCGATCGGCGACATCGTGTCCTTGACGGGCACCGAGGCCAAGCATGCGGCGGTCGTGCGGCGACTGCGCGTCGGTGAGACCGTGACGATCGGCGACGGTGCAGGTACGTGGCTGGACGGTGCGGTCACGGACGTGTCAGCGTCACGTGTCGACGTGAGGATCACCGGCCGAGTGCAGGCCGAGGCCCCGTCGACTCGACTCGTGCTCGTGCAGGCCCTCGCGAAGGGCGATCGTGATGAACTCGCGGTGCAGGCGGCGTGCGAGTTGGGCGTCGACGAGGTCGTGCCGTGGCAGGCAGCGCGGAGCATCTCGCGCTGGGAGGGCCCGAAAGCCGCCAAGGGACGCGACCGGTGGAGCGCGATCGTGCGGGAGGCATCCAAGCAGGCGCACCGCGCATGGGTGCCGGAGGTGTCAGCCCCTCTCACGACGGCGCAGCTCGTCGCGCAGACCGTGGGGCAGCGGATGCTGGTGCTCGATCCGACCGCCGACTCGCGGCTGTCGTCGGTCAGGCCGGACCACCGCGACATCGTGCTCATCGTCGGGCCGGAGGGCGGGATCGCCCCGGAGGAGCTCGCGACGTTCGAGGCCGCCGGTGCCGAACGGGTCCGCCTCGGCGACACGGTGCTGCGCACGTCGACGGCGGGCCCCGCGGCGATCGCCGTGCTGTCCGCGACACTCGGTCGCTGGTAAGCCCCCAGCCGAGCCTTCAGAAGCTCGCCGCCCGAGGGGCACCGCCCCGTAGACTGGGAACATGACGGAACCCTCGATCTTCACCCGCATCCTCAACGGTGACGTTCCCGGTGAGATCATCGCGTCCACGGGGAAGCTGTTCGCCATTCGCGACATCGCACCGCAGGCACCCGTTCACCTGCTCGTGATCCCGAAGACCGAGCAGTACCGCGATGTCACCGAGCTTGCCGCAGGCGATCCGGAGTTGCTCGCCGAGCTGATCTCGTTCGCCGGTCAGCTCGCCTCTGACCACGCCGACGGCGACTTCCGTCTGGTCTTCAACACCGGCGCCAACGCCGGGCAGACCGTGTTCCATGTCCACGCGCACATACTCGCGGGCGGACTGACCGAGAAGAGCCTCGTTGCCTGACCCCAACTCTGCCCAGACCGTCGAGCGGATCTATGTCGACGGGATCGCCATGGTGCAGCTGCTCGGACCGCAGGACCGGCTGCTTCGGATGCTCGAGAAGGAGCACACCGAGGTGCAGGTGCTCGTGCGCGGCAACGAGATCACCCTGACCGGTGCGGCCGCACCCGTCGCCGCTGCGAAGACCCTGGTGGAGGAACTGCTCACGATGACCAGAGACGGCTACGATCTCGCGCCGAGCGATGTGCAGAGCTCCGCCCGCATGCTGCGGCAGGAGGGCGGCCCGCGACCGAGCGAGGTGCTCGGCGAGGCGATCCTGTCGACGCGCGGCCGTGTGATCCGCCCGAAGACCGAGGGGCAGAAGGACTACGTCGACGCGATCGAGGAGAACACGATCGTCTTCGGCATCGGCCCCGCGGGAACGGGGAAGACCTACCTCGCGATGGCGAAGGCCGTGCAGGCGCTGCAGCGCAAGGAGGTCACCCGCATCATCCTCACGCGTCCGGCCGTGGAGGCGGGGGAGCGGCTCGGGTTCCTGCCGGGCACGCTCAACGACAAGATCGACCCGTATCTTCGCCCGCTCTACGACGCCCTCAACGAGATGATGGATCCCGATGTCGTCCCCCGGCTCATGGCGACGGGGACGATCGAGGTCGCGCCGCTCGCCTATATGCGAGGCCGCACGCTCAACGACTCGTTCGTCGTGCTCGACGAGGCGCAGAACACCACCCCCGAGCAGATGAAGATGTTCCTCACCCGTCTCGGCTTCGGCACGAAGATGGTCGTCACCGGAGACATCACGCAGGTGGACCTGCCGCAGGGAGCATCCGGCCTCCGTCTCGTCACGCGCGTGCTGGACGACATCGAGGACATCCACTTCGCCCGCCTCACCAGCGCCGACGTCGTGCGTCACTCCCTGGTCGGCCGGATCGTGGATGCGTACAGCGAGTACGACGAGCAGCGCACGGCGCAGCGCGCGGAGCGCGAGCAGGCCCACGAGTTCGCGAATCGCGCGGAGCGCCGTGCAGGGTTGCGCCCCGGTCCGAGGGACCGCGCGCCGAAACGAGGACACTCATCATGATCGAGATCAACAACGAATCGGCCATCGAGGTCGACGAGACGGTGCTGCAGCGCCTCACGGACTACAACCTCGCCCAGCTGCACGTCAGCGCTGACGCGGAAGTCGCGATCGTCCTGGTCGACGAGGGCGCCATGGAGGCCCTCCACGTGCAGTGGATGGACGAACCGGGGCCGACCGACGTGCTCAGCTTCCCGATGGACGAGCTGCGCCCCGGCACCGAGGACCGCCCGACGCCTCCCGGGCTGCTCGGGGACATCGTGCTGTGCCCGCAGGTCGCCGAGACCCAGGCGCAGGCCGCCGGCCACACCCTGATGGACGAGCTCATCCTCCTCACGACCCACGGGCTGCTGCACCTGCTCGGATACGATCACGCCGAACCCGAAGAGGAGCGTGAGATGTTCGGGCTGCAGAAGGCGCTGATCCAAGGGTTCGCGCGCGTCGAACACGGCCGATGACCGAGATTCTCCTGCTTCTGGGCGCCGTCCTGCTGGTCGCGTTCGGCGGACTCATGGCGTCCATCGACGCCGCGTACAGCGTCACCTCGCGCGGTGATCTCGCCGAGATGGCGTCCGAGGGACGCAGGGCGCAAGCCCTCTCCCGCATCGCCGACGATCTGGACGCCCACGTCAACGCCATCGCGTTCATCCGCGTCCTCGTGGAGGTGACCGCCGCGGTGCTCGTCACCGTCGCGTTCACGATCATGTTCGAGAACCTCTGGTGGGCCATGCTCGCCGCGGCGATCCTCATGACGGGCATCACCTTCGTCCTGGTCGGCGCGAGTCCGCGCACGTTCGGACGACAGCGCTCGGAGGGCATGATCCGCGGCACGGCGTCGATCGTCCGCGGACTGCGCCTCATTCTCGGTCCGATCGCCCAGGGCCTGGTCGTGCTGGGCAACAAGGTCACCCCTGGGACAGGACGCAGCTCGTTCGCGAATGAGGATCAGCTCCTCAGCATGGTCGACGAGGCGGCCTCGAACGATCTCATCGAAGAGGACGACCGCGACCTCATCCACTCCGTGTTCGATTTCACAGACCAGTTCGTGCGCGCCGTCATGGTGCCGCGCACCGAGATGGTGACGGTCGATGCCGAGGCCACGAACAGCGAGGCGATGGCCCTGTTCCTGCAACGCGGCGTATCGCGGATGCCGGTGGTCGATGATGACGCGGACGACGTCGTCGGCGTGCTCTACCTCAAAGACCTGGTCCAGTTCGCGTATCGCGACGACAGCGCCTGGCGCACGGCGTCGATCCGACCGATCGCGAGGCCTGCCACCTTCGTGCCGGAGTCGATGCGGGCGGAGACGCTGCTGCAGCAGATGAAGCGCGATGCGGTGCACGTCTGCCTCGTCATCGACGAGCACGGCGGCATCTCCGGCCTCGTCACGCTCGAGGATCTGATCGAAGAGCTCGTCGGGGAGATCTCCGACGAGTACGACCACGCCGCTGCGGAGGTCGTGGAGCTGGGCGATGGCCGCTACCGTGTCAGCGCGCGGTTGTCGTTGGACGACGTGGGCGATCTCTTCGGCATCGAGCTCGAGGACGAGGACGTCGACTCGATCGGCGGGCTGCTCGGCAAAGCCGTCGATCAGATCCCGCAACCGGGGGTGACGGCGACGATCGACGGGCTCGTCCTGACCGGTGGCGCATCACGCGGCCGGGGCAGGGGCATCGCCACGGTGTTCGTGGAACGGGCGGCCGGCACCAATGAGGACACGCACGATGGAGAGACACGATGACTGAGATCACCCGCAGCGGATTCGCGACCTTCGTCGGGCGTCCCAACGTCGGAAAGTCCACCCTGACGAACGCTCTGGTGGGCGAGAAGATCGCCATCACCAGCGAGAAGCCGCAGACGACCAGGCGCGCCATCCGCGGCATCCTGAACCGTCCTGCAGGTCAGCTCGTGATCGTCGACACCCCAGGGATCCACAAGCCCCGCACGCTGCTCGGAGAGCGACTCAACGACCTCGTGGAGCAGGTGCTGGGCGATGTCGATGTGATCGGCTTCTGCGTGCCGGCGACGGAGAAGGTCGGGCCGGGCGATCGCCGGATCGCGGCGTCGCTGGACGGATACGGACGCGCGAAGAAGGTCGCGATCGTCACGAAGACCGACATCGCCGATCGCGACCAGATCACCGAGCGCCTGATCGAGGTCGATGCACTGCGCGAGGACTGGGCCGCCGTCATACCGTTGTCCGCGCTCACGCGCGAGCAGCTCGATGTGCTCACCGATGAGATGCTCGCGATGATGCCGGAGGGTCCTGCGCTGTACCCCGAGGGGATCACGACCGACGAGTCCCAGGAGGATCGGATCGCGGAGATGATCCGCGAAGCCGCGCTGGAGGGCGTGCGCGATGAGCTGCCGCACTCGATCGCAGTGGTCATCGACGATGTGGCTCCACGCGAGAACAGCGATCTCACCGATGTCCACGCCCAGATCGTCGTCGAACGCGACAGCCAGAAGGCGATCATCATCGGTCACAAGGGCAAGCGCCTGGCGGATGTCGGCAAGCGTGCCCGCGTCGGGATCGAAGAGCTGCTCGGCACCAGGGTCTTCCTCGCGCTGCATGTGAAGGTCGCCAAGGAATGGCAGCGCGACCCGAAGCAGCTGGGCAAGCTCGGGTTCTGACGTGGCGAAGCACTGGGTCGCGACGCGGCCGGGAACACCCGACACGTGGGAGCTCGTCGAGTACGACGTGGGCGCGCCTGGCCAGGGCGAGGTCACCGTCCGCGTGCATGCGGCCGGGATGAACCCCTCGGACTACAAACGCGTCGCAGCGAACGCGACCGTCGAGTTCCCGTTCCCCATCGGCGGTGAGATCTCGGGCGAGATCACGGCTATCGGCCCGGACACCGTGATCGGCTCCGGCGCCGCGCAGGCGGGCGACGAGGTCATCGCCTACCGAGTCAAGGGCGGATATGCCACCGAGCTCACGATCCCGGCGGAGAAGGCGTTCGCAAAGCCCACGAACCTCACCCACGCGGCCGCAGCGAACCTCCTGCTCGCCGGCACGACCGCCAGGGAGATGCTCGTCCTGACGGCCGCTGAGGCGGGGGAGACCATCCTGCTGCACGGGGCATCCGGTGCAGTGGGTGTGAGCGTGCTGCAGCAGGCCGCGCACCGCGGGATTCACGTGATCGGCACGGCCAGCGAGGCCCGTTTCGACGAGGTGCGTCGTTTCGGCGGTACGCCGATCGCCTACGGGGAGGGCCTCGTCGAGCGCGCGCGTGCGGTCACGGACGCTCCGATCGTCGCCGCGCTGGACGCCGTCGGCACGGACGAAGCCGTCGACGCATCACTGGAACTCGTGCGCGATCGTGAACGCATCGTCACGATCGCAGCAGCTCGGCGTGCGGAACGTGACGGCTTCCGCTGGATCGCAGGGGTATTGCCGGACAGCCAGCGTTTTCGCGACAGCATCCGCGGCGAACTCGTGGCTCTCGCGCAGCAGGGACTCCTCGAGGTGCCGGTCGCTCGCACCTATCCGTTGGCCGATGCGCGCGAAGGCGTACGTCTTCTGGCTGAGGGCCATCCCGGTGGAAAACTCGCACTCATCGTGTGACGCGGTGCGTGAGCATGATCACACCCTGCTAGCATGACCACATGCCATTCGGCGGACTGCTTCTTCTTAGCTGCCGCGACGAGTCCTCAAACTAGGGCCTTCCTCGTCGCGGCGCTTGTGTTGGCCCGATCATTCTGACGAAGAGAAGAAGCCCATCATGCACAACTCCCAGCGCCCGTCCGCGATGCCGATCCACAAGTACCGGCCGTTCCACGAGCTCATCACCGTCGATCTTCCCGACCGCACCTGGCCGTCGCAGCGCATCACCGAAGCACCCCGCTGGTGCGCGGTCGATCTGCGCGACGGCAATCAGGCGCTCATCGATCCGATGTCGCCGGAGCGCAAGCGCGTCATGTTCCAGCTGCTGGTCGACATGGGATACAAGGAGATCGAGGTCGGTTTCCCGTCCGCCAGCCAGACGGACTTCGATTTCGTGCGTCAGCTGATCGAAGAGGACCTCATCCCCGACGACGTCACCATCCAGGTGCTGACCCAGGCGCGTGAGCACCTGATCGAGCGCACCTACGAGTCGATCGCCGGCGCGAAGCAGGCCATCGTGCACCTGTACAACTCCACCAGCATCCTGCAGCGCGACGTCGTGTTCCGCACCGACAAGCAGGGCATCATCGACATCGCTCTCGAGGGCGCACGTCTGTGCCGCGAGTACGAGAAGCGCATCCCCGAAACTCAGGTCTACTACGAGTACTCGCCGGAGAGCTACACGGGGACCGAGCTCGAGTTCGCCCTCGACATCTGCAATCAGGTCATCGAGGTCTTTGAGCCGACGCCGGATCGCAAGGTCATCATCAATCTGCCCGCCACGGTCGAGATGGCCTCGCCGAACGTCTACGCCGACTCGATCGAGTGGATGAGCCGTCGCCTCGCCCACCGCGAGAACATCATCCTCTCGCTGCACCCCCACAACGACAGGGGCACGGCGATCGCCGCGGCGGAGCTCGGGTACATGGCCGGTGCCGATCGCATCGAGGGCTGCCTGTTCGGCAACGGCGAGCGCACCGGCAACGTCGACCTCGTCGCCCTCGGCATCAACATGTTCACGCAGGGCATCGACCCGCAGATCGACTTCAGCGACATCGATCAGGTCAAGCGCACAGTCGAGTACTGCAACCAGCTGCCGGTGCCGGAGCGCAGCCCCTGGGCGGGAGATCTCGTCTTCACCGCTTTCAGCGGCTCGCACCAGGACGCCATCAAGAAGGGCTTCGAGGCGATGGCCGCCGAGGCGAACGCCGCGGGCAAGACGGTCGATGAGATCGAGTGGGCGGTGCCGTACCTGCCGATCGACCCGAAGGACCTCGGCCGCTCGTACGAGGCCGTCATCCGCGTCAACTCGCAGTCCGGCAAGGGCGGCGTCGCCTACCTGCTGAAGACCGACCACGCGATCGACCTGCCCCGCAAGCTCCAGATCGAGTTCTCCGGCGTCGTGCAGTCGAAGACGGACGCCGAGGGCGGTGAGGTCACCAGCGACCAGATCTGGTCGATCTTCAACGACGAGTACCTCCCGTCGGATGACGCCGATGCGAAGTGGGGTCGCTTCGAGCTGCTCGCGACGCAGACGCGCAGCGACATGTCGGGCGACGTCGTGCTCGATGTCACCCTCCGTGACGAGGAGCAGCAGCACACGGTGTCCGGCCACGGCAACGGTCCCGTCGCCGCGTTCGTGGAGGTGCTGCGCGCTCAGGGCTTCGACATCACGGTCTACGACTACGTCGAGCACGCTCTCAGCTCGGGCGGTGACGCGCAGGCCGCGGCCTACGTCGAGCTCCAGGTGGGCGACGAGCGCCTGTGGGGTGTCGGTATTGACGGCGACATCTCCACGGCGAGTCTGAAGGCGATCGTCTCCGGTGTGAACCGTTCGATCCGCACCCGTCAGTCGGAGCTCGCCGCAGTCTGAACCGATCGTGCGCTACGGCTTCACGATCGGGATGGCGCCGGTCTCTGCCGCCACCTTGCGGCGGTAGAGACGGCGCTGCTCCGGCAGTGAGACGTCGAAGATCACGGCGAGCACACGGATCACCGCGGTCACCACGAGGCCGATGATGCCCGCGATCGTGATGCTGACGCCGAAGGCGTGCACAGTGACGATCACGCTGCACCCGAGAAGGGCGGCGACCGCGTAGAGCGAGCCGACGTGCATGATCGCGACGGGCAGCCCCATGATGACGTCGCGCAGGATGCTGCCGCCCACAGCGGCGCATGCGCCGATGAAGACCGCAGGCACGGGCGGAACACCCAGACCGAGTGCCTTGCTGGTGCCAAAAGCACCGAACATTCCGATGACGACGGCATCGAGACCCACGATGACGGCGTTCGCCCGGTTCAGGAGACCGGCCAGCAGCATGCCGATGATGGCGGCGCCACCGGCGGCGATGAGATACCAGTTGTTCTGCAGCGTCGCCGGTGGCTGTCCGAGCAGGAGATCGCGGATGAGGCCGCCGCCCATTCCGATGAGGATGCCGATGATCGCCACTCCGAGCAGGTCGAGTCGTCGCTGGCCCTGGAACCCGGAGGCGAACATCGCCCCCTGGATGCCGCCCAGGCCGACGCCGAGAAGGTCCGCCCAGAGCGGAATGGTGAAGAGCGGTTCGGTCACGCATCCATTCTGTCGTGGACGGAGGATAATCGGACAGTGCCCACCTATCGAGATGAAGCGGTGATCCTGCGCACTCACAAGCTGGGTGAGGCGGACCGGATCGTCACCATGCTCTCTCGGCGCAACGGCAAGATCCGCGCCGTCGCCAAGGGGGTGCGGCGCACGTCGTCGAAGTTCGGCTCTCGGCTCGAGCCCTTCATGGTCGCCGATCTGCAGCTGTATCAGGGCCGTTCGCTCGACATCGTGCAGCAGGCGGAGTCGCTGGGCGCGTACGGCGCCGACATCGCTGCGCACTACGACCGGTTCACATCGGCGAACGCGATGGTGGAGACGGCCGACCGTCTGAGCGACGCCGAGGCGACGCCGGAGCAGTACCTGCTGCTCGTCGGCGGCCTCCGTGCGCTCTCTCGCGGCGAGCACGCCCCGCGCAGCATCCTGGACTCCTACCTGCTGCGGGTGATGGCGCTCTCGGGCTGGGCGCCTTCGCTCAGCGATTGCGCGCGGTGCGCCGCGCCAGGTCCTCACACGCACTTCGTCGGCCAGCTCGGCGGCCTCGTGTGCCCGAACTGCGCCCCCGCAGGCAGCCCCCGCGTGTCGCAGTCCACGCTGCAGTTGCTGCGCGCCCTCATGCAGGGGGAGTGGGAGGCTGTCGATGCGGCACCGCACGCGGAGACCGCCGCCGCATCCGGGCTCGTGTCTGCATATGCCCAGTTCCACCTCGAACGCGGCATCCGCTCGCTCGCCCATGTCTCAGACTCGTCTCGAGAGGACGCGCGTTGACCCCGAAGCCGTACACGCACAAGGACGCCGTCGCGTACCGTCCGCTGGATTGGACCGGCGTGCACCCGCCCGCGTTCGCCAAGGTGCCGGAGCACGTGGCCATAGTGATGGACGGCAACGGTCGCTGGGCCAACAAGCGTGGCCTCACCCGGATCGAGGGGCACAAGGCCGGTGAGGAGGTACTGCTCGACGTCGTCGCCGGCGCCATCCAGGCAGGGGTGAAGCACCTGTCGGTCTATGCGTTCTCGACCGAGAACTGGGCGCGCTCGCCCGAAGAGGTGCGCTTCCTGATGGGATACAACCGCGACGTGCTGCATCGTCGGCGCGACCAGCTCAACGAGTGGGGCGTGCGCATCCGCTGGGCAGGGCGGAAACCGCGACTGTGGGGATCGGTGATCAAAGAGCTCCAGCGCGCCGAGGATCTCACGAAGGACAACGACGTGCTGACCCTCACGATGTGCGTGAACTACGGCGGGCGCGTCGAACTGGTCGATGCCATGCGCTCACTGGCGACCGAGGTGGCGGCGGGCCGGCTCAAGCCGAAGGCGATCACCGAGAAGATGATCGGCCGGCAGCTGTACGTGCCGGAGATCCCTGATGTGGATCTGTTCCTTCGCAGCTCCGGGGAGCAGCGCACCTCGAACTTCCTGCTGTGGCAGTCCGCGTACGCGGAGATGGTGTTCCTCGACACGCTCTGGCCCGACTTCTCCCGCCAGGAGCTTTGGCGCGCGATCGAGATCTACGTGTCGCGCGATCGCCGCTTCGGCGGTGCGGTGGACGCACCCTCCGCCTGAGCCTCGCCACGGGCCCTCAGCCAGCGTTCCGTCTCGCGCGGATGCGTGAGACGCACGATCGTGAGATGCGGAAAGCGCTCTCGGACGTCCGGCATCTTGGCCCTCCAGTACCCCAGCGTCTTCGTCTGCCACGCGAGGATGTTCTCCTCGGGTTCGCGGGTCGCCAGCAGCTTCCAGATCGGCTTCTCGACGTTGCCGTTGTACACCTCGGTGCGCAGGATGCTGCGGCCGAGAGTACGACGGATCAAACGGGAGCGCACCACCCGATACGGATAGTCCAGCCAGACAACCAGCTCGGCACGCGGCGCGAGGATCTCGTCGGTGCCCTTGGAGGTGTACTGCCACTCGGTGATCCAGCGGTCCGTCGCGGCGAACGAGCGGACATCGTCGAGGAACTCAGGGCGGGGCATCCAGTCCGGGCCGTGGAAGAGCGCATCGATCTCGATGTGCTCGAGCGACCAGGTCTCTGCCAGACGGCGTGCGAGTGTCGTCTTCCCCGAGCCGGTGACGCCGGCGATCAGCACGCGCTCGGGGCGGAAGGGGAGCGGATCGTCGGCCGAGAGCATCCGAAGATGCTACCAACGGAATACTCGCGCCATCGAGAAGGTTCCAACAGAGGTGAGCCAACCTATCTCGATCGACATCTGGTCCGACATCGCCTGCCCCTGGTGCTACATCGGCAAGCGCAATCTCGAAGCAGGCCTCGCAGCCGTCGCGGGAGACGAGGATGCTCCTGAGGTCTCGGTGACCTTCCACTCGTTCGAGCTCTCGCCCGACACCCCTGTCGACTTCGACGGCGACGAGATCGACTTCCTCGCCGGGCACAAGGGCATGCCTCGCGAGCAGGTGCAGGGCATGCTCGACAACGTCACCGGCATCGCGAAGAACGCCGGTCTGGAGTACCGCTTCGACCTCTTGAAGCACACGAACACGGTCAAGGCGCACGAGCTGCTGCACCATGCCAAGGCCAACGGTCTGCAGCACGAGATGGAGGAGCGCCTGATGTCGGCGTACTTCACCGAGGGCAAGCACGTCGGCCGCATCGACGATCTCGTCGAACTCGCCGTCGAGGTCGGGCTGGATGCCGATGAGGCCCGCGCGGCGCTCGCGAGTGACCGGCACCTTCCCGCCGTCCGACAGGACCAGGCGCAGGCGCGTGCCTACGGCATCCAGGGCGTGCCGTTCTTCGTGATCGACGGCCAGTACGGAATCAGCGGTGCGCAGCCTCCGGAGACGTTCGAGAACGTGCTGCGCGATCTCTGGGCAAAGCGCGGCGACAGCGAAGCCGTGACGGCCGATCAGGAAGAAGCCGCGGTCTAGCGGACCAGGGCGCCCTCGATCGCCTCGACGATCTCGGGGGCGTCCGGCTTCTGCTTCGGACGGAAGCGCTTGACGGAACCGTCCGGCAGCACGAGGAACTTCTCGAAGTTCCATTCCACGCGGCCGGCCTTGCCACCGGCATCCTGCGTCTCCTTGAGAGCCTTGTAGAGCTCGGTGGCGTTCCTTCCGTTGACCTTGACCTTGTCGTTCACGGGGAAGGTCACGCCGTACGTGGTGGAGCAGAACTCCAGGATCTGCTCCATGGAGCCCGGTTCCTGACCCATGAACTGGTTGCTCGGGAATCCGACGACGCTGAAGCCGCGGTCGCCGTAGGTGCGCTGCAGCTGCTCGAGCTGCTCGTACTGCGGCGTGAGACCGCATTTCGACGCGACGTTGACGACGAGCAGCACCTCGGCGCCGAAGTCGTCGAGCGTCTTCTCAGCGCCTGTCGCGTCGGTGAAGGGGATCTGGCGGACACTGGTTTCGCTCATATCCACAGCCTATGACGCGTTGCGGCGCCGAGGGCCGCAGGGGTGGGAGAATGGAAAGGATATGACTCTCGCTTCTGCCCCCGCTCGCGCCCTGCGCATCGGTCCGATCGACCTCGACGTGCCGGTCGTCCTCGCTCCCATGGCGGGCATCACGAACACCGCGTTCCGCCTTCTGTGCCGTGAGTACGGCGCGGGTCTCTACGTCAGCGAGATGATCACGTCGCGGGCGCTCGTCGAGCGCAACGACACGACGATGCGGCTCATCCGCCACCACGAGAGCGAGACGCCGCGGTCGATCCAGCTGTACGGCGTCGACCCCAAGACGATCGCCGAGGCCGTGCGGATCATCGTGGCCGAAGACCACGCCGACCACGTCGATCTGAACTTCGGATGCCCCGTTCCCAAGGTCACCCGCAAGGGCGGGGGAGCCGCGCTGCCGTGGAAGAGCAGCCTCTTCGCGGAGATCGTCGAGCAGGCGGTGAAGGCCGCCGGTGACATCCCCCTGACGGTCAAGATGCGCAAGGGCATCGATCCCGACCACCTGACGTTCCTCGACGCTGGCCGTGCCGCAGAGGATGCCGGCGCCGCCGCGGTTGCGTTGCACGCCCGCACGGCGAGCGAGTTCTACTCCGGCCACGCCGATTGGAACGCTATCGGCGAGCTGAAGCAGGCCGTCACCAGCATTCCCGTGCTCGGCAACGGAGACATCTGGTCGGCGGACGACGCCGTGCGCATGATGGCCGAGACCGACTGCGACGGCGTCGTGGTCGGGCGCGGATGCCTCGGCAGGCCGTGGCTGTTCGGCGACCTCGCCGCGGCGTTCGGAGCGGAGTCGCGCCCTGTCGACGCGACCCTCGGGTTCGTCGCTGACGCGTTCCGTCGGCACGCGCAGCTGCTCGTCGAGTTCCTCGACGATGAAGACCACGGATGCCGCGACATCCGCAAGCACGTCGCCTGGTACTTCAAGGGCTATCCGGTGGGAAGCGACATCCGCACGGGGCTCGCCACCGCGCAGAGCCTCGCGCACATCGACGACCTCCTCGGCCAGCTCGATCGGGATGCGCCGTACCCCGGAGCGGATGCCGAGGGTCAGCGCGGTCGTGCCGGTCGGCCCAAGCGCCCCGCGCTGCCCGACAAGTGGCTGGAGTCGCGCGAGGTCGCCGCCGACACCGGCGAGATGCTGCGCGGAGCGGAGATCGAGAACAGTGGTGGTTGATCGCTCGACCGCTGAGCCCGTCGAAGCGTCGGGCACCGCGCGCACCGACGGCTACGAAGCGCGCGACACCGCACGATTCTTCAGCGAGCAGCATCGTTCCGAACGCGACGATTTCGCGCGAGACCGTGCACGTGTGCTGCATTCGGCCGGGCTTCGCCGTCTGGCCGCCAAGACGCAGGTGCTCAGCCCCGCGAGCACAGCCGACTTCGCCCGCAACCGGCTGACCCACTCGCTCGAGGTCGCCCAGGTCGGTCGAGAGCTCGCCGTCGCTCTCGGCGTCTCGGCGGACGTCGTGGACACCGCCTGCCTCAGTCACGACCTGGGGCATCCGCCCTTCGGGCACAACGGCGAGCGCGCACTGAACGAGTGGGCCGAGCCCATCGGCGGGTTCGAGGGGAATGCGCAGTCCCTGCGCATCCTCACCCGTCTGGAGGCGAAGGTCCTCGACGCCGACGGGCACTCCGTCGGCCTCAACCTCACCAGGGCGAGCCTCGACGCGACCTGCAAGTATCCGTGGAGGGTCGACAGCCCGATCCCCGATCCTGGCGGACGCCTGAAGTTCGGCGTGTATCCCGAGGACGAGGAGGTGTTCCGCTGGATGCGCGAAGGGGCCCCCGGGCGCCTGCGGTGCATCGAGGCGGAGATCATGGATCTCTCCGACGACATCGCGTACTCCGTGCACGACTTCGAGGACGCGATCGTCAACGGCTATCTCGATGTCGCGGTGCTGTCGGACCCGAAGGAGCACGATGCGCTGGTCGGGCGCATCCAGCAGTGGGTCGGCTATGACTTCACCAGGGAAGAACTCGCCGATGCGCTGTACCGCCTGACGACTCAGCCGATGTGGCTGGGATCGTTCGATCGTTCCCGGCGCGACCTCGCCGGCCTGAAGAACCTCACCAGCGACCTGATCGGCCGGTTCGCGCGCGCCGCGGTCGCAGCCACGCGTGAGACGTACCGCGGCCCTGTGCTCGCCCGCTACAGCGCGCACGTGGTCGTGCCGCGCGTCGTCGAGGCCGAGATCGCCGTGCTCAAGGGCATCATGGGCCAGGCCATCGTCACGATCGATGCGCGCAAGGGCGTCTACAAGGAGCAGCGCCGCGTGCTCAAGCGGCTGGCGGATGCGCTCTGGTCGACGGATGCCCTGTGGACCGCGGGCGCCGACGTGCTCGAACCCGCGTACGCCGCCGACTTCCATGACGCGTCCACGGATGCGGAGCGCGCTCGAGTGGTCGTGGACCAGATCGCCAGCCTCACCGACCAGACGGCGCTGGACTGGCACAGCCGTCTCGTGGGGGATGTCGATCCCGCCGAGGTCGGCATCTGGTCTCCGCGCCACGTCCGGCCCCGGCCGCGCGGTCACGAGCCCGAGCATGCCGTCGCCGAAAGGGCGCGCTGATGCCGAGGATCCGGCAGGCCGACGTCGATGAGGTCAAGGCCCGCACGAACATCGGTGACATCGTGGGTGAGCGCGTCGCACTGAAATCCGCCGGTGTCGGCTCGCTCAAGGGTCTGTGCCCTTTCCACGACGAGAAGAGCCCCAGTTTCCACGTCAGGCCGCAGGTCGGCTACTACCACTGCTTCGGCTGCGGCGAGTCGGGTGACGTGTACTCGTTCCTGCGCGAGATGGACCATGTCAGCTTCACGGAGGCCGTCGAACGCCTCGCCGGCCGCATCGGGTACACGCTGCACTACGAGGACGGCGGCGCCGCACCTGAGAACAGCGGTCGCAGCCGGCTCTACGCAGCCAACACCGCTGCGGCGGAGTTCTTCCGCGGGCAGCTGCTGTCGGCCGAAGCGGAGACCGGTCGGAAGTTCCTCGGCGAACGCGGGTTCGACGCCGGTGCCGCAGCCCATTTCGGCGTGGGATACGCGCCGCGCGGCTGGGACGGGATGATGAAGGCCCTCACCGCGCAGGGCTTCACCCGTGATGAGCTGCTCGCGGCCGGGCTCGTGTCGCAGGGGCAGCGCGGCGTGTACGACCGGTTCCGCGGTCGTCTGGTGTGGCCGATCCGCGATGTGACCGGCCAGACGATCGGTTTCGGCGCACGCAAGCTCTACGACGACGACCAGGGGCCGAAGTACCTGAACACCCCCGAGACGATCATCTACAAGAAGGCGCAGGTGCTCTACGGGCTCGACCTGGCCAAGCGCGACATCTCGCGCGGCGACCCGCGCAGGGTCGTGGTGGTCGAGGGGTACACCGACGTCATGGCGTGTCACCTCGCAGGTCTCACGACCGCCGTCGCGACCTGTGGAACGGCGTTCGGCGCCGAGCACATCAAGGTGCTGCGCCGCGTGATGGGCGACGACAACGCCTCGGGTGAGGTCGTCTTCACGTTCGACGGTGACGAGGCGGGGCAGAAGGCGGCGCTGCGCGCCTTCACGGAGGACGACCGCTTCAACGCGCAGACCTTCGTCGCCGTCGCACCGAACGGCCTCGACCCGTGCGATCTGCGGCTGCAGCGCGGCGACGCGGCGGTGCGCGGGCTCATGGACGCGAAGGTGCCGATGTTCGAGTTCGCGATCGACCGGCGGCTCGCGGGATTCGATCTCGCGACGGTCGAGGGGCAGGTCGGCGCGCTGCGCGCCGCAGCGCCGATCGTCGCCGAGATCCGCGATCGTCTGCTGCGGCCGGGGTACGAACGCGTGCTCGCACGGCGCTTGGGCATGGACCCCACCGAGGTGCGCGCCGAGGTCGAGCGCGCGGCACGCGGTGCGAGTCACGCGTCCGCGCGACGTGAGACCGCCGAGCCTGCAAAGGAGAGCGCGGAGCCGGCGGCGGTCGCGCCCGTCACCCTGGCCGGCCTGCCCCGCACGGCCGACGTCGCGCTCGAGCGCGGCGCGCTGATGGGGGCGCTCCAGTACGGTCATCAGGTCGATCAGGAAACGCTGACCCGCGCATTCGAGGTGCCGTTCCGCCACCCGGCACTGGAGGCGATCCGCGAGGTCATCATGGCCGCGCAGGACCGCACTCGGGTCGGCTGGGCGATGGATGCCGTCAACGCCGTGCGCGAACCTTACCGCTCGCTCGCGGGGGAGTTGCTGATGTCGCCGTTCCCCGCACGCGACGAACAGGGTGCCGTCGCCTCGACGGCGGATCTCTGTCGCCGTATGATCCTGCGAGGCCTCGATCGCGAGAAGAACGAGCTGCTCGGAGCCGTGCAGAGAGTGCCAGCCGATTCCGACGGGGGCCGAGCGCTGCGGATGCGACTGAGAGATCTCGACATCGAGCGCCAGCGCTTCACCGAGTCGTAACGGCTCGGATCACCGATTCAGGGGAGGATGGAACCCATGTCCCGCACGCACCACTCCTCCCACGCGATCGAATGCTCCGACCTGGTCATAGATCGCATCGGACACGGCGCCCCCACGCGTGCCGTCGACGGGGTGACGTTCGCGCTGTCCCCTGGAGAGCTCATCTGCGTCGCCGGTCCCACCGGATCCGGCAAGTCGACGCTGGTCGCGGCGCTCGCAGGTTCGACGGACCCGTCGGTGCGCATCGTCGGCGGAACCGCCGAGGTCTGCGGCGTGAACGTGCGCAAGCCTGGCCGCCGGCACCGTGAGCTGACCTATCTCACCGGCTTCATCCCGCAGAGCGCCGGTGCGGATCTGCCGCCCACACTCACGGTGAGCGAAGTGATCGCGGAGCCGATCCTGATCCGTGAGAAGCGCGTCAACAGCAAGGCTCTCTCGATCCGCATCGCGACACTGCTGGACGAGCTGCATCTGCCGCTGGGCACTGCGGCGAAGTTCCCGTACGAACTCAGCGCCGGGATGCGTCAGCGGGTCGCGATAGCCAGGGCGTTCGTGCTGGAGCCGCGGGTGCTGATCGCCGACGAGCCGCTCGCGAACCTCGATCTCGAAGTGCGCCCGGTGGTGTTCGACGCGATCACCCGTCGTCGCAAGGAGCAGGGGATGGGCGCGCTGCTCGTCACGAATGACGCCGCCTTCATCCGTGAGCTCAACGCGGAGACCCTGATGCTCCGCGCCGGTCATGTGGTCGCCCGCGGAGTGGGAAAGGACCTGCTCTGGGTCCCCAACGCCGAGGCAGACTCGCTCGGCCGCTGACCTGCGACCGACACGCCCGAGAAGGGTTCCCGGTGTCACGACCACCCTCGGGTGTTTGCTAAGATTGTGGAGTTGCTTCGGCGACATCGCCTGATCCCCAATAGCTCAATTGGCAGAGCAGCCGACTGTTAATCGGCAGGTTATTGGTTCGAGTCCAATTTGGGGAGCCAGATCAGTAGGCCCCGTCATGACGACGGGGCCTACTGCTTTCCGCGGTGCTCCCGGCACTCGATGGGAGGTTTTCGCGCGTGCGCGGGGTCCGAGACGTGCGAGAATCTCCCGTCGGCCGCCGCAAGACATGGCGGAAGCGCAGAAGAGGTCCCATCCTGTCGGACGGGACCTCTTCTCAGTCAGGAGCGGATCAGCGCGCGGCGCCCTCGAGCGTTCCGGTGACCTCGAGCGAAGCCTGCGGGTCCTCGGGGTCGGGCTCGTAGATCACGCACTGCACGAGGCGGTCGTCGGCCTGGGTCCAGGTGTCTTCGGTGGGGGTGAGCCACCAGAAGTCGAGTGCGGAATCGTAGTAGTCGATGCCGACGAACTCGCTGAACGCGGGGACGCACTGCGCCTCGACCTCGGCGGTGATCTCCTCGTCGGTGGGAAGGTCGCCTTCCGGGAGGTCGAACTCGAAGAAGACCTCGTCGGCGTGCGGTTCGGAGCAGGGGACGACGTCGGCGTCGGTGATCTCGCCGGAGGTGTCGCTCGCGGGCATGCAGTCGCCGACCTTGAGGGAGAAGATGTCGATCGTGTCGCCCTCGGTGACCTCACCGGTCTCTTCATCGCGCTGAGCGTCGTTGCCGCCGCCCACGATGAGGTTGTTGAGCGCGCTGCAACCGCTGAGCGCGATGCTCAACGCGACGGCGGTTCCAGCGAGTGCCAGCGCTCGTCGATTGCGCAGTTTCATCATGTGAGTTCCCCTCCGAGGACTTTGTCTGCAGCGGGCACCGATGTCCCGCCCCCAACCGGAACCGTACTCATCCTGAACCTGAGGCGCAACTTTGAATTCGTTATGCAGAAGCTGTACGTCTTCAGGCGTCGAGGTCGTCGACTCCCGGCATCCAACTCGCGCCGGGCTTGCCCCAGCCGCGCTTGCGGGCGATCTTCTGCACCGTCTTCCAGTCGCCGTCCGAGAGCCTGTCCACATAGAGGATGCCGTCGAGATGATCGAACTCGTGCTGCATGATGCGGGCTCGCCACCCGTCCACCTCGATCCGCACGTCTGCGCCGTCCAGATCGGTGGCGGTCACGAGCACGCGGTCCGCCCGGCGCAGCGGGAACCGCTCACCGGGAAAGGACAGGCAGCCCTCGGACTCCTCGTCCGGGTCGGGAACGCCGGGTTCCGGGGGAGACATCCACAGCACGGGGTTGATGAGCACACCTCGCCACGGCTGATCATCGTCGTCGACGTAGGAGTAGGTGTAGATGCGAAGGGGCACACCGACCTGAGGGGCCGCGAGACCGACACCGGGTGCGGCATCCATCGTCTCGAACATGTCGGCGACGAGGGTGCGGATGTCGTCGTCTATCTCGCCGACGGGCGATGCGGGGGAGTGCAGAACGGTGTCGCCCATGATGCGAATCGGTAGAACAGCCACGCCACAACCCTACTGCGGGCCAAGTGCCCGGTAGTGTTTCAGTGTGAGTGCGGGCGCGTGGATGTCAGGGGCGGAAGTCGGCGACCAGCTTGTCGGTGCCTTCCAGAACCCGGGGTTGCTTCTCGGCATTCCTCTCGCGCTGGCCGGTGCGGTGTTCATGTCGCTCGGAGCGCAGTACCAGCACCGCGGAGTCGAGAAGGTCGAACGCCTCAGCGGCGCCGACGGCGCGAGCGGGCTGAGCGTCGAGCAGCTCAAGCGACTGCTCACCCGTCCGTCATGGATCCTCGGGACGCTCATGCTGGGTCTCGCGATCGTGTGCCAGCTCGCGGCGCTGTCCGTCGCGCCGCTCATCGTCGTGCAGCCGCTCGGAGCCATCGCGCTCGTGATCACCACGCTGCTCAACGCACGGGTCTCGGGGCACTCGCCGACCAGAAGATCGCTCATCGCCATCGGGGCGTGCGTCGGCGGCATCTTCATCTTCGTGTTCTTCGCGGCGATCTTCGCCGTCGAGCAGGACATCACAGATCGCGAGCTCTTCGTGATCCTGGCGATCCTGCTGGTCGTGATCATCGTGCTCGGCGGATGCTGGCTGATCCTGCGCCACCGGATGCGGGCACTGTTCTACGTCGTCGGGGCCGGAATCCTCTACGGGTTCGTGGCGACGCTCGCCAAGGCCGTTATCAAGCGCGTCCAGGCCGAGGAGTTCGACTGGGTGACGCTGGTGTGCGTGATCGCCCTGATCGCGGCGTCGGCGGTGGGGGCGTACTTCGTCCAGACCGCCTACAGCTCCGGACCACCCGACCTCGTGATCGCCGGATTGACGGTCGTCGACCCGATGATCGCGGTTTTGATCGGAATGCTCGTCCTCGGTGAGGCCGCTGCGGCGCCGCCATGGGTTCTGGTGTGCTTCGGCATCGCCGGTGCGATCGCCATCTGGGGAGTCGTCGGGCTCGCCAGGTATCACCCGCAGGTGCTCAGTGAGAGCCAGGAGCTCGGCATCACGCGGGGAAGCGGACCCTCGAACTCCACGGGCACGGCCACCGGGGAACGCGATCCCGGCCGCGACCCCGGATCAGCACCGGAACGCGATCAGTAGGCCTGGTCGATGAGGTCTTCCGAGACCTCTGAGGCCGCAGCCTGATCGACGAAGAAGATCGTGCGCTTGCGCCCCTTCGCGCCCGCTGCGGGCACGTTGGTGTAGCTGGCGCCGGCGAGGGCCAGGCCCAGGGCGGAGGCCTTGTCCGCCCCGGTGAGCACCAGCCAGACGCGCTTGGAGGAGTTGATCACCGGACGCGTCAGCGTGACGCGCTCCGGCGGCGGCTTCGGAGAGTCGCGCACCGGCAGCGCCGCCGCATCCGTCTCCGTCACCTCGGAGCGATCGGGGAACAGCGAGGCGATGTGTCCGTCCGGTCCGACGCCGAGGAAGCACACCGCGAACGACGGCCAGTCATGCTCCTCGTCACCGAACCTGGCGAGTTCCGAGGCATAGGCCTGCGCGGCTTCGTCGAGCGTCATACCGTCATCGGCAGCGGCGATCTCATGGATGTTCTGCGCAGGCACTTCGATACGATCCAGCAGCGCCTCGCGGGACTGCAGCGCGTTGCGGTCCTGATCGGTGCGGGCGACGAAGCGTTCGTCACCCCACCAGAAGTGCACGAGCGACCAGTCGATCCGGTCGACCTTCGGATGCGCGGCGACGGCGCGAAGGACCGTGCTCCCCATCGACCCCCCAGTGAGGGCGATGTGGGCGATCCGGCCGTTCTTCGTGCGCGCCTTCACACGGGTCAGGAAACGATCCGCGACCCGTTCGGCGACGGCTGCAGGCGTCGCCTCCACGACGACCAGCTTCTCGGCAGAAGATGCCTGCATGTCGCTCACTCTCCGGTCTCGGGCGGACCCAGCTTCTCCCAGCCCTCGGTGATGACTCGACCGTACAGGACGTCGGGGTCCAGACGACGCAACTCCTCCGCCAGGCACTCCCTGAGGGTGCGGCGCGGCAGGTGCAGGTCGTGCTCAGGCTGTCCCGGCTGCGTGAGGACGGCATCGCCGGGGACCGGTCGCTGCAGCAGGATGTCGCCGCTCGAGCGGGTGAGCCGGACGGATTTGATGCCTTCGTCCCACTCCTCGCGCTTCTCGTACGCCCAGCGGACGGGGACGTCGAGGGCGAGCTGGAGCCACGCCGCGAGCAGCGCGGTGGACGGCGAGGATGCCGCGCCGCGCACCTCGACGGTCGTGACCTCCTCGAACGGCGGCTGATCGAGCACGGCGGCGAGCTGCTCGCGCCAGTGCGTCAGACGCGTCCACGCGAGGTCGGTGTCACCGGGGGCGTGCGAACGCCCGAGGGACTCGATCTGCGCACGCACGTCGATGGCGGTGGCGGCGTCGGTGATGCGGCGCTGCGCGATGCGCCCGAGGGGCGTTGCGGAGGGCTCTTCCGGCGCGTCATCCGGCCACCAGGCCACGACGGGCGCGTCCGGGAGCAGAAGACCGGTGAGGAGGCTCTCCTGGTTGCTCGCCGCGTCGCCGTGCGCACGGAGCACGACCACTTCGCTCGCGCCGGCGTCGCCGCCGACACGGATCTGGGCATCGAGTCGTGCGTCACCGTCGCGCTCGGACAGCACGATGACCCGCATCGGGTGCTCGCGGGACGCGTCATTTGCCGCTTCGATGGCCTCTTCGGCCATGTCCTCGCGTGCGGCGATGACCAGCGTGAGCACGCGGCCGAGGGCGACGGCGCCGCCCTCCTCGCGCAGCTTGACGAGGTGCTTGGCGACCTGGCTGACGGTCGTATCGGGAAGGTCGATGATCACGGTCGTCTCCAGACTCGTCCGTCGCGGGCCAGGAGGGCGTCGGCGGAAGCCGGACCCCACGAACCGGGTGCGTACTGCTCCACCGGTGTGTCCTGCGATGCCCAGTACTTCTCCACCGGGTCGAGGATCTTCCAGGACAGCTCGACCTCTTCGTGGCGGGGGAACAGCGGCGGGTCGCCGAGAAGCACATCGAGGATGAGCCGCTCATACGCTTCAGGGCTGGCTTCGGTGAAGGCGTGACCGTACCCGAAGTCCATCGTCACGTCACGCACGTTACTGCCCGCGCCCGGCACCTTGGAGCCGAACCGGATCGTGACGCCCTCGTCGGGCTGCACGCGGATGACGAGCGCGTTCTGACCGAGCTCGGCAGTGTTCGAGCGTCCGAACAGGTGCTGCGGCGCGCGCTTGAACACCACGGCGATCTCGGTGACGCGGCGTCCGAGGCGCTTGCCGGTGCGCAGGTAGAACGGGACGTCGGCCCAGCGCCGCGTGTTGATGTCGAGCTTGACGGCGGCATAGGTCTCCGTCGATGACTCCGGGCTCATCCCGTCCTCATCGAGGAATCCGGTGACCTGCTCGCCACCCTGCCATCCGCCCGCGTACTGACCGCGTGCTGTGGCGAGCGAGAGATCCTCGGGGAGGGTCACCGCGGCGAGGACCTTCTCCTTCTCCGCACGCAGGTGCTCTGCGCTCAGGCTGATCGGCTCCTCCATCGCGGTGAGCGCGAGCAGCTGCAGGAGATGGTTCTGGATGACGTCGCGTGCAGCGCCGACGCCGTCGTAGTATCCGGCGCGACCGCCGACGCCGATGTCCTCGGCCATCGTGATCTGCACGTGGTCGACGTAGTTGCGGTTCCAGATCGGCTCGTACAGCTCGTTGGCGAAGCGCAGAGCGAGGATGTTCTGCACCGTCTCCTTGCCGAGATAGTGGTCGATCCGGAATATCGCATCAGCCGGGAACGCGACTTCGAGCGCCTCGTTCAGATCACGAGCCGATTCGAGGTCGTGGCCGAACGGCTTCTCGATCACGACGCGCCGCCACCGCTCATCGCCTTCGTCATCGCCGACCAGCCCGGATTCCTTCAGCTGCTTCGTGACGACGGGGAACGACTTCGGCGGGATCGAGAGGTAGTACGCGTGGTTTCCCATCGTGCCGCGTTCGACGTCGAGCTTCTCGACGGTCTCGCGCAGTTTCACGAACGACTCGGGGTTGTCGAACTCGCCGGAGACGAAGCGGATGCCCTGCAGCAGCTGCTGCCAGGTCTCCTCACGGAACTCGGTGCGCGCGTGCTGCTTCACCGCGTCGTAGACGACCTGGGCGAAGTCCTGATCCTCCCAGTCGCGGCGTGCGAAGCCGACGAGGGCGAAGCCTGGTGGCAGCAGCCCTCGGTTCGCCAGGTCGTACACGGCCGGCATGAGTTTCTTGCGCGACAGGTCGCCGGTCACGCCGAAGATCACCAGCGCGCTGGGACCTGCGATGCGATTGAGGCGACGGTCGTCTGGGTCGCGCAGCGGGTTCTGGCCGCGTGATACGGGAACGGTCATCGGCGGGGGATTCTCCTACGACTACTTCTGGGCGGCTTCGAAGAGGGCGAGCACGTCGGCCGAGTCCTCTGTGATCGTCAGAGAGACGACGGGACGACCGTGCTCGGCGAGCACACCGGCGTCGCCGGCAGCCTGCGCCTGGATGAGCTGTCCGAACGTGAACGGACGCTCGGGGATCTCGAGATCGACGTCGGTGCGCTCCAGGATCTGCAGGAACACGCCCTGTGCGGGACCGCCCTTGTGATACTGGCCGGTCGAATGCAGGAAGCGTGGTCCCCATCCGAACGTGGTCGGGCGACCGGAGTCGGCGGCGACCAGTTCGCGCAGGCCCTGCAGCTGCGGCAGCTCCAGGCGGTTGACGTACGCCTGGATCGACACGTAGCCGTCCTCCGGCAACTGGGCCCACAGGGCGTCCAGCACGGCCTCGATGTTGCCCGACACCGCGAGCGCGGGATCCGACACGCGCACCTCGATGCCGCTCTCGACGAACGCGGGAGCAGTGGGCTCGGGGCGCGCATCCAGAAGACCACGGGTGGCGACCTTGGCGGACTCGACGTCGGGCTGGTTGAACGGATCGATGCCGAGCAGGTGCCCGGCGATCGCCGTCGCGTACTCCCAGACGATGAGGTTCGCACCGAGCGACCCGCTCACGAGAACCTCGCCCTCGTGACGTTCGCGCAGGTGGAACTCGTTCGCGTCGTCGACCAGGCGCACGATCTGCAGGTCGGCCGGAACAGCATCCAGCTCCGGCGAGACCGGCAGCAGCACGACGGGCAGGATGCCGGTGCCGTCCTTGCCGGTGGACTCCGCGATCAGCTGCTCGATCCAGTCCGGCAGACCGTTGATGTGCGTGCCGTCGGTGATCAGGCCGAGCTTGTCGCGTCGCGGGGTCGTGCCGGCGATCGCCGCGCCGAGGCGCAGGGCCGGGTTGTCCGCAGCGTCGACGGCGACCTGGAGCAGCGTGGCCTCGGCCTCGTCGAGCAGCTCTGAGATGTCGGCGCCGGCGAGCCCGGACGGCACCAGGCCGAAGGCCGTGAGCGCCGAATAGCGGCCGCCGACGTTCGGGTCGGCGTTGAACACGCGGTACCCGGCCTCGCGGGCGGATGCATCCAGCGGCGAGCCTGGGTCGGTGACGACGACGATCCGCTCCACGGGGTCGATGCCCAAGTCGCGGAACGCCGTCTCGAAGGTGCGACGCTGGGAGTCGGTCTCGACCGTGGACCCCGACTTCGACGACACGACCAGCACGGTCTGCTCGAGACCCTCATCCAGTGCGGCGAGCACCTGGCCCGGCGCAGTCGAATCGAGGATCGTGAGCGCGACACCCGCGGTCTGCGTGATCACCTCTGGCGCGAGCGACGATCCGCCCATACCGGCGAGCACGACGCGGGTGACGCCCTTGGAATGCAGTTCATCGCGAAGTGCGACGATCTCAGGAACGAGCGGCCGTGACACCGAGACGGCTTCCACCCAGCCGAGACGCTTGGCGGCCTCCTCTTCGGCGGCCTCGCCCCAGAGCGTCGAGTCGAAGCCCGTGATGCGCGATGCGATGAGATCGCCGACCAGTCGGGGGACGACCGCGTCGATCGCCGACTTCGCGGCGCCCGACGCGTGGATCGAGAACGTCATCGCTGCGCCTCGAGCCCCTCGGCGACCTGGGTGAGCAGGTCGTGCCAGGAGTCGATGAACTTCGCGACGCCCTCGTCCTCGAGCACCTGAGTGACATCGGCGAAGTCGACGCCGACCTTCTCGAGCCCGGCGAAGACCTCACGGGCCTCCTCGTAACCGCCGGTGATCGTGTCGCCGGTGATGACACCGTGATCGAACGTCGCCTCGAGCGTCTTCTCCGGCATCGTGTTGACGACGCCCTCCGCGACGAGCTCGGTGACGTACAGCGTGTCGGGCAGCGCCGGGTCCTTGACGCCGGTCGAGGCCCACAGTGGGCGCTGCAGGTTGGCGCCGGCGTCCAGGAGGGTCCTTGCACGATCGCCGGCGAACGTCTTCTCGAAAAGCTCGTAGGCGAGCCGCGCGTTGGCGAGGCCTGCCTTGCTCTTGAGGGCGAGCGCCGCATCCGTGCCGATGGCCGAGAGGCGCTTGTCGGTCTCGGTGTCGACCCGCGACACGAAGAACGAGGCGACCGAGTGGATCGTCGACAGGTCGATGCCGGCGGCCTTGGCCGTCTCGAGACCCGTGAGATACGCGTCGATGACGTCGGCGTAGCGGTCCAGGCTGAAGATCAGGGTGACGTTGACGCTGATGCCCGCACCGATCGCCTCCGCGATGGCCGGAAGGCCGGCCTTGGTCGCCGGGATCTTGACGAGCAGGTTCGGGCGGTCGATCTCCGCCCACAGCTGCTTGGCCTGTGCCACGGTGCCCTCGGTGTCGTGTGCGAGGTCGGGTGAGACCTCGATCGAGACGCGGCCGTCCACGTGCCCGGACTTCTCCCACACGGGGCGGAAGACGTCCAGTGCTGCACCGACGTCCTGCGTGGTGGCCGCGAACACGGCTTCCTCGGCAGTCGCACCCGATGCGGCCAGTTCGGTGACCTGCGCGTCGTACGACGTGTCGTCGGGGTTGGTGATCGCCCCGGCGAAGATGGTCGGGTTCGTGGTGACACCCACGACGTTGCGGGACTCGATCAGCTCCGCGAGATTTCCGGAGTTGATCCGGGTGCGGGAGAGGTCATCCAGCCAGATGCTGACGCCTGCGGCTGCGAGGTCTGCGGTGGGGGTGCTCATGCGTTCTCCTTGACAGTTGCGCGTGCCGCCTCGACGACGGCCTCGGCGGTGATGCCGAACTCCTGGAACAGTGTCTTGTAATCGGCGGATGCGCCGAAGTGATCGATCGCGACCGAGCGACCCTTGTCTCCGACGATGCCGCGCCAGGTGAGCGCGGAGCCCGCCTCGACGGACACTCGAGCGGTGACGGCTGCAGGCAGCACCGACTCGCGGTACGCGGCGTCCTGCTCCTCGAACCACTCCAGCGACGGAGCCGACACGACGCGGGCGTTGATGCCGTCAGCGGCGAGCGTCTCGCGTGCTGCGACGGCGAGCTGCACCTCGGATCCGGTCGCGATGAGGATGACGTCCGGGGTGCCGTTCGGCGCCTCGGCGAGCACGTAGGCGCCCTTGGTCGCGTTGTCGGCGGACGCGAACACGTCGCCGGATGCTGCGCCCTCTCCGCGCTCGAACACGGGGATGTTCTGACGGGTGAGGGCGATGCCTGCCGGCCCAGCGTGGCGGCGGAGGAGTTCGAGCCAGACGACCGAGGTCTCGTTCGCGTCCGCAGGTCGCACCACCGCGAAGTTCGGGATGGCGCGCAGCGTCGCGAGCTGCTCGATCGGCTGGTGGGTCGGGCCGTCTTCACCGAGCGCGACCGAGTCGTGCGTCCAGACGAAGATGCTCGGGATGTTCATCAGCGCGGCCAGTCGCACCGACGGGCGCATGTAGTCGCTGAAGATCAGGAACGTGCCGCCGAAGGCGCGCGTCGGACCGTGCAGGACGATGCCGTTGACGATCGCCCCCATGGCGTGCTCGCGGATGCCGAAGTGCAGCACGCGCCCGTACGGGTTGCCCGACCACTCGTGCGTCGACCACTCGGCCGGGATGAACGAAGGGGCGTTCTTGATCGTGGTGAGGTTCGATTCGGCGAGGTCGGCCGACCCGCCCCACAGCTCGGGAAGCTCGGCAGCCAGGGCGTTGATGACCTGGCCGGACGCGGCGCGGGTGGAGACTTCCTTGCCCGCCTCGAAGGCCGGCAGCGCGGCGGCGATGTCCGTCGGCAGGTCCTTGGCCAGGAGTCGGTCGAGCAGAGTCTTGCGCTCGGGGTTCGCGGCGGCCCACGCGTCGAAGGACTCCTGCCAGGCGGCACGGGCTTCGGAGGCGCGATCGGCCAGCGCGCGGGTGTGCGCGATGACCTCGTCAGCGACGACGAAGGTCTGCTCCGGGTCGAAGCCCAGCACCTTCTTGGTCGCCGCCAGCTCGTCTGCGCCGAGAGCCGAACCGTGGATCTTGCCCGTGTTCTGCTTGCCGGGCGACGGCCAGCCGATGATCGTCTTCAGGATGATGAGCGACGGCTTGTCCGTCTCGCCCTTCGCGGCCTCGACGGCGGCGGAGAGCTCAGCGAGGTCTTCGACGTACTCGCCGCTCTTCTTCCAGTCGACGGTCTGGACGTGCCAGCCGTACGCCTCGTAGCGCGCCGCGACGTCCTCGGTGAAGGCGACGTTCGTGTCATCCTCGATCGAGATCTGGTTGGAGTCGTAGAACGCGATGAGGTTGCCCAGCTGCTGGTGACCGGCGAGCGAGCCCGCCTCGCTGGTGACGCCTTCCTGCAGGTCGCCGTCACCGGCGATCACGTACACGAAGTGATCGAACGGGCTCGTGCCCTCGGCGGCCTCCGGGTCGAACAGGCCGCGCTCGTAGCGTGCCGCGTACGCGAAGCCGACGGCCGACGCCAGGCCCTGACCCAGCGGCCCTGTCGTGATCTCCACACCCTTGGTGTGGCCGAACTCGGGGTGACCCGGAGTCTTCGAGCCCCACGTGCGCAGCGACTTCAGGTCGTCGAGCTCGAGGCCGAAGCCGCCCAGGTAGAGCTGGACGTACTGCGTCAGGGAGGAGTGACCCGCGGAGAGGATGAATCGGTCGCGGCCGAGCCAGTCGGTGTCAGCCGGGTCGTGGCGCAGCACGCGCTGGTAGAGGAGGTAGGCGAGAGGAGCAAGGCTCATCGCTGTGCCAGGGTGACCGTTGCCGACCTTCTCGACAGCATCCGCCGCCAGAATCCGTGCGGTGTCCACCGCGCGCCGGTCAATCTCTTCCCACTGCAATTCCGACAAGGTCATGCCCTTTCCAACGGTTACGAGGGCGCCCGAATTCCCTGCGCCTCCGCAACGTCACGGACAGGAGCACAGCGCCGGGCGCGCGAGTGGTTTCAGCATAGCGGGGCACGGCGGAGGGTGAAACGACTCTTACGTCGCAAGTCGCGCCACCGGCGTGTCCTAGACTGGAAGGGTTGGCGGAGTGTGCGCTGGGAGGCGATCGATATCTCGACTATGTCCGAGGCGACGGCGGTGAAACGGCCGATCGGCCAGACGATCAAGGCATACGTCTCGTTGACGAAGCCGCGCGTGCTCGAGCTTCTGCTCGTCTCCACCGTGCCCGTCATGTTCCTCGCCGAAGGCGGGATGCCCGACCTGTGGCTCGTGCTCGCGACCGTGATCGGCGGCTCGATGAGCGCAGGGTCCGCGGCGTCGTTCAACATGTACCTCGATCGGGACATGGACGCCCACATGCACCGCACGGCGAAGCGTCCGCTGGTCACCGGCGAGATCTCGCCGCGCGCCGCGCTGATCTTCTCCTGGACGCTCGCCGTGGCATCCACTCTCTGGCTGCTCGCGACGACGAACTGGCTGACAGCCGCGCTCTCGGTGGCAGCGATCTTCTTCTATGTCGTGATCTACACGATGATCCTCAAGCGCCGTACCGAGCAGAACATCATCTGGGGCGGAATCGCCGGGTGCTTCCCCGTCGTGATCGGTTGGTCCGCTGTCACCGGTGACGTCGCGTGGCCGGCCGTCGTGCTGTTCGCGCTGGTGTTCCTGTGGACGCCGGCGCACTACTGGCCGCTGTCGATGAAGTACCGCGACGACTACGAGGGCGCCGACGTCCCCATGCTCGGCGTCACCCGCAACGCGTCCCAGGTCGGACTCCAGGTCATCCTGTACGCATGGGCCACGCTCGCGTGCTCGCTGCTGCTGATCCCGGTGGCCGACATGGGTCTGGTGTACTCCGTGTCCGCGGTGGTGTTCGGCGGGTGGTTCGTGTACGAGTCGCACCGGCTGTACTCGCAGGCGGTGCGTGGAACGAACCCGCGTCCGATGCGGGTGTTCCACGCATCCATCACCTACCTGACGCTGATATTCGTGGCCGTGGCGGTCGACCCGCTGCTGCCGTTCTGATCCTCTTCGGCGTCATCGTCTGCGGTCTCGGCCGCTGAATCGGTCGGGGCTTCGGCGTCTTCGTGCGCCGCGTCCGTGCGGGATCCGCTAGCCTCATCGGCCTGCGCGGACCAGTCGATCTGCTCGACGACGGCCGGGGCGGCGTGGGGGACGAGCGACTTCGCCGCCGCAAGCGCGAGGGTGAGGAGCACTCCGATCACTCCGGCTCCCAGCAGCGCGGCGCCGACGACGATCCACGGCTGGCCGACATAGACCTCGACCCCGGTCGCCGTTCCGTCCAGCAGGCGAGCGGTCATGGTGGCGGTGTTGTCGGAGATGATCCAGCCGCCGACGGCGGCGGAAGCGAGCGAGAGGACGAGCAGGAGCCAGTACGAGACGCTGCGTGTGAGTGATTTCTTCATGCCGACGAGCCTCACGGACGCGTTGATGCGCGCGCTGTGCAGCGCTTATGCGCGGCCTGTGCGCACGGCCCCGTCCCCGCTCGCCTCAGGGCATCGGACGCTTCATGCGCAGCACCGTCACGGTGTACGCCGCCGCCGAGAGCGACGCGAGCACCATGTGGATGCCCACCAGCAGCTCCGGCAATCCCTCACGCGACTGCCAGATGCCGACCCCGACCTGCACGACGATCGCGGCCACGAGCACCAGCAGCCAGCGGCGCGGAGCGAGCTGTCGCATCCATGCGATCACGGTCAGGGCCGCGACCAGGACGGCGAGGACGTACCCGGGCCAGGAGTGCACATGGGCGAGGATCGTGGCGTCGAAGCCGTCGCGCACGACGTTCGCATCGCCGGAGTGCGGTCCGGATCCTGTCGTCAGCACGCCGAAGAAGATGGTCACGGCCAGCGCGAGGCCGGTGATGTGCGACAGGATCGCGAACCAGCGGGGCACGACGCGCTCGCGGTTCGTGCCGGGCTCGTACATCCGCACGAGATACGCAGCGGTCACGCACACCAGGAGGAGCGATGATGCGTAGTGGAAGCCCACGATGTAGGGATTCAGGCCCGTGAGCACGGTGATGCCTCCGACGAAGGCCTGCGCGACCACGCCGATCAGCACGATCCACGCGAGCAGGGTCAGATCGCGTCGACGGGGAGTGATCCGCATCGAGTGCACGGCGCCCACCACCGTCGCCAGCAGCAGTCCGAGTGAGAAGAACGGGAATGCCGGGACCCCGGCCGCCCAGGCCACGGCGAAGCAGAGCACGCCTGCGCCGATTCCTCCGAGCGCGAACCACAGTGCGGCCTTGAGGGAGCGGCGTCCGCCGACGGCGGTCAACGTGAGCAGGAGCACGGCGATCGCGATGATGCCGACCACGCCCGTCATCGTCCGGTTTCCGAACTCGATGACGCCGTGGATGCCCTGCTCCGGTGTCGGCACCAGCGACTCCGGCGTGCACAGCGGCCACTCAGAACATCCGAGACCGGACCCGGTCAGACGCACGGCTCCGCCGGTCGCGATGATGATCACCTCGGCGATGAACGACAGCCACGCCAGCACTCGCAGCGGTCGGCCGAAGGCTGGGGAGTGGCTGTCCCCGCGGCCTTCGTATGGTGAAGTGGCGGCGCGCGCTGCGGTGTCGGGCATGTGTCCTCCGGTTCCGCGCCCGAGCGTACGGGCGCGGCCCGTTTGTCAGGGGGAACCTGTAGAATCGGATTGTTGCGATGCCCGCGGAAAGCGCGAGGTGCATCACCAACAGTTTAGGCGCGAAGAATGCGTCCGTGATGAGGCCCACCAGCGGCACCCACACCCGTGAACTCGAGCGGGCCATGAGGTGTCGGGGCGGATGACACCGTTGAGGCCTGACAAGGAGAGTGTGATGTCGGATGTGCTGATCGACCGCCCGGAGCTCGATGGTCTGGGGGTGTACGAGTTCGGCTGGCACGATGAGGACGCCGCAGGCGCCATCGCGAAGCGAGGTCTCTCCGAAGACGTCGTTCGCGGCATCTCCGCGCTCAAGAACGAACCCGAATGGATGCTGAAGACCCGTATGAAGGGTCTGTCGCTGTTCGGGCGCAAGCCGATGCCGACGTGGGGTGCAGATCTCAGCGACATCGACTTCGACAACATCAAGTACTTCGTCCGCTCCACCGAGAAGCAGGCGCAGTCGTGGGAAGACCTTCCCGCCGAGATCCGTGAGACCTACGAGCGTCTCGGGATCCCGGAGGCCGAGCGCCAGCGCCTCGTCGCCGGTGTGGCCGCGCAGTACGAGTCCGAGGTCGTCTACCACCAGATCCGTGAAGACCTCGAGCAGCAGGGCGTCATCTTCATGGACACCGACACGGCGCTGCGCGAGCACCCCGAGTTCTTCGAGGAGTACTTCGGCAGCGTGATCCCGGCCGGTGACAACAAGTTCGCCGCGCTCAACACGGCCGTCTGGTCGGGCGGATCGTTCGTGTACGTGCCCAAGGGCGTGCACGTCGAGATCCCGCTGCAGGCCTACTTCCGCATCAACACCGAGAACATGGGGCAGTTCGAGCGGACCCTGATCATCGCCGACGAGGACAGCTACGTCCACTACATCGAGGGCTGCACGGCCCCGATCTACAAGTCGGACTCGCTGCACTCCGCCGTGGTGGAGATCATCGTGAAGAAGAACGCACGCGTTCGCTACACGACGATCCAGAACTGGTCGAACAACGTCTACAACCTCGTCACCAAGCGCGCGGTCGCCCATGAGGGCGCCACCATGGAGTGGGTCGACGGCAACATCGGCTCCAAGGTCACGATGAAGTACCCGTCGATCTACCTGATGGGTGAGCACGCCAAGGGCGAGACGCTCTCCGTGGCCTTCGCCGGCCCCGGCCAGCACCAGGACGCCGGCGCGAAGATGATCCACATGGCTCCGTACACGCAGTCCTCGATCGTCTCCAAGTCGATCGCCCGCGGCGGTGGTCGCGCCGGCTATCGCGGCGAGGTCCGAGTGGACGCCAACGCGCACCACTCCGCGAACACCGTGCGCTGCGACGCGTTGCTGGTCGATACCAAGTCCCGCTCCGACACGTATCCGGCGATCGACATCCGCGTCGACGACGTGCAGCTCGGCCACGAGGCCACGGTCTCGAAGGTCAGCGAAGAGCAGCTCTTCTACCTGCAGTCCCGCGGCATGCCTGAGGACGAGGCGATGGCGATGATCGTGCGAGGCTTCATCGAGCCGATCGCGCGCGAGCTGCCGATGGAATACGCCATGGAACTGAACAAGCTCATCGAGATGGGCATGGAAGGATCGGTCGGCTAGATGGCGGCCTCGACGACAGCGCCCAGCGAGGCGCAGCAGACGAACGCGCCCCAGGCAGGCGCGCACATCGACCCGGCCGCGCAGGTCGCGGCTGCCGGATTCGTTCCGGTGCAGACGCGTTCGGCGCGACCCCGCTCATTCGAGCCGGGCGACTTCGGTGCACCGACCGGCCGTGAGGTCAACTGGAAGCACACCCCGGTCGACCGTCTCTCGGGCATGTTCGCCGTCGCGGCTCAGAACGACGGCGTCGACTACGAGATCACGGCCGGCGATCAGTACATCGCCGAGCCGCTGACCGCCGGCACCGCGCCGCGCGGCGAGCACTTCCTCTCCGAGGACGTCGTCTCGGCCGTCGCATGGCAGGGCGCGAGCGAGTCCCTCCACGTGCGCATCCCGCGCGAGGAGGAGGTCGCAGAGCCGATCGTCGTGACGATCACGGGCAAGGGGGCGGACGCGAGAGCCGATGCCCACATCGTGATCGAGGCGCTCGAGCGCAGCTCGGCCACGGTGATCCTGCGTCACCTCGGGTCCGCGCAGTACGCCCAGAACGTCGAGATCATCGCGCGCGCCGGGTCCCGGCTGACCGTCGTGTCGGTGCAGCGCTGGGACGACGACGCCGTGCACGCCGCATCGCACCAGGCCCGCGTCGACAATGACGCCGTGCTCAAGCACTTCGTGGTCAGCTTCGGCGGCGGACTCGTGCGAGTGAACCCGAATGTCGAGCTCGCGGGCAGCGGCTCGGAGGGCTACCTCTACGGACTCTCGTACGCGGATGCGGGGCAGCACCTGGAGAGTCAGGTCTACCTGCACCACAAGGGCGCCCACACCAAGGGCGACGTGCTGTACAAGGGCGCGCTGCAGGGCGAGAGCGCGCACAGCGTGTGGATCGGCGACGTGCTGATCGGTGCGGACGCCACCGGCACCGACTCGTACGAGGCGAACCGCAACCTGGTGCTCACCGAAGGCGCTCGCGCCGACTCGATCCCCAACCTGGAGATCGAGACCGGCGACATCCTCGGTGCAGGCCACGCGAGCGCGACCGGTCGTTTCGACGACGAGCAGCTGTTCTACCTGCAGGCACGAGGGATCACCGAGGAAGAGGCACGCCGTCTCGTCGTCCTCGGCTTCCTCACCGACATCGTGCAGCGGCTCGGCATCCCGGCCCTCGAGGAGGAGCTGCTCATCGCCATCGAGGCCGAGCTCGCGGCGGTGAGCGCATGAGCGCACAGCGCGCCTGCGGTCTGAGCGAACTCGAGCAGGACACCCCACTGCGCGTGGAGCTCGACGGCGTGCCGATGGCCGTCGTGCTCGACTCGGCGGGTGAGGTGCACGCCATCGGCGACACCTGCACCCACGGCGAGATCTCCCTCTCCGAAGGCTTCGTCGAGGGCGACACGCTGGAATGCTGGGCGCACGGCTCCGCGTTCTCGCTGCGCACCGGCATCCCCCAGAATCTCCCCGCATATGAGCCCGTTCCGGTCTACGTCGTCGAGATCGACGGCGACGACGTGCTCATCGATCCGACTGTAACTAAGGAAGTCTGAATGTCTGTTCTCGAGATCCGCGACCTGTACGTCACGGTCGACACCGAGGCCGGGACGACCCCGATCCTCAACGGCATCACCCTCACGATGAACACGGGTGAGACGCACGCCATCATGGGCCCGAACGGTTCGGGCAAGTCCACACTGGCGTACACGATCGCCGGCCACCCCAAGTACACCGTCACGAGCGGGTCGATCACCTTCGACGGTGAGGACGTCCTCGCCATGACCGTGGACGAGCGCGCGCGGGCCGGTCTGTTCCTCGCCATGCAGTACCCGGTCGAGATCCCCGGCGTCACCGTGACGAACTTCCTGCGCACGGCCAAGACGGCTCTCGACGGTGAGGCACCGTCGATCCGCTCGTGGACCAAGGACGTCAAGGGCGCCATGACGAACCTTCGCATGGACCCGAAGTTCGCGCAGCGCAACGTCAACGAGGGCTTCTCCGGCGGCGAGAAGAAGCGCCACGAGATCCTGCAGCTCGAGGTGCTCAAGCCGAAGTTCGCGATCCTCGACGAGACCGACTCCGGTCTCGATGTCGATGCGCTGAAGATCGTCTCGGAAGGCGTGAATCGCGCCAAGGAGAACACCGGTCTCGGCGTCCTGCTGATCACGCACTACACCCGCATCCTCCGCTACATCCGTCCTGACCACGTGCACGTGGTCGTCGCGGGCAAGATCGTGGAAGAGGGCGGTCCTGAGCTCGCCGACCGGCTCGAGGACGAGGGATACGACCGTTTCCTCGACCCTGCAGCCCCGATAGAGGCGTAGGCTGATCGCATGACCGCGACTCTTGCTCCAGAGAAGTTCGACGAGGTCACCGAGGCTCTCAAGGACGTGATGGATCCGGAGCTCGGGATCAACGTCGTCGATCTCGGACTCATCTACGATCTCGCCTGGGACGACGAGAACGACGCACTCGTGATCCACATGACGCTCACGAGCGCCGGTTGCCCGCTCACCGACGTGCTCGAGGAGCAGACGGCGCAGGCGCTCGACTCGGTCGTCGACCGATTCCGCATCAACTGGGTGTGGATGCCGCCGTGGGGTCCCGAGCGGATCACCGACGACGGGCGCGACATGATGCGTGCGCTCGGCTTCGCCATCTGACACCGCCGTGAGCGCGTCGGTCCGAGCTCTCCCGCTCGAGCAGTTGCGCGAGCGCACGAGCGAGAAGTGGCGGGAGTATCCCGCCGATGTCCTGCCGTTGTTCGTGGCGGAGACCGACTTCCCGCTGGCTCCGGCGATCACGCGGGCCCTCGAGCGCGCCGTCGCGACCGGCGACACCGGTTACGTCGCGTCGCGCACACCACTCGCAGCGGCGTACGCGGAGTTCGCTGAACGACGGTTCGGATGGACGCCGGATCCCGGGCGCATGCGCTCGACCGCCGACGTCAGCATGGGCATCGTGGAGATCCTCCGGCGTGTCACGTCACCGGGCGAACGCGTGATCGTGATGCCGCCCGTGTACCCGCCGTTCTACGATCTCGTGGAGGAAGCCGGCGCGGTGGTCGAGCGGGTGCCGCTGCGCGACACCGGGACGGCGTGGGAGATCGACCTCGACGGCATCCGCACAGCGCTCGAGGGCGGTGCATGCGCCGTGCTGCTGTGCAGCCCGCACAATCCGACCGGTACCGTGCACTCCGCTGTCTCCCTCGCACGTCTCGCCGAGCTCGCCGCTGCGCACGGAGCGGCGGTGGTCTCCGATGAGATCCACGCGCCGCTCGCTCAGCCGGAAGCCGGATTCACACCGTTCCTCGCTGTGTCGGATGCCGCGCGCGAGATCGGGTACGCCCTCGTCAGCGCGAGCAAGGCGTTCAATCTGGCTGGGCTCAAGTGCGCTCTGATGGTCACGGCATCCGACGGACCGACGCGGGTGGTGCGCTCTCTGCCGATAGAGGTGGAGTGGCGTACCGGCCAGTTCGGTGTTCTCGCCGCCGTCGCGGCGTTCAGTGCGGAGAGCGATGAGTGGCTCGACGGCCTGCTCTCGACCCTCGACGACAACCGGCGTCTCATCGCGGATCTCATCGCCGCCCATCTGCCCGGCGCGCGCTATCGGATGCCGGACGCCGGCTACCTCGCCTGGATCGACCTGACCGACCTCGGTTGGGGCGAGAACCCGGCCAGACGGATCCTGCGTGAGGCGAAGGTCGCACTGCACTACGGACCCGCCTTCGGTGCGGAGGGCGCAGGTCACGTGCGGGTGAACTTCGGCACGAGCCCCGAGATACTCTCGGAGGCCTTCGAGCGCATCGCCGCGATGCCGGAGCTGTGACCGACGTCGGTCGTCGAGGCGCCCTGCCCGGGCCGTGCCAGTCGCAGTGAGACGATCAGCAGCGCCACGGCGATCATCGCGGTGACCGGCGTCGTGCCGATGACCAGCAGGCCGACGATGGCCACCGTACCGATGGCACTCGCAGCGACGAGTCGTGCGGCGGAGCGCGTAGGGGTGGGAATCCGTCGCGCTTCGATCCCGGCGAGCAGGAAGGCGATGCCGGCCGTCAGCACCACGACGGTCACGAGCCACATCGGCCTCGTCATCCACCACTCGATGCTGCTGGGCTCTGGCAGAGCGATGCCCGTCGTCATCGCGAACACGGCCGAGACGCCCGCCATCGCCAGGAGCACCGGCATGTGCCAGAGGTAGATCGTCATCGCGCGGGGAGTGACGAAGGTGAGGAAGCGGTGAGGGAGGGGGAGCCTGCTCCATCTCTCGACGCGCTCGCGCATGATCGACAGCACCATGGTGTGCGCCACTCCGACCAGGAGGAGCGAGGCGGTGGGGGGATTGATGTTCGCGATCAGGTCGGGGGAGTAGACGCCCGTCACGAAGGTGACGATCAGCGCGGCCACTGCTCCCGCGGCCACCACGGTCCTGGTGCGGCGGCTCAGTGCATCGATGCGTCCGTCAGCGAAGAAGAAGCCGAGCTGCTGCAGTGCGAGCCAGACGAACGCGAGATTCATGAAGCCGAAGCCGTCGATGCCCGTCGTGTTCCGCACGGCGTCCACCGCCACGGCAGTGGCGACCATAACAGTGATCGTCATCCAGGGCGCGCGACGGTGGGCGGCCGCGAAGAGCGGCAGCAGAGCCTGGCAGAGCAGGAACACACCGAGGAACCAGAGCGGCTGCCCGTAGCGGTATCCTGCTATCGCGACGAGGTCGGCCGGTACCCCGTTGAGCAGGAGCACCGTCAGTACGACACCCACGATGCCGATCGTGAACACCGCGGGCAGAACGAGCCGGTGGATGCGGGCTGCGACGAACTCCCGCGCGGTGCCGCCGCGCTGCTGCGCGCGTCGAAGCGCCGTGTAGCCGGCGAATCCGCCGATGACGAAGAACAGCGGCATGACCTGGAGCACCCAGCTCAGCGGCGTGATCCATGCGGCGCCGTCGCTCGCATTGGCGAACAGCGGGCCCGCGTCGGTGACGGTGACACCCACCATCAGCGAGTGCAGCACGACGACGCCGAGCACGCACAGCGCTCGGACCAGGTCGATGCCGGTGTCGCGCGTCGGCGTGCTCGTCGTGATGCTGGATCGCAGTTCTGCGATGGCCATGAAGTCCTCCTCGGTGGGTGTTCGAGGAGGCTATTCACGCAGTGACCCGGGTCGCATCACCCTGCGGGGTCGACATGACCCCTACCGCGGTAGGGGCGGATCAGGCGGGCTCTGCGAGGCCGGTGTCGTAGGCGAAGATCACGGCCTGCACGCGGTCGCGCGCGCCGATCTTGGCGAGGACCTTGCCCACGTGGGTCTTCACGGTCTGCTCTGCGATGAACAGCGTCGCGGCGATCTCGCTGTTCGAGCGGCCCTGCCCGATGAGCACGAGCACCTCTCGTTCGCGGTCGGTCAGCTCTGCGAGCAGATTTCCGGATGCCGTGGTGCGCGGCTTCTGCGCAGCGAACTGCGCGATCATCCGTCTGGTCACACTCGGCGAGAGCAGCGCGTCGCCCGCGGCGATCACGCGCACGGCATGGACGAGCTCTTCAGGCAGGGCGTCTTTCAGCAGAAAGCCGCTGGCACCGGCCTGCAGAGCGTCGTAGACGTAATCGTCGATGTCGAACGTCGTGAGCATGAGGATGCGCGGCACCTTGGCCGCGGGGTATCCGGGGCCCAGGATGCGCCTCGTCGCCTCGATGCCGTCGAGTTCCGGCATCCGCACGTCCATCAGGATGACGTCGGGATCGAGCCTGGCCGCGAGCGAGACCGCCTCGGCACCGTCCGATGCCTGGCCGGTGACCGTGATGCCCTCGTGCGCGTCGAGGAGTGCGGCGAACCCGGCGCGCACCATCGCCTGATCGTCGGCGATGAGGACTTCGATGCTCACACACTCTCCTGCTCGGATATCCATGGGAGCGCTGCGGCGACAGTCCAGCCGCCGTCCGCATCCGGACCGGCCTCCAGAGTACCGTCGACGAGTGCGACGCGTTCGCGCATTCCGCGGAGCCCGTGCCCACCGGACGGCACCGACCCAGGGGAGACGGATGCCTCACCGGTCGCGGCGGTGTTGTGCACTCGGAGGCGGATCACCGTGTCGTCCGTGCGGACGCTCACCGAGACGCGAGAGCCTGGGGCGTGCCGCACGGCGTTGCTCAGCGCCTCCTGGACGATGCGGAACGCGGCGATCTGCACGCCGGCCGGCGCCGCGGTGACATCTGCGGTGACCAGCTCCAGCCCGACATCCACTCCCGCGCGGCGGATGCTGTCCACGAGCGCGGGAATGTCCTCGATCCCTTTCTGCGGCGCGAGTTCGGCGGACTGGTCCTCCGTTCGGAGCACGCCCAGCAGCCGACGCATCTCCGTGAGCGATGAACGCGCGGTCGCAGCGAGGTCGTCGAACTCGGCCGCGACCTCGCTGGGAAGATCCGACAGCCGGTATCGGGCGGTGGACGCCTGCACCTGGATCACCGACATGCTGTGCGCGACCACATCGTGCAGTTCACGGGCGATACGGGTGCGCTCCTCGACGAGTTCCCTGCGCGCCTGCTCCTCCGCGGTGTGCTCACGCTGACGGGTGAGCTCGTCGCCCAGGCGCAGCCGCGCTGCCAGCAGCGCCGCGATGAGGTAGATGCCGCCGACGACGGAGGTGGTGACGATGAGGGAGTTCGCACTCGGCACGGTCGGGAGCATGATCGACGCGATGAGCCCCGACCCCGTGCCCAGTGCGAACGTGATCAGGCCGCGGCGCCATCCGTGCTGGAAGGTGAGGGCGGCCACGGTGACGGCGAAGGAGATGAGCATCGGCACCGACCACGGCCACGGCGCGGTGAGCGCGGCATCTCTGCTGATGGTCAGAGGCACCAGCACAGCCGTCACGGTGAACATGATGATCGCCAGGTTCGGATACCGGACGCCGACGAGCGCGGCAGTGACCGCGACCGCGGCGAGCAGCATCATGATCGGAACCGAGCTCGCGTACAGCGCGACGTGCACGGGGACCATGACCGAGTACAGCGTGATCGCGATCACCGAGAGGATCACGACCATCACCGTGCGGCGGCTGATCGGAGGGCGAGCGGCCCGCGCGCGCTCCTTCTGCTCGCGCCGGTTCTTCTTCAGTTCGCGCTTGTGTTCGCGCTTCTCGATTCGGGCCGCCCTCATGGGTGTCATCCTGTCACCCCGGCCGGGTCGCCGGCGCGAGCCTCATCGGCGACGATGGATCCGGCGTCGGAGGCTGCGGCCCCGCGGCGACGACGGACGGCCGAGGCCACCCGATCGATCACGAAGCCCAGAACCAGTGCGAAGGTGACGCCGATGACGACGCTGAGCAGGGGCTGATCCTCGAGCCAGTGGCCGGCGAGCAGGCCGATGCCTGCGCTGTAGGCCGCCCAAGTCACGCCGCCGATCATGCTCAGGGGCAGGAATCGTCGCCACGAGTAACCGAGCGCTCCGGCCGACATATTCACGGCGACGCGGCCCACCGGGATGTAGCGGGCGCCGAGGATCAGGGGAGCGCCGTTGCGGGACAGTGTGCGCTGCGCGCGGTCGAATGCGGCGGCGACCTTGGGACGGCGCATCCATGCGAAGCGGGTGGTGCCGAGTGAGCGGCCGATCGCGTAGGCGATGTTGTCGCCGATGATCGCTCCGAGCGCCGCGACGGCGATCAGGAGCGGGATGTTCGTCTCCCCGGAGGATGCCGCCACCGCCGCAGCAGCGACGAGCACGGTCTCACTCGGAATGGGAGGGAAGAAGCCATCGATCACAGCCGTCGCGAACATCACGAGGTAGAGCCATGGTGAGGCCGCGGCTTGAAGGATGAGGTCGTTGATGATGTCCACCCGTAGAACGTACGTATCGGCCGGGTGCGCACACATCACCCTCAGGTATCGAGGTCGTCATACTGCGGAGGGGTCTTGTCCATGTGCCTGTGGGCGTCCTGACAGACGGGCCGACCTATACTGAGAGGCTGGCCCGGTGTCTTCACACTTCGCGGGCCACTCCACCCCTCCCTGACGAAACGGAGCATCGCTGTGCTTGCCGTGCACGACCTCGAGATTCGCGTTGGCGCCCGCCTCCTCATGGATGGCGTGTCGTTCCGCGTCTCCGACGGCGACAAGATCGGTCTGGTCGGACGCAACGGCGCCGGCAAGACGACTCTGACGAAGGTGCTTGCAGGAGACGTGCTGCCCTCCGACGGCAAGGTCACGAAGTCCGGCGAACTCGGCTATCTTCCTCAGGATCCCCGCACCGGTGACCCGGAGATGCTCGCACGTACCCGCATCCTCGATGCGCGAGGCCTCGGCACGATCCAGCTCGGCCTGACCAAGGCGGCCGAGGACATGGCGTCCTCCGACCCTGCGGTCGCCGACAAGGCGATGCGTCGATTCGGGAACCTCACCGAGCAGTTCGAAGGGCTCGGCGGCTACGCGGCGGAGGCAGAGGCGGCATCCATCGCGAACAACCTCTCCCTGCCGGATCGGATCCTCGACCAGCCGCTCTCGACGCTCTCCGGCGGTCAGCGCCGACGCATCGAGCTCGCGCGCATCCTGTTCTCGGATGCCCAGACGATGATCCTCGATGAGCCCACCAACCACCTCGATGCCGACAGTGTCGTGTGGCTGCGCGAGTTCCTCAAGAACTACAAGGGCGGGCTGATCGTGATCAGCCACGATGTCGAACTCGTCGGCGAGACGGTCAACAGGGTGTTCTACCTCGACGCGAACCGTCAGAGCATCGACATCTACAACATGAACTGGAAGAACTACCTGCGTCAGCGGGTGGCGGACGAAGAACGTCGCAAGAAGGAGCGCGCGAACGCCGAGAAGAAGGCGACGACTCTGCAGCAGCAGGCCGCGCGATTCGGCGCGAAGGCGTCCAAGGCCGCAGCAGCCCACCAGATGGTGGCTCGTGCGGAGAAGCTGCTCGCGGGGCTCGATGACGTGCGCGAGGTCGATCGGGTCGCGAAGCTGCGCTTCCCCAAGCCGGCGCCGTGCGGGAAGACCCCGATGATGGCGACCGGGCTGTCGAAGTCGTACGGCTCGCTGGAGATCTTCACGGATGTCGACCTGGCGATCGACCGCGGATCCAAGGTCGTCGTCCTCGGCCTCAACGGTGCGGGGAAGACGACCCTGCTGAGGATGCTCGCCGGTGTCGATCAGCCGGACACGGGGGAGCTGCAGCCCGGCTTCGGCGTCAAGATCGGCTACTACGCGCAGGAGCACGAGAACCTCGACGTCGAACGGTCCGTGCTGCAGAACATGGTCTCGGCGGCTCCGCACATCACCGAGATGGAGGCGCGGCGTGTTCTGGGTTCGTTCCTCTTCACGGGCGACGATGTGCTCAAGCCCGCTGGTGTCCTCTCCGGCGGCGAGAAGACGCGCCTGTCCCTGGCGACCCTCGTCGTGTCCTCTGCGAACCTGCTGCTGCTCGATGAGCCGACGAACAACCTCGATCCGGCCTCCCGCGAGGAGATCCTCGACGCTCTGGCGCACTACGAGGGCGCCGTGGTGCTCGTCTCGCACGATCCGGGCGCCGTGCAGTCGCTCAATCCCGAGCGCGTGCTGATCCTGCCCGACGGTGTCGAGGACATCTGGAGCCAGGAGTACCAGGACCTGATCGAGCTCGCGTAGCCCACTGCGTGCTGCTGTTAGCGTCGAGGTATGACGAGGCAGCAACTGGCGAAGTCGTTCGAGAACATCGGCGAGGAGTACGACCGGTTCCGGCCGGGTTTCCCGGACGCCGCTGCGGCCGAGATCCTTCCGTCCCGCGTGAGCGCGGTGCTCGATCTCGGGGCCGGCACCGGCAAGTTCACCGCGCTGCTGCCCGCTCGTGCCGGTCGGGTGATCGCCGTCGAGCCGTCCGAGGCGATGCTCGACGTGCTGCGGGCGAAGCTTCCCGGCGTCGAAGCGATCGCGGCGGGTGCGGAGAGCATTCCGCTGCCGGACGCATCGGTGGATGCCGTCACCGTCGCGCAGGCCTTCCACTGGTTCGATCGGGAGCCGGCGTGCGCCGAGATCGCACGGGTGCTGGTGCCGGGCGGGACTCTGGGGCTGCTCTGGAACCACTCCGATCCTGACTGCGCGTGGGACCGCGCCTGCCATCGGATCGCGCATCCGGCCGTGGCCGAGAAGGACGCCACGACCGATTCCGCAGCGGACGAGCTGCCCGGCTTCACCTTCGACCGCAGGGCTGAGATCGCATGGTCGGAGAGCATCACCCGTGCCGACTACATCGCCCGTTGGCTCACCGTGAGCAGCTTCCTGGTCGCCGACGACGAGACCCGCGCGCAGATGGTGGCTCGACTCGAGGCGATTCTGGATGCTGATCCCCAGACCGCGGGTCGCACGCGGTTCGAGCTCCCGATGCTGACGGACGTGTTCGTCTACACGGCCTCCTGACCGCGGATCAGGTCCCGTTCGCGAGGGCGCCTGCGCTCCGCCGCGTCTACAGCATCCGTTCCGAGTGGGCGGTGACGTCGAACACCGCGCCCAGCGGATGCCGCAGCGCGAGTGCCTGAGCGGCATTCAGTCCACGCAGCTCTGCGCGCAGCATCCGTCCGATCATCTCGTGCGTGACCAGGACCGGGGTCCCCTCGGCTTCCCAACCGCACGTCGACAGTGCCTTGCGCGCACGACCCCGTGCGATCGCATAGCTCTCGCCGCCGCCGGGAAAAGCCCATCCGTATCGATTCTCCGCGCGGGCCGCCCTCGCTCCTGGGAAGGCCTCCTCGATCTCCGCGCGCGTCATCCCGGCCATCGCCCCCATGTGGAGCTCGCTGAGCTCCGGCACCTCGATGAGATCGGCGCCGAGCCGTTCGGCGATGATGACCGCTGTCCGCAGGGCTCGGCCCAGCGGACTGGAGCACACCGTGCGCACTCCGAGCGGCAAGAGCCGCTCTGCGACCGCCGACGCCTGGGCGATCCCCTCGGCCGTCAGACCCGAATCGAGCTGTCCGTGCAACCGTCCCTCGAGGTTCCACCGCGTCTGACCGTGGCGGACCATCAGCAGGCGCTGCGGCACGTGACGGTCTTCCGGGATCATGCCCTCAGATTGGCATATCCGGACCCGAAACCGGAGTCCTCAGTCCACGCCGAGGAACGAGCGGTCGGTGAGCACGATCGGACCGTCCTCTGTGACGGCGATCGTGTGCTCGGAGTGAGCGCCGCGCGAACCGTCGACGCTGCGCAGGGTCCAGCCGTCGGGGTCGGTGACGAGTTCGTCCGTGGTGGCGAGCAACCAGGGCTCGATCGCGAACACGAGACCGGCGCGCAGCGGGAACCCGCGTCCCGCGCGCCCGTCGTTCGGGATGTGCGGGTCGCCGTGCATGATGCGGCCGACGCCGTGCCCGCCGAAGTCGGTGTTGATGGAATAGCCCTCGCCGTGCGAGATCGCGGCGATCGCCGCCGAGATGTCGCCGATGCGATGGCCGACCGTCGCGGTCTCGATCGCCGCATCCAGCGCGCGCTGCGTGGTGTCGATGAGACGGAGATCCTCATCCCGAGGCGTGCCCACCACGAACGACACGGCGGAGTCGGCGACCCAGCCGTCGACCGAGACGGCGAAGTCCAAGGTCACCAGGTCGCCGTCGCGCAGAGTGTAGTCATGGGGGAGTCCGTGCAGCACCGCATCGTTGATCGAGGTGCAGATGACCTTGCCGAAGGGGCTGGCGCCGAACGAAGGGTGGTAGTCGATGTAGCACGACTCCGCTCCGCGCGCGCGGATCATGTCGTGCGCCCGCTGATCGATCGAGAGGAGATTCGTTCCGATCCTGGTCTCGTCGCGCAACGTCGCCAGTGTCTCGGCGACGAATCGTCCGGCCGCTCGCATCTCGTCGATCTCGGCAGGGGTGCGCAGTTCGATCATGGTGTTCCTCTCGTCCCCTCCATTCTCTCCGATCTGCGCGGCCTGTCCGATCGCGCCCGTCCATGCTCACAGCGAACACCCGCCGTGCGCGCAGGCGAGCGTCGTACGATCTGAGCATGTGGTTGCGACGCGCTTTCTACCGATGGCTGATGCCGGCGGCTTTCGTGCTGCCGCTGTGGCTGCTGATCGGCTGGGGCATCTTCAACGCCGGGGGATGGGCGTTCCTCTGGGTTCTCTTCATCGCGATCCCGTCCGTCTTCATCGGTCAGCTCACGCTCACACTGCTGGTGCGCGCGCGTGCATCCGTGCGCGAGACGCGCATGGTCTCCTGGTGGGACGTGCTCGGCTTCACCGTGTGGCACGCGCTGACGATCGCGGTCGGATGCTATCCGCAGGCGTGGTTCCCCCTTCTGCTCACCGGAGCCATCGTCGTGGCGATCGCCATGTTCTGGCTGGTGCTGAGGCAGCTGTGGGACGAGGCGCGCGGTGCGGTCGGCATCAGCGTCACCACTCCGGCCGGCACGATGCCGACAGCCGAGCCGCAGCCTGCAGCCGAGCCCCGGCGCCCGCGGCAGACGAGCGCTCAGGGCGATGTCTTCGTCATCCGGGAGAAGCCGGCCTCAGAGCACTGATCCGTGTTTTGGCGCCATGCCGGATCCATGGCAGAATAGATCTTTGTGCCGTCACCGGCTCTGCCCCAGGGGAGCCCGCGGTCGCATCATGCGCCGTAAAGCACACATTCACGTAATCCTTCCATTCCATGCATCCGACCTGAGGCGAGTGCAGAGAGAGACGATCATGCAGATCCTGGACGCCGTCGACGCGGCTTCGCTCCGTTCCGACATTCCTGTCTTCAACCCCGGTGACACCGTCAAGGTGCACGTGAACATCACCGAGGGCACCCGCTCCCGTGTCCAGGTCTTCCAGGGCATCGTCATCGGCCGCCAGGGCGATGGCGTGCGCGAGACCTTCACGGTCCGCAAGATCAGCTTCCAGGTGGGCGTCGAGCGCACCTTCCCCGTGCACAGCCCGGTGATCGACCACATCGAGGTCGTCACCCGTGGCGATGTGCGTCGCGCGAAGCTCTACTACCTGCGCGAGCTCCGTGGCAAGAAGGCCAAGATCAAGGAGAAGCGCGGCTGACAGCCGCCCGCTTCTCAAAGGCACCCCGGGACACAGCGTCCCGGGGTGCCTTTGTTCGTCCAGGAGTGTGCGAACCTAGATGATGCCGTCAGAGCGCGGTGCGAAGAACCCCTGAAGGAATGCGATGACGACTGAATCCGCCCCCGACGTGCGCCCCAGGAGGCGACGCGGATTCCTGATCTTCCTTCGAGACGTGCTGGTGATCATCGTCATCGCCGCGCTGGTGTCCTTCCTCGTGAAGACCTTCGTGGTGCGCTCGTTCTACATCCCGTCCGCCTCGATGGAGCGCACGCTTCTCGTCAACGACCGGATCCTCGTCGACGAGCTGACGCCGAGGTGGACGGGCTACGAACGCGGCGATGTCGTGGTGTTCCAGGACCCGGGCGGGTGGCTCCCCGCGCACGCGCAGGAGCCGGCAGGCCCGCCGCTCGTCGAAGCCGTCGACTCCCTGCTCACGCTGATCGGCCTCTCCGCCTCCGACAGCGAGGACCATCTCGTGAAGCGCCTGATCGGGCTGCCGGGCGATCACGTGGTCTGCTGCAACTCCCTCGGCCAGATCGAGATCAACGGCGCCCCGATCGACGAGCTGTCCTATCTGAACCTGCCCGAGGGCGACACCGCGGCATCGAATGAGCCCTTCGACGTCACTGTTCCGGCGGATTCGCTCTGGCTGATGGGCGACAACCGCGACCGATCGCAGGATGCACGCGCTCATCAGGACCTCCCCAGTGGTGGCTTCGTGCCGCTGGACAACGTCGTGGGCAAGACCTTCCTGACCACCTGGCCGCTCGACCGGATCGGCACGGTCGACGGCCATCACGACATCTTCAACGGCGTACCGGAACCGCAGGGATGACCGTCGTCGCGCCCACGCTGCGCCTCGAGCGCAAGCTGCTCGCCGAGTTCGACCTGATCATCGCGCTCGACGAGGTCGGTCGGGGTGCGCTGGCCGGACCTGTCGCCGTCGGCGCGTCGGTGATGGATGCCGCGGGCTGCAGGCGCCGCGTCCCCGAAGGGCTCCGCGACTCGAAACTCGTCACCGAGAGACGCCGGCCCGACGTGGCGGCCAGGGCTGCGTCGTGGGTGCAGGCCTCCGGTGTCGGCTGGGCCACGGCGGCCGAGATCGATGATGCGGGCATCATGCATGCGCTGGGACTCGCGGCATCCCGAGCGATCGACGCGGTCGTCGCCCTCGGTGCGTCGCTCGACGGCGCGCTGGTGATCCTCGACGGCAACCACGACTACGTGTCCCGTGTGCACCCGGCTCCGCTGGAGGTGCGCTCGGTGATCAAGGGCGACCGCGACTGCGCCTCGGTGTCCGCGGCATCCGTGATCGCCAAGGTCGCGCGGGATTCGCACATGACCGAACTGCACGTCGATCACCCCTCATATCAGTGGGATCGCAACAAGGGTTACGCAAGCCTCGAGCACCGCGCCGCGATCAGGGACGGCGGCCTCTCGCCCTTCCATCGGGCGTCGTGGGCGATCGCCGATGCCCCCACGCTCTTCTGAACTCATAGGATGGACTCATCATGGACGAAGAGGCATTCGACGATTACGACCGCGAACTCGAACTCGCACTGTTCCGCGAGTATCGCGACGTCGTGGGGCAGTTCCAGTACGTCGTCGAGACCGAGCGCCGGTTCTACCTCGCGAACGAGGTGAATGTCGTCCGCCGGGACACGGAGCACGACTTCTACTTCGAGATCTCGATGACCGACGTGTGGGTCTGGGACATCTACCGTGCCGACCGGTTCGTGAAGGCGGTCAGGGTGCTGACGTTCAAGGACGTCAACGTCGAAGAGCTGCAGCGACGGGAGTTCGAGCTCCCCGAGGAGCTGTCGCTCGACGGCAAGTGACTCTTCCGGCACGGTGTTTCTTTTCCGTGCGGAATCCACAGCTCGTGTGAATCACGCGGGCGACGATCCGGAGATTGCGCGCATGCTGTCTCCATGGCAGCGAAAGACGACCTCGGCCGCGCAGGTGAAGACCGCGCGGCACAGCACCTGACGGCCCGCGGGTATCGGATCCTCGACCGCAACTGGCGGTGCGCGCAGGGCGAGCTCGACATCGTCGCCGAGCACGACGACGTGCTGGGTATCGTCGAGGTCAAGACGAGGCGCAGCACCGGTTACGGCCATCCGTTCGACGCGATCGACGAGCGCAAACGGCAACGACTGTGGCGCCTCGGGTACGCGTGGGCGGCCGAGCACCCCGGGCTCGCCGGGCATCGGATGCTGCGCCTCGAGATCATCGGGATCATAGGAGCGGACCCGGCGACCGGTGTGCTCGAGCATCTCGTGGATCTGCGATGAAGACGGCGCGCACCTGGGCAGTGGCGCTCACCGGTGTGGACGGCCATCTCGTCGAGATCGAGGCGGACGTGTCGAATCAGACGCCGGGGTTCAAGATTGTGGGACTGCCGGACAAGGCGCTCGGCGAAGCCGCGCAGCGCGTGCACAACGCCGTGACCAATGCACAGCTGCAGCTCACCCGCCGCCGGCTGACGGTGAACCTTTCGCCGGCGAGCCTGCCCAAGCACGGCAGCGGGTTCGATCTCGGCATCGCCGTGTCGGCCGTGGCCACGGGCGGAGTGCTCGACGCCGCGTCGATCGCGCGCACCGTGCACATCGGAGAGCTGGGACTGGACGGCCGGGTGCGCCCCGTTCCGGGGGTGCTTCCCGCGGTGTTCGCGGCCGCACGCGCGGGTTTCGAACGGGTCATCGTGCCTCACGCCAACGAAGCCGAGGCGAAGCTGGTCCCTGGGATGCAGGTGCGCGCGGCGACGACGCTCGCCGAAGTGGCGATGTGGCACGGCGCCGACATCGCGCCGGCAGACGTGGAGCCCGTGGCAGCGGCCGTCGCGCCGCGACCCGAGCCCGAGACGCTCGATCTCGCCGATGTCGTCGGGCAGGAGGAGGCCGTCGAGGCCCTGATCGTGGCCGCGGCCGGCGGGCATCACCTGCTGATGAGCGGCCCGCCAGGAGCCGGGAAGACGATGCTGGCGCGTCGGCTGCCCGGCATACTGCCTCCGCTGAGCGAGGAAGCCGCCCTCGAGGTCGCCTCCATCAGATCGCTCTCCGGCGGCTTCGTCGACGTCCTCGACGACCTGCCGCCTCTGGAAGCACCGCATCACAGCACCTCTGTGGCGGCACTCGTCGGCGGCGGATCGAGAGCCGTCCGGCCGGGTGCGATCGTTCGCGCGCATCGAGGCGTGCTGTTCCTCGACGAGTTGGGTAATGGAAAGTGCACCTCCTGATCAAGGAGGAGGCACATGGAGACTCTGGAACGTCGTCCTGGCACGCATGCGCGTCCGGGCCGCGCAACTCGCGCGGTGGTCTACGCAGCGTTCAATCACACTGGTCCTGAGGTCCCGGTCGCGGGGACAAAACCGATCTATCTGTATCTGCGGTTGTCGAAATATCACAAGGACAAAGCGGATGCCATCGAGCGGCAGAGGATCGATCTGACGCGGATGTTGGCTCTTGAAGGTGGCTGGACTGTGATGGGGGAGTATATCGACAATGACTCCGCAAGCTCGTCGGCACAAAAGACGCGGAAGGGCTGGCGTCAGCTAAATCTGGACATCAAGGCTGAGAAGGTGAAGGCGGTCGCCTTCTGGAAGCTTGACCGGACGAATCGAATCGCCGCGAAGTGCATCGAGTGGATCGGTGATTGCCAGCGCGCGAGTGTTCAGTTGCGATCCCATCAGGACTCGACCGATGAACTGAATACTGCGACGGCCGGAGCGAAACTGGTGACCGGGATCAAAGCGCTGCTGGCGGAAGTTGAGACAGATTCGATGAGCGAGCGGCAGCTTGCTTCGAAGCGACACCTTGCCGAGGCTGGCTTCCATCACGGTGGAACACCACCCTTTGGCTGGATGTCCGGACCACGCGTCACGGATGAGCTGGGTCGCACGGGGATTCGGCTGGTTCCTCATCCGGTAGAGCATCAGGCATTGAAGGATGCAGTGGATATGGTTCTGGCCGGGAAGAGCTTGTCCCAGATCGGTCGCTACTGGAAGGAGCAGTACGGGATCACGACGGCTTCCGGCGCATTCGTATACGAGGCGACGATCTACCGGTCGTTGGTCTCGCCACGAATGATCGGATACCGGATGCGACAGGTGCCTGAGCATCAGCGAGGTGTGAAGCTTGATCTTCTTGACTACATCGCTTTGGACGCAAATAGTCAACCGGTGGTCTCACAGGAGCCGGTGTGTGATCGCGCAACCTGGTTGCGCGTGCGGCGCTTGTTGGAGCAGGCCAAGACTTCCAAGGCGCGGAAGCCGTGGGGCTCCCATGAGTGGCTTTTGACGGGACTCCTGTTCTGCCGGTGCGGTGGACGTCTTTACGGCCTTCAGAAGACGCGGAAGCGCGCTGGTGGTGAGTCCGAGACTGAGTATGTGTACCGCTGCATGACGAACCGGCATCGTGGTGCGGGGAACTGCCCGGGCAGCTGCACCATCGGTGCGCGCAAGGCTGAGGCTTACGTGTTGGGCTGGTTCTTCTCCCAGATCACCGACGACGCGTTGGCGAAGGCCCGCGCCAGGCGGAGGCTGGCGCGGGCAGACGATGAGGTGAACACTCTCCTTACTCAGCTCGATGAAGCCACCGCGGAGAAGGACGCTCTTCTGCTCAAGCAGGGAACCGCGGCTTACAAGGGGGCGATGGTGACCGTGCTCCTCGGGCTCATCGAGGACGCCCAGAACCGCATCGATGCTCTCCAACGCCGGGTGGACGCGGTGGAACTGGACGAGCTGATGATCGTTGACGGCCCGGACGTGATTCGTTCGTGGGAGAGCAAGGGGATCAAGGAAAAGCGAAACTATCTACGCCGGATGATCCACCAGATCGACGCCCTGCCGGGACGCGGACCTATCGAGGAGAGGATCAAGATCACTCCGGTGGGTTGATCCTCGAGACCAGGTCAGCCGAGTCAAGGAGTAGAGCGAGATCTTCGATTACTCCGATCGGTACGGGGTTCGCGATGCGACGGGCGACACCGTCATGCCATCCCGCATCGAACTCGGCGTAGTCGCCGGGGTCGACGAGTCCGGCGAGCTTCGTCGGTGAGGGGCATGGAACCGACTCGCTCATCCCACTTCACCCACCAGGCCGCTGTAGAACGCGTCCTCCTCGGCGCGCCGGACTCGCACATCGGAGTGCATGTACTCCACGAAGTCTTCTTCCCTGTTCGGAATGATGATGTCCTCAACTGGTTCGACGGGTTCTTCGCCGGGCCAGATGATGCGGCGGGTGGGACGGTCGGTGTTCAGGCGTGTGCCGCAGGCGGCGGTCCAGTCGCGGAGGCGTTCGCGAGCTTCGGCGAAGTCGCGGTGCCAGACGAGCATGGCGCTGCCCTTGGCTTCGGGGTGGATCGCGCACAGCCAGTGGATGTGGAGCGCGGAGAGCTCCCATACGAGCTCGGGGTGGCGGTGCCAGAACGGTGGGACGACGGCGACGGGCAGCCCGTAGGTGTGGCGTAGCCAGTGCACCCATTCGTTGAGTGCGAGCCACTCCTCTTCTGCGGCCTCAGCAGTGAGGAAGTTCCAGTTCACCGGCCCCGGAGGCCCGGCCAGTCCCTCATCGTCAGCGCCGGAGGTCTCGGAGTCCGGGTCGTAGCTCTCATCGAACTCGTCCTCCGCCACCTCACTCGGATCGAGGCCAGTTGTGTCGGGTAGTTCATCGACCATGATCCGCACTCACCTCCCGACCGACCCGACACCCGCAGACGTGCGGCGCGGTGTGTCGTGCGACAGCGTGGCGTCCTCGAGCCCGGTATCCAGCGAGTCGGGTTCCTGGGCTCTTCTGGGTCGGTCGACGGCGTAGCGAGTCCGGGCGAGGTCGTGGCCGATCTTCTTCGCGACGAACTCCTCGGCCTTGATCGTCTGGCCGTTGTCGTCGGTGTGGTCGTAAGTGTGGGTGTAGCCCTCGGCAACGAACTTGTCGCCTTTCGCGAATCGCTGGTGGATGCCTTCGGCGGTTTTGCGGAACGCGACGAGGTCGTGGAAGGTCGTCTCGGTCTGGGTGAACGATCCGTCGTCTGCGCGGCGGTAGTGTTCCTGCCCGATCTTCACGAACAGGCGCGCGTCGCCTTTCTCGGTGAACGACAGATGGGGTTCGGAGGCGATGAACCCGGACAGGGACTCTTGGGTGTGGATGGCCATGGGACACTCCTCGTGATGACGGCACCCCGCCGTTCGGGGTGCTCTGTCACTCAGGTGCGCCAGCCGACCCCTGCCCACCCGGAGATACCGGGGTGCCGGTTTGCAGCAGTTCCTCCACGCCGCGGCGTTGCGCCTGCAGCTCGCTCGCGTCTTTGCGGCGGGTCCAGGGTCGGAGTCTCGCGACGATCGGGGGTGCGGCGCGGAGGAGGATGAGGCCGGTGCCGAAGGGGAGGGTGCGGATCACGTCGGGCGGCATGATCGACACCCGACGGATGGACCGTTGTGCGGTGCGGGAGCCGTGGTCGCCGATCGTGGTGGAGTCGGTGATCTCGTCGCGTTCTCCGATGAGGGTGGTGAGGTCTTGAAGGTCGCGACTGTTGGATGCGCCGCCGAGGATGATCTTCACGATGCTGGCGTCCCAGATCGCGCCGGCCGCGTTGTCCGACCACTTCTCCCGTGCTTGTGCGAGAGACTGCAGCACCGGCATCGTCGTGATCCCGGTGCCGCCGCCCTCGGCCATCAGCGTGGGGAGGGATGGGAGCGGGGCGAGGTTTCCGATCTCATCGAGTGCGAGGAGCAGGGGTGGGTCGAGGCGTGCGGCGGGGGATCGGGCGGCGAGGCGTCGGGCGGCTTCGACGAGGTCTTCAACGAACGCCGACACCAGTGCGGCGCTGTTGTTCGCCCCCGCACCCGTGGCGAGTAGGTACACGGTGCCGCGTTTGCGCAGAAACTCCTCCGGGTCGAACCGCTCCTCCGGGCCGGGGCTCACCGCGTCGAGCACGCGGGGGTCGGCGAGTGCGGCGAGTGAGAGGGACACGCCTTGCCAGATCGAATCTCTTGTGCGGGGGTCGGCGTCGATCATCGCTTGCAAGGAGTCCGCCCACCCGGTTGCCGCGTTGGGGTTGGCGGTGAGGATAGCGACGGCATCGGAGGCGGCGGCAGGGTCGAGGGTCCACCGGAACAGCTCGGCTGGGGTGCGCTGGTCGAGGGCGGCGGCGTGGAGGAGGGCTTGGAGCGCCGTGCTGGTTTTCCCTTCCCAGAAATCCCCGCCCTCGACACCACCGGCGGACAGGCCGGTGCCGGCGGCGAGTCCGGTGGCGCGGATCATCGCCGTCAACGGGTCCTCGCATCCCCGGATCGGCGACCACCTGAGCCCCGCCGGCACCCCTTCGGCCAGGTGCTGAGGGTCGAACACGGCGACCGGCCGTCCCTCGGCGCTGCGCGCTTTCAGGGTGGCGGTGAGGTTGTCGGGTCGGGTGGAGGTGGTGACGACGGCGCCGGGGGCGTCGAGGATCGCGTTGATGACGACATGCAGGCCTTTGCCGGAGCGGGGCGGTCCGAGCAGCAGGATCGAGTCCTCCACACTCGCCCACACGCTCATGCCGCGTGATGCGCCCAGGAGGTAGCCGACATCCGCTGACGTCGGCTTCGCCAGCGATGGACGGAGCTGCCCCGCCCGCCGCAGCAGCGCCCTCTCGGACGCGGCGGTGGTGACGTCGGTGCGAGTGGCGATTCCGACGATCCGGTACGGGTCGATCTTCGTTCGCCGCGAGTGTTCCCGGAAAGCCCGCCACACCCACCACCCCGCACCCCCGACCGTGAGGGTCAGCAGGCCGGCGACGACCCAGTACACGACAGGGTTCAGCCCGTCGGCATCGAGCGCGCTCCCCGGGTCCGTGGGGTGCAGAAGCACGCGAAGACCGGCCTCGATCCCGCCGGTCGGTTGCGTGGTCCCGGTGGCCCAGGCGGCGATCGTGCCGGCGGCGCGGAGGATGACGGCGAGGACGGCGGCGGCGATGAGGGCGATGACGCCGAGGTTCGCCAGCTCATCCCCGAGCGCCCCGCCCTGCCTGGGGGTGCTCACGGGACCCTGCTGACGGTGAGGGTGCCGGAGACGCGGCCGAGGAGGATCACTTCACCCGTCACCGCAGCCGCGGCCTGTTCGGCGGTGAGGAGGGTGCGGGCTGTGCCATCACCGGTGGCGTCGGTGTGGGCGTGGATGATCGCGACCGCGACATCCTCACCCGGCACGAACCCTGCCCCTGCCACCTGATGCAGCACCGCCGGTGCTGCGCGCACTGGCGCCGGCACGGCGTCGTCCGGGGCGGGCATCTCCCATGGCTTCGGTGTGGGACGTTCGCGGGGCGGGGTGATGATGTCGGTGAACGTCGACCCGTCCGCCTCCTGCACCTGCACTCGCAGCGGCGACCGGTACTGGGCGGTGAGGGCGTCGAGGATCGCGGGGAACGATTCGCGTCGCCAGCCCGGCGCGAACGGCTCCGGCATGTACAGCACCCCGTCCACGGTGACCGTCATCGCACCATCGCCGTCGATGCTGAACTCGACCGCCGGTACCGTGATCGGCCCGCCGGGGTCGGGCTTCGGCGATGGCGGGGTGTCGGGGTTGGTGCGGCGGTAGCGGGGCTTCGGCGTCACAGGGGCGGGTCCTCTCCAGGTCGTGCAGGGGGTCGCCTTGCAGGTGCACCCGCACGGCCCTGGGGACGCAAAGGTGGGAGGGCACGAACCAGGGGTGTGGTTCGTGCCCTCCCGTGCTGAGCCGCCATGTATGGGGGTGCCGACCGGTCAGCAGCTTCCGGTTAGTCCTCCTTTGCTTCCTCGAACTGGGCCTTGAACTCCTCGAACGCCTCGTCTTCCTCTCGGACGTACCCTGCGCGTTAGCGGGCGATCGCGAGGCGGCGACCGAACAGCAGCGCCCCGCCGGTCGCCGCGGCCATCAGCCCACCGGCGACACCGAGCGGCCACCAGTCGCCGCCGCCCGTGTGAGCGAGCTCACCCGGCCCACCCGGCTTGCCAGGTGTCCCGGGTTCGTCCGGGGTGTCGGTGTCGGTGACGGTGGTGGTCTCGTCCGGTGCGCCGCAGACACCACGGTGAAGGACCGTGCCGCCCTGATCGGTGACGGTCTCCACCCAGTAGTAGGTGCCCGCCTTCTCGAAGATCACCTCGTCAGAGGCATACTCGCCCGGACCATCCAGCTCGATCACCGTCGAGGTGAACACCAGCTCCTCCGGCGTGCACGTCGCGGTGTCGCCGTCCTGCCGGTACGCCTCGAACATCAGCCGCGCCCCGTCCGGGACAATGCCGGTGACGGTCGCGACATCATGCGCCGGATCCCCGAGCGTGACAGTCGGGACCGCGTTCGTCTTCACGATCAGCTCCTCCGGCTGCTCCCGGATCACGGTCGTCTCACCCGGTGCCCCGCAGGTGCCCTCCGCCATCACCACACCGTCAGCGTCGTAGAGCGTTTCGATCCAGTACACATTCCCCGCAGTGTCCGCGGTGGTGGTACCGGAGCGGTAGATCCCCGCGTGGGTGACGGGGATCTCGGCGCTCACGTAGAACGGCGTCTCACACACCGGGTCGGCGTCTGCCGGGTGCGGCCCGTACGCACGGAACACCAGGAAGGCGCCGTCCGGAATCGTCGTGCCCTGCACGAGCGCCGTATCCTCGAACGGTTCACCGACGAACGCTTCCGGCGTCGCCTGCGTGATCACGGTCACGGGCACCTCGGTGCCGGTGGGCGGGACGTAGAACCGTTCCAGCACATCCGCCGGGGAGGAGGTGTAGGGCTGGACGCGGTCGTCGCCTTCGAAAGTCGTGACGAGGACGTAGAAGCCGGGCTCGGTCGGCACGATCTTGTCCTCATCCGTGTACCCGAGCTTGTACACCCCATTCCTCGCCGGCGTCGTAAGCTCCGTCAGCACCGGAGCACCGTTCAGGTCGAGATCATCGGTGAGTTCCGCATCCGACGCGAACGGGCCGTAGACGGTGTGGTGCAGTTCATCGACGTCGGCGCCCCAGTAGCCGTCGCCGGTGAAATCCCCATGGTTCGCAGGGAACCCGGTGACCGTGATCACGTCGAAGGCACGTCCGCCGGGGTGCACGTTGTACTCCCGCATCAGCGAGGTCACCGTGACCGGCCACCGCACCGACGTCGTCTCCACCGTGATCCCGTACTCGTCCAGCCAGTCGGAGGCGAGGTAGTCCCGCACCCACTCCGGCTGCGAGACCTTCTTCACCTCCCACACCCAGGTGACGAACCCGCCCGTCGGCGCGATCACCGACGGGGAGGTGTAGACGCCGGGGCCGTCTGCGGTGATCGTCACGGTGCCGAGCGGCACCGCGTTCGGGTCGATCGCGGCGCTCTCCGCCGGGGGCAGGGTGCCGGGGACTTGATAGGCGGTGCCCTCGAACACCACTGGAATGTGCGCGCCGTCCTTCTTCAACCACGCACCATTGCTGCTCGACACCGTGATCGTGTCCGTCAGCGCGTCACCGGGAACCGCGAGCCGCTGATCCGCTTCCGAAACGGCCTCGGGCTGGAACGGCACCACCGAGCTCTCCGCCACCTGCCCGAAGCGGTCGGTGAACGAATCGGTGAGGTACTTCGCCTGCGCCCCGTGCGCGGTCTTGTCGATCGCCCATACCCACGTGTAGAACCCTGATTCCGGGGCGATGATCGTGCCCGGTGAGGTGTACGACCCGGCACCCGTGAGCGTCACGGTCTCCGTGCCCGCGACAGGTGCTCCGGCGGGTGGGGTGTCGGCCTCGGTGGGCTGCTCATCGAACGGCCCATACAAGGTGCCCGTCGCGGTGACCTCGATCGGGTTCCCGCCGAGGTGAATCCAGGTGCCCTTCGACACCGACACGCTGAGCCCATCCACGAACGCATCCCCCTCGGCGACGTAGCGGGAGGCGACCTGGGTGGTGATCTCCGGCTGGAAATCCAGCTCGATCACCGGCGACTCCACCCGCGCCGACAAGCCCGTGGATGATCCCGCGACGGCGGCGACGAGGCGCTGCGCCCCGGGCGTCGTATACAGGTCGACTGCCGCCCCGTAGCCCGCCGCAGGGACGCTCATCGACGCCCCGACCCGGTACGACGGCACGCCGTCTGCCGGGGTGCCCGTGATCGGGTGCGCACCGGCACCGATCGTGCGCGCCGAGGAACCGTCCGTGAAGACAGCGTCCGTCAGCGTCGCTGTGCCGGTAAGTCCCGCGGGGTGCGTGGACACGGTGAGGGTGCCGGCGTATTGATCCACCATGTCCAGGCTCAGGGACAGTGAGGGGTCGGTGACGGCGTTCACGGCGGCTTGCTGGCGCATCATGTCCAGGTTCGCGAGGATCGCACCCCGTACTGCGGCAGGTGCACGGCCGACGTAGTAGATGTCGCCGGACATGCCGTGCGAGTTGTAGGTGCCAGGGTCGGTGACCGACCACACGAAGAGGGCGACCGCTGCGGTCACATTCGGGTCGCCTGACTGCCCCCACTGGTCCAGCACATAGTTGAGCTCTGCGAGCTGCTGTCGCGACAGCGAATCCAGTGACGTGACCGTTTCCGGGCCGGAGGTCTGTCCGAACGGTGAATCCGCTCCCAGGTCCGCGCAGTACGCCTGCCGGCCATCGACATCGGTGTTGTACGCGCCGAGGAAGCCGTTCCCGATGTCGTACCCGACCCCGAGACTGCCCGCATGAGCAGCCGGCGCATTCAGCGCGAGCGACCCTGCCAGCAGGAACAGGGCCAGCAGCACCGACAACCAGCGCCGCACCCCCGTTCTGGGTGGCGCAGCCTCCGGCTGCGTGATGTGGGCGAGTGATCCTGACACGAGATACCTCCTGGTGTTGTCCATCAGCGACGCGAGCCGGCCGCCTTCACACCAGGTGCACCACCCGCCTCACCGGTCCAGGCCCGGCCCCTCACGCTGAGCAGAGGGAGTCGGGGTGTCGAGGGGGTCGACCTCAAGCCCCGCGGTGCGGCGTACGGCCCGATGAGCTCCATCCCGCACCCCGTCGAGGAGGCCGCGCACATCGTCGTAGCCGGTGATGACCGTGGCGAGGCCATCCCGCAAGAGTCGGTGACAGCCTGAGGACGCTGCGCTGGTGATCGGGCCAGGTATCGCCCCGACGGGGCGGCCGAGCTCTGCGGTGCGGGCGGCGGTGTGGAGGGTCCCGGAACGGTAGCCGGCCTCCGCAATGAGGACGGTGCCGGAGAGCGCGGCGAGGAGCCTGCCTCGTTGCAGGAACCTCCACTTCGTCGGCGCCGCGCCCGGCGGCAACTCCGACAGCAACAGGCCGTCTTTGCCGACATGGGTCAGCAGATCAGTGTGCCCTGCCGGATACAGCCGGTCCAGGCCGCCTGCAAGCACGGCGAACGTCGCACCGCCCGATGCGAGCGCGGAACGGTGCGCGGCACCATCGATCCCATACGCGCCGCCGGAGAGCACCAGCCGGAAGTCGGCGACCGCCGACTGCACCAGCTCCGTGGTGACGTGCTCCCCATACCCGGTGGACGCCCGAGCGCCGGTGATGGTGAGGCGATCCCACAGCGGGCCGGTCAGCAGCCCCGCGTTGCCTTTCGTCCACAGCGCCACCGGTGCACGGTCTCCGAGCGCATCGATCGAGGCCGGCCATTCGGTATCGCCGGGGATCAGCACCCGCATCCCGTGACGCTCGGTCTCCGCGAGCACCCTCCGGGTCTCCTCAGCATTGATGCGGGGTGCGAGGCGCCGCTGCCAGGTGTCACCATCCGGTCCCGCCGGAACTTCATTCGAGACGGCGCGGGCGACCGTCTCGGATGCGCCGATGGTGCGGATCATCCGTCCTGTCACCGCGTCTCCTGGTTCGGAGGCGATGGCGAGGATGATCCTCGCGGTGCGCTCATCTGCTGCCAGCTCGTTGATCGTGTCCATTGGTGCTGCTCCCTCTGTCGTGGCGTATCAATCGAGGGATAGGTGCGAACCGGCCCGCCCAGACAGTCACCGTGAGTGAGCAAATGGCCGCGGGAACCTGCACCCTCACAACGCCCCACAAATCGGCTGAAACTGGCGGAATGACGCGGAATCAGGGTTCAGAAATCCTGAACGTGAGCGTTTAGCCCTTCATTCGTGCTGTGGTGTCGAACGCGGCGAGCTCGGCGGGGTGGAGCTGGTGCTGGACGACGAAGGAGCGTTCCTTGATGCGCCAGAGCCCCTGTCCGGTGCCGAGGCCGGGGAGGAGTTTCTGTTCGGTGCCGGTGAGTCCGAGGGCTGCGGCGGTGGCTCCGAGCTGGTCGGGTTCTTGTCGGTAGATGATCCTCGTCTCCGCATTCGCCAACAGCGAGTTCGCGAGGGCACGCATCGCGGAACCCTGGTCGCCGACGTTGTCGAGGTCGGTGAGTTTGTGGAAGATCAGCATGTTCGCGATCCCGTAGTGCCGTGCGAGTCGCCATTGCGCGTCCATCCGGCGCAGGAGCGCTGGGTAGGCCATGAGTCGCCAGGCTTCGTCGTAGATCACCCACCGGTGCCCGCCGTTCGGGTCCATCAGCGCCGACTCCATCCACGCACTGGAGCAGGTCATCAGCACGGAGATCAGTGTCGAGTTCTCCGCGACGCGGGACAGGTCCAGGCTGACCATCGGCAGCGATGGATCGAACCGCACGGTCGATGGCCCGTCGAACAGCCCTGCGAGGTCGCCGGCGACGAGGCGACGGAGGGCGTGGCCGACGAGCCGGCCGTCTTCCGCGAGCCGCCGGTCGGTATTCGTCGCTGGTTCAGGGCTCAGGATGCGGTCGACGACCATCGGCAGGATCGGCACCTGAGCGGAGCGGACGCTGTCTCTCAGTGCGAGGTCGATCGCCGTGTGCTCCAACGGGGACAGCACCCGATCCAGCACCGTCTCCGCAAGAGCACCGATCAACTCCCGGCGGCGGGACGCGACCTGCGCGGCCCATTCCGCGTCGCTGACTCCCGAGGTGCGGTGGCCTTCATCGAGCGGGTTGAGCCGGTTCCGGAGCCCGTGCCCGAGGACGATCGCCCGCCCACCGACCGCCTCCGCGACCGCGGTGTGTTCGCCTTTCGGGTCACCGGGCACATACACTCGGCGCCCGAACGGGATTGACCGCGTGTAGAGGGACTTGGCGAGTGAGGATTTGCCGGAGCCGACGATGCCGGCGAGGACGAGGTTGGGTGCAGTGATGACGCCGCGTGCGTAGAGGGTCCACGGGTCGTAGACGAACGAACCGCCGGAGTAGAGGTCCTGCCCGACGAACACCCCATCAGCGCCGAGTCCGCCTTCCGCGAGGAACGGGTACGCCCCCGCGAGGGTCGCGGAGGTGTCCTGATGTCGCGGCAACCGGAACCGCCCCGGCGTCCGCAATGCCGCCGCCCCTGGTTCGCCGGCGGCGGGCAGATAGGTGGTGTTGCGGCGCTCCGCACGCTCTGCCGCCAGCCGTTCACGCTCCGCCGTCTGCTCGGCGCGACGGGCGGTGGTCTCGATCTTCGCGGCGGCGTGCTTGCGTGCCTTTCGCTGCTTGCGGCGTTCCCCGGCCGGTTCGACCAGCGCCGCGGTATGGAGCTTCTGGCGATCACTCACAGCGCCCGCCCCCGTAGCGCCGGCGAGGACTGCGAAGGTGCGAACCAGTCGTCTTCCTCTTCGACCACCGGTGCGTGCCTGCGCGACGGTGGACGGCTCGGCGTTGTCCGCGCCGACGGAGCCTGAGCATCCGGCTCTCGTGTTTCTGGGTGTGCGCGGAGCAAGGAGACGTGCCCGTGGTCTTGGTTGTAGGTCAGCGCGTAGGTGTCTGTGGTGGTGGTGCGGTCGAGGGGGCCGGTGGGGATGGTGTTGTAGACGTATCCGTTGACGAGCGCGGCCTGCGTGGTCTCCTCGCCCATGTCGAACACGGCCAGGTGCTCGATCGCCGCGTCAGTGCCGTCGCGGTCGATGATCGTCAGCACTTCGTCGGCGTCCTGCCCTTGCAGGAACACCACGCTCACCCACCGCGACACCGGGCCTGGTTCTCGAGCCGCGGGGTACCAGGCGATCCGTCCTGAATCAGCCATCGCCGCATCCACTCGCTGATGCACGCCATCCAGCAACGCCGCCGCCTGCTGCAGATCGGCGGCCGCGGCGAGCGCGTAGGTTGCGCCGGCGGTCTGATCCCCGACGTCGTCGTGCGCGCGCACCCGGTTCGTCACGTGGGTGGTGGCGAGCTGGTCGAGCACTTGCCGGAGGGATCGCACCCCGGCGAGGAGGTCACCGAGCACCGTGTAGGTGTCAGCGGGGTCCTCGAACACGCGGGAGGCGTGCGCGAGCCCACGGAGCGCTTCGGACGCTTCCGCGGCGTCCGTGGTCGGGTTCTGGAAGGTCGGCATGACGGGCTCCTGTCGTTCAGACGGTGCGGCACAGCGGCAACGCTGCGACAGTGAAGGCTTGTGCCTGCTGCCCGACCAGGCGCCGGGTCTCGCAGGATGCTTGGATCGCGGCCTGTTCGATCGCCGCGACCGCGGTATCGAGTTCTTCCGAAGTGGGCGCGCTGACGCTGATGAGGCCGGTATAGCGGAGGACGCCGTGGCCGGCGGTGAGGTCGGCTTCCTGTTGGAGCACGTCGCCGTATTCGGCGGTCTGGGAGGCGTCTTCGATCTGCCCCATCTTCTGCCGCTGCGCAGCATCCGAGATCAGCTCGGTCTTCTTCTTCCTGATGTCCCGTGCCGCCTGATCCGACCGGATCGGCGTGCACACCAGCGAGAACGAACGTTGAATCCCCGACGACAACAACACCGGGGCGAGGAACCCCGGATACACCTGCGACCTCGGCCATTCCGACACCCACAGCACCGCATGGAACGCGGAATCCGACCTGAGCCGATCCCAGGACTCGGTGACCGCGACCGGCCCCGCGGTCGCAAGCGTGCGTCCGATGTCGGTGTTCCGTTCGAGGATCGCGGCCGTGGCGGGGTCATAAGCGGATCGGAGGATCACTGCGACCTGTGCGGGGGTGAGCCACCCGGTGATCGTGAGCTCCGCCGCCCGCAGCGCCGTCACGAGGGTGGTCATCTCCTGTCGTAGGACGGCAGCGGCTCCCTTGATGCCGCCGCCGTTGGTGCGGACCTGGCGGGCGGCAGCTTTGAGGTCGAGGGCGAGACTGATGGTGGTGGCGTGGCGTTCCCCGGCGGGTCCGGCACGGTCGATGAGCTCGCGGTACACGGTGGAGGCCCAAGACCCGTCGTCAGTGCCGTGGCGTTGCCACCACTCGATCAGTCCGGAACCTCCATCGGGGAGGGTGCGTTCGCACACTTGCAGGCGGGCGATCCGCCCGGACCGGCAGGTCGTGGCGAGCACGCGCCCCCAGGTGGCGACGCGGCGTTCCTGCTCGCCGGGGTCGAGGAGCACGAACGCGGGATGTGAGATGCCGACGATCGCGGTGAGGGTCTGGGCGTGGGGGTCGTGGATCATCGCCGCCCCCGTCTCCGGGTCCTCCCACTCCCGCAGCGACGCCGCATCACCAGGAAGAGCGAGCGTGCCCGCAGGACGGGGCTTCACGACCCGCCGCTGGAACACCGTCTGCCGTGCCTGCGTGCGGGCCACCCACTGGAAGGTGACGGGCACCCACTCGATGAGCTTCCTGCCGCCGATGGGTGTCCAGGCGAGGGCTGCACAGAGCAGCCAGATAGGTGCGGTCCAGGCCAGCAGCATCCCACCTCCCGCGTAGAGGGCACCGACGATGGAGAGCACGCCTGTGGCGAGGACGATGAGTTGCGGGAGGGAGAGGCCGAGGAGGATGCCGCGTCGGGTGAGGCGGGAGAACTGCACCGCCCGCAACCCGAACTCCGCACTACTCGTGTTCTGCTGAGTCGACATCAGTCACTCCTTCCCAGCAGACGGCTTCGATGACGGCGCAGGTGCCGGGCGTGCCGGTGGCGCGGTCGGAGTGTGACTCGGTGCAGGCGGTGGTGCGGGTTGCACGGTCTCACCGGCCCCCGCCGCGTGACCTTCCGCGGCACCGTCGACCTTGCCGCCGAGCTTCGGCCCCGCGGTCGCTGCCGCACCGACCACCTGAGCTCCGACAACGACCGCTGCCGCCGGTCCCGCAGCAGCAGCCCCGCCAGCTCCGGCACCGGCTGCGCCCGCACTGCCGCCCGCGCTCCCGGCACCCGCACCGGCCGCGGCACCAGAACCACCACCTGCCGCTGCGCCCCCTCCTGCAGCGGGCGTCGCAGTCGTTCCGGGCGGGGTGCCTCCACCGGACGGTGCCGCGCCGCCGCGCTTATCGCCGGCGGCATCGAGTACCTTCTTCGCCCCGTCGGTCTTCGGTGCTGACGGCACAGGGACGGGACGGTTGAGCGCGGACTTAGCTTCTTGCTCCGCGCTCATCGAGTGGTACATATCGAAGCCGATGAACGTGACGAACTTGTACGTCATGTACGGAGCGAACGCGGCAATGAACATCAGTACGACCCCGGCGATGGGATCACTGATCGACGCGAGATCCAGCTCAATCGGAGCGGACACTTGGGTGATCGCGACGAGGAAGATCACCACCAGCACGAGCTTCGACAGGATCAGCGCGATCACGAACGTCGCCCACTTCCCGAACCAGCCCTTGGTCGCATCCCACGAGAACCCAGCGAGAGCAATCGGGGCGAACACGATCGCGACCAGCAGCAGGGCTTTGCGGATCAGGAGGGAGAACCACACGATCGCAGCCGCACTGATGGCAAGGCCGGCGAGGAAGATCGTGACGATCGCCCCGACACCGGGAGCGGCGATGTTGATCCCCGCGAACCCCGCCGCGAGCAGGGTGATCCGGTCGCCGATGGATTCCATCGTGTTCCCCGTCGCCTGCACGATCCCGACCGCGAGTTGATCAGTGATCTCCAACAACAGCCCGGTGAGTCCGATGGCGACGAACGAGCCGAGGATACTCTTCGCGGCCCCGAGGGCGGCGCGGGTCAGGGCGGTCGGGTCGCGGTGGATAAGGCCGGTGATCAGTTGCAGGCAGAAGAAGATCAGCACCACGAACACCGCCACCCCGAACAGGATGTTGTAGACCCCGACGTAGCCTTCGTCGGTGACGTCGACGAGGGTGGTGGTGTCGAACACCGCCCAGACCGCCTCGAACAGCCACGCCGCCGCCCCGCCCATCGCCTGGGCGAGCCAGTCGAACGGGGCCGCAATCAACGTCGCGGCTCCTTGGCCGACGGTGTCGCACACGGCCGAGATCACTGGCACATCACACACACTCACCGCATCCTCCTTCCCTCGTAAGCGATGGGGCTAGACGGCTTGGCCGACGCCCCAGAAGAAGTTGATGAGCGTCACCGCTGCACCGCAGATGATCGCCGCCCCACAGGACACGAGGACGCCGACCTTCCCTCGCGACGCGAGGTGCGGGTTTGAGGAGTTCGCGCCGAAACCCCACACGATCGCGGAGATGATCAGGGCGAGGACGGACAGGATCAGGCCGACGGTCATGACCGCGCCGACGATGATGCGCAACTGCTCGATACCGGGAAGCCCGGTACCGTTCGGATCGATATCAATCACAGGGTGCTCCTTCAGCTCACAAGCGCCGGGGAATGGCGGACTTGCCAGCCAGGTGCACCACGAGCCCCTTGATAGGCTCGATTGGTCATAGGCGGATTCGCGTTGCCCTGATTTCGGCAAACGAAGGAACGGGGCCAGGGGTGATTCTCACCGATGTGATTGCCGCGACTCGGGTTACGAGGAGGGGCCGGTACCTTCTGACGATGTGTGCTGTCGCCACTAGCGTGCTGCTAGCGGGATGCTCTCAGGTTTCCGACGTGAGGTTCGTGGACGGAAACGGCAACCAGTGGTCGGTCGGCGTCGCTGATCCACGTTTCTCCGGGGACGACCGATGTGACTCTGATTCCATGATTGAGAGCACGGTCATGAGCGCGGACCTGCCAAGTTCCGGCCTCGGCATCACTCTCAAGCCCGAAGCGGCCGAAGATGATGCGCAGCGCATTGCTGAGTGCCTTCGTAACGCGCTCACCAGCGGCGAGATCACCATCAGCCGGCCGACGGGCGGCTAGAACCATAACTAGAGGCGTTCGCCGACGTCCAGGAGGAAGTTGACCCAGGCGACGCCGGCACCGGCGAGGGCTGCGGTGCCGAGCGCGACCCAGGCCCCGAGTCGGGCTTTGGTGGCGGTGAGCGGGTTGCCGGTCGAGGATGAGATGGCCCAGATGATCGCGGAGACGATTAGCATGAGGACGGCGATGATGAGCACGAACATCAACAGAGCGCCGATGACGGTGCGGAGGTCGCCGGCGGCGCCGAGGCCGCCGAAGTCGGGGAACACGTCCATCAGCGTCCACCTCCGCTCAGGGTGCAGGACGCACGGGAGGCGCTGCCGCCGGTGATGCCCTCGGCCTCGTGGTCGGTGAGCCATTGATCGGAGTCGATCGCGGGCTGACCGGTCCCGCCGGGCCGGATTTCGAGGTGCAGGTGGGGGCCGGTGGATTTACCGGACGAGCCGACATCACCGATGTGCTGCCCCGCGGTGACGGTCATGCCTTCGGTGACGTGGATGCCGTACTCCCACATATGCGCGTAATACGACGCAACCCGCTCCCCGCCGACGGTGTGCTCCACAATGATGAGTCCGCCCCAGGAGCCGGTGTATCCGGCGTGGGTAACGATCCCATCGGCGACGGCGTAGATCGGGGTGCCGTCGGCGGCGGCGAAGTCGCTGCCGGAGTGGAACGCGATCTCGAACGTGATCGGGTCGGTGCGCCACCCGAACGGGCTGGTCCGCACCCAGGAGCCCTCCGGCAACGGGAACACGACCCTGGTGGTCTCCGGCACCACCACATCACCACCGTTGCCACCGCCGCCTGATGGTGCGGGGCGGGTGAGGGCGGTGAGGATCGCTTCGGCGACGGGCTGATAGTTCTGATACCGATCCGGGTACGCCGACACCTCAACGGCTTGCGCGGCTTCGCCTGGGTCGAGTTGCTGCCACCCCGGAATGTCGAGCAGCCCGCGCGGTGAGGGGTAGTTGGGTCCAGTGGGCCCGCCGTAGAACGCGCGGGCTTGATAGTTCGGGTCCATGAGCTCGGCGACGGTGCCCCACCCGGCTTGCGGACGCATCTGGAACAGGCCAAGGGAGTCGTGATCCGAGGCGTCTCCGTCGTTGGGGTAGTTCGCGGATTCGGGATAGGTGCCGGTGTTAGCGAGCATCCGCAGGTGCGACTCCGTGAGCGCTGCCATGAACGCGATCACCACACCAGGCCGCCCAACTCCATCAACTTGTCCGCCGACGGTGATGATCGTGGCGGCGTGGGTGAGCTGCTGACGATTCAGCGTCACCGTCTCACCGTTGCGCGTGGTCGCGGTCAGTGAGTCCGGGATCGGCCCGACGATCAACGACCCCGGCGCGCACGCGGCGACGGCGGGGTTGGCGACGACGGCGACGGAGAGGAGAACGGTCGCGGGACCGAAAAATACGGCAGCGACGGCGAGGGCTGCGAGGAGCTTCTTGAGCATGGCCGGTCACCGCAGCGGGTTGTCGAGCTGTGACAACCGCAACAAGAGGCAGGTGTCGGTGATCGGATCGGCAGGCGGCGGGGCGGGGTTCCGTTCGGGAGTGCAGGTGAGGAACACGGTGAACGCGACCGGGTGCGTCGTCGTTACCGGGTCGGTGCCCCAGTAGCCGGTGCGGTAGCGGGTGCCGGAGATCGTGTACGCGACCGCACCGTCAGGAATCTGCCCCGGCACAGCCTGCGCCACCGCGTCATCCCATGCGGCAGGGATTTCGATGGTGTCGATGGTGAGCTGCTGCCGGGTCTGGTGGGTGCGGAGCTGCGCCCACACCTCTGCCGTCGGCAGGTACGCGCGGACGTCGGATGCTGCGCCGTCTGCCTCGGTGTCGGCGGTGACATCGGCGAGCATCTGCGCGTAATCGGCAGGCCCATACCCGCTGGTCGTATCCCAGGTGAACAGCGCCTCGGCCACCGCCACCGCGAACTCCTCCGGCCCGCCGAGCGCGACCACCGGCTCCGGTTCTGCCGGGACGAGTACCGGGCTCGTTGCTGTCGGGCCATCGGTAGAAGTGGGTTCGGTGGTCTGGGGTCCGCGGATGAGTCCGTAGACGCCGACGCCGATGAGGAGGAGCAGGATGAGGCCGCCGGCGATGGCGGCGATGAGCACGGTGCGGCGGCGGCGAGCGGTGGGGTCCATCCTGGTGTCCTTCCCGACGAGATGCGGATCACCAGACAGGTGCACCACAGCACTCAGGGAGACGGCGGAGGGTTCAGGCGGTTTCGCGGCGCACGTTTCGCGCGGTGCGGGCGGTATCCAGGAACGCGATGGTCGCGGTGACGGCGTTCTCGAACATCGCCCACTGCTCACCCGATAGGGCCGGGCCGATGGTTTCGGGGTCGTAGCGTTCGGTCCAGGTGGAGAGCTCGTCCCAGAGGTAGACGAACGACCGTACCGGCAGGAACGCCCGCGGCTGTTCCTCAACCGCGTGGAGCCGTGCTGATGCGAGCTGGGCGGGGCGCTTCTTCGTCGCAGACTTCGCACGTTCAACGGCAAGCACCGCCAGGCGTTCCAAGTCTGCCGGCCGTGCGGTGTTTTCAAGTTCCCGGAGACGGGCAGCTCCTGCGGCTGCGGTGTTGCGGATGCCTGCCGGTTGTGCGGGGTCGCTGGCGAGGGCGTCGAGTTCGGCGAGGGCTTGTGCGGCGCGGATGCGATGCTGCGCTCCGGTGATTGACCCGCCCGCGTCGATCTGGTCAAGTTCCTCCCGCGCCCGCCGCTGGACGTCGTTGGGTTGCGCAGGGCCAGCGGCAAGGTTCTGCAGTTCGTTGATGCGTTCTAGCGAGGTGTACGCGTTGCGGCCGGTGACCATGAGCGCGGCCTGCTGCCTGGTCTCGCCTTTCTGCGGTGCCGCCACGGTGGCGGCACCGTGTGACCTGGGGTTTTCTTGTTTCGATGTGAACCGTGATGCTTCCTGCCGACCGGTCGCATCTTCGAGCATGAGGGCTTTCAGTTCGGCGTAGAGGGTGGCTTCCTCGGTGCGGGTGAGGGGCTTGTGGAGGAGGTTTTCGTCCTGTTCGGCGAGGAGCTGTCCGAGGGTGGTGGAGATGCCGGAGCGCACCCACACGTTCACCGTCTTCCACCCGAGTCGGCGGATCGCTGCCAGACGGCGGGCGCCGCAGATCAGCATTCCGTCCGGGGTGATCGTGATCGGCTGCAACAGCCCATCCCGCGCGATCGACTCCACCAACGGATCAAGGTCGCCGTAGTCTTCGCGGTGGCGGCGGCCGGCCCAGATCGAATCGACGGCACGCTCCAGCTCGATATGCCCCGGCTCGCTCATGGCCGGCCCCGCATTACGCCGGGTGCGGCGATCGTGATCGCCGCTTTCAGGTCGGCATCGTTGAACAGGTGCCGGAGGGAGTCGCCGATCAGCAGCCGCAGCAGCACGCCACGGCCTGCGTTCGTACCGGCCAGGTGTAGGTCGGGGGTGCCGAGGATGATCCGCAGCAGCCGGTACCACGATGGTGCGGGGATATCGAGCAGGGCTCGGGCGTGCTGGTCGCGTCGTAGTGACTCGTACGCTCCTGCGCGCGAGACGGACTCTGCGAGGCGTGCGCAGATGCACTCGACCGCAGCTCGCGCGACCTCTGGCTCCCACCCGTACCAGCACAGCAACGCGATCGTGTCCTCGACCGCCGACTCCACCCCCGTCGACCCCGACACCTCCACGCGGTCGCCTTCGCCGTCGACGTCATCGTTTGCGAAGGGGTCGGCGCGGAATGCGGGGTGGTAGTCGGTGAGTGGGTTTTCGCGGTCGGAGAAACGTTCGGCGTCATGGAAACTCGAGTACCTGGGCCTGCGCGCTTGATGCACGGAACACAGCAGCCCGTTGGCGCGGTTCTCCGCGATACAGGTGATCTGCACGGCCCGGGTGATGACCGCCCACGGATCATCCGCCCGCCGCACCGAGGGCGTGCGCATCGCCTCAAACGCGGCAGCCGCCGCCTCCCACGGATCGAGGCCGTGCTTGCGGGCGAGCGCGGCGTACTTGTCGGCCGCGTGCCGCATGAGTGCTGCTGCATCGGGGTCCGTCCGCCAGGCGTCGGGGCCGGCAGTGGTGAGGCGGGTGAGGAGTTCGCGGAGTCGTTCTGAGTTCTCGAACCCACGCCCGCGACCGTCGCGGCGTGGGGTGTGGGGTTGTGGCATGGTGGCACCTCCTAACAAGCAGGTGCGCACCGGCTCCCCACCAACCACAATCCCGTCGCGCCACCGTCTTCTGCGCATGGCGGCTCACCCCAGCCCGGTTCCAGATGGCCGCACCCACGACGACGAGCGCGGCCGACCCTGCGGCTCGAACACATCGAACGACTCGAACACCGACGACCCCGCAGGTGCCGCTCGTTCCGCTCGGCGCTCCCGGAAGTCACGGGCACGGTCACGGGTCATCCGGTAGGTCTGACCTGGCGCGCGGCGGGCACGGTGCGCGAGTTCGGTCTGGAAGTTGATGCCGCGGCCCGCGATCCTGGCGGTGCTCGACGCGATCAGATCCGTCAGACGTACCCACGCGATCCCGCGCCCCACCCGCGAACCAGGATCAGCGCCGGGGGTGGTGAGTGAGGGGTCGCGGTGCACGGCGAACGCTGATCGCTCCGCCTCCCCACCCTCAACCATCTCGGGCCGCGTCTCCGGTAGTTCCGTGCGGCTCGTCTCTGCGTTCTCGTTCACGAGGTCTCCTCCTTGCTAATGGCCGGGGTGAACCAACGGCCGACGGTCGAGGGATGCACGCCCAGATGCCGGGCGATCTGCTTGTTCGACCACCCCTCCACCTCCCGCAACGTGGTCGCCTCAGCTCGCCGCTCACGCACCGACACCACCGGCAACACCACTGCCTGCGCCGGCTCAACTTCCGGCACGACGACCGGCCCCGAGGAAGTGGTGGCTTCGACCGGAGCATCCTCGATCGCGTTCGCAGCGCGCGCGGTGGTGGGGCGGGTGAGGATGACGGTGAGGTGCGTGATCGATAACAGCACCAGCGGCGGGATCGCAGCGACCGATGCTGCAAGAACCGCCGGTACGTCGGTGTCGGCGGCGATGATCGCGTGGATCGCGTTCGCCGTGACCGACACGACGGCGCCGGCGGCGAGGAGCGTCCAGGGGTACCAGGTCGGGCGGGACTGGTTGGCGAGGGCGACGACGGCGACGGTCGCGACGACGATGATGCCGTCCACGATCAACGGCCACGCCCACGCCTGCCCCGCATCAATCCCAGACCGCCGCGCAAGATCAGCAAGCGCCGTGAAGGACAGCCAGAACGCGCCGGCCGCGATGAACACCGTTCCCGTGATCGCCGTCACCACCGCCAACCGGCGACCCTGCGTCGAGACGAGTTCGACGGCGCTCATGAGATCACCCGCCCTGGCGATCCGCGCACCACACGCCGCTCATCCGCCACGGGCTCCACGGACGTGCGAGGCGCGGGGTGGGTGGTGCGGTAGGCGGAGCGAATCGTCGCGATGATCTCCCGCGGCCTGAGCCCCGCGTGCTCGGCCGCCGGGCCCAGTGCGTCGAGGGTCGCATTGGGTGGGATGCCGGCCTCGGCGAGACGGCAGGCGGCCCAGAACAGGCCCCGATTCCGCTCGCCCTCACCACGCCCGGCCACCCAGCCCGCGAGCACCTTCGCATCCGAGCCTCGCCGCTCAAACCGAGCAGCACGTGCACGGTCACGGTCGATAGGGATTGGGGTGCGGGGGTCGAGGAACTCGCGCAGTCGCGCCGCATCCACCGGTACCGTGGTATCACCTGATGCGACGATGAGCCGGTACGGTGCCCGCACTCCGCCAGAGCGCAGCACCGTCGACGGTGGGGCGATGATGTAGCCGCCGTCACCCCGAAAATCAACATGCGCCCGCGCTGCCTGCCACGACGACTGCGCACGGTCTGGGTGCGCCGGGTAGTAGGCGTGCAGCCCGCCGGAGGGGGTGCGCACGAGAGCCGCCCACCCCGCCGCATGCCCTTCGCGGTGCGCTTCGCGGAAAGAGGGGAATCCGGTGCCGGTCGCGTGCACGTCGACATCAACGACCTCGACCCCGGATGCGGCACCGGTGGGGATGCCGATGTTCGCGGACGGCCACCTCGACCACCACCCTGCAACCTGCCCCGGATCGGCAGTCGCGTCATGGAACCCGCGGGACACGAGCGGACGCTTCTCACCCGGCACGCACGGAAACACCGGCACCCCAGCCGCAGCGAACCGCGCCGCCGCCTCGGAGAGCGGCATCCCGCCGACTTCGGAGAACAGATCAACGGCACCCATCACAGGCTCCTCACCGACGACGCCACGGCGCGGCGCGGCTCCTCCGCCAAGGGATCAGCAGTCGTCTCGACCGCAGGCTCGGGGCGTTTCTTTGCTGGGGTTTCGCGGGTGAGGCCGGGAGGGTCGCCGTTGCTGATCTGCACGGTGGGGAGCTGGTCGAGAATCGCGGCGGATGTTTTGCGGACTCGTTCGCCGGTGGCTTGGACGACTTCGACCGGGGACTTCTCCGGCACCGTCACCGCCCACCCCGACACATACGGGACCGTGTAGTCGCTGGTGTCCATCCCGTGAGCGGCGGCGACCATCAACGCCACCGAATCCGCCTCCACCTCACCAATCCCGCGATGCCCCGTCGCATCCGCGTTGTCCGGGCCGTGCATGAGGACGTGGGCGAGCTCGTGCACGAGGGTCTTCACCTGCGCCGCCTCGGGCATGTTCTCCCGCACCGCCACCGTCCGCGCACCAAAATCAGTGACACCGTTCGCACCGTGGATCATGCCCTCATGCGGCACCCGCAACACCCTGAACCCCTCCGCCTCCACAAGCCGCGCGACGCCATCCCAGAGCCCATCGGGTGCTTCCCCTTCCAGCAGCCGCGGTGACGGTGGTGCGGGGATCGGGTCACCCGCGGTCTGTGAGACATCCCAGACATAGGCGGGACGGACACCGACCATCCGCGACCGCACAGCCTCACGGGGCTTCGGCTTCTCGAACCTGCCGAGCCGGCGCCACGACTCCGCCACCTTCGGCGTAAACGACGCGAAACGGCCCGTCACCGGGGCGATGATCATGTACCCCGACTGGCCCTTCTCGACTCGCCGGCCGAGCGCCTGCCACTGCTTGAACCCCGCCACATACGACGACACCGGCTCCGGCACCCGGCCCGCCTCAAACGCCGCCTGATGCTGCACGAAGATCAGCAGGGTGTTGTTGAACGAGCGGGCCCGGAACCTGGCCGCGAACTCCAACGCCCGCTTCCAGTCCTCACCCGACACCAACGACTCCACAGCACCGGCAAGCTGTTCATGCAGCGCGTCGAGCTTCGCATCCCGCGCCACCCGCGCCTCCTCGCTGGTTGCCATCGCCGTCCTCCTTCCGCGGACACCTGCACACGGCGGGTGACCTCTGCGACCAGAAGGTGCGCGAAGGGACTCAGGAGACGCAATCGAGGCGGACGACGGACAGAGTGTGAGCGACCGACAGGTGCATCACTGAACCCGACGTGGTCAGCCCACCTCTACCTCAGAAGCAGGATGCCTGGTGATCCGAGCGCCGCATCATGCCCTTTTCACCGGGTCATGATGCGCTATTGATCGGGGTGTCACCCTCCGGCTGATCCGCCGGTACTCGCTTGGAGAGACCCCGACACTACGGCGAAACTGACGTGCCGCGAACTCAGGATCAGTCCAGCCGACCTCATTGGCAATGGACGATATGAGGAGGTCTGTTGAGCGCAGCAACTCGGCCATTCGTTCCGCTCGGAGCATCGTCAGAAACGCAATCGGCGATTTCCCGAAGGCATCAACAAAGACCCGCCGGATCTGGGAAACAGACAGATGCACCTCATCAGCTAGTTCGGGGATCTTCCATGGGCGCGCACGATCGTTCGACAGCAACTGGGCGACGTGACGCGCTTCATCGCGTAGAGGGCGAAACTGACGATGTCGCGGTTGCGATGGGAGCACTGCGGTGCGCTGCGTGGCGCTTTCTCGTCTGCCTGTCACTTTTAGCGATGGCACCACGAGATCAAGCACCGAGAACAGCAGCGCTTGTGCCCGGTAGAACTGCTCGGGTGCCAATCCGTCCAAGCTCAACGCTGCGAGTTCATCCAGCCAAGGCATGAGCAGCCCGGCCCGGCCCTCACCTATGCGGACGATTTGCGCAGGCTCCGCATAATGCACGTCAAGGAAGTCGCTGGCATCGTGCCGAGTACGAAACTGTGCCGCGTACTGCCAAAAGACTTGGTCTATGACGTAATCACGGTCCAAGTACAGCGTCGTGGTCGTGATCCAGTCCTCTGGCTCTGCCCCACAGAGCGTGTTCGCTGCAAGTACGACGACATCACCGACGTTGACGTTCTGGCATCCGAACTCGCTGAAGAGACGTGCGGCTCCGCTGCGAACGACAATGAACTTCACGCTGTCATAGGCGACAGGATCTACTTGACGGTGAAAGGTCTCCGTGCGTGCACGCACCGGAACGAAGAGGCGATTCATCTGCTCGATTGATGTGACTTCTGACAGTGCGGTGCAGTCACCGCCGTGCAACTGCTATCGGCTGCGAACCTGAGCACAAGCAGTCCTTCACGCCGAGTGCTCGGCATCGTCAGGAGCGACAGGCGCACTCTTCGCCAACTGTCCGATACCCAATGCGCAGATGGCAATGCTCTTGAGTTTCAGAGTTTCGTGACGATGCGTTCTCTCTGGAACTTCGCCACGATGAGGATAAAAGCGAGTAGATCAACGATCGCGAGCACCACGGCCGCGACAAGAGCGACCGTGACGTTGAAGAGCATGAGGCCGGTGGCTTGGCCGATGACGAGGGCGAGGATCGGGAACACAACAAACATCGCTGTGCCCTGGGCGCCCTGCATGGTGGTTGAGCGGCCTGATACCGCGACGATCAGGCTGGTGGCGAGAAACCCGACGAGCGGCACGAGCAGGATGATGAGTACGGCCCATGTCCAGGTCGGGAAGAAGAGGCCGCCCATCATCGGTGCACCGAGTACTCCCACGATCACCGTATAGGCGATGAATGCGATCCAGGTGAGAGCGACTGCGGGGATAACCGAGCCGAGCACTTTGGCGAGCACGAGTTCCCGGTTCGTCAGCGGCGTGTACAGCAGGCCCTCGATGGTGCGACGCTCTTTCTCGCCGACAAGGCTGGAGGAGGCGGTGATCGACGCGGTCATGACGGGGATGACCAGGAAGAACGGTGCGAGGAAGTATACGATCACCGCGTACACGATGGTCTGGTCTGGTGTGTACCCAGACGGTGCGACGCCGTGAGGGAGGTTGTCGAGGAATCCTTGCAGGCCCGCGATCGTCGAGGTGAGGATCCCGGAGCCGCCGAGCAGGATGATCGCCGCGGGCAGCAGGACCGCGAACACGAGAGGCACCGCGATCAGTGAGCCGAGTACCTGCTTGTTGCGGAGCACCTCGAGCCAGTCTTTGCGCATTACCGCTGTGACCCGCTGCCAGCCGATCCCGCTGCGGGTCTTGGACGCCTGTGAGGTGAGGGGCTGGGGGTTCATGCTCCGGTCTCCTTGTCGAGCGTGGTGAAGTAGAACTCTTCGATCGTGGGATGCTGCGGGACGACTGCTCGCACTGCGATCCCCGCCCGCACGAGCGTTGCGACGATCTCTGAAACGGTGCCCTCGTCCTCCGTGTGAAAGGCCAGCTCGTCGTCCGCTCCGATATCGGTTGTCGCGAGCGACGCCACGATTCGGTTTGCAACATCCAGGTCGCCCTCGACTCGCAGGCTGAAGCGGTTTCCGGGCCATTCGTGCTGCAGGAGGTCATCGACAGGGCCGGCGGTGAGAAGCCTGCCTTGTTTGATGATGCCGATGTCATCGCAGAGAGACTCAAGCCCCGCGAGCTGATGCGTGGAGATCACGACAGTTGTGCTCCGGGCCTGGATCATTCGCTTCAGATAGTCGATCAGCTCGGCAGCTGCCTCTGGGTCCAAGCCGGCTGTTGGCTCGTCGAGAAACAGCAACTCTGGCTCATGGATGACGGCGCGTCCGATCGCGAGTTTCTGCCGCATCCCTTTGCTGAACTCGCCCACCAGGGATTCGGATCGGGAGTCGAGGCCGAAAGCGCCCAGGACCTCGTCCACGCGATGATCGAGGGAGCGGCGGTCGAGGCCGTAGAGCGCGCCCCAGGCGCGGAGGTTCTCGCGAGCAGAAAGCGTGTCGTAGAGATTCGTGTCCGTCTGCACGCCGATCCGCTGCCTGAGCCCGTCCGCGTTCTTCGCGGTCACCTGCTCACCGAACAGGGTGACGGTGCCACCGTCGGGGGTGAGCAGACCGTTGAGCAGCCGGATGGTGGTGGTCTTGCCCGACCCGTTCGGGCCGAGCAGCCCGAACGCTCGCCCGCGGGCGACGGTGAAGGAGAGCGCGGTGACGGCCTCGTGCTCGCCGAAGCGTTTCGTGAGGTGGTCTGCGGTGACGGCCGGGTGGGTCATCGGAGTTCCTTTCGACGGAAGACGAGCACGGCGGAAGCGAGCAGAACCACGGCCATGATCACGCCAGTGATGACGGGCCACCACAGCGCAGCATCGTTCACCGGCACGCCGGTGGCGATCGCCGACGCCGTGGGGATCAGACCTGCCGGGGTGTATTCGGCAAGGCGCGGCATGGTTCCTGCAAGGAGGAGAAGGAAGTATGCGCCGATACCGATGCCTGCCGCAGCGGCCAGTGCATCGAAGGCTGCGGATGCAAGCAGCGACGCGGTGATGAGCACAGCCGCGAGGACGATCCACATTCCCGTCGCGCCGAGCATCGTACCGAGCCTGTCTACCCCGGTACCCATCTCGCCGTCGCCCCATACGAGCCGGGTCACCGCCCATGAGGCGACCACGCCGATGAGGGCTGACACTGCGACGAACAGAATGAGCACGATGGCGTGGCTGACGACATATGCGGTGCGGGATGCGGGCTTCACGAGCATCAGCGAGGCGACCCCGGAGCGCACTTCGCCGTTGATCGCACCCGCTGCCATGACGACGACCACGAAGACGGCGAGCTGGGAGAGGTCGGTGATCCACCGCCCAGCCGCATCCGCCGCTGTCGGATCGGGCAGGAGGATCGCGCCGGCCTCACCGCCACCGAGCGCACCGGCGAGGATCTCCTTCGTGAACCGGGTGATGATCGGCCCCGTCGCAGCCAGGAACACGAGCACCGCGGGGAGCACCCAAACGCGCCAGGTGCGCATCACCTCGTCTGTGCGCAGAAGCAGCAGCGGACGCATCGCGTTCATCGGCCCGCCTCCACCAGGTCAACGAACACGTCTTCGAGGCTGGCCTCGTGCGGATCCAGCCGGTACAAGCGGAGACCGCAGGAGGCGACCTTGGCCGCGACCCGTGCGGCACCTTCCTCGATGTCATCCACCGTGAGCAGGAGAGCGCGTGAGTCTCGTTCCGTGTTGCCGATCTCCAGAACCCAGGGCTCGGCTTCGAGCACTATGCGCAGGCGGCCTGGTTCATCCGTTTCCACGATGATTCGTCCGCGAGTGCTTCCGAATCTCGAACGCACCTCTCCGATCGAGCCCGCGGCGGCGACGCGACCGGCGCTGAGGATCGCCACGTCATCGCAAACACGTTCCACATCGGGGAGAAGATGCGTGGAGAAGAACACCGTCGTATTGCCTTTGAGCTCGGTGATGAGTTCGAGAACGGCGCGGCGGCCCATCGGGTCCAGCGCGGAGGTCGGCTCGTCGAGGATCAGGAGTCGCGGACTGTTGATCAGAGCTTGGGCCAAGCCGAGGCGCTGCCGCATCCCGCGAGAGTAGCCGCCGACTTTGGCCTTGGTATCGGCCAGCCCGGTGAGGTCGAGGAGGTCGGGCACGCGACGGCGAACCGTCTGCTTGGAAAGCTGAAACAGTGACGCTGCCTGTTCGAGTACTTCTCGGGCCGTCATCCAGGACGCGAACCCGGGTACGTCCGGGCAGTAGCCGATGAGGGAGCGCGCCTCAGCGCTCCCCGGAGCATTCCCGAAGATGCGCACGGTCCCGCTGTTCTCACGTGCCAACGCGAGCAGTATCCGGATAGCGGTAGTCTTCCCCGCGCCGTTTGCGCCGAGGAACCCGAATACCGATCCCGGTTCGACAGAGAGGTCGAGCCCGTCGAGCACGCGCTGGTCCCCATACTGTTTCGTCAAGCCGCGAACAGCGATGGCAGAGGACTCCAGGCCGGGCGTATGGCGGGCGGTCACTGCTGCTCGCCGTCATACAGATTCCGTACGGTGCTGGCCGTATCGGCCGACGTTGCGGGCGACACATCTGCGACTGGGGCAGGGCTGCGGCCGATCGCAAGAAACAGGATCGTCCCGATCGTGTTGATGAACAAGATGATGAGCGCCCAAGGCCACTTGCGACCAAACACCAGCCGATCGCTGGGTGTGCGAGCGAGCACGACGAGACCAATCACGGCGAAAAGCGCCTGCAGTCCCAGCGCGATCCCGATCACCAGCCCCGTCGTGCCGGAGAGAACGGAAGTGTCGAGGTTCATGAGTAGACCGCTTTCTGCGTGAGAGATCGAACAAGAGGATGCGGGTTATGTGCCACTTGCATGTATCGCCTATATCCTTGCATTACATACTAGTTGAGGCAAGTCGACCATGCTCTTCCCGGCGTGATCCTCAGTCGCCGCGTCCCAAGGGGTCATCAGGGCAGCCTGGAGGCGGCATCTACCCTGTGATCTCAGGCGCCGAAGGTATCAGCGGTGAAGAGTGTGCATTGCGGTCAATGACGATCCTTGTGTTGACCTCAGCGCTCGCGATCGATGTAGTCAGGGGTCGCCTTGGCGTTGCGCCAGGCGTGACGCAGTCCCGCGCGAAGCGGGAGTACGATCACCCCGAGGGATGCCGCAACTCCGAGTAGGAGTCCCGCAGGAACGAGCAGGCCCCATCGGCCACGTGGCCCGCGCGCGCTGAAAATCGAAGCCGCGACGGCTGAAGCTGAAACAGTAGCCAGGGTTGTCGCGCTTGCGGCGCTCACGAGTCGATCCTCTGTCGAAGCCTGCTTGCGTAGCGCCCACAGCGCTGGCGCGACGCCCAGCATCAGGCTGCCGAGCATGGAGAGTTTTGAACTCGTCCGATTCTGCCGCCCAAAGGCATCAAAACCAGATGCAACCCGGTCCGGCATCTTCTTCCACATGAGTGCCAACGCGCCTGCGGTCGCACCTGCTGCCAGGAGCGGTGCGAGCTGCGCGGCACGGACGGAGCGTTCGGGGATCTGGTCGAGTACGTCGCTGGTTGCGTCGTCAGGGCGGATGAGCTTGAGTCTCACGGCGAGAGCGCCGAGGTTGAGTGTCCAGCCGACTCCGAGCAGTCTCGGCACCACGAGGCGCGGGCTCTCCGGATTCCATGTTCGCGAACGGACCCTGGCACTCACCAGGCCCCGTGTTTCCACGGGGAGACCCAGTACTCGGAGGTGGGGCTCATCAGCGGACGCATCGCTCGCAAGCGCATCGAGAAGCTCGCCCGCATAGTCCTCAGGAGCGCCCAGCGCTTCCACTGGCTCGATTCCCGCATCCACCAGTTCGACGAGCTGAGCTTCGAGCCCTTCCAAAGCGAGGATGCGGTCAGTTCGGCTGAGGCTCCCGAGGTGGGCGCCAACCGCCCGCAGATATGACTTCACGAGATGAGGCCACCTTTCCGGAGTAGCTCGCCCATCGCGCCACTCAGCGCATCCCAGGCCGCCGCTCCCTCTTCGAGCGCCGCGCGGCCCTCATCTGTGAGGCTGTAGTATTTCCGCGGAGGACCACCGCTCCCCGCCTCGACCCAACGAGTCGTGACTTTATCGGCCTTGTCCAGGCGTGCGAGCAGTGGATACACGGTCCCTGGAGTCGCGGTCAGCGCGGGCTGCGTGCCCAACTGTTCGATGATCTCGATGGAGTAGTACTCCTCACCGTCAAGCACAGCAAGGATCGCGAGCTCCAGAACTCCCTTGCGGAGTTGGGCGGTCCGGTCCCTGGTAGCCATGCGAACAAGCCTTGCAATACAAAGTAGCTGTTGTCAAACAGTCCGTCGAGACGAACGCTGAGCGAGAACCGCGTGTGAACTCAGTGTTCGTCGGGCGACGGAGAGAAGCGAAGTGATAGCACTCACGGCTTGTAGAGGTTGAACCCCGTTGCCCAACGCCGCGAGCTGCTGGTTTGTGCTGAGACCCCGCGAAGGTGCAGTGACCCACCCGATTTCGAGACCCATCAGCCATTCCACGAACGCCGGGGCGGGTCGCGGTCCGCTTGTGTCGTTGAAGAGCGCAGGCGCAGGGGCCGGACGACCAGTGATTCGCTCCCACCGGGTCACAGCTTCGGCGTATCGTCCCCATCGTTGAAGAGCTGCCCGATCAGGCTCCACAGGCTCTCGGGTTCCTCGGTCTGCGGGTAGCCGTGTGACCCGTGTAAAGCGAGGTAGATGATCTGGTGACTCAGTGCGATCGTGCCGCGGCGTGCTTTCACTTGCTGCAAGGTCTCCCCGCCCCTTGCTGCGTCGGAGGCGAGTGGGGTGCGGAAGAGTGCGGTGGGCGAGGATGAAGACGCGGTATCTGGGGTGGGGTGCGCCGATGAGGGAAGCCGGAAGACCGAGCCATTGCGCGTCATACCGGAGGTCGGCCAGGTCTCCCAGAACTGCTCCTGCTGCCCGAAGAGGTCGAGGTGCGGTTTTCTCCCAGATACCACGGGTCGGGTTCCACACCGCGAGGGGTGGCATCGTCGGGGTTGCATATCCGGGGTTGCGTTGCTCATCGTTGTCTCCTTCGAGGTTCGTGCGGATGGCGGGTGCGGAGAGCAGCCCGCGGACGTTCTCGATCACGACCCACTCGGGTCGCAGTGTGTCGATGGCTTCCGCCATGTGCGCCCAGAGCCCGGAGCGGGTGCCAGGCTTGAGGCCGGTCATCTTGCCCACGGTCGATACGTCCTGGCACGGGAACCCGCCGCAGAGGATGTCGACCGGCGGTACGGTGTTCCAGTCGATGGTGGTGATGTCGCCGAGGTTGGGTGCGTCGGGCCAGTGGTGGGAGAAGACGCGGGCGACGGGTTCGTTGATCTCGGAGAACCAGATCGTCTTTGCTCCGAAGACTTCTTCGGCGGCGAAGTCGAGTCCGCCGTAGCCGGAGAACAGCGACCCGACACGCAGGGGCGCGGACGGGTCGGTGGGAGCCTGGTCTGCCACGGGCGAACCTCCTGGAACGGTGATCCTCGAAGCCGAACCTCGGCTCCGAACTGGTCACAAACCAGGTGCACGAACCACCCCACACGCCGACGGCCAGCAGACGCGACCCAAGTCACGACGACGGCCGCGAAGGCCAACGCCTTTCACCCCTCGCGGTTCGCTCGAACGAGTTGCCACGCGTCTTGCAAGCGAGGTTCGCGCCGTCGCGTGAGTCAACTCAGAGTTGACCGTGCCGGCGGGTCCTGACGCTCACCTCCTCACCAAGACAGGACGGTGAGCGGTGACGGTTTCGATGCGGGTGATGTCCGCCGGCGACGGCTACAAGTACCTCCTGCGCACTGTCGCCACCGGTGACGGCGACCGGGTGCTCTCCACGCCGCTCACGAGGTACTACACGGAGGAAGGAACACCCCCTGGGCGGTGGATTGGGTCAGCGGTCACCGCGCTCGGTGGCGGTTCGATCGTCGTTGACGATGAAGTCACGGAGGAGCAGCTTCAACGGCTGATTGGGCAGGGGTGCGATCCCGTCACTGATCAGGCGCTTGGGAGTCCGTATCGGAAGTATCCGACGGTGGCCGAGCGGATCGAACGTCGCACCGCAAGGCTCGACGTCGACCTCCCGGTGACGGAGCGTGCCGAGGCGGTTGCTGCAATCGAGGCGGAGGAGAGCGCTCGTGGGGTGCGGAAGGCGGTTGCGGGGTTTGATTTCACGTTCTCGATTCCGAAGTCTGCGTCGGTGCTGTGGGCGGTGTCGGATGCGGGTACGCAATCGTTGATTGCGGACGCGCATCACGCAGCGGTTGCGGAGATGGTTGCGTTCATCGAGCGCGAGGTTGCGGCAACTCGTGTCGGTGCGGCTGGACGCAATGGGGCGGTTGCGCAGGCTGATGTGTCCGGGGTGATCGCCACCGCGTTCGATCATTACGATTCGCGGGCGGGTGATCCGCATCTGCATACGCATGTGGTGATCTCGAACAAGGTGCAGACCGTCCACGACGGCAAATGGCGCTCCCTCGACGGACGCCCCCTCCACGTCGCCACCGTCGCTCTCTCCGAGCTCCACGAAGCCGTGTTCGCCGACCACCTCACCCGCACCTTCGGCGTCGAGTGGGAAGCGCGCGACATGGGACGTGACCGCAACCCTGCCTGGGCGATCACGACGGTGCCGGAGCGACTGGTTGCGGAGTTCTCATCGAGGTCACGGCAGATTGACGAGGAGAAGAACCGTCTCATTGCCGAGTACGTTGCGCGTCACGGTCGGCAACCGTCGTTGACGACGGTCATCAAGTTGCGTGCGCAGGCGACGTTGGCAACCAGGCCGGAGAAGCAGGTCCGTTCCCTCGTGGAACTTACCGGTGAGTGGCGGGATCGTGCGTCGCACCTTCTTGGTGAAGACGCCACCCGCTGGGCGCGCACCGTCACCGCCAACGACGCCCCGCTGTTGTTGCGTGCTGATGATGTGCCTTTGGATGTGCTCGACCTGCTCGGGCGCAGCGTGGTCGAAACAGTTGGTGAGAAGCGGTCGACCTGGCGGCGATGGAACCTCACCGCTGAAGCCGCACGGCTAACGATGCCGTACCGGTTCGCCACCACGCAGGATCGTGAAGCTGTCGTTGGAATGGTGGTCGACGGTGCCGAGCGCGCATCGATCCAGCTCACTCCGCCCGAGCTCGCGTCCAGCCCTGCCGTGTTCCGTCGGGCCGACGGCAGCAGCAGGTTCCGGCCTGTCGCGTCGACGGTGTACTCGTCGCCTGAAATCCTGGCGGCGGAAGATAGGCTCCTCGAGCGCGCCCGCAGCATGACCTCACCCACCGTCCCGGTCGAGGTGATCGAGAAGGTCACCCGTCGCCCGGACGGCGACGGTAGGTTCCTCGCCGATGATCAAGCAGTAGCCCTCACCGGGGTCGCGATCTCCGGTCGCGCAGTCGATGTGCTGGTTGGCCCGGCGGGGGCTGGGAAGACAACGGCGATGCGCGCCCTGCGCACCGCGTGGGAGCGGGAGCATGGGCGCGGCAGCGTCGTCGGGTTGGCACCGTCCGCGGTTGCCGCGCAGGCCCTTGCCGATGATCTCGGCATCCGGACGGAGAACACCGCGAAATGGTGGCACGACCACCAGAACATCGGTGCATCGTTCCGTAAGGGCCAGCTCGTGATCGTGGACGAAGCCTCCCTCGCAGGCACCCTCTCACTCGATCGACTCACGGCGCACGCGGTGGAGGTGGGTGCGAAGGTGCTGTTGGTGGGTGACTGGGCGCAACTGCAATCCGTTACCGCCGGCGGCGCGTTCTCCCTCCTCGTCCACGACCGCAACGACGCCCCCGAACTGCTCGACGTGCACCGCTTCGTCAACGACTGGGAAAAGTCCACCTCCCTCGACCTCCGCCACGGCCGCCCAGAAGCCATCGACACCTACACCGCCCACGACCGCATCAACGGCGGGAACACCGAGGCAATGATCGACGCCGCCTACACCGCCTGGCGAGCCGACACTCTCGCCGGGGCTTCAACCGTATTGATCGCGGACTCGAACGAATCCGTCCACGCCCTGAACCAGCGCGCCCGCGCCGACCTCATCCTCGACGGGACCGTGAACGCCCGCCGCGAAGTCCAACTCCAAGGAGATGCTCGCGCCGGGGTCGGGGACACGATCATCACAAGGAAGAACGACCGACGGCTCCGCACCCCGCGAGGTTGGGTGCGCAACGGGGACCGCTGGACCGTCACTGACATTCGCGACGACGGATCACTCACCGCTCGACGCGCCGACAGCCGCGGCACCGTGATCCTCCCCGCCGACTACATCTCCGACCACGTCAATCTGGGATACGCAGTGACCGCGCATAGGGCGCAAGGCATCACCACCGACACCTCTCGTGTGCTCGTTGATCCGTCTACGACGCGGGAGAACCTATATGTCGCGATGACTCGCGGCCGGCACACGAACCTCGTCTACGTCGCCACCGACCGCCCCGACGACAACCACGCCACCCCGCACCCCGCGGATGATCCTGATGCGACCGCGCGGAGCATCCTCTACGGGGTCCTGCAGCACACCGGCGCGGAACTCTCCGCACACCAGACGATCACCGCCGAACAAGAAGCCTGGGGGTCGGTGGGGCAGCTCGCGGCTGAGTACGAGACGATCGCGCAAGCCGCCCAACACGACCGTTTCGCCACCCTCATCCGCGAATCCGGCCTCACCCCAGAGGAAGCTGAAGACACGATCCACTCCGATATATTCGGCGCACTCACCGCCGAACTGCGGCGGGCGGAAGCGAACCACCACGACATCGACGCCCTCATGCCACGGCTGGTCGCGGTCCGCGGCTTCGGTGACGCCGATGACATCGCCTCCGTCCTTCACTACCGCCTCGCCCGCGCCACCGAGAGGCCGGTGGGTTCTGGTCGTACCCGCAAGGCACCCCGTCTGATCGCCGGCCTCATCCCCGAAGCAACCGGACCCATGAGCTCCGAGATGCGGAAGGCCCTCACTGAGCGGGGCGAGCTGATCCAGCAACGTGCCGAAGCCGTCCTCGACCAGGCCATCGCCGAACGGCAGGAATGGGCGCTCGCGCTCGGAGACACACCGGCAGAGACGAGAGCCGCGGCAGCGTGGAAACGGCAGGCACGGACCGTCGCCGCGTACCGCGACCGCTACGGCATCACCACACGCACTCCGCTCGGCCCCGCCCTCGATAGCGATGCGCAGAAGATCGACGCGGCACGGGCGAAAGCAGCACTTGCGAGGCTCCGCGACCTGGCTAGCAGTGATGGTCAGGATGCTCCGTCGCGGGTGATGCGGCGCGAGGGTGCGAGCCGGGGCCTGTGATCGGTTGCCCTTCCGAATGCCGCTGGTGCGTCGTACCCTGGTGGTGAGGCGGATTTCTCCTTGATATGACGCTCCTCGGGGCAGGCCGCAAGGCCACTCACACACGCACCGCCTCCGACGATCCGTCGTGCATGTGAGAGGTAACCCCCGTTATGATCCGCCAGCTTTGGACCCTCAGCGTCTACACCCGCGCATTCCTGCGCCGCTACATGCCCACCAACATCCTCCTCGACGCCATCCGCACCCGCCGAGGACTCAAATGGGGAGTCCCCGCGATGCTCCTCGCCGTGCCCTACCTCCTAGCCGCGAGCACCTTCACCACCCTCATCGCAGACGGCGGACCCGGATGGCTCAACTTCCTCGTCCTCCTCTGCCTGTGGAACACGATGAAGCTCGTCATCATGGGACCCATCAGCCTGATCCTGCTCGCCCGTACTCGTGTGCGGGAGGCCGTGGCCGCTCGCGCCGAACGACGAGCATGAACCGAACTGGTCAAGCAAGCGGTCTGACAGACCACTGCGGCACCGCTACGTCGCGTCGTCCGAACCGGCGCCACACACGAACTGCCGGTAAGCCTCTGGCGTTACCCCAAGGCTCCGTCGGAACTGGCGGGCCGCGAAGTCGGCAACCGCCCATCCCACATCTGCGGCGATCTGATTGATCGGAAGCATGGTCGAGCGCAGTAGCTGTCCCATCGTACGAGGCGTCGGAGAAGGACCGTCGGTGTCAGGCAGATGACTCGCGGGCGCGGGCTCTGGGGCGGATCGCATTGGCCTGTCATCCTTGAGGGAGACCGTTGAGCGGAGGGATGAAACATGACGCAAGCTGAGTTGGCGGCTGAGGTGGCGCGACGCCTCGGAGTCGTCGCGCACCCCGCCGTCGCTCAGATCGCCGAGGCGGTCGCGCTGTTTGCCCCGCTGGGGTGGGCGATGTGCGATCGCTGGCATCAGGCCGGTACAGTCGGGGTCCTACGCCTCGCCGCGAAGGGTGCTGGGCCCACGGCCATTGATGAGGCGATCACTGAGGTCTGGAACTCCGACAATCAGGTTCTTCTCCGGCATGCAGCGGCACCGATACGCCGGTGGTCAAACTCTCACTACCCGTTCAAGCAGGTCATCTGGGATCGTGTCGCGCTCATCGAGAAGGCGATTCAGCATCATCTCGCGGGAGCCTACGAGGCGTCGATCCCAATCATCCTCGCGCAGATCGATGGGATGAGCCGCGATCTTACCGGGCAGTCCTTTTTCTCCAAGGCCAACGCGGACCCCTATCTTGATGACGCGACACTGGCGGGGATTGAAGCGAACCTGCCGGTCGTCCGCCGTGTCTTTTCCGAGAACGTCGATGAGTCCGGCAGTTTCGGCCTCGTCTCGCGCCACGGCGTCCTACACGGCCGAGACCTTGGCTACGCGACACGGGTGAACTCGACCAAGACGATCGTGCTCATCGCCGCGCTGGCCGAGTATTTCCCGCGCATTGCGGACGACGCCGGCGCTCGACTGCGCAGGCTTCATGAAGAGTCCGTCGCGGGCTCGCGAGAACTTGATGAGTCTGGTCGGCTGGTCGATGATCGGCACATCCCTGAGTTGCTCAACTTTGCCTACGACTTCGACACCGAGTACCTCAACGCTGTGTTGCTTCGCCCCGGCCCGTTCGACGTGCATGCGACGCTCATAGAGGTTGCCAGAAAACACAACCTCGATCCCGACTCATTCGCCGTAGGCCAAGATCAGGTTGGCTGCTGGTGGCACTACACCGTCCCCGCGGGACAGACACTCGGTTACGCGGCTCGTCCGACAACGAGCACCGAACGACGACATCCTGACGTATGGCGATGGGACGCGTTCGATGTGCCCCGCGCATCACCGTGGGCGAACGCAGCGGGGTGGCGCTCAGACGATGACTTCCCGCGATCGCCAAACTGGGAACGCGACCCCGTCATCTGACGAGGCGAGGAACAGCAGTGCAGGCACATATCGACAGCGACATTGGCGCGGGGAGCGAGAACGAGAATGAGTGAGAGTTCGGGTGGCAGTGCCGCGGACATTATCGCGGGGTTCGACGCAATACTGCCTGAGCAGGAGCGCGTGCTGGAACAGGCTGCTCAGAACGTCAAGCTTGGCCTCGAACGGGACTCCGAGATTTATCGCCGCTTCACGCAGCTCCAGTTCTTCATCCTTACCGTCGACTTCGACATGCGGGTCATGCTCCGTGCGTTACTCGCGGACCCGCAGAACCGGCTCACCGCCGAGAAGTTCCTTGCCCTGACACTCGAAGAGGCGGAAGAGTCAGCCGGGAGAATGGTCAATGCCGTATCCAAGGCCATGCGGAGTCTCCCCAATGACACCGGCGCCCATCTGTTCGATATTGCGAAGTTCGATGAAGCAGTCCGCGCGTTCAAGCAGGCGATGTCCGAGATGAGGGATGACAAAGAGTTCAACAAGACTCTGCGTCTCATACGGAACACCATCTCCGGCCACATCGTCGGGGACGACGTTGGCGTTCAGAACAGCGCGATCTGGGTACTTACACGCCAAGGCGTGCCCCGCGACATCGACGGTGTCCTGCGGAGCCAGATCGTCTCCTACGCCATCGCGACTCTGAAAGCGCTCACCGAATTCGCACGCGGACTGCAAGGTACCCTGCGAACTTGACGACGGGCCCATTCGATTACAGGAAAGTGAAGATCAGCACAGCGAAGGAAAGAGTGAGCATGCCCAGGCAGTTCACCCAGAAAGATTGACCGGTGAACCGCGCTCGGATGTGTGCGGCGGCCGCCGCGATGAAGTAGACCACGACCCCGACGTTGGCCGCGAAGGCAATCCCCGGCACCCAGATGCCGACGATCAGGCCGACGGTTGCAAGATTCTTGATCACGATCAGTGCCCACCACCAGTCTCAGGGCACGCCGACCCCGTCGAGACAGTCTCGAATGGACTTCGGTGGCTGAATCGAGGCGATAACGTCGAAGAGGAGCGCGGCGGCGAGAATCGCCGGGAGTCACCAGGGATCGGGGATCAAGATCATGACGGGAGCTCCTCGTCGGTGCTGACTATGGCGATGATTCGGCGAAGTTCACGCATCACTTTCGTGTCGACTCGGCGTCGTAGGTCACCCAGGCGGTTCGGGTGGCGAGGGTGTTGTAGAGGGCCTGGGCCTGGTGGTTGTCCTCCGCTGTCATCCACTGCACCCCAGCGTGCCCCTCTGCGGCGGCCATGTCGGTGAGGCGTCCGATGAGTGCCCGCCCGACGCCGTGGCCGCGAGCGGCGGGAACGGTGAAGAGGTCGTCGAGGAAAATGTGACTCGTGCCGGTGTAGGGCGACGAGAATCGGCGGTGATGTGCGAAGCCGAGGATCTCGCCGTCGGCTTCGGCGACGAGTGCTTTGCACTCGTGGGTCGGATCCATGAACCAGCCCCATGCGCGGGAAACGACTTCTTCGGATGCTTCGAGCTTGTAGAACGAGCGGTAGGCGCGGAAGAGGACGCGCCACTGATCCTCATCGGCGGACGAGAGGAAACGAACGGTCGGTGCGATCGTGGTAGTCATTGAAGGGTCCTTCAGTGGTGGGTTGTGGGCCGCCGCTGCAACGGCGTCCCGCGGAGCGGGCGTGTGATGAGCGCCGACTCCTCGAAGTGGGATTGTGGTTGCTCGCTTATTGCGTCATGACAGCCTCGTTTCCCGCGCTGGGCCGTTGCGCATGCTCTCGGCGCGGGGCCAGCACGAGGTAGACGGCGCTGCCCGCGAGCAGACCCCAGAACGCCGCGCCCACGCTGAGGATGACGACCCCCGACATGGTGACCGCGAGTGTCGTGATCGCGGCCATGCCCGTGCGGGTGTCACCGCTCATCGCACTCGTGAGCGCGGTGAGCGCTGAACCCAGCAGCGCGACGGCGGCAACAACAGCGACGGTTTCGCTGGAGATCGCCTGGAACCCGGCGACCAGCACGCCGCCGAACGAGCCGACCAGCAGATACGTGAGGCCACCCGAGAGGCCCGCGATGTAGCGTTTGGTACGGTCGGGGTGGGATTCGGGGCCGAGCGCGATTGCGGCGGTGATCGCGCCGAGGTTGATGCCGTGCGCGCCAAACGGCGCCAAGGCCGCCGACACTGCGGAGATCGTGCCAACGAGCAGGCGGTCGCTCGGCTTGTAGCCCTGCGAGTGCAGCAGCGCGAGGCCGGGCGCGTTCTGCGACGCCATCGTGACGATGAACAGCGGCAGTGCCACACTCACCAGCGCGGCGGGCGTGAAGACGGGCATCGTGAACACCGGGCCACCCAGGGTGAGCACTGGCGCGACGTCATGGAACGCCCCGGAGGCCCAGGTCGTTGCTAGACCCGCCACGAGCGCCGCCAACACCGCGAAGCGATCGAAGAAACGCTTACCGAGAAAGAACGTGACCACGATGCTGCCCGCGATCAGCGGAGCACTCGCGAACGCTCCCGCCGCGGTCACAACAAAGGGAAGCAGAATGCCGGCGAGCAACGCTTGCAACACGGGGCCCGGCACCCTGGCGAGCAACCACCCGAACCAACCCGTGAACCCCACGACCGCCGCAGCAACCGACGCCACGAGGAATGCGCCGACGGCCTCGGCGAATGAGAAGCCGCCGAGGGAGGCGATGAGGAGCGCGGCTCCCGGCGTCGACCAGGCCACGATGACCGGGATGCGAGTGAAGAGGCTGAGCACGATGCTGCAGACGCCGTTGCCGATCGACAACGCCCACACCCAGGAAGCCGTCTGCACTTCATCAAGGCCCGCCGCTCTGGTCGCCTCGAGCACGATCAAGAATGGCCCGGCAAAGTTGATGAGTGCCGAGAGGAACCCCGCGACCACGGCGGAGATGGACACATCCCGCAGGACAGCAGCTACCCGGCTCATACCCGTGCAGACCCCGTGACGACAACTGGGCATGGCGGTAACGGACTTGTCAAATAGTGAGTAACGTTATCTACTAGCTTCATGTCCAATGATAACAGAGCGTCGGAGATCGCGGCTCGGCTGCACCAGCGGGTAGCAGCGGCGCCTACCGGAGAGAAGCTCCCCGGGGTGCGAGAACTGTCCAGGGAATTCCAGGCGAGCGCCGCCACAGTCTCCGCTGCCCTCTCCGAGCTCAGCGCCATGGGACTGGTGCGTGCCGAGCCCGGCAGGGGTACCTTCGTGGCCGAGCGCATGCGGCTCGCCGAGCCGGACTTCGCGTGGCAGTCGCAGGCGCTCGGCCCCGCCCGTGTAGACGCCGACCGGGCATCGCGCCTGGGCGGTTACGGCACGCCCGAGCACATCCCGCTCTCATGGGGGTACCTCGCCCCCGAACTCCTCCCGCACGACGACCTGCACAGGATCGGCTCGCGAGCGGCCAAAAGCAACAGGGCATGGATGATGACCTCGCCCGCAGGATCGCCGGAGCTTCGCCGCGTACTCGCCGCCGAGTATCGAGCTGATCCCAGCGACGTGCTCATCGTCTCTGGAGGTCAGCAGGGTCTCGTGTTCACGATGCGCACCCTCGCCGAGCCGGGCTCTACCGTGATCACCGAGAGTCCGAGCTACCCCGGCGCGATCCTCGCGGCACAAAGTGCGGGCCTCACCATCGCGTCCGTACCTGCCGACAAAGAGGGAATCATCGTCGAGCGTCTCGCTGACGCGCTCGAACGCACCCGCGCCCGCGTGATCTACCTGCAACCCAGTTACGCGAACCCGACCGGCGCGGTGCTCAACCCGGAACGCCGCACCCAGGTACTCGAACTCGCAGCTCAACACGGGGCATTCATCATCGAAGACGACTGGGCCAGGAACCTCGGCATCGACGGGCGCACACCGCCAGCGCTCATCACCGAAGACGCCAACGGCCACGTCGTCACCGTCACCACGCTCTCGAAGGCCGCCTCTCCAGGGCTCAGGCTCGGTGCGGTGATCGCACGCGGCCCCGCCGGTGACCGACTCCGCGCCTCCCGCACCGCAGACGACCTCTGCGTCGCTCCCATGGTGCAAGAGATCGCCCTGAGCCTGCTCACCTCGAACATCTGGCCACGACACCTCAAGCGCCTGCGCACCGAACTCGCAGAACGCCGCGACGCCCTGGTTGCTACGATCCGTCAGGTCTTGCCGAGCGTTCGAATCCAGAGCGTACCGAGCGGAGGTATCCACCTGTGGGTGCGACTACCTCACGGGGCCGATACCAGGCAGATTAGCGCCGACGCCTACGCCGTCGGGGTAATCGTCGGAGACGGGCGACACTTCTTCGTCGACGAGCCCCCAGCCCCGTTCCTCCGTTTCTCCTACGGCGCAGCCACCCCCGCCCAGATCACTGAAGGCATCGCACGACTCGCTCGCATCATCGCCTAACGCGCCGCCGAATCGACACGGCTCAACGGCTCGATTTCACCCCTGTTCGTTTGAACGAACGCAAGCTACGCAGTCGTAGATCCAAGGGTGGTCGTTCGCGTAAACTGGTAGCACACATCGGGGTGTACTTTCCATTCCTTGCTGAGGCGCGCAGGATCACTATTACACCCTTGGGCTGCCTGTAAGGCTGGCCAGTTGTGTGTGTGGCCAGCATGCCGGTGCTTTATCGCTTGGAGCCTAGCGACCCACCGCGTAGACGTCAGTCAACGAGATAGTGCGCTTCGGCGTAGGCGACGGTCGAGTCGTACGGCTCGCCGACAGGTTTCAGCTTGTAGCGCCTGAACACCGCGGCCGCAGCCCGCCGAAGCGCTCTTCCGCGCGCTTCGGCGTTGTCGTATTGAGCAGCAAGTGTGTGCCGCACCACTTTGTCGATCTCCTCGGCCAGCCGGCGTTCCGTGACCGATAAGCCGTTCGGCGGATGATCCGCAATGATGCGCGACAGGACACCGACGTGGTCATCGTCCACGACAACAACCTCATCCGGCTTCTTCTGAGCCTCAACCACCGTCTGAGCGATCTTCAGGGCTTCGGTCAGGAACTCGAGTGCGTCGGATGCGCCTTGGATGATGCGCTCTCGCAGGTCCCGCAGCCTCTCTGCGAGCGCCACGTACTTCACTGAGTGCTCGTCGACGCCTTCGTCGAGCACTGCCTTGACGCGGTCGAGGATCTCCTTCGCAGTCGGTCGCTTCTCGTCTGTCCCATCGACCTCATCGGGCTTTTTCACCAAGTTCATCAGGTCCCGTAGCACCCGAAGACCTTGTGCGTCCAGAGTCAGCGACTCCTCCTGGGACGCAGCGACCTCGAAGGAGTGCACGTTGGCGTTGATGATATCGAGCACCATCGGGCCGAGTTCGGCGAGTCGCTCCTTGCGCTCCGTGTCCGTCGCTTTCTTGAAGAGCGTCACGTAGACGGAGCCGAAGAGCGTGAACGAGTCCCGGTAGCGGTCGACTCGCTTGTCAGTGGAAATGTATGGGAAGAGCCGAGACAGCATGAGGTAGTTGTGCTTGAACGTCGCGGCCGCTGCATCGTCGGCGTCGAGAAAGGTCGAGATGGTCCGAACTGAATCGTACGAGTTGCTGTTGATGTCGAGACCGTCGGCGTCGGCAAGGAGATCCTCGATGCGTGCGAACGCCTCGCGGAACTCGGCAAGGAGATCATCGACATCGTCGATGAATGAGCGGCCCGCGGGCGACTGAGCTTTCGACGTCGGGTCCTTGACGGCGGTTTGCACCTCATTCGCCAGGCCGATGTAGTCCACCACGGCGCCGCGCGGCTTCACATAGCCGCTGACGGGGGAGACCCAAGTTCGGTTGGGCCGGGTGATCGTCTGGAAGAGTGTGTGAGCCTTCAGTGGCTTATCGAGGTATAGGACTCCCTCGTTCGGGGCATCGAATCCCGTCATCAACTTCGCGGTGACCACCAGGAACGACAGCGGGTTCTCGGGTGCAAGGAAGCGACGCTTCTGGTCCTCCTCCTGCACCTCGCTCAGTCGGTATGGACGCATCGCAGGGTCTTCGTCCTTGGCGTCCGAGACCGAGATGTTGACCTCGGCGTTGATCGCCTCGTGGCGCGGCTTGCCATCCTTGCCAAGGACGCTCTTCAAGACCTGCTTGACCTCGTAGCCGCTCAGGATCTCGTTGATCTTGTCGGCGTAGGCGACAGCGAGTTCCCGGTTGTAGGCGACGACCTGCGCCTTCATTCCGTTGCGGTATGTGCTGGCTAGGTAGTGATCGACGATGTGCTGACAGACGACCGCGATACGATCCGGATTGGCGAAGACCGATGTCAGACGACCGAACTTGCGTGAGAGCGCTTCGCGATCTGCGTCGTCTAGGTCCTGTTCGTCGGCGAACTCGTCGAACTCCTCTTGGAGGGCTTTGTCGTTCATCTCGAAGCCGACGGGGTGCGGCTCCAAGATGACGGGGACGGTCGCCTCATCGAGGAGGGAGCGCGTCATCGAGTACCGGTGCAGGACGCGGTCGGGGTCCTTCGCGTCGCCGAAGAGTGCGAAGGTATCCGTGTGCAGGTTGCGCACCGGCGTACCTGTCATGCCGAAGAACCGCGCGTTGGGGAGTGCTGCGCGCATCCGCCCGGCCAACGAGGAATCCCTCGCCGAGTGAGTGCGGTGTGCCTCATCGGCCATCACGACGATGTTGTCGCGCAACGAGAGATTCGCCCCCGCGTCCGCGAACTTCTGGATCGTCGTCGAGATGACGCCAGCAACGCCGTCCTTGAGGAGGGCGCGAAGGCCTGCGCTCGTGGCGGGCTCGTGGAAGTGTGCGTGACCCATGGCAGAGACGAAGACGCCTGCAGTCTGACGCACGATCTGAGTGCGGTCCGAGAGCAGCACGATCGTTGGCGAGTCTGCGCGGGTGTCGTTCAGCAGGAGTGACGCCGCGAACACCATCAGCAGAGTCTTTCCCGATCCCTGATGGTGCCAGATCAGGCCCTGCTTGCCGCCATCGACGACACGCTGGTGCATGAGGTGCGCCGCCTCCTTCTGCGGATAGCGTGGCAGGTACTTGCGGTCCGACCCACCACCTGACGTGTCGAAGAGGCAGAAGTTCCCGAGGATGTCGAGCAGGTTCGCGGGGGCGAATAGCAACTCGCACGATCGCTGTACGTCGGCGAGACCGTTCAGGCTCTCCTCATCCGCGCTCGACCGGAACGGCTGCCACGAGTTGGTCGGCGCCCCGGCCCCACCGAAGCGCATTTTCACGCCGTCGGTTCCTACGCAGAAGACGTTCGGGGTGAAGAACCACGGGTACTCAGCGGCGTACACCGTGTTGATTTCTTCCGCGGCGCTTCGCCACGAGGAGTCGGAGGTAGGCGACTTCACTTCAACGACGACGAGGGGGAGGCCGTTGACGAAGTAGACCAGGTCGAATCGTCGCGAGGTCTTCCCTGGTACCGACATCGTGACTTCGTCGGAGACGACGAAGGTGTTGTTGTTGGGTTCATCGAGATCGACGAAGGTCAGGGCGTTCCACTGGTCGTCTTTGTCGCGGAACTCCTTTCCGCCTCGAAGGATGTTCAGGACTCGCTCGTTCGCCGTGACAATGCCGCCCTCGACGTTGTTCACCGTCGTGATCACTTCGTCGATCACGGCGTCGACGTCGTAGTTGGTGATGACCTTGGGGTTGAGTCGCAGTACTGCATCGCGAAGGTGCTCGGTAACGACGGTCTGCGCCTGCTGGCGAGGCAAGCTGCGCCCTGCGACGTAGGTCCACCCGATCGGGATGGACCACTCGATCATCTTGTTCTGGAACTCGCGCTCCCGAATGCCCTTCGCCATGTCAGGTGACCGTCCTTTCGGCCTGGCTGATTTCAATCTCTCGATTCAGCATTGCGCTCAGAAGCGCAGCGCGAGTAGAGCGAAGGCTCTCGACCTCGGCTCGGGCCGCCGCGACCGCCGCCTCCATTGAGTGAAGTTCCGCCACCACCTTCGCTTGCTCCTCTGGGGATGGGATGGCCACCTCCGACGCCAGCAACATGCGCCGGTTTAGGGTTCGGTTCCGCCCAGCGCCGCCTGGCGAGCACGCGGCCAGGAGTCCGACTCCACTATTGGTGGAGAACATGAAGCGGAGGAACTCGACGTCGCCACCGTCTGGGCGTCGGTAAGTCGGGAATCTGTGTGACCCGCAGTAGCCGACGATCTCGGGCGGAATGACGGCCACGGCTCCTTCCCAAGCGAAGACTATGTTGATCACCAGGTCACCGGGCTCTACCCAATAGACCTTCTTGGAACCCAGGTCCTGGCCGCTGACGGCGTCCTTCGAGAACACGCCGCGGCCATGAGAGCGGACCCCAATCTGGCGGTAGTCAGAAGTGGCGTCGACATCGACCGGCCGCTTGACCTCGTTCATCTCGTCGCCCAGGCACTTCAGCGGGGAGCTTGCTTTGAATGCTGAGAACCGGGCTTCCTTATGACCGTTCAGCAGCGCGTTGAGCGCATCAGCCTCGGCATCCAGGGCGGCGATGTGAGTGTCGATCGCGGCGACGACCTCGATGATTCTTGCCTGGGCAGCAGGCGGAGGGAGTGGGACGGCCCAAGCCTCGAAATCGGCTTCCTTCCACCTTGCTCGCCCTTCAGATCCGGCGCGGGCGAGACCGATCTGTCGCCGGACCTCAGCCTGCTGGAAGTAGAGCAACAGGAATCGCGCATCGATCTGCTTCCGATCGACTTCGTAGAGCGGGAACTCGTTTGTCGCGAGCGAGCCGTCAAGGCCGTGGGGTACGACGTCGAAGGCGCCCTTTTGCGTATCGATGCGATTGAAGACGAAGTCCCCGGCACGTGCTCGGTAGAGAGTCTTCGCCTTCACGGTCTCCGTTGTGATGGTGCCGCGACTGTAGGCACCCTTGCCGTGCCATCGCACTCCCATCGCCCGGTACTCGATGCCCGGTTGAAGGCGCACCGTCTCGCGGCGCTGCTTCGTGACTGAGCCGGCCGGAACGAAGCGCCACTCCTCACTCATCGAGCCCGTCGACCCCGGCGTCCGAGAGGACTGCGAACATTCGCTCCTCAGTCTCCTGGCGCCTGGATCGTGCGAGGTTGTATCCATCTATGAGTGCACCGAGATCCTCTTGGTCGCCTGCGATCTGCTTGATGTACCGGCTGATGCTGAGGTCGAAGATGTTGCTGTCTATCTCCTCGCGCGTTACGAAACGCGCCTGGATGCGTTCCTCAGAAGGTCGGTCGGTCAGGCCGCCTGCCTTGTACGCGGACACAGCGACAGCGATGTCGTCGTCGGCCAAAACGTTACGGAGCGTGCTCTTGGCATATCGCTGGGAAGCGTCGACGAAGAGTACGCCGTTCTGCCGGTCGACGGGCTTCGTTCCCGGCGCTCGGAACACCAGGATGCAAGTCGCGATCTCAGTGGCGTAGAAGAGGTTCTTGGGAAGACCGATCACCGCATCCAGGAGGTCGTCTTCGACTATCCTGCGCCTGATTGCCCCTTCTTGGCCCCCGCGGAAGAGAACACCATGAGGAAGGACCACACCGGCACGACCCTTGCCAGGCTTCATGGAGGCGATCATGTGCTGGACGAACGCCCAGTCTGCGGAGGTACGCGGAGCGATGCCGCCAAGTGCTCGCGGGTCGGTTTTCCACGGGGTCCACTTCAGCGAGTACGGCGGGTTTGCGACCACGACGTCGAACTGAGCGACAGAGCCATCCGGCTGCTTGAACTGCGGGTTCTTCAATGTGTCGCCAACCTCCACCTGAAACTGGGTGAGGTTGTGCATGAACAGATTCATGCGAGCGACGCCCGCAGTGTCGCCGACGGACTCTTGTCCGTAGAGGCGCAGGGAGTAGCCACGGCCTCCGTGGCTCTTCAAGAGGTTCGCGGCTGAGATGAGCATGCCGCCGGAGCCGCACGTGGGGTCGTAGACCGACTCAAAGTTCTGCGGATCGAGGATCTCTGTGATGAGCTCGACTACCTCGCGCGGCGTGAAGAACTGTCCAGCGCGGGTGCCGGAACCGTCGGAGAATCGCTTTAGGAGGTACTCGTAGGCGCCGCCCAGCACGTCGTGCGACATGTTGCCCTCGTGCATCGCAGGGACGCGGTCCATCGCGCGCATCACGCCGGTCAGGACGCTCGTGCGGAGCACCTCGTCAGAAGTCCATGCGAGCGATCCGAACAACTTCGAGAACTTGTCGGGGTTGGCGGTCTCGATGGCCCGCAAGCAGGTTCGTACCCTGGCCCCGAGCCCGGGTTGTGTGATGGTCGCGCGAACCGCTGACCAGGACGCGCGCATCTCGCCGACCTTGCCCCGCTGAATGAGCGGGATCTCGAACGACTGGTAGTCGCGGTACTCGATCTCGTGAGCCTCTTGTTCGGAGAGGTCTTCCAAGCCCTCGTTCTCCTCCAGGAACAGGGCGTGGTTGTGATCCCACGTGTCCGATAGATACTTCCAGAACATCAGTGGGAAGATCACCGAGGCGTACTGAGCCTCGGGCATCGCGACGCGCAGCTCGTCAGCAGCATCCCACAGCCGATTCTCGATCGCTGACTGCTTGATCTCTTGTGCTGCCAACTCCCCATCTTCCGTCGCTCGACACCTGACTAGATTCCGTTCACAAGCCAGTCTACTGGGCGGGCTGCGGCCCACGTGCCTGGAAGCGAACCCTTCGAGGGTGCGGAGGCGGCCCGCCTCGGGGGCTGGCTAACCGGGTAAGAGGCGGAGCTAAACCAGATAGAGAACGCAGGATCTGGAGGACAGGGAGCATCTGTCCTGGCTCCAATTCCGCTAAACTGAAGACAGCCATCTGGGGTGTACTTTCCATTCCTTGCTGACAGGAACCGAAGCGCTACACAGGGCGGTGGCACGGCGTTCGAGTGCGCGACGATCACGTTAGCGCTGGGGGAGTTGAACTCCCACGTCACCCCGACCATGCAGAGGTCGACGGTAGATCGCTTCGCGGCCCATCTCAGTCAGTAAGCGGCGCTGGCAACCCGGGGCCCTGCGTTTGAAACCGAGGGTTTCTATCCTCTACGAATCAACATGCGCGCGAGGACCTGGCACACCAGCGCAGCAGGGATCAGGAGAGCCGCCCCGGTAGCGTAATCTCTCGCGCGAAGTGGGTCACCCAGGCTTCGAAGCTCCCGGCGAGCGGACTCGGCTCCGGGCAGCATGACCGGTAATGCGGTTATGACACCCGCCGTGTACCGACGTTGCAACACCGAAGCCAACAAATGCGTACCAACGTGTGCGCGGAGTCCCGCGACCATCCCTCGGTAGAACCACGAGCGACCGTTCGACACCGCACCTCGGCGACAAGCGAGAGCGACAACAACTCCCATCAGCCCGACGGCCAGCCATGACTGGCGCTGATCCATGCGCAGCGCCTCAATGCCAGTCCGATCGGCCAGCGCATCGCAGGTGCCAGGAAAAGCCACAGCCTCCTCGACATCGTGAACAGCCCACGCGATGAAGAGATGAGCGGGGCCACGAGGGTGCATGCCATAACGCTACCAAGCACGCTGCTTCGAGGCCGTTTTGGGTGCACGCGCCCCCAGGGTAGGGCGACATTGAGCCACCCGCAGAAACCCCGGTGCGTGGCACGGCACGGCAGCCGCTAGGCCGCGTTGCTAAAGTGTGAGACAGATGGGTCGATCTGATTGGCAGGTGCTGGAATGGTCGCTGTGGAACGTCGTCGGTCGATGCTGTTGGTCGGAGCGATTCTTGCGGTGTGCTTGTCATTCGGGTTCTCGTTCACAGACACAGACGTCGTGTGGTTCTGGGTCGAGGCTCCATGGTTCGCTGCCGCGGTCGTCACACTCGGAGCAGTGCTCGCCGCGACTTACGTGGTTCTTCAGCGCCGCTCGAAGCGCCGGCGGTTATAGCGCGGGCGCTCATTGAGTTCGAGACCACCATGAACACGGCAGTGCTGGTGCTGTGACTACAAGCTGTCACCCAAATGCAGCAGACCCTTCTCGACGCGTGTGCGGGCTTCGTGTGGCTGGCGCTGGGGGCGATCGTTGGAGGGCGTAAATCAGAGGCTGACCTCCGCAATCTCTCAAACGTTGGTGCTGCGCTATCTGTCATCTGTAAGATTAAGGCCGCGTGGCTTGTCAGGCTTCGCAGCCTGATATCACTTTTTGAGATTCCGACGAAGGAGACTGCCCACAATGTCGCTGCCTGCCATTCCCGGGTTTTACCCTGACCCGAGCATCTGCCGTGTGGGGGATTCGTACTTCGTCGTGAACTCCACGTTCCAGTACCTGCCTGGTGTCCCAATCCACGAGAGCGCGGATCTGAAATCATGGCGGTTCGTTGCGAACGCGTACTCCCGTCCGGACCAGTTGGATCTGAGCGGGGCGCCCTCGAATGCCGGTATTTACGCGCCGACGATTCGTCATCATGGCGGTCGCTTCTTTATCGTGACGAGCGATCTGCTCTCTGCTCGTGAGGGGCACCTGATCGTGCATGCCGATACGGTTGAGGGGCCGTGGAGCGTGCCGGTGCGCGCATCCGGTGCGATCGGTATCGACCCGGACTTGTTCTGGGATGAAGATGGCACCTGCTATCTGACCTGGAAGGGTGTTTCTGACACGGGGCTGTCTGGCATCTTGTCGTCAGCGGTCGACCCGCTGACCGGTGATCGTCGCGGTCAGGTGCGTCAGTTGTGGCAGGGCACTGGTGTCTTGACGGACCCTGAGGGGCCGCATCTGTACCGTCGTGACGGGTTCTATTACTGCCTGCTCGCGGAGGGTGGTACGACGCGGACGCATTCGGTGACCATTGCCCGTTCTGCGAGTTTGGATGGGCCGTGGGAAGCATGCCCGGAGAACCCGGTATTCACTCACCGTGGAACGGCGTCCGACGTGCAGAACGTGGGGCATGCTGATCTGGTCGAGAACGCTGATGGGACGTGGGCTGCGGTCTATCTCGGTGTGAGGCCGCGAGGTTTCGTTCCGAAGTTCCATGTCAATGGCCGCGAGACCTTCATTGCTGATGTGCGGTGGTTGGAGGGATGGCCAGTGTTCGACGACTCCCGACCAGTTGCGGTGTTCGAGACGGGATTCGTCGACGAGTTTGGCTCTGAGGAGTTGAACGGCCGGTGGATCTCACACGGTGGAGCACAGTGGTCATTCACAAGTTCCTCTGAGCAAGGCCGCTCGATCCGACCAGTCGAGCAGAACCACTTTCTCCCGGCGTTGAGTGTTCGTGCCCGTGACGAGTATTGGAACACCGAGGTCGAGGTCACAGGGGCGGCGGCACTACAGGTCCACATGGACACGGACAACTGGGCCGAGATCGCCGTCACCGACGGGACTGCCTCCGTCATCCTCTCTTCGGTAGGGCTGCGCCATACGCTTGCGTCCGTTCCGGTAGAGGCGCCCGTCGTTGCCCTGCGAGTAAGCGCGCAAGAGTGGAGCCCTGAGATGGGGTTCAACAGTGGGCCTGATCAGCTCGTGTTCTCAGTTCTCACGGCGGACGGGCTGGTCGAGGTGGCGCGCTTTGATGGGCGATTGCTGTCCACTGAGGTGACGGCAGGCTTCACTGGCCGGGTTGTTGGGGTGCGGGCCCTCGATACGAGCTGCGTTCTTCGACGTTTCAGTTATCAGCCGGTCGTCTCGTCAGGCGCCGCTGACGCGACCGAGAACCCCTTCAACGCTTGAGCTGGGGGTAGGGATCGCGCTGACCTTGGACGCTGCTCCGTAGTTCAAAGGGGGCTCGAGAGTCGCAGGGGAATGGCGAGCGTCAAGGTTGGATCATCGATGATGGCTTGCCTGACTGCGGTTCGCAGCGTCATTTCTAATGGGTACACGTCCGTCGCGGGTACCTCTGCGGTGAACCTGACGGTCACGGCGCTCCCGTCGAACGCGACCACACCCACGCACTCCGGCACGGCCTCGGGCCTTACAGGTGGGAGGTGCCGTGATAGCGCATCAGAGATCGCTGAGGTGACGACTTCGTCAGCATGGGAGAGTACGGTGTCGGGTGCCAAGGCGATATCAAGGACCACCTTTCGCCAGGATCGGGTGCCGTTGCCGATTCGGTCAATCTCACCATTACGGATAGACCAGAGCATCCCTGTCAGATCACGAACCTGCGTGACTCGGATGCCGACGCTCTCCACAACGCCTGTCGCCATGCCGGTGTCGACGATGTCGCCGACATCAAGCTGATCCTCGAAGATCATAAACAGGCCCGCCATGACATCCTTGATGACATTCTGCGCACCGAACGTAAGTACTGCCGCGAGTACCCCGGCTGACGCGAGAATCGCGGTGAGATTGACCCCCAGTAGCCCCAGGATCACTACTGTAGCGACTGCTACTTGGGTCCATATGACGACATTGACCGCCACAGTGCTCGCTGTTCGAGCGCGGCGCACCAGTTGCTCATGAGCTGCCACTGCGCGGACGTCTGTCTTGTCTCGTTTGTCCGCACGGCGAACTAGGCGGGCTGCTGCTCGGCGGATCACAGTCGTGAGAACGATGGTGTTCACAGCGATCACGACGGCCACGAGTGCGATCAGTAAGGGCACCCGATAGGTCCCGAGAAAGCTCGCTAGGTCTCCCCACATTCCCACTGACCACCCCTTGCCGCCGCGTCACGCGCGACATCGACTCATATCTGTCAGGTGACAGATTACCGGGGCCGACTAGCTGACAGACTTATCGGGGATGCGAGGGTTCTGTTCAGCACGGCGGACGAGGCCACGAAAGACTTGGTCCCGCGTGGCGACCCACTCTTCCCATCGATCGACAGGTTCCAAGTCGCGCAGCCATCGCGACCGCAACGCGTCCGCGAGAAGCGCCAGCATCGTTAGCGCCGCTTCGGGATCCTCGAACTCGCGCTCCGCCAACTCTCGAGTGATCGGCAGGGGCTGGATCGCGGACCGTGGATAGAGCCCGTGTGCGGGATGACCCGGCGCCAGAGACTCTGCTTCGAGAGCGTCAAAGTTCCGAGTCTCGGCAGCTTTGTCCGTGTAGTAGAAGTCGATGAGCGCATCGGCGAGCATCTGTAAAGTTAGGCCATCGCCTGCGCTGCTAACGATCTTAGCGATCGCTTCCCGCCCGACTCGCGCGCGCTCATCGATCACTGCGCGAAGCAAATCACCGAGAGTTGGAAAGTGGTAACTCAAGCCGGGAGCTGACATCTCACATCGTCGCGCCACTGACCGAAGACTCAGGCCATGCGGACCGTCCTCAGCGATCATCCGCATCGTTACCGCGACGATCTCCGCTCGCCGCACCGCCGGCGCCAGCCTTCGACCCATTACGCTCCCAAAATCAGGGACTCCACATAGTCATTATTCTTGCAGCAGGCAGCGCTACAGGCAGACCGGCTCCCCGCGGCAATGAGTTTCGCCGACCTCTCTTGCGGCCGCTCTCAGGTCGCGGGCGTCGAAACTTCCCACCCGCATCGGTGCGTCGGTGGTCGTGCTCGCCTTTGAATCCAGGTCCGAGACTGTCCAACCGTGGAGGAGCTCCCCGGAGCAAGCGTGTCGACTTGCACGGCAAAATCTGAGCTCGATCATCAAGCCTGCGCGATCCTCGGGATCACGGACTTACTGCCCCAACTCGGCCAGCTGATCAGTCCTGTTCTGCGGGTGCTGGCGTTATGCTGAGTACATCCAACGAGGTGTGCTTTCCATTCCTTGCTGATGGGAACCGAAGCGCTACACGGCGTTTGTGGGCACCGCATGAACGCGAGTTCTACGCTGGCTGAATGAGCGAACTCCACGTACACCTAGATCGAGTGCAGGACATCGTCACCCGTGCGAGTGCCTTCAGAGACAAGGAAGCGTCCGACCCGGAGGCGTTCTCCAAGACGGTCGTTGAAGACCTAGGTGTTCTCGCCGCGGCGATCGCAGAACTCATCAGGCGGTCAGAGAACTGAGAGCCGCCGGGGCCTTCAAGGCTGCGTCTTCAGATGTCGAAGATGTGCGGTAGCGCCTCTGTGGTTGGCGCAACGAGCTGGTGCAGCCTGCCAAGTCCCAGCCCTTGTCGAACTCCCTCGGGATCCCCGACGTATTCACCATCGAGGTGGTAGCGGAGGTAGCCGTAAAAGGAGTCCGTGTTCGTCTCTAGGCGCGGAACTGGGTCTACGTTGAGGATGCGGCGCCGAGAGTCGCTTCCCATCCATCTGAGAAGACTCTCGTTGACATGTGCGTCACGGAACGAATAGCCAACAACTACAAGCACCTCGGCGTTGTCAAGGAGGTCGCCGAGTTTGCGAAAGAGCGCGGGCCAGGGGCCGTCGGCGCGAAGCTTGTTGCCCGCACCGAAGATCTGGTCGCTATTGATCTGGTTGATCGGTGAGGGAGTATTGAGTCCGTCTACCTCATAGAGGCGTCGAAGCGGCACGTCATTGACTGGCTCTCTCACTCGCCCGTTACGCCATCCGAATGAACCGTGCAGCTTCAGCAAGGGGATCGAGTTGGCGGAGAATGACCAATTCAGTCCGCCGTCCCAGTCGTCGGCTCCTGTCGAGACCGGTACACCAAACATCGCGCTGGCCCGCTCAACCAGCATGTCGTAGTTCAGAGTGATGATTGCTTGCGGTCGGTAGTCGAGCATTGGCTTGAAATGTGAAAGGTCGGCGTCTTTACACCTCTGGTCGATGATTCCGAACGTTGCCGAGGCGAGCCGATGCAGAATCCAGTCCGCCGCTTGCTTGAAGCGTCTTCTGCCATCGGGCGTCTCGTCGTAGCCTCCGAGCGGTCGAAAACCAGTTATCCAGTGGCGCGTGGGGTCTTCATCCTGCTCCGCCAAGGTTCGCAGGGAATCTTGGAGCGCTTCGATGTCACCGCCGTTCTCGTAGATCGACGTGAGCGTAGGAGAGACGTCACGCCAGAGCCGCGCACCGAGAGCGTCATCAGCCATCTGTTCGTCGAGCTGTTCGATGACGAGCTTGGCCAGCTCTCGGGCTAGCGGTGCCGCAGGAGCCGACGCGCCGGCACCAAGCAGCAGCGAAACGCGCCCTACGGACTCTCGAAGCCATTCGTGCATGGTTCCGGTATAGCATTCACCCGCTGATCTGCCCTGTCAGGCAGTCGGCGAGAGCTAGAATGAGAACACCCAATCGAGGTGTACTTTTCATTCCTTCGCTTCGTGGAGGCGACGGTGATCGCGGCTACACTGAGGATCCACACCGGGGTGTAGTTTCCATTCCTTGCTGATAGGAACCGAGGCGCTACAACGACGTGGGTGGTGTGCTTTCCTAATCCCGCACCTCGGCCTGGCTCGTAGGCGAAACCAGTCGTATTCGCCTACAGCGATAGCCTTTGACCATGGATCCGATCTCGCTCGCAGCGTTGCTGCCGCCGGACTTCGATCCGACCCAATGCAAACTTCACTTCGCTGTGTTCAACGGTGAGTCTCATCCGATCGACGCCCTCGGCAGCGACCCGGATCAATGGCAGCGCTGGAACTCGTGGCGCAACGTAAACGACGACTTCAACCGACAGTTCATCTTCTCGCTCGCACAGGACCGACACGACCCGACGCTCTGGCTGTTCGGTGGCATCTGGGAAGTAGTGGGACGTCGCCCCGAGCCGCGGCAGCACTCCTACGATGTTGTTCTTCGCGACGACCTCATGGGCCCGTACATCAAGAGGCTCTACGTGCGAGTGGTACTTGCAGGTCGCAACCGCCGCCGGAACATGGAGGCGTGTCTCAACGACATGACTGTTGCGATGATCGCTGAGGAACCCTTCGGCGGTGATCCATTCCCGGGGCATGACCGCATCAATCACTCGCTAGCTGAAATCCAAGCGATCGTGAAGCAGGGGCGACCCGACTGGCGGATCGCTTTGGAACACATGAAGGGCGTCTACGTCATCCACGACACTGTGACGGGCGAGCCCTACGTCGGTTCAGCGTATGGCGACACCGGGATCTGGCAACGCTGGTCCTATTACGCGCACACACTCCATGGCGACAACGTCGGGTTGAAAGCTCACCTTGCTGCGACGGGAGAGGAGTACTTCCGAAGGACGATGCGATTCGCTCTGCTGGAGTTCTGGTCGATGCGAACTGACGACCAACATGTAATCGACCGCGAGACCTATTGGAAGAGGGTCTTGATATCCAGGTCCCTCGGTGACAACAGGAACTAAGGTTTCTGTGACCCAACCCGCAATCCCGTGAACCACTCTCAGCCCGCGTTCATCCCATGTTGGCCTGACCTGACGGTGAACACCAATCAGAAGCTCTACCCGAACGCGTTGGCAGATCACGAGAGCTAATATTGGCATTATGTGTAACTCGCTACGCGACCCGCGATGTGGTGATGGATAGCACTGGAGAAATCCCGCGAGCATTGTCGCAGGCTGATCGGACGGCATTTTCGGTAGCGCTTCTCCGATTCTTCGATGAGCTTGAACCGCTCATTTTGAGTGGTTTCGGAGAAGAGCTTGCTGGGTCGCGAGCTGAACGATTGGCAAAAGGGAGCTTCGGATCCCGCTCGCAGGGACCATACCCGGGACGAAATGCTCTTGAAACCGTGCTCTTCGCGACGCTGGCAGGGCTTGACCACTCACGCCTGCTCGCGAGATCGCTCCTTCACGAAGACGCAGCCTTTTCGATTGCAACTCTCACGCGCGGGGCGATCGAGGCATATGCGCGTGCTTGGTGGATGATCGAGCCGGAAGATGATCGAGAGATGGTGGTTCGGTGGCTTTCCGGGCTCGCATCGGAGCTGGATACTTTTGCACGCGTAAAACCCGATGCAGTCCTACATGAGATGCGCGGACGGGACTCAAATGCGCCAGTTGCACTTCAAGGAGTGCTTGACGATATCGAGCGCCTTACAGGAAGTCGTACGCCGAGAAAAGTGAGCTACACAGCGCTGGCCGCGACGCTGGCAGACCAGTGGAAAGCGAACGGTCGTGTCGTGTACTCCGATCTATCCGGGGTCGCGCATGGCGAATCGCTTGGGCTTCACGGGTTCGTGGAGGCCGACGATGAAGCGGGCTTATACCGTGTGGAACTCAGTGGTCGGTGGGGAGTCATGAGCGCGCAATGGGTGCTTTCGGCCTCGACGTTGGTGAGCCGCGAAGTTCTCAAGTTACTCGGCAGAGAGTTTTGTCCCACGCACCCCTGTGCTGCTGCTCACGATGCCGCAGCACAGGTGCTTGCCTCTGCTCGACGTCGTATTCTCGGCTTCGGCACAGCCTCAGGAAGCTGACACGGAACACCACAGCCCTACCGTTGCCCAAATTCTCGACGCGATGATCTTCGTCAGTCCGATCGGTAGTCAAACAAAACGATCTTTGACCGCCAGCCGTTGCGGAGGGCAGGCACATTTAGTGAGGTGTCTCGATGCCGTCCGTCGTGGAGAGACAAGAAGAGGGGGGTGTCTCACGTCCATGAGATAATCCGCGTATGGGGCGAGTAAGGGTCATAGCAGCGGCGGATCATCTTGATCGGTTCATCACCAGCCCTCGCGCGGGGCTGCTCGAACTTGTATGGAACGCTCTGGATGCGGACGCAGACGAGGTTCATGTAGATCTTCAGCTTGGGGGGATTGGCGGCATCGAGGCCGTGAGCGTCCGTGACAACGGTACTGGCCTCCCTGCTGACCGTGCTGAGAATGAGTTCGGGGCGCTTGGCGGCTCATGGAAGCGCCTTGCGCAATCGACTCCGAAGGGACGAGCCCTGCACGGACGTCTCGGTGGTGGTCGGTTCGCAGCGTACGGACTTGGGCACGAATTGCGGTGGGAATCGATCAATGACGCCACGACGGGTCGAAAGCTCGTTGTCATTCGAGGTTCGAGGGGCAGCGCTCATGAGTTCGATGTAGAGGTATCGGAATCCGACGCGGAAGCTACAGGCACAACAGTCACGATCACTTCCCCGACGGACGCAGCTTTGAAGTACGTGGACTCTGATCGCGTCATCGAAGACCTCACGAAGGCCCTTGCGGTATACATCACGCAGTACCAGCCGACGGTCTACTTTCGAGAGCGCGAGATTCGACCGGCTGACCTAATCGAGGAAACCACTCCCGTTGATCTCGAAGTCGTTATTGACGGTACCCGGGTCTCGATACCGATGTCCATCATCGAGTGGAAGTCGAACTACGACCGAGGGTTGTATCTCTGTGATGAACGAGGTGTCGCTCTCCACGAGATGAAGCCCGGTATTCAAGCGCCAGGCCATCACTTCACCGCTTACGTCAAGTGGGATGGATTTGCTGAACGCGTCCACGACCTAATGATGGAGGGCGCGATGGGCGAGCCAATCAGCTCGGTCATCGACGCCGCGCAAGACAAACTTCGGGAGCACTTTAAGAAGCGACGCGATGAGCGATATAGCCGGATGATCGAGTCATGGAAAACGGAAGATTCATACCCTTTCCGGCCGGATGAAAACGGTAGCGCACTCAAGACCGCTACACGCGAGTTGTTCGACATCGTTGCTATCGCTGCTGCCCCCGCCGTTGAGAAGACGGATATCGCCTCCCGAAAGCTCTCGCTTCGGCTGCTCAAAGAGGCGCTCGAGCACAGCCCCGAGACAGTACACACACTGCTTGAAGAGGTAGTCAATCTCTCAGAGCAAGATGCCGAAGACCTGCGAAGCCTGATTGACAAGACTTCCCTCGCCGGAGTCATCTCATCTGCGAAGACCATTTCTGACCGACTTGAGTTTTTGGCATCCCTGGAAGCGATCATCAACGAGCCAGATTTGAAGCGGGTCGTCAAGGAACGTTCTCAACTTCACCGCATCCTCGCGAAGGAAACATGGGTGTTCCGTGAGGAGTATGCGCTAGTGGGTGACGACCAAACCCTTCGGACGGTGCTGCGTAACAACCTTGGCATTCTTGGCGGTGAGGTCGTCACAGTTGAAAGTGTTGAAGCCGCAGAAGTCACGGACCCGGATGGGCATGTGCGCGTAATCGACCTCATGCTCAGCGCGGTTATCAAGTCACGTGAGAGCGACCGTGAGCATATCGTTATCGAACTAAAGCGCCCCAGTCAGCACATCGGACAGGACGAAATTCGACAGATCGAGAACTATGCCGAGACGGTAGCAAGTGACACAAGATTCGCCGAAACAGACACCAAATGGGAGTTCTGGATCATCGGTGACAAGATCGCAAACAACGCGAAACTCCGAACCCGTCAGAGCGGGCGCGAGAGGGGCGTCACGCTCGAAAGCGACTCACCGAGAATCAAGGTTCGCGCTGTCACCTGGGCGCAGGTCATTCGTGACGCAAAGCACCGCCTCCAGTTCGTTCGTGAGTCCATGGACTACGACCCGACTACAGAAGCCGGGATCGAATACTTGAAAGTCAGGCACGCGGAGTATCTGCCGGATGTACTGAAAGTGGATCCCGACAAGGATCTGTCGCCGCTTCCGGCGCCGGAAGCTACGGGTGCCGACGGCGTAGATTCTGTTGCCCCGGCCGAAAACTCGCCTGCCGCGATCGCCGCAGTCTGACCGCAACCTACAACATGCGTCGCCACAGTCTCAGTATCCGCCTATTGGCCGGCCTTGGTGGCTCCCTGCTCGTAGGCATTGCGATGCTCGCAGGCTCGTGGTTGCTGAGCGGATCGGAAAACTGGGCTTGGGGGAGCGACGCGCTCCTCAACGTAGGATCAGCGATTCTGCTCTTTGCGCCACTGCTTCTGCTCACCGAATGGTTGTTGGAGCGTCGTGTTCGCGATATCGAGGAGGATGCCGAGGAGACGCGCCAGGTGGTACGGCAAACTCAGCGTGAGGTAGGTGAGGCTCAAGCCCGAATCTCTGAACTGATCGACTACAACACGGCTGAAGGGCGTGAGGAAGCCGCCCGCCAACTGGACGAGGTCGTTCGCGAGGCAATGTTCAAGGAACACAACGACTTCGATGCCCTCTACGCTTCACTCGCCGGCGAACAGAACATCACGCCATTTGCGCACGCCCTCCGGTCCGGCATCGACCGAAAGCTAATCAGTAAGACCGGTGTGCGAGTGGAGTTGCTGTACTCCGAACTCCACCTGCGTTTCGAGCTGCGCGATGACAACGAAATCGACCTGCATATCGAATCGGATAACGGCGAGATTCTTGCCACGGTTCAGTGGCGAGCAGGCCGTACCATCGCGGAGGTACTCACCGACGTCTCGACTATCGCTAGCGGGCTCCCCGGATTCGATGGGATGGATAAGTTCTTTGCGGGTCAGACGCCCCGTCAGCTCGGGGAGACACTGATGTACGCAGCTCGGTTCAGCCCTCAGATGACGGGCAGTTACGACATCTATAAAGTGATGGAGATAACGGGAGAAGGATGGGTGATTGTCGAGCGTGGACTTGTCCCCAAGTCTGCTCGTCCATACATGATTGATTTTGATGGGGCAGCTCCCATTGACTGGGATGAGCACATTCTGAACAAGCCCTGGCCCGAGAGCCCCTATTTTCCCACCACAATGCGCTGGGCCGGTGAAATGAGAAATAGGCGACTCTCACTCCCATAGCACGGCTCATCTCGCCGAGGCACGGCGTGCGAACCCTACCTATTCGCCGCACGCGGTGCTGGCTCCGCGAAAGGCCATGAATACTCGCAGCGGCGTGAACGCGGCTTCTCCTCACATTGTCGAGAGATCACAGCGTAGTTTGGGGTCATGGAAGACCTCGATGGCAACTTGATGTACCGCACCTGCCCCGAGTGTGGCCGTGATCTTCCGCCTGAACCGTTCGAGGCCGACGGGCATCTGCGGATTGGATTTGTTTGTGCCGAGCATGGGGTGCATTCGGTTGTGAGCCCGTTCGAGGACTGACAGCACCGCGCAATTGTCAGTGGTCGAGCTGATGATCGTCGTATGGACTATCTGTATACGAAGAATGGCCGACCGCTGAAGCGTCGCGGCGATGACCTGTTCAGTTCCTCGGGCACCCACGTCGGTCGTATCCGGGGCGAGAAGGTTTTCGACTCCAACGGCCGGTATGCCGGCACCGTCGTGGGTGACCGAGTGATTTACCGCAGCACGCACTCGGCCTCGATCAGCAGCCCGTTCGCGCAGCGTGCGAGTGCGGGGTTCGGGCGTGCGAATCGTGCCGGTACGGGTGCGTGGGGTGATGAGCCGCCGTTTCCGGATTAGGCATCTATGACGACAGTCCTCCTTCGTCCCGCGCTGGTGAAGCCTCCGCCGTTTCGGTGGACCGGACCCGAGACACCCTTGCCGGGCACGCGGCCGGTGTTCCTGTACCTGCGGCTTTCGCGTGCGCACGGCGATGGTCGGGACGCGATCGAGCGGCAACGCGTCGATCTGACGCGCAAGCTCGCGGCGGAGGGCGGGTGGACGGTGATGGGGGAGTACGTTGACCGCGATTCCGCCAGCGCGTATGCCCGGACGGAGCGTGCGGGGTGGCGTGCGTTGAATGCGGGGATCGCGTCGGGGCGGGTGCGGGCGGTGGCGTTCTGGAAACTCGACCGCACTCTTCGGGTCGCGTCGCGCTGCCTGGAATGGGTGACCTCGTGCCAGCAGCAGGGTGTGACGTTGTTGTCGCATCAGGACTCCACCGAGGAACTGAACAGCGTCACCGCGGCGGCGAAACTCTCCACCGGGGTGAAGGCGTTGTTGGCAGAGGCGGAGACGGACACAATGAGTGAACGGCAGCGTGCCGCGAAACGTCACGCCGCGCAGGCCGGCTTCATCAACGGCGGCAGACCACCTTTCGGCTGGCAACCCGGCCCCCGCGTCACCGATCATGCAGGGCGCACCGGTCGGCGGTTGGAACCACACCCCGCCGAGCACCAAGCATTGAAAGACGCCGTCGCCCTCGTGCTCGCCGGCACTGGTCTCCGCGAGATCGCAGTGCACTGGAAAGCACACCTCGGGATCACCGGCCGCGACGGTGGGCTCGTGAGCGAGCAGAAGGTGCGTGCCGCGTTGACCTCGCCGCGCATGGTCGGCTACCGCCAGCACCAACTGCCGCCGCATCGTCGAGGCGTCAGTGTTGATCCGCTCGACTACATCGCCCGAACCGCGGACGGGGAGCCGGTGATCAGCCAAGAGCCGGTCTGCGACCTCGACACCTGGCATCGCGTCCAAGCCGTGTTGCGATCACGCAGTACGGGCGCGCGGAACGGGTGGGGTGCACGCGCGTGGTTGCTCACCGGTCTGCTGCGATGCCCCTGCGGGGGGTCTCTGTCGGGTGTCTCGCAGCCTCAGAAACCTGACGCCGACGGCCATCGGGTGGCCCGCTACGTGTACCGGTGCAAAGCGAACCGCCGCCACGGGCCCGGTACCTGCACAGGTGGTGCGTCGATCACGGCGCCGGCCGCGGAGCAGTACGTCATCGAGTGGTTGTTCGGGTTCTTCTCCAGCGACCGCCTCGACGCCCACAACAGAAAGGCTGCGAGGTCGAACGCCGCGGCCGTTGCTCGCATCGACGCAGAACTGGCGGTGGCGGGTGACGAACTCGACGCTCTTCGCAACAAGGCGTCTTCGCTGGTGGTCGGTAGCGATCTTCACCAGATCGTCACGGGGATGACTGGCCGCGTCATGGAGCGCATCGCGAACTTGAACGAGGAACGCGTTGCACTCACCATCGAACACCCGGCACCGCTGACACATGAGCAACTCGTCGCCGTATGGCCGACACTGAACACTGAGTCACGCCGGACGCTGCTGCGTCAGCTCATCGATCACATCGAACTCGCTCCGGGCCGCGGCCGCCCCGCCGAACGACTCAACATCGTTCTGCAGTCTGAGGAGTGACGCTCGCGCGGCGGCGACTCGTCGTTCCGCGCGAGAGAGCCGCCGGTTCAATCTAGCCACGTCGTTGAGCGCGTGGCGATGCTCAACCTGCGCTTCTCGGAGGCGCCAGGCCCGCTCCCGTAGCTTGTCCACCGGGGTCGATCCGAGCAGCCGGCGGCGATGCCCACAGTTGGCGCACGGCCAGGTCGGAGAGTCCGGGCCGTGGAGGCTGGCGTGCTGCCGATAACGAATCCTGTGACCGCACGCGAGTGAAAGCTCCCACTCCCGCAGCGGTGGATCGGTGGCAGCGGCGGACTCGATGAGGCTCCGCAACTGCTCAACGGCGGACGATGTCAACGGTGGGTTGGTGTTCGCGTTCATGCATCAATCTGATCGTGCTTGATGCAGATTCGCGTGCTGATCAGCCCCGTTCCGAGTCCGCTCGCGGCTAGAATGAGAGCACCGATTGAGGTGTACTTTCCATTCCTTGCTGAGGCCGCCGAGTTCTCGCGTGTCGCGCTGGATGCCCTGCGTCAACCTCTCGAGTCGGGGAGCATCGAGATCGACCGCTCCGGATTCCGGGCGCGATTCCCCGCACGGTTCCAGCTGGCGCTGGCGACCAACCCGTGCCCGTGCGGCAACCACGGCGTGCGCGGTGCGGAGTGCATCTGCCCGCCGATCGCGATCCGGCGGTACTCCGCACGGTTGTCGGGACCGTTGCGGGATCGTATCGACATCGACCTGCAGGTCGCACGCGTCGCCGCCTCGCGTGCGACGACGGCCGAGCGCCCGGTGACGACCTCGGCGCACGCCAGGGCACGGGTGCGCGAAGCGCGGGATCGCGCATCCCGGCGCTGGGCGGAGACCCCATGGGCGGTGAACGCCGAGGTGGCCGGATCACATCTGCGACAGGGGGCCCTGCGGCTCCCGACCGATGTGCGCGCTCCTCTCGACCGTGCGCTCGAGCGCGGACTGCTCACGTTGCGCGGCTACGACCGCGTGCTGCGGTTGGCCTGGACCATGGCGGACCTCGCCGGGGTGGACCGTCCTGGCCGTGACGAGCTCGGGCGCGCGCTCTTCCTGAAGAAAGGACTGATCCCGTGATCGACACGCTGCTCGCAGACACCGAGGCGTTCGCGGCGGCACGTCTCGCCCGACCGGATGACGATCCGGCGCAGACGCTGGCGCGTGTCAGCTGGGGCGTGATCGCCGAGCCCGGCGACGGCGTGGCCGGCGCGCTCATCGCGCGGCTGGGCGCCGTCGACGCGCTGCGTGTCGCGCTGGATGATTCGCGATTCGCGCTGTCGGACCGCGTCATCGGCGAAGCGCAGCGGCGTTGGCGGCCACGGGCGCGACAGCGCGACGTCGTGCGGTCATTGCAGGGTGCGCACGAGGTGGGGGCGCGACTGCTCCTGCCGGGCGATCCGGAATGGCCGGAGGCGATCGACGACCTCGGCGAGCACGCGCCGGTGCTGCTGTGGGTCCGCGGCGACGTCGGCCGGCTGTCCATGACCGAACGGGTCTCGATCGTCGGCGCACGAGCGGCGAGTGCATACGGCGAGTCGGTCGCCTCCGAGTTCGCCGGGGATCTGGCGGCGTCCGGCACCCTCGTGGTGTCCGGGGGTGCGTACGGCATCGACGGAGCGGCTCATCGTGCCGCACTCGGCGTGGGAGGCGGAACGGTCGCGTTCCTCGCCGGAGGGGTCGATCGTGCTTATCCCGCCGGACATCAGCAGCTGTTCGAACGGATCCGATCGACAGGAGCCATGGTGAGCGAACTTCCGTGCGGTGCGGCACCGACCAAATGGAGGTTCCTCGCCCGAAACCGCCTCATCGCCGCGCTGGGCATGGCGACGGTCGTCGTGGAGGCAGGCTGGCGCAGCGGGTCGTTGAACACCGCGGGTCACGCGGCGGCGCTCGGCAGGCCGCTCGGGGCGGTGCCGGGGCCAGTGACCTCAGCGGCGTCCGCCGGGTGCCATCGGCTGCTGCGCGAGTACGATGCGCGCTGCGTGACGAGCACCGAGGAGGTGCGGGAACTGCTCGGTATCGATGCGACGCGTGCGGGCGGCGGCGGGGCGGCCAGGGTCGATCCCGATCAGACCCGACTCATCGACGCGATGAGCACACGCACGCCCCGCTCCGCCGCAGAACTCGCGCGGATCGCCGGGCTGTCGGAGGATCGGGTGCGCGCGCTGCTGGGCCTGCTGTCGCTGGAAGAGCGCGTGCGCGGCGACGAGGCCGGGTGGCGGCTGCGGACCGGGTGAACGCTCCGCGATACGGGTGAGCAGCAGGTTCACTCCGGCATCGTTCTGCGGATCTCACCGTCTCACCGCGACGGCGAGGCGCCTCGTCCCAGTGAGCACTGCGAGGCATGCTGGATGGATGGACCTCGATGCCGCCGCCGATGCGTTCAGCACGCATCTGGCGCAGGTGCGCCGGCTCTCAGCGGCGACTGTGCGCGCGTACCGCTCGGACCTTCGCGATCTCTCGGATGCGGTCGAGGGCAGGCCGCTCGCCGACGTCGACCTCGAGGCGCTGCGGGACTGGCTCTGGCGTGCCACGCAACGCGGCGACGCGCGTTCCACGCTGGCGAGACGCGCCGCAGCCGCCCGCTCCTTCTTCGCGTGGGCGAAGGACGAGGAACTGATCAGCGTGGATCCGAGCCTGCGCCTGATCGCGCCGAAGCGGGGCCGAACGCTTCCCGCCGTCGCGTCGCAGGACGGCATGAGCACTCTGCTGGACGCCTACCGCGACGCGGCCACCGACGGCGACCCTGCACGTCTTCGGGACCACGCGATCCTCGAGCTCCTGTACGGCTCCGGCATGCGGGTCTCCGAGCTGTGCGGGATCGACGTCGACGACCTTGATCTGGATCGCGCCACGGCGCGGGTGCTCGGCAAGGGCTCGAAGGAGCGTGTGGTGCCGTACGGGACACCCGCTCGCGATGCTCTCGGCGCATACCTCACGCGGGCGCGCAGCACGCTCGCCGCGCGTGCGCAACGTCCGACACCGGCCGTCTTCCTCGGAGCGCGCGGTGGGCGGCTCGGCCCGCGTGCCGTCTACACGCTGGTCGCGCAGGCACTCGGACCGATCATCGGCGCCGAGGCGGTCGGACCGCACGCGCTCCGGCACTCCGCCGCCACGCATCTCCTCGACGGCGGTGCCGATCTCAGGGCGGTGCAGGAGATCCTCGGGCACGCGAGCCTGGGGACCACGCAGATCTACACGCACGTCTCCTCGGAGCGGCTCACAGCGACCTACCGACTCGCCCACCCTCGGGCATGAACGCGTCCGTCGAATCGGCGGCCGGATGCTGAGCGCAGCAGGGCAGCAGGATCGCGCGGGGGACATCGCCGAACATCAGCATCGGATTGATGTACACGTCGTCGTAGCGCACGCCGAGGTGCAGTTGACCGAGGGGAGTGTGGCCACCGCGCGCGACGAGGCCCACATCCTCGCCTGCGGTGATCGCGGTGCCTGGCGCGAGCGTCGACGTCACGGGCTCGAGCGTCGTCACGATGCCGCCACCGTGGTCGATCGTGACCAGCGGGCGGTCCACCACGACGCCGCGGAAGGCCACGACCCCGGCCGCGGGCGCGCGGACGACGCCGCCCACGGCAGCGGACACGTCGATGCCGCGGTGACCGGGGCCGTAGTCGTGCGCGGGTGCCCGGAACGGCGTGATGACGGATCGTCCTCCGTCGACCGGCCACACCCATGGTGGATCGGGCGTCGGCGGTACGAGCGACGCCGCGGGGAGCACGCACAGCAGCAGCACGAGAACGAGGAGGTTCCGCGCCGTGGAGATCCTGGGATTGCCGCCGCCCTGAGTCCGCATCAGACCATCCTGGGATCTCCGCCGCGGATGCGTGGAGGAGAACCCGCATCCGGGGGAGAATCAGCGAAGACCGCGTCATGTGCAGAAGCAGCCGACGCCGAGGGATCCTGTACACTGGAGGTCGCACCTCGATCATCGGGGTGACTACGCGTGCCCAGAGCGATCGAAGTCCGCACGGACGAGATCGTGGCATCCACCCCCTCAGGTCCTGCTCGCAAGAGCGGGTGGGAGTGCGCCGGGCACCAGGCATGCCGATCATCCGATCGGCGAGAACAACCTCAACGGCGCCAGGCGCGCCAGAACAAGGAGACGACCATGGCTGTGGTCACCATCCGCCAGCTGCTCGACAGCGGCGTGCACTTCGGACACCAGACCCGTCGGTGGAACCCGAAGGTCAAGCGCTTCATCCTCACCGAGCGCAGCGGCATCCACATCATCGACCTTCAGCAGTCGCTGGGGTACATCGACAACGCCTACGACTTCGTCAAAGAGACCGTCGCCCACGGCGGCACCATCCTCTTCGTCGGCACCAAGAAGCAGGCCCAGGAGATCCTGGCCGAGCAGGCCACCCGCGTCGGCCAGCCCTTCGTCAACCAGCGGTGGCTCGGTGGTCTCCTCACCAACTTCCAGACGATCTCCAAGCGTCTCGCACGCATGAAGGAGCTCGAGGAGCTCGACTACGAGACGCCCGCGAACAGCGGCTTCACCAAGAAGGAACTGCTGCTCAAGAAGCGCGAGCTCGACAAGCTGCACAAGTCCCTCGGCGGTATCCGCAACCTGACCAAGACGCCTTCGGCTCTGTGGGTCGTCGACGCCAAGCGCGAGCACCTGGCCATCGACGAGGCCAAGAAGCTCGGCATCCCCGTGATCGGCATCCTCGACACGAACGCCGACCCCGACGACTTCCAGTACCCGATCCCCGGCAACGACGACGCGATCCGCTCCGTCTCGCTGCTGACCCGCATCATCGCCGACGCAGCGGCCGAAGGCCTGCAGCAGAAGCACAACCCCGAGTCGGGCGACGCTGAGCCGCTGGCTGAGTGGGAGAAGGAACTTCTCGAGACGCCTGCTGAGGGTGCTGAGGCTCCCGCAGCGGAGACCGCCGCTGAAGAGGCTCCGGCCGCTGAGACGACCGAGACCGTCGAAGAGGCTCCCGCCGCTGAGGCGACCGAGACCGTCGAAGAGGCTCCCGCCGCTGAGGCGACCGAGACCGCCGCTGAGGCGACCGAGACCGTCGAAGAGGCTCCCGCCGCTGAGGCTCCCGCCGCTGAGGCGACCGAGGCTCCGGCCGAGGCCGACGCCAAGTAATTCCGCGTTCACACACATCACGAAGCAAGGAGCCACCACACATGGCCAACTTCACCATCGCCGACATCAAGGCGCTGCGTGAGCAGCTCGGCACCGGAATGGTCGACACGAAGAAGGCGCTCGAGGAAGCCGAAGGCGACCGCGAGAAGGCCGTCGAGATCCTCCGCCTCAAGGGTGCGAAGGGCAACGCGAAGCGTGCCGATCGTTCCACGAGCGAGGGCCTCGTCGTCGCTCGTGAGCAGGACGGCGGCGTCACGCTGATCGAGCTCGCCTGCGAGACCGACTTCGTTGCGAAGAACGAGCGCTTCATCGCGCTGGCCGACAAGGTCGCAGACGCCGCTGCCGCGGCGAAGGCGAACTCGGTCGATGACGCCCTCGCGGCATCCGCAGGCAACCAGAGCGTCGGAGACCTGATCTCCGAAGAGGCGGCCATCATCGGCGAGAAGGTCGAACTGCGCCAGGTGCGCACGGTGACCGGCGACGCCGTCGAGGTCTACCTGCACCGCACCAGCAAGGACCTGCCTCCGCAGATCGGCGTCGTCGTCGCCTACACGGGCAGCGACGCGGAGACCGCGCGCAGCATCGCTCAGCACATCTCGTTCGCGAACCCGTCGTACCTCAGCCGGGACGATGTGCCGGCCGACGCCGTCGAGAAGGAGCGCGAGATCGTCACAGAGATCTCGCGCAACGAGGGCAAGCCAGAGGCCGCGCTGCCGAAGATCGTCGAAGGCCGCGTGTCCGCGTTCATCAAGCAGGTCGCCCTGCTCGAGCAGGACTACGCCAAGGACAACAAGCTCTCTGTCGCCCAGGTGGCGAAGGACGCCGGTATCACCGTGACGGACTTCGCGCGCTTCAAGGTCGGCGCGTAGCAGTTGTGAAGGGGTTCGGATCCGATGTGATCCGAACCCCTTTTCCATGCCCACAAGGCACTATCTTGAATCGGGACGAGAGGACCACCCACCCATGACTGAACGCACCGGACGCCGACGCGTCCTTCTCAAGCTCTCCGGCGAAGCATTCGGGGCCGGACAGCTGGGCGTCAACCCGGACGTCGTCGGTCAGATCGCGCGTGACATCGCCGCAGCGGTGGATCAGGTCGAGGTCGCGATCGTGGTCGGCGGTGGCAACTTCTTCCGCGGCGCGGAGTTGAGCCAGCGCGGCATGGACCGCGGCCGCGCCGACTACATGGGCATGCTCGGCACGGTGATGAACGCCCTGGCGCTGCAGGACTTCCTCGAGCAGGCGGGCGCAGCCACTCGCGTGCAGTCGGCGATCTCGATGACCCAGGTCGCCGAACCCTACATCCCGCGCCGCGCAGAACGGCACCTGGAGAAGGGGCGCGTCGTGATCTTCGGCGCCGGTGCGGGTCTGCCGTACTTCTCGACCGACACGGTCGCCGCGCAGCGGGCACTGGAGATCGGCGCCGACGAGGTGCTCGTCGCCAAGAACGGCGTGGACGCCATCTACACCGCCGACCCCAACAAGGACACCACGGCCACCCGCATCGAGCAGGTCACCTACCGGGATGCGCTGCAGCGCGGCCTCAAGGTCGTCGACTCGACGGCGTTCAGCCTGTGCATGGACAACAACATGGACATGCGCGTGTTCGGCATGGAGCCGGTGGGCAACGTGACCCGTGCGATCCTCGGTGAGCCGATCGGCACACGCGTCACCGCCTGAGTGCATTACGCAGGGTGTGACCCCACGCCCGGATAGAATTGCTGGAACACCCCGACGATAGGAGTCACCGTGATCGCGGATGTCCTCGCTGAAACCACCTCCCGCATGACGCGTGCTGTCGAAGCCGCCAAGGAGGACTTCGCCACCGTGCGCACGGGCCGCGCGAACCCGCAGATGTTCCAGAAGGTGATGGTGGACTACTACGGCTCGCCCACTCCGCTGGCGCAGCTCGCGTCCTTGGCGAACCCTGAGGCGCGTTCGCTCGTGATCACGCCGTACGACAAGTCTGCGCTCAAGGCGATCGAGCAGGCGATCCGCGACATGCCCAACCTCGGTGCGAACCCGACGAACGACGGCAACATCGTGCGCGTGACCATGCCGGAGCTCACCGCAGAGCGCCGCAAGGAGTACGTCAAGATCGTCCGTTCCAAGGGCGAGGACGCGAAGGTGCAGATCCGCGGGATCCGCCGCAAGTCCAAGGACGAGCTCGACGCGCTCAAGAGCGACGTCGGTGAGGATGAGATCGCGCGCGGTGAGAAGGAGCTCGACGCCCTGACGCGTCAGCACGTCGATCTCATCGACGACGCCCTCAAGCGCAAAGAGACCGAGCTGCTCGAGGTTTAATCGAGGATGAGCGACGCAGTCGGTTCCGATGACGAGCAGCGCCCGTTGACGCGGCGCGAGGCCCGTGACGGAGCGACCCCGGAAGCCGACGTCCCCGTCGTGGACGAGACGGCGATCCCGCCGCGTCCGCCGCTGCCGCGCAGTGCTGCGCATCCGACCGATCCGGCCGCCGCCGTTCGGGGACAACTGCGTCAGGCGCGGGGGGAGTTCGAGACCCACGTGACGCAGGCCCGCGAGCACCTCGACCAGGCGAACGAACGGATCAAGGCGAGAACCGGTCGTGATCTGATCCTCGCGATCCTCGTCGGGCTGGGATTCGGCGCGATACTGCTGGCCTCCCTGATGTTCATCAAGGAACTGTTCGTGCCGATCGCCCTGGCGATCGCCGTGCTCGGCATCTTCGAGCTCACGCGCGCGCTGGGGGCCGCGGGGCGCAGGGTCGACATCGTCCCGCAGATCATCGCCGGCGTCGCCCTGGTGCTGGCTGGTTACTTCGCACCGCCGTGGCTCATCTGGGTGACGCTGCTCTTCGCCGTCGTGCTGGTGATCGTCTGGCGCCTTCTGGCGCAGATGCTCTCGAAGGACGGCCGCACCTACGGCGACGTCCTCACGGATGTCATCGTGAGCGGCTTCGTACAGATCTACGTGCCGTTCCTCACCGGGGTCGCGCTTCTGCTGCTCGCTCAGGAGGGCGGGCAGTGGTGGGTGCTCGCGTTCATCGGGATCGCCGTCGCATCCGACACCGGTGCGTATGCGGCCGGACTCGCCTTCGGGAAGCATCCGATGGCTCCGCGCATCAGCCCCAAGAAGACGTGGGAAGGCTTCGCAGGGGCGGTCGTCGCCGCTATCGCGGCCGGTGTGCTGCTCGCCATCTTCCTGCTGAATCTGCCGTGGTGGGCGGGAGTGCTCTTCGGCGTCGCCATCCTGCTCTCAGCGACCCTGGGTGATCTCGGCGAGTCGATGATCAAGCGCGACATCGGGATCAAGGACATGAGTTCCTGGTTGCCGGGTCACGGGGGGCTCCTCGATCGACTGGACAGCATCCTGCCGTCGACGATCCCGGCCCTGAGCCTCTACTTCCTCCTTTCACCATGGGTGACGCTGCCATGACTTCGGATACGGTGAACGATGTGAACGAGATCGACGACGACAGCACGACGACGCCGGCGTTCCGCACGGTGAGCGGCCGTGAGCGCGGATACCACCGCACTGCCGTGGACACCTTCCTGGCCGCCGCGCGCGACAGCTTCGAGCAGAACGCGGACGATCTGTCCGCCGCCGATGTGCGGATCGCGTCGTTCCCGCTGGTGAAGGGCGGCTACGACATCGCCGAGGTGGACGCCGCACTCGGTCGTGTCGAGGACGCACTGGCGGCACGGCAGCGCGAGCGCACGGTCCGCACGGAGGGTGCGGAGGCCTGGGTCGTGCAGGCACGATCCGAGGCGCAGGTGATCCTCGATCATCTCGCTCGCAGCCGACGGCACAAGTTCGCGCGAGCGGGTTTCCTCTCATTCGGCTACCGCGTCGACGAAGTCGATCACGTGGCGGCGCGCATCGTCCGTTTTCTGCGCGACGGCGATGAGCTCTCGGTCGAGCAGCTGCGATCCGCCGCATTCCGGATGCAGCGCGGCGGCTACCGCGAGGAGCAAGTCGACGCGCTGCTGGACGCCACCATCGATGTGATCCTCGCCGTCCGCTGATCTTTCACCGAGCATTCGGATGGAGGTATCAGGTGCGCCTGGATACACTGGAGCTATTGTGACTTCCGGTACCGAGATCGAGCCCACCGTCGCCAGCGCTGCGCCGGCGAGGTCTGCAACCCCGCGATCGCCTGTGCGCCCGCGTGGCCGCTGGTCGCGGCGTCGCGGCGTCGTCGGCGGTTTCGCGGCATTCGGAGTGGTCGCGTTCGCTGCGGCGATCGTCGCACCGACGGGGATGGCTCTGGCGGATCCGCCCACTGCGGACGTGCAGACGCCGTTCTCGATCGCCGCTCAGGACACGCAGGATCTGACTGTCACCACGGGTGCGTCGATCGAGACCGTCACACGCGGCGCCTATGACGTCTACGTGACGCCGACCCCCACTCCGACTCCAGAGCCGGAGCCAGAGCCCGCGTCCGCAGAGTCGTCCGAATCGTCCGGCGGCGGACCCGGCCCGGTGTATTACACGGGCGGTGGAGCACCGGCCGAGTGGATGGCCGCTGCGGGCATCGCCTCAGGTGATTGGGGCTACGTGGACTACATCGTCGCCAAGGAGAGCGGTTGGAACCCCAACGCGACCAACTCCTCTTCCGGTGCGTGCGGACTCGTCCAGGCGCTCCCGTGCAGCAAGGTTCCCGGTAACGGCTACGACCCGGTCGACAACCTGCGATGGGCGAACGGCTACGCCACGGGTCGCTACGGCAGCTGGGCCGGCGCGTACGAGTTCTGGATCAACAACAACTGGTGGTAATGCTCCGACATGCCCCGCTCCCACAGAAGGCGCCAGGAGCGCCCGGACACTGACGACTCCTTCGACAGGCTGCTGGCGGGGTGGAAGCGCAGCGAGACCCGTCACGGGCGTGAGTGGGTCGTGCAGCCGGTCTCGACGCAGCAGGCGCAGAAGGATTACACCTGCCCCGGATGCCGCGGCGTCATCGTCGCCGGCACCGCGCACCAGGTCGTATGGCGTGCGGACGGAGTGCTCGGCGATGCCGCCGATCTCGCCGCGCGCCGGCACTGGCACACCCACTGCTGGCGGATGGCGTGAGCATGGAGATCCGCGGACCGTTGGAACTGCCGGCATCGCGCGAGCCGGTAGAGCTCTTCACGGCGGATGAGCTGACGCTCGTGGGCGAACTGGCGCGGCCGGAGGCCGCTGCGCCCGTCGCGACGCTGGTGACGCTGCATCCGCTTCCGACCGCCGGCGGCTTCATGGATTCGCACATCGTGCGCAAGACCGCCGCGCGTCTGCCTGCTCTCGCCGACCTGGCCGTGCTTCGATTCAACACCCGTGGCACGAGTTCACCGCGCGGGACCAGCCAGGGGAGGTTCGACGGGGGCGAGGCGGAGCAGTTCGACGTCGCCGCGGCGATGGATCTCGTTCGAGAGCGGGCTCTACCGCGGCCCTGGCTCCTCGGGTGGTCGTTCGGCACCGAGCTCGCACTGAAGTACGGACGGGAGCACGACATCGAGGGCGTCATCCTGCTCGCGCCCCCTCTGCACAGGGCAACGGCGAGCGACATCGCGGCATGGGCGGATGACGATCGCCGCGTGATCGCGCTGATCCCCGAGTTCGATGACTACCTGCGACCCACGGAGGCGCGCGAGCGATTCTCGTCGATCCCCGACATCACCCTGATCGACGTCGAGGGCGGCTCTCACCTCTGGGTCGGCGAAGCGCAGGTGCGCCGTGTCCTCACCGAGATCGTGGCGGTCGTCAACCCGGATGCCCTGCCGCTGCCGAACGAGTGGCCCTGAGGATCCACGCCGGCCGCGTCATCTCTCGTTCATGCGTGGGATGAGCACCTGGCGGTAGATGATCAGGATGCTGGCCGCGACCGGGATCGCGATCAGGGCGCCGAGCAGCCCGAGCAGTGATCCGCCGGCGAGCGCCGCGACCACGACCACCGCGCCGGGCACGGACACCGCACGGCTCATGATGCGCGGCGAGATGATGTACGCCTCGATCTGCATGTAGATCAGATAGTAGATGCCTGCCGCGAGCGCCGTCGCCGGCGACCCGAGGCCGGGGATGAGGCATGCGAGCACGATGATCGTCGAGCCGGTGAGCGTTCCCACCAGCGGGATGAGGGAGAAGAAGAACGCGACGACTGCGAGCACCGCGGCGAACGGGGCGTCGATGATGCTGAGGAAGACCGCGCTGAGCACACCGTTGATCATCCCGAGCGTGACCTGGCCCATCACGTAGTACCCGACCGAATCGGTGATCTGCTCCGCCAGATCGATGAAGCGCGGTCGGCGCGAGGCGGGGACGAGCTGATACACCGACCGCTTGAGCGAAGGGGTGGACGCCGTCAGGTAGATCGTCAGGATCAGCACGATGAAGGCACCGAACAGACCGGTCACGAGGTTGAGGCTCACCGCGATGACGCCCCCGGTGATGTCTCCCATGTTGGCGAGGAGCCAGTCCTGCGCCTCGGTCAGGATGCGATCGATGTCGAGGGCGGGGAACACCGCTCCCAGCCATTCGCGCAGGTCGCCCCAGATGTCATTGCTCGACTGGACGAGCTTCGTGATCTGCTCGACGAGCTGGCTCACCTGATCGATGATGATCGGGAGCACGATGAGGACGATTCCGGCGAAGATGCCGAGCACTCCGAGGATCGTGACGATGACCGCGAGCCAGCGGGGGAGTTTGCGGCGCTCGAGGAAGGAGATGACCGGATCCAGTCCGAGACTGATGAACAGCGCGGTCCCGACGTACAGCAGCACAGTGGAGAGCGATTGCACGCTGCCGATCAGCAGGATGCCCAGTCCCACGCCGAGCGTGGCCACCAGGGCCGTGCGGAACGGATTGTGAAGCTTCATGCGCTCTCCTCGAGAAGACTGCTCTCAGGGTAGTCGTGAAGTGGCGACGTGAATTCGCGACGTGCCGATGGGTCGGGGTTGCGGCCCCTCGTAGTCAACACTCAGCCAGTTTCGATAGTCTGAAACGTCGAGCGGAGACCCGGGCGAGGCGCCGGGGTCACGTAAGGAGACTTTTCGTGCGTTTCGTGTGGGCCGTCGTGGCCTTCGTCCTGGCCACGCTTCTCATCGGAGCGGGCATCGCTCAGCGAACCATCTTCATGGGCCCATCGGCCCAGCAGACGGAACTGAGCGTGGAGGAGCCGGCTCCGTACCTGCTCGTCGACGGTGCCGTGCTCCGAGAGAATCCGGGGCAGCAGACCCTCCTGATCCGCGGTGAGGGAGACATCTTCGCCGCGTACGGCCGCACCGCCGACCTCGAAGCCTGGCTCTCGGATGCCACGTACAACTCGGTGAAGCTGGACTCGGACGGCACGACCGCGAGCACGCTCGTCGAGCCGGAGGACGCGGCCGACGAGCCGGAGGAGGGCGCCGAAGGCGAGGCTGCGCCGGAGGAAGGTCGCAACCCTGCGGGATCGGACCTCTGGCTGGACTCCTTCAGTGAAGCCGATCAGCTCATCACCGACATGCAGCTTCCCGCCGGCATGAGTGTCCTGATCGCGAAGGACGGCACGCAGGACGCGCCGGAGGACGTCGTCGTCTCGTGGCCGCTGGATCGCTCCACACCGTGGGTCGGTCCGCTCATCGTGGCAGGCGGTGCCGTGCTGCTGTTCGGCCTCGTCATGTACGTGCTGGCCATCCGTCATCAGCGGAGGGGACGGGGCCCGCGGCGCAAGGGACCTGGGCCGCTCCCGGCGACCGAGCCCATCGACCTCTCAGTGGAGCCGGCACCGGTGCGCAGAGCCATCGAGACGCCTGAAGGGGCGGAGCCCTCATCCGATGAGGTGCCCGCCGAGGGGTCGCCCGCCGATAAGGGCGCGCCGAAGAGCGAGCGCCGTGCGCACTCCGTCCGACGACGTCTGCTCGTGCTGCCGGCATTCGGAGTCGCCGCCCTGCTCTTCGCCGGTTGCTCGAGCGATTCCTGGCCGCAGTTCGGCGAAGCCTCGCCCACACCTTCGCCGACGCAGACGGTGATCACGCCGGAGAACCAGAAGCCTCCGGCAGTCACCGAGGCTCAGGCGTCGCGCATCCTCAAGAACATCGCGGCGACCCTGACGGATGCGGACACCGCTCTGGACATCGACCTCGCGGCGACGCGACTCGACGGCGCCGCGCTGGCCGCCAGGACCACGGACTACACGCTGCGCGCCACTCTCACCGACCGAGCCCTGCCGGCGCCGATCCCGACGGACGTCATCGAGGTCCTGCTCCCGCAGGCCACGGACGAATGGCCCCGCACGGTGCTGGTGCTCAGCAAGAGCAAGAGCGACGAGACGGTGCCGCCCGTCATCCTCACCATGACGCAGGCCGATCCGTGGTCGAACTACAAGGTCAACAATATCGCCGAGATGCAGGCGTCGGCCGAGGTGCCGGAACTCGCTCCGGCGTGGCTGGGCACCAGTCTCATCACCGAGAACGCGTCCGCGTTCCTCGCGCTCGCACCCGAGGAAGTCGCGACGGCCTTCGCCGACGTGGTCGACGCGGGGGAGAAGAGCGAATACCGCTCCCTCTTCGATCCGGTGAGCATCACCCTCGCGGACTCCATCGCCGCGAGCCGCGCGGCCGTCACCCAGTCCCTCATCGACAACGGCGCCGCCGAGACCTCGAAGACGGCGTTCGACATCGTGGCGGGCACGGCTCCGCCCGTCGCCCTCGCAACGCTCGACAGCGGCGCGATCGTGGCGGTGTCGACGATCGACAGCGAGACGATCACGCCGACCTCGACCGATGCGGTGATCAAGTTCGGGGAGAATCCCGAGGCGAAGACGCTCACCGGAGTCGAAGAGGCAGCCAAGGGCGTCGTGACCACTTACGGCCTCCAATTGTTCTTCTCGGTGCCGGCTCAGGGTTCGACCGAGCAGATCCGTCTCCTCGCTGTACACCAGGACATCCTCGACGTGGAAGTGATCAAATGACCGACATCTCACCCGCTGCCCTTCGTGGCGCCGTCGACCTCTCGAGCCTGCGCAACCGTCCGGCGCCCACCGCGGATGCGGCTCCCGCTCCGGCGGGTGGCGACGGCGCCGCGTCGGGAGGATTCATCGTCGATGTGACGGACGCCACCTTCGGCCAGATCATGGAGCTCTCCCGCACGGTGCCCATCGTGGTCGACCTGTGGGCCGAATGGTGCGGACCCTGCAAGCAGCTCAGCCCGATCCTGGAGAAGGTCGTCACCGAGCTCGCGGGACGCGTCGTGCTGGCGAAGGTCGACGTCGACGCCAACCCGCAGCTCGCGCAGAGCTTCCGGGCGCAGTCCATCCCGATGGTCGTCGCGCTGATCGCTGGCCAGCCGGTCCCGATGTTCACCGGTGCGGTGCCGGAGGAGCAGGTGCGGCAGGTGTTCGACCAGCTGCTGCAGGTGGCCGCGCAGAACGGTGTCACGGGCTCGGTCCCTGGCGCTCCGGCGGATGCGGACGGCGCCGACGAGGCCGAAGAGCCCCAGGAGCCGCCGCTGCCGCCCCTGCATGCAGAGGCCTTCGCCGCGATCGAAGCCGGCGACTTCCCGGCGGCGATCACAGCCTATGAGAAGGCTCTCGCTGAGAACCCGCGCGACGAGGATGCGCGCGCAGGACTCGGTCAGGTGCGTCTTCTCGACCGTGTGCAGGGTCTCGACCTGCAGCAGGCCCGCGCTGCGGCCGCCGCCGCGCCACTCGACGTGAACGCCCAGTTCGCCGTCGCCGATCTCGACATCTCCGGCGGACATGTGGAGGACGCATTCGGACGGCTGCTCGATCTGTTCGCCGCGCTGCCGTCCGACGAGCGCGCACCGGTGCGTGAGCGGCTCGTCGAGTTGTTCGGGCTCATCGGCGCCAACGATCCGCGTGTGATCGCGGCGCGCAACCGCCTGTCGTCACTGCTGTTCTGATCGCTCCGGCCCTGCGGGTCAGCTCCGGTGCCGGAGCCAGATCGTCGACAGGGGCGGAAGGGTGATCTTCGTCTTCGGCGTGCCGTGATCGCCGTCGATGTGGGCGGCGACCCGGCCGTAGTTGCCGATGCCGGACCCGCCGAACTCCACGGCATCCGTGTTGAGGATCTCATCCCAGACCCCCTCGACAGGAAGGTCGAGGGGGAGTGACGGCCGTTCGACGCCGGCGAAGTTGCTGATGACGATGACACGGCCGCCGTGCTCGTCGCGGCGTTCGAACGCGATCACGTTCGGATCCCACGACGGAGCGCCGAGGCGACGGAATCGCGTGCTGTCTCCGTCTCGCTCCCACAGCGGAGCGCTCGCGCGGTACACGCCGTTCATCTCGCCGACGAAGTGCTGCAACTGCGCGTGGGACGGCTGCTCCAGCAGCCACCAATCGAGCGAGCGCGACTCGGACCATTCCGCGAGCTGGCCGAACTCCTGTCCCATGAAGAGCAGGTTCTTGCCGGGGTGCCCCCACATGTACGCCAGGTACGCACGGACGTTGGCGAGCTTGTGCGCGTGATCTCCCGGCATCTTCGACAGCAGGCTGCCCTTGCCGTGCACCACCTCGTCGTGGCTGATCGGAAGCAGGTAGTTCTCGCCGAACGCGTACACGAATGAGAACGTCATCTCGCCCTCGTGGTGCGCACGGTACATCGGATCGCGGGCGATGTACTGGAGGGAGTCGTTCATCCAGCCCATGTTCCACTTGAACCCGAAACCCAGACCCGCATGATCCGTGGAGCCGGTGACACCGGGGAAGCTGGTCGATTCCTCCGCGATCATGACGATTCCGGGGTGCGCGCGGTACGCGGTCGCATTGACCTCCTGGAGGAAGCGGATCGCCTCGAGGTTCTCCCGGCCGCCGTGGACGTTGGGTTCCCACTCGCCGTCGCGCCGTGAATAGTCGAGGTAGAGCATCGAAGCCACGGCATCCACGCGCAGACCGTCGATGTGGAACTGGTCGAACCAGTAGAGGGCATTGGCGACGAGGAATCCGCGCACCTCCGGCCTGCCGTAGTCGAAGATCAGCGTGCCCCAGTCCTGGTGCTCGCCGCGCCGCGGATCGGGATGCTCGTACAGCGGCAGACCGTCGAACCTGGCCAGTGCGAAATCATCCTTGGGGAAGTGCCCAGGCACCCAGTCGAGGATCACGCCGATGCCGGCCTGATGCAGCCGATCGATGAGGTGGCGCAGATCGTCCGGGCTCCCGAACCGCGCCGTCGGCGCGTAGTAGCCGCTGACCTGGTACCCCCAGGAACCGCCGAAGGGATGCTCGGCGAGCGGCATGAACTCCACGTGTGTGAAGCCGGTGTCGAGGACGTGCGAGATGAGCGGTTCGGCGATCTCGCGGTAGCCGAGTCCTTCTCGCCACGAGCCCAGGTGCACTTCGTAGATCGACATGGGCTGGGCGACGGCATGCGTGGCCGCCCTTCTCGTCATCCAGGCGCCGTCGCCCCAGGAGTACGCGGAGAACGGCACCGCCGAGGCCGTCTCCGGCGGAACCTGGGTGCGCTGCGCCATCGGGTCGGCCTTGAGGATCCAGCGGCCGTCCTTGGTGAGGATCTGATACTTGTAGAGCGATCCAGGGGTGAGGTCGGGGATGAACAGCTCCCAGATCCCGCTCACACCCATCGAGCGCATGCTGTGGCCTTCACCGCTCCAGCCGTTGTGCTCTCCGACGATGCGCACCGCGCGGGCATTCGGCGCCCACACGGCGAACGAGACGCCGATCTCGCCGTCGAACAGGTGCACGTTGGCGCCCAGGACCTCCCACAGCCGCTCGTGGCGCCCCTCCGCGATCAGATGCAGATCGAGGTCGCCGATGCTCGGAAGATGGCGGTACGGGTCGCCGACGATCTGCTCCTCCTCGTCGGTGTACGTCGTCGCTACGCGGTACGCGACCGGTGATCCCTCATGCTGCCCCTCCCATATGCCGTGAGCGGCATGGACCAGCGGCAGCCTGGTGCCGTCCGAGAACACCGCAGCCACGCTCTCCGCCAGCGGTCGACGCACGCGGATCGTCGTGTGGGTGCGTCCGGTCGGATCCTGCACGGGGTGCGCGCCGAGCACGTCGTGCGGTGCATGATGCGCACCCTCGGCCACGCTCTCCCAATCGGGTGATGTGATGACGTCCTCGATGTCGCTCATGATCGTCCTTTCACCTTGAGGATGTGGACCGGCTCGGTGAATGCATCGAGCCTGACGAAGTCGTGATCGGACCACGTCCACACGGCGCCGGTGATGAGATCCTCGACCTCGAAGCGATCACCGGGTTCGACGCCCCAGATGCGGGTGTCGAGGTGCACCGTGGTCTCGCGCACGGAATGCGGGTCGACGTTCACGACGACGATGACGGTGTCGTCCGCGCCGGTCCCGGTGAACGCGGCGTCCAGATGCTTCGAATAGACCAGGATGCTGTCGTCATCGCTCCAGTGCACGTCGAGGTTGCGCAGCTGTCGCAGCGCAGGGTGGGCGGCGCGGATGTCGTTCAGGCGTCGGAGGAACGGCGCCAGTGAGTCGCCGGACGCCTCCGCAGCGGCGAAGTCGCGCAGCTTGTACTCGTACTTCTCATTGTCGATGTTCTCCTCCGAGCCCGGCCGCGCCACGTTCTCGTACAGCTCGTAGCCGGCGTAGACACCATATGTCGGTGCGGCTGTGGCCGCGATGGCCGCACGGATGCGATACGCGGCCCGACCGCCGAACTGCAGGTAGTCCGTGAGGATGTCAGGGGTGTTCACGAACAAGTTCGGCCTCAGGAAGTCCGCCGTGTCCTCGGCGAGGCCAGTGAGGAACTCCTCGAGTTCGCGTTTCGTGTTGCGCCAGGTGAAGTAGGTGTAGCTCTGCTGGAACCCCGCCGCGGCGAGTCCTCGCAGCGGGGCGGGACGGGTGAACGCCTCCGCGAGGAACACGACATCAGGATGCGCGGCGGTGACCTGTGCGATCAACCACTCCCAGAACCAGAGCGGCTTGGTGTGCGGATTGTCCACCCGGAAGATCGAGACGCCCTGCGACACCCAGTGCTCGACGATGCGCAGCACCTCGGCGGAGAGCCCGTCGGGATCGTCATCGAAGTTCAGCGGGTAGATGTCCTGATACTTCTTCGGCGGGTTCTCGGCGTAGGCGATCGTTCCGTCGGGGAGAGTCGTGAACCACTCCGGGTGCGAGGCGACCCACGGATGATCGGGCGAGGCCTGGAGGGCGAGGTCCAACGCGACCTCCACGCCGAGCTTGCGCGCTTCGCGCACGAAGAACCGGAAGTCCGCGAGGGAACCGAGATCGGGGTGGATCGCGTCGTGGCCGCCCTCGGCTGCGCCGATCGCCCACGGAGAGCCCGGGTCGTCCGGCGCGGCGTCGAGCGTGTTGTTCGGGCCTTTGCGATGGGTCTTGCCGATCGGGTGGATCGGGGGCAGGTACAGCACGTCGAAACCCATCGCCGCGACGGCGGGAATGCGCTTCGCGGCGGTGCGGAACGTGCCGCTCTTGATGCTGCCGTCCGCGCGACGCCTGGCGCCCTCTGATCGCGGGAAGAATTCGTACCAGGCACCGACGCCCGCTGCTGCCCGCTCGACGATCAGCGTCTGCTCGCGCGTCGCCGATGTGAGCGAGGTGAGCGGCCGCGCGTCGAACAGCGCGGCGAGGTCGGGATCGGCGGCGATCGAAAGGGCGGTGGAGGCATCCGCCCCGTCGAGTGCCGACGCGACCTCTTTGAGGCGCGTGCGTTCGCCTGCCGGACGGAGCTTCTCGGCCGCCGCGCGTGCGAACAGCCGGCGTCCGAGCGCCGCCATCACCTCGACGTCGACCCCCGCGGCGATCTTGACGGATGCGGCGTGGGCCCACGTGGCGTGGTCGTCGGCGAACGCCTCGAACCGGTACCGCCAGGTGCCCTGCCTGTCCAGGGCGATAGCGGCCTCCCAGCGGTCGGTGCCGTCTCCGATGGCCGTCAGCCGGTGCAGACTCTCCTGTCCGTCCGGCGCGGTCAGGCGCACGTGCACCCCGATCCGGTCGTGCCCCTCCCGGAACGCCACGACGCGGAACGGCACGACCTCGCCGGCGAACGCCTTCGCGGAGAAACCGCCCGGCGCGGCCGGCTGCGGTTCGGCCAGCGGGATGCGCCCGGTCAGCGTGTGATCGAGCCCGCCTGACGCCGGCGTGCGCTCAGCGGCGGCACGCGGCCGCAGCGGGATCTGTGCGGGGCTTCGAAGCTCCGCGGGACGATTGCCAGAACGTGCAGCCACACCCTGAATGTACCGCGCCTCGACCGGTGCCGACACCCGTGGGCGTGTCGTGCTCCCGAGGCCCTATTCGACGCGGAAGAGGCGCATCGAGGTACCGGTCATGGCCAGCACGTCGCCGGGCGAGAACGTCTCCGATGCAGCATCCGGACGCTCATCGGCGCTCGACCACAGCGAGACGAAGCGCGTGGCGTCCTCGACCGCCGGCAGCGTGATGTCGATGGGGGCCTCGATGCCGTGCACCACGAGGAGGATGCGGTTCGGCTGCTCGTCGACGGGAGTCGATGCCGCCACGTACTGCAGCGTGCGATTACCGGGGTCGGTCCACTGCGCCTGCTCCATCGTCTCGCCGTCCTGGTTGTACCAGTCCATCACCGAGGCGTTCGGGGTGTGCTCGCCGAGGCGGGCGTACCGACTCGGTCGAAGCGCCGGGTTCTCCCTGCGCACGCGGGTGAGTGCGGCGACATGCGCACGCAGGTCGTTCTGCCAGTCCTCGTGCTCCCAACTCATCCATGTGAGATCCGAGTCGTGCGCATAGGCGTTGTTGTTGCCGCGCTGGGTGCGGCCGTTCTCATCCCCTGCGGTGAGCATGGGGATGCCGGCCGAGAGCAGGAGCGTACCGAGCAGGTTCCGCATCGCCTTACGGCGGGCCGCCTTGATCGAGGGGTCATCGGTGGGGCCCTCGACGCCGTGGTTGAACGCGCGGTTCATGTCGGCGCCGTCGCGGTTGTCCTCGCCGTTGGCCTCATTGTGCTTGACGTCGTACGAGACGAGATCGCGCAGGGTGAAGCCGTCGTGCGCGGTGACGAAGTTCACGCTCGCGAGCGGACCTCGGGCTTCGCTGAAGGTGTTCGACGAGCCGGCGAGTCGCGTGGCGAACCCGCCGATGCCGACAGGCGCCGAAGCACGGCGTGCGTAGTCGATGTCGCTGAGCCAGAAGTTGCGCACCCGATCCCGGTAGCGATCGTTCCACTCGTGCCAGCCGTCCGGGAAATTGCCCGTCTGCCAGCCTCCCATTCCGACGTCCCATGGCTCGGCGATGAGCTTGACGCCCTTCAGCGCCGGATCGTCCCTGATCGCCAGCAGCAGGGGGTGTTCGCGCGAGTACTCGTGCGACGCATCCCGGCCGAGTGCTGCGGCGAGGTCGAATCGGAAGCCGTCGATCTGCATCTCCTGCGCCCAGTAGCGGAGCGAATCGAGGACCAGTCGTGCCCCGGCATCCATCGCGGTGTTGAGCGTGTTGCCGATCCCGGTGGTGTCCACGTACACACCGTCGGCCTGCTGGCGATAGTAGGCGGCGTTGTCGATGCCTCGAAGGCTCGAGCGCGGTCCGCCGATGCCCTCTTCCGAGGTGTGGTTGTAGACGACGTCGAGGATGACCTCGAGGCCTCCTTCGTGCAGCAGCTTGACCATGCCCTTGAACTCGGCGAGGACGGCCTCGGGGCCCTCCTTGCGTGCGTCCTCCGTGGCATACGCCGCGTGAGGGGTGAAGAAGTTGAGGGTGTTGTATCCCCAGTAGTTCGTCAGACCGCGCTCGAGCAGGCGGGGCTCCGGGACGAAGGCGTGCACGGGCAGGAGTTCGATGGAGGTCACCCCGATCGAATGGAAGTAGTCGATCATCGTGGGGTGCGCGAGGCCGGCGTAGGTGCCGTGCAGCGCGGGCGGCACGTCGGGGTGGCGCTTGGTGATCCCCTTGAGGTGCGCTTCGTAGATCACCGTGCGATCGAGCGGGATGCCTGGCTTGCGGGACCCGCCCCAGTCGAAGCCGTCGACGATGACGACCGAGCGCCATTCCTCGTAGCCGTCGCCCTGCGCGAGGCCTCTGGCGTACGGGTCGAGCAGCAGGGTCTCGGGGTTGAAGGTGTTGCCAGGACCGTGCGGTCCGCCCACACGGACGGCGTACCGGGTTCCCGGCTGCAGCAGGTCGGTGGTCACCTCCCAGACGTCACCAGGACCGCGCACGAGGTCGACTTCGTCGGTGACCCAGTCGAGGTCGGTCTCATCGAAGACGACGAGTTCGATCGAGGATGCGTGCTGCGACCAGACGCGCAGCGTCGCGACGCCGTCGTGCAGACGGACTCCGAGATCGTCGAGGGCGGCACCGCCGGGCGCGGTGAAGTCATGGGACTCAGGCATGAGTACAGATTAGGCGGGATGTGTTGCAGTCTCATGACAGTGAGTACTCGGTTCCACTCGTCGTGTCGCGAGAAGTGCCATGTCGTGAGAAATGCGGGAGAGTTGAGGGATGCGGTTCTATCTCGATCATGCGGCGACAACGCCGTTGCGCCCTGAGGCGCGGGATGCATGGCTGGCCGCCACCGACGTCGTCGGCAACGCGTCCTCGACGCACGGCGCAGGTCAGGATGCCCGTCGACTGCTGGAGGAGTCGCGGGAGCGGATCGCCGCGGTTCTCGGCAGCGACCCCATCGAGGTCGTTCTGACCTCCGGAGGCACCGAATCCATCAACACCGCGCTGCGCGGGCTGTGGGCTGCGCGCGCAGCGGACGCCGATGCGATCGTCCTGCCGGATGGCGAGCATCACGCGAGCATGGACACCGTGTCGGCTCTCGCCGCAGAGGGGGCAGTGGTGCGACGCGTGCCGCTGACCGGGACGGGCCGTATCGAGGCGGACGCGTTCGCGGAGGTGCTTACGGGTGCGGCGCTGGCGACGGCGCTCGTGGCGAACAACGAGGTGGGCACGGTCAACGATGTGGCCGCTCTCGCGGATGCAGCCGCAGCGGCGCGCGTCCCGCTTCACCTCGATGCGGTGGCGGCACTCGGGCATGCCGCGTTGTCGTTCCGCGATCTGCGAGCGGATGCGCCCGCGGGGGCGGGACTGGTCGCGATGAGCGCGGCGGGCCACAAGATCGGCGCCCCCGTGGGCGTCGGCGCACTCGTGGTCGCTCGCACCGCCCGACTCACCGGACTGCTGCACGGAGGTGCGCAGCAGCGTGGACTTCGAGCCGGGACGCAGGATGTCGCCGGCGCCGCGGCCTTCGCCGTCGCCTTGGAGCTCGCGGAGGCGGAGCGCGAAGCAGAAGGGGCGCGACTCACCGGACTGCGTGATCGCCTGATCGGCGGCATCCGCACCGCTGTTCCCTCGGCCGAACTGCTCGGAGACCCGGTCGACCGCCTGCCGAACAACGTGCACGTGCTGTTCCCCGGAGCGGTGGGGGAGAGTCTGCTCTTCCTGCTCGATGTCGCAGGGGTCGCGGCATCCACCGGTTCCGCATGCCAGGCCGGTGTCGCCGAGCCCTCCCACGTCGTCATGGCGATGGGGCGCAGCGAGCAGGACGCCCGCAGCGTGCTGCGCTTCACGCTCGGCCGCACGTCGACCGACGCGGATGTCGACGCCGTGCTCGCGGCGATCGCTGACGCGTATGCGCGCGCATCCGGGTCCGCATCAGCTTCGCGCTCGTAGACTGGACGAATGCGAATTCTTGCGGCGATGAGCGGCGGCGTCGACTCGGCCGTCGCGGCGGCCCGCGCCGTGGAGGCCGGCCACGACGTCACCGGCGTGCACCTCGCCCTCTCGAGGGCCGGTGGCACGCTGCGCACTGGCAGCAGGGGCTGCTGCACGATCGAGGACGCCATGGATGCGCGCAGAGCCTCGGACAAGCTCGGGATCCCGTTCTACGTCTGGGACTTCTCCGAACGGTTCCGCGACGACGTGATCGATGACTTCATCTCCGAGTATCAGGCCGGTCGCACCCCCAACCCCTGCATGCGCTGCAATGAGAAGATCAAGTTCGCCGCGTTGCTGGAGCGCGCGATCGAACTCGGCTTCGATGCCGTGTGCACCGGCCATTACGCGACGCTCATCGACGGCGAGGACGGGCTGGAGCTGCATCGGGCATCCGACAACGCGAAGGATCAGTCCTACGTCCTGGGCGTGCTCACTGCCGAGCAGCTCGCTCATACGTACTTCCCGCTCGGCTCGACGCCGTCGAAGGCCCTGGTGCGGGCCGAGGCGGCCGAGCGCGGGCTCAGCGTCGCGCAGAAGCCCGACAGCCATGACATCTGCTTCATCCCCGACGGCGACACGCGCGGATGGCTGGCCGAGAAGGTCGGGGCTGAGCAGGGCGAGATCCTTGACCGCTCCGGCGCGGTGGTCGGCTCGCACGACGGCGCACACGCTTTCACCGTCGGTCAGCGCCGCGGCCTCAAGCTCGGCGTACCTGCGGCCGACGGCAAGCCGCGGTTCGTGCTCGAGGTGCGTCCGGTGTCGAACACCGTTGTGGTCGGACCCAAGGAGGCGCTGGCGATCGGCGAGATCTCGGGGGAGCGGTACTCGTGGGCCGGTGCCGCCCCGACGGCATCGCAGTTCGACTGCCACGTGCAGATCCGCGCGCACTCCGAGCCGGTGCCGGCGCGTGCGACGGTCTCGGCGGACGGCGTGGACGTCGTGCCGGAGGTGCCCCTCGACGGCGTCGCCCCTGGACAGACCGCGGTGCTCTACATCGGCACCCGCGTGCTCGGGCAGTTCACGATCGACAGGACGGTCTCGGCCGTTCCGGTCGACGCGTGAGTCAGGCTTCGGATGTCGGTGCCCGCTCGTAGACTGGGACCGTGCCGGAGAACATCTCGCTGGAAGACGCCCGCGTCGAAGCAGACGACCTGACCACGCGAATCCTCGAGGCGAAGGACGCGTACTACGGTCGCGACACCTCGCTGGTCGACGACGCCACCTACGACGGCTGGATGCATCGACTCGAAGAGCTCGAGCGACTGCATCCCGAGCTGCAGGGGCAGGACTCGCCGACGCAGACGGTCGGTGCGGCCGAGGTCACCGGCCTCGCGACGATCGAGCATGCGGAGCGCATGCTGAGCCTCGACAACGTCTTCTCGATCGACGAGCTGCGCGAGTGGGCCGCGAAGACGCAGTCCTCGTCCGGCCGCGAGGTCGCCTGGCTCACCGAACTGAAGATCGACGGCCTTGCGATCAACCTGCGGTACGAGAACGGCATCCTCACGTCGGCCGCGACGCGCGGTGATGGCAGGGTCGGTGAGATCGTCACGGAGAACGCGCTCCGCCTCGCCGACATCCCCGAGAAGCTGACCGGTGAGGGGCATCCGCCCATCGTGGAGGTGCGCGGCGAGGTGTTCATCCCGGTCGCGGCCTTCGAACGGCTCAACGCGGCGCAGGCGTCGTTCCGCGACCGCGCGTACGCCGACACGCTGTCGCGGTGGGATGCACGAGGCGGCACCAAGAAGCCGTTCGAGGAGGAGAAGGCGCGTGCGGCCGCCGCGCGGCGCTTCCCCGCCTTCGCCAACCCCCGCAACGCCGCGAGCGGTGGCCTGCGGCAGCAGATCGACAAGAAGAGCGGGCTGGAACTCGAAGCAGGACTGTTGCGCGTGAACTCGCTGTCGCTGTACGTGCACGGCATCGGCGCATGGCCGAATCCGCCCGTCGATTCACAGAGCGAGATCTACGATCTGCTGGCCTCTTGGGGATTGCCGATGAGCCCGCACTCGCAGGTTTGCCACGGCATCGACGAGGTCGTCGCCTTCGTCGAGCACTTCGGCGAGCACCGGCACGACATCGAGCACGAGCTCGACGGCATCGTGGTCAAGGTCGACGAGCTGGCGCTGCACGACGAGCTGGGCATGACAAGTCGTGCTCCGCGCTGGGCGATCGCCTACAAGTACCCGCCCGAGGAGGTGCAGACGAAGCTGCTCGACATCGTCGTCTCGGTCGGACGCACCGGACGCGCGACGCCGTTCGCCGTGATGGCACCCGCGCATGTCGCGGGATCCGTCGTGCGCCAGGCGACGCTGCACAACAAGGACGTCGTGAAGGCCAAGGGCGTTCTGATCGGCGACACGGTCGTGCTGCGCAAGGCCGGCGACGTCATCCCCGAGGTGCTGGGGCCGGTCGTCGAGAAGCGCGACGGCACCGAACGCGAGTTCGTCATGCCGGACGGATGCCCCGAATGCGGAACACCGCTGCGCCCGATGAAAGAAGGCGACATCGACCTGCGCTGCCCGAACGCGCGCTCGTGCCCTGCGCAGGTGCGCGGACGCGTCGAGCACATCGGCTCGCGCGGCGCGCTCGACATCGAGGTGCTCGGCGAGGTTACTGCGGCAGCTCTCACGCAGGCCGAGGCGCCGGCTGTCGCCCCACTGGATACCGAGGCCGGTCTCTTCTCGCTCACGTTGGAGGACCTCGTACCCATCTCCGTCGTCGTGCGCGATGCCGAGACGGGGCTGCCGAAGGAGGACGAGGACGGTCTCGTCAAGACCCGATCGCCGTTCCGCCGCAATCCGACAGCGGCCGAGAAGAAGACCGGAGTGGAAGGTCCGCAGCCGTCGTCTCAGGCGGTCAAGCTGCTGGCCGAGCTGGAGAAGGCCAAGACGAAGGATCTCTGGCGGCTGCTGGTCTCATTGAACATCCGCCATGTCGGTCCTGTCGCGGCCCGCGCGCTGGCGCAGTGGTTCGGGTCGCTCGATGCGATCCGCGCGGCATCTCGTGAGGAGCTCGCCGCCGTCGAAGGCGTCGGAGGGATCATCGCCGACTCGCTGCTGGCCTGGTTCGAGGTCGACTGGCACGTCGACATCGTCGATCGATGGTCAGCCGCAGGAGTGCGGTGGACGACTCCGGGTCACCCCGGCCCTGGGGCGGCGACGGTCGAGGGCGGAGTGCTCGAGGGGCTCACGGTCGTCGCGACCGGTTCGCTCGACGGGTACACCCGCGACGGCGCGCAGGAGGCGATCATCAACGCCGGCGGCAAGGCCGCCTCGAGCGTCTCGAAGAAGACCGACTTCGTCGCGGCCGGTCCCGGTGCCGGCTCCAAGCTCGGAAAGGCGGAGGAACTCGGCATCCGCATCCTGGACGCCGCCCAGTTCCACATCCTCGTCACCGAGGGGCCGGACGCGCTGGACAGCTGATCAGGCGGTCGGGCGGATCTCGAATCCTCCCGCCGTGCGTGCCGGCACCTCGGTCACCGTCACCTCGTCGACCTGCGCACCGGACGGGCCCTGAGTCATCGCATCGAGGACGGACCGCACCTCAGCATCCGCCCCGTGCAGCTCGGCTTCCACCGTTCCATCGCGGGTGTTGCGAACCCAGCCGGTCACCGAGTGAGCGGTCGCCGCGTCCTGTGTGAACCACCGGAACCCGACGCCCTGCACTCGTCCGCGCACGACTGCTCGCACCGACCTCATCGTTCAAGGATGCCAGCGGAAGGAACGAGGAGAGCCCTTCACCGGAGGAAGTTTCCCAAGTAGGTCATGGCGAGGAAGACTAGGAACGCCAGCCCGATCAGCGCCAGCAGCAGTTGCGGGACACCGATCCTCAGCGCGCCGCGGTCCCGGTGTCTGCCGAGGATCACCATCACGACACCGATGAGCGGTACGGCGAGGATCGTCACGGCCTGGGCTGTGACGATGAGCTGGATGGGGACGCCACCGAAGACTGCGGCGACGACGCCGCCGAGGATGATCACGAGAGAGATGCAGAGCTTCACCGGAAGCGACGAGATCCCGCCGCCGTCCGCCTTGAAGACGCCCGCGAGCATCGTCCCGCCGATCGTCGAGTTTCCGATCATCGATGAGAACGCCGCGCACCACAGTCCGATCGCGAACAGAATGACGGCCCACGGACCGATCGGCTCAAGGATCTGCGCGAGCGCCGCGGGCGAGCTCACCTCGATGCCGGCGGGGTTCAGAGTGGCCGCTGCCGCGATCATGATGACGGCGGAGAGGACACCGAGAATCAGCGTCCCGATGACGGCGTCCCTGCGAGCACTCTTGAAGTCGGTGGCAGTCCACCCCTTCTCTCGAACCAGTTGGATCTGGTACAGCGCGCCGACGACGGAGAACGTCGTCGCCGCGAGACCGACGACGAGCGGTGCGGATCCGTCAGGTATGCGTGGAACGAGGCCCGCGATCACCGCACTCATGTCCGGCTTGCTGACGACGGCCGTCGTGATCATCGCCACGAGCATGACGAGGATGATGGCGATCATGACCTTCTCCAGCACGGAGTAGAACTTCGGAATCCACACGAAGACGAGACCCACAACGGTGAACACGACCGCGAAGACGCGAGGGTCCCCACCGAACAGAAGCTGGCCGGCGGCGCCGGTTCCGGCTGAGTTCCCAGCCTGGAACGAGGTGACGACGAGGAATGAACCGATCCCCACCAGGATTGCCACGACACCGGTGAGTCGCTTCGTGATCGTCCCGAGGATGCTCTTGTCCGTCGTCAGACCGATTCGGACCCCGATGTTCACGAAGCACAGCATGAGGATGGTGGCGATCACGGGAACCCAGAGCAGTTCGTATGCGAACGAGGCACCCATCGAACTCGCCGTCGCGATGGAGCCCGGACCGAACACGAGTGCGGCGGTGATGAAGGCCGGTCCGATCGATGAGAACACTCCCTTCTTCTTCGCGGAAGCCGTCGTGACCGGGGGAGACGAAGCCGAATTAGACATGACGCGAACTCTTTCCTGTGCGGGGGGAACCGCGCAGCGCATGTGCTGTGCGGATGGTGTTGCCGATCACGGTCTGCGCTGAACTCCACGGCGCCGTCGAGAGGCCACGAGAGGTGCGGGATATCAGGGTGCGCGCGAGTTCGGCGTAGCCCAGTGAATGGCCGGGATTCGGATGCTCGAGGTCGGCCCGGAGCACTCCATTTGAAGTGAAGACGTCGATCGAGAAGATCTCAGGGCCGGGAGATCCACCGATGACGATGCTGTAGGGGATGGACGTTCCGTCCGGCAGCGCAAAGGTGCCGCTCATCGCCGCGCCGTCCTCCGAGGCGGAACGCGAGCTCGGTGAGCGATGGACCCATCCGGACACGTCATTATCAGCGATCGCCCCGGGGAACACGCGGCCGATCATCTCCCACGCGTGGGTGCCGACAGTCACAAGCGTGCCGCCGCCTCTTGCCGGGTCGTCCTGCCACCGGCGATCAGGCGCCAGGAACATCCCGAGGTCATGCTGCGCCAGCACCCGCACCATCTGCACGTCGGCACTGCGGACTCGTTCTGCGATATTCACGATGGCGGGGGCGAACCGCAACACGGACGATGTGCCGACACGGTCCGGTGCTGCGCTGATCGCCTCCTGCCATTCCGAGAGCTGCGCTTCAGAGGCAGCGACGACCTTGTTGAAGAAGAGCTGCGCCTCAGTGTCGCGAAGCAGCGGTTCGACGGTCGGAGCTATCTCGTGCGGGCGAGGCGTGGCGATGACGAGGTCCGGTCCTGCCGCCGCGACGTCATCCAACGAAGAGACCTCGCGGATGGCGAACCGCCGGGCGAACTCGGAGAGCGTCCCCGCGTCGGAATCATAGGCCGCGACCAACGTGATGTCTTCGCCCTGCTCCCGGAGCGCCAGCAGGTTCGTCGCATCCGTGAACGGATGTGAGTGGGCGAGTCCTGCGAACGCGATGCGAAGAGTGGTCACGTCGGTCTCTCCTCGAGCCAACGGTGGAGATTCTCCGCGACGAAGTCGTCGTCGTTCAGATCAGGATATGCGCGACGCACTCGTCCGATCTCCTCGGCTTGACCGGGCGAGAGACCCTCCTCCGGATTCAGGCACCAGATGCCTTCGAGAAGACCCTGTTGACGGAGGAGTTCATGGACGCCGGCGATCACGCCGTGGAAGTCGTGGCCGGGGTCGAAGACCGCCTGGTTGAGGTCGGTGACATCCGAGCTCTGCCCGGCGAGCTGCTGCAGCGCCTGCAGATCGCCGGAAGCGGCGCGATGGGCGCGCTCGAGAAGACGCACCGCTGCTCGCGTGCCGACAGCCCACTGTCCCAGCAGTCCGCCCACGAATCTGAGCGTGCGCGGGCCGTCCGGTGAATCGACATGGAACTCCGAGAGCAGGTCGGCCACGATGGCATCGTCATTGCCGGTGTACAGTGCGATCTCGTCGGAGCGACCGGACTCCGCGATTCCGCGCACGAGCTCCAGCGTGCGGTACCGGTCGAACGGCGCCGCCTTCACCGCGACGACGGAAGGGATAGAGGCGAACTCCCGCCAGAACTCACGGGTGAGCGTGGGTCCGCCTATCGCTGTCTGCAGGTAGAACCCGACGAGGGGGAGCACTTCGCCGACGGCGCGGGCGCGCTCGAGAAGAGTCCGCTCGGTCGCCCCCGCGACCCGGGGGCTCACGAGTACGGCATCGTATCCGAGGCCACGTGCGAGTTCCGCTTCTGCGACCGCCTGTTCGGTCTCGCCTGCGACGCCGGCGATCAGCACGAGACTCTCCTCGCGCTGGGCGCGGACTTCCTCCGCGGCCAGAGACAGCACGGGCTCCAGGAGCGCGTGCTCGGGATCGCGGATCTCGAACTGTGTCGTGTGCACTCCGACGGCGAGACCGCCGGCACCGGCATCGAGGTAGTAGCGGGTGAGAGCCCGCTGACGGCGCTCGTCGAGCGTGCGCGCCGCGGTCAGGGCGAGCGGCTGCGCAGGAATGACGCACCCGCGGGAGAGCATGGTCGCAGCGGCAGGCCGAAGCCGTGGAGTGCTCGCCATCAGAATCGGCCGTCCCGTACGGCCCACTTGGTGGGCTTCGCCGTCATCGGGAGTCCGTCGCGTATCCATTTCGCCTGCCACTCGATCAAGGCGTCGGCGGAAACCTCGGGGTATCCGAAAAGAGCCATGCATCTGCGTGAATCACTGAGCAGAGCAGTCTGCTGAGGTTCGCCCGTGATCTCGACGTCACGACCAAGCAGGTCGCCGAAGCGTCGGGCCAGGTTCTCGACGTTGAGCATCTCGGGTCCGGTGAGATTGATCGTGAACACGTCAGGCGTCGCTCGGGTCAGACTGCGGAGGACGACCTCGTTCGCATATCCCTGCCAGACCACGTTCACGTTCGTCGTGGCGACAGACACCGGCTCGCCGGCGAAGACGGCGCTGCCGATGTCGGCGAGGACGCCGTAGCGGAGGTCGATGGCGTAGTTCAGCCGTACGAGCGAGACCCGCGTTCCTTGCCTCTGGGCAGCGAACTCGAGAACACGCTCACGGCCGAGGCAGGACTGCGCATACTCTCCGATGGGCGATGGATCGACCTCTTCTGCGCAGCCACCGGAGGAGGGCGATACGAAGGGATAGACATTGCCGGTGGAGAGCGCCGAGATGGCGCTGTCCGGATAGCGGCGGGCGATGCGGTCGGGGAGCGCAGCATTGACCGCCCAGGTCCACGCTGGACTGGACGCGGCACCGAACTTCGCACCGACCATGAACACGACGTTCTCCGCGTCGGGGAGTGCGGTCAGGTCGTCCTCCGCGATGAGATCGAACGGAATCACCTCCACGCGGGCTCCGGCCAGACGCTCTCTAAGGCGGGCATCGCCGAACCGGGAGACGGCGTAGACGGTGTCGCTCTCGCGCCCCGCCGCGTCGAGTGCGTTGCGGGCGAGGAGGGCGAGCGTCGGACCCATCTTGCCGCCGGCGCCGAGGATCGCGAGATCACCGCTGCCTTGGGCGAGGTCGGCGATGAGCGCGGGACTGGGCGTCACCAGTCGTGTCTCGAGTTCAGCTTCGGAAGCGGGTCCACGTGTCATCGGTGCTCCTCCAGGTGCGGTTTCCGAAATTAAACACCACAGTGTGATAATTCGCAATCATCGACGCGATCGGGTTCTGTTAGATGCGTTCAGACGTTGGCATCTTTCTGCCACTAGAGTGCTTTTATCGGAGGAGGCCGACATGCAGAAGCAACCGTCGTCGATCGCGGCGCGCATCGTCACGCAGCTCCGCGACGCGGGACCGGCGACAGTCAACGGTCTCGCCAGGTCGTTGCAGGTCTCGCGTACCTCGGTTGAGAATGCGATAGGTCCGTTGACGGATGACGGCGTGCTCAGCCGTACCACCACGAGCGGCGCAGGCGTGGGCAGGCCATCGAGGTCGTATGCGTTCGACGCCGGCCGAGGCTGCGTAGCCGGTGTCGATGTCGGCAACGCCAGCATCCGCGTCGTCATCTCCGACCTGAGCGGAGAGGTTCTGGCGCATCAGATCGGTGCGGGCGTGAGTGATCATCCCGATGGTGCATCAAAGCTCGCCGCCGTGGTCGGTGAGGTGCGGAGCACTCTCCGGACCGCGGGAATTCCGATGGCGCAGTTGCGGGCGATCGGGTTGTCCTTGCCGGGTATCGTCAGTGAGTCTGGCGTCGTGCTCAACTCCGTCGTCATACCCGAGTGGTCGGGCGTGGATATCGGCAACCATCTCGCAGGGTCGCTCGGTGTGACAGTCGCCGTCGACAACGGTGTGCGCCTTGCCGCCGTCGCGGAGCATCATCTCGGGGCGGCGCAACTCGTTTCAGACGTGCTCTATCTGTCGGTCGGCAATCGCGTCGCGATGGCCCTGATCCTCGGGGGACAAGCGCGCCGAGGCGTGCACGAGGTCGCAGGCGACATCGGACGTCTCATCATGCCGGAGCTCCAGGCGGGGGCCGGGGAGATCTCCTGGAGGAACGGTCGCACCGCCGCAGAGGTGTTCGCGCGCGCCCGTGATGGTGATGGCGAAGCCCGGGAGGAGATCGGGGGTTTCGTCGAACGACTGGCAAGAGCGCTGGCAATCCTCGTGATGGCGGTCGATCCTGCCAAGGTGGTAGTCGGCGGTGGTCTTTCACAGGCTCACGACGAGTTCCTGGCACCTCTGCGCGAAGCGGTCGCGCGACACCTGCGGCTCTCCGTCGAGATCCCCGTCGTCAAGGCGCGGCTCGGCGACGAAGCGGCCGCTCATGGAGCACTCGTCCTCGCATTCCGGAAGAACTCTTACGACATCTACGGGCTGGAGGAGATGGGTATTCCGCCGATCCTGCCGTGGCGCCACCACGACGTCACTGCGTGACGTGCCCGACAACGGGCGGCAGGATCGACCAGCTCAGTCCTTGTGGCGCGGCTTGCGGTAAGGCTTGTCGTCGCGGGCGGGGCGGTCGCCGTAGGACGGTCGCTCGCGGCGCTCGTAGCCGCCGCGCGATGCGCCGTCGCTGCTGCTGCGGCGCCCCGGGGCCCCGCGGTCGGCCTTGATCTCGATCAGGCGGCCGGAGATGCGGGTGTCCTTGAGCTTGTCGAGCACCGAAGGGCTGAGGTTCGCGGGCAGCTCGACGATCGAGAAGTCCGGGTTTATCTTGATCCCTCCGAAGTCGTCGCGCCCGAGGCCGCCCTCGTTGGCCAGCGCGCCGACGATCTGCCGGGGCTCGACCCGGTGACGGCGGCCGACCTCGATGCGGTACGGCGCGTAGTCGCTGCGGCTGCGGCGCTCGGTGCGTGGCCCGGTGCCGCGCTCGGGACGATCACCCGAATCACGGCGGGGACGGTTGTCGCGCTCGACCGCTGCGGTCAGTGGGTCGTTGGCGGGGTCGAGCAGCAGCGGCGTCTTGCCCTGCGCGACGACGGCGAGCGCGGCGGCGACGTCACCCTCTGGCACATCGTGATTGCGCACGTAGTGGGCGACGATGTCGCGGAACGCTTCGATGCGGCTCGTCTCGGCGAGCGCGGCAGTGATGCCGTCGTCGAAGCGAGCGAGGCGCGTGGTGTTCACGTCTTCGGTGCTCGGCAACGTCATCTGCGTCGGAGCCTGACGGGTCGCCTTCTCGATGCTCTTGAGCAGGTAGCGCTCGCGCGGCGTGATGAAGCTGATCGCGTCACCGGTGCGTCCTGCGCGACCGGTACGGCCGATGCGGTGCGTGTACGACTCGGTGTCGGTGGGGATGTCGTAGTTGATGACGTGGCTGATGCGCTCGACGTCGAGACCGCGGGCGGCGACGTCGGTGGCGACGAGGATGTCGAGCTTGCCGTCCTTGAGCTGGTTGACGCTGCGCTCGCGCTGAACCTGCGCCACATCGCCGTTGATGGCGGCGGCGGAGTATCCGCGCGCCCGCAGCTTCTCGGCGAGGGTCTCGGTCTCGTTCTTCGTGCGGACGAAGACGATCATGCCGTCGAAGTTCTCGACCTCGAGGATGCGCGTGAGGGCGTCGACCTTCTGCTGGTAGGAGACGACGAGGTAGCGCTGAGTGATGTTCGTGCTCGACGCGGTCTTCGACTTGACCGTGATCTCCTCGGCGTCATGCAGGTACTTCTGCGCGAGCCGGCGAATCTGCGGCGGCATGGTCGCGGAGAACAGCGCGACCTGCTTCTCGGCCGGAGTCTGCGCGAGGATCTGCTCGACGTCCTCGGCGAAGCCCATCTTCAGCATCTCGTCCGCCTCGTCGAGTACGAGGTACTTCAAAGCGGAGAGATCGAGCGTGCCCTTGGCGAGGTGGTCCATGATGCGACCCGGTGTGCCGACGATCACATGCACGCCGCGACGGAGCGCGGAAAGCTGCACGCCGTAACCCTGACCGCCGTAGACGGGCAGCACGTGCACGCCCTTCATCTTCGCCGCGTACGATTCGAACGCCTCGCAGACCTGGAGCGCGAGCTCACGCGTCGGCGCCAGCACGAGGGCTTGCGGCGTCTTCTGGGAGACGTCGAGTCGCTCGAGAACCGGCAGCGCGAACGCCGCGGTCTTGCCGGTTCCGGTCTGGGCCATGCCCACGACGTCGCGGCCGCCGAGCAGCGTCGGGATGGTGGCCGCCTGGATGGGCGACGGAGTCTCGTACCCGAGGCCGCGGATCGCGGCGAGGACGGGTCCGGTGATGCCGAGTTCCTCGAATCCGGGGGTCGTGGGGGATTCTTCGGTGGGCTCGTTCAAATCTGCATCTTCAGGGGTCACTACCTAAACGTAGCGCGTCGAGTCGCCGCGCACCTGTGAAGACGCGGCGTCAGCTGCTGCTCGTGAGCGATTCGAGCTTCTCCCTGACCTGACGACGCAGCACCTTTCCGATCAGTGACTTCGGGAGTTCGTCGACCACGAAGATCCTCCGCGGGACCTTGTACGCGGTGAGGATGCTGCGCGCGAACTGGCGAATGGCCTCCTCGTCGAGTTCGGCGCCGGCGTCCAGGACGACCGCGGCGACCACTTCTTCACCGGAGTGGTCGCTGTGCAGGCCGACCACTGCGGCGTCCGCCACCGACGGGTGCTGCCGCAGGGCGTTCTCGACCTCAGTCGGTGCGACGTTGAAGCCACCGGTGACGATGAGCTCCTTGATGCGGTCGACGATGCGCACGAATCCCTTCTCGTCGATCGTCACGATGTCGCCGGTGCGATACCAGCCGTCGACGAACGATTCCTCGGTGGCTTCCGGCTTGCCGTAGTAGCCGCCGAACACCTGCGGTCCGCGCACCACGAGTTCGCCAGGAGCGCCGGGCTCGACGTCCTCGGTGGGATTCTCCGGGTCCACGACACGGCACTCGGTGCCGGGGAGCGGAAGCCCCACCGTGCCGGGGACGCGGTGCTCCGCCACCGGATTCGCCATCAGCACGGGCGAGCATTCGCTGAGACCGTAACCCTCGACGAGGTAGCCGCCGGTGGCCTCCTCGAACGGCACGACCAGCTCGTGCGGCAGGGCCATCGCACCGGAGATCGCGACTTCAGTGCCGGCGAGCGAGATGCCTCTGGCCTCGGCGGCCTTGAGCAGCCGATCTGCGATCGGGGGCACGAGCGGCAGGAAGGTCGCCGGGTGCTTCTTCACGACGTCGAGGACCAACTCGGGATCGAACTTCGGGAAGAGCACGAGGCGCGCGCCCATCGACATCGCGAACGTCAGGCAGAGCGTCAGGCCGTAGGCGTGGAACATGGGCAGCACGGCGTACACGACGCAGCCGTGACCGCGTCGGATCGACGGCACCCAAGCCTTCGCCTGCGCGGCGTTGGAGAGCAGGTTGCGGTGGGTCAGCGCGGCACCCTTGGGCGTGCCGGTCGTACCGGAGGTGTACTGGATGATCGCGAGATCGTCGGTCGTGGGCTTCGGATGCGACGCGGGCAGCGGCGTCGCACCGACGACCTGCTTCCACGAGATCGCACCGCGCACCTTCTCTGTGAGCGCGGCGCGGGACTCGCGTGCCTTCGCGATCGGCAGGGTCAGGGCGATCCGTGTGAGCAGCGGCATCGCCGTCGTGACGTCCACCGACACCAGCGACGTGACGGCGAGGTCTGCGGGGAACTCCTGCACGGTCTTCACGACCTTGCTCCACACGATCGCGTGCTTGGCCCCGTGATCCTCGAACTGCTTGCGCAGCTCTCGCGGCGTGTACAGCGGGTTGTGCTCGACGACCACCGCGCCGAGGCGCAGGACGGCGTAGAACGCGATGATGTGCTGCGGACAGTTCGGCAGCACGATCGCGACAGGGTCTCCCTGGCCGACGCCCAGATCGCGCAGGCCTGCGGCGGCGCGGTCGATCGCGCTCTGCAGCTCGGCGTACGTCGTCTCCTGCCCGAAGAACTGCAGCGCGACAGCATCCGGATAGTCGCGTGCGGACGCCGCGACGATGTCGACGAGTGAACCGTCGACGGGGGAGAGCTCTTCGGGCACACCCTCGGCGTAGCTGGCGACCCATGGACGAGGGGGATCGAACGTCGTCATGGCGACAGCCTATTGCGCCGCACGGCCAGGACGGCGCGCGGGGCCGTCGATGGTGCGAACTAGACTGGAGTGGTGTCTGAAATCACCCCTGATCTCGTGCGCCATCTCGGCATGCTCGCACGCATCCAGCTGAACGACGACGAGGTAACGCGGCTCACGGGCCAGCTCGACGCCATCGTCGACAACATCGCGAAGGTGTCGGAGGTGGCGACGTCGGATGTGGCGGCGACCAGCCACCCCATCCCGCTCGCGAACGTCTTCCGGCCCGACGTGGTCGGCGAGACTCTCACGCACGAGCAGGTGCTGCAGAATGCGCCTGATGCCGCGGACGGCCGTTTCCGCGTGACCGCGATCCTCGGGGAGGAGCAGTGAGCGATCTGATCCGTCTGACAGCCGCGGAGCTCGCGGACAGGCTCGCCGCAGGCGACGTCTCCAGCCGTGAGGCCACGCAGGCCCACCTCGACCGCATCGCCGCGGTCGACGGCGATGTGCACGCATTCCTGCACGTGAACCAGGGCGCTCTCGCCGCCGCCGACGCGGTCGACGACGCTCGGGCAGCGGGGGAGCAGCTGCACCCGCTCGCCGGTGTGCCGCTCGCGATCAAGGACGTCCTGGTCACCACCGATCAGCCGACCACGAGCGGGTCGAGGATCCTCGAGGGCTACATGTCGCCGTACGACGCGACGGTCGTCGCGCGTGCACGTGCGGCCGGTCTCGTACCGCTCGGCAAGACCAACATGGACGAGTTCGCGATGGGCTCGTCCACCGAGCACTCCGCGTACGGCCCGACGCGCAACCCGTGGGATCTCGATCGGATCCCCGGCGGTTCCGGCGGTGGCTCGGCCGCTGCCGTCGCCGCCTTCGAAGCACCGCTCGCGCTCGGCTCCGACACCGGCGGTTCGATCCGCCAGCCCGCGCACGTCACCGGTACCGTCGGCATCAAGCCGACCTACGGCGGCGTCAGCCGCTACGGTGCGATCGCATTGGCCTCCAGCCTCGACCAGGTCGGTCCCGTCACACGTACGGTGCTCGACTCGGGTCTGCTGCACGACGTCATCGGCGGTCATGACCCCAAGGACTCCACCTCGCTCACCGACGCCTGGCCGTCGTTCGCGGATGCAGCCCGTGAGGGCGCGCGTGGCGATGTGCTCAAGGGGCTGAAGGTCGGCATCATCAAGGAGCTGCCGGACTCGGGCTTCCAGCCCGGCGTCGCCGCATCCTTCCGCGCATCGCTCGACCTGCTCGAGGGCCACGGCGCCGAGATCGTCGAGATCTCCACGCCGCACTTCGAGTACGGCGTCGCCGCGTATTACCTGATCCTCCCCGCGGAGGCATCCAGCAACCTGGCGAAGTTCGACTCGGTGCGCTTCGGCCTGCGAGTCACCCCTGACGGCAACCCCACGGTGGAGGATGTCATGTCGGCCACACGCGAGGCCGGGTTCGGCGACGAGGTCAAGCGCCGCATCATCCTGGGGACGTACGCGCTGTCGGCGGGCTACTACGACGCGTACTACGGCAGCGCGCAGAAGGTGCGCACGCTGATCCAGAAGGACTTCGACGACGCGTTCGCACAGGTCGACGTCATCGCGACGCCGACCGCGCCGACCACGGCGTTCAAGATCGGCGAGAAGATCGACGACCCGTTGCAGATGTACCTGAACGACGTCACGACGATCCCGGCGAACCTCGCCGGCGTCCCCGGCATCTCGATCCCTTCCGGGCTCGCAGAGGAGGACGGCATGCCCGTCGGCATCCAGTTCCTCGCGCCGGCGCACGAGGACGCCCGTCTGTACCGCGTCGGTGCGGCGCTCGAGACCGCACTCGTCGACTCGTGGGGTGCTCCTCTGCTCACCCGCGCACCCCAGCTCGCAGGAGGGACCCGCTGATGGCTGCCGCAGCAAAGCTGATGGACTTCGACAAGGCCCTCGAGCTGTTCGAGCCCGTGCTCGGATTCGAGGTGCACGTCGAGCTCAACACGAACACGAAGATGTTCTCCGACGCGCCGAACCCGGCCAACGAGAAGTATCACGCGGCGGAGCCGAACACGCTGATCGCACCCGTCGACATGGGCCTTCCCGGTGCCATGCCCGTCGTGAACGAGACGGCGATCCGCTCGTCGATCAGCCTCGGCCTCGCGCTGGGCTGCTCGATCGCGGATTCGAGCCGCTTCGCCAGGAAGAACTACTTCTACCCCGATCTCGGCAAGAACTACCAGATCTCGCAGTACGACGAGCCGATCGCCTACCGCGGATCGGTCGTCGTCGAGCTCGAGGACGGCACGCTCGTGACCGTTCCGATCGAGCGCGCGCACATGGAGGAGGACGCCGGAAAGCTCACCCACATGGGTGGGGCGACCGGCCGCATCCAGGGTGCGGAGTACTCGCTGGTCGATTACAACCGCGCCGGTGTACCGCTGGTCGAGATCGTCACCGACATCATCTACGGCACCGAGCACCGTGCGCCGGAGGTCGCGAAGGCGTATGTCTCCACGATCCGCGACATCGTGCGCAGTCTCGGCATCTCGGAGGCGCGACTCGAACGCGGCAACCTGCGGTGCGATGCGAACGTGTCGCTGCGGCCGCGTGTCGCGGAGGGCGAGCAGCCGGCGCCGCTGGGCACACGTACCGAGACGAAGAACGTCAACTCGATGCGCTCGGTCGAGCGCGCTGTGCGGCACGAGATCCAGCGTCAGGCGCAGATCCTCGCCGACGGCGGCACGATCATCCAGGAGACCCGTCACTGGCACGAGGACACCGGCACGACGTCTCCGGGTCGGCCGAAGTCCGACGCAGACGACTACCGGTACTTCCCCGAGCCCGACCTGCTGCCGGTGCAGCCCACCAGCGAACTGATCGAGGAGCTGCGGTCCGAGCTGCCCGAGCAGCCCGTGGCGCGACGTCGCCGTCTCAAGACCGAGTGGAGCTTCACCGACCTGGAGTTCCAGGACGTGCGCAACGGCAACCTGATCGACGAGGTCGAGGCAACCATCGCCGCCGGTGCGACGCCGGCCGCCGCACGCAAGTGGTGGACCGGTGAGATCTCCCGCCTCGCGAACTCCCAGGACAAGGATGCCGCGGGCCTCATCTCCCCTGAGAACGTCGCCGCGTTGCAGAAGCTCATCGATGAGGGAACGCTCACCGACAAGCTCGCCCGCCAGGTGCTCGAAGGCGTCATCGCCGGTGAGGGCACCCCGCAGGAGGTCGTCGACGGGCGCGGACTCGCCGTCGTCTCGGATGACGGCGCTCTCATCGCCGCGATCGACGATGCGCTCGCAGCGCAGCCCGACGTCATGGCGAAGATCAAGGACGGCAAGGTCCAGGCCGCCGGCGCGGTCATCGGAGCCGTCATGAAGGCCATGAAGGGGCAGGCGGATGCCGCTCGCGTGCGCGAGCTCATCCTGGAGCGCGCCGCGCAGTAGTCGTCGACCCCGACACTTCCGGGCGGTCGCACCCGCGCCGCCTGTCACTTTGGGGGCCGACACGCCAGATGTCGGACTGATTCTCGTGGTCCGTCCGACATCTGGTGGGTCAGCCCCCAGACTGTGACCGATGTCGGTGGCCTCGGGGAGAATGGAAGCATGGGGCGCGGTGACGGACGAGGCAGGCTCGTCTCTCCTGACGGTGCCGACGACACGGGCACACGCATCCTCCACGTCGACATGGATGCCTTCTATGCCGCCGTCGAGGTGATGGACGACCCATCGCTGCGGGGCCTGCCGTTGATCATCGGGGCACCTGACGGGCGATCGGTCGTGTCCAGCGCGTCGTATGAGGCGCGCAGATACGGAGTTCGCGCTGCGATGCCGGTGAGTCAGGCGATGCGCCTGTGTCCGAGCGCCAGGATCGTCATGCCGCACTTCGACCGCTATCAGGCGGTGTCGCGCCAGGTGATGGAGATCTTCGAATCGATCACGCCGCTCGTCGAGCCGCTCTCCGTCGACGAGGCGTTCCTCGACGTGCAGGGCGTCCGCCGTCTCTGGGGGAGCCCGGGGCAGATCGCGCGGCTCGTCAGAGAGCGCGTGCAGGCTGAAGTCGGCATCAGTTGCAGCGTCGGCGTCGCCGCGACCAAGCACGTCGCCAAGATGGCATCGACGATCTCGAAACCGGACGGGATGCTCATCGTCACCGCTGCGGACACACTCGACTTCCTCGCACCCCGATCGGTGCGAACGATGTGGGGCGTGGGACCGAAGGCGTCGGACGCGTTGGAGGCGCGCGGCATCCGCACGATCGGCGACATCCGCGACTCACCGCAGGACATGCTCGACCGCGCCGTCGGACCGGCCCTGGGAGCGCGCATCGCCCAGCTCGCGCGTGGAGAGGACGCGAGGGCTGTCGAGACCGAGCGGGTGGAGAAGAGCGTCGGGCACGAGGAGACGTTCGACGTCGACGTGACCGACCGCGAATTCCTTCGTGCCGAGCTGCTCCGACTCGCCGATCGTGTCGCTGTGCGGCTTCGGAAAGCCTCGTGGGAGTGCGCGACCGTCGCGATCAAGATCCGCTTCGACGACTTCACCACGTTGAGCCGATCCCAGACGCTCGCCGAGCCCACATCCGTCGGGCAACGCATCGGCGAGGCGGCGCAGAAGCTGTACGAGTCGATCGACCGGCGCGATCCAGTACGACTGGTCGGCGTGCGCGCCGAGAGGCTCCGCCCTGCCGGTGGAGCGGCTTTCGCGCTGTGGGACGACGACGAGCACTGGCGCAAGGTCGAGGGCGCTCTCGACGACGCCAGGGCTCGTTTCGGCAGCGCCACGATCACACGTGCCCGGCATGTCGGTCGCGGCGATGGACGCGGAACCGTCCGGCATCCGAAGGATCACGGCTTCGATTGAGCTCCCGGTCCGGCCTTCTGTCGACTAGCGTGGACTCATGCCGAACATCGCACTGGACCTCGGAAAGCAAGTCGCATCCTTCGGCGTGAAGAGCGCCTACGGCGAGCCGCAGGATGTCGACGGAGTGAGCATCACACCGGTCGCGCTGACCTGGGCGGGCTTCGGCGGCGGCTCGGACGAAACCGGGAACGGTGGCGGGGGAGGCGGAGGCGTCTCCATTCCCGTCGGGGTATACGTCCGCCGCGAAGAGGGTCTGCGCTTCGAGCCGAACCTGGTGGCGCTGTTGGCCGTGGCGATCCCGTTCGTGTGGGTCGCAGGGCGCGCACTCTCCCGCGTGATCCGTGCCCTCAAGAAATGACGACCCGGTCGCGCAGGCTCTTCAGCGCGCGGCCGTCGGTATCATCGACGCCATCATCGCGGTCGAAGCATCCAATCCTGTCGTCCTGATCGACGGCCGCGCCGGTGCCGGGAAGACGACCCTCTCCCGCATGGTCGCAGCGAACTGGCCCGTGGCCGGACGCCCGCAGTTGATCGCGCTGGACTCGCTCTATCCAGGATGGGACGGCCTCGACGCCGGTGTGGAACGCGCACTGCACGACATCCTGCGGCCGCACGCGCGCGGGCTGCTCAGCACGTGGCGCCGGTGGGATTGGGAGCTGGAGACCGACGCTGAGGCGCATGCTGTCACGCCCGCCCTGGGGGTCATCCTCGAAGGATGCGGGGCCGTGAACCCGGCGACAGCGCGTCTCGCCGATGTCAGCGTATGGGTGGAGGCCCCGGACGGTGCACGCAAACGGCGCGCTCTCGACCGCGACGGTGACGGATTCCGTCCGCACTGGGATCGCTGGGCCGCGCAGGAGCAGAGGCATCTGGACCGCGACGATCCGCGTGGGCTCGCGACGCTGCGGGTCACGATCCCCTGATCGACTTCTCGCTGGTCGGCTCCGTCTGGGTCAGCTGACCATTCCGCCGCTGTGGACGAGTCGGACCTCGACACCGGCGGAGCCGCGGATGGCGGGGTTGGTGCCCGCGATCGCGAGCGCGTCGTCCCACGTCTCCGCCTCGATGATGTAGACGCCGGCAACCACCTGCGCTGCATCGACGAACGGGCCGTCGGTCACTCCCTCGGCGCGGATCGATCGAGCGAGGTCTCGAGGAGTGAACGCCCACGCGGCCTTCATCGCACCGGACTCGGCGAGCTCGTCGCCGTGTCCGTTCGGCTCGGCGAGGTCTTCCTCGGACGCATCGAGGGCGTGTGCGGAGTCGTCGGTGTAGATCAGGACTGCGTACTGCGGCATGGCATCTCCGATGATGATGAGCTTCTCTTACTGCGCAGAGTACTCGTCGTGCGCGTCGGCGAGAGCGATCAGACCGTCGAGGCGGAAGCCCAGCCAGTCGTACACGCCGAATCGCGGATCCTCCAGGTCGTGCTCATCGTCTTCCGCAGTGATCTCCAGGCGGGTGGCGATCACGAGACGCAGGGCAGTGAGCGTGCGCAACCAGGAATCGACATCGGGAGCCGGGATCACGACATCGCGCTGGGCGAGTGCCTCGTCCTCGGCGAGATCCTCGGCCGCGGTCGTGAGGAACGGCGTCAGCCCGTTGCGCACGACGGCAGCGTCTGCCGTTCGCCTGTCGAGAAGGTCGTCGTGGGCGGCGGCGGAGAACTCCGCCGACGCCTCGGCATCCTCAGGATAAGGATCCGGCGTGAGCCGGGTCAGTCCTGGATCGGGTTCTCCGTCGAAGCCCGTGAGCATGTCTGTGAACTCTTCGACGAGACCGGCCAGGTGGATGCCCTCCACGACGGCGAGAGGGAGGCGGATCACGGGATCGGTCATTGCGGGGCCTTCCTCACCGTCGCCCACAGGCCGTAGTCGTGCATGGCCTGCGCGTGCACCTCCATCGTCTCGCGGGGACCGGTTGCGACGATCGCGTGACCGTCGTTGTGCACGGCGAGCATGAGCGTCGTGGCGTGCTCGGCCGAGTACCCGAAGTACGTGCGGAAGACCCGCGCGACGTAGCTCATCAGATTCACGGGATCGTTCCAGACCACGACCTGCCATGGTTCGAGGGGAGCCGCCCGGAGGTCGGTGACCTCGCCGAGGTCGGGCGTTGCGATCGGAATGCTCATGCCCATCCCATCTCGTGCAGCTGCGTGTCGTCGATGCCGAAGAAATGCGCGATCTCGTGGACCAGCGTCGTGTGGATCTCTTCGCGGAGTTCCTCTTCATCTTCGCACTCCGCGAGATGCGATTCACGGAACAGGATGATGCGATCGGGCAGTTCGCCCATGCCGTACTGGCCGCGCTCGGTCAGTGCGAGACCGTCGTACATCCCCAGCAGATCGAGACTCCCGTCCTCCGGGCGGTCCTCGACGACGAAGATCAGATTCTCCAGGCCGCTCACCATCTCATCGGGCAGTCTGTCGAGCTCGTCGACGACGAGCTGCTCGAAGGTCGCGGCATCCATTTCCATCATCGACAAGCCTATGGCCCGGCAGGGGTCAGTGGACGAACAGCAGCAGTGCGGCGACGGCGAGGAAGAGCACACCGAAGACGGTGTTCAGGATCCGCTGACCGCGTGCCGTGCCCGTCACGCGCTGGAACGGCCGCGCCGCGGTCGCGAAGAATCCCCACATCACGAGCACATCCACGGTGACGACCGTCGCGATCAGGATCAGATATTGGGGGAGGGCGGGCTGATCGAGTCGGATGAACTGCGGGATGAAGGCGAGGAAGAACACGATCGCCTTCGGATTGAGCAGATTGACCCAGAATCCGCGTCTGATCATCGACCAGCGGCTCGTCGGCAGCCGAGGCGCGTCGGTCGCCTTCTCGCCGGCATCGCGGACGCGGGTCAGGATCAGCCTGAGCCCGAGGTAAGCGAGGTACGCCGCACCCGCGTATCGGATAAGGGCGAACAGCACGGGCGATCGCGAGACGATGAGGCCCACACCAGCCGCGACGATCACGACGTGCACGATCAGAGCCACCTGCAGGCCGATCACGCCCCATATCGAGCGCCGCCACCCTTCGGTGAGCGACGTCGACATCGTGTTGATGGCGCCGGCCCCCGGGGTGAAACTGATGACGGCGGACGCCGCGAGCAGGGAGAGCCAGACCGTCAGTGACACCAGGCAATCCTATGGCGGCGTTCACGCATGCATGCGCGCACCCTTGAGCAGACGGTCCACCACGTTCTTCGGTCCGCGCAGCGCGACGCCGACCAGGTCGAGCTCGTCGGCCGATACCTCCGCGACGGTCGCGCGATTGGCCTCGTCGTGGGACGTCGAGAAGAGTTCGCTGATGTACACCGCGACGGCGACATCATCCCTCGCGGTGGCCTTCGCCCTGGCTCTGGCGAGCAGCGCGGAATCCGCGGTCATGACGAGGACGGGCTGGCGGAGCATCGGCAGGTACTCGGTGCCATCGTGATCGCGGTACGGCTCGCCGACGAGTCCAGGGCCACTGGTGGCGATCCCGCTCATGAGGAAGGCTGTCGCATTGAGCTCCTGCCAGGCTTTGAGATCGTCGCGCAGCACCACGGCCACTTTCGTGTCGAATCGGTACGGTGACGATTCCGCATCGGGAGCGGTGGCGAGGGAGGTCATCCTCCGATTCTGAGCCGTCGCCCGATACAGGTCTTGTACGTTTCTTGCATGGGCGATTCGATCCGTGCGTGGCATCCGGCCGTGTCGGGACTGCGCGAGGTGCTGCACGCGTCATTCGACGACCACGCCTATCCGATGCACGCGCACGACGACTGGACTGTGCTGCTGATCGACAGCGGTGCCGTGTCGTACGACTTGGAGCGGGTCCGCCATCTCGCGCTCCCGGACGCGGTGACCGTGCTGCCGCCCGGGGTTCCGCATGACGGGCGCTCTGCAACCAGGGGACGAGGGTTCCGCAAACGCGTGCTGTACCTCGAATCCTCGTGGTTGCCGAGGACGGCGCCGTCCGTCGCGGCCGCGAACCCGACATTCGACGACGTCGAGATCGTGGCGGCCGTGCGATCGATCCATCGTGCGCTGCGCGAGCCTGCGGAGCTCCTGGATGCCGAGCACGAGACGCACGTGCTCCGCGAGCGCCTGCTGATGAGGGTCGACACACCGGTGCACCGGCCAGCAGACACCCCGCTCGCGAGGCGAGCGCGTGCGCTGCTGGATGATCGTGCGCTGGAGGGATTCAGCATCGCCGATGTCGCCGCAGAACTCGGTGCGCACCCGAGCCATCTCACGCGGTCATTCACCCGCGCGTACGGAATGCCGCCGCACCGGTACCTGATCAGCCGACGGGTCGATCATGCCCGTCGGCTTCTGGTGGATGGCTGGAAACCGGCGGATGCCGCGGCATCCGCCGGTTTCCATGATCAGGCCCATCTCACCCGGCACTTCCGCAGGATCCTGGGAACGACGCCGGCGCGCTTCGCAGCCGCCTGAGTTCACGCTTCGGTGTTCGCATGAGACAGATCGACTCTTCTGAGCAGTTGCGCGTTGAGAGCGACCACGATCGTCGAGAGCGACATCAGGATCGCGCCGACCGACATCGGCAGAACGAAGCCGACGGGGGCGAGCACTCCGGCAGCCAGCGGCACGGAGATCAGGTTGTAGCCGGCGGCCCACCAGAGGTTCTGGGTCATCTTCCGGTAGCTCGCACGGGAGAGGTCGATCACCGACAGCACCGAGCGCGGGTCGTCGCCGGCGAGGATCACGCCTGCTGAGGCGATCGCGACGTCCGTACCCGCGCCGATCGCGATGCCGACGTCGGCCTGCGCGAGTGCGGGTGCGTCGTTGACTCCGTCACCGACCATCGCGACGCGGCGCCCTTCCGCCTGCAGCTCACGCACCTTGGACGCCTTGTCCTCCGGCCGCACACCGGCGTAGACGCGGTCGATGTCGAGCTCGGCGGCCACCGCGGACGCCACCGCCTCTGCATCGCCGGTGATCATCACGACCTGCACGCCGCGAGAGTGGAGGGCGGCGACGGCCTCACGCGATTCGGGTCGGATCTCGTCGGCCAGGCGCAGCGCGCCGGTCACCCGGCCGTCCACCAGGACGTGGAGGATGATCGCGCCTTCCTGACGCCAGTCGTCTGCGATGGGCCGCTCTTCGCCCTTCTCCTGTTCGAGGAGCCGAGGACCGCCGACCTGCACGGTTTCCCCGTCTACGACGGCGCGCACGCCGATCGCCGGCGATGACGAGAAGTCGGACGCGGCCGGGACGGTGAGACCCCGTGCTGCGGCCGCGCCGACGATGGCCTTCGCGAGCGGATGCTCTGAATCGCTCTCGGCTGCGGCTGCGAGTGCGAGCAGAGCGTCGCTGGAACGGTGCGCCGTGGTGTCCACGGCGGTGACTGTCGGCGCACCCTTTGTGAGGGTTCCGGTCTTGTCGAACAGCACGACGTCGACGGTCCGCATGCTCTCCAGCGCGAGTCGGTCCTTGACGAGGACGCCTGCTCGCGCAGCGCGCTCCGTCGCGATAGAGACCACCAGCGGGATGGCGAGGCCGAGCGCGTGAGGGCAGGCGATCACGAGGACGGTGACGGTGCGGATGATCGCCTGATCCGGCATTCCGAGCGTCGACCACGCCACGGCGGTGATGGCCGCCGCTCCGAGCGCGAACCAGAAGAGCCACCCTGCGGCCTTGTCGGCGATCCGCTGCGCGCGCGACGAGGAGTTCTGCGCTGCCGTGACCAGTCGCTGGATGCCGGCGAGCGCGGTGTCAGCGCCGACCGCGGTGATCTCGACGCGCAGGCCGGAGTCGGTCGCCACGGTACCGGCGACCACCTGGTCGCCGACGGTGCGACGCACAGGCTGGGATTCACCGGTGATCATCGATTCGTCGAGGTGCGCGCTGCCTTCGCGGATCGTGCCGTCGGCAGGCAGCCGGGAGCCCGGCCTGACCATCACGAGGTCGCCTTGGCGCAATGCGTCGGGGGAGACAGTCGTGATCGTGTCGCCGTCGATGCGTTCGGCTTCGTCGGGGAGCAGTGCGGCGAGCGAGTCGAGCGCCGAGCTCGTCTGAGCGAGCGAACGCATCTCGACCCAGTGTCCGAGCAGCATGATGACGATCAGCAGGGCGAGCTCCCACCAGAACTCGAGCTCGTGGTGAAGGATGCCGAGGGTCGCGCCCCATGAGGCGAAGAAGGCCACCGTGATCGCGAGCGCGATCAGCAGCATCATGCCAGGAGTGCGGGCGCGAAGCTCAGAGACAGCGCCGGAGAGGAACGGAGCGCCTCCCCATGCGTACATCACTGTGCCGAGCACTGCGGAGACCCACACCGCCCACTCGGGGAGCTGATACCCGAGCACCATGCCGAACATCGGGGACGTGGCGACGACCGGTACCGCGACGATGAGCATGATCCAGAACAGGCGTCGGAACTGACCGACGTGATCGGCATGGTCGTGATGCCCGTGCGAAGCGTGTTCGGCAGGAGCCTTCGCGTGCGCGTCGTGCTCGTGCGCAGCCGGCTCATGCTCGGCATGCTCCCGTACGACGTGCGTGTGATCGTCGTGGTGTGCGTGCGTCATGATCTCATCCTTCCGAAGGGGTCGATCAGTCACAACCGTATACCCCTAGGGGGTATTCCCGAAAGGGGCACGTGCACGAAGAAGGGCCCGAGTCTTCCGACTCGGGCCCTTCTCGTGATTGGGGTGGCTAACGGGGCTTGAACCCGCGACCCCCGCGACCACAACGCGGTGCTCTACCAACTGAGCTATAGCCACCATGTGCCTACCGGGGCAGGCAACCAGACGATTCTATTACACGTCTGAGGTGAACGACGACACGGTGCGTTCTGCGATCGCACGAGCCTCGTCGCTGGACGGCCCCGGCTCTGCGACGAAGACCGCCTCGCGGTAGTACTGCATCTCGCGGATGGACTCGAGTATGTCTGCGAGGGCGCGGTGGCCGCCGTCTTTGGCCGGTGCCTGGAAGAACACGCGGGGGTACCAGCGGCGCGAGAGCTCCTTGACGCTGGAGACGTCGACATTGCGGTAGTGCAGCCACTGATCGATCTGCGGCATGTACTTCGCGAGGAACATGCGATCGGTGCCGATCGTGTTGCCCGCCAGGGGCGCCTTGCGCTCGAGCGGTACGAATCGCTTGATGTACTCGAGGGTCTGGGCCTCGGCGTCCGCCAGGGATACTCCGTGGGGGATCTCGTTGATCAGCCCGGACGACTCGTGCATCTTCGTCACGAAATCGTTCATGTTGGCCAACGCCGAGTCGTTGGGCCTGATGACGACCTGGAAGCCGGGATCGAGCGGACGAAGCTCGAAATCGGTGATGACGACGGCGATCTCGACGAGTTCGTCAACCGAAAGATCGAGTCCCGTCATCTCGCAGTCGATCCAGACGAGTCGATCATTTTCGGACGCAGATACCATGCGCTCAGTCTACTGAGGGCATGGACATCGGCCTTCCTCGGTCCCCCAGGCACGATTCGAACGTGCGACCGGCGACTTAGAAGATCGATGCTCTTCCGCTGAGCTACTGGGGGTCGTCTTCTAGATTAGCGACACTTTGGCCGACGTTGTTCTCAGCCGGTCCCGGTGGGTTCTTTCGTCGCACGCGCCATTCCCGCGCATACGCGTTGCGGCGCTGCCGACAAGGTTCGCAGAGGCACCCCCTGCGACCCTTGCTTCCCCCGCCATGCGGAGTGAGTGTTCGATGGGCGGTGGTCGCGGGGACGACGGGGATCGGGATTCCCATCTTTATCAGATGCTTTCGGTGCCCTGCCCTTTCGGAGGTGCGCCGGCGGTGACAGTTGGCGCACACCACCTCGCACTTGGCGATCTCGCTCTCGATCAGTGACCACGAGCGGGTCGAAGCGCTCACTGCACGCGATATCTCAAACCTCTTGTCTACGCCGGGTAGATGATCGAAATCGAGGACCACCGGATCTGATTCGCCGCAGTCAGTGCACGCGTGAACGCTGAGATGGTCCATCATGCGCAGAAAATTGAGATAGCGGTGGCGCGCCTGCATAGCCTTCAGGCGTTCGCCTTTGCTGGGCACAACTCAGCCGTTGCGAAGCGCCTGCACCGCGTCATCAGGGCGCCAGAACTCGCCGACGATGCGGAACGCGCCGGTCGCCAGATGCAGGCGCTCGGCGCGATAGCGCAGTCCGTGAGGATCGGCGACGATGCGAACGTGGCCGAGGATGCGACCGTCGGCGTCTTGGACCCGCCAGAGCTGTTCCGACGCTCTCACGAGCCGCTCTCTTCTCGACTCGAGCTGCGGGGTGGCATAACGCACCTCTGGCAGGTGCAGGATCTGTGTATCGGACATCTGGTTCTCCTTCCGGTTCGAACATATGACCGACCACGGACATCGAGGCCGCTGTGGGTCAGCAGCCTTTCCTCCACTGATCAGGTGTTCGTCGCTTTGTCCACCGATCGCGGGTTATGTGCCCCGCTCGATGGGCACGACGAGGCACTCTGGGGCGATCCGGGCGCGTCCCGGCACAGATGGAAGAGGAGATTGACATGAACGACAACGTGACGATCCTGGGGCGCGTCGGCGCCGACCCGAAACGGAGCGAGACCGCGAACGGTGTCGCGGTGGTGAACCTCCGCGTCGCCAGTCCGCAGCGCCGCTTCGATGCGAAGACCCAGACGTGGCTCGAGACAGGCACCAATTGGTACAACGTCTCCGCGTTCCGTCAGCTCGCCGATCATGTGAAGGCGTCGCTGCACCAGGGCGACGGAGTCATCGTGACCGGGAAGCTCAAGCTGCGCGAATGGGAGAACGCGGAACGCAAGGGGATGAGCGCCGACATCGATGCCGAGGCGATCGGGCACGATCTGCGGTGGGGCGCCAGCGCCTTCGCGAAGGCGAGCCGCCCCGCAGCCGCGCCCGAATCATCGCACGCGGACGTCGACCTCGCGACCGGGGAGGTGCTCGACGCCGAGCCCGATGCGGAAGCCGATGACTCCGACGGCGAGCCCGGGGCATCCACGGATCCTGCGATGGCGCTCGTCGGTGGCCCGTGGTCGGCCGAGGACTGATCCGGCGCAGCAGGCGCACCGGCTGAGGCCCTGCGACACGGCGAGGTGGGGAGGACGACCGGGTCACCATAGACTCGGAGCGTGCCCCGTCGACTCCCCACCGCTCGTCTGCGTCTCGTGGCGGCAGGCGCGGTCATGGCGCTCGGTCTCGGCCTGGCCGCGTGCGCACCGGACTCGCCGGTGCAGCCGCCGTCGAGCCCGACCGCCAGCGCCGGATCCGCCTCGGCGGCGCAGACGGCGGAAGCACCGACCATTCAGCCCGACGGGACGGCAGAGGACAACCTTCCGCTCTTCTCCGCGATCACCGAGCAGGTGTGGTCGTCGGACGAACGCGCAGCCGGGCGTGCGTATGTCGACGCTCTCACCGCGGCAGGTTTCGATCGCAATGCGATGCAGGTGACGAAGGACGTCACGACCGTCGGCAACCCCGTGGAGAGCCTGCAGTTCTCGGTGCGCTGGGGCGAAGCGCACTGCCTCGTCGGACAGGTCGGTCCCTCGACGGGGGAGCCGGTCACCGCGGTCGTGGATCAACTCGCCGAAGGACGCTGCTTGATCGGCGAGACGCGACCGATCGACTGGTGATCCATAGCCGGTAGGCTGGAGTGTCGATCTTCGACGCCTACAAAAGGAGCGGTTCTCAGTGGCTGAGTACATCTACTCGATGGTTCGTGCGCGCAAGGCGGTGGGCGACAAGCTCATCCTCGATGACGTGACGATGTCATTCCTCCCGGGGGCGAAGATCGGCATGGTCGGCCCCAACGGCGCCGGTAAGTCGACGATCCTCAAGATCATGGCGGGTCTCGACCAGCCGTCCAACGGCGAGGCGAAGCTCACGCCGGGCTTCAGCGTCGGCATCCTCATGCAGGAGCCCGAGCTCGACGAGTCCAAGACCGTCCTCGAGAACATCCAGGACGGCGTCGCGATCAAGGCGAAGCTCGACCGCTTCAACGAGATCTCCGCGCAGATGGCCGACCCCGACGCGGACTTCGACACGCTGCTCGCCGAGATGGGCGTGCTGCAAGAGGAGATCGACGCGGCAGACGGCTGGGATCTTGACTCCCAGCTCGACCAGGCCATGGACGCACTGCGCACTCCTCCGGGAGACGCCGAGATCGCCCCGCTCTCCGGTGGTGAGAAGCGCCGCGTCGCACTCGCCAAACTCCTCCTGCAGAAGCCCGACCTGCTGCTCCTCGACGAGCCCACCAACCACCTCGACGCCGAGAGCGTGCTCTGGCTCGAGCAGCACCTGCAGGCGTACAAGGGTGCCGTCATCGCCATCACTCACGACCGGTACTTCCTCGACAACGTCGCGGAGTGGATCGCCGAGGTCGACCGTGGCCGCCTCATCGGCTACGAGGGCAACTACTCCACGTACCTGGAGAAGAAGGGCGAGCGTCTCGCCATCCAGGGCAAGAAGGACGCCAAGCTCGCCAAGCGCCTGAAGGACGAGCTCGAGTGGGTTCGCTCCAGCGCCAAGGGACGTCAGACCAAGTCCAAGGCGCGTCTTGCACGATACGAGGAGATGGCGACCGAGGCGGAGCGCACGAGGAAACTCGACTTCGAGGAGATCCAGATCCCCGCGGGTCCGCGTCTCGGCAGCGTCGTCATCGAGGCGAAGAACCTCAAGAAGGGCTTCGGCGACCGCACGCTGATCGACGGACTGAGCTTCAGCCTCCCGCCCAACGGCATCGTCGGCATCATCGGCGCCAACGGCGTCGGCAAGACCACGCTGTTCAAGACGATCGTCGGCCTCGAGCCGCTCGACGGCGGCGACCTGAAGATCGGCGAGACGGTCAAGATCAGCTACGTCGACCAGTCCCGCTCCAACATCGATCCGGACAAGAACCTGTGGGAGGTCGTGTCCGACGGGCTCGATTTCATCACGGTCGGCAAAACGGAGATCCCCTCTCGCGCCTACGTGTCGAAGTTCGGCTTCAAGGGTCCGGATCAGCAGAAGAAGGCCGGTGTGCTCTCCGGTGGAGAGCGCAACCGTCTGAACCTCGCCCTGACCCTGAAGGAGGGCGGCAACCTGCTGCTCCTCGACGAGCCCACCAACGACCTCGACATCGAGACGCTGAGCTCCCTCGAGAACGCCCTGCTCGAGTTCCCCGGTTGCGCTGTGGTCATCACGCACGACCGGTGGTTCCTCGACCGCATCGCGACGCACATCCTCGCGTATGAGGGCACGGACGAGAACCCGGCTCAGTGGCACTGGTTCGAGGGCAACTTCGAGTCGTACGAGAAGAACAAGATCGAACGTCTCGGCCCGGACGCGGCGAACCCGCACCGTTCCACGCACCGCAAGCTGACGCGTGACTGACGCTCCCACCGGCGCCGCGTCGAGGCTGCACGTCCCCATCCACCTGCGATGGGGCGATCTCGACGCGTTCAACCACGTCAACAACACCTCGATGCTCAAGCTCCTCGAGGAAGCGCGCGTGCGCGCCTTCTGGGCGGCGGAGGAGGGCGAGACGGCGCCACCGACGGCCGTACTCAACTCCGGCATCGAGGCGGGCACTCTGACGCTCATCGCGCGGCAGGAGATCGAGTACCTCGCGCCTGTGCCGTATCAGCGTCGTCCGCTCGAAGTACAGATGTGGTTCGGCAAGCTCGGCGGTTCCAGCCTCGAGGTCTGCTACGAGGTGTTCAACGACGCCGAGAGCGCGACGCGCGTGCTGTACGCGCGGTCCACGGCCGTGATCGTCCTCGTGGACGCGGCCACCGGCCGCCCCACGCGCATCACCCAGGAGATGCGCGACGCCTGGACGCCGTACATCGGCGAGCCGATCACCTACGCGCACCGCTGACGCTCGCGCAGGAGGTCGTGATCAGGTGGCTGGCACCCTGATCATGATCTCCTGCGTCACGCTCGCCGCCAGCACGCCGTCCTGCGTGTAGATGCGACCCGTCGCGAGACCGCGTCCGCCACGCGCGTTCGGCGACTCCTGCACGTACAGCAGCCATTCGTCGACCCGTGCCGGTCGATGCCACCACATCGCGTGGTCGAGGCTGGCGACCTTGAGTCCCGGCGTCGCCCATGGCACGCCGTGAGCGCGCAGGATCGACTCCTGGATGCTCATGTCGCTGAGGTACGCGAGCGCGGCGCGATGCAGCCGCTGATCCTCCGGCATCGGCGCTCGCATCCGCATCCAGACCGCCTGGTGCGCCTTGCGCTCCCCGTCGGCCACGACGTACAGCGGGGATTCGACATGACGCATGTCCACCGGCCGCTCCGTCAGCATCCGCAGCGCCCGTGGATGGACGCCTTCCACCCGCTCCTCGTCGGACGGAAGATCATCTGGTGCGGGGATGTCCTGCGGCATCGGCTGCGCGTGCTCGACTCCCGGCGCCTCATCCTGGAAGGACGCGATCATCGAGAAGATCGGCACGCCGTTCTGATACGCCTGCGAACGCCTGGTCGAGAAGGACCTGCCGTCATGAATGCGATCGACAGCGATCGTCAGCCCCTGAGTCGAGTCGCCAGGGCGCAGGAAGTATCCGTGCATCGAGTGCACGGCCCGATCCTCGGACATCGTCCGCTCAGCCGCGATGAGGGACTGGCCGAGCACCTGACCGCCGTAGATGCGTCCGGTCGGCATGCTGTGCGAGCGACCGGTGAAGATGTCCTCCTCGGTGCGCGCCTGCGTCTCGTCGAGATCCAGCACCTCGAGCAGGTGGTCGACGGATGCCTGAGCCTGTGCCGCTGCGCTCATGGCGCTCCTCCCCGCGACCGTTCAGCCGCCTCGTTGGTAGTTTAGAACGCGTGCCCCCTCGTCTCGTTCTCTCCGATTCCGACACGGCTCGAGACGTTCTCACGTTCCTCGGCCGCGCGATGCAGGTCTCTGACGACGGCATCCGTCTGCAGGGGCGCAACGGTGTCCTGGCGGTGACGGCCTCCGCACTGGCGCCGAAGGGACTGTTCGATCAGACCCCGACCGTCCTCGCGATGCGGATCGTGCACGCCGACCCTGAGCTGGAATGCGACATCGTGGTCGACGAACTGGGTCAGGACGAGGACAAGCGGATGCTGACGCTCCCGGAGACCGGACGCTCGCCCGCATGGGCCGGGGTGGCGCCGCCGCGCGGCGGGTGGGAGCCCGCCGGTGAGCTCTCCGCTGCGACGATCGCACGGCGCGCCCAGTGGGGCATCTCCGCCGTCGCCAGGGGAGCGACGCCGGGCGCGGGCGAAGAGGCCGTGAGAGCCCTCAGAGCAGCCATCTGGGGCGAAGCGGACGAGGATCTCAGTGGTCTCGTGCGCGGCGTCGCGTTCGCAGCCCACGCCTTCGGATTCATCTCCGGCGAGGAGCAGGTTCCTGTGACGACCTCGGGACGATGGACACGGCTGGCGTTCCGCCGAGGCCATGTGCTCGCCCGCGGCCCGATGGCCACTGGCCTCACCGCCGTGCGCAGCACCGGGTCGCAGGGCTAGCTCTCCCGCGCCGCGCCGCGACCCGCCTGGCGCCCGGAGAAGAGGCATCCGCCAAGGAAGGTCCCCTCCAGTGCGCGGTATCCGTGCACGCCTCCGCCGCCGAAGCCGCTGGCCTCGCCCGCCGCATAGAGTCCGCGGATGGGCGACCGGTCAGCGCCCAGGGCTCGTCCATCGAGATCCGTCTCGATTCCGCCGAGCGACTTGCGCGTGATCACATGCAGCTTGACCGCGATCATGGGTCCTGCGGACGGATCCTGCAGCCGGTGCGGAGTCGCTGTGCGGATGAGCTTGTCACCGCGGTAGGCCCGCATGGATCGCAGCATGCCGATCTGCGCGTCCTTGGTGAAGTCGTTGTCGATCTCCCGGTCACGAGCCTCGACTTCGCGACGCACACGATCCAGATCGAGCAGGTCGCCGTCGTCGGCACGCCCCATCTGCTCGAGCAGGGATTCGAGGTCGTTCTCCACGATGAAGTCCTCGCCCTCGTCCAGAAAGGACTGCACGGGCCCCGTCGGGCCCTTCGCGAGCCTCGACTTCAGCAGCAGAGCGATGTCCTTGCCGGTGAGATCGGGATTCTGCTCGCTGCCCGACAGCGCGAACTCCTTCTCGACGATCTGGCGGGACGTGACGAACCAGGAGTGGTCGTGCCCGGTCGCACGCAGGTGCTCGAGGGTGCCGAGGGTGTCGAACCCCGGGAACAACGGCACGGGCAGACGTGTGCCCGTCGCGTCCAGCCAGAGCGACGAGGGCCCGGGGAGGATGCGGATGCCGTGCGCCGGCCACACCGGATCCCAGTTCTTGATGCCCTCGACGTAGTGCCACATCCTGTCGCCGTTGATCAGGTTCGCTCCCGCGGCTGCGGTGACCGGGTACATGGATCCGTCGACGTACGCCGGCACGCCGGAGAGCATGTGAGACGGCGGCGTGCCCAGCCGTTCCGGCCAGGCGGCGCGCACCAGGTCGTGGTTGCCGCCGATCCCGCCGGACGAGACGATCGTCGCCCCGGCCGTGATCTCGAACTCGCCCACGGCCTCTCGGGAGGAGGAGACTCCTCGAGCGGTGGCGTCGTCGAGCAGCACCTCGCCCCTCGCACCGGTCACCGCACCGTCGGCCATCAGCAGCTCGGTGACCTTGTGGCGGGGGAGGATGGTGAGCGTGCCCGTCTCCTCGGCGCGCTGCGCGGCGTCAGCGAAAGGCGCGACGATGCCCGGCCCCGTGCCCCAGGTGATGTGGAACCTGGGCACCGAGTTGCCGGGACCGATCGCCCCGTACCCGCCGCGCTCCGCCCAACCGACCACCGGGAAGAACCCGACACCCCTCTCACGCAGCCATGCGCGCTTCTCACCGGCGGCGAACTGCAGGTACGCCTCGGCCCAGGCGCGAGGCCAGCGATCCTCCTCACGATCGAATCCCGCGTTGCCGAACCAGTCCTGCGTGGCGAGCTCGAGCGAATCCTTGATGCCGAACCGGCGCTGTTCCGGCGAATCGATGAGGAACAGTCCGCCGAAGGACCACCATGCCTGTCCGCCGAGATTGGAGCGCGGCTCCTGATCCACGAGGATCACGCGTCTGCCGGCGGAAGTCGCCTCCGATGCGGCGACGAGACCGGCCAACCCCCATCCGATCACGAGAACGTCTGCGGACAGGGGCGTGGTGGTCATGGGGTCTCCGTTGAATCCTGACTGCTGCTGCGGGTCTCGAGCGTCGATCGGCCCGCGGGCGCCGGACCGATGCCCGACGGCTCCATGGTGTTCACCATGGCATATGCGGCGCGCTCCAGGTAGTCCCAGAGCGTCGCGTCGTGCAACGGTGAGAGCTGCACCTCATCGAGCGAGGTGCGCATGCAGCGCAGCCAGCGATCGCGTGCGTCCGGGTCGACGCGGAACGGCATGTGACGCATCCGCAACCGCGGATGCCCTCGCGTCTCGCTGTACGTGGAGGGGCCGCCCCAGTACTGGGCCAGGAACATCGTGAACCGCTCGGCGGCGGGGCCGAGATCCTCTTCCGGATACATCGGATGCAGGACAGGATCGAGCGCCACCTCACGGTAGAAGCCGTCGACGATCCTCTCGAACGTGGCGTACCCGCCGACCTCGTCGTAGAAGGTCATGACTCGTCCTCCGGCTTGTCCTTCGGTGCCGCCTTGGTGTCCTTCTTGCGCCAGATGCCTCGTGAGACCGGCGGCACTCCCGTGACGGCGTTGGGCTTAGTGGTGGGCGGATTCGCGCCACGCACACGACGTGCGCCCTCGGGACCCGTGGGGACGACCGATTCGAGGCTGGGGATCGAGAGTCCCATCTCCTCGATCGCGCGCTTGAGGCGCATGCGCAGTTCGCGCGCGACGTCGTCCTTCGCGTTCGCTCGGGTCTTCAGCACCACCCGGATGACGAGGGCCTCACCGGTGATCGATTCGAGTCCCCACACCTCGGGACGCTCGATGATGCGCGTGCGCCACTTGGGGTCTTTCGCGAGCCCCTGCGCGGCATCCAGGAGCGCTGCTTCGACGTCGGGGACGACGGCGTCGACAGGGACGCCGAGATCGACGATGGCGCGCGCCCAGCCCTGCGACATGTTGCCGATGCGCAGCATCTCGCCGTTGCGCACGTACCAGAGCGTGCCGTTCACGTCACGCACCTGGGTGATGCGCACACTCACGTGCTCGACCACGCCGCTCGCGAGACCCGTGTCGACGACGTCCCCGATGCCGATCTGGTCCTCAGCGACGATGAACAGGCCGTTGAGGACGTCCTTGACGATGTTCTGCGCGCCGAAACCGAGACCCGCGCCGATCGCGGCGGTGAGGAGGGTGAGGGAGCTGATCAGGTCGGGAGCGATGACCGCCATCACCATCAGCAGCGCCACGATCACGACCGCGACGTTGATGATGTTCTGCAGGATGCTGCCGAGAGTGCGCGTTCGCTGGATCAGTCGCATGTCGGCGAGGGGGGAGCGCTCGAGCGCCTGCGTGTCGTCGACGTTCGCCTTCGACTTCGCGGTGTCGACGATGCGGTGCACGATCCTGCGTACGACGAAACGGAGCGCGAATCCGATCAGGAACGCCACGGCGACGATGATCGCGATGCTGATCGCCTTGCCGCCGATCAATCTGAGGATCTCGAGGAACGACACCCACACCTCGTTCGCCGTATCAGGCGCCGGATCGGTCTCGAAGGGAAGCAACAGCACCCTCTGATCCTAGCGATCGGGCCTCTGCGACAGCTGGAAGACAGCGTCGCAGAGGCCCGATCGATGAAAGGCGGTGTCAGCTGTCGCTGTCGTCGTCCTCGGCGTCGCGTGACTGCGCGGCGAGTGCGCGCTCGACGTCCGCGAGACCTTCGCTCACGAGGCGTCGCAGTGCGGGCGCGGCCTCGCCGTTGGCGGAGAGCCAGGCACGGGTCGCGTCGCGCAGCTCGGCATTCGCCAGTGCGGTCGGGTACAGGCCGACGATGAGGTAGCTGGCGATCTGATAGGTGCGCGATTCCCACACCGGCAGCAGCATGTCGAAGTACTCCGGCACGAACTCGCCGAGCACTCCGGTGCTGTTCGGATGCCCGAAGCCCAGCGCCGCGGAGCGCACGATCGTGTTCGGCAGCGTGTCATCGTCGATGAGCGAACTCCACGCCGTGCGCTTGTCCGCCGCGGTCGGCAGGGCGGCGCGCGCCTGAGCGGCGAACTCCGCTCCCTTGGACGTGTTGTCCGCGGCGAGAGCGACGTCGATCGATGCGGCATCCGTCGCGCCGATCGACGCGAGGCCGACGAGCAGCTGCCACGAGAGGTCGGTGTCGATCTCGAGACCGGGGAGAGTGTCCTCACCAGAGCGCAGGCGCCCGACGATGCCGGCGTGCTCGGCGTTCACGAGCGAGCTCGCGAAGGCGGTGACGAACTGCAACTGGCTGTCGCTGCCGGCTTCGGCGCCGTGGGCGAGCTCCCACAGGCCGTCGGCGATCCGCAGCCGCGCGGCGTCGCGGTCGGTCGGTGCCACGTAGAGCGTTGCGGCGGTGCGCAGCTGCGCGAGCGTGGTGCGAACCGTGGTGGATTCGGACTCCTTGCCGATGTTGCGCAGTACGAGCTCGATGTAATCGGATGCTGCGCTCTCGGCGTCGCGGGTCTGATCCCAGGCCGCGCCCCAGACGAGCGAGCGGGCGAGCGGGTCGGCGATCGCGCCGAGGTGATCGATCGCCGTGGCCAGCGAACGCTCGTCGAGGCGGATCTTCGCGTATGCGAGGTCGTTGTCGTTGAGCAGCACGAGGTCGGGTCGCTTGCGGCCCTGCAGCTCCGGCACCTCGGTGCGGTCGCCGTCGACGTCGATCTCGGCGTAGTGCGTACGTGTGAGGGAGCCGTCGACCAGGTCGTAGAAGCCGATGCCCAGGCGGTGCGGGCGGATCGTGGGATAGTCGGCCGGCGCCGTCTGGGTCACCGCGAAGCGTGTGATGACGCCGTCGGAGTCCTCGGCGATGACGGGGGAGAGAGTGTTCACGCCCGCGGTCTCGAGCCATTTCTTCGACCAGGTGCTCAGATCGCGGCCGCTGGTGGCCTCGAGCTCGGTGAGCAGGTCGCTCACCTCGGTGTTGCCCCACGCGTGCTTCTGGAAGTACTGCCCGACACCGGCGAAGAACGCCTCGATGCCGACCCAGGCCGCCAGCTGCTTGAGCACAGATCCGCCCTTGGCGTAGGTGATCCCGTCGAAGTTCACCTGCACGTCTTCGAGGTCGTTGATCTCGGCGACGATCGGGTGCGTGGAAGGCAGCTGATCCTGGCGGTAGGCCCAGGTCTTCTCCATGGCGTTGAACGTGGTCCATGCTTCGGTCCATTCAGTGGCCTCGGCGGTGGCGATGGTCGACGCCCACTCGGCGAACGACTCGTTCAGCCAGAGGTCGTTCCACCACTTCATGGTGACGAGGTCACCGAACCACATGTGCGCGAGCTCGTGCAGGATCGTGACGACACGACGCTCCTTGACGGCATCGGTCACCTTGCTGCGGAAGACATAGGTCTCGGTGAAGGTGACGGCGCCCGCGTTCTCCATCGCCCCGGCGTTGAACTCCGGCACGAACAGCTGGTCGTACTTCGCGAACGGGTACGGGACGCCGAACTTCTCCTCGTAGTAGGCGAAGCCCTCCCGCGTCTTGTCGAAGATGTAGTCGGCGTCGAGGTGCTGCCACAGGCTCTTGCGCCCGTACACCCCGAGCGGGATGACATCGCCGGAGGCGCTGGTCAGCTCGGAGAACGTGGACTCGTACGGACCGGCGACTATCGCGGTGATGTACGAGGAGATGCGCGGAGTGGGCTCGAACCCCCAGGTCGCGGTCGCGTTCTCGTCGTGGTTGATGGGCTCGGGCGTGGGGGAGTTGGAGACGACCTTCCACGACTCTGGTGCCGTGATCGTGAACTGGAACGTCGCCTTCAGATCGGGCTGCTCGAACACCGCGAACACGCGGCGGGAGTCGGGCACCTCGAACTGCGAGTAGAGGTACACCTCGCCGTCGACCGGATCGACGAAGCGGTGCAGTCCCTCACCGGTGTTGGTGTAGAGGCAGTCGGCGTCGACGACGAGGACGTTCTCCTCCTGCAGACCCGAGAGCGCGATCCGCGAGTCGGCGAAGACCTCTTCAGGGTCGAGCAGTTCGCCGTTGAGCGAGATCTCTCGGACGTCGCGAGCGATCAGATCGATGAAGGTGAAGCTTCCCGGCGTCGCGCGGAAGTGCACCACGCTGCGGGATCCGAATACCTCCGCGCCCTTCGTCAGGTCGAGCGAGATCCCGTACGACTGGGTGTCGATGAGAGCGCGACGCTCCTGAGCTTCGATTCGAGTGAGGTTCTCTCCAGGCACAGCTGATTCTCCCAGGGGTTCGGGGTCGGCACCGAGATCCGACGCGGCTGGCGCCGACGGCAACCATGACAGCCTACGCCAGGACCCGGCCGATGTCGGCGCGCGGTGGTGGAAAGATGGAAGTGTGACTGCACCCGCCTCGAACGTCGTCCCCTTCGCTTCCCCGGCCGCCGCTGGTGGCCCCGAGTTCGTCGAGACGCCGGTGGCGTACGACGCCCTGGTCCTGGCCAGCTTCGGTGGGCCGGAGGGACAGGATGACGTGATCCCGTTCCTGCGCAACGTGACGCGAGGCCGTGGCATCCCCGACGAGCGTCTCGAAGAAGTGGCCCATCACTATCGGCACTTCGGCGGCGTGAGCCCGATCAACGACCAGAACCGCGCGCTCAAGGCGGCGCTCGAGGCCGAGCTCGCCGGCCGCGGCATCGACCTGCCCGTGTACTGGGGCAACCGGAACTGGGAGCCCTTCCTCGATGACGCGTTCACCGCTGCCACCGACGACGGTCACTCGACGCTCCTGGTGCTCGCCACCAGCGCGTACAGCTCGTACTCCAGCGACCGGCAGTACCGCGAGGACATCGCTCTGGCGATCACGGACGCCGGCCTCGAAGACCGCGTGACCGCCGACAAGGTGCGCCTCTTCTTCGATCACCCAGGATTCGTGAAGCCCTTCCAGGAGGGGGTGGATGCTGCGGTCGCCGGGTTCCTGGAGCAGGGGATCGCGGCATCCGACATCCACGTGCTGTTCTCGACTCACTCGATCCCCACTGCCGATGCGGAGCGGTCGGGGCCGAGAGACGTGGACTGGGGGGAGGGCGGCGCATACGTCGCACAGCACCGGGCGGTCGCCACGCACATCGTCGAGCAGCTCGGTGTCACCGTCACCGGTGGGACGAGCGTGCCCTGGCAACTCGTTTTCCAGTCGCGCTCCGGCCCCCCGTCACAGCCGTGGCTCGAGCCCGACATCAACGATGTGATCGCCGAGCTGCCCGCCGCGGGTGCGAAGGCGGTCGTCATCGTCCCGCTCGGATTCGTGAGCGACCACATGGAGGTCCTCTGGGATCTGGACACGGAGGCGATGGAGGCCGCCGGGGAAGCCGGTCTGCTCGCGGTGCGCACGCCGACCCCCGGCGTCCATCCCGCGTTCGTCGCCGGCCTGATCGATCTCGTGCTCGAGCGCATCGAGGGGACACCGGCATCCCAGCGCCCGCACCTGACCGATCTCGGCCCGTGGTACGACGTCGCGCGCCCCGGCGACTGCGAGAACGTACGGCTCGGGTTCAAGCCCGCTGCGGCGGGTCTCGTACCCTGACGCGGGCCCGCGCCTCGACGCTTCTAGGATGGTGAGCATGCGCATCCACATCGCCACCGACCACGCGGGGCTGGAGTTCTCGACCAAGCTGCAGGATCATCTGCGGACCGCGGGCCACGAGGTCATCGACCACGGCCCGCTCGAGTACGACGCGGTCGACGACTACCCGGCGTTCTGCATCCGTGCCGCGCAGGGCGTCGTCGCCGATCAGGTCGCGGGCGTCGAAGCCCTCGGCGTCGTGTTCGGCGGCTCGGGCAACGGCGAGCAGATCGCCGCGAACAAGGTGCAGGGCATCCGCGCGGCGCTGGTGTGGAACCTGTCCACAGCGGAACTGGCGCGCGAGCACAACGACGCGAACGTCATCTCGATCGGGGCACGCCAGCACACCTTCGAAGAGGTCACCTCGTTCATCGACCGCTTCATCTCCACGCCGTTCTCGAACGACGAACGCCACGTGCGCCGCATCGGACAGATCGCGGACTTCGAACGCGACGGCTCGTTGCTTCCCGACCCGCGCGAACTGCCCGACCCGCAGGCCTGAACATGCCCGAGGGTCACTCCGTCCACCGGATCGCTCGGCAGTTCGAGCGCAACTTCATCGGCAAGCGACTGCAGGCGTCCAGCCCTCAAGGCCGCTTCGCGGAGGGAGCGGCCGTGCTCGACGGCCGCGAGGCCATGAGCGTCAAGGCTGTCGGCAAGCAGATGTTCCTCGAGGCGGAGGGTGACGTCTGGCTGCGTGTGCACCTCGGCCTCTACGGTGCATGGGACTTCGCGGGCGAGATCCTCATCGATCCGACCATCGCCTCGGCGAACGGACGCATGGGCCAGACCAATCAGCGGGGCACCGATCTGGATGCGCCGATCCTCGACAGCGCCCCGATCCTCGACAGCGCCGGGGAGAACTCGCTGGCCTCGATCGGCGCCCCCCGGCGCGCGCGGGTGCACGTGCGGATGTCGGAGCAGACCAGGGGCCTTGCGGATGAGGGCACCGAGTGGCCCCCTCCCATCGTCGGCCAGGTGCGGCTGCGACTGATGACCGACATCACCGCGGCAGACCTGCGCGGTCCCACGGCGTGCCAATTGCAGACGCCGGACGAGATGCTCGCGAGCGTCGCCAAGCTCGGACCGGACCCCCTCGTCGGCGATCCAGTCGCCAACGAGGAGCGCTTCGTGCAGGCCGTTCGCAAGAAGCAGACCCCGATCGCCCTGCTGCTGATGGACCAGTCCGTCGTCAGCGGGATCGGCAACGTCTACCGTGCGGAGATGCTGTACCGCGCGAGGCTCGATCCGCACAGGCCGGGGCGCGACGTGCCGGAGGAGATCGTACGACAGCTGTGGCACGACTGGGTGCGTCTGCTCGCCATCGGCGTCGAGACCGGTCAGATGATGACCATGGACGACCTCTCCCCGGCGGACTACCGAGCCGCGATGGCCAGCCGCGACGACCGGCACTGGGTGTATCACCGTGCGGGCCTGCCATGCAGGGTGTGCGGAACCGAGATCGCCCTCGAAGAACTCGGCGCGCGGAAGCTCTACTGGTGTCCGAGGTGCCAGGTCTGACTAGTGTGGTCCCATCGATCGCACCGACGCAGACAGGAGCATCATGGACCTCACAGGCGTGCAGAGCGCGTTGGAGACATTCAGCGGCTGGATCTGGGGACCTTGGTTCCTCATACCTCTCCTGCTCGGCACCGGGCTGTATCTCACGATCCGCCTCGGTGGGCTGCAGTTCATCCGCCTGGGCTCCGCTCTGCGCCTCGGCCTGCTGACCCGTAAGGATCCGGGATCCGATGGCGACATCTCGCAGTTCCAGGCGCTGACGACGGCACTCGCTGCCACGGTCGGGACGGGGAACATCGTCGGCGTCGCGACGGCGATCGGCATCGGCGGGCCCGGCGCGCTGTTCTGGATGTGGGTGACCGGACTGCTCGGCATGGCGTCGAAGTACTCCGAGGCCTTCCTCGGTGTGCGCTTTAGGACGACCGATTCGGCGGGTGAGAAGAACGGCGGACCGCAGCAGTACCTGGAGCGCGGGATCAAGGGGCCGATCGGCAAGATCCTGGGTCTCTCCTTCGCGATCTTCGCCGTGATCGCGTGCTTCGGGATCGGCAACATGACCCAGGGCAACTCGATCGCGACGAACCTCGAGTCGAGCTTCAACGTCCCGACCTGGGTCACCGGCCTCGCGCTGACGGCGTTCGCACTGGTCGTGCTCGTCGGCGGCATCAAGTCCATCGGGCGGGTCACGGCGGGTCTCGTGCCCATCATGATCGTCTTCTACGTGCTCGGGGCGATCTACATCCTGATCGCCAACGTGGGCGCGCTTCCCGCCGCGTTCGCGCAGATCTTCACCGAGGCGTTCACCGGCACCAGCGCCGTGGGCGGATTCGCGGGATCGGCGATCATCATCGCCGTGCAGTTCGGCGTGGCCCGCGGCATCTTCTCGAACGAATCCGGCATGGGTTCCGCAGCGATCGCCGCAGCGGCTGCGAAGACGAGCCACCCGGTCCGCCAGGGGCTCGTGTCGATGACGCAGACGTTCATCGACACGATCATCGTCGTGACCTGCACCGGTCTCGTCATCATCGCGACCGGAACGTGGAATCAGATCGATCCGGACACGGGCGAGCAGATCAGCCCTGCCCTGATGACGGGCGAAGCCTTCTCGCACGGGTTGCCGGGCGATTGGGGTCACATCATCGTCACGTTGGGGCTCGTGATGTTCGCGGGCTCGACGATCCTCGGCTGGTCCTACTACGGCGAGCGAAACGTCGAGCGGTTGTTCGGGCGTCGCGCGGTCGTACCCTTCCGCATCCTCTTCTCGCTGGTCGTCTTCGTCGGCTGCACTGTGCAGCTCGGTGTCGTCTGGGCGTTCTCCGATGCCATGAACGGCTTGATGGCCTTCCCGAACCTGATCGGCCTGCTGGTGCTCTCCGGGTTGGTCGCCCGCGAGACGAGGCAGTACCTGAAGCACGACCCCAAGCTGCGCGCGAGCCGCGAGGAGATCGACGCGTTCATGGCGGGCACTCCCGGATGGGAGGAGTGGAAGACGGAGGGCGCCGTTGCCGCCGCGTCACCCGGCCGGAAGGACGGAATCCTCCCGCAGCCCTAGGCTGGGCGTATGCGTCAGAACCCCAGTTTCACTCTTGCCGACGTCGCCGAGATGCGCCGTGTCATCGAGCAGAATCCGTGGGCCACGATCGTCAGCGACGGCGACGAAGGACAGGTCGCCTCGCACTACGTCATGATGCTCGATGAGGACCACGACGACCTCACGATCGTGGGGCACGTCGGCCGACCCGACGACCTGATCCACGGCATGGGAGAGCGTGAGCTGCTGGTGGTCTTCCAGGGTCCGCACGGGTACGTGTCGCCGGGCTGGTACGGCGCCGAGACGCAGGCGGTTCCCACATGGAACTACATCGCGGTGCATCTGTCGGGGGTGCCGGAGATCCTCACCGACGACGAGAACCTGCGAGTGCTGGACCGGCTCGTCGAACGGTTCGAGGGCCGGATGCCCGATCCGCGGCTGATGTGGGAACGACCGAACGACGAAGCCTTCGTGCGCCGGCTCGCGGCCGGCACGGTCGGATTCCGTCTGACTCCGACTCGGGTGGTGGCCAAGCGCAAGCTCAGTCAGAACAAGGATGCCGCGACGGTCGAACGCGTGATCGCCGAGTTGCAGGGCGACGGCGTGTACGCGAATCCCGCATTGGCCGACGAGATGCGCAGAGCGCAGGACGCTCGGCCCGGCCGAACGGCATGAGCGGGGTCGGTACCCACGTCTCGGCGATCCTGAACGCGCGGGTCGCCGGACCAGGGCGCGAGTTCCTCGCCGACGAGGAGCCGGTCGACATCCACATCGATGGCGCACAGATCGTCGACATCGCTCCGGCCGGCGCCTTGCCGGTGAAAGGCGAGGTCCTCGATGCGGAGGGCGCGTGGGTCGTTCCTGGGCTCTGGGACAACCACGTTCATACAGTTCAGTGGGCGCTGGCGTCCGAGCGCGAGCGACTCTCGGCCGCTGCATCAGCTGTCGATGCCGCGTCGAGGATGTCGGGCGTCGCACCGCTGGCAGACGGGCGCCGGGTGGGTACGGGATTCCGCGACGCGTTCTGGAATGATGCTCCGTCACTCGACGTGCTCGATCGGGCGACCGGAGCGGTGCCGACGTATCTGATCAACGCCGACGTGCACAGCGTGTGGTTGAACTCGGCGGCGCTCCGGCGCGAGGGCTTCTCCAGTCCCGATGGCATGCTGCGCGAAGAGGACGCGTTCGAGATCTCGAAGCGGGTGAATGCCGTCGAGCCGGATCACAGCGATCGTGCGGTGCGAGTGGCCGCGGAGGCGGCAGCCGCAAGGGGAGTGACGGGGATCGTCGACTTCGACATGGCGTGGAACGCCGATGCCTGGGTCCGCCGCGCGGGCGCGGGCCCCGCGATGCAGCGCGTGGAGTTCGCCGTGTACCCGGCAGATCTCGAACGAGCCATCGCGGCGGGTTTCCGCACGGGTGAGACGTTGCCGGGTACCGGTGGGTTCGTCCGCATCGGAGCGCTCAAGATCATCACGGACGGATCGCTCGGCACACGCACCGCTGCGTGCTCGCACGCGTATCCGGGCGACGCTGCCGACTTCGGCGTGCTCAACATCGCACCCGACGAGCTGATCGGACTCCTGACGGATGCCGTGGGCTCCGGTCTCGGCGTCGCGATCCACGCGATCGGTGACCGCGCCGTGTCATCCGCACTCGATGCGGTGACCGTCACCGGTGCGTCCGGGACGATCGAGCATGCGCAGCTGGTGCGCCACGCGGATCTCGCCCGTCTCGCCCGGCTCGGCCTCACCGCCAGCGTGCAACCGCAGCACGCGGTCGACGATCGTGATCTCGTCGAGGGATATTGGGCTGCGCAGACGGCCGTGGGCTATCCCATGGCGTCCCTGCTGCGTGCGGGCGCGCAACTGAGACTGGGCTCTGACGCGCCGGTGGCGCCATTGGATCCGTGGCGGTCGATCGCCTCGGCCGTGCTCCGCACACAAGATGAACGTGAGCCGTGGCATCCGGAGGAGCGTCTCAGCATCGATGAAGCGCTCCTCGCGAGCGTCCGCTCGTCCGTCCGTCCGGGCGAACCAGCGGACCTGGTGGTGTGCGCCGCAGATCCTCGCACGGCGGACGGGACGATGTTGTGCACCATGCCGGTGCCGGCGACGCTGCTCGGCGGTCGCATCACGCATCAGGGCTGATCGGGGAGACGCCGCCACCGCTCCGCGGTGCGCGTGATCTCAGCGTGCGCACGATACCGTTGTAGCCGTGAACTCCACAGCGCAGACTCCGCCTCTCACTCGGTCCCAGCGTCGACGAGAGCGCTCACCGGAGCATGCCGCATCCTCGCGGTTCATCCCGCACGTGCAGGGTCTCAGGGCGATCGCCGTCCTCTTCGTCGTGCTGTACCACTTCTGGCCTGCGCGTCTCAGCGGCGGCTATGTCGGCGTGGACATCTTCTTCGTGATCTCAGGCTTCCTGATCACCTCCCACCTGGCTCGAGAGCTCACCTCGACGGGAACCGTCAAGCTCGGACAGTTCTGGGCACGTCGTGCGCGCCGTCTGCTGCCGGCCTCGCTTCTCGTGCTGTTGTTCTGCGCTGTCGTCGCGGCGATCCCGTTCCTCACACCGACATCCGCCCTCCCGGCGGAGGTCAAGGAGATCATCGCCTCCACGTTCTACGTGGAGAACTGGTACCTCGTCTTCAACTCCGCCGACTATCTGGCGCATTCCGGAGACCCGACGACGGTGCAGCACTACTGGTCGCTGTCGTTGGAGGAGCAGTTCTACGTGCTGTGGCCGCTCATCATGCTGCTCGCGGCATGGGTCGCGGTGAAGTGGTTCCGCGGGGACCGGCTGCGCGCCGCGGCGATCGCGATCGGAGTCGTCTCCGTCGCGTCGTTCGTGTTCTGCGTCGTGTACACGATCACCGACCCCGCACCCGCCTACTTCATCACGATGGGGCGGATGTGGCAGTTCGGGGTGGGGGCGATCATCGCCCTCGTGCCGCTGCTGCGGGTGAGCAACGCGGCGTTGAGCTTCATCCTCGGATGGGCCGGGATCATCGCGCTCGTGTACACCGCGTTCCGATTCGACGGGCAGACCCCGTTCCCCGGCTACTCGGCGCTGCTGCCCACGCTGGGGGCTGCGGCCATCATCATGGCTTCGAACACCGATCGCTGGTGGTACCCGACCCGGCTGCTGTCGATTCCCCCCATGCGATTCACCGGCGACATCTCCTACAGCCTGTACCTCTGGCACTGGCCGCTGATCATCATCGCGCCCTCGGTGCCGTTCTGGGGACTCACGATCTACCACCGTGTCGCGCTGCTCGTGATCTGCTTCGTGCTCGCCTGGCTCACCAAGCGATTCGTGGAAGACCCCGCGCGTTCATGGAAGCCGCTCACGTCGCGGCCTCCGAAGGTCACGCTCTGGTCGGCGCTCGCGGCGATGGTGGTGGTGGGCGCGGTCGCCGTCGGCGGGTGGGCGGTCAACGCTCCGGCGTATCAGCAGGGCGTGCAGGCGATCGAGGATGTGCGCGAGAACCCCCCGGCGTGCTTCGGCGCGGCGTCCGTGCTCGATGAGTCCTGCGCGGGCACCGAGCTCGACACGATCCTCCCGGCTCCCGGCTTCGCAGGCGTGGACAGGCCGACCGACGAGCAGTGCTTCATCCAGCTGAACGACTCCCGACCCGTGTCGTGTGAGTTCGGCGTCGACGATCCTGATGCGCCACAGGTCGCCTTGGTGGGCGACAGCCACGCGTACCAGCTGCTCCCGACGTTCCAGAGCATCGCAGACCGCGAAGGCTGGCATCTCACGACGTTCTTCAAGGGCGCGTGCCCCTGGAACGCGACACCGCTGGCCACCGGCGGCTCGTTCGGCGCCGCATGCTCCGACTGGCGCGCCGGCGTCGACGCCCAGCTCGCGGATCGAGACTTCGACGTGGTCTTCACCTCCGCGATCTCGAACACGCCGTACTCCTCCGCCGGATTCGACTCCGCTCACGACGCAGCGGTGGCCGGGTACCAGGAGGCGTGGTCGACCATGACGGAGCGCGGCATCCCCGTGGTCACGGTCGTCGACAACCCGGTGTTCGAGACCGACCCGAACAAGTGCCTGCGCACCCGGGATCAGGCCGAATGCCACGGACCGCGGTCGGATGTCCTGCTCGAGGACGACCCGCTCCGCGATGCCGCCGAGGGTGCCGAGAATGTCACACTGCTCGACTTCACCGATGTGTTCTGCGACGACGAGACCTGCAAGACGGTCATCGGCGGGGCGAACGTGTACCGGGATCAGGACCACCTGACGGTGACGTTCGTCGACACGCTGGCGCCGCAGTACACGAAGGCGCTCAAGGACGCGATGGCGGCGGCGGGCTGATCGCCGCATCCCGCGAAGGAACGAAGAAAGGCACCGGACGGATCCGGTGCCTTTCTTCGTGTGTCTTCCGATTACTCAGCGACGTGAGCGACGAGGAACCAGCGGTCCTTCTCGAGGCCGCGCATGATCTCGATCGCGACGTCCTGGCTCGTGAGGTCGATCTCATCGAGACCGTCGATGGCGGCCTTCGTGTCGACGAGGATCGCATCGATGTCCGCGACGATGTGGCGGATCAGGTCAGCCGACTGCGTGAAGCCTGCCGGAACGGCGGATGCGCCGGCCTTCGAGGCGACCGCGCTGAGTCGCGCGTCGATCGGGAGACCGAGAGCGACGATGCGCTCCGCTGCGGTGTCGGCGAATGCGCCCGCGTTCGCGACGACGGAGTCGAGCAGCTCGTGGACGCCGATGAAGTTGGCGCCACGGACATGCCAGTGAGCCTGCTTGCCGTTGATCGTCAGAGCCTGCAGCCCGAGGACGACGGGGGAGAGGAACTGCGCCGCGGCCGCGGCGACCGTCGGGTCACTGGCGGTGGTGGAGATGGTCTGTGCCTTGCTCATTTTTCTTCCTCCAGAACGGCGAATTCGAACCTTATGCAGATAACGCTACTCAGCCTGAAACATTCCGCAAGCAAGCTGAGGCTCGGCTCACTTCCGCGGAAACACGCGGAAGTGAGGATAGTCTCGCCTCATGAGCATCTCGTCGACAGCATCCGTCCTGGCCCTTCAGAACAAGATTCCGCGCATCGCGGATGACGCCTTCGTCGCCGACGGAGCGCGGCTCATCGGCGCGGTCACTCTCGAACCGGGTGCGAGCGTCTGGTACAACGCGGTGCTGCGAGCCGACTCGGACGGGATCACCGTCGGCGCCGGCAGCAACGTGCAGGACAACGTCTCGGTGCACGTCGACAGCGGCCATCCCGTGGTGATCGGGGAGAACGTCTCGATCGGTCACAACGCCGTCGTCCACGGCTGCACGATCGGCGACGGATCGCTGATCGGGATGGGCTCCGTGATCCTCAGCGGCGCGGTGATCGGAAAGGGCTGCCTGATAGCAGGCGGCGCCGTCATCCTCGGGGGCACCGAGATCCCCGACGGCTCGCTGGTCGCAGGGGTTCCTGCGAAGGTTCGCCGTGAGCTCAGCGCGGAGGAGCGTGCAGGCCTCATCGCGAACGCGGAGATCTATCACTCGCACCTGCAGACGCATCGCGAGGCCACGTCGCTCTGAGACCGAATGGCACCGCTAGGCTATTAACCCTGCGGGGCGGTGGCCAAGTTGGTTAAGGCAGCGGGCTCATAACCCGACGATTCGTGGGTTCAAGTCCCACCCGCCCTACTCGAGTTCCCATTGCGTCACTCAGTGTTCATACGGAGTTGCGCTGATGTAGTGCCTCGTCGCGAGGCGATGCGGATAATCTTTCGCTGCATTCAGCACCTGGTTCGACAGAACCGACTCCGAAGACTCTGATTGGACCTGCATATGAGCACGAACGACTCGCCGCCCTCCGGACCCTCCCGCCGCACCGTCATCAAGGGCGCGGCATGGTCAGTGCCCGTCGTGGCTGCGGCCGTTGCAACGCCGCTGGCAGCAGCATCCACGACTCCGCCGGAGGCCACCTTCTGGGCCACGGGCGCGACGGTCAGCGTCGTGAGCGGCAATGTCACGAACTTCACGGTCGAGGGCAGCGACGCGAACGGCGACCTCGCACTTCTTCCTGCAGGCAGCAGTGTGACGATCATTCCGGACGCCGGCGTGACCCTGGCGCTCGTGAGCGCCACGGGCATCGTCGCCACTGCGAACGCCGACGGCTCCATCACTGCGATCATCACCGGTGCCGATGTCACGAACGTGCGCATCCAGATCCGCCCGACCGGGCCGTCCGGCTCGGGCTACGCGATCACGACCAACGTCGACATCGAGCCCTTCACGGAGACGATCGGCGTCGTCCTCCGCTGAATCGACTCAGAACGATCGCGCACGGCTCTCGCCTGCCCTCCGGGCGGGCGAGAGCCGTTCGCCCGGTCAGGGAGTCTCGGTGCGGTAACCGATTCGATGTCCTGAAGCGGCGACGGTGATCACAACGGACGTGCGGTGATGGCCTCGTTGCCGAGGTCCTTGCGTGCCGTGCGCAGACACTTCGTGCACAGCAGCTCCACCGTGCGCGGATGGTTCTCGCCGCACGTGCAGTCGATCGTCACACGCCACTTGGCACGGCGACCGCAGGCCGCGTAGGCCTCGTCATCGCCGTGGTCGCATTCGCATTCCAGGGGGACGTCGGCGTCCCACCCGAGTGAAATGTCCTCGAACGCCTGGTCGACCGGATCGGCTGCCTTCGGCGCGGCCGGCGCGTCGGTATGAGTCTTCTGTCGCATCACATCACGTTCCCGATGTAGGAGTATTTCACGAACACCTCGGCGGCGATACCCGATTCCTCCAGAACGCCCTGAAGGGCGCTCATCATGTAATTCGAGTCCCAGCCCATGTAGAGGAAGTTCTCCTCATCCAGGGCGTCCCAATGACCCTTCCAGGCCATCTCGTCGTATATGGGGCCGCCATGCCGTCTGCTGTACGAGAGCGCCGCCGGCCGCGCGTCCGTCCACGCGCGCCGGAACACCCGGTTGAAGAGCGCGCGGACGTCCTTGACCTCCCAGTGCTCTCCCCGGTACTCGACGTAATCGAACTCACGGTCCCAGCCCGCCGGCCACCCGCGCCGCCGTACGGCGTCGAGCACGGGTGTCAAGGCGTCGTCATCGATCTCGGGGAGCGCGGGACGCGCCCAGATGCGCACCAGCCGCTCCGTGAGCCGCACCGTGCGCTGCGAGATGGCTGCGGTACCCCACGATTCGGTCTCGACGAGCGCGCGGGTCTCCGCGACCGCGCTGCGCGCGTATGCATCACGCCGTTTGTCGTCGTAGGAGGCGCCGAACACACGCTCCGTGAGGCCCTGCTCCAACAGCGTGAGGTTGCCCAGCGTCGGCGCGAGCGCGCGGTGGCTGTTGCGCTCGTCCTCCGAGTAGTCGATCCAGGGCCTCGTCCCGTCGCCCGACCAGGAGTCGCTGGGTACGAGCGGCACGATGTGCTCGACGTCGTAGTCCGCCGTGTCCTCCACCTCTTCGAGCCGCGCGAGCACGTAGGCGGCGTGGGGGAGTTCGGCGTACTTCAGCACGGCGCTGACGCGTTCGTCCGAAGGTGTGATCCGGGCGAACGCGCGCATCAGCGCGTCACGCCCCTCGGCGCGTGCGCGGCAGAGCCTGGCGATCAACCGCTCTGCGGGCAGGCCGACCAGGGCCCTGCGCAGGTAGAGGGCCTGGATCCATTCGAGCGTCTCGATCAGTTCCCGGCGGGGGATGAGGCCACGTGCGTGATCGCTGTAGGCGCTCATCGCGAGGGGGTACGCCGCACGGCCGAACGTGTTGATGTAGTCGAGCTGCCTGCGGATCTCGGCATCCTCTTCAGCCGACGGGTCCAGCAGCAGGCCGTAGATCTCGGCGTAGTGCCGCCAGATGTCGGCATCCGCCTGCAGACGTTCCACGTCCACGCGGGGGAAGGAGTGCCGGAACGCGCTGTACACGCCGTGCTCGCCGCCTGCCGCGACCTCGCGACCGGTGGTCATCACGAGGTAGTGACGCCAGAACGCGCCGATCGTCTCGCCCGTGTGACGCTCGATCGGCAGCCAGTAGCGCTCTTCGACGTCGAGCTGCTCGGCGTGGGTGAGCCCCATCAGGATGTAGTTGTGGATCAGTTCATGATCCCGCAGCGGTTCTCCGGTGGAATTCAGACTCTCGAAGATCTGCTGCGCGTTGGCGGAAGGCCCCAGCGTGATCGACACGTGCTCGAGCCTCTGCAGCCCGCGCCAGATGAGCGGCGCCTCGTCGGCGTGCACCTGGCTGCGGAAGAACGCGTAGTTGTCGTCGAAGCGCGACTCGCGATCGGCATCCTCCCGCTGGTCGAGAACCACGGATTCGTAGAGCTCGGCCCACGCGTGATGGGGGCGCAGCTTGGTGCGCGACCGGTCCTCCGCGCGCACGAGAACCCGCTCGAGCTCCGCCGCCATCGCAGGCTCGGAATCGCGGACCGTATGGTGAAGAGCGGCGACCAGCAGCATCAGGGTCGTGATGCGCTGCTGTCCGTCGATGAGGATCAGATCGATGTCGGAGGCGTCCTGCGCGGAGAGGATGGAACCGATGAAGTGACGGTTCGTCTCACCTTCGCGGGCGACGGCACGGATGTCGGAGAGCAGGCGTTCGCATCCGCCGATGTCCCAGCGGTATTGCCGCTGATACACCGGCACGACGATCGTCGTCCCCGGCGCGGAAAGCCACTCGATCGTGTTGACGGCGGTCGCTTCGACATTCGTGGCGGTTGCCATGTTGTTCGCTCTTGCTCCTCACGACGGCGCAATCCCGCGCTGCGCCGACAACGAGTCTAGCCGCCGACGAATCGCGGGCGCCGGGGCACGCTGGCGTCGAGGGAGGCGCTGTTAGGCTTGCCTTATCAGGGCCTGTTAAAACGTGCTGGCCCCCGATGAAAGGACATGACCTAGATCATGGGATACATCAAATCCGCGGCTCTCGAGGAAAAGGGCTTCGTCGTCCTCGACAGCTACAACCAGGACCTCGATCCCAAAGAGTGGCTGGACATCGAGTACAACGACTGGAAGTCGTCGGGTGACACCCGCTTCGCGCCGCTCGCGAGTGCGTTCGGCGACATCGAGTGCAACGGCTTCTGGAACCACAAGCCGCCGCGCACCGACAAGGACGGCGTGTGGATCGACTCGCAGGTCGCGAAGGCCCCCAACCTGACGCGTCGCGCGCAGGAGCCCGGCGCGAACGTCGGTCGCTGCCGTGTGATCGAGCTGCAGCCGACCCCGTACGGCGACTGCCTCTACAACCTCCACCAGGACGACAACAACCGCCTCAACCCCGATGGAACCGGATGGGTGGTCCGAGGCTTCTTCAACCTCACCGACGACAAGGACAGCTTCTTCGTCCTGCGCGAGAACCGCACGGATCCGGCCGGTGAGGTGCGCATCGCGCTTCCGGCCGGCGCGCAGCTGATCATCGACACGCAGCGTCTGTGGCACGCCGCGACGCACGTCGGGTCGGAGCCCCGTTACAACCTCATCACCTCGTGGACGTCGGGTCCTGAGCTGGATGCCTACATCGAGAAGTACCACGGCACCGACCAGGTCGAGAACTTCGAGGTCCCTCAGGACGTTCTCGAGGCAGGCTATGCCGAGCAGGCACGCAAGGATGCTGCGCGCGCCGCTTACTACGCAGCCAAGGGCCAGCAGGTCAAGCAGGCGATGAGCGAGGCGTAACCCGCACATCGCTGTTCGAAGACAGCCCCGGCCGGCAGGCCGGGGCTGTCTTCATAATCACACGCTTGTGATTTCCGCCTGTCTGGGCGATAATCGGCGTATAACCGCATATTCTCGCCACACTTCGTTGGCTCAGGTCGTTGGGGAAGACGCACCTGAAGAAACGGAGAGATCATGGCGACGGCTTACGCACGCGGAGTGGTGTACATCCACTCCGCGCCTCGCGCGCTTTGCCCGCACCTGGAATGGGCGGTCGGACGCGCTATCGGTCGTGCGGTGAACTTCGAGTGGGCTGAACAGCCTGTACTCGAAGGATCTCGTCGTGCCGAGTTCTACTGGGACGGCCCCGTCGGCACCGGCGCTGCGCTCGCGACCGCGATCCGCGGCTGGGAGCACCTGCGCTTCGAGGTGACCGAGGACCCGACGCCGCGCAGCGACGGAGGACGCTGGCTGCACACGCCCGATCTCGGCATCCACTACGCGCAGACGGACGCGGCAGGCAACATCGTCATCGGCGAGGACCGCATCCGCTACGCCATGGAGATCGCGGCAGGGAGTGCTCTCGAACTGCAGCGCGAGCTCGACGTCGCGCTCGGATCCGCCTGGGACGACGAGCTCGAGCCGTTCCGCCACGCCAGCGACGATGCGACGGTCGTCTGGCTTCACAAGGTCGGCTGAGGCCGACCCGCAGACCCGGGGCGCAGGAGGCGTCAGTAGCGGATGCCGGTGAATCATCCCGGACTCCGAGAACGCGAATCCCGCCCCGCACGACGAAGGCCTCGCTCCGACAGCGTCGGAGACGAGGCCTTCATCATGCGCCCGATTCAGCTCGGGTGCATCAGGCGGAAGCGTTCGCAGACGACCGGCATGTCCGCCTCGAAGCCACGAGGGTTCTCCGAATGCATGCGCCAGTACCGCTCGTGGACCTCGCGCCAATGCGCGAGCGTGCGGTCGCCCTCGCCCTCGGCGTGCGCATGCTCAGCGGTGACCTGGTCGAAGGGCACGGTGCGCACGTCGACCGTCTCGATGACCGCCCGCGGTTCACCGGCGCCGTCGAGGATGATGCTCAGCTCGCCGTGCTCGGGAACCGGATCTCCGCTGGCCTCGTAGTCCCACAGGGAGGAGGCGGTGCCCGTCTTCGTACCGGCCAGCACCAGCTCCAACAGCCCGTCGGCGTGCGCGGGCGTCGCCCCGAAAGCCCACGCGACGGGGAGCCGGGGCGGCAGCTCAGGGTGAGCCGTGCGCGCCTCGGCCCAGAACGCGGCCAGAGACGCGGGATCGATCATCAGTCCTCGTAGGACGCGAACGCGGCGACGGCGTTGTGCCCTCCGAAGCCGAACGAGTTGCTGATCGCGAGCTGCGGACCGTCGCCGAGGGGTTGCGCATCCCCGGACACGCGCAACGGGATCTCCGGGTCCTGCGTGGTGAGGTTGATGGTCGGGGGAGCGACGCGGTTCTGGATCGCGAGGATCGTGAAGATCGCCTCTAGTGCTCCGGTGCCGCCGAGCAGGTGACCGGTGGATGCCTTCGTCGCCGACACGGGGATGTCGTGCACGCGGTCGCCGATGACGCTCTTCAGCGCGGCGTACTCGTTGGGGTCGCCGACCGGGGTCGACGTCGCGTGGGCGTTGACGTGTGTGATCTCGTCGGGTGTGCGACCGGCGGTCTCGAGCGCCAGCGTGACCGCGCGCGCTGCGCCCTCGGGTGCGTTGGCGGTGATGTGGTACGCGTCTGCCGTGACGCCGCCGCCGACGAGCTCGGCGTAGATCTTGGCACCGCGCGCCTTGGCGTGCTCTTCCGTCTCGAGGATGAGGACGGCGGCTCCTTCACCCATCACGAAGCCGTCGCGGTCTTCCGAGTACGGGCGGGAGGCGGTGGCGGGGTCGTCGTTGCGACGCGACAGCGCCTGCATCGAAGCGAATGACGCGATCGTGATCGGATGGATGGCCGACTCCGTGCCACCGGCGATCACGACATCGGCCAGACCGGCCTGCAGGTGCTCGTAGGCGTTGACCAGCGACTCCGTGCTGGACGCGCAGGCGGAAGCGACGGTGCGCGCGAAGGCGCGTGCAGTGAAGTGGAGGGAGAGGTTGCCGGCTGCCGAGTTCGGCATCAGCATGGGGACCGTCATCGGCATGACGCGACGGGGGCCCTTCTCGCGAAGCGTGTCCCAGGCGTCCAGCAGCGTCCATACGCCGCCGATTCCGGTGGCGAAGTCGACGCCGAGCCGTTCGGGATCGACGTCGGGAGAGCCCGCGTCCTCCCAGGCCTCCATCGCCGCGATCAGCGCGAACTGCGACGAAGGGTCGAGGCGCTTGGCGACCGGACGTGCGAGCACCTCTTCCGGACGCACCATCGCCTCAGCGGCGAACGTGACGGGGAGCTGAAGTTCTTCGACCCACTCGTGCTCGAGGGTACGGCCCCCGGACTTGCCGGCCAGCAGATTGGTCCAGTTCTCCGGAGCCGTGCCGCCGATGGCGGAAGTGGCGCCGATACCGGTGACGACGATGCGCTTGGTCATTGGGTGTGGTTCCTGTCGAAGGGGACGAGAGCGGTCTCTGGAGAGGGAAGGCAGAGGATGCCACGCCCCGCAGGACGCGAGGGTGGCATCCCTCAGGTCTTACGCCTGGCCGGCGACGATGAAGTTGACGGCGTCTCCGACGGTCTTGAGGTTCTTGACCTCGTCGTCGGGGATGGTGACGCCGAACTTCTCCTCGGCGTTGACGACGATCGTCATCATCGAGATCGAGTCGATGTCGAGGTCGTCCGTGAAGGACTTCTCGAGCGCGACCTCTGAGCCGTCGATGCCGGTCTCGTCGGTGATCAGCTCTGAGAGGCCGGCGAGGACCTCATCGTTGGTGAAAGCCATGTGGTTTTCCTCTTTCTTGCGGGTTGTATTCGGAACCGATGAACAGTTTAGGAGGTCGCCGGGCGGGATCAGGGGAGGACGACGACCTGCGCGGCGAACACCAGACCGGCGCCGAAGCCGATCTGCAGGGCGAGCCCACCCGACAGTTCGGGGTGCTCGGCCATCAGCCGATGGCTCGCGAGAGGGATCGAGGCCGCCGAGGTGTTGCCGGTGGTCTCGATGTCGCGTGCGATGACTGTGGTCTCCGGAAGCTTCAGCTGCTTCGCGAACTCGTCGATGATGCGCATGTTGGCCTGGTGCGGGATGAAAGCGGCGATGTCCGCCGCTTCGACTCCTGCGACCTCGAGGGCCTCCCGCGCGACCTTGGCCATCTCCCACACAGCCCAGCGGAACACGGTCTGCCCCTCCTGACGGAGTGTCGGCCACGGCACCTCGCCGTCGCGGAACTGGGTGAGCGTGCCGTTCATGCCCACGGCATCCGCTTTCGAGCCGTCTGAGCCCCAGACAGCCGGTGCGATGCCCGGTGTCTCGCTGGGGCCGATCATTGCCGCACCAGCGCCGTCGCCGAGCAGGAACGAGATGCTGCGATCTGCGGGGTCGACGACATCCGAGAGCTTCTCGGCGCCGATCACGAGCGCGTAGTGCGCGGCGCCGGCGCGGATCAGCGCGTCGGCCTGTGCGATGGCGTACGCGTAGCCGGCGCACGCGGCGTTGACGTCGTATGCGGCAGCCGGGTTCGCGCCGACCCGGTCGGCGACGATCGCCGACACCGAGGGCGACTGCTTCGGATTGCTGATGGTCGCGACGATCACGAGGTCGACCTCGGATGCTGCGACACCTGACTTCTCGATCGCTTCCGCTGCCGCGATGGCGGCGAGGTCGATCGCGTCGGTCTCCTTGACGGCGCGCGCACGGGTGATGATGCCGGTGCGCTGGCGGATCCACTCGTCACTGGAGTCGATGGGACCGATGAGGTCCTCGTTCGGTACGGCGTTCTCTCCGCGTGCGGCGCCGAACGACAGGATCCGGGTGTACTGCGGGCCGGTGGCCTGCTTCAGGGTGGCGGTCATGCGGCTGCTCCGTTCAGCAGCTCAGCCGCTGCATCGAGGTCTTCTGGTGTCTTGACGGCCACGGTGGGCGTGCCGCGGAGGCCGCGCTTGGCGAGACCGGTGAGCGCCCCCGCCGGAGCGAGCTCGATGAGGCCGGTGATGCCGTTGTCGGCGAAGGAAGCCATGCAGAGGTCCCACCGCACCGGTGCAGAGACCTGGTTGACGATCAGGTCGAGCGCCGTTGCGCCCGACGTGACGATCGTGCCGTCGCTGTTGGTCCAGAGCGTGATCCGCGGATCGCTCGGGACGACCTCGCCGACAGCGTCGCGCAGCGTCTCGACGGCGGACGCCATGTACGAAGTGTGGAACGCACCGGCGACCTGCAGCGGGATGACCCTGGTGCCCTTCACCGGCTCGTCGGCGAGGCGCGCGAGCGCAGGGAGGGCTCCGGCGACGACGATCTGACCGCCGCCGTTGTAGTTGGCGGGGGAGAGTTCGAGTTCTGCGAGGCGATCGAGCACTGCCTGCTCGTCTCCGCCGATCACCGCGCTCATCCCCGTCGGTGTCTGTGCCGCGGCATCCGCCATCGCGCGTCCACGCACGCCGACCAGGCGCATGGCCTGCTCTGCAGAAATGACCGCGGAGCCCACCAGAGCCGCGAGCTCGCCGACCGAGTGACCGGCGACGCCGTCAGGAACTCGACCGGCGCGGTCGACCAGTGCCTTCGCTGCGATCAACGACGCCGCCACGATGAGCGGCTGCGCGATGCGCGTGTCACGGATCGTGTCGGCGTCCGACTCCGTGCCGTGGAGGATGAGATCGACTTCGGAAGCCTCGGAGTACGCCGCGAGGGTGTCGGCGACGCCGTCCAACTCGAGCCATGGGGTGAGGAAACCGGGGGTCTGTGAGCCCTGTCCAGGGCAGCAGGCGACAATCACCTACTCAGTCTGCCAACGTTCGCGCCAGAACGGTGGATGAACCCTCACAAGATTCCGAGATTCCCTTGTGTGTGGCGTACAGCGTTCGGGCGTGGGGTCAGCGTGTGCGGCGGTTGGCCGGGCGTCGGCGCACGGGATCCGTGGCGCCGATCGATCCGATGATCAGCGCCGTCTGCAGGATCAGGGCCTCGCGGGGACCTGTGGCATCCCAACCGATGACCTCGCTCACGCGCTTGAGGCGATAGCGCACAGTGTTCGGGTGCACGAAGAGCTCGCGCGCCGTGGCCTCGAGGGAGCGGCCGTTGTCGAGATAGCTCCACAGCGTCGTCACCAGATCGGTCGAGTGCGCCTGCAGAGGACGGTAGATGCGTTCGATGAGCGTCTGCTTCGCCAGAGGATCACCGGCGAGTGCGCGCTCCGGCAGCAGGTCATCGGCCTCGACGGGGCGGGGGGCCGTTCGCCATGCCCGCGCGACGGCGAAACCGGCGAGAGCAGCGCGTGCACTCTGACCCGCGTCGACGAGAGCCGCGACCGGAGGGCCGAGCACGACATAGCCCGGGCCGAATGAAGGCTCCAGACGCGCGGCGATGTCTTCGAAGGCGAGCTCGTCCGCGACGTCCTCGCGCCCGACGACGCGTGCGCGGCCCAGCACCAGCACGAGGCGCGAGCCCTGAACGCCGATGAGGACGTCGACCGAGAGCTTGCGGGCGGTGCGGCGCACGTGGTCGACATCGAACTGCGGAGGCGTCGTGCCCACCAGCACGCACACCTCGCCGTGGCCGTGCCAGCCGAGAGCCGCGATGCGGCTGGGCAGTTCTTCGTCCGCCTCGCCGGTCAGGATGGAATCGACCACGAGCGCTTCGAGTCGTGCATCCCAGAGGCCGCGTGCTTCGGCGGCGCGTGCATAGACGTCGGCCGCGGCGAACGCGACCTCGCGGGAGTACAGCAGGATGGCCTCGCGCAGATCCTCGCCCTTGCCCGCGACCCGCTCCTCCGTGACCTCGACGGTCACGCGGATGAGCTGGAGGGTCTGGGTGAGGCTGACGCTTCGCAGCAGCTCGCGGGGAGCGGCGGCGAAGATGTCGGCCGCGATCCACGGAGTGGAGGTCGGATCGTCGAACCACTGGATGAACGAGGTGATGCCCGCCTGGGCCACCAGCCCGACCGCGGAGCGGCGAGCTGGTGGCATGTCGGCGTACCAGGGCAACGTGTCCTCAAGGCGCTGGATCGTCGCGGTGGCGAGATCGCCGGATATGCGGCGCAGCCAGGCGAGTTTCGTTGCCTTGTCCATCGAAGCGGGAGACGATCCGGTCACACGGCGCTCAGCTCTCGCCGCCGGCGTTTCCGCTCGTGCCGGCGTTGACGTTGTGCAGGTCGTACTTGGAGATCGCCTGAGCGATCACCGAGCGCTCGACCTGCCCCTTGTCTGCGAGACCCTGGAGCGCACGGACCACCATGGAGGGGCCGTCGATCTTGAAGAATCGACGGGCCGCCGCACGGGTGTCAGCGAAGCCGAAGCCGTCGGCGCCGAGCGTGTAGTAGTCGCCCGGAACCCACTGGCGGATCTGGTCCTGCACCGCGTGCATGAAATCGCTGGTCGCGACGAACGGACCCTCGGCGCCCTGCAGCTTCTGCGTGATGTACGCGACCTGCGGCTCTTCCTCGGGGTGGAGGAAATTGTGCTCGTCTGCGGCGAGGCCGTCGCGGCGCAGCTCCGTCCAGCTGGTGACGGACCACACATCGGCGACCACGCCCCAGTCCTTCGCGAGCAGTTCCTGTGCCTCGAGAGCCCACGGCACGCCGACGCCGGAGGCGAGCAGCTGGACGCGGGGGCCGTCGCCCTGGCCCTCGGAGACCCGGTGCAGGCCCTTGAGGATGCCCTCGACGTCGACGTTCTCCGGTTCGGCCGGCTGCTTGAACGGCTCGTTGTAGACCGTGAGGTAGTACATCACGTCGGGGTCGGGGTGCGATCCGCCGTACATGCGCTCGATGCCCGCCTGCACGATGTGCGCCACCTCGTAGCCGTAAGCCGGGTCGTACGTGATCGTGGCGGGGTTGGTCGACGCGAGCAGCGGGGAGTGGCCGTCAGCGTGCTGCGTGCCCTCACCTGTCAGCGTGGTGCGACCCGCGGTCGCCCCGATCACGAAGCCGCGAGCCATCTGGTCGGCTGCGGCCCAGAACGCGTCTCCGGTGCGCTGGTAGCCGAACATCGAGTAGAAGATGTAGATCGGGATGAGCGGTTCGCCGTGCGTCGAGTACGCCGTGCCGGTGGCGGTGAACGCCGCCGTGGCACCGGCCTCGTTGATGCCGACGTGCATGATCTGGCCCTGCGGGCTCTCCTTGTAGGCGAGCAGCAGTTCGCGGTCGACGGCCGTGTAGTTCTGGCCGTTCGGGTTGTAGATCTTCGCGGTCGGGAAGTACGCGTCCATTCCGAAGGTCCGCGCCTCGTCGGGGATGATCGGCACGACCCGCTCGCCGAAGCCCTTGACCTTCATGAGGTCCTTGAGCATGCGGACGAACGCCATCGTCGTGGCGACCTCTTGGTTGCCGGAGCCCTTCTTCGGGAACGCGTAGTCCTTGTCCTCGGGGAGGGTGAGACCGACGTGGGTGGTGCGACGCTCGGGCAGGAAGCCGCCGAGGTCACGACGGCGATCCAGCATGTACTGGATCGTCTCGTCCTGCGCGCCGGGGTGGAAGTACGGCGGCTGGTACGGGTTCTCCTCGAGCTGCGCATCCGTGATCGGGATCTGCATGGTGTCGCGGAAGAGCTTGAGGTCTTCCAGCGTCATCTTCTTCATCTGGTGCGTCGCGTTGCGCCCCTCGAAGTGCGGGCCGAGGCCGTAGCCCTTGACCGTCTTCGCGAGGATCACCGTCGGCTGGCCCTTGTGCTCCATCGCGGCCTTGTACGCCGCGTACACCTTGCGGTAGTCGTGGCCACCGCGGCGCAGCTTCCAGATCTGGTCGTCGGTGTAGTCCTTGACCAGAGCGGCGGTGCGCTCATCGCGACCGAAGAAGTTCTCGCGCACGAACGCGCCGTTCTCGGCCTTGTAGGTCTGGTAGTCGCCGTCGGGGGTGACGTTCATCAGGTTGAGGAGCGCGCCCTCGGTGTCGCGGGCGAGCAGGTCGTCCCACTCGCGTCCCCAGACGACCTTGATGACGTTCCAGCCGGCGCCGCGGAAGTACGACTCGAGCTCCTGGATGATCTTGCCGTTGCCGCGCACCGGGCCGTCGAGACGCTGCAGGTTGCAGTTGATCACGAAGGTGAGGTTGTCGAGGCCTTCGTTGGCGGCGACCTGCAGCTGACCGCGCGATTCGACTTCGTCCATCTCTCCGTCGCCGAGGAACGCCCACACGTGGGAGTCGGCGACGCTCTTGATGCCGCGGTTCTCGAGGTACTTGTTGGCCATGGCCTGGTACACCGCGTTGATCGGGCCGAGGCCCATCGAGACGGTCGGGAATTGCCAGAAGTCGCGCATCATGCGCGGGTGCGGGTACGACGGGATGCCGTTGGGCGCGCCGGACTTCTCCTGGCGGAACGCGTCGAGCTGTGCCTCGCTCAGGCGTCCTTCGAGGAATGCGCGGGCGTACATGCCGGGGGAGGCGTGGCCCTGGTAGAAGATCTGGTCGCCGCCGGACGAGTCGTCCTGTCCGCGGAAGAAGTGGTTGTGGCCGACCTCGTAGAGCGAGGCCGCCGATGCGTAGGTCGAGATGTGCCCGCCGACGCCGATGCCCGGACGCTGGGCGCGGTGCACCGTGATCGCCGCGTTCCAGCGGATCCAGTGACGGTAGCGGCGCTCGAGTTCTTCGTCGCCGGGGAAGTCCGGTTCGTTCTCCGACGCGATCGTGTTGATGTAGTCGGTGGTCGGAACCATCGGCACGTTGAGGTGGAGCTCCTTCGACCGCTTGAGCATGCTGAGCATGATCTCGCGGCCGCGGCCGTGACCCTTGGAATCGACCAGCCCGTCAAGTGACTGCTGCCACTCGCCGGTCTCCTCCGGATCGCTGTCGAGGGGGCCCTGGGAGTACGGATCCTGGTCGTGAACGGTCACAAGGAGCCTTTCGTCAAGCTGGCAGGTCTTGCCAAGGAAACGGGAAGCGACGCGGGGAGCCTTGTCGGCTCGGCACAACGCGCGCCGCATTCAGCCTAGCCCTCTTAACAGACTCCGTCGCGCATCCGCGACATGGATAGACTGAACGCACCAGGGCCTTTAGCTCAGCTGGTAGAGCGCCACGTTTACACCGTGGATGTCGTCGGTTCGATCCCGGCAGGGCCCACTTCTCACTCGCGAACGTGATCACGAGCGTCGTGCCCCAGGTCTGCACTTCTGCGGCGCCCTGATGAAAAGGGCGGGGCCGCGAACCCGATCGCTGACCCCGCCCGGGGTCGGCTTTGCCCGAGTGCCTGACCCTCTGCCGTGCCTTCTGGCTCACGGCGACAACATCAACGCTACGAGCCGCGACCTCCGCTCGCATCCACCGCTGGGCCCATATCCATTGGTACCGGAGGATGACTCGACCGTGTCGGTCCGAATGGACGACGCGAGTGCCGCGCCGAGTCAGTCGTCCTCTGCGACGCGGATGAGCACCTTCCCGATCGTGCCCTGCTGCACGGCGTCGTGCGCGGCAGCCGTCTCCTCTAGAGGAAACCAGGTCAGGGGGAGCCCGACCGCCTCTCCGACCGGAAGCGCGTCGTCCTCCAGCGCGGCCGTGATGTCCTTCACCGCCGCAGCGAGAGCTTCCTCGCCGACCGTGTAGAGCAGCAGTCCCTGCCAACGCGTGTTCTTCGCGAAGGTGGCGATGATCGGGATGGTGATCGTGTCGCCCTTGTCGTTCGCGTAGAACGCGATCGAACCGTGGTTCGCGACCACGGCGACGTCCAGGGCCGCGTTCATCGCGGGAGAGACCTCGACGATGTGATCCACGCCGCCGGGCGCGACCTCGAGGATGCGCTCGGCCAGTCGTTCGTCGGGATAGCGGAACACATGGTGGGCACCGGCTGCGCGGGCGAGGGCCTCCTTCTCATCGCTGCTCACGGTCGTGAGCACGGTCGCTCCTGCCCAGACGGCGAGCTGGATCGCCGCGTGCCCTACCGCTCCTGCCCCGCCCTGCACCAGCACGATGCGACCGGAGAGGGCACCTGGTGCGAGGCGCGAAGGGCCGAACTCGTGCACGGTCAGCGCGCGATGCGCGGTCATGGCGGGAACGCCGAGGCTCGCGGCGACGTCGAAGTCGATACCGTCCGGGAGACGTACGGCGCGGATGGCGGGGACGATCGTCACGTCCTGCGCGGTACCGGTCGGACGCTCATGCGCGGCGAGGTACAGCCACACGCGATCGCCCACCTGCAGATTCGCGACATCGTCGCCGACGGCATCCACGACACCGGCACCGTCCTGATTCGGCACGACATGATCGAAAGGCATCGGCGCTCCCGTCGATGCACGCGCCTTCCAATCGGTGGGATTCACTCCGGACGCATGGATGCGGACGCGCACCTCACCCGGACCCGGCTGCCCCGCCTCGCGCTCGATCAATGTGAGCGTCTCGGAGCCGCCCTTGTCCGTGTACACGATTGCTCTCATGTCGGTTGCAAGGCGCAGGCGTCTGCGGGTATTCCGTGGCGTCAGCGATGTGCGGCGGGTCGCCAGCCCTCGTCCTCGCGGATCGCGCCGAGGATCCGACGGCTGATCGACGTCAGCTGCTTCGCCTGCGCGGTCGTCAGCGGATCCATGACCAGCCGGCGCACGATCTTCACGTGACCGGGGCTCGCCTGCTCGACCTTGGTCATCCCCGCGTCCGTGAGTGTCGCGAGCGTGAAGCGGCCGTCAGCCGGGTCGGGGGCCCGGCGCATCCACCCCCTTTTCTCCAGGCGTGAGGCTGCGCGTGAGAGACGGGAGAGCGAGCTGTTCGCGTAGTCGGCGAGCACGCTCATGCGGAGGGTCGTCTCGGGGGCGTCCGCGAGGGCGTACAGGATCCCGTACTCGAAGTGCGTCATCCCGGAATCGGCGAGCAGCTGCGCATCGAGCGCTGCGGGCAGCCACTCGAGGAGCGTGGCCAGAGACGACCAGGTCGCCAGCTCATCGTCGTCGAGAGCCGGGGATTCAGGAAGATCGGACATGCCAGCAGACTACTCGAATGACTTGCGCAGTCAAGTCAAATGATGGAGCATGACTTTACTGAGAAAGTGATTGGAGCGAGATGGAACTGAAACTGCAAGGCAGGACCGCGTTCGTGAGCGGATCGACGCAGGGGATCGGCTTCGCGATCGCGAGCGCGCTGCTCGACGAAGGCGTGTCGGTCACCATCAACGGCCGCAGCGAGGAGATGGTCGACGCCGCGGTTCGTCGACTGAAGGCACGGGATGCCGGTGCCGCCGTCACGGGCATCGTCGCGGACTTCGGGGATGAGCGGCAGACAGCGCGGCTGATCGCAGAGCTGGGTGACGTCGACGTCCTGGTCAACAACGTCGGACTCTTCGGACTCTCTCCCTTCGGCGAGATCGGTGATAACGACTGGCAGCAGTACTTCGACGTCAACGTCATGAGTGCGGTGCGCCTCTCGCGACACGCCCTCCCGAAGATGCTCGAGAAGCGTTGGGGTCGCATCCTCTTCATCGGCAGCGAATCAGGCGTGAACATCCCGGCTGACATGGTGCATTACGGCGTCACGAAAGCCGCGATGCTGGCGCTGAGCAACGGGTTGTCGAAGCTCACCCGCGGTACCGAGGTGACGGTGAACACGATCGTGGGCGGCCCGACGTACTCCGACGGCGTCGCAGACACCGTGACCACGCTCTCCCAGGCGCAGGGCATCGCGGAGGATGCGATGAAGACGGCCATCATCGGTGAGAACAGGACGTCGCTGCTCCAGCGCTTCATCGAACCGGACGAGATCGCCAACCTCGCGCTCTACCTCGCGAGTCCGTTGTCGTCGGCGACCAACGGCGCGGCCCTGCGAGCAGATGGCGGCGTGTTGACGACCATCGTCTGATCTGCGGCGGTGCCGCCGCTCAGGACTCCTCGTGCGACCTCGGGTCGGCGTCGAACAGGCGGCCGTCCGCACGCCCCAGGGCAGTGATCGCGGCGACCTCGGCGTCGTCGAGGACGACGGAAGCTGCGGCGAGGTTCGCACGCTGGTGCTCCAGCGACGAGGCCTTCGGGATCGCGACGCTCTGACGCGCGACGTGCCAGGCGAGTACGGCCTGCGCGGGCGAGATGTCGTGAGCGGTCGCGACCTCGACGATCACCGGCTCCTCGAGCAGCGCCTTCGCGCGTCCGATCGGGCTCCACGCCTCGGTGATGATGCCGTGCTCGAGGTGGTAGGCGAGCTGCTCCTCCTGGGGGAAATACGGGTGCAGCTCGATCTGGTTCACGACGGGGCGCACACCGGTCTCGTGCTCGAGGCGCTCCAGGTGCTCCGGCAGGAAGTTGGACACGCCGATCTGCCGGACCACGCCGCGCTGCTGCGCATCGACGAGTGCCGTCCACGCCTGCACGTACTCGTCCTGGATGGGATTGGGCCAGTGGATCAAGTGCAGATCCGTCGCGTCCAGGCCCAGACGGAACCGGCTCTCCTCGATGCTCGTACGCGCCTTCTCGATGGGATGGTGGCGGCCGGGGAGCTTGGTGGTGACGATGACCTCGGAACGATCTGTCGTCGCATCCGCCACGCCTCGCCCTACGGTTCCCTCGTTCTCGTAGTTGAACGCCGAGTCGATCAAGCGGTAGCCGGCGTCGATTCCCGCGGCGATCGCCGCAGCCCCCTCCGCGCCGTTGAGGCGGTACGTTCCCAGCCCGATGGCGGGGAGGGTGAAGCCGTTGTGGGCTGTGCGGGTGGGCAGAGCGGTCATCGTGTTCTCCTTCAGGTTCGCTCATCAGCGTACGCGGCACAATGGACACATGCGATGTCCCTGCCTCTCCGGCGACACATTCGAGTCGTGCTGCGGCCCGCTGCTCTCCGGTGGTGCGAAGGCGCCGACGGCAGAGCGTCTCATGCGTTCGAGATTCACGGCGTTCGCGGTCGGGGATGCTGCGTATCTTCTGCGTTCGTGGCACGCGTCGACCCGGCCGCTCGACCTCGACCTCGACGACGATCTCCGATGGACGCGCCTCGACATCCTCGGGACCGAGGCCGGCGGTCCGTTCGATTCCACAGGGATCGTGTCGTTCGAGGCCTTCTACAGGGAGGGCGGTGCGCAGGCATCGATGAAGGAGCGCAGCCGGTTCATCCGCGAGGACGGGGTCTGGTCGTACGTCGATGGCACGCCCGGCTGAACGATCCGATCGTCGGATGTCCACGCGCGCGGGTAGGTTGGAGATGTGAACGCCAGCCCCGAGCATCAGCGCCTCCTTCTCGACGTCGCCGACCTGGATCGCCGTATCCAGCAGGCCGAGCGCGCACGCACCACGCCGCCACAGGGGCCGCGCATCAACGAGCTCGCGAAAGAGCGCCAGGAGCAGCTGCGCGAACTGACGGCCCTCACCGGCGCCCGCGACGACGCCCGCACCGAACTCGCTCGACTGGAATCCGACGTGAAGCTCGTGGAGCAACGGCGCACGCGCGACTCCGAGCGGCTGGCCGCCACCACCAACTCGAAGGATGCGCAGGCGTTCGAGCACGAGCTCGCCAGCCTCGCCAAGCGGGTCAGCCACCTGGAGGACATGGAGCTCGAAGTCATGTCGCGCGTGGAAGAGGCCGAGGCCGCCGTCGCGGCCCAGCAAGCTCTCATCGATGTGACCACGGCGGAGGGAACCGAGCTCACCGCGCAGGCGAAGGCGGCGGTGGCGGCGGCGACGACCGAGGGCGAGCACCTCGCGCGCGATCGCGCGGCCATCACGGGGACCATTCCCGCCGATCTGCTCGCCGACTACGAGCGCCGCGCATCTCGTGGCATCGGCGTCGGCCTGTTGCGCCGCGGAACCTGCGAGGGGTGCCGGATGATGCTGTCGGGAACGCATATGAGCGAAGTGCGTCAGGCAGCACCCGACGCCGTGCTGTCCTGCCCCGAGTGCGGCGCCATCCTCGTGCGCACCGACGAATCAGGCCTGTGAAGGGGGCGTCCGCATCGGACGCGAGAATCCTGCTGGCGTCCGCCGGCAGCGGTGACTTCATCGCCGTCGAGCTCGATGCCGACGGCGCGGAGCGCGATCGCATCGAACTCCCGCGGGCCGACCTCGTCGATTGGGTGCGCGACACCGAAAGCACGCGGTCCCCGCGCTGGGTGATCCGCAGCGCGAGACAGCTGTACCCGCGGTTGCTGGGCGAGGGCGTCCTCCTGGCGCGGGCGCATGACCTGCTGCTGTGCCATGCGATCCTCAGGGACACCGACAGCGTGGCGCGCCCGCTCGCGCCCTCCGCGGACTGGCTTCCACGCGACGCGGATGACGGCGCTCCGGCGCTGTTCGACCTGATCGCGCGGCCGTCCGGCGACTCCGTGGATGACCTGCTTGAGCAGTACGGCGAACAGTGCCGGGTGATCGCGTCGGACAAGACGGGTCGGCTGTCGCTGCTGTGCGCGGCGGAATCGGCAGGCGGGTTGATCGCCGAGGAGATGCGCGCGGGCGGAGTACCGTGGGATGCCGAGGCGCACGACCGCATCCTCGTCGATGTGCTCGGTCCGAGACCTGCGGGTGGCGGCCAACCCGCGCGCATGGCCGAACTCGCCGAGAAGGTGCGTTTCCACCTCGGTGACGCGCAGCTCCACCTCGACAGCCATGTGAAACTGCTCCGAGCGCTGCATCGCGTGGGCGTGAACGTCGAATCGACGAGCCAGTGGGAGCTGAGCGAGGTGGCGCATCCGGTTATCGAGCCGCTGCTGGCCTACAAGAAGCTCTCGCGCCTGCTGAGCGCGAACGGTTGGGCGTGGCTGTCCGAGTGGGTGCACGACGGTCGCTTCCGCCCCGTGTACATCCCCGGGGGCGTCGTCACCGGCCGTTGGGCGTCATCTGGCGGGGGAGCGCTGCAGATCCCGCGCATCCTCCGCCCTGCCGTGCACGCGGATGAGGGCTGGATGCTGGTCGTCGCGGACGTCGCCCAGCTCGAGCCGCGCATGCTGGCGGCGATGGCCGGTGACAAGGCGATGGCAGAGGCGGCCAGGGGGCGTGATCTCTACGCGGGCGTCGTGGCATCCGGGGCGGTGGCCACGCGTGAGGAGGCGAAGTACGCCGTGCTCGGTGCGATGTACGGGGCCACCACTGGCGACAGCGGGCGATTGGTCCCTCGACTGCGCAAGGTGTATCCGCGGGCCATGCGGCTCGTCGACGATGCCGCCCGCACAGGAGAGGACGGCGGTGTGGTGTCGACGAGCCTCGGCCGGTCCTCGCCTCGTCCCGATGCGGCATGGCAGGCCGCACAGGGCGATGCGAGTGGTGCGGACGTCGACCCGATCCAGGTGAAGCGCGCGCGGCAGAGTGCGCGCGAGCGCGGCCGCTTCACCCGAAACTTCGTGGTGCAGGGCACGGCCGCCGAATGGGCGCTGATCTGGCTCGCCGAGATCCGGCACCGACTGCGCGGACTTCCGGAAGCATCGACTCCGGCCGCGGCATCCGGGCCTTTCGCGCACAACGCGCATCTGGCCTTCTTCCTCCACGACGAGGTCATCCTGCACGTTCCCGCGGAGTCCGCGGAAGCCGCCGCAGAGGCCGTGCGGCAGGCAGCCGCCGTCGCGACCCGACGGCTGTTCGGCGGGTTCCCGATCGATGTGCCCCTTGACCTGCGAATCGTCCGGACTGCGGAGAAGTAGACTGGAAGTGCGAATGGGTCGGCCGGACGGTCGCGTTGCGGGAGACCGCACCGAGGAACGTCCGGGCTCCACAGGGCAGGATGGTGGGTAACACCCACCCGGAGCAATCCGCGAGAAAGTGCCACAGAGAGCAGACCGCCGGGGCTCGCCCCGGTAAGGGTGAAAGGGTGGTGTAAGAGACCACCGGGGGTCATGGTGACATGACCCGCCAGGTAAACCTCGTCCGGAGCAAGGTCAGACAGAGGATGTTGACGCGGCTCGCCGAGTCCTCGGGTAGACCGCTGGAGCGGCACGGCAACGTGTCGCCGAGAGAGATGGCCGTCGAAGGGAATCCTCGAGAGAGGCCCCGGAACAGAACCCGGCGTACAGGCCGGCCCATTCGTTTAATCAGACTTGACCTGGCCACATGGTCGCCTAAGGGCCAGTCCCTTTCAGCGCACGATCATGTAGGCGCCATCGGACGGATCGACGATGACGGGAAACGACCGTCCCAAACGTTCGATGGCGCTGTCACTCCCTCGGTGCGTCGTCTCGAACGTAGGAACGTCAGGTCCGCTGATGCGCAGGGTGACTTCGATACCTGTCTCTTCTCCGAGGCTCACCGATCTCGGATCCTGTACCTCGGCGGTCGCTGGACGACCGTGCATCTCGAGGCGGCGCACCCGTCGCTGCATGCGGGCGGTGGAGACGATCGTTGCCAGTCCCAGCCCGCCGACGATGACGATGATCGCCACTCCGCCGATCAGCGTGGGCAACTCGAACGCGCCGACGACTGCGAGTGTGATCATCAAGGCGGGGCCGATGAGCAGCTCGATCACACCGCCGACGTAACTCACGAACCGCGCCACAGGGCCTTTGACGCGCACCTGGGTGAAGTTGCCGTCTTGCGCCAGCCAAAGCTCGTCGCGCTTCATGAGAAGACCATAGTCCCTGCGCGGGGCCCCACCATGTCAAAGGGCTCGGCGACCGGATCAGGTCGCCGAGCCCTTCGTATGCGGTCGGGGCGGGATCAGTCGGCCGCGAGAGACGCGGCTCCGATGATGCCCGACGAGTTGCGGTGGATGGCCGGGATGATGGGCGTGTTGAGCTCGAGCAGCGGGATGAACTTCTCCGGGTGCTTGGACACGCCGCCGCCGACGACGAACAGATCGGGGCTGAACAGGAACTCGACGTGCGAGAAGAACACCTGGAGCCGTGCCGCCCAGTCCTCCCACGAGAGCTTCTCGCGCTCCATCGCCGAGTACGCCGTCCACCGCTCGATGGACGCGTCGCCGACCGTCGTGCCGTTGTAGAGCAGGTGGCCGAGTTCGGTGTTCGGCAGCAGGACGCCGTCGTACAGAAACGCCGAGCCGATGCCGGTGCCGAGCGTGGCCAGGATCGTGAGCCCGTCGACGTCACGCGCCGCGCCGTGGCGCACTTCGGCGACTCCGGCGGCATCCGCGTCGTTCACGAAGGCGATGTGACGGCCGAGGCCGTCCTCGAAGAACTTCTCGGCCTCGAAGCCGATCCACTTGTCGGAGACGTTGGCCGCCGAGAGCGTCTTGCCGTTCTTCACGATCGCGGGGAAGGCCACGCCGAGAGGCAGATCCGACTCCCGCACCTCGAGTGTGTCGAGTACCTCATTGACGGCCTTGAGGACGTCGTCAGGAGATGCACCCTTGGGGGTGTCCACGCGAACACGATCCGAGTCGAGGGACCCTTTATCGAGGTCGACGATTCCTGCCTTGATGCCTGTGCCGCCGATGTCGACGCCGATCGCTTTTGCCATGGTCAATAGCCTAGCGAGCACGCGAGACGACAGTAGGATCGTGACAGAAGCTTACGAAGGGAGCGGCCATGTCTCGCGGTGAGGATTCATACATGTCCAGCGGGGAGCGCAAGTACTGGTACAACACCAGCACCGGCCAGGTGGAGCACGGCTACGAGTCGCCCGCTGTCGACCGAATCGGTCCCTTCGACACCGCCGAGGCGGCTGCGGGTGCACTCGACCTGCTGCGCGCGCGCTCGGAGGCGTGGGCGGTGGAGGAAGCCATCGACGAGGACTGGCGCAAGGCGACCGACGTGCACAAGGCGACCGACGCGGATGGGAAGCACTAGTCATATGGGAATGGACAAGCAGCGGGACTTCGTGCTGCGCACGATCGAAGAGCGCGGCGTGAAGTTCGTGCGCCTCTGGTTCACCGACGTGATCGGCACTTTGAAGTCGGTGGCGATCGCGCCGGCCGAGGTCGAGGGCGCGTTCGCCGAGGGCATCGGATTCGACGGCTCCGCGATCGAGGGCCTCACTCGCACGTACGAGTCCGACCTGCTGGCGCAGCCCGACCCGACGACCTTCCAGACGCTGCCGTGGCGCGGCGAGGTCGACCCGACCGCCCGCATGTTCTGCGATCTCACCACCCCTGACGGCCAGCCCGCCGTCGCCGACCCGCGGCACGTGCTCAAGCGCACGCTCGCCAAGGCCGCCGACGCCGGCTTCACGTTCTACACTCACCCCGAGATCGAGTTCTACCTGCTCAAGTCGTCGCTGATCGGCCCTGAGGGTCCGGTGCCGGTCGACTCCGCCGGGTACTTCGACAACGTGCCGGGTGGAACGGCGCACGACTTCCGCCGACGTTCGGTGCGGATGCTGGAAGACCTGGGCATCTCGGTCGAGTACAGCCACCACGAGGGCGGGCCTGGTCAGAACGAGATCGACCTGCGCTACGCGGACGCGCTCACGATGGCCGACAACATCATGACGTTCCGCACGGTCGTCAAGGAGGTCGCGATCGAGCAGGGCGTGTACGCCACGTTCATGCCGAAGCCGATGAGCGACCAGCCCGGCAGCGGCATGCACACGCACATGTCGCTCTTCGAAGGCGATCAGAACGCCTTCTGGGAGGAGGGTGCGCAGTACCAGCTCTCCAAGACCGGGCGGCACTTCATCGCCGGCCTGCTCAAGCACGCCAACGAGATCGCCGCCGTCACGAACCAGTTCGTGAACTCGTACAAGCGGCTGTGGGGCGGTGACGAGGCGCCGAGCTTCGTGACCTGGGGGCACACCAACCGCTCAGCCCTCGTTCGCGTGCCGATGTACAAGCCGCACAAGAGCCAGTCCTCGCGCGTCGAGTACCGCGGCCTCGATTCTGCGGCCAACCCGTACCTCGCCTATGCGCTGCTGCTCGCGGCCGGGCTCAAGGGGATCGAAGAGGAGTACGAGTTGCCGCCTGAGGCGGAGAACAACGTGTGGTCGCTGAGCGACGCGGAGCGTCGTGCTCTCGGATACTCCTCGTTGCCCGCCAGCCTCGACCACGCACTGGAGCACATGGAGTCCTCGGAGCTCGTCGCAGAGACCCTCGGCGAGCAGGTCTTCAACTACGTGCTGCTCAACAAGCGCAAGGAGTGGGAGGCCTACCGCGGTCAGGTCACGCCGTTCGAGCTGAAGAGCAACCTCGAGCTTCTCTGAGCCGATGGCTCGATCGGACTCCACCTCCTCACTGTCCTCCCTCGCGAAGATCGGCTTCACTGAGCTGAGGGCTGCAGCCGAGTTTCTCGACGAACTGTCGACGCTGGTCGGCATCGAACGCGCGGCACTCGTCGACGGTGCGGTCTGCGCGGATCCCGACGGCGCGGCCGCCGGGATGGTGCGCGTGGCGCGTCGTGACCCGATCGCGCTGCAGCAGGTGCTGCGGGATGAAGACGCGCGCGCTGTGTGCTGGCGCGTGTTCGGCGCGTCGACAGGACTGGCGGACTTCTTCCTCAGACATCCTGCGCAGCTCTCCGTGCTGAGCGAGGTGGGGCCGCTGGTGCCGAGCGCGGTGGCACTGCGCGAGCGTCTGCTCGACGCCGTCGGCGCCGAGGACGGATTCGCCGGCTCCGCAGACGATTCCGCGCTGGTCGCCCTCCGGGTCGAGTACCGTCGCTCGCTCGCCGAGATCGCCGCCGTCGATCTCTCGGCGCCCGAACCCGCACTCCGGATCGCCGCCGTTTCGGCCGCTCTCGCGGACGCCGCAGGGGCGGCGCTGGAAGCATCGCTCGCGGTGGCCCGCACCAGGGTCGCCGCCGTCCGTTCGCGAGACGAAGTCGCCCTCACGCAGCTCGCGATCATCGGGATGGGCAAGGCAGGTGCCCGAGAACTCAACTACGTGAGCGACGTAGACGTGATCTTCGTCGGCGGCACGGCGGATGAGGAGCGACTCGAAGAGGGCCGCGCGATCGACATCGCGACGAAGCTCGCCATCGAAACCATGCGCGGGCTGTCCGGAATCGAAGTCGAGCCGCCGCTGTGGGAGGTGGACGCGAACCTTCGTCCCGAGGGCAAGCAGGGAGCGCTGGTGCGCTCACTCGGCTCTCATCTGGCGTACTACGACAGATGGGCGAAGAGCTGGGAGTTCCAGGCTCTTCTCAAGGCACGACCGCTCGCCGGCGATCCGGCGCTCGGTGAGGCATACATCGACGCCGTGCAGCCCAAGATCTGGTCCAGTGCGGCACGCGAGAACTTCGTGGACAGCGTGCAGCGGATGCGCGAGCGCGTCACGGAGCACATCGACCCCGAGGACGCGGCCCACCAGATCAAGCTGGGAACGGGCGGACTGCGCGACATCGAGTTCACGGTGCAGTTGCTGCAGCTCGTGCACGGGCTCACGGACCCGAGCCTGCGCACCAAGGGAACCCTGGAGAGCCTGGACGCCCTCGTGGCAGGCGGGTACATCGGACGCGAGGACGCGGCGACCTTCGCGACGGACTACCGGACGCTCCGCCTCCTCGAGCACCGCCTGCAGCTGCGTGAGCTCGCGCGCACGCACCTCATGCCCAGAACGACCGACGAGCTGCGCATCCTCGCCAGGGCCACCGGACTGGCCGACACCGGAGACGGGATCTGGGCGCTCTGGGAGAGCGTGCGACGCGAAGTCCGCGACATCCACACCCGGCTGTTCTACCGGCCGCTGCTGAGCGCCGTCGCCGCGCTTCCGGAGGAGGAGCGCACCCTCTCGACGGCGCAGGCTCATGATCGTCTCGCCGCCATCGGCTTCAGGGATGCTGCGGGCGCACTGCGTCATATCGGCGCGCTCACCTCCGGCATCAGCCGAAAGGTCACGATCCAACGCCATCTCATGCCGATCATGGTGCGCTGGTTCGCGGACGGCAGCGATCCCGACTACGCCCTGCTCGCGTTCCGGCGGATCAGCGAACGACTCGGCGACACCTCCTGGTTCCTGAGGATGCTGCGCGACTCGTCCGGCGCAGCGGAGAGCCTGACGCGCCTGCTGTCGGCCTCGCGCTACATCGGCGAGTTGCTGGAGTGGATACCCGAGTCGGTCGCCTGGCTGGACAGCCCGGAGCGGCTTCGTCCGCGCGCCGCGTCGCAGCTCTACGAAGAGGCACGGGCCATCCAGACCCGTCACAAGTCGGTGGGCCCGGCATTGAAGGCCGTACGCGCGCTTCGACGACGGGAGCTGCTGCGCACGGCCATGGGCGCTGTGCTCGACGTCCTCACCATCGAGGAGATCGCGACATCGCTCACTGCGATCACCGACGCGACGATTCAGGCGGGTCTGCGAGCCGTGCGCCGAGAAGTGGTGCCGCCCGAGGACGATGCACTCGATTTCGCGGTTATCGGCATGGGGCGCTTCGGCGGCGCGGAGCTGGGCTTCGGATCGGATGCCGACATCCTGTACGTCTACGACCCCAACGGGATCGATCCTCAGCGTGCCCAGAGCCTCTCGACCAAGCTGGTCGCCGGCCTCCGCGAGCACCTGACCGACCACCGCGTGCCGCTCGAGCTCGATGCGGATCTGCGCCCGGAGGGACGACAGGGGCCCGTGGTGCGCTCCATGGCGGCGTACACCGAGTACTACCGGCGTTGGTCGGTGTCGTGGGAGGCGCAGGCGCTCCTGCGCGCTCGTGGCGTCGCAGGCAGTGCGCAGCTGCTCGCGAAGTTCATGCAACTCGCCGACAGCATCCGCTATCCGGAACAGGTCGACGAGCAGGGACTGCGCGAGATCAAGCGGATCAAGGCGAGGGTGGAGGGCGAGCGCCTTCCTCAGGGTGCAGACCCGCGTCGCCACCTCAAGCTCGGGCCGGGCTCACTGAGCGATGTCGAGTGGCTGATCCAGCTCGTGCAGCTGCAGCACGCGCATGCGGTGCCTGCGCTGCGGACGACGTCGACGTTGGACGCTCTTCACGCCGCGGTCGACGCTGGCCTCGTCCCGGCGGATGATGCGGAGAAGCTCCGGGAGGCGTGGCTGTTGGCCAGCAGGCTGCGTTCGGCCATCACGCTGCGGACGGGACACACCTCGGACATGCTTCCGGCCGATCGCCGAGAGCTCGATGCGCTCGGTCATCTGCTCGGCTACCCCGACGGGTCTGCCACTGCCGTCGAGGAGGACTACCTCGGCGTCACCAGACGAGCACGTCGGGCGTTCGAGAACCTCTTCTACGGCTGAGTTGCGCAATCGTCGGCGCTGGCTCAGGCTGAGCACATGACAGCGACGAAGATCGGCATCATCTGGAACCCGTCGAAGATCGAGGAGGACGTGCTGCGGACGGCTGTCGCCGACGCGATCGACGGCGATGTCCGGTGGTGGGAGACGAGCGAAGACGATCCCGGCCTCGGCATGGCGAAGGAAGCCCTCGAGGCGGGTTGTGAGACCGTGATCGCGGTCGGCGGCGACGGCACGGTGCGAGCGGTCGCAGAAGCCCTTGCCGGATCGGATGCCGCACTCGGCATCGTGCCTCAGGGCACGGGCAACCTGCTGGCGCGCAACCTCGAGGTGCCGCTGGACGACATCCCCGCCGCTCTCGCCCGGATCAGCGCCGGCGAGACCAGGCGGATCGATCTCGGCTGGGTCAACACCGGCGGCGAGGACCAGGCGTTCATGGTCATGGTCGGGTTCGGTGTCGACGCGCAGATGCTCGTGGAGACCGACGACGATCTCAAGGATCGCGCGGGCTGGCTCGCCTACGTCGAGGCGATGGGACGCGCCATGGCCGGCACCGAGATGACCAGCATCTCGATCGCACTGGACGGGGGAGAGGCGCAGGATGTGCGTGGACACACGCTCCTGATCGGCAACTGCGGCATGGTGCAGGGCGGTATCCGCCTGCTGCCGGATGCGAAGCTCGACGACGGCCTGCTCGATCTGCTGCTCGTGAGCGCCGACGGCGCGCTGCAGTGGCTCGACACCGTGCGCTCCGTCGTCTGGGACAACGGCATCCGTCGCCTTCTCACGCGTGACGAGACGGCGGTGAGCACCGAGTCCACCCGGCACCTCACCGCCGAGCGGATCAAGGTCGAGCTCCAGCAGCCATTGGCGTTCGAGGTCGATGGAGAAGAGGTCGGCGAGGTCTCATCGTTCGAGGTGCGGGTTCAGGCTGGCGCAGTGCGCGTGCACTGATCGGCCGGACTCACTCGATCTCGACGCGCACGAGGTCATCGAGCATGAGCTCGCCGGTGGCGTTGGTCGCGTGCATCATCTCCTCCAGCCGCTTCGCATCGATCGGGGGGACTTCGACGCTGTCGAACATGAACACCAACGGCACGGCAGGGTGGATCCACGCGCTCATCCGGCCGTTGGGTTCGCCATCGATCGGAAGCCATGTCATCATGAAGCTCTCCTGGCGCCGCAGCTTCGTCGCGACGATGACCTTCAGGTGCGCCAGCGTCTCGTCTTCGATCCCGATCGCCTCGGCCGTGTGATCGTATTTGAGTCTGCCCATACTGCACCTTAACGTCCGCGCCCGGACATCAGCGGATCCGGAACGGTCACGGCGCGTCGAGAGCGCGTTCGACGCGAACCCTCAACGCACGGATGAGGTCTTCGAGGGCGTTCGGGTCTGACGACAGCTCGTCCCGGGCGTCGCCGAGATAGATCGCCCTGGCCATCCTGAGCAGAGGATGCAGGTGATCCGGGAGGCGGGACAGGGCCCATGACGCCGCGGCGTCCTTCGCAGCGATGTCGCCCGTCTCGGCCGTGAACCAGAGCCGAGCCAGGGCCAGGACCACGGTCAGCTCGTCGCCTTCCCAGTCCTGCGGTCGCTGCCACTGCGCGATGGTGTCCGAGAGCGCACGGAGGAGGTCGTCGGTGGGGACGGCCGGGAGCAGGTGCTCCGCCGACGGACCGTGCAGCACGACGTTGTGGCGGCGGGCTTTGGTGAGGATGATCGCGAGGTCAGGATCCACCTCACGTCGCGGGTAGAGTCCCGCATCGATCTCTGCGCGCTCCCATTCGCCGAACTGGAGCTCTCGTGTCGGCGGGTATCGCCACGGATGAATGTCGTCGTGCCGCAGAACGGTGACCTCGACGGCCCGCAGATCGGGATCGTCGCCGGGCGGGGCGGACACCAGGAGCAGGGCATCCACCATCTCCCGCTGAGCGCCGGACGACAGCGGGCTGTGCACGAGAACCAGCACATCGATGTCGCTGTGCGGCTTCAATCCGCCGTCGACAGCCGAGCCGAACAGGAGCATTCCCTCGATTTCGTCCCCCAGGACAGCCCGCAGCACTGTCGTGACCCGACTGAGCTGGAGGCTGATGCCTGCGGGAATCTCGGGAGCCACGTGCTCAGCCTAGACACTCAGATCCAGTTCGTCGTGACGCGAGAGAGCCCGCCTCGGCGCGATGCTGAGGCGGGCTCTCTCGGGGCAGGGCCGGTCAGACCCCGTAGTACAGCTCGAACTCGAACGGGTGGGGACGCTGCGCCATCGGCAGGATCTCGTTCTCGATCTTGTAGGAGATCCAGGTCTCGATGAGCTCGGGCGTGAAGACGCCGCCCTCAAGAAGGAACTGGTGGTCGTCACGCAGCGCGTCGAGCGAGTCCAGCAGCGAGTTCGGGACCTGAGGGATGTTCTTGGCCTCCTCTGGCGGGAGCTCGTAGAGGTCCTTGTCGACCGGCTCGTGCGGCTCGATGCGGTTCTTGATGCCATCGAGGCCTGCCATGAGCTGCGCGGCGAACGCGAGGTACGGGTTGCCCGAAGCGTCCGGTGCGCGGAACTCGATGCGCTTGGCCTTGGGGTTCGAGCCCGTGATCGGGATGCGGATCGCAGCCGAGCGGTTACCGGCGGAGTAGACCAGGTTGACCGGAGCCTCGAAGCCCTTGACCAGGCGGTGGTAGCTGTTCAGCGTCGGGTTCGTGAAGGCGAGCAGGGCCGGCGCGTGCGCCAGGATGCCACCGATGTACCAGCGGGCCACGTCGCTGAGCTGGCCGTAGCCGGCCTCGTCGTAGAACAGCGGCTTGCCGTCGCTCCACAGCGACTGGTGCGTGTGCATGCCCGAGCCGTTGTCGCCGTAGAGCGGCTTCGGCATGAACGTCGCCGACTTGCCCCACTCCTCAGCGGTGTTCTTGACGATGTACTTGAACTTCAGGATGTCGTCCGCCGCGTGCACCATCGTGTCGAAGCGGTAGTTGATCTCCTGCTGTCCACCGGTGCCGACCTCGTGGTGCGAACGCTCCAGGATGAAGCCCGCCTCGATCAGCTTGAGGGTGATGTCATCGCGGAGGTCAGCCGTCTTGTCGACCGGGCTCACGGGGAAGTAACCGCCCTTGTACGGCGTCTTGTTGCCGAGGTTGCCGCCCTCTTCTTCGCGGCCGGTGTTCCAGGCGCCCTCTTCCGAGTCGACGCTGTAGAAGCTGGAGTTCGAGGTCACCGAGTAGCGGACGTCATCGAAGATGTAGAACTCCGCCTCGGGAGCGAAGAACGCCGTGTCGGCGATGCCGGTCGAGACGAGGTACTTCTCCGCCTTCTTCGCGACCTGACGCGGGTCCTTCGAGTAGATCTCGCCCGTGCGCGGGTTGTAGATGTCGAACAGCATCACGAGGGTGCTCGCCTCGCGGAACGGGTCGACGTACGCGGTGGTGACGTCGGGGATCAGCTGCATGTCGGACTCGTGGATGCTCGCGAATCCGCGGATGGAGGAGCCGTCGAACAGCTGGCCGTCGGTGAAGAACGCCTCGTCGACCGTCGACGCGGGGATGTTGAAGTGCTGCTGGACACCGGGCAGATCAGTGAAACGGATGTCAAGGAATTTGACGTCGTTCTCCTTGATATAGCTCAGAACCTCGGACGAATCGGTGAACATTTATCACTCCAGATGATGCGGATCGGGGCCTCGAAGGCTGCAAGCAGGTTATGGCCGAGGGGTTACCCCACCATGTCCTCTATGTTTCCGCCATGTTACAGACCGCCGATAGACTGGACGTGTGACGGATGCTGAGAACACATACCCCGGCGAACGTCTCGGACTCCCCACGACCGGCTCGCGCAGCGTCGCCAGGGTGGGCCGTCGCATCGGCGCCCTCGCCATCGACTGGGCGGCGGCCGTGATCATCTCGATCGCGTTCTTCCAGTACGACTCGATCGCCACGCTCGTGATCTTCGCCGTCGTGCAGATCGTCTTCATACCGACGATCGGCGGCAGTCCGGGGCACCGCATCCTCGGTATGCGATTGGTGATGCTGGGCGGGGGATGGGTCGGCCTCTGGCGCCCGATCGTACGGACACTGCTGCTGGTCGTCGTCATCCCCGCGGTGATCTGGGACCAGGACCAGCGAGGACTGCACGACAAGCTCGTGGGCACCATCCTGATCCGCGCCTGAGTCCGATCCGGGAGCCCGTAGACGGGGTCAGTTCCGCCCGCGATTGCGGCGGCGGGTCTCCTTGGGGGCGCGGCCGCCCAGGAAAGAGCGCGCGGGGTCCACGATGAACCCCCGACGCAGCGCCTCCCGCCCGATCAGCATCCGGAAACCCATCTCATCGCGATTGCTGAGGGTGACCTCGGACACGATGAGCTGATCGACGAGACGGATCGCGAGAAGCACGACGATTCGTCGCTGGGCGTGACCGGACGAGCTGCGGACGGCACGTCTGTCGTGCACGGGGCACTCGACGATCGTGGCGTCCGCGTTGGTGTGCTGCCAGGGGTTCACGCGGAATCGCACCCAGGCCTCGCCTTCGCGCTCGAACTCCTCCACGTCGAACGCGTGCAACGAGGACGTACGCGCGCCGGTGTCGACCTTGGCCTTGATCCAGTCCACTCCGGCGTCAGGCAGGCTCACCCATTCACGCCACCCCGTAAGAGTGTTTGAATGAGATGTCTTGGTCACTCGATACATCTTGGCAGGAAACATACGTGAAGCTCGCAGTTCTCTCCCGCGCTCCGCAGGCGTATTCGACGCAGCGCCTCCGCGCGGCGGCTCTTCAACGCGGGCACATCGTCAAGGTGCTGAACACGCTGAAGTTCGCGATCGATCTGACGGCGGATGAACCCGACCTCCACTACCGCGGTCGACCGCTGAGCGACTACGACGCGATCCTCCCTCGCGTCGGCGGCTCGATCACCTACTTCGGTACCGCTGTGGTGCGCCAGTTCGAGCAGATGGACGTGTACACGCCCAACACGGCCAACGGCATCTCGAGCGCCAGGGACAAACTCCGTGCGAATCAGATCCTCTCGCGCCACAACATCGCGATGCCGGCGACAGCGTTCGTGCGCAATCGTGCTGATGTGCGTCCCGCGATCGAGCGGGTCGGCGGGGCGCCGGTGGTCATCAAGCTGCTCGAGGGCACGCAGGGCATCGGCGTCATCCTGGCCCCGCAGGTGAAGGTCGCCGAAGCGATCATCGAGACGCTGCATTCGACGAAGCAGAACGTGCTGATCCAGAAGTTCATCGCGGAGAGCAGGGGACGCGACATCCGTGCGCTCGTCGTGGGCGACCGCGTCGTCGCGGCCATGCGTCGCGTGGCCGCAGGTGATGAGTTCCGATCGAACGTGCACCGCGGTGGCAGCGTCGAGCGCGTCCAGCTCGACCCCGCGTACGAGCAGGTGGCGGTGCGGTCGGCGCAGATCATGGGGCTGAGGGTCGCCGGCGTCGACATGCTCGAAGGCGATGAGGGGCCCCTGGTGATGGAGGTGAACTCCTCACCCGGGCTGCAGGGCATCGAGCAGGCGACCAATCTCGACGTGGCGGGAGCCATCATCGACTACATCGCCGGGCAGGTCGCCTTCCCCGAGATCGACGTGCGTCAGCGTTTGACGGTGTCGACGGGATACGGCGTGGCCGAGTTGCTCGTTCACAACGCGGCGGAACTCGTCGGCAAGACGCTGGGCGAATCCGGTCTCTGGGAGCGCGACATCACCGTGCTGACGCTGCACCGCGGGGTCAGCGTGATCCCCAACCCGCGCAAGCACGTCGTGCTCGAGGCCGATGACCGTCTGCTGTGCTTCGGGAAGCTCGAGGAGATGCGCGGGATGATCCCCGAGCGCCGCCGTCGCAGGGCGAAGGTGCGGCGCCTGCCGAAGGAACCGCTGAGCTGACGTCGCCGCCGTGGCCGGAGCCGGCGGGCAGTGACTGCTCTTCGGCTCAGCGCGGACGCTGTGCGCGGACCTTCGTCGGGTCGATGCCCTTCGGGATGGGCAGCGACGAGACCGACTGCGAGACGGAGTCGATGCGGCGGATGACCGCGGCCATCGTCGTCTTGTTGATCGCCTTCGGGAGCTTCTTGATCGTCTTCGAGAGGTCGGCGATCGCGACCTCGTCGTCACCGTGGCCGACGTAGAGCACATGGACGGGAACACCGTTCGCGACGCGCTGCGCCTTGCTGCGCTCTTCGTTCACGAGGCGAGTGAGCCGGCCACGGGCGCCTTCGCCCACGACGACGATGCCGCCTCGCCCGATCGCGCGGTAGACCGCCTCCTGCGTCTTGGGGTTGATGCCGACCGGAGTGTCCGAGGCCTGCCAGTTCCGGCCGAGACTCGTGCTCAGCACGTGCCCGGAGGCGCCGGGCATGCCGTCGATCTTCGCGTACATCGCGTTGGTCGACAGGCGCGTCATGAGGAAGAGGGCGCCGAGCACGCCGAGCATGAGTCCGGTGATCGCCCAGAGGATGAGCGTCCACACCTGGAACGGCGGGATGAGGTAGCCGACGACGAGGCCGAGCAGTACGCCCGCGACGAGGATCGCGATCTGCGCCCAGGGGAGCCAGCCGTACACCTCACGCGTGAACCGGAACAGGGACTTGATCTGGGAGAAGAACCCCGGACGCTTCTCGGGTTCTGGAGCACGCTTAGCCATGAGTACAAGACTACCGAGTCCTCGCGTCGTTCACGTGCGCGTTCGCGGGCGGCGCACTCGTCCTGCACATCCGGCGAAACCGCCGATCGCTGCACATTCCTCGGTTGTCGGGACCATCAGCGCATGCGTTGCGCTGTGATGGGGCGATGAGCGAGACGGATGCCGCAGTCGACCATGGCGCCCTTGTCCCCGGGGTGCATCGAGTGATCCGCGCCATCGACGGGAAGGAGGGGCCCTTCGCCGGCACGCTCGTCGCGTTCGAGGAGAGCGTCGCCGTGTGCGTCGACGCCGAGACGCTCCAGGAGTGGGCGGGGTGGGCGTTCTCCGGCTCCGAGCATGTCTGCGGGGTGCTCGACATCCGACGCCGGGTCGACGGGCATGACGCGCTTCTGCCCTGGTGCACGCAGCGCGTCGAGACGTTCCTGGGACGGCGGGAGGCTTCGGGCTCGCTGCTCACGCCGGGAGAGTCGGGCACCCTCGTCGCGAGCCTGTTGCGCGGCGTGCGTGAACTGGGTGCGGACGGCGACGTCCTCGGTGATTGGTGGCTGACCAGCGACGGACGCCCGTTGTTCGTGCACGGTGATGGCGGCAGCGCCAGGGCGCGCACAGCGACGCTGATCGAGCGCGCGGCGCGTCAGCAGGGTGATCGTGTCACGATCAGGAACCTGGAGGAGGCGGCATCTGCGCTGCGCCAACCGCGTCATCCCGTCGACGACGACCGTCGTTGGGAGGAGGAGCTGTTCGCGCGCGCCGCGCCACGGGCTCTGCAGCTCGACGTGTTCGCGCCCGAGCGCGTGAGCGATGTCGCTCCCCGGCTCGTGGCAGCGGATGCCGCGGCCCGCCCCATCGAGGGCAGACGGTCCCGGCGCGCTGCGGGTGAGAGTCGCCGCGCTGCGGGTGGGAGTCGCCGCGCGGAGGCGACGCGGCGCGCGCTCGACGCGCCGAGGGGCGCAGAGAGCTCCGCGTCCAGCGCGTCCGCCATGCTGCGAACGGGGATGCAGGAGGCGCGCGCGGTCATGGAACGCCTGCGCGAGCGAGCGCGCGTTCGCCGGCCCGCGCGATCGAGAGCAGCGCCCCGAGGTCGAGTGGACGATGCGCGCACCGCGAAGCCTTCGCGTCGTCGGACTGTTCTCGTGGCCGGGGCATTCGGGATCGTCGTGCTGATCGTCGGGCTTCTCTGGCCCAGCGATGGCGGGGAGGCGCCGGCAGTGGCGACGTCCCAGACCGGGCAGACCACGGAAGAACCTGATGCATCGGGCGATGGTGAGCAGCCCTCCCCGGCGACGCCGCCACCGACACCCGCACCGGTGCCGTCGGACTCGGCGTCAGGCCAGGGCGGTGCGCTCGACGCGGTTCCGGGCCTTCTCGACGCGATCAGTGCGTGCGTCGAGGCAGCCGTCGAAGACTGTGCTGACGCCGTGGCGGAGGGCGCACGGTCTCCGTCCGACGGCATCGTCGTGCTCGGCACAGCCGGGAGCACCGCGTCGCTGGTGGACGACTACGGTGATGTCGCGGTGATCCGCCTGACACCGATCGATGCCGGGAGCGGATCCGCAGAGCAGATGATGGTGCTCGAACGCCACAACGACATCTGGCTGGTGCGCGACGTGTATGACGTCGCGCACCAGCCAGATTAGGTGGTGCGGTGCTCAGGCTCCGAGGTTGGCTGCGAAGTCCGCGGCCTCCAGGCGTGCCTTGATCGCACCGAGGAAGCGGGCGGCGTCCGCTCCGTCGATGATGCGGTGGTCGTACGACAGCGCGAGGTAGACGTACGAGCGCACGGCGATCGCGTCGACGCCGTCGACCTTGACCAGACCGGGGCGCTTGATGACCGTTCCTGTGCCGAGGATGGCGGACTGCGGCAGGAACACGACGGGCGTGTCGAACAGCGCGCCGCGCGATCCGGTGTTGGTCAGCGTGAAGGTGCCGCCGGCGAGCTCGTCGGGCTTCAGCTTGTTGTCGCGAGAACGTGCAGCAAGATCAGCGATCTCGTGCGCGATCTGCGCCAGGTTCTTCGAGGCGGCGTCGCGCAGCACTGGGGTGAGCAGCCCGCGCTCCGTGTCGACGGCGATCGAGACGTTCTCCGTGTCGGGGTAGACGATGTTCTCGCCGTCGACGGTGGAGTTGATGATCGGGAACGCCTGCAGAGCCTCGGCCGCAGCCAATGCGAAGAAGGGCAGGAAGGAGAGCTTGTCGCCCGTCTTCTGCTGGAACTCCGCCTTCACGCTGTCGCGGTAGCTGGCGACGTTCGTGACATCGACCTCGACCACCGTGGTGAGCTGTGCGGTCTGCTGCATCGACTCGACCGCGCGCTTGGCGACGACCTTGCGCAGACGCGACATCGGCTGTGTGGTGCCGCGCAGCGGCGAAACCTCGAGCGGTGCGGCTGCGGGTGCCTGGGCCGCGGCGGGAGCCGCAGACTTCGACTCGGCAGCCTTCAGGACGTCTTCCTTGCGGATGCGTCCTCCGACGCCCGAGCCCTTGACCGTCGAGAGGTCGACACCCTGCTGCGTTGCGAGACGGCGCACCAGCGGCGTGACGTAGACGCTGTCGCTCGCGGCCGGAGCCGACTCCGCAGGCGCCGGAGCTGGGGCAGCTGCCGGAGCGGCCGGGGCCGCGGCGGGTGCAGCGGGAGCCTCGGCGGCAGGGGCAGGGGCAGGGGCAGGGTCAGGTGCCGGGGCTGCAGGCGCGGGAGCCTCGGCAGCCGGTGCCGGAGCGGCGGGTGCCGGAGTGGCTGGAGCCTCAGCGGCCGGAGCCTCAGCGGCCGGTGCAGGAGCCTCAGCAGCCGGTGCAGCTGCTGCCGGAGCACCGGAGCCGACGCGTGCGAGCACGCTGCCGACGGCGATCGTCTCGTCTTCGGCCGCGAGGATCTCCTGTAGGACGCCGGCGACCGGGGAGGGGATCTCCGTGTCGACCTTGTCGGTGGAGATCTCGAGCAACGGCTCATCGACGGCGATCTCTTCGCCGACCTGCTTCAGCCAGCGGGTGACGGTGCCCTCGGTGACGCTTTCGCCGAGCTCGGGGAGCAGGATGTCGGTGGAGTCACCGGATGCGGCAGGAGCCGGAGCGGCCTCGGCGGCAGGCGCCGGTGCGGCTTCAGCGGCAGGCGCCGGAGCGGCCTCGGCCGCCGGCGCAGCCTCAGCAGGTGCCGCCGCAGCCGGTGCGGCCTCAGCCTCGGTCGGCGCGGTCTCTGCCGCGGGCTCGGCGGCTGCCGGAGCATCCGAGGCGGGCGCCGACGCGCTGCCATCTCCGATCCTGGCCAGCAGGGCGCCGACCTCGACGGTCTCGTCCTCGGCGACCAGGATCTCCTCGATCACGCCGGAGACCGGCGAGGGGATCTCGGTATCGACCTTGTCGGTCGAGATCTCAAGCAGGCCTTCATCCGCCTGCACGGTGTCTCCCACCTGCTTCAGCCAGCGGGTGACCGTACCCTCTGTGACGCTCTCACCGAGAGCGGGGAGGACCACGGATGTGCTCATGACGGAGTCTCCTTCAAGAATGTTTGTGACATGTTCAGCTTAGTGACCCTGACACCGGTTGGTGTTCAGAGAGCGTGCAGTGGTTTTCCGGCGAGTGCGAGGAATGCCTCACCGAGGGCCTCGCTCTGCGTCGGGTGGGCGTGGATAAGGGGTGCGATGTCTTCCGGGTGGGCTTCCCAGGCCACGGCGAGCTGGCCCTCTGTGATGAGTTCGCCCACGCGGTCGCCGAGCAGGTGGACGCCCAGCACTGGACCGTCTTTGAGCCGCACGACCTTGACGAGGCCGGCGGTGCCGATGATCTCGCTCTTGCCGTTGCCGGCGAGGTTGTACTCGTAGGAGGTGACAGCATCCGCGCCGTGCTCGGCGACCGCCGCCTGCTCGGTCACCCCGACGGATGCGACCTCAGGGTTGCAGTACGTGATCTTCGGGATCTGCGATTCCGGGATCGGTGCGGGGGAGAGCCCCGCGATCCGCTCGGCGACGTCGATGCCCTGCATGAAGCCGCGATGCGCGAGCTGAAGGCCCGGGACGATGTCGCCGACGGCCCAGAGACCCGCGACGCCTGTGCGCAGTTCCTCATCGACCGTCACGAAACCGCGCTCGAGCGTGACACCGGCCTCCTCGAAGCCGAGGTCGGCCGTGACGGGCCCGCGCCCGACGGCGACCAGCAGATAGTCGCCGGTGAAGGTCTTGCCGTCCTCGAGCGTGACCGTGACGCTCGCGTCGTCCTGCGTCGCCGTCTGGAACCGGGTGCCGAGCGAGTACGCGATGCCGCGGCGACGGAACGCGCGCTCGAGCCCCTTGCTGAGGGCGATGTCCTCGTTCGGCACCAGGTGCTCCAGCGCCTCGATGATCGTCACCTCGGCGCCGAACGAGCGCCACACGCTCGCGAACTCGACGCCGATGACGCCGCCGCCGAGCACCAGCACGCGCTCGGGGATCACATCGAGCGCGAGAGCCTGCTCGCTGGTGATGACGCGTCCGCCGATCTCGAGTCCGGGGAGAGAACGGCTGTACGAACCGGTCGCCAGCACCACGTCCGCACCGACGTAGACGTCGTCACCGACGCTCACGCTGCGGTCGGCGTTCAGGTGCCCGTGGCCGGCGACAGTGGTGATACCCCTGGCCTTGATGAGGCCCTCGAGACCCTTGAACTTCTTCGCGACGATGTTCTCGCGGTAGCTGCGCACTCCGGCGGCGTCGACGCCCTCGAAGGTGGCTGACACACCGACGGATGCCGCGTCGCGCACGTGATCGGCGACCTCGGCGGCGTGCAGCAGTGCCTTGGTCGGGATGCAGCCGCGGTGCAGGCACGTCCCGCCGACCTTGTCCTTCTCGATCAGCGCGACAGTCTTTCCCAGTTCGGCCGCTCGAAGGGCGGCGGCGTACCCGCCGCTGCCGCCACCGAGTACGACGATGTCGAACGAATGCGTGGTCATCATGCCTCCTGTGCGCGTGCTTCGGCGAACGCGACGAGCGAGCGAACCGTCGCCCCCGTCGGTCCCTTGTCTGTGAACCCGTACGGTGAGCTGCCGTGCTCGGCGGAACCTGCGACGTCGAGGTGCACCCAGGGGATGCGCGGCGCGTCGTCCTCTTCACCGGTGCGACCGACGAAGCGCTGCAGGAAGAGCCCGGCGAACATCGTGCCGCCCGCGCGGTCGCCCATGTTGGCGTTGATCATGTCAGCGATAGGGGAGTCCAGCGACTCCCGCATGTAATCGGGGAGCGGCAGCGGCCATGCGAGCTCGCCGACCTGCTCGGACACGGTGAGGTACTCCGCGACAGCGTCGTCGTCGCCCATGACGCCCGTGTGACGGTGTCCGAGGGCGACGAGGACGGCACCGGTGAGGGTCGCGACGTCGAAGATCACGTCGGGCCGCTCGCGGCTCGCCGCCACCAGACCGTCGGCGAGCACCAGCCGGCCCTCAGCATCCGTGTTCAGCACCTCGACCGTCGTGCCGTCGAGCATCCGCAGCACGTCGCCCGGTCGAGTTGCCTTGCCGGAGGGCATGTTGTCGGTGATGCACATCCACGCGGTCACCCGCACCGACAGCTTCAGCGATGCGATCGCGCGCAGCGTGGCGAGCACAGTGGCCGATCCGGCCATGTCGAACTTCATCCCGACCATGCTGGCGGCAGGCTTGAGGGAAAGGCCGCCGGTGTCGAACGTGATGCCCTTGCCGACGAGCGCGATGTGAGCGGCGGCGTCTGCCGGTGCGTAGTCGAGGCGAACCACGCGCGGAGGGCGATCGGAGCCCTGAGCGACGCCGAGGACGCCACCGAATCCCTGCTCGGCGAGAGCCGTTTCGTCGAGCACCTCGACCGTGACATCGAGATCCGCGACCGCGTCGACCGCACTCTGAGCGAGCTGTGCGGGGCTCTGCCATTCGGCGGGGACGGAGACGAGGTCTTTCACGAGGGCGAGTGCATCGCCGAGGATCTGGGCGTGTGAGACGTCGTCTGAAGTGAGCGTCGCACTGTGCACACTCACGCGGGCGGCACGCGTCTTGCCCGGCTTCGCTCGGTACCCCTCGAAGCGGTAACCGCCGAAGACGGCGCCTTCTGCCGCCTCTGCGGCGAACTGGTCGAGGTCGCCGGCAAGGGCGAGCGAGATGTGATCGAATCCGGTCAGCGTGCGAAGCGCCGCCCCTGCGGCATCGCGCACCGCCGCGCCGTCCGGCGCGCTGCCGGCGCCGACCACGGCCAACGGCATCGAAGTCAGCGAAGGAAGATGAACGCGAGCGAACGCAGAGGCGGAACCGGTGAATCCGATGCCGGCGAGCACCTCGGCGAGGCCTGGATAATCCTCCAGCGCCTCGGGGAACGCTTCGGTGTCCGGGACGACGAGCACTGCTGCGTCGGCAGCGCTCCCGGGGAATCGGTCATCGGTATGCGAGAGCGCAGGAAGCGTCATGCTTCCATCCTAGGCTCGTCGGGAGCAGCGTTCCCCAGTTCTGTTCGCTGTGAGCATGACGCAGCCGCCCCCGGCGGCATCCCGTCCTCGTAGCATGGAGGCATGCCCGTCTCCGGAGAGCTTTACGAACGCGTCGCCAACGCCCCCGCCGTCCCGCAGGGGCTGCCACTCGTGATCCTCCTCACCGGATTCACGGATGCCGGAAGCGCCGTATCCGGTCTCATCGATCACCTGCGGGACGTCTCCGACCCGCAGCCCGTCGTCGTCTTCGACAACGACGTGCTCCTCGACTACCGGGCGCGTCGCCCGATCGTGGTGTTCGAGCAGGACCATCTCACCGAGTTCCGTCCTTCGCGCCTCGAGCTGTCCCTCGCACATGACACCCTCGGTCAGCAGTTCCTCCTGCTCGCCGGCTACGAGCCGGATTTCGCGTGGAACGCATTCAGCGAGAAGGTGCTGGCCCTCGCTGAGGAGTTCAGTGTGTCCGGTGTCAGCTGGGTGCACTCGATCGCGATGCCAGTGCCGCACACGCGTCCGATCAGCACGACGGTCAGCGGAAATCGCAAGGAGATCACGGCGAGCCTGTCCGTCTGGCGGCCGCGGACCCAGGTGCCGGCGACGGCAGGTCATCTGCTCGAGTACCGCTTCGCCGAACGCGGCGACCGCATCGTGGGCTTCGTCCTGCTCGTGCCTCACTATCTCGCCGAGACCGAGTATCCGGATGCCGTTATCGCCGCCGCCGACCGGGTGATGGGCTCCACGGGTATCGTGCTCGCGCTGGATGACCTGCGCGAGAGCCGAGAGGACTACCTCACGAAGGTGAACGATCAGGTCACGGGGAACGACGAGCTCCGCCAGATGGTGCAGACCCTCGAGAACCGCTACGACGCGTACATGGCAGGGCGCGACCCCGAGGACATGGACCGCTACGACGAGGGCGGCTTCGACGAGCGCGATCTGCCCAGCGCAGATGAACTCGCCGCCGAACTCGAGCGCTACCTCGCCACCCGTCCGCCGGGCGACGACGACAAACGACCGCGTTCCTGATCCCGGATGTGAAGGTGCCGGTCCATACCGAGCACATCGGAGCCGGTGCCAAGGCGTCCCGCTGCGAATCGCAGACGTGAGTGCTCGATCATTCCCAGCGGAAGAGCGCTGCGGCCACGCCGACGCCGAGAACGGTGGTGGCTCCGAGGCTCGCCCAGTTCTGCCAGCCCACGGTCTCACCGATCCACGTGGACTGGAACGCTTCGACGGCGGCACCGAAGGGCAGCCAGGATCCGATCTCGGCCAACTGCTCCGGCAGGCTCTGCATGGGGCCGAACATGCCGCCGAGCGCGGCCATTGCGAAGAAGGCGATCAGGCCCATGGCCGCCGCGGTGTTCGGCGTCGGGGCCACTGAGGCGACGACCATGCCCAGCGCGTACATCGCGGTGCAACTGGCGAGCAGCACCAGCACGGCCGTGGCGATGTCAGTCGGAAGATGAGCATGGAAGAACAGCATCGCGACTGCGAACGCGAGGACGATGCCCACCAGTACCTGGATCAGGCCGACCACCATCTGGGCCACCATCACCATGGCGGGAGATACCGGGGTGACGGCCAGGCGGCGCAGGATCTTGGTCTTGCGGTAGGTCGACAGGAAGCTGGGGAAGTTCATCACGCCGATATACGTCACGACGATGCTCAGCACTACGGGCAGCGCGTAGTAGTCCATCGAGGTGACGCCCGGGGCCACTTCCTGACCGAGGTCGTCCGTCCTCAGACCCTGCATGACCAGCAGCAGGATGGGCAGCCCCAGAGGAACGACGAGGTTCGCGGTCGAGCGGGTGATCATCTTGCCTTCGGCTTGGATCATCCGCATCCATGCTCTGCCCCCTGGGCGACGAGCACGGGTACCGGGGATCGTCATGGTGGTCATCGGTCGTACTCCTTCTCGTGCTCGAGTGCCGCGCCGGTCAGCGTCACGAATGCGTCTTCCAGGGTGGTCGCGGAGGCCTGAGCTCTCAGTTCTTCCTGGGTGCCCTGGGCGACGATGCGGCCCGCGTCGATGAGCGCCACCCGGTCGCAGAGCCGTTCGACTTCGTCCATGGCGTGGCTGACGAGAATCACGGTCTGATCCTTCAGCGCCTCGATCGTCGACCACACCCGACGGCGGGCCATGGGATCCAGCCCGGTTGTGAGCTCGTCGAGGATCACGACCTGCGGGCGGCCCACCAATGCCAGAGCGATCGAGAGGCGCTGCATCTGCCCGCCGGAGAGGTTTCCGAACCGGGTCTTGGCCCGCTCCTGCAGTTCGACCATGGCCAGTGCTTCATCCGTGTCCAATGGGTTCGGATAGAAGCTGCGGTACAGGTCGACGAGCTCGCGAGCGCTCAGGGCATCGTGCAGATTGGCGTGCTGCAGCTGTACACCGAGGATCTGACGGATCTCGGCCCGGTCGGTGAAGGGATCCAGACCCAGGATTCGGACCGAACCCGAGGTGGGCTTTCGGAGGCCTGCGATCATCTCCATCGTGGTGGTCTTGCCGGCCCCGTTGGAGCCCAGCACGCCGAAGGTCTCCCCGGCGGTGATCCGCAGGCTGATGCCATTCACCGCGGTCTTGTTCTTGTATCGCTTGACCAGTGAGTGGGTCTCAACGGCCAGCTGCGACATCGTCTTCGTCATGCGGATCCCTCCCCGGACCGTGAGAGGCGCTCGGTTCTACGGCGGCGTTCATTGCTTTTGCTGGTCACGTTCACTCCTCGGGGTGTCGGGAAGATTCGACAGTTCCGAGAATCCGTCGCGTCTCGCGCACCCATTCCCGTTCAGCCTCGGCGTGGATCAGGCCGTTGCGCAGCGTCGCCTTCTGCAACCGCCCCGTCATGTCATCGGCTTCGATCGCGATCGCGGACAGTTCGCCCAGTGCCTCGTTCATCTGGCGCTCCCGCTCGTCGAGCAGTCGCGCCACCCCTTCGCCTCCGATCTGGGATGCGAAGAACAGTCGCGCGAGGAACGGCGCCTTGGACTGGTCGACCTCAAGCGGGGATGACAGCCAGTCGATCAGTTCCTGGTGTCCGATATCGGTCAGCGAGTGCACCTTGCGGTCGGGCTTCCCGTCCTGCGGAATCACCTCCGTACTGATCTCCCCGGACGCGCTCATCCGATCCAGCGTCCGATAGATCTGGGATCGATCGGCATGCCAGAAGTGCGCCACTGTGTCGGCAAAAGCACGAGCCAGGTCGTAGCCGCTCAACGGACGGATCGAGAGCAGTCCGAGGATCGCGTGTTTCAACTCCATGTGCATAGTCTACAACACACATAGATGCGGATGCACCTATTGCGGTATCTGTGGTCCTGAGGGGAGCGCGCCCGGCCGAGGCACGCACGAGTCGTGGATGTCAAGACCGTGATGCGCCTTGCATCGCCAATCGTGTGCGATACTGGTAATCCGACCCGTTGTCAATCGTCGGCCGCAAGGCTGCTGACTTGACAAGGGTCTTACTAGTGTCCGAAATGTCCCGGGGCGGGCGCGCTGCCCCGTGAAAGGCGAAACGTGACTCCTGCCGCGACCAAGAACTCCCGGACGACGAAGACGAAGACCGCAGCCGAGGCTGCCTCGACCGAAGACGTCGAGCCGGAGACCACCGCTGCCGCAAAGAAGCCGGCAGCCAAGAAGGCCCCCGCCGCGAAGAAGGCGCCGGCACGGCGCAAGAAGGCTGACGACGTCGTCGAGGAAGACGCTCCCGATGGTGAAGTCGTCGCCGACGACGCTGACGAGGACGACAAGAAGCCCGCGTTCACCGAGCCGCTTCCCACCGGCGCGATCGTCCTGACGTCCAAGGACGAGGACGACGTCCCCGTCTACTCGACGCAGATCACCGGCGCCACCGCTGACCCCGTCAAGGACTACCTGAAGCAGATCGGTAAGGTCGCACTGCTGAACGCGGCCGAAGAGGTCGAGCTCGCGATGCGCATCGAGGCCGGACTCTTCGCCGAGGAGAAGCTGTCGAACATGACGGCTGCAGAGAAGACCAGCCAGCTCGGTCTCGACCTGCAATGGGTCGCCCGCGACGGCCACCGCGCCAAGAGCCACCTGCTCGGCGCCAACCTCCGCCTCGTGGTCTCCCTCGCCAAGCGCTACACCGGCCGCGGCATGCAGTTCCTGGACCTGATCCAGGAGGGCAACCTCGGTCTGATCCGTGCGGTCGAGAAGTTCGACTACACCAAGGGCTTCAAGTTCTCGACCTACGCCACCTGGTGGATCCGTCAGGCGATCACCCGAGCCATGGCCGATCAGGCCCGCACGATCCGCATCCCCGTGCACATGGTCGAGGTCATCAACAAGCTCGCCCGTGTGCAGCGTCAGATGCTGCAGGATCTCGGCCGCGAACCCACTCCGGAAGAGCTCAGCCGTGAACTCGACATGACGCCTGAGAAGGTCGTCGAGGTGCAGAAGTACGGTCGCGAGCCGATCTCGCTGCACACGCCGCTCGGCGAGGACGGCGACAGCGAGTTCGGCGACCTCATCGAGGACACCGAGGCCGTCGTCCCTGCAGACGCCGTGGGCTTCACAATGCTGCAGCGCCAGCTCGAGCAGCTGCTCGACTCGCTCTCCGAGCGCGAGGCCGGCGTGATCCGCATGCGCTTCGGCCTCGGTGACGGCCAGCCCAAGACCCTCGACCAGATCGGCGACACGTTCGGCGTCACGCGCGAGCGCATCCGCCAGATCGAGTCGAAGACGATGGCGAAGCTGCGCCACCCGAGTCGCTCGCAGTCGCTGCGGGACTACCTCGAGTGATGCAGGCGAACGACGGCAAGGCGCTCGAGGCGAGCGTCGACGGCAAGAAGTACGCCCGGATCCCGCTGCGCACGCGCGTCGTGATGCCGGAGGACGACATCGATCAGATCGTCACCGAGTACGCGAAGGACGCCGTGCAGCCCGGCGACCTGCTGTTCGTGACCGAGAAGATCGTGGCGATCACGCAGGGGCGCTCGTACCGCCTCGATGAGATCCAGCCGCGCAAGCTCGCGCTGTTCCTGTCGAAGTACGTCACGCGCACGCCGTACGGCATCGGCCTCGGTATGCCCGAGACGATGGAGATGGCGCTGCGCGAATGCGGCACGCCCCGGATCCTGCTCGCGGCCGCCGTCGCGGCGGTGACGAAGGCGTTCGGGCGCAAGGGTGACTTCTACCGCATCGCCGGTGACAAGGCGCGCGCGATCGACGGACCCACCTCGCACACGATCCCGCCGTACAACGAGGCCGTCGTGCTGGGCCCGAAGAATCCGCGTCAGGTCGCCACGCATCTCAAGACGCTCATCGGCGGCACCGCTGATGTCGCGGTCGTGGACATCAACGATCTCGGTGGGAACATCCTGGGTTCCACGCTCGACAAGGTCGGAGAACAGCGGCTCGTGCGTATCCTGAAGGACAACCCGCTCGGGCAGGGACGCGAGTCCACCCCGATGGGCATCATCCGCACCGTCTGAGATCGCACCGTCTGACGTCGGATCACCGACGACGGGCGCGGAGGGGAACACCACACGCATGGGACTCGGTCGCGCCAGCGCCATGATCGCGGCGGGTACGCTCACATCCCGCATCACGGGCCTGCTGCGAACGGTCGTGCTCGTCATCGCGATCAACTCGGTCGGCCGCGCCCCTGATGCGTTCGCCGTCGCCAATGCATTGCCCAACAGCATCTATCAGGTGATCTCGGCGGGAGTCCTCACCGGCGTGATCGTGCCTCAGGTGGTACGTGCTGCGACTCAGAAAGACAGCGGGCACGCGTTCCTCGCCAAACTGTTGACGCTCGGCGCGCTGATCATGGGGTCCGTCACGGTCGTCGCGACGCTATGTGCGCCGTTGCTGATCGACCTGTACTCGAACTTCGACGTACCGGAGCAGCACGCCCTCGCCGTGCAGTTCGCCTACTGGTGCATTCCGCAACTCTTCTTCTACGGCATGTTCGCGTTGCTCGGCGAGATACTCAACGCCCGCAAGATGTTCGCCCCTTACGCCTGGGCTCCGATCGTGAACAACTTCGTGTCCATCGCGGGTTTCGTCGTGTTCATCGTGCTGTTCGGACAGAACCGCGACTCACTCGAGGGCTGGGACGGTTCGATGGTGCTGGTACTCGCCGGCACCGCGACGCTCGGAGTGATCGCGCAGACAGTCGTTCTGACGCTGTTCTGGCGACGTGCCGGGATCCCGCTACGACTCGACTTCCGCTGGCGGGGCATGGGGCTCGGTCATATGGGGAAGCTGGCGACATGGACGCTACTGACGACCTTGATCGGCCAGGCCGTCGGCATCGTGCAGTCGCTCACGATCACGACGGCCTCAGGAGAGCACGCCTCCACTGCGGCATCTCAGTACGCCTGGCTCGTCTACATGCTGCCGTATTCGATGATCATCCTCGCGATCGGGACCCCGTACTTCACGCGTATCAGCGAGCACTCTGCGGCCGAGCGCCACACCGAATTGCGCACTGACGTCGGGCAGTCGATCAGGGTTCTCGGACTCTTCACGGTGATAGCGGCGGCCGCGGTCATCGCAGCAGCGGTACCGGCATCCCGAGTGTTCAGCAACACACCCGAAGACGCGAGTGCGATGGCGCCTGTGCTCATCGCCTATCTGGTGAGCCTCGTCCCCATGGGAGTGCTTTTCGTCATCCAACGGACGTTCTACGCGTATGGCGACGCTCGAACCCCGTTCATATTCACCATCGTGCAGGGGTCGCTGGTGCTCGTGCTGACTCTCGTTGTCGCAGCGAGCGTCCCGGTGGAGCACCTGGCTGCCGCTGTCGCCTTGGCGCAATCATTGTCGGGGATCGTGCAGACGGTGATCGCGACGATCCTCCTGCGTCGTAAGATCGGTCCGCTGGGGCTCGGTGCGACGTGGTGGGCGTTGTGCCGGTTCATCCTTCTGGCGATCCCTGCAGGAGCGGCGGGATGGGGAGTCTTCGTCCTGTCCGGCGGGGCGAACGGATGGATGCTGCAGGGGATGATCTGGGGAGCGCTAGGTTCTGCGCTCATCGGCGCCACCAGCGTCGTGGTCTACATCGGCCTGCTCGCGGTGTTCCGAGCACCTGAACTCCGGGTCGCCATAGACACCGTGCGCCGCCGTCGCGGCTGAGCCGTCAGAGTTGCGTGAGCGATTCTCAGCGCTTGTTGTCGACCACGTCCGCGCCGATCGCGTCACGGTAGCGGTACAGCAGTCCGGTGCGGATGCCGGAGGCAGAGGGCTTCATCTGGAAGACGCTCGAGTTGTGGTTCGCTTCGATGAGCGCAGGTCCGTCCGGCGTGATCGCGATGTCCCAGCCGACATAGGGCACAGTGGGCAGCCTCTTCGACGCCTCGGCGATCATCGCCACGACCTCCGGGTAGAACGGCACCTGCAGGCCCTTGATCGTCGTGCCGGTGGCCGGGTGCCGGTGATAGATGTTCGACTGCTTGTCGACTCCCGGATACAGGGCGACGCCATCGTCATCGAGCATGGTGAACATGCCGCCTGAAGCGAAGTTGTCGATCACCGCGCCGTTGCCGATGCGCAGGACGGAGGCGATCACATGCAGTTCGCCGGCCGGGTCGCGGTACGTGATCATCCGCACGGTGTTGACGCTGTCGGGATACAGCGCGTTCAGATCGTCGTGCTGGGCGAGCACTTCTTCCAACAGGGTCTGATCGCGTTCGACCAGCAGCGCACGCCACGCGGAGATGTCCGACACGTCGGCCGTCTCGTAGATGCCGATGCCCGCGCCTCCCTCGCCCGCAGCAGGCTTGGCGATCACGCGCGGATGCCGATCGATGAACGCGCGCAGATCGTCATCCGACGCCGCTGCCGCATCGATCCACTCGCGACGGGTGAGGTCGGCGAAGTCTGTGAGGAACCGCATCTTGTCGCCCAGGATCACTTTGGAATCCGGCCCGTTGAGCGTGCGGTTGAGACGGAACGCCTTGGGATGCGTCATCCAGGTCGCGCGCTCGCGCGAGTTCAGGATGCGGATGTCCCACACGACGTAGTCGCGGAAGCCCATCTCGTAGCGGACGGAGCACCACAGCATGTCGCCGATGATGACCGGGAGAGGCGCCTTCGACACCTTCTTGACCTGCCGTGCCAGTTCGAAGAGCTGCGTCGGATTGAGCCGCCGAGCCCGGTCGAAAAGATACCGGATACGCAGCCGCTTCTGATCCACCGACCCAGGCTAACACGCGGGTGTCAACGGACTCGGGCAGGTGGAGCGAGTAGCATGAGACGTTCTGACATGCCCCCGCCGAAAGGTCTTTCCCCTTGTCTCGAGACGTCGCACTCACTGCGCGCCTGAAGTATCTCCTGCGGCGCCTGACCTCGTTCGATCCGCGACGGGTGTGGGGATTCGCGAGCCAGATCGCCAAGGAGCAGGGCAAGTGGACACCGAGGATCTTCGTCGACATGCTGGTGTGGGCGGCGGTGCACGACACCGCCTACATCGACTACTACGAGGCCGACTTCGCGCTGCTCACCAAGAGCGAGCGCAAGACCTTCATGACCTCGCTGATCCAGCACCATCTGGCGCAGGCGCTCAACGACCGCACCGACGTGCTGCAGTTCGAGAACAAGATCACCTTCAACCGCCGCTTCGCCGACTACCTCGGCCGCGACTGGCTCGACCTCGACGACGTGGACGCCGATGGTCTGCGCGCCTTCGCGGAGAAGAACCCGGTGTTCATCGCGAAGACGCCGGTCGGACGCGAGGGCAAGGGAGTCTTCCGCTACGAGGCATCCGAGGTCACCGACTGGAACGCGTTCCGCGACGAGCTGCGCGACAAGGGGCAGCGGCTCATCGAACAGCGCATCGTGCAGCATCCGTATCTCGCCGCGTACTGCGAGGGCACCGTGAACACGACACGCGTCGCCACGTTCTTCGACGGCACGAAGGTGCACGTGCTGATGGCAGCGCAGAAGTTCGGCCGCGGCGCGGTGAGCGACCAGTTCACGTGGGGCGGGTTCTTCACGATGATCGATGAGAACGGCAAGTCTTTCGGCCCCGGGCACACCGGCAAGCACAAGTCCCGCTACGAAACGCATCCGGACTCGGGAAAGTCCATCGTCGACTTCGAAGTCCCGATGTGGGATCGCGTGGTCGACCTGGTCACACGCGCGGCCCAGGAGGTGCCTTCCGTGCCGTACATCGGCTGGGACGTCGCCGTCGGGCCCGACGGTCCGATGCTGATCGAGGGCAACTGGACACCGGGGCTCTACGAGACCCGCGTCAGTGCCACGGGCATCCGCACGGGCAGCCGTGCACGGCACCGTCCGGTGATCGAGGCCAGCAGGCGGTGACGCCCACCGGGAGCCTCCCGCGCGCACTTGTCTCGGCGGGCGCGCTGCGCGACAACGCCCGCGAGGCTGTGGCACGCGGCGGCGCGCTGGCCGATCTGAGGGGCGACGCGCTCGGACACGGCGTGCTCGAAGTCGCCGCGGTGGTGCGGGATGCCGGAGTGCAGACGGTGTTGGTGGATGACACGGACGTTGCCGACCTCGTGCGTGCACAGGGCATCCGCGCCGTGACCAGCGGCGACGTCGACATCGACAACCGGGTGCTGTACGGGCTTCCGGGCGCCGATGCATCACCCGCCATGCGACTCGTCGGTCGTGTCATCTCGACCAAGCCGCTGCGAGCGGGTGAAGCGGTCTCGTACGGCTATCTGCATCGCGCCGCCGCGGACACGACCGTGGCGCTGGTCACCGGCGGTTACGCGCAGGGGATCGTCCGTGCACTCGGCAACTCCGCTCACGTCGAGCTCGACGGTGTGCGGCGGCCGATCGTCGGCCGGGTGGCGATGGACGTGTGCGTGGTCGATCTCCAGGACTCGGCGGCCGACGCGTCCGCCGGCGCGGACGTCGTGTACTTCGGTGGGACAGGCGCGGCCAGGGACGCTCTGGCGGAGTGGGCCGAGATCACGGGGCTCGGCATCGCCGAACTGATCGCCGTGGCCGGATCAAAGGCGGTGCGCGAATGGATGCGTTGACGGCTCCCACGCTCGAGATCTCGCGGGCGCGCTTCCTGCAGAACCTCGCTGCGGTGCAGGACAGGATCGCGCCGGCGCAGCTCATGCTCGCCATGAAGGACGACGCGTACGGCCACGGTGTGGAATGGGCCACCACCGCTGCCCTCGACGCCGCGCGGCCGGTGGGGTTCTTCGGCGGTTATGACGTGCACACATCGTTGCGCATCCGTGAGCGGGCACAGGAGGCGCGGGTGTTCGCCTGGGCGGATTCGAGCGATGACGAGATCGCGCAGGCACTCGCTGCGAACATCGAACTGGGCGTGGGTACCGCCGCCTACCTCGACCACATCATCGACGCCTCCTCGGGCCTCGGCGCCGCCGCCCGCATCCATCTGAAGATCGACACCGGGCTTCATCGCAACGGGATCCGGCCGGAGGACTGGCCCGATGTGGTCGGCCGAGCGATGCAGGCGCAACGTGCGGGACTCATCGACGTGGTCGGGGCCTGGAGTCACCTCGCCGAAGCGAGCGACGCCGAGGACGACGAGTCCGCGCGAGAGTTCCGCAGTGCGGTGGACGTGCTTCGTGCGGCAGGTGGCGATCCGGAGTCGGTGCATCTCACCGCGTCTGCTGCATCCTGGTGGCGTCCTGAGCTGCGCGGCACGGTGTGCCGGATCGGCGCGTTCTGCTACGGCATCCGATCCGCCGACGGTCCCGAGATCCCTGGTGCTTCGCCGATCGCGTCACTGCGTGCGCGAGTGGTCGACGAGCGGGAAGACGATGTCGTGATCGGGCTGGGCGCGTTCCACGGGCTGCCATCGGTCCTCGCGGGCGCGAGCGTGGGAACCCCGGGCGGCGTGCGCGAGATCGTGCGCATCGATGAGACGACCGCTGTCGTCCGCGGCTGGACGGGCGCGCGACCCGGAGACACGGTCACCGTGTTCGGACCAGGGGAGCAGGGCGAGTCGGATGCGACGGCATTGGCGGAGCGCATCGGTACCGTGGGCGAAGAGATCATCACCCGCCTCACCTCTGCGGTGCGGCGGGTGATCGTGGACTGAAGAGTCAGTCGGACGGCGAGTCCTGTCAGACGGCTTCGGCGAGACGGGCGGTCTCGTCGTGCCATGACGTCGCGACGTCGCGAAGCTTCTCTTCGTACTTGCGGCCGTGGTGGGCGCAGAAGAGCAGCTCGGAGCCGTTGACCTCAGCGGCGATGTAGGCCTGTGCGCCACATGAGTCGCAGCGGTCCATCGCGGTCAGACGGTACTCGACAGTGGAGGTCTCACGTTCGGTTGTAGCGTTCATCTCGGTGCCTCCTCGGGTATCGGCATCTCCAGTGGGAATGTGCTCAATACAACCACGGCTGGCTGGTAGTCATGCCCGATGAGCGGCGTGTTTCGCTCAGCGCGTACGCGGGAGCCCCCAGGGTGGGTCCCCAGGGGAGTGTCTGCGAGGCTTCGAAGCCCGTCGCGAATAGAATCGAGGATTGTGACCGCTGAGTATTCCGCCCATCATCTTCAGGTTCTCGAAGGCCTTGAAGCGGTTCGCAAGCGCCCTGGCATGTACATCGGGTCGAACGGCTCGCCGGGGCTCATGCACTGCCTGTGGGAGATCATCGACAACTCCGTCGACGAGGCTGTCGCTGGCAACGGCACGCGCATCGACGTGATCCTGCATGCGGACGGCAGTGTCGAGGTGCACGACAGGGGCCGCGGCATCCCGGTCGACATCGAGCCGCGCACCGGGCTGACGGGTGTCGAGGTCGTCTACACCAAGCTCCACGCCGGCGGGAAGTTCGGTGGCGGATCGTACGCGGCATCCGGTGGCCTGCACGGCGTCGGCGCGTCGGTCGTCAACGCGCTCTCAGAGCGCCTCGACGTCGAGGTCGACCGCGGTGGCAAGACCTATGCGATGTCGTTCCACCGAGGGGAGCCCGGCAACTTCAAGGACTCGGGGGAGAAGCGTCCGGATGCGCCGTTCTCGCCGTTCGAGAAGAGCAGCGAACTCCGGATCGCCGGCAAGGCACCGCGCGGCGTCACCGGCACGCGAGTGCGGTACTGGGCCGATCGCCAGATCTTCACGAAGGACGCCGCATTCCAGCTCGGGGAGCTCGAGAACCGGGCGCGCCAGACCGCATTCCTCGTTCCAGGGCTCGAGATCGTCGTCCGAGACGAGCGCGGCGAGGAGAGCAGCGAGACCTCGTACCGCTACGACGGGGGCATCGCCGAGTTCGTCGATTACCTGGCTGTGGACGCGCCGATCACCGACACCTGGCGCATACAGGGCACCGGCACCTTCAAGGAGACCGTCCCCGTGCTGCAGGCGAACGGCCACATGGCTTCGCAGGAGGTCGAGCGGGAGTGCCGTGTCGACCTCGCGATGCGCTGGGGGACCGGATACGAGACCGTCACGCGCTCGTTCGTGAACATCATCGCGACGCCAAAGGGTGGCACGCACCAGCAGGGCTTCGAGCAGGAGCTGTTGAAGGTGCTGCGCACACAGGTCGAGCAGAACGCCCGCCGGCTCAAGGTCGGAAACGACAAGGTCGAGAAGGACGATGTCCTCGCCGGCCTCACCGCCGTGCTCACCGTCGAGGTGCCCGAGCCGCAGTTCGAGGGTCAGACCAAGGAGGTGCTCGGGACACCGGCCGTGCGCCAGATCGTCTCACAGGTGCTCCGCAAGGAGCTCGGGGCGCGTTTCGCCTCGACCAAGCGCGACGACAAGAACCAGGCCAGCCAGCTGCTGGACAAGGTCGTCGCCGAGATGAAGGCACGTGTCTCGGCGCGAGCGCACAAGGAGACGCAGCGTCGTAAGAACGCGCTGGAATCCTCCTCGCTTCCGGTCAAGCTCGTGGATTGCCGATCCAATGACGTCTCGCGCAGCGAGCTGTTCATCGTCGAGGGCGACTCCGCGTTGGGGACGGCTCGTCGTGCCAGGGACAGTGAGATCCAGGCACTGCTTCCCATCCGCGGCAAGATCCTCAACGTCCAGCGCGCATCGATCGGCGACATGCTCTCGAACGCCGAGTGCGCCGCGATCATCCAGACCATCGGCGCGGGCTCCGGACGCACCTTCGACATCGATGCGGCCCGCTACGGCAAGATCATCCTGATGAGCGACGCGGATGTCGACGGCGCGCACATCCGCACCCTGCTCCTCACGCTGTTCTTCCGCTATATGCGTCCGCTGATCGAAGAGGGGCGCGTGTTCGCCGCGGTACCGCCGCTGCATCGGGTGATCGTGATGAACCCTGGTTCGAAGCCCAACGAGACGATCTACACCTACACCGAGCAGGAGCTGCACGCGCTGCTGGCCAAGCTGCGCAAGTCGAACAAGCGCTGGCACGAGCCGATCCAGCGCTACAAGGGTCTCGGCGAGATGGATGCCGATCAGCTGGCGAACACGACGATGGACCGTGGCGGGCGCCTTCTGCGCCGAGTGCGCATGGAGGATGCCGAGGCCGCGGGACGCGTGTTCGAGCTGCTGATGGGCAACGAGGTTGCACCCCGTCGTGAGTTCATCGTCGACTCCTCCGACCAGCTCTCGCGGGAGTCGATCGACGCGTGACGTCGAGAGGCCGGGACCGACGCGATGTCACGGGGGACGCCGACCCCGTGATCGCGATCATCTCCGCTCCGACGAATCTCGGTCTGAGGCCCCCGCAGCCGGGTTCGGTACCCGGCACCGCCAAGGCGCCGGAGGCGCTGCGCGAGGCGGGGCTGCATGAGGAACTGCACAGACGGGGTGCTGTGGACTGGGGCGCGGTGCTGCCCGGTCGCTATGTGGACGACGACGGACGCCGTGCGGCGGGGACGGTGCGCAATCAGGGCGCGATCATCTATCACGCGCGTCTCCTCGCACGCCGCCTCGTCGAAGCTCGCACCTCCGGGCTGGCTCCGCTCGTGCTGGGCGGGGACTGCAGCCTGCTCCTCGCCGCGGGGATGGCCGCCAAGGTGTCCGGCGGAGGAGGACTCGTGCACGTCGACGGGCACACCGACTTCCGTCATCCCGGAAACGACGATGCCTACGGCAGTCTCGCCGGCGAGGATGTCGCTGCCGCGATCGGACTGCACCTTCCGGAGCTCGCCGATATCGACGGTCTCGGACCGTACTTCGACCCGGCGGAGACGGCGCACATCGGATGCCGACGCGAGGACGAGCACATCGCCGAGGTCGCGGACCTGATCTCGCTGGCAATTCCGGCCGCGACCGTGATTCTGCACGGTGGCGCGCGCGCAGCGGCACAGGTCGTCGCCGTACCGGAGATCGAACGCGGATTCTGGCTTCAGGTCGACGTGGACGTGCTCGATCCGGAGTACATGCCCGCCGTCGACAGCCCCGATCCTGGTGGGCTCTCACCGGAAGAGCTCATCGCGCTGCTCCGCGGGCTCGCGCCACGCGCCTGGGGCGCATCTGTCACGGTGTTCGACCCGGATCTGGACCCGGACGGCGCCTACGCCGAGACCGTCTCGCGCATCATCGAGGAGGGCCTCGGCGAACTCGGAGCGGATGCCGTCGCTAACGGCTGAGACCGCTCAGATGACCGGTCGACCGATCGAGCCGATCACTCCGTCGATCAGCTGTCCGGACGCATCGCGCTTCGCTGGCGCCTCCGGCAGCGTGCGTACGGCACCGTCGGTACCCACCGCATAGGCGGGTGCGGCACCGACCCACGCCACGGTGAGGCGGTCCTCGCCGCGCAGGAACGAATGCGCACGCACACCACCGGTTCCTCGGCCCTTGCCCGGGAACTCCGCAAAGGCGGAGACCTTGGCCCGCCCGGCATCCGTCCCTGGGATGACACCATCGGCGCCCGAGACAGTGGCCACTGTCACGTCATCCGTGGCAGCGGTGGCTCCGAAGAAGAGCACCGCGGCGCCTGAGCCGAGCTTGATCCCGGCCATGCCACCGGCCGCTGCGCCCTGGGGACGCACTGCGGATGCGGTGAAATGAAGCAACTGGGCGTCGGAGGTGATGAACACGAGCTCGTCGTCGTCCGCAGCCGTCGCGGCACCGACCACCGTGTCGCCGGGCTTGAGCGAGATGACCTCGATCTCGGGGCGCACCGCCAGGCCGGAGGGCACGATGCGCTTGACCGTTCCCTGCGCGGTGCCCAGCGCGACGGGGACGTCGGAGGAGAGGTCCACCAGCGCGAGCACCTTCTCAGAACGCGAAGTGATGCCCAGGTAGTCGCGCAGCGGCGTTCCGGCGGCGAGCTGCACCGATGTCGCAGGGACGGACGGCAGGTCGACGGGGGAGAACCGCAGCAGACGCCCGGCGGTCGTGATCGCGCCCGCCTCCCCGCGCACCGTGGTGGTGGTCGTCGAAAGGATCGCGTCGTGCTTGCTGCGGCGGGCCGGTCGCGTGAGCTCCTGCCCCTCCGCGAGGTCGACCCGCACCGCGCGTCCCGTCGTCGACAGTGCCAGGATCGTGGGTGCGTCGGCGATCTGCAGATCCGCCTCACCGGGCTTGGCCCGACGCGGCGCGGCCGGCTTGCCGTTCATCAGCAGCGTGCGCCGCGGCGTGCCGTAGGCCTCGGCCGCGGCATCCAGTTCCTTCGCGACCTGCGCGCGCATCTGCACATCGCTGCCGAGCAGTTCGCGGAGCTGGGCGATCTCCGCCAGGAGCGCATCCCGCTCGGATTCCAGCTCGACGCGGGAGAACTTCGTCAGTCTGCGCAGGCGCAGCTCGAGGATGTACTCGGCCTGCGCTTCGGAAAGGTCGAACACGGTGCGCAGGCGCGAGCGCGCCTGCTCCGAGTCATCCGAGGAACGGATGACCTGGATGACCTCATCGATGTCGAGGATCGCCACGAGCAGACCCTCGACGAGGTGGAGGCGCTCTTCTCGTCGGGCGAGCCGGTAGCGGCTGCGTCGGGCTATCACCTCGAGGCGATGCCCCACGTAGACGCTGAGCATCTCTTTGAGGCCGAGCGTCCGCGGCTGGCCGTCCACGAGCGCCACGTTGTTGATGTTGAAGGAGTCTTCCAACGGGGTGAGGCGGTAGAGCTGCTCCAGGATGGCGTTCGGATCGAAGCCGGTCTTGATGCCGATCGCGACGCGCAGGCCATGCTGGCGGTCGGTGAGATCGTTGACGTCGCTGATGCCCTGCAGCTTCTTCGCCTGCACCGCGTCGCGGATCTTCTCGATCAGCCGTTCCGGGCCGACCATGTACGGCAGCTCAGTGACGATGATGCCCGTGCGCCGCGGACCGATGGATTCGACCGAGACCTTGCCCCGGACCTTGAACGCGCCGCGACCACTCGCGTAGGCGTCCTTGATCCCATCGAGTCCCATGATGATGCCGCCGGAGGGGAAATCGGGCCCTGGCACGAACTCCATCAGTTCGTCGAGACTGGCTTCGGGGTTCTCCAGCAGGTGGATCGCCGCCGCCACGACCTCGATCAGGTTGTGCGGCGCCATGTTCGTGGCCATGCCGACCGCGATGCCGCTGGCGCCGTTGACCAGCAGGTTGGGGAACGCCGCGGGCAGCACAGCGGGCTGCTGGAACTGACCGTCGTAGTTCGGGACGAAATCGACGACGTCCTCGTCGAGGTTCTCGGTGAGCGCGAGCGAGGCCGGGGCGAGGCGTGCTTCGGTGTAGCGGGAGGCTGCCGGTCCGTCGTCGAGGGAGCCGAAGTTGCCGTGCCCGTCCACGAGCGGAACACGGAGGGCGAAATCCTGGGAGAGACGCACGAGCGCGTCGTAGATGGCGGAGTCGCCGTGCGGGTGCAGCTTTCCCATCACCTCGCCCACGACGCGGGCGCTCTTGACGTGGCCGCGATCGGGGCGCAGACCCATCTCAGCCATCTGGTAGAGGATGCGGCGCTGCACGGGCTTGAGTCCGTCACGGGCGTCCGGGAGCGCGCGGGAGTAGATCACCGAGTAGGCGTACTCGAGGAATGATCCCTGCATCTCCGTGGACAGATCGATGTCCTGGATGCGCTCCTCGACGGGCTCGGCGGATTCGGTGCGGGGCATGGACTTCCTGGGGACGGTGCTGTGCCTGTGAAAGACTGGCTCGGATGTCACTGATTCTATCGTCCGCGCCCTCCGCAGCCCGCAGCCTGACCGGGGTGGCGGGGGACTTGCTGGGGGTGCTCGAGGGGGCTGACGGGCCGCTCGGGCACGCCCGCTCCGCCGTGCTCGTCATCGTCGACGGGCTCGGCGCGATCCAGCTGCGCGCGCACGCGGGTCATGCCCGTCACCTGACGGCCGGACTCGGCAAGAGGGACATCGCGTACTCGGTGTTCCCGACCACGACGGCTACCGCGCTGACGAGCATCCTCACCGGTGTCGAGCCCGCTGCGCACGGTCTGGTCGGCTATCGCGTGCTCGATCGCGAGCACGACCGGCTGGTCAACCAGCTCTCCGGTTGGGAGACCGACGGCATCGATCCGCTCGTCTGGCAACCGGTGCCGACCGTGTTCGAGCGGGCCGTCGAGGCAGGCCACGGCGCCTTCGCGGTCGGCTTCGCCGGGTATGCACGAAGCGGCTTCACCCGCGCGACCCTGCGGGGGGCCACATTCGTCGCCGCCGGGTCGCCTGCCGAACGGATCGCCGTCGCCTACCAGCTGGCGGCAGACAATGCGGGCTCTCTCGTCTACTGCTATCTGCCGGAGGTCGACAAGGCAGGGCACAAGCACGGCGTCGACTCCACGGAATGGATCACCGCGCTCGAAGAGATCGATGCCGCGCTCTCCGTCGTCCCGCCGAAGCATGTCGGAGTCCTCGTCACCGCAGACCACGGCATGATCGACGTGCCGGCGCATCGGCACGTGGTGCTGGACGAAGGCGACACGCGCTTCGATGGCGTGCGGCACATAGGGGGAGAGCCGCGCATGCTGCATGTGTATCTCGAGGCGGATGCCGATGCGGAGGACGCCGTTCAGAGATGGCGAGTCGCGAGCGAGGGTGACGCCGACGTGCTCAGCCGCGCGGAAGCGCTCGCGGGCGGACTGTTCGGCGCGTCAGCGACACCGGATGCGGTCTCGCGCATCGGAGACATCGTGGTGGCCGCGCGCGGCAACAAGGCTTTCTACGACGGAACCGCTGAGGATCAGCGTGCACGAGGCATGATCGGCCAGCACGGGGCGCTGTCGCCTGAAGAACGGCAGGTGCCGTACATCAGGAAGGGCGCCTTCGCGGCTTGAACGCATCGGCGGGCGCTCAGCGCGCGCTGGTCCCCGCTGAGCGGACGTCAGTCGTCGGTGCGTGCGCCGAAGACGATCTCGTCCCACGACGGCATGGCGTTGCGGCGCCGGCGACGGCCCTGGTTCTCCTGACTGGAGTCCTCGGGAGTCCGCTCGGCCGTGCGCGACGGCTTGGGCTCGACGTACTCCGGTTCGAGCGATTCGAACAGCGCGATCGGTCCTGACTCGTCGGGCCGATCGGAGTGCGAGGACGACTCGTCGTCGAGCAGCGGTGCACTTTCGCGCTGGCCACGGCGCCGTCGCAGCGCCTCGAGCAGGTCTGCCGTCTCGGCGCTCGTGACCGACTCGTCCGGAGCTCGCTTTATCGCGGCGGCCTGCGCGGCCGCGTTGGAACGCTCGGGGGCCGTGGGCTCCTCGACGTCGGCCTCGGGGGCGGGAAGCAGCCGGGGGCCGAACGCACCGGAATCGAAGCGGCTGTCGTCCTTGTACGGAGACTCGGTCCGGTCGCTGTCGACGGCGCGCAGACGGGGAATGAGCCCTTCTGGCAGCGACCCCTGGCGCGACAGCTGAGTCGCGTCGGCATTCAGGGGCGACAGCGCGCTCCGGCGGGGGTCGAAGGACCAGCGAGCGTCATGCGACACGTCATTGGCGACGAACTCCAGCTTCACGATCCAGCCGGAGTCCTCCTTCCAGCTCGCCCAGCGTTCGCCGGAGGCTTGAAGATCTGCGAGTTTGGCGTGGATCGCCACGCCGAAAGTGGGCTGCGCGTCTGGTTCGACCTCGCTGCCGATCAGCACAGGGACGGCGAGCGCCTGCCCGATGATGTGCTCGCGCTCCGCGAGCACGGGTCCTTCGAAGCGGGCGACCTCGTCGAGGCCGATGCCGAGGAGCTCGGCGACCTCGGCGGCGGACAGACCGGAACGGACGTGCGCCTGGATCTCGCGCGGGCTCGCGCTGACCTTCGGCGTGTCCTCCTGGTCGCGGCGGCGCGCGCGACGGATCTCACGCTGCAGCACGTCATCGATGGCGAGCGCGAATCGCTCGCCGGAACCGGTGGCGAGGATCAGCAGGTCGTCTTCGGTGCCGACGATAGTGACGTTTTCCATGCGAATGCCCCTCTGATGGGTGTCCGATCATGGTGTCACGGAGACGGCGTGAGTCCCGGGAATACGCTGGGCGTGCCGTGAGTTTGATCTGTCGCGCGTGGCGGCATTTGCTTATTGCCTCCGCGTCGTGCAAACTATGCCCGCCGCGTACCCGACGGCGCACCGCCCACTAGCACCATGAAAGTGGAGATCTACCGCATGGCAACCGACTACGACGCCCCCCGAAAGAGCGAAGACGACTCCGAGTCGATCGAAGCCCTCAAGGAGCGTGTGCCGGACAAACTGTCTGGCACGACCGGTGACGAGGACTCCGACAACCCGTCGAGTTTCGACCTCCCGGGTGCCGACCTCTCCGACCTCGAGCTCGATGTCGTCGTGCTGCCCGCGCAGCAGGACGAGTTCACCTGCATGAGCTGCTTCCTCGTGAAGCATCGCTCGCAGCTCGATCACGAAGGCGCAGAAGGTCCGATCTGCAAGGAGTGCGCTGCCTGACAGCAGACGCACCGCGTTCACGCGCCCCGGCCGGATGGCTTGGGGCGCGTTGTCGTTCCCGGACGGCGCGATCGGATGTGCGCGATGGCGAGCGCGGCGAAGACGAGCTGCCGGGTCAGACGGGCGTGGAAGCGGCGACCTGCGCGTCGCGGATCGCCGCGAGAAGCCGGTCCGGTGTGCGCGTCGAGATCGTCCAGCTCGTCACCGGATCGTCCGGATCGATGTTCTGCACGACGACCACACCGTCGATCCCGCCGCGGATCAGGTGCCAGCCGCGTGCGGGCAGCGCGGTGCCCCGCGCCTGTCGGGCGTCGTCGCCCACCAGTGCGACCCCTGAGCCGAGCCAGCGCGCATCGATGTGCGCCCTGCCGGCATGCAGCACGGTGCCTGTCACCCGTATGGCGGGCGATGCCGCGATCAGCAAGCCGATCAGCAGGACCGCGGCTGCGGCACCGATGAGCAGGGCAGGCAGCGAACCGAGCGGCGTGAAGGTGAGCGCCACCATCGGGCCGGCCACGGCTGCGGTCACGAGCAGCCACAGGCTCGGGGAAAGACGTTCGCGATAGCGAACGAGCGTGTCAGGTGCGGGGTTCTGCATTAGCCTCGTGGGGTGAGCGATTCCGTTGATCTCCCCATTATCGCGTCTGTGCTGCCGCACTACGCCCATCCGGGTGATGCCGGTGCCGATCTGGTGGCCGCCGAGGCCGTGCGTCTCGAGCCGGGTGAGCGCGCTCTCGTGCCCACCGGAGTGCGCATCGCGCTGCCGGACGGCTACGCGGCTTTCGTCGTGCCCCGCAGCGGCCTCGCCGCCAAGCACGGGATCACGATCGTCAATTCCCCCGGAACAGTGGACGCCGGTTACCGGGGCGAGATCAAGGTGAGCCTGCTCAACACGGACAGTTCGAGCGCGTACGATGTGGCGGTCGGCGACCGGATCGCCCAGCTGATCCTCATGCCGGTGACGAGGGCGAACTTCATCCCCGTCGACGAGCTTCCGGACAGTGCCCGCGGTGCAGGCGGATTCGGATCCACTGGATATCAGGCGCCGCAGCAGAGCGCCGAACAGGCAGGAACACGCAGATGACTGAAGAGATCACCCAGCCGACTTCGAAGTCGGCGCCGTCGAACCGCTCCACCGAGGGGCCGTTCGACGAGTCCGAGGCGAATCCGATCCGCCCGTACATCGACCTCGGCGGCATCAAGATCCTTCCCCGTGAAGGGCTGAATCTTCGTCTCGAGGTCGAAGAGCAGACCAAACGGATCGTCGCCGTCGGGCTCGACTATGCCGACTCGTCCCTTCAGGTGCAGCCGTTCGCCGCGCCGCGGACGCTCGGCCTGTGGCACGAGACGCGGATGCAGCTCGTGGATCAGGTCCGTCAGCAGGGTGGCCGCGTTGAGGAGCGGGAAGGGCCGCTCGGCAAGGAGCTGCTCGCCGAGGTGCCCAGCGCGGCCTCCGAGGGCTCCGAACTAAGGCTGGCACGATTCGTCGGCGTCGACGGCCCCCGCTGGTTCCTCCGCGGAGTGATCGGCGGAGCGGCGGCGTCCGACCCTGACGCCGCGGAGAAGATCGAGGATCTCTTCCGCTCGATCGTCGTGGTCCGCGGCGGCGCACCGATGCCGCCGCGAGACCTGATTCCGCTGAAGATGCCGGCGACGCCGGGATCCGCGTGAGCGGCGACCGCGAAGGCGAAGAGCCGCGCGAGCAGAGCACGTCGGAGCTGCTCGGCGCTGCACTCGGCGGAGCGGCACGCCGGGCCGGAATCGACCCCGCTGAGAATGCCAGCACGCAGAAGGTCGTCTGGTCCGCGATCGGCGGGTGGCGCGGGGTGCTCGAATCCGTGTTGCCGAGTCTCGCGTTCGTCATCCTGTTCACGCTCCGGCCGGAGCCGCTCATCCTGTCGCTCGGTGTCTCCGTCGGCCTCGCCGCGGTGTTCACGATCGTGCGCCTGGTGCAGAAATCACCACCGTCGGCAGCACTGGGCGGGCTGATCGCCGCCGGTGCGGCTGCGGCCCTGGCGCTATGGACCGGTCGCGGCGCGGACAACTTCGTTCCCGGGCTGATCACGAACGCCGTCTACGGGACGGCCTTCCTCGTGTCCGCCCTGATCGGATGGTCGCTGATCGGGATCGCGGCAGGGTTCCTCATGGGGGAGGCCACGGCCTGGCGCGGGGACAAGCGCAAGCGGCGCGCATTCCGTCTTCTCGGCATCGCGTGGGCCGCGCTGTTCTTCGCCCGACTCGCGGTGCAGCTGCCGCTGTACCTGACCGATCAGGTCACGGCTCTCGGAACACTGAAACTCGTCATGGGACTGCCGTTGTTCGCACCGCTCATCGCGGTCACCTGGCTCGTCGTCCGTGCGCTCTACCCCCGCGAGTCGCCGCAGGCCACAGCATCCGGTTCGTGATAGATTTATCTTGACATCAAGATAAATTGTGGGCTTTTGCCCGCGGCTCGCACGGCGCACACTGTTAGGTGTGCCTTGCTAGCCGACAGGCCCGCACGCGAGCAAGATGGAGTCGCCTGTCGCTTCCATCAGACAAGAAGGAGACGGATTCGTGTCCACGGTGAACAGCTTCGGTGCCAAGAGCACCCTGACGGTCGGCAGTACCGACTATGAGATCTTCCGAGTTGACGCGGTTCCCGGCTTCGAGAAGCTTCCGTTCAGCCTGAAGGTGCTCCTGGAGAACCTTCTTCGCACCGAAGACGGCGCGAATGTGACGAAGGCGCAGATCGAAGCGCTCGGCTCGTGGGATGCCGCGGCGGAGCCGAGCACCGAGATCCAGTTCTCGCCCGCGCGCGTGGTGATGCAGGACTTCACCGGTGTGCCGTGCATCGTCGACCTCGCGACCATGCGCGAGGCGGTCACCTCACTCGGTGGCGATCCCAACAAGATCAACCCGCTCTCGCCGGCCGAGATGGTCATCGACCACTCGGTCATCGCCGACCTGTTCGGGTCGGACAACGCGCTGGAGCGCAACGTCGAGATCGAGTACGAGCGCAACGGCGAGCGTTACCAGTTCCTGCGCTGGGGCCAGACGGCGTTCAACGACTTCAAGGTCGTTCCCCCCGGTACCGGCATCGTGCACCAGGTCAACATCGAGCACCTCGCCAAGGTCATCTACGACCGCGTCAACGGCGGTGTGCTCCAGGCCTACCCCGACACCTGTGTCGGCACCGACTCGCACACCACGATGGTCAACGGCCTCGGTGTGCTCGGCTGGGGCGTCGGCGGCATCGAAGCAGAGGCCGCGATGCTCGGACAGCCCGTGTCGATGCTCATCCCGCGGGTCGTGGGCTTCAAGCTGACCGGTGAGATCCCGGCCGGTGTCACGGCCACCGACGTGGTGCTGACGATCACCGACATGCTGCGCAAGCACGGTGTGGTCGGCAAGTTCGTCGAGTTCTACGGCGCGGGCGTCGCATCCGTTCCGCTCGCGAACCGCGCCACCATCGGAAACATGAGCCCGGAGTTCGGCTCGACGGCCGCGATCTTCCCGATCGACGACGTCACCACCGAGTACCTGCGTCTGACCGGCCGTGACGAGCAGGCCGTCGCGCTCGTCGAGGCGTATGCCAAGGAGCAGCGCCTCTGGCACGATGCCGACAACGAGCCCGTCTTCAGCGAGTACATGGAGCTCGATCTGGGGACCGTCGTCCCCTCGATCGCCGGACCCAAGCGCCCGCAGGACCGCATCCTCCTCTCTGAGGCCAAGACGCAGTTCGAGCAGGACATCGTCAACTACGCCGAACCGTCCACGTCGGATGACCTCGTCGACCTCGAGTCGAAGCACTCGTTCCCGGCGTCCGACCCCGGCCAGGTACCGGGGGAGGAGAACCACGACACCCGCCCGGTGCACATCTCCAGCGGCGTCAACGGCACGTCCAAGCCGGTTCCGGTCACGACTCCCGACGGTGAGAGCTACATCCTCGACCACGGCGCGGTGACGCTCGCGGCCATCACGTCGTGCACGAACACCTCCAACCCGTCGGTGATGATCGCGGCAGGTCTGCTCGCACGGAAGGCGCGCGAGCGCGGACTGAAGCAGAAGCCATGGGTGAAGACGACGCTCGGCCCCGGTTCCAAGGTCGTCACGGACTACTACGAGAAGTCCGGACTCGACAAGGACCTCGAGGGACTCGGGTTCTACACAGTCGGCTACGGCTGCACGATCTGCATCGGCAACTCCGGTCCGCTGATCGAAGAGGTCTCCGAGGCCATCAACGACAACGACCTCGCTGTCACCGCTGTGCTCTCGGGCAACCGCAACTTCGAGGGTCGGATCAGCCCCGACGTCAAGATGAACTATCTGGCCTCGCCGCCGCTCGTCGTCGCGTACGCGCTGGCAGGATCCATGCACTTCGACTTCGAGACCGATGCGCTCGGCAAGGACGAGAAGGGCGAGGACGTGTTCCTGAAGGACATCTGGCCCGCGCCGGGTGAGATCCAGGACATCATCGACTCGTCGATCTCGCGCGAGCAGTTCATCAAGCAGTACGCGACCGTCTTCGACGGCGACGAGCGCTGGACGAGCCTGCCCACCCCGACCGGCCCGATCTTCGAGTGGGACGACCAGTCGACCTACGTGCGTCGTCCTCCGTACTTCGAGGGCATGACGATGGAGCTGACCCCGGTCAGCGACATCACCGGCGCGCGTGTGCTGGCGACCCTGGGCGATTCGGTCACGACCGACCACATCAGCCCTGCCGGCAACATCAAGATCGGCACGCCGGCGGCGAAGTACCTCGAGGAGCACGGCGTGCGCCAGAAGGACTTCAACTCCTTCGGGTCGCGCCGAGGCAACCACGAGGTGATGATCCGCGGCACGTTCGCGAACATCCGCTTGAGGAACCAGCTGGTTCGCGCGGTCAACGACGGTGCGGAGGTCGAGGGTGGATTCACCCGCGACTTCACGCAGACGGACGCACCGCAGTCGTTCATCTATGACGCCAGCCAGAACTACCAGGAGGCCGGCACTCCGCTGGTGATCTTCGGTGGCAAGGAGTACGGCTCCGGCTCCTCCCGCGACTGGGCGGCCAAGGGCACCAGCCTGCTGGGCGTCAAGGCGGTCATCACCGAGAGCTTCGAGCGCATCCACCGCTCGAACCTCATCGGCATGGGCGTCGTTCCGCTGCAGTTCCCGGCGGGCGAGAGCTGGGAGTCACTGGGACTCGACGGTACCGAGGTCGTCTCGATCAGCGGTCTGGAAGAGCTCAACAACGGCACCACTCCGAAGACGGTCCACGTGACGGCCTCCCCGAGCGAGCACTCGCCTGAGGGCAAGCAGGTCGTGGAGTTCGACGCGGTCGTCCGCATCGACACACCCGGTGAAGCCGACTACTACCGCAACGGCGGCATCCTGCAGTACGTGCTGCGTTCACTCGTCTGATCGATCGCACAGGAGGGCCCGGGCGCACAGCGCCCGGGCCCTCCTGGCATACCCGGTGCGCTCGCGCCGCGCAAGCGGGTTAACCGTAAGTTCTCGGGCTGCGAGGATAGAATCGACGGATGGAACCGACCGGCTGACCGGCACTGTTCCCGGAACGAGGAGGAGGGCGGATGCCGATTCTGCAGCGCATCAGCGGACCACGAGATCTCGATGACCTCACCCTTGACGAACTCGTGGAGCTCGCCGCAGAGACCAGAGAGTTCCTCGTGCAGAACGTCTCGCGAACGGGAGGGCATCTGGGTCCCAACCTCGGTGTCGTCGAACTCACGATCGCGCTGCACCGCGTCTTCGAATCGCCCGCTGACCCGATCATCTTCGACACCGGTCATCAGTCGTACGTCCACAAGCTGCTCACGGGCAGGCAGGACTTCTCGGCTCTTCGCGTGCGTGGTGGGCTCGCCGGCTACCCGCAACGCAGTGAGAGCCCGCACGACGTCGTGGAGTCCTCCCACGCGTCCAGCTCGCTGAGCTGGGCGGACGGCGTCTCCAGGGCCCTGACGGCCACCGGGCGGTCGGATCGTCATGTCGTGGCCGTCGTGGGTGACGGCGCTCTCACGGGCGGGATGACGTGGGAGGCACTGAACAACATCACCGACGACAACGACCGCAATCTCGTGATCGTCGTCAACGACAACGGGCGCTCCTACGCTCCGACGATCGGCGGCATGTCCCGCTATCTCAACCGCGTGCGCACGGCGGCGGCTTACAAGGACCTGCACCGCAAGTCCGACCGGCTCTTCCGCGTGTTCGGTCCGGTGGGTCGCGCGATGTTCCGCGGCATCCGAGGCGGCACGCACGGGTTCCTGTCCCGCTTCACGAACAACGAGGCGCTGTATTCCAATCTCGACATAAAGTACCTCGGACCCGTCGACGGCCATGACATACCGGCACTGCTCGAGACACTCGAGCTCGCCAAGTCCTACGGTGCTCCAGTGCTCGTGCACGCCATAACCCAGAAGGGGCGTGGTTACCAGCCCGCACGCGACGACGAGGCCGACCAGTTCCATGCCGTCAATCGCATAGATCCGGTGACCGGCGAATCGCTGTCGAGCAGCGGGCAGAGCTGGACTGATGTGTTCTCCGATTCGCTGGTGCGCGTGGGGGAGCGCGACCCGAAGGTCATCGCGATGACCGCGGCGATGCTCCGACCGACCGGCCTCGCTCCGTTCGCGGAGCGCTTCCCCGACCGCGTGTACGACGTCGGGATCGCCGAGCAGCACGCCGTGGCATCCGCCGCCGGGCTCGCCTTCGGCGGGCTGCATCCGGTTGTCGCCCTCTACGCCACCTTCATGGGGCGCGCCTTCGACCAGGTGCTGATGGACGTCGCCCTGCACAGAGCCGGTGTCACGTTCGTCCTGGACAGAGCGGGCGTCACCGGGCCCGACGGACCCAGCCACCACGGCATGTGGGATCTCGCGATGCTGCAGATCGTGCCGCACATCCGCATCGCGGCACCTCGCGACGGCGCGCGGCTCAAGGAAGCCCTCGACGAGGCGGTGGCCGTCGAAGACGCGCCGACCGTCATCCGGTTCCCGAAGGGTGAGGTCGCCGCGGACATCCCCGCGATCGAGCGCATCGATGACGGTGTCGATGTGCTGTCGCGCGGCGAGAGCGAAGACGTGCTGATCGTCGCGATCGGACCGTTCGCCGCCATGGCCATGGATGTCGCCGCGCGTCTTCGTGCGCAGGGCATCGGTGCGACGGTCATCGACCCGCGCTGGGCGATCCCCGTGCAGCGTTCGGTCATCGACCTGGCGCGGGCTCACCGTCTGGTGATCACTCTGGAGGACGGCATCCGCGTGGGCGGCATCGGCACGCGCGTGCGCCAGGTGCTTCGCGAGGCCGGCATCGACACGGCAGTGGATGAGCTGGGGCTGCCGGATGAGTTCATCGATCATGCATCCCGTGATCAGATCCTCGCGGATGCGGGGCTCACGGCGCCGAAGATCGCACAGGACATCGTGTCGCAGGTGCTCGGCACCCGAATTCCCGTCGCCCGCAATGCGGGGGAGACCGGCGCCATCGACCTGCCTCTGCACGACCGGCGCTGAGTCGCGTCAGAGCGAGTCCTCGACGGCGGCGTCGGGGTCGATTCGTGCGATCCGTCGCCGGGCGCGCCGAGTAATCCCTCGATCCGCTCGCACCGCTTCACGCGCGACCGACCACCACCCGAATGACACGGCAATCGCGCTGAGGGCTCCTGCGATGAGAGCGGCGAAGATCACGGGCTCGACGATCGACGATCCACCGCGGACAAAGGCCAGCGCATACGAGCCACCGCCGATGAGTGCACCGAACCCGAAGCCGTACAGGGCGAAGGCGATCACGTGCACCCTGACACGCCGCTCGTGTTGCAGAGCCGTGGCGATGCGACGCGCGATCGGGATGCCGATGACGAGGCTCACTCCGGAGATCGCTCCGCCGACGAGCAGCGACACCACCAGTACGAGCAAGAGGAGCATCAGCGTCGATCCAGCCGAGCTCCACAATCCGAGCGGATCGCTGATCACGACCGCCACGACCTCGAGCGCGAGTAGCAGCAGCAGGAAGATGCCCCACGCGCGCATTGCTCCTCGCCAGAACTCGTCGCGTGTGAAGGCCATCGGGGCATCAGTGGTACGCGGACTCGACGATGCCGCGCTCATGATCGCACCTCTGCGACGAGCGTGAGCAGTTGGCGTGACACGGCATGGATGCCTGGAATCTTGACGAAAGGCAGTGCGAGTCCCAGCAGGCGCAGACCGGCGTCTAGTATCCGCTTGGTCTGATTCGCCTCGACGGAGGAGTCATAAGTCCAGCGCAGCACGAGGGCGAGATAGGCGACGAACAGCGCCTTCGGCAGCAGAGCCGCGATGTCATCAGGCAGACGATGCTGCGCGCCGTCGACCGCCTTTCGGAACAGTTCGATCGTCATCTCCCGCGCCGGGTCGGATTCCTCCGCCAGCGGGTTGAGAGGCGAGTCCGGTGGGATCATCGCGGCGAGGAATCCGGGAGCGACGCGCTGGTACGGCGTGACCGACGTCAGTCCGGTGTCGAAGACGACACGCAGCCTGTCGACAAGGCCGCTTTTCGTGTTGAGCTGCGGTTCAGCCAGCGCAGCGTGCTCGTGCTGCACGCGGACGTAGAGCTCCTGCACCAGGTGCATCTTGGATGGGTAGTAGTAATAGGCGTTGCTCACCGAGACCTCGGCAATGTTGGCGATGGCCCGCATCGTCGTGTCGGTGTATCCGTGCTCGATGAATGAAGCGATGGCAGCATCGCGGATCCTCGCTCGCGTGCGCTCGCTCTTGGTCTGCGGCCGGTCGCCTGTTTCGAACATGTTCAAAAAGTACCACAGACGTGTCTCACACAGAGCACTAGACGACCGTCGCTCAGTTGAGTGCGTGCAGCGCGGCGACGGCGGCGGACCCGCGGTCCGTCTCCCGCAGCGCCTGCGAGAGGAGGTACCCGTCGGTGAGGGCGTCGCCGGTGATCATGACGGAGAGGATCTCGATGCCGCCGGCGGACTGCGCGCGCTCCGCGCACTGGGAGAGGACCATGACGTTGACGTCCTCGTTGCGTGGCAGCACCGCGCCGTCGGTCGCGTGGATGACGTCTCGCAGAGCGGCGCCGACGATGTTGGCCGCCCGTTCTTTCACATTCACGACGTCGAGTTCGAAGACGCGAAGATCTCGCCCCGAGGGGACGGGGCGCCATTCGAATGACGCGTGGATGAGATGCTGATGCCCTGTTGCGCCGGTGAGATGACGCGCGGGCAGATCCGTCGATCGGACACGAACGTCGATGAGTTTGTACCAGTAGAAGAGCGGGAACGCCCCGTGCGAGCCGGAGTGGAGCACGACCACCTCGCCCGCCGTGCCCTTGCCGGTGCGCACGCTGCGCGATGTGGGCTTGCGGACGATGGGTTTGCCGTTGCGGGTTCGGATCGCCGCCCACCCCTCGTCGACGGTCACGATGAAGAGCTTCAGGAGCGCAGGAACCACGAGCAACGTGGTCAGGACGGCAGTGCCGGATTTGACGAGAGTGCTCATTGTCCCGGTTCCCAGTGCGCTGAATATCGCATCCACACTCACACTCTGCCTGCTCACCTGCGCGACACGGCACCAGTTCACGGTCCAGCACGAGTTGTTCACCCGGATTTCGTGAGTGGTTGGCCGCTTGGACGCAGTGAAGGGGCCGCGTCCGAGGACACGACCCCTTCGGGAGCGACGCAGCGTCAGACGTGCGCGATACCGCGGATCGGCGGAGTGTGGAACGTGCCGTCGAACACGCGTTCCGATGCGCCCTCGCGATCGAGATACGCAGAGGCGCCGCCGTCGATGAACGGCCAGCCGGCACCGAGGATGAGGCAGAGATCGATGTCCTCGACCTCGGGCACCACATCCTCGTCGAGCATGAGCTTGATCTCCTGCGTGAGTCCGTCCTGGACGCGTCGCAGGATCGTCTCAGCCGAGGCGGGAGTGCTGCCCACGTGGCCCTTGAGTGCCTTTTCGGCGGCCTTGGTCCAGCCGGTGACTCGGCCTCCCTTGTCCTTCTCCACGACCTGCTCCAGCTCGGCGAGAGCGTGGAAGTTCTCGTTCGCGTAGAAGCGGTCGGGGAAGTGGCGCACCATCGTGTCCTGCACGTGCGCCGCGACCTTCCAGCCCACCAGATCGATGAGCTGGAACGGCCCCATCGGCAGCCCGAGCGGGCCGAACGCCTTCTCGACATCGGCGACGGGGGTTCCCTCGTAGACCGCGCGTGCTGCCTCTCCCATGACCTTCGCGAGCAGACGGTTCACGACGAAACCGGGAGCGTCGGCGGTCAGCACGGCGTTCTTTCCGAGCCCCTTCGCGACCACGAATGCCGTCGAAAGGGTCTGCTCGTTCGTGCCGGGTGTCTTGACGATCTCGATGAGCGGCATGACGGCGACCGGGTTGAAGAAATGGAAGCCCACCAGACGCTCGGGGTGAGCGAGCTTCGCACCGATCTCCTCGACCGAGAGCGACGAGGTGTTGGTCGCGAGGATCGCGTCCTCGGCGATGAACTTCTCGATGTCACCGAAGACCTGCTGCTTGACGCCGACCTCCTCGAAGACCGCCTCGATCACGAAGTCGCAGTCTGCGTATTCGCTCTTGTCGACCGTGCCGTGGATGAGCCCGCGCAGCTGGTTGGCGCCGTCGGCGTCCAGACGCCCCTTCGCCTCGAGCTTGCCGATCTCGTCGTTGATGTAGGAAACGCCCTTGTCGACGCGTGCCTGGTCGATGTCGGTGATGAGCACGGGCACCCGAAGCTTCCGCACGAACAGCAGTGCGAACTGGCTGGCCATGAGACCCGCGCCGATGATGCCGACCTTGGTGACCTTCTTCGCCAGCGCCTTGTTCGGTGCGCCCACCGGGCGCTTCGCCCGCTTCTGCACCAGGTCGAACGCATACATGGATGCCGCGAACTGATCTCCGGCGACGAGCTCGCTGAGCGCCTCATCCTCGCGGGCGAAACCTTCTGCCCTTGTCCCGCTCTTCGCCTTGTCCAGCAGCTCGAGCGCCACGTACGGCGACTTCGGCACCGTACCGATCTTCGACTCGAGCATCCCGCGCGCCATCTTGATCGCGATCGGCCACTTCGTCAGACGCTCCAGCTTGCCCGGCTCGTTCTTGCGCTCGACCTTCTTGCCTCCGAGGACGGCATCCGCCCAGGCGAGCGAGTTCTCGAGATAGTTCGCCGCAGGGAAGATCGCGTCGAAGATGCCGAGGTCGAACGCCTGCTGCGGCTTGAGCATGCGGTTCTGCTTGAGCGGGTTCGAGATCACCACCTCGAGTGCGTTCTCGATGCCGATGAGGTTCGGCAGCAGATACGCGCCTCCCCACCCGGGGATGATGCCGAGGAACACCTCGGGCAATGCGACGGCGGCCGCGGAGGCGTCGACCGTGCGATAGGTCGAGTTCAGGGCGATCTCGAGGCCGCCACCGAGCGCGAGTCCGTTCACGAATGCGAACGACGGCACGCCGAGCTCGCTGAGCGAGCCGATGACCTTGTGGCCGAGCTGGGCGATGAGGCGGGCATGGTCCTTCGACTCGACCTTCGAGATGTCCGAGAGGTCGGCGCCGGCGGCGAGGATGTACTGCTTGCCGGTGATGCCGACCGCCTGGATCTCGCCGGCCGCGGCGCGGGCCTTCAGCCCGGACAGCGTCTCACCCAGCTCGGTCAGCGTGGCGGGGCCCAGCGTGTTCGGCCGCGTGTGATCGCGACCGTTGTCGAGGGTGATGAGCGCCAGGACCTTGCCGGATGGGAGGCGGATGTCGCGCACGGGGGAGTGCGTGACGACCTCGTCGCCCGCGAGCGCCTCGATGGGTGAGAAGTCGATCTCTTCGTAGTTCGTCACGTGCGCACTCACTTCCGCTTCTTGCCGTCGTAGAAGGGGTTCTCCCAGATGACGGAGCCACCCTGACCGAGGCCCACGCACATGGCGGTGAGGCCGTAGCGCACGTCGGGACGCTCGGCGAACTGCGCCGCCAACTGGATCATCAGACGCACACCGGATGCGGCGAGCGGGTGTCCGATCGCGATCGCGCCGCCCCACTGGTTGACACGCTGGTCGTCATCAGCGATGCCGAAGTGATCGAGCAGCGAGATGACCTGGATCGCGAACGCCTCGTTCAGCTCGAACAGTCCGATGTCGGAGATCGTCAGACCGGCCTTCTTCAGCGCCTTCTCGGTCGACGGGATCGGACCGATGCCCATGATCTCCGGCTGCACACCTGCGAAGGCGAACGACACCATCTTCATCTTCGGCTTCAGACCGAGCTCCTTGACCGCCCCGCCACCGGCGAGCAGCGACATGGTGGCGCCGTCGGTCAGCGGAGACGATGTGCCGGCGGTCACGCGACCGTGCGGGCGGAACGGCGTCTTCAGCGCGGCGAGGTCTTCCATCGTCGTCTGGGGACGGCGCCCCTCGTCCTCCGCGGCGAGGCCCCAGGCACCGTCGGCGCCCTTGATCGCCACGGGCACGAGGTCGGGCTGGATCTTGCCCGCGTCGTACGCGGCCTGCACCTTGTGCTGGCTCAGCATGCCGAAGCGGTCGGAGCGCTCCTTGGTGAGGTGAGGGAAGCGGTCGAAGATGCGCTCGGCCGTGACGCCCATGTTCAGGGCGCCGGGGTCGACCATCTTCTCCGCGACGAAGCGGGGGTTCGGGTCGGCATTGCCGCCGATCGGGTGGTGGCCCATGTGCTCGACGCCGCCCGCGAGGGCGAAGTCGTACATGCCGATGCCGATCGACGCACCCATGGTGGTGACACTGGTCATCGCACCGGCGCACATGCGCTCGACCGCGAGGCCGGGGACGGTGTTGGGCAGGCCCGCGAGGATCGCGACCGAGCGGCCGAGCGTCAGACCCTGATCGCCCGTCTGCGATGTGGCGGCGATCGCGACATCATCGATGCGCTCGGCCGGAATGCCGGCGTTGCGCTCCATCAGACCGATCGTCGCCTTCACAGCGAGATCATCCGCGCGTGTGTTCCAGTACATGCCTTTTTCGCCGGCGCGCCCGAACGGGGTGCGTACGCCATCAACGAAGTAGACGTCCGAGATCTCGGCCACTCTGCCTCCAAGGTTAGGTTTGACCTCAGACTACGAGTCGCCGGATACCGTGGGGAATCGGTTGGATCGAATCTACGACTCGGACGCGGCGGGCTGATCTGCCGATTGACCGGCTTCTACAAAGGCATCCACGATCTTCTGTGCAGTCTGCTCAATCTGCCACGGCCGCGCGCCGAGATCTGCCAGGGCTGCGCCGACGGCATCCGCCGTCAACTCGGGGGGAGCCCATGCGACCCGCCGAAGCGTCTCGGGCTTCAGCAGGTTCTCCGTCGGCATTCCGAGTTCTTCGGCGCGGGCCTCCACGACCGGACGCGCGAGTTTGAGGCGCGCGTCGGCCTCAGGGTTCCGCTCGCTCCAGGCCCTCGCGGGAGGCAGAGCGTCGCTGTGTCCCCGTTCGCGGGGCACCGCTGGAGCCTCGCGCCCCCTGACGATCGCGTCCCACCACCGGTCGAGCTGAGACCTGCTGGCGCGCCCGTTGAACGCCTGGACGCCGGCGAGTGCCTGCTTGGTCTGCGGGTTGGCGAGGACTGCGGCGACCAGCGAGCGGTCGGGAACGAGGCGCCCTGGAGATGTGTCCTGTTGCTGCGCGAATTCTTCGCGCGCCTCCCACAGCGACCTGGCGACAGCGAGTCCGCGGGCGCCCTTCACTTGATGCAGACCGCTCAGGCGGCGCCAGGGGTCTTCTCTCGGCGGACGGGGCGGCTGTGCGAGCGTGGCGGCGAACTCCTGCGCTGCGAAGTCGGTCTTGCCCTGCTCCTCGAGTTCGGTCGCGATGACGTCGCGCACGTCGACGAGATGCAGAACGTCGAGCGCTGCGTAGTCGAGCCACGCGTCGGGCAGCGGGCGCGTCGACCAGTCGGCGGCGGAGTGCTCCTTCTTCAGCGTGATGCCGAGGGTGTCCTCCACCACCGCTGCGAGGCCGACGCGTTCGTGGCCGAGCAGGCGGGCGGCGAGCTCGGTGTCGAAGATCGTCGCCGGCACGAGTTCGAGCTCGCGCAGCGACGGCAGGTCCTGGCTGGCGGCATGGAGTACCCACTCGACGTCGCCGATCGCATTCTGCAGCGCGGCGAAGTCGCCGATCGCCGGCGGATCGAAGAGGAAGACGCCAGCGCCGCGGCGGAACACCTGCACGAGATATGCGCGCTGCGAATAGCGGAACCCTGATGCCCGTTCGACGTCGACCGCGACAGGTCCTGAGCCCGCGGCCAGCGATCTGCAGGCCGCCTGGAACTCGATCGGGTCGTCGATGACTCTGTACTCAGTCACGCCCTGCCTTTCGTGCGCCGAACACGGCGATGTTCTCTGAGCCGGGCGGGAGACCGGCGAGCATGCCGACGAGCTCGGCCCATGCTTCCACGTGCGGTCGGAACGGTTCTTCCGGCGTCCAAGAAGATCGTAGTTCGATCTGGGCTCCATCGCCTTCCTCAGCCAGCGCACCGAAGCCCTTCGAGAGAGTCTTCGTCGCCGTGCCGGACGCGGAGTGGTACGAGGCATCCCGAGAATCCAGAGCGTCCACGAGCCACGACCACGTCACATCCGCGAGGAGGGGATCGGTGCCGATCTCCGGCTCGAGAGGAGCCTGGGCGAACGTCACGATCCGCCATGCTCCGCCCCATGCGGGCGGGGCGTCGGGATCATGCAGCAGGACGAACCGTCCGGTGCCGTAGATCGAGTCACCGTGGTCATCGGGGCGGACGTCGGCTGCGAGAGCGATCGAGAACGGTGCGAGGCCCTGGGGGGAGGGGATCTCGCGGATCACGATGTCGTCTCGGAAGACCGTGTCGCGCAGCTCGGCTGCGGCACGTTCGAAATGCGCTCCGGCATCGGGATGTGCGCTCACGCTGACAGGCTAGAGTCAGGAAGCGATGAAGAGTCTCAGGCACGCCGTTGCACTGCTCGTCCCTGCGCTGATCGCGATGCTCGGGACTGCGGCCGCGTTTCTCGTGTTCGCGGTCGCTCGGCGCGTCGTCACCCCGTCGCCTCGCGCGGCGGACACCGAGATCCTGGCCGTCGACACCGGGGCGCAGACGATCGAGCTCTCGCGCACTCCGGACACCGAGCTCCCCGGTCGTTACGGGTTGTTCACGACGGGCACGCACGGTTATGTCAAGCTCGGCGCCGTGCTGAGCGCAGACGCGACACGCGTACGACGCAAGCTCCTCACGCAGATCGAGTCCGGCGCGAAGATCGATCGGGCCGCCGGGTTCAGCGGCTGGTACTACTCGTCACCGAGCGAACTGCACCTGCCGTGGGAGAACGTGCTGATCGGATCGCCCGCCGGACCGTGCCCCGCGTGGATGTTCCCCGCCGACTCATCGACGTGGGTCATCCAGGTGCACGGCCGCGGAGTCACTCGCGCGGAGTGCCTGCGGGCGGTGCCGGTGTTCCATGCGCTGGGAATGCCCAACCTCGTCGTCTCCTATCGCAACGACGGTGAAGCGCCGCGCAGCAAGGGCGGGTCGTACGCCCTCGGTGCCTCGGAATGGCGTGACGTCGATGCGGCGATCTCGTACGCGCTGCGACATGGGGCGACCAGAGTGCTGCTGATGGGCTGGTCCATGGGGGGAGCGATCGCTCTGCAGACGGCCGTGTCGTCCGCGCATCGGGAGGCCATCGCCGGCCTCGTGCTCGATTCGCCCGTGGTCGACTGGCGGGGAGTCCTGCGCTTCCAAGCGCGCGAGGAGGGGATCCGTGATCCGTTCCCCGCGCTGGCGATGAATGCGCTGTCGTCACCTCTGACCGCTCGGCTCTCCGGGGCGGAGTTCGTGATCTCCTTCGACAAGCTCGACATGGTCGCGCGCGCCGACGAGCTGACCGTGCCGATCCTCGTTCTGCACAGTGAGGACGACGGATTCGTGCCGGCCGATGCCTCGCACGCGCTGGCCGAAGCGCGCCCCGATCTCGTGACGATGCCGAGGTTCACGGGGGCACGGCACACGAAGATCTGGAACTACGACCAGATCGGGTGGACGAAAGCGATCACCGACTGGATGTCGGCGAACGGCTTCAGCGCTTCGGAGTGATCAGCGTTTCTGCGTGACCTGGCGCTTGACGCGCATCAGCATCCCGGTCATCCCGCCGATGCGCAGGGGCGAGACGGCACGGGTGAGGCCGATGCTCTGCGGGTAGTCGTCGGGGATCGCGAGCACCTCGTCGGCCGACAGCCCGGTGATGCCCTGCACGAGGATGCTCGCGAAGCCGCGGGTCGTCGGCGCCTCCGGCGGCGCCATTGCATGCATCGTGACGACGTCGTCGTGTACTTCGACGTAGATGTAGACGGGAGACTGGCACTCCGCCACCCGCTCGCACATCTCCGGGTGGTTCGCGACCTCGTCCGACACCTCCGGGAGCTCGTTGGAGAACTCCAGCAGCAGCTGAAGGCGCTCGGCCTCAGGCAGCTCGAGGAAGTCGTCGCGGATCTCCGCGAGGGTGTCAGGAACGTGCGTGGTGCTCATCCCTGTCATTGTCACACGCTCAGAGGGAGCCTGGCTCGCTGCCGGTGACGATCGGCACACGCACGGCGCTGCCCCACTCGGTCCATGAACCGTCGTAGTTGCGCACGTTCTCGAATCCGAGCAGGTGCTTCAGCACGAACCAGGTGTGGCTGGAGCGTTCGCCGATGCGGCAGTACGCCACGATGTCGTCGCCGTCTTTCACTCCCGCTCCGTCGCGGTAGATCGCGTCGAGCTCGGCGCGGGTGCGGAAGCCGCCGTCCTCTGCGACGGCCTTGGCCCACGGCACGCTCTGCGCGGTCGGGATGTGCCCGGCGCGCAGCGTGCCCTCCTCCGGGTACGCCGGGGCTGTCGTGCGCTCACCGTTGTACTCCTCGGGGGAGCGGACGTCGATCAGGGGTCCGTTGCCGATGAACGCGACCACGTCGTCCTTGTAGGCCCGCAGTACCGAGTCGTCGCGCTCGACGACCGGGTAGTCGGTCGGTGCGATCTCCGTACGGTCGGTGGTGATCTCGCGGCCCTCGGCGATCCAGCGGTCGCGTCCGCCGTCGAGCAGGCGCACGTCCTCGTGGCCGAAGAGGGAGAAGACCCACAGGGCGTACGCCGCCCACCAGTTGTTCTTGTCGCCGTAGATCACAACGGTGTCATCGCGGGAGATGCCCTTCCGGCTGAGCAGTGCGGCGAAACCCTCTCCGTCGACGTAGTCGCGCACGACAGGGTCGTTGAGCTCGGTGTGCCAGTCGACCTTCACGGCTCCGGGGATGTGCCCCGTCTCGTAGAGCAGTACGTCCTCATCGGACTCGACGACGACCAGACCCGGTTCGCCGAGGTGCGCTGCGAGCCAGTCGGTGGTGACGAGACGGCCCGGCTCGGCGTACTCGGCGAACTTCTGAGATGAGGAATCGAACTCGATGGTCACGTGGCGCTCCAGGGTGAGGTGCGAGCGAAGGCTCTGGCTGTGACGGCGTAGTGTTGAGCCGTCCCTTCGACGATAGAGCCGTTCGGTGCGCCTGGCACCCGTTCTGTAAGACTTCGACACAGGAAACCGATGAACGACACCGACAACGCGAACGTCATCCATCTCACCGAACGTCAACCGGTGGTGACCGGCCCCGAGATGCTCGCGAGCCTGGTTCCGCCCCCGCAGTTCGACGATGCGACATTCGAGAGCTACCGGTCGGATGACGCGTACCCGTCGCAGGCCGAGTCGAAGGCACTGCTGGAGAAGTTCGCCGGAAGAGGCGCGCCCGCGAAGCGAGGCGGGTTCTTCAGCCGGGCCAAGAAAGAGCCGGAACTGAAGCCCGGCGTATATCTCGACGGCGGCTTCGGCGTCGGCAAGACCCACCTGCTCGCGTCGATCTATCACGCGATGCCCGCACGTCGTAAGTACTTCGGCTCGTTCATCGAGTACACGGCGCTGGTCGGAGCGCTCGGCTACCGCAACACGGTCGACCTGCTGCGCGGTGCGGATCTGATCTGCATCGACGAGTTCGAACTCGACGATCCCGGCGACACCATGGTGATGACGCGGCTGCTCGGTGAGCTGGTAGCCACTGGCACCCGCCTGGCCGCCACGTCGAACACGCCGCCGAACGCTCTCGGAGAGGGGCGCTTCGCCGCGCAGGACTTCCTCCGCGAGATCCATGCGATGTCGGACAGCTTCGAGACCATCCGCATCGACGGCGTCGACTTCCGTCAGCGTGCTCTCGACGGTCACGCGGTCACGCTGGAGGAGGTCGAGTACGCGCAGCGGATCGCCGACACAGCGGGCACAGCATCCGACGATCTCTTCGGTGACGTCATCCGGCATCTGGCCAAGGTGCACCCGTCCCGTTACATCCGCCTCATCGACGGGCTCGATCTCGTCGGGCTCCGTGAGGTGCAGGTGCTGACGGACCAGTCGGAGGCGCTGCGGTTCGTCGCGTTCGTCGACCGCGTCTACGACGCGCAGGTTCCGATCGTCGCGACTGGGGTGAGCCTGGATCAGGTCTTCGCCGAAGAGATGCTGGGCGGCGGATACCGCAAGAAGTATCTCCGCGCCATCTCCAGACTCAACGCCCTCACACATTCTGCGCAGCAATCCAGCGTCGCGTAACGCGATGGTTACATCGGGCGGTCGGGTGTAACCGCGCGGTAACACTCACTGCGCTTCCCGGAAATCGGGCCTCGCCACACTGAAGCTCTCAATTACTTCGGATGTGAGGTTTTCCTATGGATGCTCCCGGCAACATCTCGTGGGCGATCACCGCGACAGCGCTGGTCTTGCTGATGACGCCAGGCGTCGCGTTCTTCTACGGCGGTCTCGTCAAGGCGAAGAGCGTGGTCAGCATGATGATGATGAGCTTCGGCTCCATCGGACTCGTCGCGGTGCTCTGGATCCTGTTCGGCTTCTCGATGAGCGCGGTCGAGAGCCCGACGCAGTTCGCGGGCAACCCGTTCGCCGACTTCGGGCTCTCCAGCCTCGCCTCCGGTGAAGGTTCGAACGTCGCGCTGCTCGGTGTCGCGTACGGCGCCACCTTCGCGATCATCACGATCGCGCTGATCTCGGGAGCCATCGCCGACCGTGCCAAGTTCGGCAGCTGGCTGATCTTCGCCGGGATCTTCGCCACGGTGGGGTACTTCCCGATCGCCGCGTGGGTCTGGGGCGGCGGATGGATCATGAACCTCGGCACCACCCTGTTCGGTGAGGACAGCGGCATCGGCGTGATCGACTACGCGGGTGGAACGGCCGTGCACATCAACGCGGGTGCTGCCGCTCTCGCTCTCGCTCTCGTTCTCGGCAAGCGCATCGGATTCCAGAAGGGCATCCTCAAGCCGCACAACGTGCCGCTGACGCTTCTGGGCGCTGCGCTGCTGTGGTTCGGCTGGTTCGGTTTCAACGCGGGAGCGGAATGGCTGTCGGAGGACATGGGCGGTGTCGGCCTCATCGGACTGAACACGCTCGGCGCGACCGCCGCCGCGATCCTCGGATGGATCCTGATCGAGCGCATCAAGGACGGCAAGGCCACCTCGGTGGGCGCGGCCTCCGGTGCGGTCGCAGGTCTCGTCGCCATAACGCCCGCCTGTGCGAACCTGACGCCGGGATGGTCGTTGCTGCTCGGCGCTCTCGCTGGTATCGTCTGCGCACTCGCGGTCGAGCTGAAGTTCCGTCTCGGCTTCGACGACTCGCTCGACGTCGTCGGCATCCACCTGGTCGGTGGCCTGCTCGGCACGATCTACCTCGGCTTCTTCGCCTCGGAGACCGGACTGTTCGTCGGCGGCGACGCCCGCCAGCTCGCTGTTCAGGTGATCGCCGCACTGGGCGTGCTGATCTACGCCTTCGTCGTCGCCTTCATCATCGGGTTCGCGATCCAGAAGACGATCGGGTTCCGCATCACCAACGAGGACGAGATCGCCGGCGTCGACTCCGTCGTCCACGGCGAGGAGGGCTACGCCCTGGTCGACGCCTGAGCCGACTCGGCCGCATGTCGCCGGTAGGGTGACGGGGTGACCTCCTCCAAGAGCATCCTGTCTCAGCTCGCCGACATCGTCCTGAAGGCTTTGACATCTCGGACGCCCCGTTCTCCTGGGAAGGAGACGGGGCGTTCGAACGTGTCGGACACTGTCGCCACCGAGGGCGATGCGGGCCGGCTGCGGGGGAGCGAGACCGTACGGGTCGATCCCGACCGCATCGGGGATCTTCAGGTCGGCTACAGCCCCGCCAAGGACGATGCGCCGGATTCGGGCGAGATCATCTGGACGTGGGTGCCTTATGAGGAGAACGACGGCCGGGGCAAGGACCGCCCGGTGCTGGTCATCGGGAGGCAGTCCGCAGACCGCGTCTACGCGGTGCGGATGACGAGCAAGCCGCATGATCGTGACAGGGACTTCCTCTCGATCGGCAGCGGCGCCTGGGATTCGCAGGGGCGCGAGTCGTGGGTCGACATCGAACTGCTCTACAGCGTGCACGACGGCGGGATGAGACGAGAGGCTGCGGTGTTGAAGCGGACGCTGTACGACCGGGTGGCGTCGGCGCTGATCTCCCGCTACGGGTGGGCGCGGCTCGACTGATCTCGCGCAGTGGAGCGTCTGGGCGTCCCGAGCGTGCGGGTCATGAACGAAGGGCCTCGCTCAACCACCGCGCGTGAAGTCGCCACGGGTCGCCCTCCGCGCGGAGCGTCGTGGTGTGCACCTGGAGATCACGGCTGAACGTGAACCATTCGCCGCCTTCGCGAAGGTGCGCGAACTCGCGATGCCGCTGCTGTTCGACCGGTCTGCCTCCGGGCTCGAACGCGAGCAGTTCGTCATGGCGGATGCTGGCGAGCCGCTGACGCGGACGCATGCTGGTGCCGATCTTCACCCGACAATCGAAGCGCAGGTAGTACACGACGTCGATGCGGGGCAACGGGAGGTCGGGATCGGGCACGTCGCCGTATCTCCAACCGCATGCGGCGCAGTACCAGGAGCCGCTCACACGTCGGCCGTCGGCACCGCCGCACAGGGTGCAGGGACCGGGGAGCGCAGTGGACGTGGACATCACGGAGAGCGTAGCGCTGGCCTACGACGTCGGCTTCTGCGGCGATACTTGACTCTCACACTGTGGAAGACGAGAGAACTGAGTCATGTTATCCATCGGAGCGTTCGCGCAGATCGGTCAGGTGACCCACCGGATGCTGAGGCACTGGGACACCGCCGGTCTGCTCGTGCCGGCTCACGTGGACGAGTTCAGCGGCTATCGATCGTACGACCCCTCCCAGCTTGAGCGCCTGCACAGGATCGTCGCTCTGCGACAGCTCGGGTTCGGCCTCGACGACATCTCATCGATTCTCGATCAGGGGGTCGATGCGGATCGCATCGCCGCCCTGCTGCGCATCCGTCGCGCAGAGGTTGAGCAGGAGCACAGGATCGCAGCCGGAAGACTCGTCGACGTGGAGCGGCGCCTCCATCTCATAGAGAGCGAGAACCACATGTCCCAGATCGAGATCATCGAGAAGCCCTTGCCCGCCGTCCGTCTCGCGGCACGCCGCACTGTCGTCGCCGACCAACCAGAGGTGGCCGGTGTCGTCGGTCCGTCCTTCGACGCCGTCGCTGAGATCATCGGCGGTGAGCAGGGGTCTCTGGCGACGCCGATCGCGCAGTACGACACGACCGAGGACGGGCTTCAGATCGTCGCCGGGTACGCGTACAGCGGGCCCGCGGGCGAAGGGTTCGAGATCGTGGACCTTCCTGCCTCCGAGACCGCGGTGTGCGGCATCCATCTCGGCTCGATGGACCGCATCGCGGAGAGCTGGCAGGCGATCCATTCCGAGATCTTCGCGCGTGGCCTGGTTCACGCCGGTCCCTGCCGGGAACTGTATGTCCGCGCCATATCGGATGACCAGTCCGATTGGGTGACCGAGCTGCAGCAGCCCGTCAGACGACGCTGACGACGCGGGTTCCGCTCGTCAGGCGGGGCTCTGTGTGAGCGCCTTCGACAGTTCGGGGAACGCCTGCAGCACCATGTCGACGAGTTCGTCCAACGGCCTGGTCAGCGGATCCGTCGCGGGGACTCCGAGGTCGAGTTCGATCTCGTCGATGGCTGCGGCGATCTGCGTCTCGGTGAGGTTCTCGTGGTTCACGGTCACGCCGATCACCCGGGTGTCGGCGAAAGCCTCGATCAGGGTGACTTCACTGGCGACGTCCGGCATCGGCATCATCGGGAAGTCGCCGAGCACACGTCTGCCCGGTGCGTGCTGCACGATCACGCCGGCCGGTCGGCTGCCGCGAAGGATGTGGGCGGAGGTCAGATACGCGGGGTGGCTGAGCGCGCCCTGCCCTTCGACGATGATCACATCAGGATCCTCGCCTTCGAAGGCGGCGACGACCTGGTTCTCCACCTCGCCGGAGCAGAACTGGGGCACGAGCGCATCCAATGCGACCCCGTAGCGTCCGCCCTGGATGATCGTCGTCTGCCCGGTTCCGACCATGACGGCGCGGATCCCGCGGTCATTGAGCGCCTGGACGAGCAAGGTCGACGTGGTGCGCTTGCCGATCGCGCCGTCGGTGCCCAGCACGGCGATCCTCGGGCAGGTGACGTCGAAGATGCGCCCGGAGAAGAGGTGGAGGTCCTTCTTGTCCTTCGGTCGTCGAACGTCGGTGATCGTGACGCCGGCGAGGAGCGCGGCCGCGACGAACTCGGCGTCGTCGTTGAGGAACTCGTGCAGACCGTTGATGATGTGCATGCCGTGCGCGATGCCGTCCAGCAGCACGACGCGCTGCGCGTCCGAGAGCAGGCCGTCTGCGGGGGCGACGCCGCAGATGAGGTAGTCGGGCGTGCTTCCTGCGTGTGTGATGGCTTCCGTCAGGCTCGCCAGGATCGGGATGCCGTTGGCCGTGCCGTCGAGCAGAGCGCCGGCATCCGCTCCTGCATGGTGGCTGTCGATGACGCTGAGGATCTCGTACTTCTCGGAATGCCGGACAAGGCCGTTGGCCGTCTTGCCGTCCTGCTCTCCGAACTGGGCCTCGCAGTAGACGATCGCTGTCGAACCGACCGGAAGCATCGGAATCGGTACCGACGAATCATTCGACTGCGAATCAGCGGAGTGGGTATACGGGTGCACGGAAATCGGGTCTCCTCGAGATGATCCAGAGGAGGCGACGGAGAACGAAGTGGCCAGAAAGGGCCCGTTGGTCGACAAGAAGTCTTCCCTGACGCCGGCGAGATGCCGACTTCGCTCACCGTAGCAGTGAAACCTGCGGGTCAGGCGTGAACAGGTTCTGGCCGGCCGTCGGGGTAGCTGCGTCGATGATGAACTTCAAGCCCCTGATATCGAGCTCCTCACGCGGCTACCGTGGGAGCCTCGACGAAAGGACGCGCTATGTCGCACGAAGAGATGACACCCGAGCAGAAGCGCCACGATCAGCTCACGACGGCGCCGAACGCCACCGAAGAGGATGCGGCGCCGCGCGTGGATGTCACTGAGCACGACGGAGTGACACGGGTCGACGTGGCCGAGGGCGCGGCTGTGCGACCTGGGCCTGGCCCGGGGATGCCGGAAGCAGATGGAGAATCCGACTCCGAGTGAGATCAGTTTCGTCGGTGTCCCATCCGATTTCCCCGCTGCCACGAACCTCCTATGACAGCCGCGATACCGCGGCCATACTCAAGGAGGAATCATGCGCTTCATCCCCACCAAGGTTCACGGCGTCCTCGACTACCTCGTCGGCATCGCTCTCATCGCGGCGCCGTGGCTGTTCGGGTTCGCCGGAGTCGGAGGACCTGCCGTCGTCATCCCGATCGTTCTCGGCGTCGGGCTGATCGTCTACAGCCTGTTCACGAAGTACGAGTGGGGCCCCTTCGGATTCATCCCGATGCCCGTTCACCTCGTGTTCGACATCGTCGCGAGCCTGTTCCTCGCGCTCTCGCCCTGGATCTTCGGCTTCGCAGGCGAGGCGCTGAACGTGTGGCTGCCGCATGTCGTGGTCGGCGTCACGGTGATCATCGTGGTGCTGTTCTCGAAGCCGCAGCCCGGACCGACGGCGAACCGCGACCGCTGATCGGACTCCGAGCCGCGAAAGAGCCTGCGCGTGCGCCGTGTCTACCCGAACCGGCGCACGCGCAGCACTGTGTCCAAGAGGACCACGTCCTCGTCGCCACGCCACTTGGCCGTTCGCTCGACCGCCGTGTTCGTCTCGATCGTCCAGTCGTTCGTCAGCTCGAGCGACGCCAGTACCTCGTCGGACGTGGGAAACGGTGGGATCTCGGTGTCGTGCACATGCTCGGACGTCGGGGGGAACCCTCCGTGCCCGACGATCAGCAGCCTGCCTCCAGGAGCTACGGCGGAGACCGCGCGTCGGAGGACTGCATCCCGGGGGAACTCGACGGGGGAGTGCAGGAACGCTGACGTGACGAGGTCGTACTCGTCCGACGGGGACCAGCTCGCCAGATCGGACTGAACCCAATCGATCCGGTCGGAGAGCCCCGCCTTCGCAGCCTCTGAGGCTCCGACCTCGAGAGCGACGGTCGAGATGTCGACAGCGGTGACCCTCCAGCCCCGCTCCGCGAGCCAGAGAGCGTCGGCGCCTTCACCTGACCCGAGCTCGAGCACACGGCCAGGGGCGAGTCCGGACACCTGTTGAGCGACGGTCGCGTTCACGCGCCCGCTCCACATCCGGCCATGCTCCGTGCGGCGGCTCGTGTAGCGCTCGTCCCAGAATCGGGTCGCCTCCGTGGCGATGTCATCCGGCTGGGCCGTCATCGCACGCCCGCATCCTGCTCGGCGTCAACCGCAGCCGCGGCCGCAGCCACTTCTTCTGCGACGAACTCTCCGTTCAGCGCGAGGGCGGCCGTCGCTCCCGATCCCATCGCGATCGGCACGAGCGCGGCCGGATTCGCCGTGTTGCCCACCGCCCATAGTCCTGGAACACTCGTCCGGCCGAACTCATCCACGGTCGGCCACGAGCCGAACGGCGTCTCCGTGCGCGTTGCGCCGAGCTGCTGGACCACGTCATCGAGCGGCACGAGTCGTGGTTCTGCGAAGAGCGCATCCACCGGCACGACGGTGCCGTCGGCGAGCGCGATTCCGGTCAGCCGATCGCCGTCGGAGGTGACGCCCGAGACCCTCTGATCCTCGAGGTGGATGCCGCGTTGCAGGAGGATGCGCCGCTCGGAGTCGGGGATGGGGTCTGCGAGTGCTGTGAACACCGTGATGTCGTCGGAGTACGAACGCAGCATGTGCGCCTTGTGGATTCCAGCGACGGAGCCGAGCAGAACGCCGATCCGCCGACCGGCAGCCTCGTAACCGTCGCAGTACGGGCATGCCACGACGCCCCGCCCCCACTGCTCGGCGAGTCCGTCGATCTCGGGAAGCGCGTCGCGGGTCCCCGTGGCGACGATGAGACGACGGGCGACAATGCGAGCGCCGGTGTCGGTCCTGACCTCGAACCCGTCGGGAACAGCCTGGGCATCGACGACGTGTGCAGTGCGGATGACTCCGTCCGCGGCGAGTACTTCGCGCCGCCCATCGGCGACGAGGTCGAGCGGCGAGTAGCCGTCGCGGCTCAGCACGCCGTGCATGTGCGGGGCGAAGCGATTGCGCGGCTGCTGCGCATCGAGCACGAGAACACGTCGTCTGGCTCTGGCGAGGATGAGCGCGGCGCTCAGGCCGGCCGCGCCTCCTCCGATGATCACCACATCCCAGGGCTCTGCGTCTGGGGATGCGGGGACTGTCATGGAACTCTCGTCGATTGTCATGAGTCCAGATTGCGTGAATGATATCGTTGTGGCAAGTATCAATGCCGAATCAGCAAGGAGATGGCTATGCCGGACGACGCGGTCGCACTTATCGGGCCTCGGCTCAAGAGCTGGCGGGAGAAGCGCAGCATGACGCTCGCCGACCTGTCGGATGCGACGGGCATCTCATCGAGCACGCTGTCGCGCCTCGAAGCGGGCAAGCGGGCGCCGAATCTGGAGCTCGTCGTGCCCATCGCCAGAGCGTTGAGGCTGGAGCTCGACGACATCGTTCCGCGCAAGGCGCCGGACCCGCGTGTGGCCCGCACGAGGAAACGGATGGGGGACACCTGGTACGAATCGCTCTCGCCGGAGTCGAGCCCGGTGCAGACGTACAAGGTCACGTTCCCGCCGAACCCTTCGGGCATCACGGCGGTGCCGGAGCCGAAGGTGCACGACGGTCAGGAATGGCTCTACGTCCTGTCGGGTCGCCTGCGGCTGGTGATCGGCGAACAGGACGTCATCCTCGGACCAGGGGAGGCCGCCGAGTTCGACACGCGCATCCCGCACTGGCTGTCGGGCGTCGGAGGGCAGCCGACGGAGGTGCTGTCGATCTTCAGCAAGGAGGGCAAGCGCATCCATCTGCGTGCACGCACCGGTGCTCCGACCGCGGAGAGAGTCGCGAACGCATCTCAGTGATCGAGCGCGCGCCGGTAGTGCATCGCGACGACCCCGTTGCGCATCGGCGTCGCTGAGATCAGGTCGAGGCGCCTCGTGTCGGGGAGCCCGCTTCGGTACAGCGTGGGGCCACGGCCGGCGATCATGGGATGGACGAGGAACTTGTATTCGTCGATCAACCCCAGTCGGTCCAGTTCGACTGCGAGCGCACCGCTGCCGAGCAGCACACCGGCCGCGGTCGCGTCCTTGAGTTCTTGCACGCCCGCGCGCAGTTCGCCGGCGATGTGGTGGCTGTTGGCCCAGGGGAAGTCCTGCCGCGTGGAAGAGACCACGTACTTCGGCTTGGCGTCCAGCTTGACCGCCCAGTCGCGCATCGGCTGCGACGCTTCCTCATCGCCGCGGGCGATCGCCGGCCAGGAATTCTCCATCATCTCGTAGGTGACACGGCCCCACAGCATCGCCCCGGCCTCGTCCATGAGGCGGGTGAAGTAGGCGTGGGTCTCGTCGTCGGCGATGCCCACTTGATGGTCGACGCATCCGTCCAGAGTGACGTTGATGCCGAATGTCAGCAGTCCCATGCGGGGATTCTAGAGCTGAGCGTACGGTGGGCGATACCGGATTCGAACCGATGACCTCTTCCGTGTGAATGGCTCTAAGGCCGTATAGCGGGTGAAGCACCGTATAGCCGGAGGCAACTTATGCCAGGTCAGCGGGAGAATATCGCGTAACGGCGCGTAGTCCCGTGAAGTGCCCTGTAGTAGAGGTCTGCCCCACGTTTGCCCCACGCGGGTCCCTCATCGCGTGCGCGATATCGTCGGCCGACCATGTGAGTCCGGCTGCGGCGAGGAGTCCGTTACCGTGGAGGAAGTGCGGGGTCTTGTCGCCCTTCTCGCCGGTCCATTCGTAGTAACCGCGCATCGGCACGACGCATCGGGCGGCAGTGAACGCGGGCGCCCAGAACCCGGTGGCGAGCTTCTCCATCCGCGCGTTGATGATCGGCGCACCCTTTGGCCGGTTCGCGGGCTTCTGCCAGTCCCACCGCACCAACTCGAGGATGCGTCCTTCGCCGCGGTCGCGGACGATCGGCGCGGCGTCGGTCGGCGCGATCGAGTACGACCCGTTCCAGGACTTCCACCAGTCCTCCGGGCTGCCACCCTCGGCGACGAATTCGCGCACGAGCTCGTCCGTCTTGGCATCCATCGCGAAACGTCCGCACATGGCAGCGACACTACTCCGGTGTCATCACGGCAGCGACCCTGCGGGTCCTTCGGATCGCCACACGCCATAGGGTCTGGACATCCGAGAGGCGGCCGTCATATCCTGCTTTCTCAGCGCGGCGCGGCGGGGCTAGGGGAGTCGCCTACCGCTCTGAGGCCCTCCGCCGAACCGACCTGGGGGTTGTCCGGCGCAGCGGAGGGCCGACCTATGTGTCCCAGTCGCTGATCGAGCTGCCGAACGGGTTCTGCTCGGTCGCCGCCGACGATTCCCGGCCCGTGGTGACCACGATCCTGGATTGCTCCGAGACGAGTACGGAGATATGGGGGTCGCTGTCAGTGAGGTCGACGAAGGCTGGTCCGGATCGTGCGGCTGCTTCAATCCGTGCCATGACGTCGACCCGGTCCTGATCATCGCCGAGCAGGTACTCTCTACCGTCGATCTCGACGTACGTTCTGGTGTCTCCTTCGTTGCCACCCATGCGTGCAGAGTAGAACGCGGTCCTGCGCGCGCTGAGGGGCTTGCGCGATGCAAGGCGAAGAGAGTACAGGCGTCACACGGTGGCAGATTCCGCGGAGGAAACCAGAGGTACGTCCTCGGCAGGCTCGTGCACAAGGTAAAGCCCGGTCGGAGAATTGGCGGCGTACGCGAGCGCTTCGACCCAGGCACGGTTGATCGAGGGCTGACGGCCACCATGGAACTTGAACACGAGCGAGCTACCGCCATGCACCCACACCGTTGTGCGCCCACCACCGACGCTGGCATCCTCGCGCCAACTGAAGGAGAAAGGCTCACCGCGCCGCAGCTTCGCCATCACCACCATCTGGACGTGCGCGAGAGCACGATCTTCGATCTCCGTCTTGACGTTGCCTTCGTAGATGAACTTGCCCATTGCGCTCACCCTCTCGCTCTCCACGGAAGCCCATCGAAGGCCGCTCAGACCTGATCCCAGTGGTCCCCTCAGAATACAGGCGGGTATCAGGGTCTACGTGGCGCGTATTGTCGTTTCATGGGCACGCTCGAATACAACAGTTCTCGTCCGCCGATCGAAGTTGACGACGAGACGCTCGCGCATCTGAAGATCGTGATCGGCACGAAGCTTCGCCGCCAGGAGAGTTTCATGATGACCTGGCTGCCGGATGAGAAGAGTCCTTCAGGTCGACTCACCATCTGGATGCATCCCAGCATCCCTTTGGTGCTGGACTTCAAGGCATCGAAGATGCCGCAGATCGATCCGAAGCGGATTGAGCGAATGATGGAGCACCTCAGTGCGCGCGGCGAACTCATCCTCGATCAGATGCCGCGGTAAGTCTCACCCTTCGGGAAGTTCGCGCACGGTGATGGCATTGCCCCATACCCAGCACCGGTAGGTCTGTTCCCCGTCGCTGAACTCGATCCCCGCCGCGGTCGGAGTGGAGCGAACCAGCCTCGCATCGACACGCACGGCGGTGGGGCCAAACCGTACCCAGGCACGAACGGGCTGGGGTCGCGGGTGGATCGTCAACGGCTGCTCGAAGAGGTCGACCTCAGCACGCGTGAGGGACTGCAAAGGCCCAGACTTCGATGCTTTCAGGATCTGCTTCTCTGCCGCGTACCTGTCGTACAGCGGTGCGAGTCGATTTGACGATCCCATGGCCGGTAATCCTTCCTCCGGCCGAGGACATCAAGTCTACGCGCGAGACCCGAGCGCACCGATGTACGCCTGGTTGCACTCGACGCAGACGTACCCGGTCTTCACGTCGCGGAGCACGGTCCCGCACTTCGGACACTTCGGTTGTGCGCGGCATCGAGATCATCCATGCGGCCACGGTACGCGCGGCCCGCGCACTCTGCGAGTTATCCACAGGGGCGCTCGGAGTTCGCCTGGCCACGCATGAGGCTCGTCTGCCCCACGTTTGCCCCACGATGACAGTGAGCAACGAAGAAGCCCCGTCAGGATTTAGGTCCTGACGGGGCTTTCTCTGGTGGGCGATACCGGACTCGAACCGATGACCTCTTCCGTGTGAAGGACTCGGACCCTGCTGTGCAGCGGGTTCCACGTGGTGATTCTGTTGCATCGTGTGCGCCGATACATGGTCGGCTGCATGGTCGGGGTGCGCCGGGGGTGCGCGCGATATGACCTCCACGGGCACATCTGACTTACCGTCCGATGATGTCCTCGCCGCGATCCGCTCGCACATCTGCGCCCGTCCGTATGAGGTTGAGCCTGGCCGGTTCATTCGGTGCCAGTCTCGCCGTACAGCGGTGTGCCCGTCGTGCGCTGGTCTGTATCGGGGCGATTGGCAACGCATCGCACGGTCGGGCATCTATGACGCCGACGGGCACCCGCTCCCGTCGTACAAGTACTTCTTCATCACGCTGTCGGCTCCATCGTTCGGCTCGGTGCATCTGGTGCCGAAATGGGAGCGTGACGCGGGCAAGCGTTGCAAATGCGGGCAGACCCATGGGCACGACGACGTGCACCTACGCGGGCTGCCGATTGACCAGGATTCGTACCGGTATGAGGATCAGGTGCGGTGGCACGGGGCGCTCGGGCGGCTGTGGAAGTCGGCGGCTGCGGCGATGCGGCGACTCTGCCCGGATGCCGAGTACTACGCGGTCCGAGAGTTGCAATCACGTATGGCGCTGCACGTTCATGCCGTTGTGCGAGTGCCTGCTTAGGCTGCGGTCGGTGCTGAGACGATGGGACACGCTGAACCGCCCTGGGTTCAGTTCCGTTGTCTATGTGAGCGCCGGTTCGGCGTTGTG